>NZ_JBIAME010000016.1:0-1875 GCF_042873935.1 Streptomyces sp. NPDC004327 | reverse complement strand
CTTCAGAACTAACACAGTGGACGCGAGCAACTGAGGACAAGCCCTCGGCCTATTAGTACCGGTCAGCTCCACCCATTACTGGGCTTCCACATCCGGCCTATCAACCCAGTCGTCTACTGGGAGCCTTACCCTCTCAAGGAGGTGGGAATACTCATCTCGAAGCAGGCTTCCCGCTTAGATGCTTTCAGCGGTTATCCCTCCCGAACGTAGCCAACCAGCCATGCCCTTGGCAGAACAACTGGCACACCAGAGGTTCGTCCGTCCCGGTCCTCTCGTACTAGGGACAGCCCTTCTCAATATTCCTGCGCGCACAGAGGATAGGGACCGAACTGTCTCACGACGTTCTAAACCCAGCTCGCGTACCGCTTTAATGGGCGAACAGCCCAACCCTTGGGACCGACTCCAGCCCCAGGATGCGACGAGCCGACATCGAGGTGCCAAACCATCCCGTCGATATGGACTCTTGGGGAAGATCAGCCTGTTATCCCCGGGGTACCTTTTATCCGTTGAGCGACGGCGCTTCCACAAGCCACCGCCGGATCACTAGTCCCGACTTTCGTCCCTGCTCGACCCGTCGGTCTCACAGTCAAGCTCCCTTGTGCACTTACACTCAACACCTGATTGCCAACCAGGCTGAGGGAACCTTTGGGCGCCTCCGTTACCCTTTGGGAGGCAACCGCCCCAGTTAAACTACCCATCAGACACTGTCCCTGATCCGGATCACGGACCGAGGTTAGACATCCAGCACGACCAGAGTGGTATTTCAACGACGACTCCACAACCACTGGCGTGGCCGCTTCACAGTCTCCCACCTATCCTACACAAGCCGAACCGAACACCAATATCAAACTGTAGTAAAGGTCCCGGGGTCTTTCCGTCCTTCTGCGCGAAACGAGCATCTTTACTCGTAGTGCAATTTCACCGGGCCTATGGTTGAGACAGTCGAGAAGTCGTTACGCCATTCGTGCAGGTCGGAACTTACCCGACAAGGAATTTCGCTACCTTAGGATGGTTATAGTTACCACCGCCGTTTACTGGCGCTTAAGTTCTCAGCTTCGCCCAGACGAATCTGAGCTAACCGGTCCCCTTAACGTTCCAGCACCGGGCAGGCGTCAGTCCGTATACATCGCCTTACGGCTTCGCACGGACCTGTGTTTTTAGTAAACAGTCGCTTCTCGCTGGTCTCTGCGGCCACCCCCAGCTCACGGAGTAAATCCGATCACCAGGCGTGGCCCCCCTTCTCCCGAAGTTACGGGGGCATTTTGCCGAGTTCCTTAACCATAGTTCACCCGAACGCCTCGGTATTCTCTACCTGACCACCTGAGTCGGTTTAGGGTACGGGCCGCCATGAAACTCGCTAGAGGCTTTTCTCGACAGCATAGGATCATCCACTTCACCACAATCGGCTCGGCATCAGGTCTCAGCCTTAACGTGTGACGGATTTGCCTACCACACGGCCTACACCCTTACCCCGGGACAACCACCGCCCGGGCTGGACTACCTTCCTGCGTCACCCCATCGCTTACCTACTACCACCTTGGATCAGCGGCTCCACCACTTTCCTTTCCCCGAAGGGTCCGGAACGGCTTCACGGCCTTAGCATTAATGGGCTCGATATTGGGCGTTTCAAAGCGGGTACCGGAATATCAACCGGTTGTCCATCGACTACGCCTGTCGGCCTCGCCTTAGGTCCCGACTTACCCTGGGCAGATCAGCTTGACCCAGGAACCCTTAGTCAATCGGCGCACACGTTTCTCACGTGTGTATCGCTACTCATGCCTGCATTCTCACTCGTGAACCGTCCACAACTCGCTTCCGCGGCTGCTTCACCCGGCACACGACGCTCCCCTACCCATCACAACACCCGTTAGGGCT
>NZ_JBIAME010000015.1:0-87021 GCF_042873935.1 Streptomyces sp. NPDC004327 | reverse complement strand
CCCGGCCGGCCCCCCCGGCCCGGCGCGGGGGCCCGGGGGGGGGGGGGGGGGCGCCCCCCCCCCCCGGGGGCGGGCGGGCCCCCGGCGGGGGCCCCCCCGGGCGGGCCCCCCCGGGGGGGCGGGGGGGCCCACGGCCGTTTCCGTCATTCGGGTGCAGTGTCGCGAAAACCGTTGCCGCCGGGGTTTCCCGCCGGGTGCGCGTCTCGTTACCCAGGGCAGGACGAACGTACCCGGAAGCACTCAACTCCCGTGTACGGCAAGCGACTTGCTCGCGCAGGTCACACGAGGAAGGACTCTCTTCATGAAGCCCACCCAGGTTGCCGCGGCCGTCGCCGGTTCCCTGCTCGCCATGGGCGTCGCCGCGCCCGCGATGGCCGCGGAGTCGGTGCTGCCCACCGGCCTGCCCGGTGGCCTCGGCTCGCTGACCAGCGGCGGCCTGAAGACGGACGCGCTCAGCAGCACCACGGAGGGCTCCCCGGTGAAGACCGTCACCGACGCCGCGACGCAGCTGAACCGGACCGGCAAGGGCGGCGGCGCCCCGGCGCTGCTCGGCGGTCTGCCGCTGGGCGCGGGCCCGCTCGGCGGCTGACCGCCGGCCGGATCGTCAACCACGGCCCCCACCGGATCACCGGTGGGGGCCGTGCGTTGCTGCACTCAGGCGAATGCCGTCACGAAACGGCCCGGCAACTCGTTTGCAGGACATGAATCTGCGATCTCACGCCGGTCTGGGGCTCCTCGCCGCCGCCTTCGCCTCGGCGGCCCTGGCCTCCCCGGCCGCCGCCGACGCGCCCGTGGTCATCCCGCTGCAGGGCCTCGACCAGGTGCTCCCGGGCGACGCCCCCACCATCGCCACCGGCGTCCCCACCCCCATTCCCGGCGCGCCCACCGGCTTCCACCAGGGCCACGGCGCGGCACTGCCGGACCTCACCCTGCCCCGCGTACCGCTGGACAGCGCGCTGTCGAGGACCGACATCGCGGCGCCGCTGCCCGAGCTCCTCAAGGACAGCGAGCCGGGCACGGCCGAACTCAGCAGCCCGCGCGCGGACATGAAGGCCGTCACGCCCGGCGCCGTCGTCGGCAACCCGCTCGGTGCCCCGGCAGGCGACGGGCTCGGCGGGCTGCCGGAGGTCGGCGTGCCGCAGGCCGGTGTGCTGACGCCGTCGCTCGGCGGCGCGCTCGACCCCCAGCTGGGTCTGCACCCGGACGCGCGCTGACGTTCCGGGCGGGCGTTTCTTTGTACGAGCCGCGGCCCGGCGGGTGAAGACACGATTCTTCCCGCCACCCCCGAGGGTTCCGCTCGTTGCAGGGAAAGGCTTGTCGCATGGCCGCGGCCCGCGGCTTCCGGCGCGTTCCGTCGCATCCGGCGGCGGGCGGGCGGACGTCCGCGGGCCATCTTCGGAATGGCCGATTCCGTTGGCCCTTCCGGTTCTTACGATTCTTCGTTCCCATTCGGCGCAATGGCCGTGACCCTATGGTCGTTCCGCCGTTGAACGACACACGTGACCGTGATTCTCTCGGTCGCTTTCCACGTTCAAGGAGTTCCTGATGTCTCGCATCGCGAAGGCTGCCGCTGTTCTCGCCGGCACCGGTGCCGTTGCCATGACCGGTGCCGGCCTGGCCGTCGCCGACGCCGGCGCGGAGGCCGTCGCCGCCCACTCGCCCGGTGTCGCCTCCGGCAACGTCGTGCAGGTCCCGGTCCACGTGCCGATCAACCTCTGCGGCAACACCGTCAACGTCATCGGTCTGATCAACCCGGCCTTCGGCAACCAGTGCGCGAACGTCGACGGCCACGGCGGCGAGGGCGGCTACGGCGGCTGATCCGGCCCTCGTCCAGCACCACTCGTAGTGCGACGTGTCCCCCCGGCCCGCTGGGCCGGGGGGACACGTCGTCTGCGGTGCCGGACGCCTCACGCGTACCGGTAGACCGCGCTGTGGTCGAGCAGCTCCGCCGGCGTCAGGTTCCACGGGCCGAGCCGCTCGTGCAGCGCGGCGACCTTGCGGTACTGCGGGTCGCCCAGTGGCGGCGGGCTCTTCGGCAGATAGCCGGCCCCCGGGTTGCGGGCCTGCCAGCGCGACCAGAGCAGGTCGATGTAGGCGTGGTGCAGCCAGAACACCGGGTCGTTGACCGAGCCGCCGCCCAGCATCAGGCCGCCGACCCAGCGGTGCACCCGGTTGTGCAGCCGGAAGCGGGAGTTGCCCGAGCCGGACCCCCAGCCCTCCAGACGGTTGCGGAAGCCGGAGCCGCTGGTGGAGTTCCAGGGCGCCGTGTCGTACGTCCGCTCCCGCATCGCCAGGTCGACGTCCGCCGCCGTCGGCAGCGCGATCGGATCGCGCGGGCGGCCGAAGTCCCGGCTCAGGAAGCGCTGTTCGGTCATCCCGTAGCGCACGGTCCACTTCCCGCCCGCGTAGGCGAACGGGCCGGTCGTCACCTGGAAGTCGCCGCGCCGGCCGTTGCCGCCCATGAAGTCCTCGCCCCAGATCGCGGCGGCCGGCGTGTTGTCCCGGGTCCAGTCCCAGTACGGCACGGTCACCGCCGGGTCGATCCGGCGCAGCGCCCGCTCGAACTCGAGCAGGAACTTGCGGTGCCAGGGCAGGAAGCTCGGGCACATGTGCGCGACCCGCAGCTTCCCCTCGCCGTCGGCGACGTAGTAGTCGATGTGGGTGCGCACGAACTCGTCGTACTTCCCGGACCGTTTGAGCTCCAGGACGGCGGAGACGAAGCGCCGGCGCTCGGCGCTCGTCAGGTCGCGCTGGTTCTTACGCGTGTACGCCACGCGGGCTCCCTCCCGGGTGGGTGCTCTCGCCGCCGTGGTCGCCGTGCCACGCGGCGTACCGGCTCAGCGGGGCCGGACCGAGGTCGGCCACGGCCGCGCGGGTGGCCGCGAGCGGCGTCGGACAGGACTCGTAGTGGTCGATGGGGGTGACCCAGCCGCCGTCGGCGCAGCGCATCAGATGCAGCGGCCGGCCGTCGACGAGGGCCACCGGCTCGCCGGTCGGGCCCGCGAAGCCCTGGATGCGGCGGCCCGCGTACATCTCGTCGAAGGCGTGCGGGTCCTCGGCGGCCGCGGGGGCGTCCCTGGCGGGTAAGGCGGTGATGCGGGTCAGTGCGCCGCCCGTGAAGGCGGTGACGGCCAGTGCGAAAAGCGAACGCAAGGCCACTCGGCGCGGGACGATCATGAGTGATCTCCTGGGGTCGGCTTGTGCCCTATGGGCACAACGATGAAAACCCCGGTTCGTTGCGGCTCAAATGCCCATGGACGGATAATCGGCCGAATGAGTGAATTCGGCTCCGGCAGGCGGGCGTTCGTCCCCTAGCATCCGGATTCATGACCACTTCCCATGTCGCGTCCAAGGCGCACAGTGCCCATTCGATGGGGACGCTCACCGTCATCTCGTGGACCCTCGGGCCCACCGACGAGATGCCCGCCACTCCCTTTCTGATGGTGTATTCGCTCGGCGACGGCCTGCACGGCCGGGAGGCCGGCGAGGCGGAGCTGCGGCAGACCCTGGAGGACATGGGCGTGCCGGTCGGCGGCGTCGTCGTCGACGCCGGCCAGGACCGCGGGATCGGCGCGCATCTGCTCGTCGAGGCGGAGCGGGCGGTGCTCACCCTGCCGTTCATGAACGCGCAGTGCCCGGTGTCGGCGGAGTGGCAGGCGGCGGCCCACGAGACCGGCCACGTCATCGTGAAGATCCCGGTCGTGCCGTGGCCGGACGCGCAGCCGGGGGCGCAGCTCGCGGAGGACCGCCTCAAGGCGTTCCTGATGGACGACGCCGTCGTGCGCAACTCCGGTCTCGTCGCGGTGCCGGTGAGCCGGATCCAGGGCTGAGCGGGCAGGGGTCGGCGCGATGACGACGGTGAACGTGCGCGGCGGGACGGCGGTCCCCGGGCCCCGGCACCGGGACCCGGAGACGGACCGGGACGGCGGGCGGGCGGGCGGAGCGGGGATCGGCGCGAGCCGGGCCTTCGCCTGGATGCTGGTCGTGACCGGCGCGGCGGGCCTGCTCGCCGGCTGGGTGATCACGATCGACAAGTTCAGGCTCCTGGAGGACCCGGGCTTCACGCCGGGGTGCAGCCTCAACCCGGTGGTCTCCTGCGGCAACATCATGAAGAGCGAGCAGGCGGGTGTGTTCGGCTTCCCGAACCCGATGCTGGGCCTCGTCACGTACGCCGTCGTCGTCGCCGTGGGCGCCGGGATCCTGGCCGGCGCCCGCTACCGGGGCTGGTTCTGGCTCGGCCTGAACGCGGGCATGCTGTTCGGCGTCGGCTTCTGCACCTGGCTGATGCAGCAGTCGCTGTACGAGATCAACTCGCTGTGCCTGTGGTGCTGTCTGGCCTGGTGCGCGACGATCACCATGTTCTGGTACACCACCGCGCACAACGTGCGCCGTGGGCTGCTGCCCGCGCCTGCCGCGGTGAAGGGCTTCCTCGGGGACTTCACCTTCGCGCTGCCGGTGCTGCACATCGGGATCATCGGGATGCTGATCCTGACCCGCTGGTGGGAGTTCTGGACCAGCTGACGTGCGCCTCCCGCGTTCCCGGGTGACGGCCCGGACGACGACCTGGCCGCGAGTGGCACTGACCGTGCTGCTCGCGGCCGTTCTCGTGTGCCTGGTGTCGTACGGGCGGCTCGCGCCGGACGGCCGCGATCCGCTGGCGCGGCCCGTGACGGAGCCCGCGCGGGAGCCCGAGCGGGAGCCGGCGAGCGTGCCGGCGGGCTTCTTCACCGGCTCGGACGAGGCCGGGGTGCGGCGGATCGCCGAGGTGGAGAAGTGGCTGGGCGGCACGGAGCTGACGGTCGGGCACACCTATCTGCCGGGCGACCGCTGGTCCAACATCGAGGGCCATCCGGCGCTGTTCGGGCCGTGGGCGCGGTGGAAGGAGCAGCGGCCGGGCCGGCTCTTCGTGCTCAACGTGCCGCTGATGGACCGCAACGAGGAGGGCGTCGGCGACCCGGAGGTGCGGGCGGGGCTGCGGCGCGGGGCGTCCGGGGCGTTCGACGCGCACTTCCGCGCGCTCGGCGAGCGGCTCGTGGCGCACCGGCTCGGCGACGCGGTCCTCGTGCTCGGCTGGGAGATGAACGGCACCACGTACACCCACCGCTGCGGGCCGGACCCGGCGGCCTGGAAGGCGTACTGGCGGCGGACGGTGACCGTGCTGCGGCAGGTGCCGGGGCAGCGCTTCCGCTTCGACTTCACGCCGAGCCGCGGGCCCGACGCCGTCCCGTGGACGCGCTGCTGGCCCGGCGACGACGTGGTGGACATCGTCGGCATGGACGCCTACGACCAGCCGGCCGGGCTGTCGTTCGCGGAGCAGGTGGCGGAGCCGTACGGGCTCGCCTTCCACGCCCGCTTCGCGGCGGCGCACGGCAAGCCGGTGTCGTTCCCCGAGTGGGGGCTGTTCCGCAACGGGGACGATCCGGCGTACGTACGCGGGATGCTGGACTGGTTCGCGCGGCAGCGGCCGGTCTACCAGACCTTCACCGACTACTGCCCGCACGGGGTGTTCGGCTGCGCCGGGAACCCGGCGTCGGGCGAGGTGGTCAGAGCGGCCCTGGGCCGGCCGGGCGCAGCGTCAGGCCGCCCTTGAGGGTGTCGACGGTCCGGTCGAGGAGCGTCACGAGGTCGTCGCCGCGGCCGTGTTCGGCCCAGTGCACGGTGGCCTCGCGCAGCGCGCCGAGCACGGCGGCGGTGAAGACCCGCACCTCCAGGTCGTCGGGGTCGCGGCCGGTGCGCTCGGCGACGGCGCCGGAGAGCAGCCGGCCGGTGTCGGCGGTGGTCTCGGTGAAGCGGGCGCGGACGGCCGGGATCTCCACCAGGAAGCGGGCCCGCAGCAGGGTGTCCGCCGGCTCCTCGGCGAGCGCGGCGCCGACGGCTTCGAGGATCACCGCGCGCAGCGAGTCGAGCGGGTCCTCGCCGGCGGGGCGGGCGCGCAGCCGGTCGACGAGGAGGTCGTCCAGGTCGTCGGTGAGGAGGATGTCCTCCTTGACCGGGAAGTAGCGGACGACCGTGGACGGCGAGACCTCGGCCGCCGCGGCGATCTGCTCGATGGTGGTGGCCTCGTACCCCTGCGCGGACACCAGCCGGTAGGCCGCCTTCCGGATCGCGGCGCGGGTCTTGAGCTTCTTGCGCTCGCGCAGGGACGGGCGGGCGGGGGTGTCGGTCACGGACACCATTGTCCCTGGTCAGGCGTGGGTGTACGCCACCAGCGAGATGCCGACGTAGTGGACGATGAACGCGGCGAGGGTGAAGGAGTGGAAGACCTCGTGGAAGCCGAACCAGCGCGGGGACGGGTTCGGGCGCTTCATGCCGTAGATCACGCCGCCCGCGCTGTAGAGGACGCCGCCGACGATCACCAGGACGAGGACGGCGATGCCGCCGGCCCGCATGAAGTCGGGCAGGAAGAAGACGGCGGCCCAGCCCATCGCGATGTAGCAGGGCGTGTACAGCCAGCGGGGCGCGCCGACCCAGAAGACCCGGAAGGCGATGCCGGCCGCGGCCGCCGCCCAGACCGCCCACATGAGGGGCCGGCCGGTGGAGTCGGGGAGGAGGAGCAGCGTCAGCGGGGTATAGGTGCCCGCGATGATGAGGAAGATGTTGGCGTGGTCGAGCCGCCGCAGCACGGCCTCGCCGCGCGGTCCCCAGTTGCCGCGGTGGTACAGGGCGCTGATGCCGAACAGCAGACAGGCCGTGAGCACGTAGATGCCGCAGGCGATCCGGGCCCGCGGCGAGTCGGAGAGGGCCACCAGGACGAGCCCCGCGACGATCACCGCGGGGAACATTCCGGCGTGCAGCCAGCCTCGGAGTCTCGGCTTGAGCGGGAGCGGCAGCGCCGGGCGCTGCTCCGTGGCGGTGAGGTCCGGCGAGGCTGCTGTCATGGTTCGGCATCGTACCTACGTGATCGTAAGCAGTGGATATGAGTGGCGATGCTCACGTGTGCGGCCCTCTGGACATATGCGCGGAAGCGTCGGATGATCAAATGAGTGCGGTCGGCACCGGATGAGCGCCTACGACGCATCCGGGTCGCAGCCCCCAAGGGGCATACATCTTAAAAACCCCTCTACAAGGAGCAATCGTGGCGCGCGACAACGCGGCTCCCTCCACCGTCCCCACCCAGCACCAGGAGCTCGTCTCCTGGGTCAACGAGATCGCCGAGATCACGCAGCCCGACGCCGTCGTCTGGTGCGACGGGTCCGAGGCCGAGTACGAGCGCCTCTGTGAGGAGCTCGTCGCGAAGGGGACCTTCAAGAAGCTCGACCCGATCAAGCGCCCGAACTCGTACTACGCCGCCTCCGACCCGACCGACGTCGCGCGCGTCGAGGACCGGACCTTCATCTGCTCCGAGAAGGAGGAGGACGCGGGCCCGACCAACCACTGGAAGGCCCCGGCGGAGATGAAGCAGATCTTCGCGGGCGAGAAGGGCATCTTCCGCGGCTCCATGAAGGGCCGCACCATGTACGTCGTGCCCTTCTGCATGGGCCCGGTCGGCTCCGAGCTCTCCGCCATCGGCGTCGAGATCACCGACTCCGCGTACGTCGCCGTCTCCATGCGCACCATGACCCGCATGGGACAGGCCGTCCTCGACGAGCTCGGCACCGACGGCTTCTTCGTCAAGGCCGTCCACACCCTCGGCGCCCCGCTCGCCGAGGGCGAGGCCGACGTGCCGTGGCCGTGCAACAGCACCAAGTACATCTCGCACTTCCCGGAGACCCGCGAGATCTGGTCCTACGGTTCCGGCTACGGCGGCAACGCCCTGCTCGGCAAGAAGTGCTACGCGCTGCGCATCGCGTCCGTCATGGCGCGCGACGAGGGCTGGCTCGCCGAGCACATGCTCATCCTCAAGCTGACGCCGCCGCAGGGCGAGGCCAAGTACGTGGCCGCCGCCTTCCCGTCCGCCTGTGGCAAGACCAACCTCGCCATGCTGGAGCCCACGATCTCCGGCTGGACCGTGGAGACCATCGGCGACGACATCGCCTGGATGCGCTTCGGCGAGGACGGCCGCCTCTACGCGATCAACCCCGAGGCCGGCTTCTTCGGCGTCGCGCCCGGCACCGGCGAGCACACCAACGCCAACGCCATGAAGACGATGTGGGGCAACTCCGTCTTCACGAACGTCGCGCTCACCGACGACGGCGACGTCTGGTGGGAGGGCATGACCGAGGAGCTGCCCCAGCACCTCACCGACTGGAAGGGCAACGACTGGACGCCGGAGTCCGAGACCCCGGCCGCCCACCCCAACGCCCGCTTCACCGTCCCGGCCGGGCAGTGCCCGATCATCGCGCCGGAGTGGGAGGACCCGAAGGGCGTGCCGATCTCGGCGATCCTCTTCGGCGGCCGCCGCGCCTCCGCCGTCCCGCTGGTCACCGAGTCCTTCGACTGGAACCACGGCGTCTTCCTCGGTGCCAACGTGGCCTCCGAGAAGACCGCCGCCGCCGAGGGCAAGGTCGGCGAGCTGCGCCGCGACCCCTTCGCCATGCTGCCGTTCTGCGGCTACAACATGGGCGACTACATGGCGCACTGGATCAAGATCGGTCAGACCGCGGACGCCGCGAAGCTGCCGAAGATCTACTACGTCAACTGGTTCCGCAAGAACGACGCCGGCAAGTTCGTCTGGCCCGGCTTCGGCGAGAACAGCCGCGTCCTGAAGTGGATCGTCGAGCGCCTCGACGGCAAGGCCGAGGGCGTCGAGACCCCCATCGGCATCCTGCCGACGAAGGAGGCCCTGGACACCGACGGCCTGGACCTGGCCGAGGAGGACCTGGACTTCCTGCTCACCGTCGACAAGGACGTCTGGCGCGAGGAGGCCGGCCTGGTCCCCGCGCACCTGGAGACCTTCGGCACGCACACGCCGAAGGAGCTGTGGGACCAGTACAACGCGCTGGTCGAGCGCCTGGGCTGAGCCCCTGAAGACTCGTGGCGGGTTGCCCCGATTTCCGCCCTGACCAGCTGGGGTCACGACGGCCCGTCACGACGCATCCGGCCCCCGGAGCCCCCTCACGGCTCCGGGGGCCGGCGCACCTCCTCCTCCGCTCAGCGGCCCCGGTCCTCCAGATAGCGGGTGTGGGTCTGCTGCCGGCGGGCCTCCGCGTCCTGGAGCGCCGAGGCGATCTCCGCCGCCTCCGCGTGCAGCGCGGCCAACTGCCGTTCCAGATGGCGCTCCGGAGGCTCGGCGCCCGGCACGGCACGGGACCACCACCGGCTGCGGACGAACGCGTCGACCGCCTCCGGGATGTCCTGGCGCACCGCCCGGGCCAGCACCCGGACCTGCTCCGGGTCGCTCACCCAGCCCGGTTCGAGCAGCGCTCCGACGAGCGTGTCCAGCTCGGTCATCCGGCCGTGCGCGGCCGGCGGCAGCTCCACCTCGGCGAGATACGCACGCAGCAGGACCAGGTCCCCGCGCAGCGCCTCGACCTGCTCGGCCGGCTCCGGGAAGGCCGGCGTGGCCGGACGCTCGGGCGGGGCGATCAGCGCGCCCGCGCCGTACAGGCCTGCCACCACCAGCGGCCACAGCGAGCCGGCGGCGCCGGTCGTCAGGGTGAGCGCCACCCCGGCGATGCCGCAGGCGCAGCCCGTGAGGTTCTTGCGCGACTCGACGTATCTCAGCAGGCGGTTACTGGTAGCCACGGATCTCCTCGAAGGCCCCGTCGAGCGAGCCCGTCGTCGCGTCGAACAGCTTGCCGCCGGTGAGCTGCGCGATGTGGTCGAGCGCCGCCCTGTCCGAGTCGCCGAACAGGATCGGGAAGACCGGGATGCGCTGCTGGGCCGGGCTGAGCGAGCGGTCGTGGAAGGTGTCGAAGGCGGCGGCCGGGTCGCCGTCGGTGTTGGCGCCGTCCGTCATCAGCACGATCGACGTGAACGTGTCGTCCGCGCGCGCGTCGTCGAGCCGCGCGTACGCCTCCTTCAGGCTGGAGTAGATCGCCGTGCCGCCGGAGGCGCTGAGCCGGGACGCGTCGCCGCGGATCGCGTCGAGCGCGGCCTTCGGCGCGCCCGGGTCGACGGTGTGGGTGGTGACCTCGTCGCTCTTCACGCCCGTGCCGAACGGCATCATCGTCACCTCCTCGCGGTCCCGGAAGTCGCCGGTCAGCTCGGTCAGCGCCGCCTTCAGCCGGTCGAGCCGCTCGCCCTCCATCGAGCCGGAGGTGTCGAGGACGTAGACCGTGCGGGACGGGCGGCGCAGCGTGTTGTCGTACGAGTCGAGCAGCCCGTCCGCGACCGAACGGCTGCCGGGGAACGGCAGTTCGCGCCGCGGGTCGGTGGCCAGACCGGCCGCCGGGGCGACGCCCGGCACCACCGGGCGGCGCTTCGTCCGCTCGGTGATCAGCCGCTGGGCCGCCGGGGTGCGCAGCTGCGCGGCGAGCCGGCGCACCGCGTCCTTCGCCTCGGGGCGGGCGGCGGTCAGCGAGGTCAGCGGATAGTCCGCGGTGACCACGCCGTCCGCCGGGCGGATCACGGTGAGCCCGCCCGGGATCGACAGCAGCACCGACTCGTAGTTGACGACCGCGTCGACGTCGGGGCGCCGGGCGTAGGCGGTGGCGAGCCAGCCGGAGGAGCCGGAGGTCAGCTTCTGCCCGGTGAAGAACTCCTTCAGCTTCGGCGTGGCCGCCTTCACGTCCTTGTCGGTGAGCGCGGACTGCGCGCCCGACAGGCCCGAGGCGACCGAGACGAGCGCGGAGAAACCGGAGTTGGAACGCAGCGGGTCCGTCATGCCGTAGCTGAGCCGCTTCTGCGCGACGGCCTGGTCGATCTGCGCCCAGGTGACCTTCTTCGGGTCCCAGCCCAGCCGGGCCACGGCCGCGGGCCGGATGCCGAGGGCGACCGGGGAGGTCATGACGGGCGTCTCGCCGGTGATCCGGCGGGCGGAGTCCGGGTTGAGCCGCAGATAGTCGTTGGACGACAGCCACACGGCGTCGAACTGCTTGTCGGCCTCGCCCGAGGCGATCCGCTTGGCGGCGTCGAGCGTGCCGGCGTAGGTGGGGCGGACGGTGACGCCGGTGGCCTTGCGGGCCTCCTCCAGGACGGGCGCCATGTCGGCGAGCTCGGAGGAGGCGAGGACGCGGAGCGTGCCGGGGCGGTACTCGCCGGAGTCGGCGGTGCCCTTGCCGTCGCCGTCGCCGTCGGAACACCCGGTGGCCGCGAGGGCCAGGGCGAGCACGGCGCCGGCGACGCGGCCGGTACGGAAGCGGGCACGGATCCGGGTACGGAAGCCCGTACGGATCCGGGTACGGGATCTCATCCGCGGCCCCCTTCGAGGATGCCGGCCGCGCCGGAACCGGAACCGCCCTCGCGCGCCTGCGTGCGCTCCAGGTAGGAGCTCGCCGTGCGCAGTTCGGCGGAGAGCGCGTCCACCGTCTGGGCCATCGACTCGGTCGCGCGGACCTTGTACGTGTCGATCGCGTCGAGCGTCGAGTAGATCTGCTGGAAGGCGGTGCGCACGGTCTCCAGGCCCACCGCGGGCTCCGCCGCGAGCCGCTGGATGTCGCCGGTCTGGCCGGCGAGCGCGGCCGCGTTGCCCTGGATGAGCTGCTCGGTCGTCCCGCGCAGCGCGTTGACCTGCTCGACGACCTTCTTCTGGTGGTCGAGCGCGGACGCCAGCATCACCGCGATCCGCAGCGCGGTCACCGTGGTCGTGGCGGCCCGGTCCACGCCCTTGATCAGCTCGTCGTTGTTGCGCCGGACCACGTCCATGGCGAGGTAGCCCTGCGCGCACACCGCGAGCTGGGTCAGCAGGTCCTGGTGCTTCTGCCGGACCGGGAAGAGCACGTCGGCGCGCAGCGCGTCCGCCTGGACCGGGTCGGCGGCGTGGGCGAGGCGCTGCTCGACGGCCGCGTCGAGGGCCTCGGTGAGCACCGCGTACTCCTGGAGCCGGCCCATGGTCTCCCACAGCCGGGCCCGCTCCGTCTGCAACGCCGCGTTGTCGCGCCGCAGTTCGTCCTGGCCGCCCTTCAGTGCGTCGAGGATGCGGTTGATGGTCTCCTGCGAGGAGGCGTACTTCGCGATGTGGTCGCGCAGCCGGTTCCCGCCCGGCAGCTTCGACAGCAGGCTCCGCACGCCCTTGGCGGGCGTGTCGCGCGGGTCGAGGTCCTCGATGGTGCGGCGCAGTTCGACGAGCGAGCCGCCGACCCTGGTCGTGGCGTCGCCGCCGGCCGAGCCGAGGGAGCGGACGGTGCGGTCCAGCATCCGGTTGGACTGCTGGGCGGCGCTGCGCATCTCGCCGGAGCCGAGCCCGGCGATCTCGCCGATGCGGCCGGTGAACTCCGGGGAGCGGGCGTCGAGTCCGGCGAGCGAGCCCACGTACTCGGCGGCCCGCCGCTCCATCTCGGTGCGCTTGGCGTCGTCGAGCGGCACGAGCGTGGCGGCCTGCTCGGCGCGGATCGGCGCGACCGGCTCCGGCGGGGTGAGGACGAGCGGGGTCTCGGTGGGCGGCTGGAGCGTCATGCGGTGTCCCCCTGGTCGCGGGCCCGCAGCGCCATCCGGTGCAGCACCTGGTAGGTGGGCACGGGCGCCTGGCGGACTCCGGTGAGCGTCTGGTTGAGGTAGCCGGCGTGGCCGGCGGTGGCGGCGGTGAACTCGGCCGCCGCGCCCTGCGGACGGAAGCCGTGCCGGACCGCGAGCTTGCGCAGCTCCGGGTCGGTGGACAGGAGTTCGCCGAGGGTGCGGCCGGCCTCGGTGAGCGGGACGAGGGTGTGGTCGCTGTTGACGGTGGTGTCCGGGTAGAGCACCACCAGGTCGCCCATCTGCTGCTTCGCCAGGAGCTGGGACGCGACCTGCGACTCGTACACCAGGACCAGCGGGTTCCCGACGCCGCTGACGAAGTCCCGGAAGGGCGCGTCCGAGCTGGACTGCTGGGCGCCCTGCACCTGGATCAGCTTGCGCATCAGCGGCGCCGTGCGGTCGACGGCCGCCTTGTCCCCGGCGACCCGGCCGCCGTCGGCGACATAGCTCGCGGCGGCGAGGTAGAGCGCGCCGGAGTTGGAGGCGACGGGGTCGGTGGAGGTGATGAAGAGAGTGCCGGTCAGCTCGGCGTGCCCGGCGGAGCCCTTGAGCTGCTGCCAGGTGCGGTCGGCGCGGGCCGCGGCCAGATAGGCGTCCATCCTCAGGGTGCCGGTGTGGCCGCCGGGGCCGAGCGCGGCGAGCCCGTTGTCCGCGAGGACCTGGGCGGCGGCGCTGTGCGCGACGACGACGAGCGGCGAGTAGAACGGCCGCAGCGGGGCGGTCGTCACCTTGGCCTTCGCCTTCAGCTCGTCGGCGGGCGCCTTGGCGGACGGGAACGCGAAGTCGTAGCCCTTGAGGGGCAGTTCCTCCATGTCCCAGGACCCGGAGGTCTCCGTCCGTACGGTGAGGCCCTTGGCTGCCAGGGCCTTCACGACCTCGGGATCGGCGAAGAACTCCGCCTTCTCCGACCCGATGACTCCTCGCACGGTCTTCGTTGCCGTGCCGCTGTCGTCCTTGTCGCCGCCCACCACGAGGGCGGCGGCCACGCCGCCGAGGAGCAGGACGGCGAGGACGATTCCCAGGATGCGTCTCACGCGGGCAGCGTGCTCGCGGAAACCCACATTCCAGGGGGAGTTGGGTGTACGGCGGGTGAAGCGACGATCCCGGAAACGAACCGGACGGCAGGCGTCCGGCTTGGGTGGCGCCCGGTCCGCGCGGCTTCGTGTACGCGCGGACCGGGGCCGATCAGGGGGTGGCGACCAGCGGGTCGCCGGACAGCGCCGCCGTGTGCGCGTCCATCCGCTCGGCGGCGAGGATCGCGGCGGTCGTGTCCGCCCGGGAGGCGGCGACGACCAGCGCCCGGCCCGCCAGCGTGTGCGCCTTGCGGTGCAGGTCCTCGGCGGGCGCGCTGCTCAGCCCCGCGTGACGCGCCGGGGGCGCGCCGCGCAGCCGGGCGACCTGGCGGGCGATGAGCTCGCCGGCCCGGTCGTCGCCGAGCTCGTCGGTGACGGCGAGCAGGGCGGCGAGGTGGCCGGCGAGCTGGATGTCCAGCTCCTCCCCGCGCGAGCGGTGCGGGTAGGTGTCGGGGTTCCGGTCGTCGTCGGCCGTCCGGTGGACCGACTTGGTGCGGATCGGTTCGTACATGGGACGGCCTCCTGCGGTAGCTCTGGAGGCATCCTAGCTTGGATTTGATCTAAAGTTGAGCAGAGTCCGGAAAGGCTGGGTCAAGAAACGGGCCGGGCTCCGGTCCGGGGCGGCGTCAGTGCTGGCTGTAGCCGTCCAGGAAGGTGCCGATCCGGGTCACGGCATCGGCCAGGTCCGTGGCGTTCGGCAGGGTCACGATCCGGAAGTGGTCCGGCTCGTGCCAGTTGAAGCCCGTCCCGTGCACCACCATGATCTTCTCGGCCCGCAGTAGGTCCAGGACCATCTGCCGGTCGTCCTTGATCTTGTAGACGGCCGGGTCGAGCCGCGGGAACAGATACAGCGCGCCCTTCGGCTTCACGCAGGTCACGCCCGGGATCTGCGTCAGCAGCTCGTACGCCACGTCCCGCTGCTCCAGGAGCCGGCCGCCCGGCAGCACCAGGTCCTCGATCGACTGCCGCCCCTGGAGGGCCGCGGCCACCGCGTGCTGGGCCGGCATGTTGGCGCACAGCCGCATGTTGGCCAGGATCGTCAGGCCCTCGATGTACGAGGAGGCGTGCGCCTTCGGGCCGCAGACCGCGAGCCAGCCGGAGCGGAAGCCGGCCACCCGGTAGTTCTTGCTCATCCCGTTGAAGGTGAGGCAGAGGAGGTCCGGGGCGATGGCGGCGGTCGGCGTGTGCGTGGTGCCGTCGTAGAGGATCTTGTCGTAGATCTCGTCCGAGCAGACCACCAGGTTGTGCCGGCGGGCGATCTCGGTCAGGCCGCGCAGCATCTCGTCGTCGTAGACGGCGCCGGTCGGGTTGTTCGGGTTGATGATCACGATCGCCTTGGTGCGGTCGGTGATCTTCCGCTCGATGTCGGCCAGGTCCGGCATCCAGTCCGCCTGCTCGTCGCAGCGGTAGTGCACGGCCGTACCGCCCGCGAGCGACACCGAAGCCGTCCACAGCGGATAGTCCGGGGCCGGGACGAGCACCTCGTCGCCGTCGTCGAGCAGCGCCTGCATCGCCATCTGGATCAGCTCGGAGACGCCGTTGCCGAGGTAGATGTCCTCGACCGAGAGCGGGATGCCCTTGGTCTCGTAGTGGCTCATGATCGCGCGCCGCGCGGACAGCAGGCCCTTCGCGTCCCCGTAGCCGTGCGCCTCGGCGAGGTTGCGCAGCACGTCCTCGAGGATGGCGGGCGGACACTCGAAGCCGAAGGCGGCCGGGTTTCCGGTGTTGAGCTTGAGGATGCGATGACCCGCGGCCTCAAGCCGCATCGCCTCTTCGAGCACCGGGCCCCGGATTTCGTAACAGACGTTGGCGAGCTTCGTGGACTGGATCACCTGCATGACGAGAGCTTACGGCCGGGTGCGGCGGGGCGCTCCGTGTTTTGGGACACGTCACCCGGGGGAGGGGCGACGAGGGTGTGTGTCGTGCTCCCTACAATCACGCCTCGTGAGCCAGTACGAGACGGGGGGCGCCGAGCCCCCGAGACGCGCCCGCCGCCGCCATGCCCCCAAACGCCGGGGCCCCGGCCCGCTCTGGGTGATCGGGAGCGGCGCCGTCGTCGCCATCGGCGTCCTCGCCGCCGTCGGCTCCCTCGACTCCGGCCCGGCCAGCCGGCCCGGACCCGCCGTGGACGGCGGACAGCCCGGGATGCCGGCGCTGATCCAGCGCGACCAGGGCGACGCGGGGACGGGCGAGGGATCCGGCGAGGGCGGCGGCCAGGGCGACGCCGCCGGAGCGGTGATCCCGCCGTCGGCCACCGCCGCGCCGTCGGGCCCGGCGGTGACCGCCAAGCCGAGCGCCACGGCGACGGGCGCGGGCAAGGTCACGGCCACGGCGTCCGCGCCGGCGCCGACCGCCACCGCCGGCGGGAGCGGCCCCGGGAAGTCGGGCTCCGCGCCCGGCCGGCGCAAGCCGAGGTGAGCGGGCCCGGCGGGCCGCGGCCGGACGCGCGTGGCGGCGCCGCAGGATAGGTTGTCCCGTCATGTGGGTTTTCAGCACCGCCGGCTGCCGGTGGCTCGGCGCGGCCGGTTCGCTCGCCGTCACCGTCGGCGGCTGGGCCGCCGGGACGCTCCCGGTGCGCGGCGGGTGGGGCCTGTGGCAGCCGCGCGCCCCGGGCACCGAGACGGCCGGCGCCGTCCTCGCCTACCTCGGGCTGACCCTGCTGCTCCTGGCGTGGTGGCAGTACGGGCGCCGGCTCGTCGCCGGAGCCGACGGCCGGCCGCTGGTCACCCTCGGCTGGTGGGCCGGGCCGCTCCTGCTCGCCCCGCCGCTCTACAGCGCCGACGTCTACAGCTACATCGCCCAGGGCGCGATGGTCCTCGAAGGCCACGACGTCTACGGCGCCGGACCCTCCGTGCTGGCCCCCGGCGAACTCGGCCACGACGCCGCCGCGAGCGTCGGCGGCCACTGGACCGACACCCCCGCCCCGTACGGCCCCGTCTTCCTCGTCCTCGCCCAGGCCGTCGTCAAGCTCACCGGCGGCTCGGTGCTCCCCGCCGTGCTCGGCTTCCGGCTCGTCGCCCTCGCCGCGCTCGCGCTGATCGTGTGGGCCGTGCGCGGCCTGGGCGGCGGCCCGGGCGCGCTGTGGCTCGCCGCGCTGAACCCGCTCCTGCTCATCCACGTCGTGGGCGGCCTGCACAACGACGGCCTGATGATCGCGCTGGTGCTGTGCGGCCTGCTGCTCGCCGTGCGCGGGCGGTGGGTGGCCGGCAGCGCGGTCCTCGGCCTCGCGATGATGGTCAAGTCGCCGGCGGCGGTCGCGCTGCTGTTCGTGGGCGTGCTCGTCGCCCGGAGCCGGGGCGTCGCGGCCGGGCTCGTGCTGCCGGGGGCCGTGGCGGGCGCGGTCGCCGCCGGCGCCACCGTCCTGGCCGGCACCGGCTTCGGCTGGCTGCGCACCCAGAGCGTGGCCGCCACCATCCACACCGCGCTCTCCGTCACCAGCGACCTCGGCCTCGGCCTCGGGCTGCTCGTCGGGGACGACCCGGAGCCGGTGAAGGGCGCGGTGCAGAAGCTGGGCCTGGCGGTGGCCGTCGCGGTCATCGGCGTGCTGGCGTGGCGGGCCCGGAAGGGCCGGACGGACGTCGTCCTCGGGCTCGGCGTCTCGCTGCTCGTGCTCGTCGCGCTCTCGCCGATGGTGCAGCCGTGGTACGTGCTGTGGGGCGTGTGCGTGGTGGCCGTGGCGAGTGGCGGCGAGGCGTGGTCCGGGCGGCTCGGGCAGTTCCTCGCGGTGCTGTGCGCGGCCCTGACGTACGAGACGGCGCCGTCGGGACACACACCGGCGTACGGCTTCGCGCTGGCGGGCCTCGCGCTGGCGCTGGGGCTGGTGTGGACGCGGCGGGAGCGGTGGGGCGGCCCGCCCGCTATCCCAAGGCCGGTGCCCGACGCAGCGCCCGGCCCGCGAGCGCGTCCGTCCGTCGCCCCTCCTCGATCACGAACCGGCCGTTGACCAGCACGTACGGGATCCCCACCGGCAGGGCCCTCGGCCGTTCGTACGTCGCTCCCGACGCGACCGTCGCCGGATCGAACAGGACGAGGTCGGCGACGTAGCCCTCGCGCACCAGGCCCCGGTCGGGCAGCCGGAGGCGCGCGGCGGGGCGGGAGGTGAGGTGGGCGACGCACTCCTCCAGGGTGAGGACGCCCTCCTCGCGGACATAGCGGCCCAGGTACTCGGGGAAGGTGCCGTAGGCGCGGGGATGGGGCTTGGCGCCGTGGAGGATGCCGTCCGAGCCGGCCGTGTGGACGCGGTGGCGCATGATCGCGCGGACGTTGGACTCGTGGCCCACGTGCTGGAGGATCGTCGGGCCGAGCCGGTCGGCGAGCAGCAGCCGGCGCGCCGTCGCCCAGTCGGGCACGCGCAGGCCCACGGCGTCGGACAGCGCCGGGTCGGTCACGCCCGAGATCTCGATCGTCTCCCACTCCACCGGCACCCCGTGGCAGCCGTCCGAGCCGGTCACCTCCAGGTCGTGCCGGATCCGCTCCGCCGTCCCCGCGTCCCGCAGCCGCGCGAGCAGCGCCTCCGGCCCGCCCTCGTGCGCCCAGCTCGGCAGCACGGCCGCCAGCGTCGTGCAGCCCGGCGTGTACGGGTAGGAGTCGAGGCTGATGTCCGCGCCGCCCGCGAGGGCCGCGTCGAGCAGCGCGAGCAGCTCGGGCGCCCGCCCCTCGTTCACGCCGAAGTTCATCGTGGCGTGCGCCAGGTGCAGGGCGCAGCCGGCGTCCGCCGCGAGCCGCACCATCTCCTCGTACGCCCGCAGCGCGCCCGCCCCGTACGAGCGGTGGTGCGGGCAGTAGTAGCCGCCGTACCGCGCCACGACCCGGCACAGCTCGGTCAGCTCGGCGTCGGGCGCGTACATCCCGGGCGTGTAGGTGAGGCCGGAGGACATGCCGACCGCACCCTGCTCCATGCCCTCGGCGACGAGCCGACGCATGCGGTCCAGCTCGGCGCCGGTCGCCGGCCGGTCCTCCCAGCCGACCGCGTACATCCGCACGGTGCCCTGCGGGACGAGGTAGGCGGCGTTCACCGCGATGCCCCGACCGCCGTGCGCGCGGTCCAGCCGGTCCAGGTACTCGCCGACGGTCCGCCAGTCGAAGTCGACGCCCGCGCCCTCGGGGCCGTCGCCGTTCCAGCCGGCGATCGTCCGGCGGACCTCGTCGAGCGTGCGGTCGTCCACCGGCGCGTACGACAGCCCGTCCTGGCCCAGGACCTCCAGGGTCACGCCCTGCGCGGCCTTCGCGCTGTGGTCCGGGTCGCGCAGCAGCGCGAGGTCGCTGTGGGCGTGCATGTCGACGAAGCCCGGGGACAGCGCCAGCCCCTCGGCGTCGATGACGCGCCGGGCCGTGGGGCGCAGGCAGCCGGCCGCCGCGCCCTCCTTGACGATCGCCGCGATCCGGCCGCCGGCGATCGCCACGTCGGCGCGGTAGGAGGGCGCGCCGCTGCCGTCGACGACCTCGGCGTCCTGGAAGACGAGGTCCACCCCGGGCTCCTCGGGTCGCGTGACTAGAAGAACGTACGGATGTAGTCGACGACCGTGCCGTCCGCCGCCACCAGCGGGATCAGCTGCCACTTGTCGAAGGACGTGCACGGGTGGGACAGGCCCATCCCCACCCAGTCGCCGACCTCCACGTCCGCGCCCGGCTCGGTGCGCAGCCACGCGTGCTGGTCGGAGAGCGCGGTCACCGTGACGCCCTCGGCCGGCCGGATCTCGCCGGTGCGCCCGTCCCGTACGACCTGGGCCTCCGGCAGGTGCAGGTCGTGGGCGGCGTCGCGCTTGCCCGCGTTCGTGAACGCCTGCTCGGCGTTGGGCCGGGACACGACCTGGGACCACAGCCGGAACGCCGGCTGCAGCGCGCCCTCCTCCGGGACCCGGTTGAACGGCGTCCGCTCCCGGTACTGGCCGTCGTCGTGCGACACGTACGCGCCCGAACGCAGCAGCTTCAGGACCGGGCGGGAGAGCCCGGGGATCGCGGCGAACACGTCGGCGACCGTGTCGAACCACTCGCTGCCGCCCGCGCTCACGACGATCTCCGGCAGGTCGGGCGCGAACCGGCCCGCCTTGTCGAACGCGACCGCGAGCCCGACCAGCCGGTTCAGCCACTCCCGTACGAGCGAGGCGTCGGCCTTCGGCATCGTCGCCTCGTACCCCGCCACGCCGACGAGCCGCAGCCGGTCCGTCGCCGCCACGGCGTCGGCCACCGCCTCGCACTCGGCGTCGGTCCGCACACCCGTGCGCCCGGCCTCGGCCGCGCCCAGCTCCACCACGACGTCCACGGCGCGCCGCGCGCCGGCCGCGCGCAGGGCCTCGTCCATCAGCTCCACGCCACGGACGGAGTCGACGTAGCAGACGAGCTCGAAGCCGGGGTCGGCGTCGAGCTCGGCCGCCAGCCAGCGCAGCGCGACCGGGTCGACGACCTCGTTGGCGAGGAAGATCCGGGCGACGCCGTGCGCGCGGTAGACGCGGACCTGGTGCGGGACGGCGGCCGTGATGCCCCAGGCGCCGTGCTCGATCTGCCGGTCGAAGAGCTGCGGGGCCATGGAGGTCTTGCCGTGCGGCGCGAAGGCGAGGCCGTGGCGCTCGGCGTAGGTCTCCAGGAGGCGGAGGTTGTGCTCGACGGACTCGGCGGAGAGCGCGAGGACCGGAGTGGTGAAGCCGCCGGTGAAGAGGTTGCGGCGCTGGGCGGCCAGCTCGCCGACGGTCAGGCCCTCGGCGTCGGGCGGCAGGGCCTTGAAACGGTGGTCGACGACCTCGTTCGCCAGGTCGGGCATGGGGCCTCCTCGTCGCATGTGCGTTGCATTATGTGCAACGCTCATTGCGTATATCGCATTGAGCTGTCTAACATCCGGGCCGATGTCGGGTCAACGATAAGGAGTCCGCCGGTGACCGGAACCCCGCCCTCCGTTCACGGTCCCGGCGTCACTCCGGACGTCGTCTGCCTCGGCGAGTCCATGGTCGCCTTCCTGCCCACCCGCCCCGGCCCGCTCGCCCGCGTCCCCGCCTTCGACCGCGCCATCGGCGGCGCCGAGTCCAACGTCGCCTGCGCCCTCGCCGCCGCCGGACACCGCGCCCGCTGGGTGGGCCGCGTCGGCCGCGACGGCTTCGGCGACCACCTCGTCGAGGCGATCCGCGCGTACGGCGTCGACGTCTCCGCCGTCGTCCGCGACCCCGCCCGCCCCACCGGCGTCTACTTCCGCACGGCCACGGACCGGGCCGACGCGGGCCACGAGGTCGCGTACTACCGGGCCGGTT
This sequence comes from Streptomyces sp. NPDC004327, assembly GCF_042873935.1. Classification (NCBI taxonomy): domain Bacteria; kingdom Bacillati; phylum Actinomycetota; class Actinomycetes; order Kitasatosporales; family Streptomycetaceae; genus Streptomyces; species Streptomyces sp. NPDC004327. The sequence goes on along the minus strand of NZ_JBIAME010000015.1, from coordinate 66,218 downwards.
CGGCCGCGTCGGCGATGTCGCCCGAGAACGTGCCGTACGAGTCGGTCACGGCGGGGCGCGTGCTGCACCTGTCCGGGATCACCGCCGCGCTGTCGGACTCCTGCCTGGCCCTGACGCGCGAGCTGACGGCGCCCAGGACCGGCCGGCCGCTCGTCTCGTTCGACGTGAACTTCCGGCCGGGGCTGTGGGCCGGACGGGAGAAGGACGGCGGGCGGGTGCTGCTAGAGCTGGCGCGGGGAGCGGACATCGTGTTCGTGGGAGCGGACGAGGCACGGGCGGTGTGGGGCCTGAAGAGCACCAGAGCCATCGCCGACGCCGTACCCGGCCCGCAACTCCTCGTGGTCAAGCTCGGCAGCGGCGGGGCCATCGCGTTCGACCGCGGCCCCGAAGCCCGCGCGGGCACGGCGGACGCGGACGGCACCGCCACCCACGTCCCCGCGCCCCGCGTCCACGTCGTCTCCTCCGCCGGCGCCGGCGACGCCTTCGCCGCCGGGTTCCTGTCCGCGACCCTCCGCGGGCTCGACGTGACCGCGCGCCTGCGGCACGGGCACCTCATGGCCGCCGCCGCCCTCACCACGCCCGGCGACGTCGCCGCACCGCCCCGCCGCGCCCACGCCGACCGGCTCGCCGCCCTCGACGACGCGGCCTGGGGGAGACTGCACCTCGGCCCCGGGTGGACGGGGCAGGACCAGGAGGTACGTACGCCATGAGCCAGACCGTCGACCGTGCGCTCAGCATCCTGCCGCTGCTCGCGCAGGGGCCCGCCGACCTCGGGCAGGTCGCCGAGCGGCTCGGCGTGCACAAGTCGACCGCGCTGCGCCTGCTCCGCACGCTCCACGAGCACGGCCTGGTCTACCGTCAGCAGGACCAGCGCTACCGCCTCGGCGCCCGGCTGTTCGCGCTCGCGCAGGAAGCCGTCGAGAACCTCGACGTGCGCGAGATCGCCCACCCCCACCTCGTCGCCCTCAACGAGCGGACCGGCCACACCGTCCACCTCGCCGTCCACGAGGAGGGCGAGGTCCTCTACATCGACAAGGTCGAGAGCCGCTACCCGGTCCGGATGTACTCGCGGATCGGCAAGCCCGTCGCGATCACCGTCGCCGCCGTCGCCAAGCTGCTCCTCGCCGACCTGCCCGAGGACGAGCGCCGCGCGCTCGCCGCGAAGCTCGACTACCCCCTCTACACGTCCCGTTCGACGCCGAACGCCGCCGCCTTCCTCAAGGAGCTGGCGGCCGTGCGCGAACAGGGCTGGGCGACCGACCTCGGCGGCCACGAGGAGTCCATCAACTGCGTCGCCGCGCCGATCCGCGGCGCCGACGGCCGGGTCGTCGCCGCGATGTCGGTGTCGGCGCCCAACGTGGTCGTCACGGCCGAGGAACTCCTCGCCCTGCTGCCGCTGGTGCGCAGCGCGGCCGACGACATCAGCAACGACTACTCCGGCACCACCCCGCCGCAGGACACCTCCAAGGACAGCGCATGACCGAGAAGACCGCCCTCACGCCCGCCACCCACACCACCCCGCCCGCGAAGTTCTCCCACGGCGTGCGGAAGGGAAACATCCTCCAGGTCGCCGGCCAGGTCGGCTTCCTCCCGGCGGTGGCGGGCCGGGCCCCGACGCCGGCCGGCCCGACCCTGCGCGAGCAGACCCTCCAGACCTTCGCCAACGTCAAGGCGATCCTGGAGGAGGGCGGCGCCACCTGGGACGACGTGATGATGATGCGCGTCTACCTCACCGACGTGGACCACTTCGCCGAGATGAACGAGATCTACAACGCCTACTTCGAGGAGCAGGGCCTCAGGGCGCCCGCCGCGGCGCGCACGACGGTGTACGTCGGGCTGCCGAAGGGTCTGCTCATCGAGATCGACGCGATGGCCGTACTCGACTGACGGACCGGCTGACGGATCGGCTGACGGAGGGCGGACCGACCGGCATCGTCCGGCGGATCGGCTGACGGATCGGCGGATCGAGCGGCGGCGGATCGGCGGATGGTTCGAACACTCACAGGATCATCAGCCATACTGCCGCCGTGGAGCAGCGCAACGGACCCAGCATGCAGGCGGTGCACGGCGCCGCGACGGACCCGGCGTTCGTGCCGGGCATCACGGGCGCGACGGGCGTCGAGCCCGACGTGCCGCGGGAGCCGGCGGACGAGCCGGCGGACGCGGTCGTGGCGGACGAGCCGGGCGACGCGGTCGTGGCGGACGGCGAGCCGGATTCCGCCGAGGAGACCGTCGTCGACGGACCCGTCTTCGAGGCCGCCGACCGGCGCGCCCGGATCGTGGCCGACGCCACCGGTGTGCGGCTGAGCCTGGACGAGGAGAGCTGCGACTTCCGCTGGGACGAGATCGGCGCGGTCGAGACGGCGACCGCCCGTTTCGGCAAGCGGCTCTCGGTGACCGTGCACACGCCCAACCGGCGCTGGTACACGGCCGACGTGGACGCGAGCTCGAAGGACCGCGTCAAGGAATGGGAGTCACTCCTCGACGCGGTCCTGGACGCCTACTTCGACGAGAACGCCGAGAGCAACGCCGAGAGCGCGGTGAGCGCGGTGGGCGCCCTGCGCGCCGGGAGCCCGGAGAGCGACTAGCAGTACTGCGCGGCCTTGCCGATCGACCGGTACATGCAGTCCGCGTTCTCCAGGAGCTGCAGCACGGCGTCCTTGTTGCGGCTGGTCTCGCGCTCGATCACCTCGTCGGGCGGGTAGAAGCCGCCGTTCAGGGACGAGGTCGGGTACATCTCGAAGGTGTAGGCGAAGATCTTCTGGGTGCCCCAGAGGTAGTCGTCGATCGAGCCGTCGGTGATGTAGAGATCGCTGGACTGCTCGGGCGTGTAGCCGTTGCTGTCGGCCATCTTCTTCCCGATGGCGGCGAAGGCGTCGCGGTCGTCCTGGGTCATGCCGGTGGCGGTGTCGGCGGTGGTCCAGCCGAAGGGCCACAGGACGAGTTCGCTGTAGGTGTGGAAGTCGATGGCGGCGGTGATCTGCTGCTTGCCGCCGACGACGCGGGAGCGGACGAAGTCGGCGACGACCTTCACCTCGGGCGCGGAGGCGGGTGCGGCGCCGCGGTAGGTCTCGGAGCTCTTGGAGGAGGAGGAGCCGCCGCAGCAGCCCCACTTGTAGTCCCAGTTGCGGTTGAGGTCCGTGCCGACGTACGAGGAGCCGGAGTTGGGCTGGCGGTTCTTGCGCCAGCTGCGGTAGGAGCCGGTGGCGATGTCGTACTCGCCGCCGTCCGGGTTGAGGTCCGGCACGATCCAGATCTCGCGGCTGTTGACCATGTTGGTGATGCGCGGGTCGGTGCCGTAGCCGGCGCCGAGTTCGCGCAGCAGGTAGAGCGCCATCTCGATGGTGAGGTGCTCACGGGCGTGCTGGTGGGCGGTGAAGAGGACCTCGGGCTCGTTCTCGTCGGTGCCGACGTTGTCGCTGATCTTGAGGGCGACGATGTCGCGGCCCTGGTAGGTCTTGCCGATGACCTGCTTGCTCATGATCGACGGGTAGGCGGCGAGCCGCTGGTCGATCTCGGCGTTCATCTCCGCGTAGTTGTGGTACTTCGCGTCGGCGGAGGGGAAGTCGAGCGGGCCGAGCGCCGAGGCGGCGCTCTTGCCGCGGTCGGGCGGCGCGGGCAGGGCCGTCGGCTCGTAGCCGAGGCTCTTGAGGTGGGCGAGCTGGCGGGCGTCGGCGCTGACGACGACATGGCCGGCGTCGACCTCGTCGAGGGAGACGCCGGTGGCGGTGAGCGCGGAGCGCTCGGCGACGGTGGTGGGCCCGGCGATCTCGTACTGCCGGATCACCTCCTCGCCGCCCCGGGCGGTGACGGTGCCGGCGACGGCGCGGGCGTTGCCGGTGGCGGCGGTCGTGACGGGCACCGCGAGCGCGAGTGCCATGAGCGCGGCGACGAGGGCCGGCTTTCCGCGTGGACGAAGTCGCATGCTGTCTCCTGGGTGGGGAGTGTGGGGGAGTGCGACAAGCAGACGGACCTACGTGACGGTCGTGCGGTGCTGACATGGTCGACGCGTGGCATGAACCGGTCAAGCGAAGGCTTCGGCCACATTCTTCCCGGCCCGGCCCGGGAAACGGCGCAGCGCCGCCGGGGGAGCGGCGGCGCTGCGCACGGATTCCCCCGAAGGGAGGAGCGGTTACGGCAGGCCGTGCACGTGCGGGCCCACCGCGTTCGACCAGGCGCTGCCCGCCGTCGCGTCCCAGTTCGTCGACCAGGTCATGGCCCCGCGGATCCCCGGGTACGTCCGCGACGGCTTGAACGTGCCGCAACCCGTGCCCTTGGCCAGGCAGTCGAGGGCGTTCTTCACGATCTGCGGGTCGACGTAGCCGCTGCCGGCGCCGCGCGTCGAGGCGGGTACGCCGAGGCCGACCTGGGAGGCGTCCAGGCCGCCCTGGAGCTGGATGCAGGCGAGCGCGGTGAGGAAGTCGACCGAGCCCTGGCTGTAGACCTTGCCGTCGCAGCCGAGCATCGAACCGCTGTTGTAGTACTGCATGTTGACCACCGTGAGGATGTCCTTCACGGCGAGCGCGGTCTTGAAGTACTCGGTCCCGGTCGACTGCATGTCGATCGTCTGCGGCGCCATCGTCAGGACCAGCGACGAGCCGGCCTTGGCGGACAGCTGGCGCAGCGCCTTCGTCAGGTACGTGGAGTTGACGCCGTTCTCCAGGTCGATGTCGACGCCGTTGAAGCCGTACTCCTGCATCAGCGCGTACGCGCTGTCGGCGAAGGCGGTGGCGGAGGCGTCGCTGTTGACGGCGACGTTGCCCTTCTCGCCGCCGACCGAGAGGATCACCGACTTGCCGGCCGCCTTCTTGGCCGTGATGTCGGCCTTGAAGTCGGCGGCGGAGGCGTAGCCGACGGCCGGGTCGAGGGTGAAGGAGATCCGGCCGGGCGTGGTGGTGGCGTCCGCGAAGGAGACGGCGATGATGTCGTACTGCGACGGGACGTCCCGCAGCTTCTGCACGGCGGCGCCGTTGTCGAAGTTCTGCCAGTAGCCGGTCAGTGCGTGCCTGGGCACGGCCGGGCCGGGGCCCGGGTCGGTCGCGTCGGACGTCTTCGCGGTGACCGCCGCCGACTTGGGCGACTCGCCGGCGGCGTTGGTCGCCGCGACCTGGAACTGGTACGAGGTGCTCGCGGCCAGGCCCGTGACGGTGGCCGAGGTGCCGCTCACCGTCGCCGCGAGGGCGCCGTCCCGGTAGACCTTGTAGCCGGTGGCGCCGGTGACCGCGCCCCAGCTGAGGGAGACGGAGGACGAGCTCACGGAGCCCGCGGCGAGGCCCGCCGGGGCGCCCGGGACGGTGGGCGCCGGGTCGGTGCCGCCGCCTCCGTCGGGGCCGAGGACGCTCACGTCGTCGACCGAGTAGGCGGCCGTGCCGTACCACCCGTGCGTGTAGACCTGCACGGACGTGGTGCCCGCGCCGGTGGTGAAGGTGGTCGTCAGCTGCTTCCAGCCCGCGCTGTCCGGCGTCCAGGTGGAGACGTCGGTGGTGCCGGTGCCGCTCGCGCCGAGGTAGGCGTAGCCGCCCTGCACCCAGGCGCTCAGCGTGTACGTGGAGCTCGGCTTCACGGCGACGGTCTGGACGCACTGGGCGTTGTCCAGGCCGGCCGGGGTGGCGCGCAGCGCGCCCGTGCCGCTGCGCACGGGCGAGGACACGACGGTGCCGCTGCCGGCCGAGCAGGACCAGTTGGCGAGGCCGTTCTCGAAACCGGCGTTCCTGGCGACGTTGACGTCCGCGGCCTGGGCGGTGCCGGCGCCGACGCCGGCGAGGACGAGCCCGGCGCTGACGGCGAGCGTCAGGGTGGCTCTGGTGGTGCGGTCCACGTGCTTCCTCCGGAGGGGGGAGTGGGGGAGGGGAGGTGCGCGGAACAAGTTGGTCCAGACCAATTGGGTTGTCAAGACCTCTGACAAGAAGGGCAGTTCAGCGACGACCGAACCGGCAAAGAAAGTGACGGAGCTTGAAGGATTGTGTGTTCAGCGCTCCGGCGGCCTGGATAAAGTGCAGAGGCGGTAACGCTGCGAACGCAGCTAGTGATCAACGAGTGGTCAGTGAGGGATCCGGGGGAGCCCGACGTGCCGACAGCGATTGCGGTCACCAGCGCCGACCTGGTGCTGCCGCCGACCGACCCGCAGACGCCCCCCGCCGCCGTCCTGCCCGGCCCGGACGTCCGGCCGCTCGACGCCGCCCTCACCGACGTGCGCCGGCTGCTCGACCTGCACGGCCATGTGGTCGCCGTCTGCCCCGCGTCCGCGCCGCCCGCCACCGTGCAACGCCTCCACGCCGTACGCGCGTTGCTCGAATCCGACCGGATCGCGATCGTGCGGACCGAACTGCCCCCGCTCGGCGCCGCCGTGCTCGTCCGCCAGCTCCGCCAGCTCTCCGCCTGCGACTTCAGCCCCGGCGTCCTCGCCTCCGCCGCCCGGCTGCTCACCCACTACGTGTACGCCGGCGCCGTCCTCGGCTCCGTCGCCAAGCTCGACCACGTGCCCGTCGGACTCGGCTCCCACCTCAAGGGCTGGCTACCCGGCGCCCACTTCGCCGTCCTGGCCGGTCCCGCGCCCCAGCTCGTCCGCCTCGGAGGCGCCGGGGACGAACCGGCCGCGCTCACCGGACCCGAGTTCGCCACCGACCTCGTCGTCGCCCGCGGCCAGCTCCAGACCGACTGGCCCACCACCGCCCTCGCCCCCGGCTGGCAGGTCCGCGCCGTCCAGGAGACCGCGCTGCCCGAGTCCTCGGCCCGCTGGTGGGGCACCGGACGGCTCGTCGAGTTCACCGCGTACCTGCCGGACCTGCCCGTCCTGCACCAACTCGTCGCCTCCGTACGGCGCGAGACCTGCCACTGGTGCCGCATGGAGCTCATCGGCGACCGCTGCGGCTTCTGCGCCGCGCCCCTGCCCGCCACCGCCGAGGCCAACGCCGCCAGATGACCCCCGTCCGTCGCGTCACCCGTCCACGATCGAGGTAGTACGGCCATGAACTCCCGCCAGCGCCGTGGCGTCATCCTGCTGCTGCTCTCCGTCCTGTGCGCGCTCGGCGCGTTCGCCGGCGTGCTCTCGGTGATCAGCGACGTCAACTCCAAGGTCGGGCCCGAGGCGGTCGCCTACCGGGTCAAGGACGACATCGCGCCGTACAAGCCGCTCGGCCCCGGCGACTTCGAGAAGATCACCATGCCGAAGCGCTGGCTCCCGGCCACCGCCGTCACCGACCTGCGCGACACCGAGGGCAGGATCGCGGTCACCACCCTGAAGGCCGGCTCCCTCCTCCAGAGCGACATGATCGTCAAGCGGCCCGCGCTCGAAGCCGGCCAGCAGGAGCTCGCCATCATGATCGACGCCGCCACCGGCGTCGCCGGCAAGATCACCCCCGGGGCCAGCGTCAACATCTACGCCACCTTCGCCGGCGAACGCGGCGGCCGCCCCGCCCAGTCCAAGCTGATCGTCGCCGGCGCCCACGTCCTCGCCATCGGCAAGCTGACCCCGATCGAGAACCAGGACGACCGCGGCGGCCGCCCCACCGAGGCCGTCCCGATCACCTTCGCCCTCTCCACCGCCGACACCCAGCGCGTCGCCTACGCCGAGTCCTTCGCCGAACACGTCCGCCTCGCCCTCGTCGCCCCCGGCCCCGCCGGCGGCACCCCGCCGGACCCGCGCGACCGCACGTACACGCTCGACAAGGACAAGTGACAGGGATACGTGGCCAGGACAAGTAAGGACAAGTGAGGCACCCGGTATGACCACCAGGATCCTGCCGGCCGTCGGCGACCCGGACGCGGCCCGCGCCGTCACCACCCTCATCGGCCAGCTCCCCGACGCCGAACCCGCCGGCCCCGTCACCGACTCCACCCAGCTCGTCGACACCCTCGCCCGGCTCGCCGCCGCCTCCGTCGACGAACTGCCCGAGGTCGTCCTCGTCCACGAGCGCATCGGTCCCGTCCCCGCGCTCGAACTCATCCGCGAGGTCGCCCTCCGCTTCCCCGCCGTCGGCGTCGTCCTCATCACCGCCGACGCCAGCCCCGTCCTCTTCTCCGCCGCCATGGACTCCGGCGCCCGCGGCCTCGTCACCCTCCCGCTCGGCTACGAGGAACTCGCCAGCCGCGTCCAGGCCGCCGCCCAGTGGTCCGCCGGCGTCCGCCGCCACCTCGGCGCCGCCGCCGACACCCCCGCCGGCCCCAGCGGCACCGTCGTCACCGTCAGCGGCGCCAAGGGCGGCGTCGGCACCACCGTCACCGCCGTCCACCTCGCCCTCGCCGCCCGCGCCTCCGGCCGCACCGTCGCCCTCGTCGACATGGACCTCCAGAGCGGCGACATCGCCTCGTACCTCGACGTCCAGTTCCGCCGCTCGCTCGCCGACCTCGCCGCCATCAGCGACATCTCGCCCCGCGTGCTCCAGGACGCCGTCTACGTCCACGAGACCGGCCTCTCCCTCCTCCTCGCCCCCGGCGAGGGCGAGCGCGGCGAGGAGGTCACCGACCGCTCCGCCCGCCAGATCGTCAGCGCCCTGCGCGGCCGCCACGAGGTCGTCGTCGTCGACTGCGGCACCCACCTGGACGCGGCGGGCGCGGCGGCCGTCGAGATGGCGGACACCGCGCTGCTGGTCACCACGCCGGACGTGGTCGCGGTCCGGGCCGCCAAGCGCGTCGTACGGATGTGGGACCGCCTCCAGGTCCGCAAACCGGAGGAGACCACGGTCCTCGTCAACCGCCACACCCGCGGCACCGAGATCCAGCCCGCCCTCGTCCAGAAGATCACGGGCACCCGCATCGCGGGCGTCGCCGTCCCCGCCCAGTTCAAGGAACTCGCCGCCGTCGTCGACGCCGGCCGGCTGCACGACCTCGACGCGCGCTCGACCGTCAAGCAGGCGCTGTGGGCGCTGGCCGGCGAGCTGGGCCTGGTGCGGGCGGGAGCCGCGCGGCCGAGCAGGGAACTGGTGCGCGGCGGCGACCGGGGCACGCTCGGACTGCGGCGGCGCGGGGCAGGGCGCTGACATGCGGCCGGTCGGGGAGCGGGTGCGTGAGGACCGCGGGCAGGTGGCCGTCGAGTTCGTCGGCATGCTGCCGCTGATCCTCCTCACGCTCGTCCTGCTGTGGCAGTGCGTCCTGATCGGCTACACGTACACGCTCGCGGGGAACGCGGCGGACGAGGCGGCACGGGCCGAGGCGGTCGGCGACGACTGCGGGGCGGCGGCGGAGCGGCACCTGGAGGGGGCGTGGAAGGCGGGGGCGAGCGTGGACTGCCGCGCATCGGGCGGCATGGTCCACGCCACGGTCCGGCTGGAGGTGCCGGTGCTCTTCCCGGGCGCGGCGAGCTTCCCGTTCGACGTGACCGGCGAGGCCGGAGCCGTACGCGAGCGGACGGAGGGCCGATGAAGCGCGTGCGCGGACGCGACCGCGGCCAGGTGGCCGTCGAGTACCTGGGCTTCCTGCCGATCCTGCTGCTCATCGGCCTCGCCGGCGTCCAGCTGGGCATCGTCGCCTACGCGGCCCAGCAGGCGGGCACGGGAGCGCGGGCGGCGGCGCGCGCGGACAGCGTCGACGACCGCGGCGCCGTACCGGATCCGGGGGTCGCCGGGAAGGCGGCGATGAGCGGCTGGATCGCGGGCCGCAGCGACGTCGAGGTGGCGGGCGGGGTCGCGACCGTGACCGTAAGGATCCCGTCCCTCATCCCGTTCCTGGACATGCCGAGCGTGAGCAAGTCGGCCACCATGCCCGTCCCCGATTCCGCGCCCCGTCTCGCGCCCGATTCCGGGCCCCGCTCCGGGCCCGATCCCGCGCCCCGCCCCGGACCCGCTTCCGTCCCCGATTCCGCGCCCGAGGAGGACCGCCGATGAGCCTGCGGGCCCGTATCCACACCCCCGAGGAGAACCGGGCGGGCGGCGCCGGACGCGAGGACGGCCACCTCGTCGCGTCCTTCCGCGCCAAGCTCCTGGAGGAGATCGACCTCACCGAGATGTCCGCGCTCGCCGCCGCCGAGCGCCGGGCCCGTCTCGAACGCGTCCTCGGGCACATCATCAGCCGCGAGGGCCCGGTGCTCTCCACCGCCGAACGGGCCCAGCTCATCCGCCGCGTCGTGGACGAGGCGCTGGGGCTCGGCGTGCTCGAACCGCTCCTCGAAGACGCCTCGATCACCGAGATCATGGTGAACGGCCCCGACCAGATCTACGTCGAGCGGGCGGGCCGGGTGGAGCTGCTGCCGCTGCGGTTCGCGTCGCACGAACAGCTGATGCAGACCATCGAGCGGATCGTGTCGACCGTCAACCGCCGCGTCGACGAGTCGAATCCGATGGTCGACGCCCGGCTCCCCTCCGGCGAGCGCGTCAACGTCATCATCCCGCCGCTGTCGCTCACCGGGGCCACGCTCACCATCCGCCGCTTCCCCCGCTCGTACACCCTGCACGAGATGATCGGGCTCGGGTCCATGGACGAGCAGATGCTGTTCCTGCTGTCGGGGCTCGTGCAGGCGAAGTTCAACGTCATCGTCTCGGGCGCCACCGGCACGGGCAAGACGACGCTCCTCAACGCGCTCTCCGGGCTCATCCCGGACGGCGAGCGGATCATCACCATCGAGGACTCGGCCGAACTCCAGCTCCAGCAGTCCCACGTCATCCGCCTGGAGGCGCGCCCGCCGAACATCGAGGGCCGCGGCCAGGTCTCCATCCGCGACCTCGTGCGCAACTCCCTGCGCATGCGCCCCGACCGCATCGTCGTCGGCGAGGTGCGCGGCGGCGAGACGCTCGACATGCTCCAGGCGATGTCCACCGGCCACGACGGCTCGCTCGCCACCGTCCACGCCAACTCGGCCGAGGACGCCCTCATGCGGCTCCAGACCCTGGCCTCCATGTCCGAGGTGAAGGTGCCCTTCGAGGCGCTGCGCGACCAGATCAACAGCGCCGTGGACGTCCTCGTCCAGCTCACCCGCCACCCCGACGGCACCCGCCGGGTCACCGAGATCGCGATCCTCGCCTCCAGCGGCCGCGAGCGCTACCTCCTCGCCACCGTCTGCCGCTTCGACGCCCAGCCGCTCGCCGCCGACGGACGGGTCCACGGCCGCTTCGTCCACCACCCGCTGCCGCGCCGGGTCGCCGAACGGCTCTACATGGCGGGCCAGCCCATTCCGCAGGCGTTCGGTGTGGCGGCGACGGACGAGCAGCTCGCCACACGGGAAGCGAAGTAGGGGGACTCGCCACCATGAATCCGACTGTGCTGACCCTGGCCGTGGCGCTGATCTGCTGCGTGCTCGCCGTGGTCGGCATCCAGCTGTACGCGAGCGGGGCCGCCCAGCGCTCGGCGCTGATCGCCCGCCTCAGCCGGGCCGACGGCGAGGGCGACGACGGCACGGGCGCGGGCGGCCGGCGCAGGCGCCCGTTCCGCGGCGTCGACCGGCGCGTGCGGCGCACCACTCTCGGGCGCAGGCTCGAACTCCGCATCTCCGCGACCGGGTTGGAGATCACGCCGGGCGAGTTCGTGGTCTACATGGCGGTCACCGTCGCCGCCCTGTGGATCGCCGGACAGGCGCTGCTCTCCCCGTTCTTCGGCCCGATCTGCGGCTTCCTCGGCGTGTGGGTCGCCATGGGCTTCCTCAACTGGCAGCGGCAGAAGCGCATCGAGAAGTTCATCAACCAGCTCCCCGAACTCTCCCGCATCCTCGCCAACGCCACCCAGGCCGGCCTCGCCCTGCGCATGGCGCTCTCGCTCGCCGCCGACGAGATGGAGGCCCCCGCCGGCGACGAACTCGCCAAGGTCTCCCAGCAGCTGGCCGTAGGCACCTCCGTCGACGACGCCCTCGGCGAACTCGCCGAACGCCTCCCGTCGCGCGAACTCGTCGTCCTCGTCACCACGCTCGTCCTCGCCAACCGGGCCGGCGGCACCGTCGTCTCCTCCCTGCGCAACCTCACCGAGACGCTGGAGGAACGCAAGGAGACCCGGCGCGAGGTCCGTACGCAGCTGTCCCAGGTGAGCATGACGGCGTACGCGGTCCCGGTCATCGGCGTCGGCTCGCTGCTGCTCATCGACAACATGCAGCCCGGGGCGCTGGACCGGATGACGGGGTCGGGGCTCGGACAGCTCGCGGTGGTGCTGGCCTTCGGGCTCTACGCCGTGGGCTTCGTGATCATCCGCCGCCTGGCGAAGATCGACGTGTGAGGGGCGGACCAGGAACGTGACGACCGTGGACTTCCTGTGGGCCCTGCTGGCCGGCCTCTCCGTGGCCGGCATCTGCTACGGCATCCGCCTCTACCGCGCCGACGCCAAACTCCCCTCCGACCTCCAGCTCGCCCTGGAGGTCGGCGCCACCCGCACCGGCGCCGTCTACTCCGCCGTCGACCGCCTCGGCATGCGCTGGTCGCCCGCCGTGCTCCGGCTCATGGGCCCCAAGCGCGTCAACTCCGTCCGCCGCCGCATCGACCTCGCCGGCAACCCCGGCGGCCTGACGATCGACCGCTACGGCGCGCGGCGCGCGGTCTACGGCTTCCTGGGCGGCCTGGGCGGCCTGCTGATGATCACGCGCGGCTCGTATCTGGTCGCCCTGCTCCTCTTCGCCTTCGGCGCCTTCTGGACCGAGGTCGGCATCTGGTCCGCCGTCCGCATCCGCAAGGACCAGATCGAACGCACCCTGCCGGACTTCCTGGACGTCCTGGCCGTGGTGGTGTCGGCGGGCCTGGGCTTCCGCCAGGCGCTCGAACGCGTCGCCGACAAGTACGAGGGCCCGTGGGCCGACGAACTGCGCATCACGCTGCGCCAGATGGACATGGGCGTCAGCCGCCGCGAGGCCTTCGACGAACTGCGCCGCCGCAACGACTCCGAGCAGGTCGCCCAGTTCGTCACCGCGCTCCAGCAGGGCGAGGAGCTGGGCGCCCCCATCGTCGACACCCTCATCCAGATCGCCAACGACATGCGCCGCACCGACGCCCAGAACGCCCGCCGGAAGGCCGCGAAGGCGGTCCCGAAGGCCACGATGGTCATCACCACCCTGATGGTCCCGGCCACGATGATCCTGCTCGGCGCCGGCCTCTTCCTCGGCACCGGCACCGACTTCGGCTCGATCACGGGCGAATGACATGCGGACGCTGAAGGTCTACGTGGCCGCCGCCAACCCGGTCGTACGGGCCGGCCTGACGGTCCTGCTGGGCGAGCACCCGGACCTGGAGGTGACGTCCGAGGCGTCCGCCCCGGACGTGATCGTCGTCGACGAGGACCGGGAGGCGGTCGCACGGCTCTCGGCGCTGGCCCCGGTGCTGCTGCTGACGCACGAGCCGGTGGGGGTCGTGGCGGGAGCGGGAGCGGGAGCAGGGGCAGGGGCAGGGGCAGGGGCAGGGGCAGGGGTGAGCGAGGGTGCCGCCACGGCCCGGCTGGTCCACGGCCGGTTCGACGTGGCGGAACTCGTACGCGTGGTGCGTGCGACTGCACATGCTGGCGCGCGGCCAACTCTCGCGAATATACTGCGCTTCAGATATCCGGCTTCGCGAGTGCAACGATTCGGTCTGAGTGCGAGGGAGGTGGAGGTCATGGACCTGATCGCATCCGGCCTGACCAACCAGCAGATCGCCGCCACCTGCTCCATCACCGAAAAGACCGTCAAGAACCACATCAACCGCATCTTCGCCAAGCTCCACAGCACCACCCGCGGCGAAGCCATCGCCTCCTGGCTCGGCACGAGGACGGCATCATGACGCCCAGACGGCCCGCCGGCGCGACTACCGAACGTGATTGGGCCTACGGACCCTGTGAACACCCGCCCCACCCGGCGTACCCTGCCCGAGTCGCCGGACTCGGAGGGGATCACGATGAACGAGGCGCTGCTGAAGGCCCTGACCAAGGCCAAGGTGGAGATGGGGAGTTGGGCCGGGCGCCGGTCGGACGGCAAGGGTCGGGACCGGGACCGCGGACAGACGGCGGTGGAGTACCTGGGGATCATCGTGGTGGTGGTGGCGATCGTGGTCGCGATCACGGGCACGGACATCGGGCAGTCGATCAAGGATGCGATCACTCGCAAGATCGCCAGCCTCACCGGCGGCAAGTAGGCAGGTGGCGCGGCGACTCCGGCCAGGCATTTCCCGTCTACATCACGGTGATGGCCGGTCTGCTGTTCCTCGCCTTCGTGTACTTCGCCGTTGCGCAGGCGGCAGTCACCCGAAGCGGCGGCCAGACCGCTGCCGACGCGGCCGCGCTCGCCGCAGCCCAGGACGCGAGGGAGCAGCTGCGGGACGGCTGGCTCGACGTGATCATCGATCCCGCCGAATGGGACCGGTATCTGAAGGGCGAGGAGTACTCCCGAGATCGGGCCTGTGAGCGAGCGGAAGCGTTCGCGGCCAAGAACGAAGCCGAAGTGCCGCCTGGCGGCTGCGACCTCGCGCAGTCAGGGGAGTTCCGGGTGCAGATCCGCACCCTGAACACGGTGGGCACCTCACTCGTTCCGGGGACGGAGAAGACCCACGCCGTCGCGACCGCGACCGCCGTCCTGGAGCCTCGTTGCTTCTACGAAGCGCCCGAGCCGACGACCCCGCCCACCCCCACCGCGCCGACGCCCACGGACTCGGCAACCCCCGATCCGACCCCCACGCCGAGCCCCGAACCCGAACCGATCACCGGGCTCGTCTGCGACGGGGTCAAGTGGACGATCGACCCGGAAGACCCGAGGCTGCCGGCCGCGGTGGATCTCTTCACTATTCGACTTGCCGACTGACGAGCGAAGGACCTGGATTTCAATGGACGTTCGGTACGCGAGGAAGGCCCGCAGGGGGACGGCCGTCGCCCTTGCGGCTGGACTGGCACTCATCCTGACCGGGTGCGGCAGCGAGGAGCAGCCCAAGAAGGAGCCTTCGGTGGCGAACTCGGTGGCACCGAGAACCACCGGGCAGGACGCCAAGGCGGCTCCCTCGGCCGAGCCATCCGAGGTCCTGGGCGTCCTCAAAGGACAGGAGGGACTCGAACTGACGGTCAACTCGGCCAAGCGGGATGCCGGAGGCTTCGTCACGGTCAGCGGTCAGCTGAAGAACACCTCCGCCGACATCGCCGTCGTCTCCGCTCACCTCAGCGGTGACGAAACGGAGATCATCAAGCACGGCAACTCGCTCGGCGGTGCCACTCTCCTCGACTCGGTCGGCAAGAAGCGGTACTACGTCCTGCGTGACACCGACGGGCGCCCGCTCACCACGACGCGGCTCTCCAGCCTCGACGCAGGTTCGTCGATCCCCGTCTTCATGCAGTTCCCCGCCCCGCCCCCCACCACCACCGAAGTCTCCCTCCAGCTCCCCACCTTCACCCCCGCCACCATCAAGCTCTCCTGAGAGCGCCGCCATGACCTCCACACGCCGCCGCCTCGCCGCCCTCGCCGCCGGTCTCGTGCTGCTTTCCGCCGGGACGGCGTACGCCGACGACCCGCCCGGGTCCACCTCGACCGGTGCGCCGCCGCCGGCCATCGACACGAGTTCGCCCGCGCTGATGCTGCCCGACGGGGCCACGCTCGCGCCGCCGAAGGTCCTCGACATCAAGCAGATCGTCGAGGAGGAGGGCGGCGAGCAGCGGCGTGAGGACACGAACGTGGACGTGACGTTCGCGCTGCAGGCCGAGGTGCTGTTCGGGAAGGACAGCGCCAAGCTCAGCCCGTCCGCCACCGCCCGCATCGCCGCGATCGCCGCGGAGATCAGGAAGCAGGGGTCGGGCCGGGTCCGGGTGTTCGGGTTCACGGACGACCTGGGGACGTACGAGCACGGGCTGACGCTGTCCAAGGAGCGCGCCGACGCCGTGCAGCGCGAGCTCGCGCGGAACCTGGATCCGGCGACGACGTACGACATCCGCGGGTACAGCGAGGACTATCCGATCGCCGACAACGCCACCGAGGACGGCCGCAGGAAGAACCGCCGCGTCGAGGTGTCCTTCCCCCGGACGTCCGGTGCCTCCGGATCCACCGGCACCTCCGGCGGGTAGCGGGGCGATGCGCACGGTCATGGCAGCCGCGCTCGTCCTCGGGGCGCTCGGCGTCCACGCGGGGACCGGTCCGGCCGCGTACCGCACCGCGTCCGACGCCCGGCCCGTCGGCAGCGGTGCGGTGCTGCCGGGGCCGGGTACGTACACGGACAGCATCGCGAAGGGCGAGACGCATACGTACCGGGTGCGCCTCGACGGCACCTCCAACGTCTACCTCTCCGCCGTCCTCGCCCCCGCCCCCGGCAAGCCCGTCGACGTCGTCGACGGGCTCTCCCTCTCCCTGCGCACGCCGGACGGCACACCGTGCGGCATGCACACCGACATCCGCTTCTACGGCGACACCGCCCGCCCCATCGCCGACTACGTCAGCCGGCGCGCCGAGCCGGGGCGGGACTGCCAGGAGCCGGGGGAGTACGTGTTCGTCGTCGAGGGCGTCGGGCGGGCGGAGGGCGCGCCGGGGCGGCGGACCGTGGAGCTCGGGTACGTCGTGGAGCCGGTGCCCGGCGAACCGGCACCGCCCGCGCCGACCGCGTGGCGCACCGAGCCGCCGGCCGCGTTCGGTACGGGGCAGGGCCGCGCGGCCCGCGGCGGGACCGGGTTCAACGACGCGGGCGGCCTCGGCGGCGGCAGCTGGCGGGACGAGCTGCGGCCGGGGGAGAGCCGCTTCTACCGGGTACCGGTCGACTGGGGACAGCAGCTGTTCGTCCGGGCCCGGTTCGGCAACGCGACCGCGCCGCCGGGCCGTTCCGCGCTGCCGGACGGGCTGCGGCTCGCGCTGTACAACCCGGCGCGCGGCGCCGTCGACGAGACCAAGGGCCTCTACACCGGCGATCCCGCCAGCCTCTCGCTGGCCACCGCGCCCGCCGCGTACGCCAACCGCACCGCGGCCGCCACGAACGCGGTCGGCGCCATGCGCTTCGCCGGCACCTACTACGTCCAGCTCACCCTCGACCGTGCCGCCCCCACCCCCGTCCCCGTGACGCTCGACCTCGCCGTCACGCCGTCGTCCGGACACGCGGACCCCGGCTCCGGATCCGGCCCGGGCTCCGCCCCCGGCTCCGGCCTCGTCTCCGGTCCGGTCGCCGCCGCACCCGATCCCACCCTGCGCGCCATCGGCATCACCGGCGTCACGGCGGGCACCGTCCTCGTCGCGGGGCTCGGCGCCTGGCCGCTGGTCCAGCGGACCCGCCGTCGCACGCAGGGCCGCCACGCGCGCGGGGCCTGATCGCGCTCGCCGCCACCACCCGCCCTCACCGCCGGTCCCAGTCATCCCCGCTCCAGCGCGCCTCTGATCGTCGCCACCACCCGGTCCGGGTGGTGGAAGACGTCCGTCGCGGTGAAGCGCAGGACGCGGCGGATCTCCCGGCAGTCGGTGAGGGCGTTGTAGCGGTCGACGTCGCGTTCGTGCGCCCGGCGGGTGCCGTGGAAGGCGTAGCCCTCGATCTCGACGGCCAGGCCCGCGCCGCGGAAGAGGAAGTCGGGGCGCAGGGCGCGGCCGGCGCGGCTGCGCAGGAGCGGCTGGGATTCCGGGTGGAGGTCCGCGTCGTGCATGCGGAGGCGGGCGATCGTCTCGGCGGGGGAGCCGGCGGCGGGGTCGGCCAGGGAGAGCCAGGCGCGGGCACGGGCCGCGCCGGGGCGGCGTGGGGCCAGCTCGGCCGCCAGCTGGTCCCCGTGGACGAGGGGCGCGCGACGGACGCCCCGGACGGTGCGGTGGGCGAGCGCGGAGTCCGCCGTGACCACGGCCTCCTCGCGGGTGCCGCGGCGCATCAGGTCGCCGACCGTGCGGGCCGGGGTCGTCACCCGCAGCCCGGCGCGTACGGAGCAGTCCGCCGCCGTGAGGAACAGGGTCGAGTGGACGCGGACGCCGCCCCTCCCCGTGCCGCCCCCTTTCCCGGCCCGGTGAACTCCAGCACGCCCGGCCACGCGGACTCGCCCGGCCACCCCGACCCGCCCGGCCACCCCGACCCGCCCGGCCACCGCGGTCCGCCCGGCCCGCCCGGCCACCCCGACCCGCCCGGCCACCGCGGTCCGCCCGGCCCGCCCGGCCACCCCACCCCGCCCCAGGACGCCAGCTGCTCGATCCGGTGCAGGGCCGCCGCCGTCGTGTGGCTGCACACCAGGTCGGGGCGGAGCGCCTGGACGATCCTGGCCCGCGCCTTCCAGTCGACCTCCTTCCCCGGGGCCGCCCACGCGCCCCGGCAGATCCGCTGCCATCCCTCGCGCGTCAGCCGGCCCCGCAGCCGACCACGCGTCCAACCCGCCTCGTACGCGCGTGCGGTCAGCAACACCCCGCCTCTGGCGAGCCTCCCCAACTCGTACATACGAGCAACGATCCACGGAAGAGCGACACTTCGCACCCCCTGTGGAAAACTCCGCGAAAGGCACCGTCAGGAAAGTGCAAAAGTGCCGGTTACCGGTGAGAACGGGCACATCGGAAGAGGCATCCTGATCAAGGAGCCGGCTCCCACGAGTTCATGCGTTCACCAGCGCTTTCGAAACGGGCAGCCATGTCAACGACCCCCGCACCCGCCCCCGTCCCGACCTCCACGCCCACCCTCACCCCCACCCCCACCCCCGGCGTCCAGCTCGTCAGCGACCTCGTCGCCCGGGTCCCCGGCTTCCGCGACGTCTATGACGCGCACGTCTTCTGCCAGGGCCGCGTCCGGCCGCACGTCTTCTTCTGGGACGTGGTCCAGGCCACCGTCAGCTCCTTCCTCCAGCAGGAGGGCGCCGGCGCCGACTGGCGGCGCACCCTCGACTTCCTGGAGGAGCAGAGCCGCCGCGGCGTCGTCGGCGTCGACGAGGTCATCGTCACGTCCTTCCTCGGCGACCTGCCGCATCCGCACGAGCCCGGGCACGCGATCGTGCGCCGGCTCGGGCCCGTCATGACCGCGCGATTCCTGCGTCTGCGTCCGGGCGGCTGATAATCGAGCGCATGTCCCGCGCAGCCCCGCCCCACCTCGCACCAGCACGCCCGTCCCCGCCCTGGGCCGCCCTCGGCGGCTACGCCGCCACCCGCATCGTCGGGCTCGCCGTCCTCGCCGTCGCCGCCGTGGCCACCGGCGAGGACGGGCTGCACCGGCTGAAGGGCCGCTGGGACGCCGTCTGGTACACGCGGATCGCCGAGCACGGATACGGCTACCAGGTCACCCTGCCGGGCGGCAGCGTCCACGCCGACCTCGCGTTCTTCCCGCTCTTCCCCGCCCTGGAGCGGGCGGTCTCCACCGTCCTGCCCGTCGACGCCGCCACCGCCGGGCTGCTCGTCTCCTGGGCCGCCTCGCTCGCCGCCGCCTGGGGCATCTACCGGGTCGGCGCGCAGGTCGCGGGCCGGCGCGCCGGGGTCGTGCTCGCGGTGCTGTGGGGGGTGTATCCGACGGCGTTCGTGCAGTCGATGGCGTACACGGAGACGCTGTTCACCGCGCTCGCCGCCTGGTCGCTCCTCGCCGTCCTGCGCGACCGCTGGATCCTCGCCGGGGCGCTGTCCGTGCTCGCGGGGCTCACCCGGCCGACGGCCGCCGCGCTGATCGCCGCGATCGGGATCACCGCGCTGGTCACGGTCGTGCGCGAACGGCGGCTGCGGGCCCGCGTCGCCGTGGGCACGCTGCTCGCGCCGCTCGGCTGGCTCGCGTACATCGTGTACGTCGGCATCCGCCAGGGCGGCGCGACCGCCTACTTCGACGTGCAGGCGGCCTGGGGCAACTCCATCGACGGCGGTGTCGCGCTCGCCCGCTTCATCGCCGGGCTGCCGTGGCCGGCGGCGCTCGGCCTCTGCCTGGTGCTCGGGCTGCTCGGGTGGCTGGTCGTGCTGTGCGTACGGCAGCGGCAGCCGCTCCCGCTGCTCGTCTACACGGTCGCGGTCGTCGTCGTCTCGCTCGTCGGCGCCGCCTACTTCGGCTCCCGGCCCCGCCTGATGATGCCCGCGTTCGGCCTGCTGCTGCCGCCCGCCGCGGCCCTGGCGCGACTGCGCACCCGCACGGTCGTGCCCGTGCTCGCGGTCCTCGCGCTCGCCTCCGCCGCGTACGGGGCCTTCACGCTCCTGGGATCGGGTCCACCCTGACGCTCACCCCGCGCCGCAGCCCCCAGCCCGCCATGGCGCCGCCCTCCGCCTCCAGGACGTGCCGGCCGCGCCAGCGGACCATGCCCAGCCGGCCCGGCCGCATCGTCACCACGTCGAGAACGGTGAACGACCGGTCGAGATAGGCGATGTCGAGGGTGAAGCGCATGCCGAAGGTGTGGATGCTGTTGGTCGGGGTGATGAGCAGGGCGCCGTCGATGCCGTCCCGGCCGAGCAGTCCCCGCCGCCGCGCCCCGTAGGTAGCGGCGATCTCCACGGGAACCGCCGTGCCGGACGGCGTCGTCAGCAGGCCCGCCCCATCTCGCCAAGTCCTCCCCATGGGCACGACAGTAGCCCTAGGGTCGGCCCGTGGACGCCCTGTCGATCGCCCTCGTCACCGCCGCCGCCCTGTGGGGCGCGGCGGCCGGGCTGTTCGTCCCGCGGGCCGCGTACCGGCTCTCCGTCGCACCCGACGAGCCCTGGCGGGCCGCCTGTCCGGCCGGCCACCCCTTCACGGGGCCCGCGCGCGGCTGGCTCGGCGGCCCCGGGCGGGCGGGCTGCGCGACCGCCCCCGCGCCCCTCCTCGCGCCGCTGCTCACCGCGGGCGCCTGCGCCGCGCTCGCCGCGGCCGCCGGCGGCCCGCGGCCCGAGCTGCTGGTCTGGCTGCTCGTCGCGCCCTTCGGCACGCTCCTCGCCGTCGTCGACGCCCGCGTCCACCGGCTGCCCGATCCGCTGACGCTGCCGCTCGCCGCCGCGCTGCCGCTGCTCCTCGCGGGCGCCGCGCTCCTGCCGTACGCGGCCGGATCCTGGATCCAATCGCTCCTCGGCGCGCTCGCGCTCGGCGGCGGCTACCTCGGCCTCTTCCTCCTCCACCCGAACGGCATGGGCCTCGGCGACGTGAAGCTGGCCGTGCCGCTCGGTGCCGCCCTCGGCTGGTACGGCTGGGGCGTGCTGTTCGCCGGGGCGTTCGCCGGGTTCCTGCTCGGGGCCGTCTACGGGCTCGGGCTCGTCCTCGTGCGCCGGGCCGGGCGCGGCTCGGCGATCCCGTTCGGGCCGTTCATGATCGTGGGCGCGCTCCTGGGGCTGCTGTTCGGCGCGTTCACCGCCCTGCCCTGAACGGCCCGTCCTAGCATCACGCCATATGCGGATGATGCGGACAATCGATACGGAATCGACCCCACGCGCGACGGCGGCAAGTGAACCGGCGTCAGCCCCGCCCACCGGACAACGGCAGCGGGCCGCCCTCCTCCCCTGGATCTGGGCCGCCGCCCTCTGCCTCCTCTACGCCACCGTCGCCGTGCGCCGCCACCAGCTCATGCGCACCACCGGCTACGACCTCGGCATCTTCGAACAGGCCGTCCGCGCCTACGCCGAACTCCGCGCCCCCGTCGTGCCCCTGCGAGGCGAGGACTTCAACCTCCTCGGCGACCACTTCCACCCGCTCCTCGCCGTGCTCGCCCCGCTCTACCGGCTCTTCCCCTCGCCGCTCACCCTCCTCGTCGCCCAGTCCGCGCTCCTCGCGCTCGGCGCCGTCCCCCTGATCCGCTGGGCCGTGCGCGCCGTCGGCCCGCGCGCCGCCCACGCCGTCGCCGCCGGATACGGGCTGAGCTGGGGCATCGCGTCGGCCGCCGCCTTCGACTTCCACGAGGTGGCCCTCGCCGTCCCCCTCCTGGCCTGCTCGCTCGAAGCGCTCGGGCGCCGGCGGTGGCGCGCCGCCGTCGCCTGGGCCGCACCGCTGCTGCTCGTCAAGGAGGACCTGGGACTCACCCTCGCGGCCGTCGGCGCGTACATCGCCTTCAAGGGCTCCCGCCGGCTCGGCCTCGCCACCGCCGCCGCCGGGCTGCTCGGCTCGGCCCTGGAGATCAAGGTGCTGCTGCCCGCGCTCGACCCCACCGGCGGCTACGCCCACGGCGGCCAGCTCGCCGCCGCGCACGGCTCGCTGCTCTCCGCGCTCGCGCACGCCCCGCTCGACCTGCTGCGGCCCGACCTCAAGGCCACCACCCTGATCCTGGTCTTCGCCCCGTCCGCCCTGCTCGCGCTGCGCTCACCGCTCGCGCTGATCGCGCTGCCCACGCTCCTGTGGCGGATGGCCTCGGAGAACGTCTTCCACTGGGGCACGGCCTTCCACTACAGCGCGATCCTCATGCCCGTCGTCTTCGCCGGACTCCTCGACGTCCTCGGCAGGGAACGCGACCCGCGCCACGTCCGGGCGGCGCTCGCCACCGTCCTCGCGGTCACCGCCGTGCTCCTCCCGTCCTTCCCGCTGGCCCAGCTCGCCCAGCGGGCCACCTGGCACACCACCGCGCACCTGCGGGCGGCCAGGGAACTGCTCGCGAGGATCCCCGACGGCGCGACCGTCGCCGCCTCCAACCGGCTCGCCCCGCAGCTCACCTCCCGCTGCACGGTCGTCCTCTTCCCGACCTTCCCGGTCGGCGGGCGGCTCTACGAGTACCGGCGCGGGAACCTGCCGGCGCCCACCGCCGAATGGATCGTCCACGACCCCGAGGCCCCCGAGGCCTGGCCGTACCGGCGCGGCCACTGGCCCTACCCCCTGGAGCAGCAGCTCACCGAGCTGGCCGCCGCGCGCCGCACCTACGGCTACGAACTCGTCGCCCGCCGTGACGGCATCACGCTCCTGCACCGCAAGGCCGCCCCTGGCGCGCCCCCGCCCCGCCCCTGACCTGCGTCACCGCGTCAACCGGGCGACCCGTGACCGGGGTCCCCCGTGGGAGGTACGGATTACGCCGCCACGCCGGGCGCAAACCCGCCATCGGCCGCCACAGCCCTTGTGCCGCCTGGCCTCCGGGCGAATGGGCGGCCACCGGTCGGCGCGCATGGCGCACAACACGGTTAATGAAGGGTTATGGTGGAAACCCCCCCTCGGGCCGGTCCGTATCCCCCCCACGGACCGGCCCGTTTTCTTTCCCCGCCCCTGGACCTACGGGCTCAGCCCCGGCCGGCCCAGATGTTGGTGCCCTCGGTGTCGACCGCGAACGTGTCGATCTCCTTCAGCTCCTCCGCCGTCAGCGGAGCCCCGTGCAGCGCCGCCACGTTCTCCTCCAGCTGCGCCACGCTCGACGCGCCGATCAGCGCCGACGTCATCCGCTCGTCGCGCAGCACCCACTTCAGCGCCAGCTGGGCCAGCGACTGGCCGCGCCGCTCCGCGATGTCCGCGAGGCCGCGCAGCCGGCGCAGCACCTCGTCGGAGAGCAGGTTCGGGTCGAGGGACTTGCCCTGGGTCGCGCGCGAACCCTGCGGCACGCCCGTCAGGTACTTGTTGGTGAGCAGGCCCTGGGCCAGCGGCACGAAGGAGATGCAGCCCATGCCGGCCGCCTCCAGCGTGTCGAGGAGGGCGTCCTCCTCCGTCCACCGGTTGATCATCGAGTACGAGGGCTGGTGGATCAGGGCCGGGACGCCCATGTCCTTGAGGATCCGCGCGGCCTCGGCGGTCTGCTCGCTCGTGTACGAGGAGACGCCCACGTACAGCGCCTTGCCCTGCTGCACGGCGGAGGCCAGCGCCCCCATCGTCTCCTCGAGCGGGGTGTGCGGGTCGAAGCGGTGCGAGTAGAAGATGTCGACGTAGTCGAGGCCCATCCGCTTCAGGGAGGCGTCGAGCGACGACATCAGGTACTTGCGGGAGCCCCACTCGCCGTACGGGCCGGGGTGCATCTCGTAGCCCGCCTTGGTCGAGACGATCAGCTCGTCCCGGTAGGGCGCGAAGTCCTGGGCGAAGATCTTGCCGAAGTTCAGCTCGGCGGAGCCGGGCGGCGGCCCGTAGTTGTTCGCCAGGTCGAAGTGGGTCACGCCCAGGTCGAAGGCGCGGCGCAGGATCGCGCGCTGCGAGGTGAGCGAGCGGTCGTCGCCGAAGTTGTGCCAGAGGCCGAGCGAGATCGCGGGGAGCTTGAGTCCGCTGCGGCCGGTGCGCCGGTACTCCATGGCGTCATAACGGTCCGCTGCGGCGCGGTACAGGGGGGAATCAGTCACGTATCTCTGCTTATCACGGACTTGTGACAGTCCCGGGCTGGGAGCTCGTTACCCGTCCGCAGTAATGTGGCGGCTTCGGGGGGCCGACACTGCATGGAGGGGTAAAGAACAGTGAACCTGCGCGACCTGGTGTACGGGCTCTACGCACGCCGGGTGGAAGGCCGCCTCGACCACGCCCAGGTGCCCAAGCACATCGGCGTCATCCTCGACGGCAACCGCCGGTGGGCCAAGGCCAGTGGCGGCACGCCGGAGCAGGGTCACAAGGCCGGTGCGGACAAGATCCAGGAGCTGCTCGGCTGGTGCGCCGAGACCGACGTCGAGGTCGTCACGCTCTGGATGCTCTCCACCGACAACCTCAGCCGCCCCGAGGAGCAGCTCCTCCCGCTGCTCGGGATCATCGAGGACGCGGTACGGGCGCTCGCCGCCGACGGCCGCTGGCGGGTGCACCACGTCGGCACCCTCGACCTGCTGCCGGCCCGCACCCAGTCCGTGCTCAAGGAGGCCGAGCAGGCCACCCTGGACAACACGGGCATACTCGTGAACGTCGCCGTGGGCTACGGCGGCCGCCAGGAGATCGCGGACGCGGTCCGCTCGCTGCTCCTGGACCACGCGGAGCGCGGCACCAGCTTCGAGGAGCTCGCCGAGGTCGTCGACATCGACCTGATCTCCGAACACCTCTACACCCGCGGCCAGCCCGACCCGGACCTGGTGATCCGCACCAGCGGCGAGCAGCGGCTGTCCGGATTCATGCTGTGGCAGAGCGCCCACTCCGAGTACTACTTCTGTGAAGTGCACTGGCCGGCCTTCCGCAAGGTCGACTTCCTGCGCGCCCTGCGCGACTACGCCGCCCGGCACCGCCGCTTCGGCAACTGACGCTCCGGACACCACCCGCACCACCGGCACCTCCCCCGGAACATCCGTCACCCCCTGTTCATGAACGCGCCGTCATATGCCATGGCATGACGGCGCGTGTTCGAGGGCATATCCCTGGTGAAGTGAGCGGCACGGAGACCGCCACCCGGGAGGCCCTTTGCACCAGGACGACCGTGCGGGACGCGCACGGGAGAAGCGGAGGGCCGGCGCTCGGCCCGAGCATCGTGGCCTGAGCCCGGTCCCATTCCGCCGCGACACCGGCTCCGCGGTCCGCGGAGCCGTCGCACCCCGACCTCACAGGGGTCGACAAAGGGGGTCTGTCCTTCCGTGGTGACCAGCACTAAGCGCCGCTTGTCCGACAGGCGCACCTATGTTCTCGACACCAGCGTCCTGCTGGCCGATCCCAGCGCGATGTCCCGCTTCGAGGAGCACGAAGTCGTGCTGCCGATCGTCGTGGTGACCGAGCTGGAGGCCAAGAGGCACCACCCCGAACTCGGTTACTTCGCCCGGCAGGCGCTGCGCCTGCTCGACGACTTCCGGGTCCGGTACGGACGCCTCGACGCACCGCTCCCCATCGGGGAGCTGGGCGGCACCCTGCGTGTCGAACTCAACCACTCGGACCCCAGCGTCCTGCCGGCCGGCTACCGGCTCGGCGACAACGACTCGCGGATCCTCGCCGTCGCCCGCAACCTCCAGGCCGAGGGGTACGACGTCACCGTCGTCTCCAAGGACCTGCCGCTGCGGATCAAGGCGTCGTCGGTGGGCCTGCTCGCCGAGGAGTACCGGGCGGAGCTCGCGATCACGGACTCCGGCTGGACCGGGATGTCCGAGCTCGGGCTCTCCGCCGACCAGGTCGACATCCTCTACGACCAGGAGACGCTGTACGTCCCGGAGGCGGCCGAACTGCCGGTGCACACCGGTCTCGTGCTGCAGTCCGAGCGCGGCAAGGCGCTCGGCCGGATCACCGCCGACGGAAACGTCCGGCTGGTGCGCGGCGACCGGGAGGCGTTCGGCATCCGCGGCCGCAGCGCCGAGCAGCGCATCGCCCTCGACCTGCTCCTCGACCCGGACGTCGGCATCGTCTCGATGGGCGGCCGGGCGGGCACCGGCAAGTCGGCGCTCGCGCTCTGCGCCGGCCTGGAGGCGGTCCTGGAGCGCCGCCAGCACCAGAAGGTGATGGTGTTCCGTCCGCTGTACGCGGTGGGCGGGCAGGAACTCGGCTATCTGCCGGGCACCGAGGCCGAGAAGATGAGCCCGTGGGCGCAGGCCGTCTTCGACACCCTGTCGGCGGTGGCGGGCCGCGAGGTGATCGAGGAGGTGCTCCAGCGCGGCATGCTGGAGGTGCTGCCGCTCACGCACATCCGGGGCCGCTCGCTGCACGACGCGTTCGTCATCGTCGACGAGGCCCAGTCCCTGGAGCGGAACGTCCTGTTGACCGTTCTGTCCCGGATCGGGGCCAATTCCCGGGTCGTGCTCACCCATGACGTCGCCCAGCGCGACAACCTCCGGGTGGGCCGGTACGACGGAGTCGTCGCCGTCGTCGAGAAGCTGAAGGGTCATCCGCTCTTCGCGCACGTCACCCTCACCCGCTCCGAGCGCTCGCAGATCGCCGCGCTCGTGACCGAAATGCTGGAGGACGTCCAGATCTGACCTGGAATCGCCCCCAGTTGGCGCCGCCCGGCAAAGCGCGAGAGCTTAGCCGGGCGGCGCCGCGCTGTCGCCCGTATCCGCCAAATCCCGTGCACCCAGCCAGGTGTGAGCTTTCACACGCAACACGGAATTGCCTTGCGGCATCGCCGTCCGGCAAAGTCTTGCTTCCGTCAGGCCCCGCATACGGCACACGTGCACCCTCAGCGGTGCAGCACCACACAACTCAACAGCCGTTCGCCGTATGCCGCCCACAGCACCACGGGCCCGTGTCTCCTGTGACCCACTAGTCATCTAGTACGGAGACCAGCGCCAGGGGCACGATTTCGCCCGCGTGGTCACACATACGGGCGATTGTGGAAGGAAACCGTGTGAGCCGGATCTCGGTCCGGGGACTCGCGGTGGCTTCGGCCACTGCGGTCACCACTGTCGGCGCCATCGCCGGTGTTGCCTCGGGCAACGCCGCGCAGCCCTCGGACGACAACTTCGAGGCCACCGCGGCCGACACGACGCTGCTCGCGGACATCCCCGCGGGCGAGCAGGCCCAGGTACAGGTCTCCTCGCTCTCGGAGCAGGCCGACGTCCAGGCCGCTGCCGCCGACTCCCTCGCGCGCAAGTCCGCCGAGGAAGCCGCCCGCATCCAGGCCGCCAAGGACGCCGAGGCCAAGAAGACGGCCGCCGACAAGGCGGAGAAGGAGCGCAAGGACGCCGAGGCCGAGCGCGCCAGCCGGTCCGCCCTCCGTGACGCGACGAGCTTCGCCGCCCAGGGCTCGTACTCCGTCTCCGACATCAAGGCGATGGCCCGCCAGATGATGGCCGGCGACCAGTTCCAGTGCTTCAGCAACATCGTGAGCCACGAGTCCGGCTGGAACTACCGCGCCACCAACGCCGGCTCCGGCGCCTACGGCCTCGTCCAGGCGCTGCCCGGCTCCAAGATGGCCTCCGCCGGCGCCGACTGGCAGACCAACCCGGCCACCCAGATCAAGTGGGGCCTCAGCTACATGAACGGCCGCTACGGCAGCCCCTGCGGCGCCTGGTCGTTCTGGCAGGCCAACCGCTGGTACTAGCCGCGACCGGCCCCCGCTCAACCCTTCGAAGCCCCTCGCCGTCTTCCGGTGAGGGGCTTCGCCCGTACGTAGGTGTAGTTTCGGGGAGCCGACGGGGGGAGAGGGAAGAGCATGTCGAGACTGCCAGGATGGCTGAACCGGATGGGCGCGGGCCTGAGCCGGATGGGCGACCGCCTTGACGAACGACGGACCGGGACGGCCGGACGCGAGGCGGCACCGCCGTACAGCGCTCCGCGGACGCCCGCCGTCACCGAGCCGTACGCCGCCGTGCACCTCGACGCGGCACAGGACCTCGACCCGGACCGCGACCTGGGCCTCGCCCCCGCCCCGGAACCGATCGCGGCCCCCGCACCCGCCGCGGTCCTGACGGCGAACCGGGAGACCGGCGGCACGGACAAGCCCGGCGCCCCGGCCTCCGCCTCCGTCCCCGCGCCCCCCGCCTACGCGCCCGCCGTCGCCGCCCGCCCCGACCCCGTCGCCGCCATCCCCTGGGGCATGCGCGTCGCCGCCGAGGCCGGCTGGCGACTGCTCGTCCTCGCCGGCACCGTCTGGGTCCTGATGAAGGTCATCAGCTCCGTCCAGCTGGTCGTCCTCGCCTTCGTCGCCGCCCTCCTCATCACCGCGCTCCTCCAGCCCACCGTCGCCCTGCTGCGCCGCAAGGGCCTGCCCCGCGGCCTCGCCACCGCCATCACCGCCGTCTCCGGCTTCGTGGTCATGGGCCTCGTCGGCTGGTTCGTGGTCTGGCAGGTGATGGACAACGTCGACAACGTGTCCGACCGCGTCAAGGACGGCATCGAGGAACTCAAGCACTGGCTGCTCGACAGCCCGTTCCACGTCACCGAGCAGCAGATCAACGAGATCGCCAAGAACCTCAGCGAGGCCATCGGCGCCAACGCCGAACAGATCACCTCCGCCGGACTCCAGGGCGTCACCGTCATCGTCGAGGCCATGACCGGCATCCTGCTGGCCATGTTCTGCACCCTCTTCCTGCTCTACGACGGCAAGAAGGTCTGGGAGTGGACGCTCAAGCTGGTGCCCGCCCAGGCCCGGCCCGGCGTCGCCGGCGCCGGCCCGCGCGCCTGGCGCACCCTGACCGCCTACGTCCGCGGCACCGTCCTCGTCGCCCTCATCGACGCCGTCTTCATCGGCATCGGCCTGTGGGTCCTCGACGTGCCGATGGCCGTGCCGCTCGCCGTCTTCATCTTCCTCTTCGCCTTCATCCCGCTCGTCGGCGCCGTCGTCTCCGGCGCCCTCGCCTGCGTCGTCGCCCTCGTCACCAACGGCGTGTTCACCGCGCTGATGGTGCTCGTCGTGGTGCTCGCCGTGCAACAGCTCGAAGGCCACGTCCTCCAGCCGTTCATCCTCGGCCGGGCCGTCCGCGTCCACCCGCTCGCCGTCGTCCTCGCCGTCGCCGCCGGCGGCCTCACCGCCGGCATCGGCGGCGCCGTCGTCGCCGTCCCGCTGGTCGCCGTCCTCAACACCGTCGTCGGCTACCTCCGCGCGTACAGCACCGAACAGGCCCTGCGCGCCGCGCCCGAGCCGCGCGGCGCCACCGCCTTCGAGGTCGCGCCGACGCCGGCGCCCGGCTCCACCGACCGTCTCCCGGGAGCCGACGCGTGATCTCCGAACCCGAACTCGTCGGCGGCCCCGCCTTCCCCGACGCCGCCCCGCCACCGCCGTACCCGATGCCGATGCCGGCGCCGGAGCCGCCCCGGGCCGCCAGGCCCCGCCGCCCCTGGCTGTGGGCGCTCGGCGGCGCGGCCCTCGCCTCCGCCGTCTGGGCCGGCGGGCTCTACGCCTACGGCACCGGCGACGACGCCCGCCCCGGCCTCGGCGGCTACCGCATGGACCGCGACCCCTGCACGGCGGCCAGGCTGGAGGGCCTGACCTCGGCCATCGGCCCCCGGGAGACCGGCGAGCAGGCCGTGCACGGCGAGCCGCTCAAGGTGGTGCAGCCCGCGCTCTTCGAATGGGAGTGCACCGTCTCCCTCAAGGGCGCGAAGGCCCGCTACGAGGTGAACATCCGCTACACCCTGCACAAGGTCACCGACCCCGGCCCCGAGTTCGAGGCCACGAACGCCGACCCGCAGCTCGGCGCCGGTGACCGGATCGACGGCGTCGGGGAGATGGCCTTCGCCGGCGGCGCGTGGGGCGAGAACTCGCTGACCGTCCTCGACGGACAGGCCGTCCTCACCCTCATCGTCCAGGCGGACGACTTCGACGAGGACAAGGGCATGCCGCGCGACGTGCCGAAGCTGGACCCGGCCGCCATGCGGACGTACCTCGTCGAGGACATGCGGCAGCTGATGGCGGCGCTGAAGAAGTGAGCGGCGGTACGGCGAAGGGCCCCGGGGCGCAAAACCCCGGGGCCCTTCTCCGTACCGTACGGTCCGGCCCTACTCGGCCAGGACCGCCTCGGCGTCCAGCGTCACGCCGACCGCCTGGATGACCGCGGCGATCTTCACGGCCTCCTGGATCGTCTCGCGGTCGACACCGGCCTTGCGCAGGACCTGCTCGTGCGAGTCCAGGCACTGGCCGCAGCCGTTGATCGCGGACACGGCCAGCGACCACAGCTCGAAGTCGACCTTCTCGACGCCCGGGTTGCCGATGACGTTCATCCGCAGACCGGCGCGCATCGTCCCGTACTCCGGGTCCGACAGCAGGTGCCGGGTCCGGTAGAAGACGTTGTTCATCGCCATGATCGCGGCGGCCGACTTCGCGGCCTGGTACGCCTCGGGCTTCAGGTTGGCCTGGGCCTCCGGCTCCAGCTCCTTCAGCACCTTCGGCGAACGCGAGGCGATCGCGCAGGCGAGCACGGTGCCCCACAGCTGCTGCTGCGGCAGGTCGCTGTTGCCGATCACCGAACCGAGGTTCAGCTTCAGGTCCTTGGCGAAGTCCGGGATGGCGGCCTTCAGCTCATCGAGCGCCATGCTCACTCACCGGCCAGCAGCGCGGCCGCGTCCAGGGTGTCCTCGCCCTTGTTCCAGTTGCACGGGCACAGCTCGTCGGTCTGCAGGGCGTCCAGGACCCGCAGGACCTCCTTCGGGTTACGGCCGACGGAGCCGGCGGTCACCATGACGAACTGGATCTCGTTGTTCGGGTCCACGACGAACACGGCACGCTGCGCGAAACCGTCGGCGCCCTCGACGCCGCAGTCGCGCATCAGCTCGTGCTTCGAGTCGGCCAGCATCGGGAAGGGCAGGTCACGCAGGTCGGCGTGGTCCTTGCGCCAGGCGTGGTGCACGAACTCGGAGTCACCGGAGACGCCCAGGATCTGCGCGTCACGGTCGGCGAACTCGTCGTTCAGCTTGCCGAACGCGGCGATCTCGGTCGGGCAGACGAAGGTGAAGTCCTTCGGCCAGAAGAACACCACGCGCCACTTGCCCTCGTAGGTCTTGTGGTCGATCTGCGCGAACTCCTTGCCGCTCTCCAGCGACACGCAGGCGGTCAGGTCGTAGGTGGGGAACTTGTCACCGACAGTGAGCACGCGCTCTCCTTACAGGCCGGAAGGATCCCTTTTGAGGTCTTCCGTGAGGGGTTGGACGACTCTCAGCATGGCACGGAGTGCATTGATCAGTGAAATAGCTAGACTGGGACGCGTTGATCGAAGGTGGTTATCAATGATTCCGGTGCGGCGAGTGAAGCAGCCCAGCCTGTCCCAGCTCAGAGCCTTCGCGGCGGTCGCGGAGCATCTGCACTTCCGTGACGCGGCGGCGGCCATCGGCATGAGCCAGCCCGCGCTGTCGGGTGCGGTTTCGGCGCTCGAAGAGGCACTCGGTGTCCAGCTCCTCGAGCGTACGACGCGGAAGGTGCTGCTCTCGCCGGCGGGGGAGCGGCTGGCGGTGCGGGCGCATGCGGTGCTCGACGCGGTCGGGGAGCTGATGGAGGAGGCGGAGGCGGCGCGGGCGCCGTTCACCGGGGTGCTGCGGCTCGGGGTGATTCCGACGGTGGCGCCGTATCTGCTGCCGACGGTGCTGCGGCTGGTGCACGGACGGTATCCGGAGCTGGATCTCCAGGTGCACGAGGAGCAGACCTCGTCGCTGCTCGACGGGCTCGCCGCGGGGCGGCTCGACCTGCTGCTGCTCGCGGTGCCGCTGGGTGTGCCCGGTGTGACGGAACTGCCGTTGTTCGACGAGGACTTCGTGCTGGTGACGCCGGAGGGGCACGCGCTGGCGGGGCGCGGGGACATTCCGCGGGAGGTGCTGCGGGAGCTGAGGCTGCTGCTGCTCGACGAGGGGCACTGTCTGCGGGACCAGGCGCTGGACGTGTGCCGGGAGGCGGGGCGCACGGAGGGCGCGGCGGTGACGACGACGGCGGCGGGGCTCTCGACGCTGGTGCAGCTGGTGGCGGGCGGGCTCGGGGTGACGCTGCTGCCGCGGACCGCGGTGAAGGTGGAGACGGCCCGCAACAGCGCCCTGTTCACGGGCGACTTCGCGCAGCCGGCGCCGTCGCGGCGGATCGCGCTCGCGATGCGGTCGGGGGCGGCCCGCCAGTCCGAGTTCGCGGAGCTGGCGGGCTCGCTGCGGGAGGCCATGGCGGGCCTCCCGGTGCGGATCGTCGACGAGGGTCCGTGCGGCGACCAGGGCCCGTCCGGCGGATCGGGGCCGGGTATGCCCGGGTGATCATTCCGTACGCAGGCCGTCCGCCCGCATCATCCGCCACAGCAGCGGCAGG
The DNA here is from genome assembly GCF_042873935.1 of Streptomyces sp. NPDC004327. Taxonomy (NCBI): domain Bacteria; kingdom Bacillati; phylum Actinomycetota; class Actinomycetes; order Kitasatosporales; family Streptomycetaceae; genus Streptomyces; species Streptomyces sp. NPDC004327. Next base: position 34,004 of record NZ_JBIAME010000015.1, on the reverse strand, counting down.
CTCAGCAGCGTGACCAGCAGGATCAGGGCGGCCCCGATGCCGGTCACCGGCACGAACACCCACCAGTCCACGACCTGCTTGCCGATCATCCGCAGGAGCAGCACGCCGAGCCCGAGTCCGCCGGCCACCGACAGCGTCATGCCGAGGACGATCGGCACGGCCGTCTGCCAGAGCACCGACCAGCCGAGCGTGGTGCGGCGGGTGCCGAAGGCGACGAGCGAGGAGAGCAGCCGCTTGCGTTCGCGCAGCTGTTCCAGGGTGGTGACGAGGAGCGAGGCGGCGACGAGCAGCATGGTGAGCGTGGCGCCGGCGAGGATGCCGGTGCGGACGCTGCTGAAGCGGCCGTCGCGCTCGAAGTTCTGCAGGGTGATGACGCGGGTGAGCGGGTCGACGGAGGCGACCGTGTTCCGTACGTACTCGGCGGCGTCGGGCACCGCCGGGTCGGTGCGGATCATGGCGCCGGCCACCGGGTGTTCGAGCCGGGTGGCGTCGAGGGCCTTCGGGGTGGCGAGCACGCCGAACTGGATCTGGCCCATCGGGTCGGGGCGGGAGTCGACGTAGCGGGCGGTGGCCGGAATCCGCCAGGTCGGCGTCGGACCGGCCGGCGCGGACCCGACGGCGGCGCCGGACCCGGCGGCGGCAGACCCGGCGGCGGCGCCGGACCCGGCGGCCGCGCGCGGTCGTGGTTCGCGCAGGGCGACGACGGCGCCGGGCCGGGCGGTCCGCTTGACCCAGGCGTCGTCCGGTCCGCCCCTGCCGTGCGCGAGGGCGACGAAGACGTCTCCGTCGGCGCAGGACGGCAGGTGGGCCAGTTCCTTCAGGGAGGCGCAGTCGCCGACGGCGACCGAGGTGATCGGGCCGATCTCGTCGCCCTTCCTCAGCTGCCCGGGCCAGTAGACGTTCGACTCGATGGTGCCCATGACGCCGGTCACGCCCTCGGTGCGGGTGAGCGCGTCGATGGTGCGGCGGGCGTCGTCGCCGCCGCGGGCGTCGACCCTGGTCTGCAGCTGGGCGCGGGCGGAGTCCATGTTCGTGACCCGCATGAAGTCGGTCTGCATGGCCTGGAACAGCATCTGCAGCGCGATCGCGCCGGCCGCGGCGACGACGATGCCGCTGACGGTGCGGGCGGCGGTGCCGCTGCTGAGCTGGAGCCGGCGGGTGGCGAGCTGCCAGGCGACGGGGCCGCCGTGCAGCCGCTTGACCAGGGCCTCCACCAGCCAGGGCAGCAGGGTGGTGAGGCCGATGAGGGCGAGGGTGGCGCCGACGGCGATGCCGGCGGTGTCGATGGAGGTGCCGGTGGCCTGGACGCGGCCGACCGTCGGGACGAGCAGTGCCGTGCCCGCGAGGACGAGGACGAGCCGCCAGACGAGCCGGCGCGGCTTCGGGGCGGTGGACCGGACGACGCCGAGCGGTTCGATGGCGACGCCGCGCAGGGCGACGACGCTGACGACGACGGCGGCGACGGGCACGGACGCGACGATGAGGGCGGCGAGCCAGGGGACCGGGGCGACGTCGGACGGGAAGGCGTTGACGTCCCAGATCCGGAAGGCGCCGGCGAGCTGCCGGGCCGCGGCGAAGAACGCGGCGCCGGCCGCGAGTCCGAGCAGGGCGCCCGCGAGGGATTCGCCGGCGGCGATCCGGCGGGTCATGGCGGTGTCGGCGCCGACGAGCCGGAGCGCGGCGAGCCGCCGGTCGCGCTGTTCGCCGCCGAAGCGGACGGCGGCCGCGATGAAGACCAGGACGGGAAGGAGCAGGACGACGCAGGCGATGACGACGAGGAGCAGCAGCAGCGCGTTGGCGGGCTCCTGCGGTACGGACCAGCCGTAGCGCACGCCGCGGCTGACGTCGGGTCCCGGCGTGAGGGCGGCGCTGCCCGCCACGTAGCGGAGTTCGGTCGGGCCGATCAGTCCCGTGTCGCCGATCGTTCCGGCGATCTCGTAGGGCAGCCGTTTCTTGAGGAGCGCGCCCTCGGGGGAGGCGAGCAGGTCGCGGAGGGCGGGGGAGACCAGCATCTCGCCGGCCGCGGGCACCTTCGGCGCCCCGGGCGGGAGCGCGGGGTGCGGGCCCTCGGGGCGCAGCAGGAGCCCGGTGACGGTGTCGTCGCGGTAGAGGGTCTCCTGGTCGGTGTGGAGAAAGGTGTCCGGGCCGGGCCGGGTGACCTCCCGGCTGGCGTCGACGGCGCGGGCGGATTCCCGCACCTCGCGCTGGAAGAGCATGTTCGGCAGCGACGCGGCGACGAGCAGCAGGGCGACGCCGAGGCCGATGCCGGTGGCGGTGAGGGTCGTACGGAGCCAGCCGCCGCGGCCTCCGGTGACGGCGAAGCGGGCGCCCATGCCGAGGTCGCGGGCCCGGGAACGCAGGCTCATGCGGCCCACTCCGTGTCCCGTACGGCGCCGTCGCGGACGACGATCTCGCGGTCGGAGTAGGCGGCGACCCGGGCCTCGTGGGTGACGAGGACGACGGCGGCGCCGGTGTCCCGGGAGGCGTCGGTGAGCAGCTGCATCACGCGCTCGCCGTTGAGCGAGTCGAGGGCGCCGGTCGGCTCGTCGGCGAAGATCACCCGCGGGGCGGTGACGAGCGCGCGGGCGACGGCGACGCGCTGGCCCTGGCCGCCGGAGATCTCGCCGGGGCGCTTGTGGGCCGTGTCCTCGACCTCCAGGCGGGTCAGCCACTCGACGGCCCGGCGCTCGGCGTCCTTGCGGCGCTCGCCGGCCAGCCGGAGCGGCAGGGCGACGTTCTCGGCGCAGGTCAGTTCGGGCACCAGCTGCCCGAACTGGAAGACGAAGCCGAAGTCGGAGCGGCGCAGGGCGCTGCGTCCGGAGTCGCCGAGCGCGGTGAGTTCGCGGCCGTCGTAGTGGATGGTGCCGCTGTCGGGGCGGACGATGCCGGCGAGGCAGTGCAGCAGGGTGGACTTGCCGGAGCCGGAGGGGCCCATGACGGCGACGACCTCGCCGGCCCGCAGCGAGAAGTCGGCGCCGGTGAGCGCGGGGGTGGGCCCGTAGGCCTTGGTGATGCCCACGGCCTCCAGGAGGGCGGTCATCGGCGCAGCTCCTCGGCGAGGCGGTCGAGCCGGGCGGCGGTGAGTTCCAGCCAGCGCAGGTCGGCTTCCAGGTGGAAGAGCGCGTGGTCGCAGATCAGCTGGTCGGCGAGGTCGCCGTCCTTCTTGCGCCGGGTGAGCTCGCGCATCAGGCGCAGGTGCTCGGCGCGCTGGACGTCGAGGATCTCGGCGGCGCCGCGGCCGGTGAGCAGGGCGAGGACGACCTTGGTGTAGAGCGTCGACTGGAGGTACGGCTCGGGCTTCTCGGGGGTCGCCAGCCAGTGCGCGACATCGGTGATGCCGGCCTCGGTGATGGCGTACCGCTTGCGCTCGGGGCCGCCGCCGGCCTCGATGCCGTCGACCTCGACGAGGCCGTTCTTCAGGAGCCGGGACATGGTCGAGTAGACCTGCCCGTAGTGCAGCGGCCGGTCGTGGCCGAAGCGCTCGTCGAAGGCGCGCTTGAGGTCGTAGCCGTGGCGCGGGCCGGACTCCAGGAGCCCGAGAAGGGTGTGACCGATGGACATGCCCGTCACTGTACATGGGGTGTATACGCACGATGTATAGGGAGGCCGGAGCCCCGCGGCACCGCTCGAACGACCGTCGGACAACCGTCGAACGGCAGCTCTGTGACCGGCGGCACACAACCATCCCGCGCCGAGAAGCGTCGGTTCCCTTGGGCGTGGGTGCTGATTCTCACGCCCGGAAAAGCCGGATCGATCGCTCTTTGTCGCGATGGTCGGTGTTAGCTTGCTGAGCTGATTTCGAAGACGAGCGGAGCGAACGAGGACATGGGCCGTAAGGGCACGAGCCAGGCGGGCAAGGGGCGCATACGCCGCCTCTTCACCTGGAAGAAACTCCTGGGCACGTTCCTCGTGGGCTGCCTGCTCGTGATGGGCGCGTTCTACGTCGCCTATCTGATGGTCCCGGTGCCGACGGCCAACGCGGACGCGACCCTCCAGAGCAACGTCTACAAGTACTCCAACGGCAAGGTCATGGCCCGCACGGGCAAGATCAACCGGGAGATCGTGGGCCTGGAGAAGGTCCCCCTGGACGTCCAGCGGACCTTCGTCGCCGCCGAGAACAAGACCTTCTACAAGGACAACGGCGTCGACATCCTCGGCACCGCCCGCGCCGCCTGGAACACCCTGACCGGCAAGGGCAAGCAGGGCGGTTCGACGATCACCCAGCAGTACGTCAAGAACTACTACCTGAGCCAGGACCAGACGGCCACGCGCAAGCTCAAGGAAATGGTCATCGCGCTCAAGGTCGACCAGCGCATGAAGAAGAGCGAGATCCTCGCCGGCTACATGAACACCAGCTACTACGGCCGGAACGCCTACGGCATCCAGGCCGCGGCGCAGGCGTACTACGGCGTGGACACCACCAAGCTGACCGTCGCCCAGGGCGCCTACCTGGCCTCCGTGCTCCAGGCCCCCAGCCAGTACGACTGGACCTCCGCCGGCCCCGAGGGCCGCAGGCTCGTCCAGGCGCGCTGGAACTACGTCCTCGACAACATGGTCGGCGAGGGCTGGCTGGACGCCGGCAAGCGCGCGACGCTGAAGTTCCCCGTCCCGCAGAAGCCCAAGGCCCCCAAGGGCATGAGCGGCCAGTCCGGCTACATCGTCGAGGCGGCCAACCAGGAGCTGATGCGCCAGGGCGTCAGCGAGGAGGACCTGAAGGCCGGCGGCTGGACGATCACCCTCAACATCGACGAGAAGAAGCAGAAGGCGCTGGTCAAGGCGGTCGACGAGCAGCTGGAGGCGCAGCTCGACCGCAAGGGCAGTGAGAAGCAGGCCGGCGTCCAGGCCGGCGCCACCTCCGTCGACCCGAAGACCGGCGCGGTCGTCGCGCTCTACGGCGGCATCGGCGCCACCGAGCACTGGACGAACAACGCCACCCGGCGCGACTACCAGCCCGCCTCCACGTACAAGCCGATCGTCCTCGCCTCCGCGCTCGACAACCACGCGGTGACCCAGGACGGCCGCCCGATCGGCCTCGGCACCGTCTACGACGGCACCAGCGGCCGCTCGGTCGTCGGCAGCGCCATCGGCTTCGCCCCGGAGAACGAGGACAACCAGAACTACGGCCCGGTCACCGTCCAGAAGGCCACCAACAGCTCGATCAACTCGGTCTACGCCCAGATGATCGTGGACGTCGGCCCCGCCAAGGCCAAGGCGACCGGCCTCGCGCTCGGCCTCAAGGACGGCAAGGACTTCGGCGAGACGCCCGCCATGTCGCTCGGCGTCATGGGCGCCTCCACCATGGACATGGCCGGCGCCTACGCCACCCTCGACAACCACGGCCTCAAGGTCACCCCGACCCTCGTGAAGTCCGCCGAGCACAAGGACCGCACGATCGACCCGGTGAAGTCCATCGGCGAGCGCGTCATCAGCCGCGAGGCCGCCGACACCACCACCAAGGCCATGCAGGGCGTCGTCCAGTCCGGCTCCGGCTTCCGCGCCGCCGGCCCGTACCAGGCCGCCGGCAAGACCGGCACCTCCGAGAACAACCGCTCGGCCTGGTTCGTCGGCTACACCCCGGAACTGGTCACCGCCGTCGGTCTGTTCGGCGAGGACGCCAAGGGCAACCAGGTCACCCTGACCAACACCATCAACCCGGGCCGCGCCAACGGTGGCAAGACCCCGGCCCAGATCTGGGGCGCCTACACCGTCAAGGCCCTCGGCGGCGGTTCGGACACCGCCTTCGACCTGGAGACGGACGGCACCTCCGGCGGCGACACCGCCCCGACGCCGACCACGACGAGCTCCGGCTCGCCGACCCCGACCGCGACGGCGAGCGACGACAGCACCACGCCGACGCAGCCGCCGACGCCGACCGGCACCACCCCGCCGCAGCCGACCACGCCGACCGCGACGACTCCGCCGGAGCCGACGCCGACCCGGACGAAGACGACGGACCCGACGCTCCCGCCGCTGCCGGACGGCAACTCCGGCGCCGTCGACGGAAAGCCGTCGGGCCAGTGACGAACGGCCAGTGACGAACGGCCGGTGACGAACGGCCGGTGACACACGACCGGTGACGAAAGGGCCGGACCCCACCCGGGGGTCCGGCCCTGTCCCGTGCCCACGCCCGTACGCATACGGATACGGGTACCGGCTACGGGTCAGCGCGTCGCCAGCTCGAACCACACCACCTTGCCGCCCGACAGCCGCGTCGCGCCCCAGCGACGGGCCAGCCGGTTCACCAGGAACAGGCCGCGCCCGCCCTCGTCGGTCTCCCGCGCCCGCCGCTGCCGGGGCAGCTGCGGCGAGTCGTCGCCGACCTCGCAGCGCAGCACGTCCGTGCGCAGCAGCCGCAGCGTTACCGGCCGCTCCGCGTACCGCACCGCGTTCGTCACGACCTCGCTGACGAGCAGCTCCACCGAGTCCGTGAGCTCCTCCAGGTCCCAGCGGGCCAGCGCCCGCCGGGCCAGGCGGCGGGCCCGGCCCGGGGCCGCGTCCTCCGGCTCCAGGAACCAGTACGCCACGTCGCTCGGCGCGATCCCGTCGAAGCGGGCCGCGAGCAGCGCGATGTCGTCGTCCCGGTCTCCCGGGCCGAGCATGTCGAGCACGTCGTCGCACAGCGCCTCCAGCGGCGGCGCGTGGTCGGGCCCGGTGAGCTGGGCCGTCGCGGCGAGCCGCTCGCGCAGCTGCTCTATCCCGGTCCACACGTCCCGCAGCCGGGACTCCACGAGACCGTCCGTGTAGAGCAGCAGCGTGGCCCCGGCGGGCGCGTCCAGCTCGACCGCCTCGAAGTCCACCCCGCCGACGCCGATCGGCGCGCCCGGCGGCACCCGGAGCACCTCGGCCCGGCCGCCCAGATGCAGCAGTATCGGCGGCGGATGGCCCGCGTTGGCGATGGTGATCCGGTGCGAGACCGGGTCGTACACCGCGTACATGCAGGTGGCCATGCGGTTCTCGCCGAGCCGCTGGGCCTGCTCGTCCAGGTGGTGCAGCACCTCCTGCGGCGGCAGGTCGAGCCCGGCCAGGGTCTGCGCGGTGGTGCGCAGCTGGCCCATGATCGCCGCCGAGGTCATGGAGTGGCCCATGACGTCGCCGACGACGAGCGCGACCCGGCTGCCGGGCAGCGGGATGGCGTCGTACCAGTCGCCGCCGACCCGGGCGGTCTCCGCCGCCGGCAGATAGCGGGAGGCCAGCCGGACGCCGGTCGGCTGCGGCAGCGAGTCGGGCAGCATGGTGCGCTGCAGCTCGTCCGCGATGTACGCCTCGCGGCCGTAGAGCACCGCCTTGTCGATGCCGAGGGCGGTGTGGGTCGCCAACTGGGCCGCGACCAGCAGGTCGTTGGGCTCGAAGGCGGCCCGCTCCGGGCGGCGCAGGAACACGGCCGCGCCGATCACCCGGCGCCGCCCCCGCAGCGGCGCGAGTATCGCCCGGTGCCCGGCGGGCAGCGGATGCTCGGGGCCGAGCAGCTCCGGCAGCGCGGCCCGGGCGGCGGCGGAGTCGCCGGGCACCGGCCGCACCCCGCGCAGCACCTCGGCGAGCGCGCCGCCCGAACGGACCTCGCACAGCTCGGCCGCGGGCGTCGGATCCGGATCGGGCACGAGGACGAGCTCCTCGCCCTCCAGGTCCGTTAACCGCAGCCGGTCGGTGCGGCGCAGCCGCAGCACGAAGGGCTCGGCCGGGCGTTCGTCGCCCACCGGCAGCGGGTCGCGCAGGTAGACCAGGATCGCGTCGGAGAACGTGGGCACGGTCGCCCGGCACAGGCCGAGGACGATCTCGTCGAGGTCGAGGCCGCGCGCGATGCGCCGGGTCGCGGCGCCGACGAACCGCAGCCGCTCGCCCTCGCGGCGCGCCGCCGCGGCGGCGGGGCTGCCGGGGGCACCGGGCTCGTCGCCGTGTCCGCCGCCGGGCGCCGGCGCGGGCACCGCGACGGCCGCCGCGGCCGCAGGCTCCTGGCGCGGGCGCGTGCGTTCCTGCGGCCGCGCGGGCATCGCCTTGCGGCCTTCGTGGGAGGTGGGATGCTCCGTCACGCCTGGGATTCCGTCCGTCCGGGCCGGTGGTGCGTTGCACGCGCTCTCATCGCCGATGCCGCGCCTTCGGCAGCGCTAAACCCCCGGCACGAGGTCGATCTGGGGGAGGGGGGAAAAGCACCCGCGCACGGCTCCGGCACTGCTCTCCCCCTCATGAGACGCTCCTGGGTGACTGATGGTCAGGCCCGGTCGCGGGCTTGGTCTCTGACGTGCGGTCCGATCCGTCTGGTGCCCGCTCCGGGTGCTGGTCCGGGTCTTGCGGAGGACGATCCTACGGTTGCACCCCGGGGGCGCAGCAAGGGTCTCATGACCCCGTGTGCGCCGGGGTGCGATCCCAGTCGGCCGGCAGTTCGGGTACGGGCCAGGCCGGGTCGGGCCGCCAGTCCTCCCAGCCGTCCGAGAACGGCGCCCCCCAGGCCCGCACGACCGACAGGGCCGCCTGCCCGGCCGCCGAGACCCGGGCGGCCTGCGCCGCGTTCATCAGCCCGGCCCGCTGGGCCTGGGCGAACTCGTCCTCGTCCCGCCATATCCAGCTGTGGTCGGGGTAGACGGAGAGGTCGAGGAAGTGGTCCTCGGAGTCGATGCCGCCGTCCCAGCGGGTGCGGGGCTCCTCCAGGTTCACGTACCAGCTGCGGAACCGCCAGCCACGCTCCCAGAACAGCCACACCGACCACGGCTCGCCGGGCGCGGCGAGCTTGAGCACGCCGGTGCCGTGCCAGTGCGAGCGGGCGGTGGTGCGCGGCGCGGTGTAGCGGGTGGCCAGCGGTTCCTCGTGCACGCTGCGGCCGTCGGCCAGGACCGGTTTGACCAGCTCGGTGCCGGGTGCCATCCAGACCGCGAGGAGCTCCGGGGTGTCCTGGACGACGGTCACCGGGCGGCAGATGTGCACGTCGCCGGTGCCGTTGTCGCGGTAGCGCCAGAGGATGTGATCCCCCGGCGCCCAGTGCGGGGAGCGGCCGGATCCTGTCATGCGCAGATCTTAGGGGCGGGTTTCCGGCGGCGCTGCGGTGAAGGTCACGGATCGGTCAGGGGGGCGGCAAGGATCGGTCAGGGGCGGGTCATGCGCAGGACGTCGAGGGCTTCGTCGAGCTGTTCGAGGGTGAGGTCGCCCCGCTCGACGTACCCGGACGCGAGGACGACCTCGCGGATCGTGCGGCGTTCGGCCAGCGCCTTCTTGGCGACCTTGGCGGCCTCCTCGTAGCCGATGTACTTGTTCAGCGGGGTCACGACGGACGGCGAGGACTCGGCGTACTCACGGGCCCGTTCGGCGTTGGCGGTGATGCCGTCGACCGTGCGGTCGGCGAGCAGCCGGGTCGCGTTGGCCAGAAGGCGCACGGATTCCAGCAGGTTCTTGGCCATCACCGGCAGCATCACGTTGAGCTCGAAGTTCCCGGCGGCGCCGGCCACGGCGACCGTGGTGTCGTTTCCGGTCACCTGGGCGGCGACCATCAGGACCGCCTCGGGGATCACCGGGTTCACCTTGCCCGGCATGATCGACGAGCCGGGCTGGAGGTCGGGCAGGTTGATCTCGGCGAGGCCGGTGCGCGGGCCGCTGGACATCCAGCGCAGATCGTTGGCGATCTTCGTGAGCGATACGGCGATGGTCCTGAGCTGGCCGGACGTCTCCACCAGGCCGTCGCGGGCGCCCTGTGCCTCGAAGTGGTCGCGGGCCTCGGTGAGCGGCAGTCCGGTGGCCCGGGCGACCTCGGCGATGACGGCGGCGGAGAAGCCGGGCGGGGTGTTGATGCCGGTGCCGACCGCGGTGCCGCCGAGCGGCAGCTCGGCGAGCCGGGGCAGCGAGGCGCGCAGCCGTTCGATCCCGTACCTGACCTGGGCCGCGTAACCGCCGAACTCCTGCCCGAGGGTGACCGGCGTGGCGTCCATCAGATGTGTGCGGCCCGACTTCACGACGCTCGCGAATTCGGCTGATTTCCGCTCCAAGGAGGCGGCCAGGTGTTCGAGCGCCGGGATCAGGTCGTGGGTGACGGCGGCGGTCGCGGCGATGTGGATGGAGGACGGGAAGACGTCGTTGGACGACTGGGAGGCGTTCACGTGGTCGTTGGGGTGGACGTCCCGGCCGAGCCGCTCGGTGGCGAGGGTGGCGAGCACCTCGTTGGTGTTCATGTTGGAGGAGGTGCCGGAGCCGGTCTGGAAGACGTCGACGGGGAAGTGCTCGTCCCAGCGCCCCTCCGCGACCTCCGCCGCCGCGTCGCCGATCGCCCGCGCGACGTCCGCGTCGAGCACGCCGAGCTCGGCGTTGACCTTGGCGGCGGCGGCCTTGATCCGGGCCAGCGCCTCGATGTGGGCGCGCTCCAGGCGCTGGCCGCTGACGGGGAAGTTCTCCACCGCGCGCTGGGTCTGGGCGCGCCACTTGGCGTGGGCCGGGACGCGGACCTCGCCCATGGAGTCGTGCTCGATGCGGTAGCCGTCCTGGGCGGTCCGGTCGTCGCTCATCTTCGTCTGCCTCCTCGTCATGTTCCCTGCAAAAGTTGAGCACTTGTCTTGTTCGACGTATTCCCAAGGCGCTTACCGGCCAGTAAAAACCGTGGGTAACCCCACTTCCAGGAGGCGCAATGCAGCGCACCAGGTACAGACTCCGCTGGCCGGTCGCGGCCGTCGCCGCAGCCGCGGCGGCTCTCGGCAGCATGACGGCCGCCGCCCCCGCCGGAGCGGCCGACACGGCCACGAGCGCGACGATCTCCTCCGTACCGCTCCCTCCCGAGCTGGAGGCGATCCGCGCCGCGGAAGCCACCAAGATCTACGGAAGTCCCGAGGAGCGCCCGCTCGCCGCGCGCAAGACCGGGCTGATCTCACTGGGCGACAGCGAGATCTCCGGCGAGGGCGTCGGCAGTTACGAGTCGCCCACCAACGGCCCCGGCAACTGGTGCCACCGCTCGCCCGACTCCGCCATCCACCGCACCGGGATCCCCGCGGACCTCACGTTCAACGTGGCCTGCTCCGGCGCGTACACCGGCAACATCCGGATCGGCGGCTCCAAGCAGTACGCCGACGAGCTGGTGCAGAGCGACAACCTGGCCATCAAGGCGCGCAACACCCGCATCAAGCTGGTGCTGCTCGTCGCCGGCGCCAACGACGACCTGCAGTTCGGCCCCGTGATGACCGACTGCGTCGAGCGCTACCTGCTCTCCCAGGGCGCCTGCGAGCCCAAGTACGCGCCCGGCTGGCAGTCCCGCGTCGACGCTCTCGTGCCCAAGGTCGAGCAGACCGTGCGCGACCTGCGGACCGTGATGCAGGGCGCCGGCTACGCCGACGGCGACTACAAGCTCGTCGTCATGGGCTACCCGAGCCCGATCGGCCCCGACTTCTACGACAACCCGAACTTCCCCGGCAAGCTGGCCTGCGGCGGCGAGGGCTACGACTCCGACACCAAGTGGGGCCGCAACGTCGCCGTGCCCGCCTTCGAGCGCGGCATGCGGCAGGCGGCCGCCGACACCGGCGCGGTCTTCCTCGACAACTCGCGGCTCTTCAACGGCCACGAGGTCTGCATGGAGGACACCTGGGCCCGCGGCCTGTTCATCGACGTGACCAAGCCCGGCACCCCGGACGAGAACTCGGTCCGCCAGTCCTTCCACCCCAACTACCGCGGCCACGGCGCCTTCGCGTCCTGCCTCACGCAGATCTACAACGCCAACGTGCGCGAGGCGGGCTGCGCCGACGTCGAGTCCTCCGGCACGCCGACGCTCTTCCCGCTCGCCTGGGACGACGTCTACAAGCCGCTGAAGAACGCCGCCACCGGCAACTGTCTCGACGTCAACGCCTCCGAGTCCGCGAACAACACGGCCGTCCTCGGCTGGGACTGCCACGGCGGCCGCAACCAGAACTGGTGGTACGACCCCGCGCGCCGCAGCCTGCACACCCAGCTCACCCAGGACCGCTGCCTGGACGTGCCCGGCGCCACCTACGCGGCCGGCACGGCGCTCATCATCTGGAACTGCCACGGCGGCGCGAACCAGAAGTTCGTCCGCGACGGCGACACGATCCGCCCCGCCTCGGCGACCGGCCTCTGCCTGACCCAGGGCGCGGCCCGGGAGCCGGTCCGGCTGCAGAACTGCAACGGCTCGGCGAACCAGCGGTTCACCGCCTGACGGACCCCACCGCCCCTACAGCGGCTCGACGGTGCTCCTGGCCAGCTCGAAGGCCGGGAGCATCGCCGTGTGCTCCTCCGCGTCGAGCCCGCCGAGATGGACGATGACCGTGCCCTTCGGCGTCCCGACCGCGAACGCCCGCTCCGGCCTGGCCTCGTCGAGCGCTTCGCCGCGCACGGTGTACGTGACCTCGACCGCGGCCAGCGAACCGGCCCTGACGTCCCGGTAGGCGGCGCCCTTCGCACCCCGTTCCGCCGTGACGAAGCCTTCGAGCGCCGCGCGCGCCGGGCCCTTCGGGGCGGTCCACACGCGCAGGTAGCCGATGTTCCCGGCGGGCTTGGCGTCCACCTCGCAGCGGACGGTGGCCGGGCCCTGCCGGGTGAGCGCCGCGAACTCCGGGTTCTCGGGGGCCTCGACCGCCTTCGGAGCCCAGCCGGCGGCCAGGGCGAAGGAGACGGGCAGCGCGCAGGCCGTCCCGGGGCCGCCGAGCGAGCCGGCCGGAGCGGCGGCCGCGGGGGCGGTCCTGGGCGCGGCCGAGGGCCTGGCCGGGGCGGCGGCGGGCGGCGCCGGCTCGGCCCGCGTACCGCAGGCGGTGAGCAGCCCCGCCGTCAGCAGGGCGAGGGCGGCCGGGGCCGTCGTACGGAGCGAGGTTCGGATCGGTGCTCTGCCTGGCATGCGCCCATCATCCCCCGAGCGGGTGCGCGGGCCTGCCCGGCGTCGGACAATGTGAAGCGGTGCTCGGGGAGATCCGCCAGCACGGGAGGCAGGACATGTTCCGACGCTTCAGGAGGACGGGCGTGCTCGGCGCCTGCGCCCTCGCGGCCGCCGCGTTCGCCGGTGCCGCCGCCGCCCCGGTCTCTGCGCACGACAGCGGCAACACCCTGGACTTCACCCTCTACGCCAAGGAAATCCCCGGACCGGGCTCCAACGCGAGCGGCCCGCCGCCCAAGGTCGGCCAGGTCACGACCTTCGCCGACGACCTCTACAAGACCAAGGGCGGCGCCAAGGTCGGCCGCGACGGCGTGATCTGCGGCGTCGTACGGGTCTCCGGCGACCAGGCCGACGTCAGCTGCGTCGGCACCTTCGTCCTGAACGGCGGGCCGGGCGGACAGCTCACCGCCCAGACCCTGATCACCTACGACACGACGAACCAGTCGCCCTCCGGCTTCGACATCGCGATCACCGGCGGCACGGGCGACTTCAAGTCCGCGCACGGCTACATCCGTTCGACCTCGGACGGGGACTACCAGAAGATGGACTTCCACATCACGACGTAGTGCCCGTGGCGCCCAAGGTGCGTGCGGTGGCTAGGAGAGCTTGCCGTCGTAGTCCGGCAGCTTGAACGTCCGCTCGGCGTGGCCGCCGACCAGGTCGGTGGTGTTGTTGCCGATGTTCGCGACGATCGTGTAGCCCTTGGCCTCGATCTCCGCGCGCTTGGCCGTCTTGTACGCGCTGACCTCGGCGAACAGGTCGGGCAGCGAGCGCACGTACAGACCGTCGACCGGGTAGCCGGCCTGCTTCAGGTTCCAGTCCGTCAGGGAGTGGATGATGCCCGGGCGGGCGGTGACGAAGAAGACGGCCACGCCGCGGTCGTGCGCGTCCTTCACGAGCGCGCGGACCTCGGGGATGGCCGGGGTCGGCAGCTCCCAGAACGGGTGGAAGTCCGTCTCCAGCGAGGAGTTGTCGATGTCGAGGACGATGGCCTGCTTCTGCCGGCCGGCGTCCTCGGCGCGCCCGTCGATGTACGGGCGGGCCTGGTCGACGACCGCGGCGACGTCATGGCGCCAAGTCGTGTAGTCGACGCCCTTGATCGCCGCGCTGGACACGTGGTGGGTGTCGGGGTCGGCGGCGGAGGCGGCGGGCGCCGCTCCGACGACGAGGACGGCGGTCAGGCCGAGGGCGGCGGCGGCCTTGGCCTTGGTGGTGGAGGAGGGCATGGGGGGCTCCCGAGTGTCTGCCGGCTCAGTGATTGACATGCTCGCGACTCATACTGGCCAGTAGGCAACGGGAGGGCTACCGGTCGGTAGCGACTTTCTGATCAGAAGATCACCGCCGCCCCGCCCGCGCCCTCCCGAACGCCTCCCTCACCCGCCGGCGAACCCCGCCCCGCCCGGTGCCACCCCCGTGGACTCCGGGACCCTCACGGGGCCGCCCGGCGGTCACCGCCCGCGTGTCACTCCCCGCGCTCCATCCGCAGGTAGCGCTCGACCGACCGGCCCAGCACCTCCTCGGCGCCGGTCGTGATCACCCGGTCCCACCAGGCGCCGTAGAGCCGGTCGAAGCGGTAGCCGGCCAGCACGTCGGCGGCGATGCGGACCTTCTGCGGCTGCTCCGGCACGTGGTTGGGGAAGCTGTACATGATGCTCACCCAGCGCGGGTCGGGACCGACGTTGATCACGTCACCGGTGAACAGCGAGCCCTCGCCCGCGTTCGAGTGCAGGACCGTGCTGCCCGGGAAGTGCACGCCCGGGTTGATCAGCGTCAGCTCGTCCGTCAGCTCCAGGGCGCGGCCGCTCCAGAAGCGCAGCGCCGGATCCGGCCGGCCCACCCACTCGCGGTCCGCCTCGTGCAGGTGGACCGGCGCGTCGAAGGCGTGCGCCCACTCCACCATCGTGGAGTAGAAGTGCGGGTGGCTGATCGCGATGTGGTCGATGCCGCCCAGCTCCTCGACCCGGCGCACCATCTCGTCGTCCAGGTACGGCACGCAGTCCCACAGCACGTTCCCGGCCGGGGTGCGCAGCAGCAGCGCCCGCTGGCCGATCGAGAACTCGGGCGTGACGCCGATGCCGATCACCCCGGGCCCCTGCTCCTCGAACCGGCCGCTGTGCCCCTCGGCCTGCAGCTCCTTCAGCGAGGTCCACCGCTGTCCGCTCTGCGGCACGTACTGCCGCTCGTCCAGACAGACCGGACAGTCCTCGCGCGGACCGTCGTACTGGGTGCCACAGGCGCGGCAGATGGGGTACGTCATGAGCTCCTCCTTGGATTCGGCTTCGGGTCCGGTCGGCGCGGCGTCAGACACGGTTCGCCCCGGCCGCCAGTTCGGTCAGGACGTGCGGGCGGCTCGGACGCCAGCCGAGGTCCTCGAAGGACCGGCGCGCCGACACCACCTGATGCAGCGCCAGCGCCTCGGCGAACGGGGCCCCGAGCGCCACCGCGGCCTGCTCCTCGGGCCACGACTCCGCCCGGCCCGTGCCGCCCGCCGCGAGATCCGCGGCCGCCGCGAGCGCGGCCACCGGCACCGCCTCGTCCGCGACGCCGTGCAGCACCGTGCCCGCCGCCGCCTTCGCCAGGGCGAGCACGAACAGCTCGGCGAGGTCGTCCACGTGCACCATCGGCCAGCGGGTCGCCGCCGAGCCCACGTACCGGCCCGTGCCGTGCTCCCGGGCCCAGCCGGTCATCATCGCCGGGATCCCGCCGCCCTGGCCGTAGACGATGCCCGGGCGCACCACCAGCGCGCGGACGCCGTCACCGGCCGCGTCCAGCACCCGCCGCTCCAGCCGCGGCCGGTAGCCGACGATCGCGATCGCGTCGGTCGCCGCGTCCTCGCCCACCGGCGCGTCCCCGGTGGCACCGAGCACCCACACGCCGCTCGTGTAGACGAACGCCCGGCCGGTCCCGCGCAGCGGCGCCAGCAGCGCGTCGAGCGCGGCGGCGTCCACCGCCTCCTCGCCGGTCGGCGGCGCCAGGTTCACCACCGCGTCGATGTCGTCCGTCACCGCGGCGCGCAGCGACTCCGGGTCGGCGAGATCACCCACCTTCACCGGCACGTCCGGTGCCAGGGCGAGCGCGTCCCGCACCAGCGGGACCACGTCGTGGCCCTCCAGCGTCAGCCGCGCCACCACCGCGGAACCGATGTAGCCGGTGGCTCCGAGGACCAGGACCTTCATGACGACTCCCGTGGATCGCACTTGCGTCGACCGCCGACCGGGCCAACGGGAGAAACCGTAGGAGCTGAGCCCGCCCCCGCGGATCTGTCAGATGACCGGGGTCGCGGCACCGGAACGCCCTATCCGGCCTCAGCGATCTCCTTAGGCGCCGCGGGAGACCGTCAGCCCAGGTCGAGCCCGCCCAGCGCGGCCCGCGAGGTCACACCGAGCTTGGGATAGGCGTTGGAGAGGTGGTAGCCGACCGTGCGCGGGCTGAGGAACAGCCGCGCGCCGATGTCCCGGTTGCTCAGCCCCGTCGCCGCGAGCCGCACCACCCGCAGCTCCTGCGCCGTCAGCCGGCCCACCAGATCCGGACCCGCCGCGGCCGGCGCCGGCGCCGCACCGAGCGCCCGCAGCTCCGCCCGGGCCCGGTCCGCCCACGCCCGCGCCTGCGTCCGCTCGAACGCCTGCAGCGCCGCCGTCAGCGCCTCGCGGGCATCGGCCCGCCGCCGCGACCGCCGCAGCCACTCCCCGTACAGCAGCCGGGTGCGCGCCTCCTCGAACGGCCGGCCGTCCCCGCCGTGCGCCTCCAGCGCCCGCTCGAACCACTGCTCCGGCTGCCCCTCCGGCGCCACCAGCGCCCGGCAGCGCAGCTCCACGGCCCGCGCCCACGGCGTCCCCGCGGCGATCGCCCAGCGGCTGAACCGCAGCTGCGCCGGCCGGACCTCCTCGGCCCGGCCGAGCCGCACGCCCGCCTCCACCTGGTCCGGCAGGCTGTGCACGGCGAGCATCAGATGCCGGTGCGGACCCTCGGTCAGCGACGCGAACCGCCGCAGCGCGCTGTCGTAACGGCCCAGACCGAGATCGAGCAGCCCCTGCGCCCGCACCGGCCACACCCCGCCCGGCGCGACGCCGTACGCCAGCGCGTCAGGCTCCCGCGGCTCCTCCCCGTCGAGCGCGGCGAGCACCGCCAGCTCGGACCGCAGCAGCCCGGCCAGATGATGCTGCCCGGTGTCCCGGGCGATCTCCAGGCCCTCGACCGCCGTCGTGTACGCGTCCCGGTGCCGGCCCAGGAACAGCCGGCAGCGCGCCAGCCGCAGCAGCACCCGCGGCAGCACCCCGACCGCGCCCTCCGCCCGGCACTCCTGCTCCAGGGCCACGGCCTCGTCGTGCACGTCGGCGTACTCGCCCAGCAGCATGTCCCAGCCGTGCAGCCGCACCTGCTGGGACAGCCCGCGCTCGCGCCGCGTCCGGTTCACGTACGCGGCGAACTCCCGTATCGCGGCCGCGCTCACCGCGTCCCCCGCCATCCGGTCGAGCACCCCGTTCGCCCCCCGGACCACCGGACAGTCGCCGAAGTCCAGACCGGCCAGGCGCTCCCGGGTGTCCCGGGCCGCCGCCGCCGCGTCCGGCGCGTCCCACGCCGCCACCGCCGACTCGAACAGCAGCCACGCGCCCGTCTCCGGCCGCTCCGCCGCCATCTCCCGGGCCGCCTCGACCAGCAGCAGCCGCGCCGGCTCCGCCCGGCCCCGGCCGTGTTCGAGCGCCGCCCGGATACCGGCGAGGCGCGCCACGGCGGCCGGAGCGCTCACCGGCCCCGCCTCGTCGGCGAGCGCCGCCGCGAACTCCACCTGCCCCGCCTCCGCCGCCGCGGCCGCCGCCGCGACGAGCCGCCGGGACCGCGACTCCTGGTCCCCGGTCAGCTGCGCGGCCCGCCGGTAGGCGGCCGCCACCGCCGCCCGGCCGCCCCGCGCCCGGAACAGCTCGGCGCTGCGCTCCAGCTCGGCGGCCACCTCCTCGTCGTAGCCGACCGTCGCCGCGGCCAGGTGCCAGGCCCGCCGGCCCACGTCCCCGCCCGCCGGCGCCGCCTCCGCGAGCGCCCGGTGCGCGGCCGCCCGCCCGGCGAGCAGCGCGCCCTGGTACGCGGCGGCCCGCACCAGCGGATGACGGAACGCCAGCCGGTGCCCGCTCACCCGCACCAGCTCCGCCGCCTCCGCCGGACCGAGATCCCCGGCCCCCGCCCCGAGCCGCCCGGCCGCCGCCATCACCAGCGCCAGATCACCCGTGTCGTCCGCCGCCGCGACCGTCAGCACCGTGCGGGTCGCCGCGGGCAGCGCCCGGATCCGCTCGTCGAAGATCCGCCGCACCCGCCGCGACGCCGGAAGCACCGCGATCTCCCGCTCGTCCACCGGCTCGCTGCCGTCCCGCTGCGCCGGCGTCAGCGCCCCCGCCAGCTCCACGAGCGCCAGCGGATTGCCCCGCGCCAGGCCGAGGACCCGGCCGCGCACGGTCGCGTGCAGCTCCGGCGCCCGCCCGGCCAGCAGCGCCGTACCCTCCTCGTCGGACAGCGGCCCCAGCTGCAGCACCGGAAGCCCCGGGCAGCCGTCGAACGCGCCCATGTCCTCCCGCGCGCCCTCACGCACCGCGAAGACCAGGGCCACCCGCCCCATCCCGAGCCGGCGGGCCGCGAAGAGCAGCGCGTCCACCGTCTCCAGGTCCAGCCACTGCGCGTCGTCGACGAGCACCACCACCGGCCGCTCCTCGGCCAGCTCGCCGAGCAGACCGAGCGTCGCCGCCCCCACCAGGAACCGGTCCCCGGGCGCGGGCAGCCCCGCCGGCTCCACCGCCCCGCGCAGCGCCGCCTGCTGACGCGCCGACAGCCGCCGCGCCCGGTCCAGCGTCCCCCGCAGCAGCACCTGCAGCCCGGCGTACGGCAGCGCCGCCTCCGACTCGACGCCGGCGCACCGCAGCAGCGTGGCCTCCGGCGAGAGCTCCCCGACGCGTTCGAGCAGGGCCGTCTTGCCCGCCCCCGCCTCGCCGCGGACCACCACCGCTCCGCCCCGGCCCTCCGCCGCCCCGGCGAGCAGCCGCTCCAGCACCGCCAGCTCCCGCCCGCGCCCGCTCAGTCCCCCGTCAGCCACCGGTGTCCCCCGTTCCCCGCACGCGTTCCCCGCACGCACGCTTCCCCCGTACGTGATGATCATCGTGCCACCAGGCAGGACCGGGGAAAGCCGACAGGCCCCCGGCGGGGTGCCGGGGGCCTGTCGCGCGGTCATCCGCGGATCAGCGGGTCACAGACCGGGGCCGCGCACCGGGATGTGGGTGAACGTCGGCTCCGGGGCCGGGTTCTGGAAGAAGTCGTTGCCCTTGTCGTCCACCACGATGAACGCCGGGAAGTCCTCGACCTCGATCTTCCAGACCGCCTCCATGCCGAGCTCCTCGTACTCGAGGACCTCGACCTTCTTGATGCAGTCCTGCGCCAGACGCGCCGCCGGGCCGCCGATCGAGCCGAGGTAGAAGCCGCCGTGCGTGCCGCACGCGTCGGTGACCTGCTTGCTGCGGTTGCCCTTGGCCAGCATGACCTTGGAGCCGCCCGCGGCCTGGAACTGCTCGACGTAGCTGTCCATGCGGCCGGCCGTCGTCGGGCCGAAGGAGCCGGAGGCGTAGCCCTCGGGCGTCTTCGCCGGGCCCGCGTAGTAGACCGGGTGGTCCTTCAGGTACTGCGGCATCTCCTCGCCCGCGTCCAGCAGCTCCTTGATCTTGGCGTGCGCGATGTCGCGCGCCACGACCAGCGGACCGGTCAGCGACAGGCGGGTCTTGACCGGGTACTTGGTGAGCTCGGCGAGGATCTCGTCCATCGGCTGGTTGAGGTCGATCTTCACGACGTCGCCGGACTCGTCGAGGTGCTCGTCCGTGGTCTCCGGCAGGAAGCGCGCCGGGTCGGTCTCCAGCTGCTCCAGGAAGACGCCCTCGGCGGTGATCTTGGCGACGGCCTGGCGGTCGGCCGAGCAGGACACGGCGATCGCGACCGGCAGCGAGGCGCCGTGACGGGGCAGGCGGACCACGCGCACGTCGTGGCAGAAGTACTTGCCGCCGAACTGGGCGCCGATGCCGATCTTCTGCGTCAGCTCGAAGACCTTCTCCTCCAGCTCCTTGTCGCGGAAGCCGTGGCCGGTCTCGGCGGAGCCCTCGGCCGGCAGCTCGTCCAGGTAGTGCGCGGAGGCGTACTTCGCGGTCTTCAGCGCGAACTCGGCGCTGGTGCCGCCGACGACGATCGCGAGGTGGTACGGCGGGCAGGCGGCCGTGCCGAGCGAGCGGATCTTCTCCTCCAGGAACTTCATCATGCTCGCCTCGTTGAGGACGGCCTTCGTCTCCTGGTAGAGGAAGGACTTGTTGGCGGAGCCGCCGCCCTTGGCCATGAAGAGGAACTTGTACGCGCCGCCGTCGGTCGCGTACAGCTCGATCTGCGCGGGCAGGTTCGAGCCGGTGTTCTTCTCCTCCCACATGGTCACCGGGGCCATCTGCGAGTAGCGCAGGTTGAGCTTGGTGTAGGCGTCGTAGATGCCCTTGCTCAGGGCCTCCTCGTCGCGGCCGCTCGTCAGCACGTTCTGGCCGCGCTTGCCCATGACGATCGCGGTGCCGGTGTCCTGGCACATGGGCAGCACGCCGGCGGCGGCGATGTTCGCGTTCTTCAGGAGGTCGAGCGCGACGAACTTGTCGTTGCTCGACGCCTCCGGGTCGTCGATGATCTTCCGCAGCTGGGCCAGGTGGGCCGGGCGCAGGTAGTGCTGGATGTCGCGGATCGCCTCGGCGGCCAGCAGGCGCAGCGCCTCCGGCTCGACCTTGAGGAACGTACGGCCGTCGGCCTCGAAGGTGGAGACACCCTCGGAGGTCACCAGGCGGTAGGGCGTGGTGTCCTCTCCCAGGGGGAGCAGATCGGAGTACGCGAACTCGGGCATGTCGACGGCCATTCCTCACTCGGCAGACAGCTGCGCCGCCTCCATTGGCGGCGCGCCCTCCAGCGTAAGACGCGCGCGCGACCGCGATCCTGTGAGGTAAGGCTCACTCGGGGGCGGCACCCTGCCGGATCGGCGTGTTGCAGCCGGCGCGCGGGGCCCGCGCAGGGACACGGGAGCCCGTTCCCCGCTGCCCCTAGTCGCGATCTATCGCGTTTCGCTAGGCTGGGTCCGTGGACCTCGAAAAGCAGCCCCAGCAGCCCGAGCGGCCGGTCGACCGGCCCGATTTCGCCGATCCGCAGGGTGCGATGCGGGCCTCGGACGCCGACCGCGACCGGATCGCGGACATCCTGCGGGACGCCATGGCGGAGGGGCGGCTCACCGCCGAGGAGCACTCGGAGCGGATCGACGCCGTGTACCGCGCCAAGACCGTCGGCGAGCTTGAGCCGCTCGTCCGCGACCTGCCCGCCACCGGTCACCGGCCGCAGCCCCTGCCCGCGTACGGGGAGGACGGCATCGAGGGACCGGCGGACAACCTGGTCGCGGTGTTCTCCGCCTCCACCCGCCGGGGCCGCTGGCGCGTCGGCCGCCGCACCAACGCCTTCTCGCTCTTCGGCAGCATCGAGATCGACCTGACCGAGGCGATCTTCGCCCAGCGCCTCACCACCATCAACGCCACCTCGATCTTCGGCAACGTCGAGGTCCGCGTCCCGGAGAACGTGACGCTGCGCGGCAGCGGCACCGGCGTCTTCGGCAACTTCGAGGTCGTCACCGTCGAGGGCGCCGACCCGCAGGCCCCGGTCATCGTCGTCAACGGCTGGTCGGTCTTCGGCAACGTCGAGGCCAAGCCCAAGCGGGGCAAGTGGGTCACCGACCTGCAGAGCCAGATTCAGGACAAGTTCCGCAAGCGTCCCGGCGAGTAATCCGTCGGTGACCGGCCGCCGGCCGATGACCGGATTTCGCCATCCGGTGTCCGTGAAGCGGAACGCCGGGGCACGCGGTGCATAGGCGCACGCACAGCGGGTAGGGCTCGTTCGTCGTCACACGCCCGTCCCGCCAGCGGAAGCCGTCGTCAGGAGTAGACCGTGCTGCAGATGCCGCATCAGCCCCTCCGGGTCGCCGCCGTGCCGCCCCGGCACACCCCCGCCCGGGAGGAAGAGGGCGGCCCGTGGCACACCGAGGCGGTGTGCCGCAGGGACGAGGCCGGTCTCTTCTTCGCCCCCTCCAAGGAGCCCACCGCCGCCCGGCTCTCCCGCGAGGAGGCCGCCAAGCGGGTCTGTGCCCGCTGCCCGGTGATGGTCGAGTGCCGCGAGCACGCCCTGCTCCAGCCCGAGCCGTACGGGGTGTGGGGCGGCCTCACCGCCGCCGAGCGCCGTGTCGTGCTCGCCCGGCGCCGCCGCCGGGACGCCGAGCTGCGCAAGGCCGCGGCCGCCGAGCGCGCCGAGCGGATCGCGAAGGCCGGCTGAGCTGCCGTACCGACGGGTCCGTGGCCCGTACGGGAAGGGGCGCCCCCACCGCACATGGGGGCGCCCCTCTTCGTACCGTCGCGGCCGGCCGGTCCCGGCCGCCTCGTCAGTTGGCGCGGTCGAAGTCGACCTTGCTGTAGGCGCGCAGCTTCGCGAGCCGGTGCGTGGAGTCGATCTGGCGGATCGTGCCGGACTTCGAGCGCATGACGAGCGACTGCGTGGTCGCCGTCTCGGCGCGGTAGCGCACGCCGCGCAGCAGCTCGCCGTCGGTGATGCCGGTGGCGACGAAGAAGACGTTGTCGCCGGAGACCAGGTCGTTGGTGGAGAGCACCCGGTCCAGGTCGTGCCCGGCGTCCAGCGCCTTCTGCCGCTCGGCGTCGTCCTTCGGCCACAGCTTGCCCTGGATCACACCGCCCAGGCACTTGATGGCGCAGGCCGAGATGATGCCCTCGGGCGTGCCGCCGATGCCCATCAGCAGGTCGACGCCGGTGCCCTCGCGGGCGGCCATGATCGAGCCGGCCACGTCGCCGTCGGAGATGAACTTGATCCGGGCGCCGGTCTCGCGGATCTCCTTGACGATGCCGTCGTGCCGCGGCCGGTCGAGGATGACCACGGTCACGTCCTCGGCGTTCATGCCCTTGGCCTTGGCGACCCGGCGGATGTTGACCGAGACGGGCGCGTTGATGTCGACGAAGTCGGCGGCCTCGGGGCCGGTGACCAGCTTGTCCATGTAGAAGACCGCGGACGGGTCGAACATGGTGCCGCGGTCGGCGGCGGCGAGCACGGCGATCGCGTTCGGCATGCCCTTGGCGTTGAGCGTGGTGCCGTCGATCGGGTCGACGGCGATGTCGACCTCGGCGCCGGTGCCGTCGCCGACCCGCTCGCCGTTGAAGAGCATCGGCGCCTCGTCCTTCTCGCCCTCGCCGATGACGACCACGCCGTTCATCGAGACGGTGGAGATCAGGGTGCGCATGGCGTTCACCGCCGCGCCGTCCGCGCCGATCTTGTCGCCGCGACCGACCCAGCGGCCCGCCGCCATGGCGGCGGCCTCGGTCACGCGGACCAGTTCGAGGGCGAGGTTGCGGTCGGGGGCCTCGGGGGAGACCTCGAGCTCGGGCGGCAGGTGGTGGTGCTCGGACATCGTTGCGCACCTTTCTGTTACGGCGACGGGCGACGGCCGGAAAAACTAGAGGGTGCTGTGACTCTATCGTCAGGTCGACAAATTGAGCAGAGGGGCCCACGTATGAGCGCGACACCTTGATGCGACCATGGTGCCGTGGCAGGTAAGCAGCGCAGGCAGACGGTACGCGGGATGTTCCAGTCCCTCGCGGTGATCGCGGTCGCCGCGGGTGTGATGTACGTCTTCATCCCGCACGACGAGACGGCGACCCCGGTCAAGGCGAAGGACTACCGGGTGGAGCTCCTGACGGCCCAGCGGGCGGCACCGTATCCGGTGCTGGCCCCCGAGGGCCTCGGTGACGGATGGAAGGCGACGGTCGTCTCGTACGACCGGGAGGACCACAACGCCTGGCGGCTCGGCTTCCTGAGCCCCGACACCCAGTACGTCGCCCTCAACCAGTCGACCGAGGACCCGAAGAAGTTCGTGCCCTCGGTCACCCAGCAGGCCAAGGACTCGGGGAAGACCGAGACGGTGGCCGGCCAGGTCTGGCAGCGCTGGGAGGGCCCGAAGTACGACGCGCTGGTGCGCACCGAGGGCGGTGCGACGACGGTCGTGACGGGCACGGCGTCGTTCGAGCGGCTGGCCGAGATGGCGGGCGCGCTCCAGTCGAAGAAGGCGTAGGCGTCATACGCAGGAGGAAGGCCCCCGGTGCGATGCACCGGGGGCCTTCCTCGTACGCGCTGTGCGTGAGCCGATCAGACGGTCGTGATGACCTGGTCGTACTCGAGGCGCGGGGAGCGCGGGAACCAGGCGTCCTCGCCCGGCTTGCCGATGTTGATGACCATCAGCGGGGTGTGGTCGGCGTCCAGGAACTCCTTCTGGACGCCGGCGAAGTCGAGACCGGTCATCGGGCCGGCGGCCAGGCCGGCGGCGCGGACGCCGATGATGAAGTAGGCGGCCTGCAGGGAGGCGTTCAGGAGCGCGGCCTGCTCACGGACCGGGCGCTCGGAGAAGAACATGTCCTTGGCCTGCGGGAAGTGCGGGAGCAGCTGCGGCAGCTCCTCGTGGAACTCGTTGTCCGCGGAGAGGATCGCGACCAGGGGCGCGGCCTGGGTCTTGGCCTGGTTGCCCTCCATCATGTGCGACACCAGGCGCTGGCGGGCCTCCGGGGAGCGGACCAGCGTGATGCGCAGGGGGGTCTGGTTGAAGGCGGTCGGGCCGAACTTGACCAGGTCGTAGATCGCCTGGACCTGCTCGTCGGTCACCGGCTCGTCGGTGAACGTGTTGGCAGTGCGGGCCTCGCGGAAGAGGAGGTCCTGGGCGGCGGGGTCAAGGGCGAGAGACATGCTGCATACCTTCCGAACTGCACGGGTCGCTCGTCAGGGAGTTCGAGCGATGCCACGACAGTACGCCGAAAGTAGGTGAAGTTTCAACTACTCCCGCCATTTAAAACCGGATAGTGATCCGCTTCACAGGATCAGTGTACGCGCCCCGCCGGGACACCAGCCCCGCCGAGCGGCCCACCGGGGCACCCGGCCCCGCCGCCGCGCCCCGCTCCTGCTCCCGCGCCGCCGCTACTCCCGCTCCTGCCCCTCCTCGGCGGCCCGCTCGGCCGCCAGCGAGGCGTCGAGACGCGCCCGCGCACCCTCCAGCCAGTGCCGGCACACCTTCGCCAGCTCCTCGCCGCGCTCCCAGAGCGCCAGCGACTCCTCGAGGGTCGTCCCACCCGCCTCCAGGCGCCGGACGACCTCGATGAGCTCGTCGCGGGCCTGCTCGTAGCCGAGTGCAGTCGCAGTCTCGTCCGCGTCCGCGCGCGCTGCCATGCGTTCCACCTTTGTCTGTCGGTTCTCTGTCATGTCCGTGCACTTCTCTGTACTTCCCGACGATTCCCTGACGTACGGGCCGTGTGCCCGTGTGCCGGTGTGCCCTCAGCCCGCCGGCGTCAGGGGCGGACCTCGGGGCGCCGTACGGACGTCAGGGCGCCGTGCGCCGCACCGTGAACTCGCCCGCCGCGACCCGCGCCCGCAGCTCCTCGTCCACCGCCACCTCCGCCGGATCCCGCACCACCGCGCCGTCCGCCCGCTGGAGCACCGCGTACCCGCGCTCCATCGTGGCCGCGGGCGACAGGGCCCGGACCCGGGCCCGGGTGTGCGAGAGCTCCGAGTCGGCCCGGTCGAGCAGATGCCCGAAGGTGCGCCGGGCACGCGCCAGCAGCGCGGCCAGCTCGTCCTCGCGGACCTCGACCATCCGCTGCGGGTGCTCCATCACCGGCCGGGCGAGCGCATGGGCCAGGCCCCGCTCCTCGCGCTCGATCAGCCCCCGGACGCAGCGCAGCGCCCGGTCCCGCAGACCGCGCACCCGCTCCAGCTCCTCGCCCACGTCCGGCACGACCTTCTTGGCGGCGTCGGTCGGCGTGGACGCCCGCAGGTCCGCGACCAGGTCGAGGAGCGGCGAGTCCGGCTCGTGGCCGATCGCCGACACCACCGGCGTACGGCAGTCGGCGACCGCCCGGATCAGCTGCTCGTCCGAGAACGGCAGCAGGTCCTCCACACTGCCGCCGCCGCGCGCCACGACGATCACGTCCACGTCCCGGTGCGCGTCCAGCTCCCGCACGGCCTCGATCACCTGCGGCACGGCCTTCACGCCCTGCACCGCCACGTTGCGCACCTCGAAGCGGACGGCGGGCCAGCGGCGCCGCGCGTTCTCCAGGACGTCCCGCTCGGCCGCCGAGGCCCGGCCGCAGACCAGGCCCACCAGCTGCGGCAGGAACGGCAGCGGCTTCTTCCGGTCGAGCGCGAACAGCCCCTCGGCGGCCAGCGTCCGCTTCAGCTGCTCCAGCCGGGCCAGCAGCTCGCCGATCCCGACCGGCCGGATCTCCGCCGCCCGCAGCGACAACTGCCCCCGCGGCGCGTACCACTCCGGCTTCGCGTGCACGATCACCCGCGCGCCCTCGGACACGACGTCGGCGACCGCGTCGAAGACCTGCCGGTAGCACGTCACGTTGATGGAGATGTCGTACGACGGATCGCGCAGCGTCAGGAACACCACCCCGGCCCCCGGCCGCCGCGACAACTGCGTGATCTGCCCCTCGACCCAGATCGCCCCCAACCGGTCGATCCACCCCCCGATGAGCCGGGAGACCTCACCGACGGGCAGCGGAGCTTCGGCGGACGTGTTCAGACCCATGCGCCGAGCGTAACGGCCGCGTCCGACAACGCACCGGGTCGCGCGGCCGGGCGAGAAGGAGCGCCCCGCGGGCCCCGCCCCCGTCACGCCTCCGGCCGCCGCGCCCCCTGCATCGCCAGCACCACCAGGCCCACGCCCAGCCAGGTCACGCCCACCAGCTGCGCCGACGGCGCCGCCTCCACGATCACCGCGACCAGGATCGCCGCGCCGATTACCGGCGCCACGACGTGCGGCAGCCAGCGCGGCGGGCCCGCCATCCGGCGTACCGCGAACCAGCACACGACGCTCGCGTGCAGCAGCACGAAGGCCGTCAGGGCGCCGATGTTCACCACCGACACCAGATGGTCCAGGCCGTCCGCCTGGCTGGCCGCCCACACCGCCGCGATCATCGTGATCGTCGCCGAGACGAGCAGCGCCACCCGCGGCGTGCCCGAGTCCGTACGGGCCAGCGCGTGCGGCAGCCGCCGGTCGCGCCCCATCGCGAACAGCAGCCGCCCGCCCGCCGCCTGTCCGGCGAGCGCCGCGAAGGCCGCGCCGATCGCCTTCGACGCGGCCACCAGATCGTGCAGCCACCGTCCGACCGCCGAGTCCACCGCGTCGTAGAACGCCGAACCCTGCAGCGACGGATCCAGCGCCATCGCCTTCGACGAGACGGGCTGCAACAGCGCCACCAGCCAGGTCTGCGCCATGAACAGCACCCCGGCGAGCACCAGACAGAACAGCACCGCCCGCGCCACCTTCGCCGAGCCCCCCGTCACCTCCTCCGCGAACGTCGCGATCGCGTCGAAGCCCAGGTACGACAGGACCGCCACCGACACCGCCGAGAGCACCGCCGACGCCGAGAACCCGGCGTCCCCGGCGAACGGCGACCACCAGTCCCGCCGCGCCCCGTCCTGGGCGAGCACGACGATCGCCGACCCGACGAACACGAGCAGCACCGCGATCTCCATCGCGAGCACCGCGAGCCCGACCCGCGCCGCGGCCCGCACCCCCCACAGATTGAGCAGCGTCGTCACGACGACCGCGATCCCGGTCCAGATCCACCGGTGCACGGCCGGGACCAGCGCCTCCATCGCGATGCCCGCGAAGAGGTACGCCACGGCCGGGATCAGCAGGTAGTCGAGCATCGCCATCCATCCGGCCACGAAACCCGCGCCCTCGCCGAGCGCCGCACGGGCGTACGCGAAGACCGAGCCGGCCAGCGGCACCACCCGCACCATCTGCGCGTAGCTGAAGGCCGTGAACGCCATGGCGACGGTGGACACCACGTACACGAGTGCGACCGCGCCGTGCGACTTCGCGTCAAGAGTGCCGAAGATGCCGACCGGCGCCATCGGGGCGATGAAGAGGAGCCCGTAGACGACGAGGTCGCGGAAGCCCAGGGCCCGCCGGAGCTGCTCGTGACCGGCCGCCCGCGTTTCGTCAGCCCTGGAGTCCGCCATGGCGCCAGTTTCGGCCACCGTGCCGAGGAATCCGCCGACCGACGCGGCCTTACGATGGGACCCATGACTGCGTCGCCCGCAACCAACCGCCCGAAGCGTGTCCTGCTCGCCGCTCCCCGCGGCTACTGCGCGGGCGTGGACCGTGCCGTGATCGCCGTGGAGAAGGCCCTGGAGCAGTACGGCGCTCCGGTCTACGTCCGCCACGAGATCGTCCACAACAAGTACGTCGTGCAGACCCTGGAGCGGAAGGGCGCCATCTTCGTCGACCAGGCGACCGAGGTCCCGCCGGGCAACATCGTGATGTTCTCCGCGCACGGCGTCGCCCCGACCGTCCACGAGGAGGCCCGCCAGGGCCGGCTCGCGACCATCGACGCGACCTGCCCGCTGGTGACCAAGGTCCACAAGGAGGCCGTGCGGTTCGCCAACGAGGACTTCGACATCCTCCTCATCGGCCACGAGGGCCACGAGGAGGTCATCGGCACCTCCGGCGAGGCCCCCGACCACATCCAGCTCGTCGACGGCCCCGAGGACGTCGCCAAGGTCGAGGTCCGCGACCCGTCCCGGGTCGTCTGGCTCTCGCAGACCACGCTCTCGGTCGACGAGACCATGGAGACCGTGGACGCGCTGAAGGAGAAGTTCCCGCAGCTGATCTCCCCGCCGTCCGACGACATCTGCTACGCCACGCAGAACCGCCAGACCGCCATCAAGGAGCTCGCCGGCCAGGCCGAGCTGGTCATCGTGGTCGGCTCCAAGAACTCCTCCAACTCCCAGCGCATGGTCGACGTCGCCAAGCAGGCCGGCGCCCCGGCGGCGTACCTCGTCGACTTCGCCAGCGAGATCGACGAGGCCTGGCTGGAGGGCGTGACCAGCGTCGGCCTCTCCTCGGGCGCCTCGGTGCCGGACGTCCTCGTCCAGGAGGTCCTGGAGTGGCTGTCCGAGCGCGGATACGTGGACGTCGAGCTGGTCAAGACGGCCGACGAGTCGCTGACCTTCTCGCTCCCGAAGGAGCTGCGCGACAAGGACCTGCGGGCCAAGGCGGAAGCGCTCGTCAAGGAGTAGCTCCTGTGATCAGCCCGTAACGTTGAGTCCATGAACGTCTTCGGAGTGGACATCGGCGGATCGGGCATCAAGGGCGCACCCGTGGACCTCGACCGCGGCGACCTCGCCCAGGAGCGCCACAAAGTACTCACCCCGCAGCCCGCGACGCCCGACGACGTCGCGGGCTGCGTCGTCGAGGTCGTCGACAACTTCGGCTGGTCCGGGCCGATCGGCGTCACCTTCCCGGGCGTCGTCACCGGCTCGACCGTCCGCACCGCCGCCAACGTCGACAAGCGGTGGATCGGCGTCGACGCCGGCCGGCTGCTGCGCGACCGCCTCGGCGGCCTGCCCGTCACGATCCTCAACGACGCCGACGCGGCCGGCATCGCCGAGATGACCTTCGGCGCGGGCAGGGGCCGCAAGGGCACGGTCATCCTGCTCACGCTAGGCACCGGCATCGGCTCCGCCCTCTTCACCGACGGCACCCTCGTCCCCAACACCGAACTCGGCCACGTGGAGCTCAAGGGCCACGACGCCGAGAAGCGCGCCTCCGCGAAGGCCCGGGAGGACGAGGACCTCAGCTGGGAGCACTGGGCGACCCGGCGCCTCCAGAAGTACCTGGCCCATGTGGAGATGCTGTTCTCCCCGGAGCTGTTCATCATCGGCGGCGGCGTCAGCCGCAAGGCCGACAAGTTCCTGCCCTTCGTCGAGGGCATCCGGGCGGAGATCGTCCCGGCACAGCTCCAGAACAACGCGGGGATCGTCGGGGCGGCGATGGCGGCGAAGGCAGCCGCGCTTCCCGGGCGGTAATTCTTTCGGAGTTCCACTCCTGTTTACGAAGATCCTTCGTCAAGGAGCTTTCTGGTCAAGAAATATGGCAAACGATCATGCAGTGCTGTGACGCCTCCCCCGGATAGAACAAGATCGACAACTGTTCGTGCGTCATGCCCCACAAGGGAGGCACCATGAATCGGGTCACCGTCGCCGCCGTCACCACGGCCGCCGCTGCCCTCGCCCTCACCCTCGTCCAGCCGTCCGCGTACGCCGCGACCGCCACGGCCTGGACCGCCCCGACCTGCACCCGCGTCGTCGGTGACGGCGCGGTCACCTTCACCACCGACGACGGAGCGAGCCTCACCGCCACCAGCGGCACGCTCAAGCCCATCAGCTACACCCACGGCCTCGTCGCCCTCGGCACCGCCAACACCCTCCTGGCGACCCGCAACGACGAGATCCAGCGCTCCACCGACGCGGGCTGCAGCTGGACCCACGTCGCCAACCTGGGCAGCGGCTCCCCGACCCTCACCGCCGGCGTCGGCTCCCGCGCCTTCGCCTGGGAGCCGAGCGGCTCCACGCTCGCGCGCATCGACGGCACCACCGTCACCAGGCTCACCTCCCCGGTCACCGACATCGTGGGCCTGGGCACCGACCCGGCCGACGCCGGCCACGTGCGCCTCGCGGGCAACGACGGCAAGCTCTACGACTCCCGCGACGGCGGCGCGACCTGGACCGCCGTCGGCACCCCGGCGTTCCCCGCGGGCACCGGCGTCTACTCGGTGGCCTTCGACCCGAAGAACCCGGACCACGCCGTCGCCGGCGCCATGGTGCTCGGCGGCGCGGTGACCACGGACGGCGGCGCGACCTGGACCGCCTCCACCGGACTGACCGCCGGCACCTCCGCGAACCTGTTCCGCACCGCCGTCTCCCCGGCGAACCCCTCGGTCGTCTACGGCATCGGCATCGACCTCGCCGAGGCCGTCCCCGGCTCCGGCAACGAGGGCCGCCACCTGTACCGGTCGACCGACGGCGGCCGCACCTTCGCCAAGATCGTCGACGACACGGCCGAGCACAAGCTCACCAACAGCACCCTGCTCGCCCCGAGCCCGGTCGACCCGGCGGTGCTCTACTTCGAGTACGGCACGTACTTCCAGGGCTACGGGACCGACCTGCTCCGCCACGACGCGGGCACGGGCCTCGTCACCAAGACCCACAACGCGTACGACGGCATCGACGCCATCGCCTTCAACCCGGCCCGGCCGTCGGTGATGTACCTGGGCGTGGAAGAGGTGGGCACCCCGGGCTGACGGGGCCCTGGGTCACGGGCCCAGGGCTGACCGGGCCCGGCCAAGGGGCAAGCACTGACCGGCGGGGCCTGCGGGGCCTGTGGGGCCTACGGGACCCACGACGCCCACGAGGCCCACGGGGCGGGGCCGCGCCCTAGAGGTGCGGCGCCGCCTGGGCCTGCGCCCGGGCCCGGGCCCGCCGCTCCTGGCGGCGGCCCATCTCCCGCACCTTCCGGACGCTCGCGATGACACCCGCCACGAGCGTTCCCCCGTACAGCCATCCGGCATGCACGGCGAGCGCCGTGACCAGGGCCATCGCCTGGCCGCCGACCCCGCCCGTACCGCCCGACACGGGCACGACGCCCACCGCGAAGGCGATCGGCACGCTGATCGGCGCCGTGACCAGGTCTGCGGTCCGCACCCACAGCGCGGTCAGCGCGCTGACCGGCAGGAACAGCAGGCCGAAGACGAGCGGAGAGCCGTCGAAGAGCAGCCAGTCCAGGAAACCGACGACCAGCATCACGGCGCAGGCGAACAGCCCGGCGCCGAGGCCGGTCAGCCGGGGATTGGGCAGCCTGCGCAGGGCCGCGACCAGCGTCGGCGCGGGCCGGGCCGGCCGCTCGACCCGGGGACGGCCCGGGCGCGGCTTGGCGGCGACCCGGTAGACCGCGGCGCCCTGGACGAGGGCGCCGGGCGGCGCCACCGGGCTCTGCGGGTTCTGCGGGCCCTGCGGTCGGCCCGCGACGGGGCGCCGGGCCTGCGGCTTGCGTGTCCTGTGCTGCTCCACCCCACCAACGTAGGTCCGAAGAGGCCGGGAACCGCGTGCGGGACACGCCCTTTGGGTGACCTTGGCGGGAAGAGCGCCGTCATGGCGTGGTTCGGTGCCCCCGTAAACTGGGGGATCGCCCCACCCCCACTCCTCTTTAGGGAAGTCGCCACCGTGTCGCTCACGATCGGAATCGTCGGCCTGCCGAACGTCGGCAAGTCGACCCTGTTCAACGCCCTGACCAAGAACGACGTGCTGGCGGCCAACTACCCGTTCGCCACGATCGAGCCGAACGTCGGCGTCGTCGGCGTGCCGGACCCCCGTCTGGCCAAGCTCGCCGAGGTCTTCGGCTCGCAGCGGATCCTCCCCGCGACGGTCGACTTCGTCGACATCGCCGGCATCGTCCGCGGCGCGAGCGAGGGCGAGGGCCTGGGCAACAAGTTCCTGGCGAACATCCGTGAGTCGGACGCGATCTGCCAGGTCATCCGCGCCTTCAAGGACGAGAACGTCGTCCACGTCGACGGCAAGGTCTCGCCCAAGGACGACATCGAGACGATCAACACCGAGCTGATCCTCGCCGACCTCCAGACCATCGAGAAGGTCCTGCCGCGACTCCAGAAGGAGATGCGGATCAAGAAGGACACGGCGCCGAAGGTCGCCGCCGTCGAGGCCGCCCAGGCGATCCTGGAGAAGGGCGACACCCTGTTCTCCCAGGGCATCGTCCAGGGCTCGGAGAAGGCGGAGCTGCTCCACGACCTCCACCTGCTCACCACCAAGCCGTTCCTCTACGTCTTCAACGTGGACGAGGAGGAGCTGACCGACGAGGCCTTCAAGGACCAGCAGCGCGCCCTGGTCGCCCCCGCCGAGGCGATCTTCCTCAACGCCAAGCTGGAGGCCGACCTCGCCGAACTCGACGAGGAGGACGCCATGGAGCTCCTCCAGTCCGTCGGCGCCGAAGAGCCCGGCCTCGCCATCCTCGCCCGCGTCGGCTTCGCGACCCTCGGCCTCCAGACGTACCTGACGGCCGGCCCGAAGGAATCCCGCGCCTGGACGATCAAGCAGGGCGCGACGGCCCCCGAGGCGGCCGGTGTCATCCACACCGACTTCCAGAAGGGCTTCATCAAGGCCGAAGTCATCTCCTTCGCCGATCTCGTCGCCACCGGCTCGGTGGCCGAGGCCCGCGCGGCCGGCAAGGCCCGCATGGAGGGCAAGGAGTACGTCATGCAGGACGGCGACGTGGTGGAGTTCCGCTTCAACGTGTAGTCGAGCACTTGCTGTACGTCAGGCGCTGAGTCAAACGTGCACAGCAGAAGGGGTCGGGCTCCCTTGAGTCCGACCCCTTCGTCGTCACCGTGCTGAATGTTCTGACGTGCGGTCAGCATCAATCAGGTGTCGTAAACGGTGGACCGGTGTCCCAGGTGAACGACCCAGACCACCAGTTCTCCGTTGTCGATGGCGTAGACGACGCGGTAGTCGCCGAAGCGCAGGCGGCGCCGTTCGGGCTGGGACACGAGTGCGGTGGTGTTGAAGCCGAGGGGGTCGGTCTCCAACTCGGTCAGCTTGGCCAGGATGCGCAGCGCCATGTCGCGGGGGATCTTCCGAAGTTCGGCCTGCGCCTCGGGGCGGAAGACGGTTCGGTACTCACTCACCGCGAGCCAGCGTCTCCCTCATGATGTCCTCGATCGGGATGCCAGGTGCGGGGTTGGCCATGCGCTCGTCGATGATGCGGTTGATCTCGCGCTCTTCCCACTTCTGGTACCTGCGCAGTACCTCGATGGAGACGACGGCGGCGACTTCCTTGCCCCGGCGTGTGATCACTGTGGGTACGTCGTCGCGATCGGCGCGCTCCACGACCTCGGCGAGATGGGCGCGCACGTCGCGGATGGACTCTATGGGCAGCGGCTGCGTCATTCGCCCAAGTGTACCGAGTGGCGCATGTGTACACAATGTACCGCGGTGCGGCCAGAAGGGGCCGGGCTCTCAAGAGCCCGGCCCCTGTCGTTTCACCCTGGAGGGTGGCCCGCAGGGCCGGGGTTGACACGAGGTTCCCCGGTGCGTAGTGTTCTCCGAGTTGTCCAGCGTGAGCACCGACTCCGGTCGGCCCCGGACAGCCATTCCGCAAGAACCACTCCATGCCTGACGGTGTCGATTCGTCGTGCCGTCTTTGCGTTTCCGTGTGTTTTTGCGA
>NZ_JBIAME010000014.1:0-96205 GCF_042873935.1 Streptomyces sp. NPDC004327 | reverse complement strand
GGGGGCGGGTGCGCCGGGGGGGGGGGCCGGGCGCGGGGGGCCCGGGGGGGGGCGCCCTGGGGGGGGGGGGGGGGGGGGGGGGGGGGCCCCCGCGCCCCCCCCCCCCCCCCCCGCCCCCGACCACCATCGGGACACCACCCGCATGGCCCTCCTCCCGCGCGGCGCCCCGGCGGCCGACCCAGGATGGGTCCATGCCGATCTCCGCCGCCCACCGCACCGCCCTGCTCACCGCGACGCTCACCGCGACCGCCCTGCTGCTGGCCACCGGGTGCTCCGACGACGGGGGCACGGCGGCGGCCCCCGAGTCCAGCGGGCCCACCGGGCTCGACCGGCTCGCGGCGCAGAAGGTGGAGTGGGCGCCGTGTCTGCCACCGAACGCGGCGGAGGGCGGCGGGCCCGCGCCGACGCCGCTGCCCGGCGGGACGCCCTGGGAGTGCGGTTTCATGGCCGCGCCGCTCGACTACGCCAAGCCCGACGGCCCCACCGTCGACCTCGCCCTGATCCGTGCCAAGGCCCGCGACCAGGGACAGCGGATCGGCTCGCTGATCTTCAACTTCGGCGGCCCCGGCGGTTCCGGCGTCACCGGGCTGCCCGGCTTCGCGAACGACTTCGAGTCGCTGCGCTCCCGCTACGACCTGGTCTCCTTCGACCCGCGCGGGGTCGGCCGCAGCAAGCCGGTCGAATGCCTCGGCGACAAGGAGCTGGACGCCTTCTACGCCCTGGACTTCACGCCGGACGACGCCGCCGAGGAGAAGACGCTCGGCGACGCGCAGAAGAAGTACGCGGGCGCCTGCGAGAAGCAGTCCGGCACGCAACTGCCGTACGTCGGCACCGAGAACGCGGCCCGCGACATGGACCTGATGCGCCGGGTCCTCGGCGACGAGAAGATGCACTACTTCGGCATCTCCTACGGCACCGAACTCGGCGGCGTCTACGCCCATCTCTTCCCGAAGAACGTGGGCCGGGCCGTCTTCGACGCCGTCGTGGACCCGGCCGCCGGTGTGGAGGCGGGCGCGCTCGGGCAGGCCCAGGGCTTCCAGCTCGCGCTCGACAACTTCGCCAAGGACTGTCTGGCGCGCGCCGAGCAGTGCGTGCTGCCCGGCTCGTCGGTCGCCGAGATCGAGGGGTTCATCACGGACCTGCTGGCCTCGCTCGACAAGAAGCCGATCCCGGGCATCGGCGACCGGAAGCTGACGCAGACCCAGGCCACCAACGGCATCGCGCAGGCCCTGTACTCCAAGGAGTTCTGGCCGTATCTGGAGCAGGGCCTCGACGAGGCCGACGGCGGCAACGGCGCGCTGCTGCTCGCGCTGTCCGACTCGATGAACGGCCGCGACCAGAACGGCGTCTACAGCAACATCCAGGCGGCCAACGCCGCCATCAACTGCGTCGACTTCAAGGACCGCTTCACCCTCGACCAGGCCAGGGAGAAGCTGCCCGAGTTCCGCGCGGTCTCCACGGTCTTCGGCGACTTCATGGGCTGGGGCCTGGCGAGCTGCGCCCCGTGGCCGGTGCCGGGCACCTGGGCCCACCCGGACGTCTCGGCCCCCGGCTCCGCCCCGATCCTCGTCATCGGCAACACCGGCGACCCGGCCACCCCGTACGCGGGCGCCCGGTCGATGGTGGACGCGCTCGGCAAGGGCGTCGGCGTGGAGCTCACGTACAACGGCCAGGGCCACGGCTCGTACACCAGCGGCAGCAAGTGCGTGAAGGCGGCGACCGACGCGTACCTGCTGAACGGGACGGTGCCGGCGTCCGGCACCACCTGCGGCTGACGACGAAGGGGCCCGGATCCGTCAGGCGGATCCGGGCCCTCTTCGCTCACTCGGTCAGCGCGATCAGTAGACCGGCTTCTCCGGCTCGATCTGGTGGACCCAGCCGATGACGCCGCCGCCGACGTGCACCGCGTCCGCGAAGCCCGCGGACTTCAGCACGGCGAGGACTTCCGCACTGCGGACACCCGTCTTGCAATGCAGGACGATCCGCTTGTCCTGCGGCAGGTCCTGGAGGGCGTTGCCCATCAGGAACTCGTTCTTCGGGATCAGGCGGGCGCCCGGGATGGAGACGATCTCGTACTCGTTCGGCTCGCGGACGTCGATGATGTCGATGCTCTCGCCGTCGTCGATCCACTCCTTGAGCTGCTTCGGAGTGATCGTGGAGCCGAGCGCGGCCTCCTGGGCCTCCTCGGACACGACGCCGCAGAAGGCCTCGTAGTCGATGAGCTCGGTGACGGTCGGGTTGGCGCCGCAGACCGCGCAGTCGGGGTCCTTGCGGACCTTGACCTGGCGGTACTGCATCTCCAGGGCGTCGTAGATCATCAGGCGGCCGACCAGCGGGTCGCCGACGCCCGCGAGGACCTTGATGGCCTCGGTGACCTGGATGGAGCCGATGGACGCGCAGAGCACGCCGAGGACGCCGCCCTCGGCGCAGGACGGGACCATGCCCGGCGGCGGCGGCTCCGGGTAGAGGCAGCGGTAGCAGGGGCCGTACTCGGACCAGAAGACCGAGGCCTGGCCGTCGAAGCGGTAGATGGAGCCCCACACGTACGGCTTGTTGAGGAGCACGCACGCGTCGTTGACCAGGTAGCGGGTCGCGAAGTTGTCCGTGCCGTCGACGATCAGGTCGTACTGGCTGAAGATGTCCATCACGTTCTCGGCCTCGAGCCGCTCTTCGTGGAGGATCACGTTCACGTACGGGTTGATGCCGAGGACGCTGTCGCGCGCCGACGCGGCCTTGGAGCGGCCGATGTCGGACTGGCTGTGGATGATCTGGCGCTGCAGGTTCGACTCGTCGACCTCGTCGAACTCCACGATGCCGAGCGTGCCCACGCCCGCCGCGGCCAGGTACATCAGGGCCGGGGAGCCGAGCCCGCCGGCGCCCACACAGAGCACCTTGGCGTTCTTCAGCCGCTTCTGTCCGTCCATCCCGACATCAGGGATGATCAGGTGGCGGGAGTACCTGCGGACCTCGTCAACGGTGAGCTCGGCAGCCGGCTCGACCAGGGGTGGCAGCGACACGGAGACCTCATCAATACAGCTGGTCGGGATGTCATTACGACGGTTGTTCTCCCCATAACACTGCCATGGCCCTCCTCATTCCGAGACACCCCGTCCGATCCGCGAGACGATTTCGTCCCAGTAACCGGGCAGCGTGTGGAATTGGTCGCTTTGTCCCGGACGGGCCCGGCGGTCCGTCATGAAGACCGTGCCGGCCCCCTGCCAGCGGGCGATCCGGAGCGCTTCGTCCAGATGTGTCCTGGGCACTCCGTGGACGAGGTGGACGAACCTCGCGGCCGGGTGGTCGGCCGTCCACTCCGCCACCTGCGACCAGCGGTAGTCGGTCCAGGAGCCGGAGAAGGTGACGAGCTGGTCGGCGGTCTCCGCGTAGCCCGGGTACGGGTGGGTGCCGTGGCCGAGGACGAGGTGGACGTCGCCCTCGGCCGTGCTCTCGCGCAGCGCCTCCAGGGTGCCGGCGATGCGCCGTACGCCGGGCAGGTCGGCCCGGTCGGAGGGACACCGGTCCAGGTAGTAGCCGTCGGCCCGGTACCAGTCGAGGTAGCGCTGGGCGTCCGAGACGACCTCGCCGAAGGGGCGCGAGCCGTGCGCCAGGTCGATGTGCCCGAGCACCCGGACGCCCGCGTTCCGCAGCTTGCCGGCGGCCTCCAGGCAGTGCGGGTCGGGCCGCCCGCCCGGCCCGTCGGCGACGTTGAGGACGGCCCAGTGCACGGGCGTGCCGGGCCGGGTCAGCTCGGCCCACTCGACGGGGGCGAGCAGGGGGTGGGCGTAGCCCGGGACGCCCACCCCCATCCCGGTGACCGTCCCGGTGCCGGTGGCGGTCAGATGCGGCATGCCGCCTCCATCCAGATGTCCGCCAGGGACTCCTCCAGGTTGATCCGGGGCCGCCAGCCGAGCCGGTCGCGGGCGGTGCGCACGTCGGCCTGCTGCCAGGGGCCGCAGCCGTCGGGGTACGGGTAGGGGGCGGCGGCCAGCTGCTCGGCGATGGTGGCCTCGGTGCGCGGGGCGCCGATGACCGGGCGCGGCGGCCCGTCGAGCTCGTGGAGCTGGCCGGTGTATCCGGCGACCCTGGCGAGGACGGCGGCGGCGTCGCGGAGCTTCACGGCCCGGCCGGTGCCGATGTTGACGACGCCCTGGGCGGCGGAGAGCGAGGCGGCGTGCACGGCCCGGGCCACGTCCCGGACGTCCACGAAGTCCCGTTGCACGCCGAGGCCGCTGAGCTTCAGCTCGCCGTCGCCGGCCTGCATGGCGCGCCGCATCGCCTCGGCGAGCCGGCCGAGCGGGGAGCCGGCGGGGGTGCCGGGACCGACGGGCGAGAAGACCCGCAGTACGACGGCGTCGAGGCCGGAGCCGAGGACGAGTTCGGTCGCGGCGAGCTTGGACACGCCGTACGGGCCGCCGGGCCGTGGCATGGCGTCCTCGGCGGTGGACGAGCCGGGCTGGCTCGGCCCGTACTCGGAGGCGCAGCCGACCTGGACGAGCCGGGCGCCGCAGCCGCTGCGGCGCAGGGCCTCGCAGACGGTGGCGACGGCGACGGTGTTGTGCCGGGTGAGGTCGCGGGCGCCGCCGCGGGTGGCGCCGGCGCAGTTGACGACGACTCCGGGGTGGACCGCGTCGAAGAACCGGGTCAGCGCGCCGGGGCTGCCGGTGGCGAGGTCGAAGCGCACGTCGGCGTCGTCGCCGCGGCCCAGCGCGGTGAGGTGGACGGCCGGGTCGGCGAGCAGGCGGTCGGCGACGAACCGGCCGATGAATCCGTTGGCTCCGAGCAGCAGCACCCTCATCGTGCGGCCCCTTCGTGCCGACCGGCCGTGGTGGGGAGGTGGTGCGTCATGTCTCTTTCGTCTCCTTGCGAGGTGTCGGGTACGGGGAGGCACGCCCGCGGCGTCGGCTCCGCGGGGTGCGCGGGGTGCACCGGTGGGGGGTCAGGCGGGCAACGGGTCGGGGCCTGGTGGGGGCTCAGGCGTGGGCCGAGGCGCGGGAGAGCGCGCCGGTGGCGTGGATCAGCAGGGCGAGGGCCGCCGTGCCGCAGATCAGGGTGGGCAGGGCCGCCGGTCCCCAGAGGGCGACGACGGCGCGGACGGGGGTGTCGAGGGCGGCGCAGCCCGGCAGGCGGGCGGCGAGGACGCTCGCGAGGACGAGGGCCTCGGCGGAGGCGGTGGCCATGAGGACGCTGTCGGCGGCCTCGGCGAAGCCGTGCACCGCGAGCAGCCGGGCGAGCAGCAGCAGGGTGCCGAGGGCGAGGGCGCCGGGGTGGAAGCCGGTGAGGACGAGCAGTCCGGTGAGGGCGGCGAGGTGGAGGGCGACGCTGCCGAGGAGCAGGGGTCTGGTGCCGGCGGCGAAGTCGGCGAGGCCGCGGCTGACGGCGAGTCTGCGCCGGGCGCGGGTGGCGAAGAGGTGGGCGCACCAGGCGGCGGGGGCGACGGAGAGGGCGAGGGCGAGCAGCGGCCCGGTGTCGAACAGCCACTCGGTGCCGGCCGGGCCGTCGAGCGGGGTGACGACGGTCGGGGCGCCGTCGGGTCCGCCGCGGAGCAGCTGGTCGAGGGCGCCGTCGCCGGCCGCCGCGTAGGCGAGGAGCCAGAGGGTCCACAGCGGGGTGGCGAGGAGGGGGCGGCCGCCGGCGCGCAGCGGGCCGCGGCGCACGGCGGCGAGCACGGCGGCGCCGAGGCCGAGCGCGCCGAGCACTCCGGTCGTGGTCCGCGCGGCCCCGATGGTGAGCGCGAGCCCGGTGGCGACGAGGGCGGCGACGGCGCCGGGCGCGCAGGTGGCGAGCGCCCACGCGGTCCACGGGGTACGGGCCGGGGCGGCGGGCGCGGCGGGAGTGCGGGGGCTCTCGCCGCGCGGCACGCGCGCGTAGAGCTCCTCGGCGAGCGAGAAGACGTCCCGGTGCCGGAAGCGGGCGGCGGTGCGGTCGGTGACGCCGTGGGCCTCCAGTCCGGCGGCGATCTCCAGGGCGTCGACGGCGCGTTCGCAGAGCTCGCGGTGACGGTGCATCAGCGCCTTGACGGGGTCGGCGGGGCCGCGCCGGGGCCGTGCGGGCGGTTGCGCGGACGACTGGACGGGTTCCGGGGCCGGCTGCTGAATCGCTTCGGCAAGGGCTTCCGCGGCTTCCGGCGCCGGGGCGAGGGCGGGGGCCTTGAGCAGGGCCTCGGAGCGGGAGTCCCAGGGGCCGGGGCTGGTGGGAGCGGCGGGGCCGCGCATGGCTGTGCCTCCTTCAGGCATCGGACTCTCCCGTTCCGGCCGTGGCGGTGACCGGCTGGTCCGCCCAGCTGCCCGGCACATGGGCCTCGGCGGGGTGGGCGAAGGGCACGCCGCGGCTGGTCCGGCGGCGGACCGGCGAGTGGGAGAGGAGTTCGAGGTAGATGCCGCGGAACGCCGCGAGGTTCTGTTCGACGGTGAACAGCTCCAGGGCCCGGGCGCGGGCGGCGGCGCCGAGGCGGTACCGCCGCTCGGGGTCGCGCAGCAGCGCGAGGCAGGCGTCGGCGAGCGCCTTGGGGTTGCGGGGCGGGACGACGAGCCCGGTGCCGCCGATGACCTCGACGACCGCGCCGACGTCGGTGGAGACGGTGGCGCGGGCGCAGAACATGGCCTCGACCAGGCCGGCCGGGAAGCCCTCGACGACGCTGGAGAGGACGACGACGGCGCTGGCGGCGTAGGCGTCCTCCAGGGTGGGGGCCTCGGGGCCGCCGAGCTCCTCGAAGGAGACCGGGTTCTCGCCGACGGCATGGGCGCCGCTGGCCTCGTCGGGGAAGAGCTGCTCGGCGAGGCCGCGGCAGTGGGCGAGGTACGCGGCGGCGCCCGGCTCCCGTACCGGCGCGGCGATGATCCGCAGCCGGGCGTCGGGCTGCCGGCGGCGCACCTCGGCGAAGGCGTGCAGCAGCGCGACGAGGTCCTTGGCGGGTTCGACCCGGCCGATCCAGGCGAGGGTCGCCGGGTCGCCGCTCTCCTCGTCCTCGCCGACCTCGGCGAAGCGCTCGGCGTCCATGCCGGGGTGGACGGTGCGCAGCCGGGCCCGGTCGGCGCCGCACTTCTCCTGCCAGCGGCGGGCGTGGGTGTTGCCGGGGGTGAGCAGGGCGGCCTGCCGGTAGACCTCGCCGGCGAGCCGGCCGTGGAAGGCGGCGAGCAGGGCGCGGACGGGGGTGGGGAGCGGGGCGCCGGTGGCGGCGAGGTAGTGGGCGCGGAGCTGGACGCCGTACTCGG
Organism: Streptomyces sp. NPDC004327; assembly: GCF_042873935.1. Taxonomy (NCBI): domain Bacteria; kingdom Bacillati; phylum Actinomycetota; class Actinomycetes; order Kitasatosporales; family Streptomycetaceae; genus Streptomyces; species Streptomyces sp. NPDC004327. Next base: position 88,994 of record NZ_JBIAME010000014.1, on the reverse strand, counting down.
TGACGAGCAGCGGGGTGCCGAAGAAGCGTTTGGCCAGCAGGCCCGGGAGCGCGGCGGCCCCGGCGGAGGCGGCGTGGCAGAGGTCGACGAGCGCGAGGCCGCCGCCCGCCGGGGCGCCCGTACCGTCCGCGCCGGAGTCCGTCTCGTCGTACCAGTCGAGCGAGAGCGGGCGCAGCGCGCGCTCCAGCTGTTCGGTGAAGGCGAGCTGGTCGGGGACGGTGGCGGCGGCGACGGCGCGGCGGGCGCCGGGCGCGCGGCAGGCGGACTCCAGGATCCGGACGGCGGGCTCGGAGCGGAGCGCGGCGGGCAGTCCGCCGTGCTCGCGGGCGAGTTCGGCGAGCCCGTAGAGCCCGGCGGCGAACCGCCCGGCCCCGGACTCCCTGGCCCCCGGCTCCCGGTCCTGGGATTCCCGGGCCCAGGACCCCTGGGCCCCGGACTCCCCGGTCCCGGACCCTCCGGCCCCGCTCTCCTCGTCCCCGGCGCAGATGCCGTGCGCGAGTTCCGCGAACGCGGCCTCGAAGCGCCGGCGTTCGCGCCGGCCGTAGCCCGTGCGGCGGGCGAAGGGGGCCGTCTCGCCGGCGGCGTCCCGGAGCGGGGCGGTGCGCACCGCGCGCACGTTGGGCGGCAGGTACGGGCGACGGCCGGTCTCCTGGCGGGCGTCGCGGCTGAGCGCGTAGACGTCGAACTCGTGCGGTGCGAGGCCGCGGACGAGCCGGTCGCACCAGAGGCCGGACTCACCCGTGGCGTACGGATAGCCACTCTCCGTGAGCAGTGCGATCCGCATGAGCAACACCCCCGTTCTCCCGTGACGTCTGCCGTGCCGGCGGGCACCGGTCGGTCCGGCGACCCGCGGCGGGAAGAACGTAAGCGGACATGACGGTGGCGCGACGGACGGTTGTCCGTCGCGCCACCGGAAGGGGTGAATGCTCGTAACTTTCGCACCGCGGTCGCGTTCCGTGGCGCTACGGGCTCGTGGGGTGACTGTCCGTGCGGTGCCGTCAGGCCGCGGCGGGGGTCCGCTCCAGGGCCGGGACGGCGGCGAGCAGCCGTCGCGTGTACGGGTCCTGGGGCGCCCCGTACACCTCCTCGACGGTGCCCTGTTCGACGATCCGCCCGGCCCGCATCACGGCGACCCGGTCGCTGACCTGCCGTACCACCGCCAGGTCGTGGGCGATGAAGACGAGGCCGAGGCCGAGTTCGGCCTGGAGGTCGGCGAGCAGGGCGGTGACCTGGGCCTGGGTGGTGACGTCGAGCGCGGAGACGGGCTCGTCGCAGACGATCAGGCGCGGCCGGGCGGCGAGCGCGCGGGCGATGCCGACGCGCTGGCGCTGGCCGCCGCTGAACTCGTGCGGATAGGCGTCGTACCGGTCGGGGTCGAGGCCCACCCGGTCGAGCAGCTCGCGCACCCGGTCGCGGACGAGCGTCTCGTCGCGCTCGCCTGCCGCGCGCAGCGGGTCGGCGACGGACTCGCCGATCGAGCGGCGCGGGTTGAGGGAGGAGACGGGGTCCTGGAACACCATCTGGAGCTCGCGCCGGTGCGGGCGCAGCTCCTTCTCCGACAGCCCGCCGATCTCCGTCCCGTCGTACCGCAGCCGGCCGCCGGTCGGGTCGAGGAGGCGGACGAGCATCCGGCCGAGGGTGGTCTTGCCGCTGCCGGACTCGCCGACGACGCCGAGGGTCTCCCCGGCCCGCACGGTCAGCGACACGCCGTCGACGGCGGTGACCTTCGCCTTCCCGCGCCCGAACTCGCGCCGCAGGTCGACGGCTTCGAGCAGCGGCTCGCCGAGGGCCGGCGCCGAGGGCGCGGGGCGCAGCGGCCCGTCGAGCCGGGGCACGGCGCCGAGCAGTTCGCGGGTGTACGGCTCCGAGGGCGCGGCGAGGACCCGGGCCGCGGGCCCGCGTTCGACGGCCCGGCCGCCGCGCATGACGAGGATGTCGTCGGCGCTCGCGGCGGCGACGCCGACGTCGTGGGTGACGAGCAGCAGGGCCGTGCCGGTCTCCTGGCGCAGTTCGCGCAGCAGGTCGAGGATCTGGGCCTGGACGGTGACGTCGAGCGCGGTGGTCGGTTCGTCGGCGACGAGGAGCCGCGGTTCGCAGGCGAGCGCCATGGCGATGAGCGCGCGCTGGCGCATGCCGCCGGAGAACTCGTGCGGGCGGGCGCGGGCGCGGCGGGCGGCGTCGGGGATGCCGACGCGGTCGAGGACCTCGACGGCGCGGGCGCGGGCGGCCTTCTTGGATCCAGGATGGTGGATCCGGTAGACCTCCGCGATCTGGTCGCCGATCGCGTAGTACGGGTCGAGCGCCGACAGCGGGTCCTGGAAGACCATCGCCGCCACCCCGCCCCGCAGCCGCCGCAGTTCGGCGGGCCCGGCCGATCCCACGTCGATGCCGCCGACGGTGACCCGGCCCGCGACGCGGGCGCCGGTGCCGCGGTGCAGCCCGAGGAGGGCGCCGGCCACGGTGGACTTGCCGCTGCCGGACTCGCCGACGAGGGCGAGGGCGCGGCCCGGTTCCAGGGTGAAGGAGAGGTCGTCGACGGCGGTGACGGAGTCGCCGAAGGCGACGGTGAGGCCCTCGACGGTGACGACGGGGCTCGTGGGGACGGTGCTCATGCCAGGACCACCCTTCGGTCGGCGACGGCGTAGAGGAGGTCGGCGACGACGTTCGCCAGGACCACGGCCACTCCGGTGACGAGCACGATGCCCACGACGACCGGCAGGTCGATGTGGCGCACGCCGTCGATGAGGGTCTTGCCGAGGCCGGGGAGGCCGAAGAGGGACTCGGTGAGCACGGCTCCGCCGAACATGGTGCCGAGGTCGATGGCGCTGAGCGCGATGACGGGCGGCAGGGCGCCGCGCAGGGCGTGCCGGGTGACGATCGAGCGCTCCCCCACCCCGTAGGCGCGGAAGGTGCGGATGTGGTCCTCGGCCAATGTCTCCAGGGTCGAACTCCTGGTCAGCCGCGCGTATTTGGCCGACTCGAAGAAGCCGAGCGTGAGCCAGGGCAGCAGCATGTTCCAGGCCCACTGCTCGGGGTCCTCGCCGAGCGGCACATAGGTCGGGAAGGGCAGCCACTGGAGGTAGGCGCAGACCGCCATGAGCAGCAGCAGGCCCAGGATGAAGACCGGGGTTCCGGTGCCGGCGAGGGTGAGCACGGTCAGGGTGCGCTCGGTGATCCCGCCGCGGCGCAGCGCGGAGAGCAGCCCGGTGCCGACGCCGACGCCGAGCCAGATCACCATGGCGCCGAGCGCGAGCGAGGCGGTGGCCGGCAGCCGCTCCAGGATGATCTCGGTGACCTGCTGGTCGTTCTGGTACGACAGGCCGAGGCAGGGCGCGTCGCAGTGCAGCACGCCGGTGCCGGTGGAGTAGTCGCGGCCGGCCACCACGCCCTGGAGGAAGTGCAGGTACTGGGCGAACACGCTCTCGTTCAGGCCGAGTCGTTCGCGGACCTGGGCGATCTGCTGCGGGTTGCAGCGCTCGCCGCAGGCGAGCCGGGCGGGGTCGCCGGGCGCGACGTAGAAGAGCGCGTAGACGACGACGGAGAGCGCGAGGAGGACGAGCGCGGCGCCCGCGAGCCGCTTGAGGGCGTAACGGGTCATCGGGAGGTCTCCTTTCGCGTGCCCGCGCCGAGCCGGCCGGCCTCGCGCGGGTCGAGGGCGGCGCGGACGGCGTCGCCGAGCACGGTGAAGGCGAGCACGGTCACGAAGAGCAGTCCGGCCGGCAGCAGCACGTACGCCGGGTCGGCCCGGAACCAGGTCTGTGCGGTGGACAGCATCTGCCCCCAGGACGGGGTGGGCGGGGTGACGCCCACGCCGAGGAAGGACAGCGAGGCCTCGGTGACGATGTTGCCGGGCACGAGGAGGGCCGCGTAGGTGAGCACGGGCGCGGCCAGCGAGGGCAGCAGTTCGCGCCGGGCGGTCCGCCAGGGCCCCGAGCCGGCGAGCCGGGAGGCGGCGACGAAGTCGAGGCTCTTCAGCGTGAGCGTCTGGGCGCGCACGATCCGGGAGGTGCCGGCCCAGCCGATCACTCCGATGACCAGGATCAGCAGCAGCGGGCGCGGGAAGTCGTGGGGGACGACGGCGGTGAGCGCGATGGCGAGGACGAGGAACGGCAGGGCGAGGAACACGTCGGTGAACCGGCCGAGGGCGCCGTCGATCCAGCGGTTGCCGAGTCCGGCGGCGAGGCCGATCAGCACGCCGAGGAGGATCTGGACGACGGTGGCGCCGAGCGCGACGAGCAGCGAGATCCGGGCGCCGTGGAGGAGCCGGACGAAGAGGTCGCGGCCGGTGCCGGGTTCGACGCCGAGCCAGTGCTCGGCGCTGATCCCGCCGAAGGAGCCGTACGGGACGCCGCCGCGGGCGGAGTCGACGAGGTCGTCGTGGTAGGTGTGCGGGTCCTGGCCGGCGAGGGCGGCGAGCAGCGGCGCGCCCGCGGCGAGCAGCACGAGCAGGACGAGGACGGCGGCGGCGGTGAGGGCGGCGGGGCGGGTGCGCAGCCGGCGCCACACCTGCCGGGCGGCGCCCGTGGCGGCGGGGGTGCCCGCCGCCACGGGTGCCGGGAGATCGGTCGGCACGGTCACTTGACGGAGACCTGCGAGACGTCGAGGACTCCGGTCCAGTCGCTGATGACGACGTTCTTGACGTCCTTGCCGACGAGCCGCTTGTAGACGGGGTGGAAGAGCGGCACGTCGAGGGCCTGCTCGCCGATCTTCTTGTCGAGGGCGCCCCAGCGGGCGGCGGCGGCCTTGAGGTCGGTCAGCTTGTTGATCTCGTCGATCTCCTTGTTGACCGCGGGATCGTTCAGCTGGGCGTGGTTGTAGTTGGAGCCGTTGGTGACGATCTGCCGGCCGTCGAAGATCGGCGCGAGGAAGGGTCCGCCGGCCGGCCAGTCGGCGCCCCAGCGGGAGAGGAAGATGCCGGGCGCGTCCTTGACGCTCCAGCGCTTCTCGTTGAAGGCGTTGGGCTGCTGGCCGTCGAGCTTGACGGTGATGCCGGCCTTGGCGAGCGCCTCCTGGATGGCGGTGGCGATCTCGGGGCTGGTGGCGCGGTTCTGGGCGGTGGAGTGCAGCAGGGTGACGGTCAGGCCGTTCGGGTAGCCGGCCTCCTTGAGCAGCTGCTTCGCCTTCGCCGGGTCGCCGGTCTTCCCGGCCGGGAAGTGGTCGTAGGGGGTGAAGCCGAAGGACTTCTGCTCGGGCAGGAAGGTGGTGGCGGGCTCGGCGAGCGCGGAGCCGCCGGCCGCGTTGACGACGCTGGTGCGGTTGACCGCGTACGAGATGGCCTGGCGGACCTTGGGGTTGTCGAAGGGCTTCACCTTGGGGTTGAAGGCGATGTAGTTGGTGAAGCCGAAGTGGCCGGTGCCCACGCGGGCGGCGAGCGCCTTGTCGGAGCCGACCTGGGCGAGTTCGGCGGGGCCGAGGTTGGTGTCGGTGGTGACGGCGGCGGCGTCGGCGCCCGCGGAGGTGGCGAGCCGCTGGTTGATGACGGCCTCGTCCAGGCCCGACCGGACGTCGATCCGGTCGGGGTAGGCCTTGCGCTCGTCGTCGGTCTTCGGGTCCCAGTGCGCGTTGCGCTCCAGGACGAGGTGCTCGCCGTCGTTCTGGTTCGTCACGACCTTGTACGGGCCGGAGGAGACGGGGTGCTCCTCGTACTTGGCGCCGGTGTCCTTGGCCTTGGGGACGGGCGTGAACTGGGTCTGGGTGGCGACGAAGGGGAACTCGCCCTCGGGCTTGCGCAGCTTGAAGACGATCGTCTTCGCGTCGGGCGTGACGATCGACGCGAGGCCCTTGGGGTCCTTGTAGGGGCCCTGGTAGGTCTCGCCGCCGACCAGCCAGTCGCGCAGGTAGGGGGCGCCGCCGGAGAGTTCGGCGGCGAAGGAGCGCTCGATGCCGTACTTGATGTCGGCGCTGGTGATGGGCGTGCCGTCCTCGAACTTCAGCCCGTCCTTGAGGGTGTACGTCCACTCGGTGGCGTCCTTGTTGGGGCGGCCGGTGTCGGTGGCGAGGTCGGGGACGACCTCGGTGCCGGCGGCGCCCGCCTCGCGGTTGCGGGTGGTGAGCGTACGGAAGACGAGGGACGGGATGTTGCCGCCGCCGGAGGTGTAGAGCCGGGCCGGGTCGAAGTCGGTCTGCGCCTCGCTGTTGAGGACGGAGAGCGTGCCGCCCTTCCGCGGGGCGCCGTCCGCGCCCTTGCCGGCGGATCCCCCGCCGGCGGCGTCCTCGGGTCCGGCGCAGGCGACGGCGCCCGAGGCCAGGACGAGACTGACGGCGGCGGCCGCCACGCGGCGCGAAATCACGGACGATGGACGCATCGAAGGAACCTCTCGGGTGAACTGCGGGAAGGAGAAAGGGAGTTCCGCAGGCACGCCGAACCGGATCAGGCCCGGAGGGTGAGGAGGAAGAGCGCGCCCACGGGAAGGGAACCCGGGCGCGGGAAAGCGGGAAACGGCTCTACGAGGTGCAGGCCGACGCGCGCGCTCGGGCGGGCGTCAGCGACAGAGGATGTCGGCGACCGCGTGGCCGGTCACGCCGAAGAGCGCCAGCTCAAGGGCGGCGCGCTCGGTGGTGACGGCTCGGTTCGACATGCCGAGAAATATGGACGAACGCCTGAACGATGTCAACGCGCACAGGACGATTATGAGACGCCGTTCCCACTATGTGGACAACGGATCCCGGAGGGCCGACCGACGGCCCGTCAACTCTCCGGATGCACCCACGAGTTCGGACGGCACTTGATCCCGTCGATGTCCAGCGACTTCGTCTGCTGCTGCATCACCGGAGCGAGCGCGCCCGGCGTGCGGCAGCTCACATGGCTGTGCCCGAGCCGGTGCCCGACCTCGTGGTTGATGAGCATCTGGCGGTAGGCGTGCATCGCCCGCGGGCCGTAGGTGACCGAGCCCTGCGCCCAGCGGAACGCGTTGATCATCACGCGCTCGGTGGAGGCCGAGTCGCAGGACACGTTGTCGACCGTCGTGTCGAGACCGGACTTGGCGCACCAGGCGCCGGTGGTGCCCGGGCTGGCCAGCGTGATGACGAAGTCCGGCTTCCCGGTCGAGATCCGCTCGAAGGTCATCTCGTCCTTGCCGGCCCAGCTGCGCCGGTCGTTGAGCGTCTTCTGCACGGCCTCGGCGAACAGCGTCCCGTCGAGCGCGAGCCCCTTCTCCACGTCCACCCGGTAGCGGATCCTGCGCCCCTTGCCGGGCGCCTTGTCGAACCCGCCCACGGCCTGGAACTCCCCCGACCCCTTCAAGTGCGGGTCGATGGGGAACTGGCGGGCCATCAGCTGCTCGTACGTCGGCGGCGCGGCGGGCCGCGCCGGCGCGGCCCGGTCGTCGGAGCGCGAGGCCGGGCTCGCGGCGCCGACGCGGTCGGCGGAGTCGTCGGCCGCGTGCGTCGCGCGCGAGCCGTCGCCGTCGCTCTCGGCGACCTGGCCGGCGACGACGACGGCGAGGACGGTGGTGATGGCGGCCGCGGCGATCCCGGTGAGGGTACGGCCGAGGGCGCCGCCCGGCTTGGCCGCGGGCTGCGGCGGCTCCGCGGGCTCCTCGGCGGGGACCGTCTCGCGGCGCGGCGCCGGTATGAACGGGGCCGCGGGACCGGTGGACGGGGCGGGCGCGGCGGGCGCGGGCTTCGCGTAGGGGTAGCGGGCGGCTGGGGCCGCCGCCTCGGCGTGGGCCGGATGCCCGCCGCGTACGAGGGGCCGGCCGGCGGTGTCGTACGGCCCGGGGCCGCGCGGCGCGGCGTGCGCGGGCGTTCCGTACCCGGGCGTTCCCTGCGCCGGAGTGCCGTGCGCGGGAGTGCCGTACACCGGCGTGCCGTGCGCGGGAGTGCCGTGCGCGGGAGTTCCACGGCCCGGCGTGCCGTACGCCGGCGTGCCCTGGCCCGGCGTGTCGTCGTACGTGCTGTCGTACCCGTCGTCGTACGGGCGCGGGGGCCGCGGTGCCGCCGGGGGCTGCTGCCCGCCGCTCCGCCTGCGTCGCCCCGTCCCCGGCCCCGGCCCTGCGGCCTCCCGCTGACCGGTGTCGCTCACCGGTGCGGCGGGGCCCTTGCGACTATGTCGTCCCACGGTCCGGCTCAGCTCCCGCCCTCGGCCGCCGCCGGCCGCGCGTCGGCGGCCCCGGCGATCAGCTCCCGTACCGCCGCGGCGACGGCCTCCGGGTACTCCATCATCGCCACGTGCCCGGCCTCCGGGAGCGTGAGCAGCGTCGAGTGGCGGAACGCGGCGGCCGCCCTGCGGGCCATCCGGTAGCCCACGAGCCGGTCCCGTCCGCCGTACACGAGCAGCGTCGGCGCGAGCACCCGCTCCGCCTGGCGCCACAGTCCGTGCTGGCCGCCGAGCGTGTACGCGTCGACGATGCCGCGCGAGGAGCGGGCCATGGCGTCCCAGAAGTACGGCAGCTCCAGGCGCCGCTCCATCTCCTCGACGGCGTGCCGCAGCCCCTCGTCGGAGACCCGGCCGGGGTCGCCGTAACAGAGGTCGAGGACGCCCCGGACGCGCTGCTCGGCCGTCCACTCCTTCGTCAGCTTCGCGAACAGCGGCGCGATGCCGGGCGCCGCGAGCAGCACGGTCGGCCAGGCGCTGCGCTGCACGCGCAGCTCGGGCAGGGCCGGGGAGACCAGCGTCAGGGTGCGGACCAGGTCGGGGCGCACGGCGGCGACCCGGGTGGCGACCGCGCCGCCCATCGAGTTGCCGATCAGGTGCACCGGGCCGCGGCCGGCGGCGTCGAGCAGCCGGATGACCGCGCGGGCGTGGCCCGTCACGGAGTAGTTGCCGTCGTCCGGCGGCGGCGAGTCGCCGAAGCCGGGCAGGTCGACGGCCTCGCCGTCGACGAGGTCGGCGAGCAGCGGCATCAGGGCCGACCAGTTCTGCGAGGAGCCGCCGAGTCCGTGCACGAACAGCGCGGGCGGCAGACCGGTCCGGTCGGCGGGCCGCGCGCGCACGGTCAGGGTGAGCCCGGGCAGCGCGACGGACCGCAGCTCCTCGCCGTCGGCGACCCGCACGGTGCGCGGCGGCCGGGTCGCGGGCGATGCGGCGGTCCGGGTTTCCGGCAGCTCGGTCGAGGACATGGCAGCGATATTACGAGACGATCACGCCCGGGCGCGTGTGGGTGGCGTCACAGGATCCGACGCGGCGCCGGATCCTTCGGTCCGCGGCCGTCCGCGGCCGTGCGCGGCGCCGGTTCGGGTGCGGTGCGCCGGAGGAACTCCTACGCTCGGAGTGAGGGCCAGCCATGGCCGTCGGACAGCACCCGCGGACCCGCCCGCCGGACAGGGACGGACAGACCCGCTCGCCGGAAGGACCGGAAGGAACCGCATGACTGCCGACCCGAACGAGCCGGAAACATTCGCCGAGAAAGAGGACGTCGTGCTCGACGAGGAGACCCCGGAGGCCGACGCGGCCGAGCAGCACACCGAACTGCAGCAGGACGAGGACGAACCGCTCAACCACCTCCGGCACGAGGCCGCGAACGACGCGGACGCCCTCGAACAGGCCCGGGTCGTCACGCTGGACGAAGAGGACTACCGCTGAGTAGCCCCGTACGGCGCCGTGGTCCTTTGTTGATTTGTTCGGTTTATTGCCCAACTACTTGGCCGTCCCCTCTCGCCCGAGGCGTCCGGTCCGTGAAATTCTGCGTTCGCACCGCGCACAGCCGGGTTACCCAAAAGTACGATGGCGGCGCGACGCCACTGCGCGCATGGATCGATTTTTGGGAGGCGGCGTGAGCGCCATCGAGCAGACAGAGGCAGCACGCCCTCGGGGCACGCGCCTGCCGCGCCGTGCCCGACGGAACCAGCTCCTCGGCGCGGCCCAGGAGGTGTTCGTCGCCCAGGGGTACCACTCGGCCGCCATGGACGACATCGCCGAGCGGGCCGGCGTCAGCAAGCCGGTGCTCTACCAGCACTTCCCCGGCAAGCTCGACCTCTATCTGGCGCTGCTCGACCAGCACTGCGAGGCGCTGCTCCTGTCGGTGCGCACGGCTCTCGCGTCCACCTCGGACAACAAGCTGCGCGTCGCGGCCACGATGGACGCCTACTTCGCGTACGTCGAGGACGAGGGCGGTGCCTTCCGGCTGGTCTTCGAGTCGGACCTCACCAACGAGCCGGCCGTGCGCGAGCGCGTCGACCGGGTCTCGCTCCAGTGCGCCGAGGCGATCTCCGACGTCATCGCGGAGGACACCGGCCTGGCGAAGGACGAGTCGATGCTGCTCGCCGTCGCGCTCGGCGGTGTCTCCCAGGTCGTCGCCCGCTACTGGCTGTCCAGCGAGTCCCCCGTCCCGCGCGACAAGGCGGTGGCGCTGCTGACCTCGCTCGCCTGGCGCGGCATCGCCGGCTTCCCGCTGCACGGCGCCGACGGACAGCTGAGCGCCGAGGGCCACTGACCGGCACCGGGCTGTTCGCTCTTGGCGTGCCCCGCGCGCGCCGTGCGCGTCCCCTCACCGGGCTAATGTGGGCGAGTACGGCGCGGGACCCACGCGCAAGGCTGACCGTTCGGAGGGACAAAGCCGTGGAGGTCAAGATCGGCGTGCAGCACACGCCCCGGGAGATCGTGCTGGAGAGCGCACAGTCTGCCGAGGAGGTCGAGCGCGCGGTGTCCGACGCGCTGGGCGGCAAGTCTCAGCTGCTCAGCCTGACGGACGAGAAGGGCCGCAAGGTCCTGGTGCCGGCTGACAAGATCGCGTACATCGAGCTCGGCGAGCCGGCGGTGCGCCGGGTGGGCTTCGGCGCGCTCTGAGCGACACACAGACGGGCAAGGGCCCGGTGGATCTCGGTCCACCGGGCCCTTGCCCGTTTTCGCGCGTCTGCCCACGTCAGGCGGTATCGGGAGGATTGTCATCACGAGTGACCGGGTAGGACGGGTGTGACCGAACTGCCCGCCCCGCACACCCCCGCGAGGTGATCCGCCGTGTTCCTGGAAGCCCTCGGTGCCGCTCTGCTCGGTTTCGCCCTGGCCTGGGCCGCCCTGCACCGGCTCTCCGACCGCCTCCCCGCACGGGGCGCCGTCCTCGTCACCGGGACGCTCGGCGGCGTCTTCGGCGCCCTGGTCACCCATGGCGCCCTCGGACCCGGGCACTTCCTGGCCACCCTGGTCGGCGCCGTCGCCGTCGCGGCCGTCCTGCTGTCGCTGCTGATCCGGCCCGCCTCGCGGCGGCTGCGCCGATCAGCCGCGGTCTGATCCCACCGCGGCCGACCGGCGCGCCGGCTCCCGCGCGTTGCTACGCGGCGAGGCCGAGCGCGGCCATCCGCTTGGTGTGCGCCTCGGTGATCCGGGAGAACATGCGGCCGACCTCGGCGAGGTCGAAGCCCGCGGCCATCCCGTCCACGCCGCCGACCAGCATCGTCGACAGCGCGTCGCGCTCGGCGACCACGCGCTGCGCCTGCGACAGGGCCTCGCCCATCAGCCGGCGCGCCCACAGGGCGAGGCGGCCGCCGACGCGCGGGTCGGCGTCGATCGCGGCGCGGACCTTCTCGACGGCGAAGTTGCCGTGGCCGGTGTCGTCGAGCACGCCGAGGACCAGGGCGCGGGTGTCGGAGTCCAGGCGGGCCGCGACCTCGCGGTAGAAGTCGCTGGCGATCGAGTCGCCGACGTACGCCTTGACCAGGCCCTCCAGCCAGTCGGACGGGGCGGTCTGGCGGTGGAACTCGTCCAGCGCCTTGGCGAAGGGCTCCATCGCCTCGGTCGGTTCGACGTCCACGGCGGCGAGCCTGTCGCGCAGCTGCTCGAAGTGGTGGAACTCGGCGGAGGCCATCTTCGCCAGCTCGGCCTTGTCCGCGAGGGTCGGCGCCAGCTTGGCGTCCTCGGCGAGCCGCTCGAAGGCCGCGAGCTCGCCGTAGGCGAGGGCGCCGAGCAGGTCGATCACGGCGGCGCGGTACTGCGGCACGGCGGAGGCCGTGGCCCAGTCCTGGGCCGCGATACCGGTGGGTGTGGCGTTGTCGGGCGTCTCCATGAAGCGCACAATAGCCCGCTCCGCCGCCCACCAAGGGCCCTGGTCAGTGACTGTGACCGTGACCTCGCCGGGAATTCTCCCGACACACATGCGCGATTCCGGGGTACAGTGGTAAGGCGCCTGCTGAGTATGCGGACATGCTTTCGCACGTTCGGACGTACCTGGTGGGCCGACTCATGAATGAGGATGCCCGGTCGGTGGCCCGATCGGCTCCGGCCCGACAGCCCTTCCGGCGGCCCGCCGAAGGGTCCCTCAGCGGCACGACGCTCGAGCGAAGGCAGCGGTCCCGCGCCACCCGGTGGTGATCTTCCCGATCCCGCCGGAAGTTCCCGGCACGGTGAGACCCCCCTCGTTCGCCTCGCGCCGCGTCTCACAGAAGAGGCAGCACCCTGACTACGTTCCGAGAGCTCGGGATCCTTCCCGAGACGGCCGAGGCCCTGGAAGCCGTCGGCATCGTGACCCCCTTCCCCATCCAGGAGATGACCCTTCCGGTCGCCCTTTCCGGCACCGACGTCATCGGCCAGGCCAAGACCGGCACGGGCAAGACCCTCGGTTTCGGCCTCCCGATCCTGGAGCGCGTCACCGTCCCCGCCGACGTCGAGGCGGGCCGGGCCGCGCCCGAGCGGCTGACCGAGGCCCCGCAGGCGCTCGTCGTCGTCCCCACCCGCGAGCTGTGCCAGCAGGTCACCAACGACCTGCTGACCGCCGGCAAGGTGCGCAACGTGCGCGTCCTCGCCATCTACGGCGGCCGCGCCTACGAGCCGCAGGTCGAGGCCCTGAACAAGGGCGTCGACGTCGTCGTCGGCACCCCGGGCCGACTGCTCGACCTGGCCGGCCAGCGCAAGCTCGACCTGTCGCACGTCAAGGTCCTCGTCCTGGACGAGGCCGACGAGATGCTCGACCTGGGCTTCCTGCCCGACGTCGAGAAGATCATGAACATGCTTCCGGCGAAGCGCCAGACCATGCTGTTCTCGGCGACCATGCCGGGCGCCGTCATCGGCCTGGCCCGCCGCTACATGTCGAAGCCCACGCACATCCGCGCGACCTCGCCGGACGACGAGGGCGCGACGCACGCCAACATCGCGCAGCACGTCTTCCGCGCCCACAACATGGACAAGCCGGAGATGGTCGCCCGCATCCTGCAGGCCCGTGGCCGCGGCCTCGCGATGATCTTCTGCCGTACGAAGCGGACCGCCGCCGACATCGCCGAGCAGCTGGAGCGCCGCGGCTTCGCCTCCGGCGCGGTCCACGGCGACCTCGGCCAGGGCGCCCGCGAGCAGGCGCTGCGCGCCTTCCGCAACGGCAAGGTCGACGTGCTCGTCGCCACCGACGTCGCCGCGCGCGGCATCGACGTCGAGGGCGTCACCCACGTCATCAACTACCAGTCCCCCGAGGACGAGAAGACCTACCTGCACCGCATCGGCCGCACCGGCCGCGCGGGCGCGAGCGGTACGGCGATCACGCTCGTCGACTGGGACGACATCCCGCGCTGGCAGCTGATCAACAAGGCCCTGGAGCTGAACTTCAGCGACCCGGCCGAGACGTACTCCAGCTCTCCGCACCTCTACGAGCTGCTCGACATCCCCGCCGGCACCAAGGGCATCCTGCCGCGCGCCGAGCGCACCCGCGCCGGTCTCGACGCGGAGGAGATCGAGGACCTGGGCGAGCCCGGCGGCCGCCGCGGCCGCGCCCCGCGCCGCGAGCAGCAGCAGGCCGAGGAGCGCCCGGCCCCCACCCGTACGCCGCGCCAGCGCCGTCGTACGCGCGGTGGCTCCGACCTCGCCGACGAGGCGAGCCCGGCGACCACCGAGCAGACCGCCGTCCCCGCCGCGGGCACGGACGCCGAGTCCACCGGTCCGCGCCGCCCGCGCCGCCGCCGCACCCGTGGCGGAGCCGGCGCCGGCATCCCGGTCGCGGGCGCGACCCCGGTCGTGACGGCCGAGGCCGCTCCGGCCACCGAGACGGCCCCGGCCGTCGCCGAGACCCCGGCCGAGGCCCCGGCCGCCACCGAGGGCGGCCGGACCCGCCGCCGTCGTGGCCGCTCGGGCGAGGCCCGTACGGCCGAGGCGCCTGCCGAGACCACGGTCGAGACCGTCGCGGTGGAGGCCGCCCCCGTCGCGGAGGCCGCCCCGGTCGCTGAGGCCGCCCCGGTCGCGGCCCCGGTCACCGAGGCGCCCGCCGAGGCACCCGCCGCCGAGGGCCGGACCCGTCGCACCCGCGGCCGGTCCGCCGCCAGGACCACCGCGGCCGAGGCCCCGGCCGCCCCGGCCGAGGAGGCCCCGCGCCGTCGTCGTGGCCGTGGCGCGCCGGTGGCCGAGAAGGCCGCCGTCGCCGTGGCCGCTCCGGCCGGGGCGGCCGCGCCGCGCCGCCGCCGGGCGCGTCCGCGTCCCGAGGAGACGGTGACGTTCCAGACGGTCGAGACGGCCGCGCGGGCGCTCGCCGCCGCCACGGTGCCGGCCCAGGTGACCGAGGAGCCGAAGCCCGAGCCGAAGGCCGAGCCCACGGCCGAGCCGGTGCGTACGACCGTCGCCGTGCCCGCGCAGGCCACGGCTCCCTCGTCGGGCCCGCGCGCCCGCCGTCGGGCGACGCGTCCGGCGACGAACTCGGTCACGGCCGTCGTCGAGGAGCCGAAGGTCACGGTCGAGGAGCCGGTCGCCGCTCCGGTCGAGGAGCCGAAGCCGGTGCGCCGCCGGGCGACCCGCCGCGCGTCGAGCCCGGTGACGTCGACCTCCGCCGGGGCCGGCGTGGTGATCATCGACGCGGCCGAGCCGGTCGCCGAGCCCGTGGCCGCTCCGGTCGCCGAGCCCGTGGCCGAGGCGCCGAAGAAGGCCGCGCCGCGCAAGCGCACGGCTGCCAAGAAGGCCGTCGCCGCCGAGCCGGTCGCCGAGACCGTCGAGACCGCCGAGGCCGAGGCGCCCAAGAAGGCCGCGCCGCGCAAGCGCACGGCTGCCAAGAAGGCCGTCGCCACCGAGCCGGTCGCCGAGACCGTCGAGACCGCCGAGGCCGAGGCGCCCAAGAAGGCCGCGCCGCGCAAGCGGACCGCCGCCAAGAAGGCCGTCGCCACCGAGCCGGTCGCCGAGACCGTCGAAGCCGCCGAGGCCGAGGCCCCGAAGAAGGCCGCCCCGCGCAAGCGGACCGTGGCCAAGAAGGCCGTCGCCGCCGTGGCTCCGGACGCGTCCGAGCCGAAGACGACGACCCGTCGCCGTACGGCGAAGAAGGCCGTGGCCGAGCCGGTCGCCGAGACCGCCGAAGCCGCCGCGCCGGAGGCCCCGAAGAAGGCGGCGCCGCGCAAGCGCGCCACCAAGAAGACCGCCGCCGCACCGGAGGCGTAGTCGTTCACGCGACTCGGCCCGGTCCCTCACCGAGGGGCCGGGCCGAGTCGCGTCTGCGCGGGGAGGGCATGCCGGGGAGTGCGGTTACAGTCCCTGTATGAGCAAGCCCCGGTCCCTCGCGCTGCCGCCCCGCACCCGTGCCTACCGGCTCTCCACCGCGCGCGGCGACTTCGCCGCCCTCGACACGGCGCCCGCGCCCGCCTCCGGTCCCCGGCACGGGACCGCGCTGCTGCTGCCCGGTTTCACCGGCAGCAAGGAGGACTTCCTGGCGCTGCTCGGCCCGCTGGCCGAGGCCGGGTATCGCGTGGTCGCCGTCGACGGGCGCGGCCAGCACGAGACGCCGGGCCCGCGCGGCCGGGCGGCCTACCGCCGCCGGGCGCTCGCGCTCGACGCGGTGGCGCAGGCGGCGGCGCTCGGCGACGGGCCGGTGCATCTGCTCGGGCACTCCTTCGGCGGTCTGGTGGCCCGCGCGGCGGCGGAGCTGGCGCCGGACGCGTTCCTCTCGCTGACCCTGCTGGCCTCGGGCCCGACGAAGGTGGCGCGTTCCCAGCGGGTACGGGTCCGGGCGCTGCGCACGGCGCTCGCGCTGCTGTCGAAGGAGCGGGTGTGGCAGGCGACCCGCTGGCTGGACAGCCGGGGCGAGGAGCCGGGCGAGACGGATCCGCCGGAGATCGTGGGCTTCCTGCGCCGCCGCTGGATGCGGACGAGGATCGCGCAGCTCTCGGGCGCGGGCCGGCTGCTCCTCGGCGACCCGGACGGCACGGCGGCGCTGCGGGCGCTGCCGATGCCGCTGCACTTCGCGTACGGGGACGAGGAGACGGTGTGGCCGGTGCCGGACCTCGCGGCGGCGGCCACCCGCACCGGCGCGCACCACACCGTGGTCGCGGGCGCCGGCCACTCCCCCAACGTCTCGCACCCGGAGGAGCTGGCGGCGCGGCTGACCGCGTTCTGGGACCTCAGCGCGCAGGTGCGCGGGCCCCGGGCGGGCGCCGGTCGCAACGCGGCGGAAGCGTCGTCGTAACCCCGCCCTGCGAGGATCGGGAGCAGGGCCTCAGCAGGGGCCTTCGGCAGGGCTCCACCTCGCAGTAGTTAGCCATCCAAAAAATTTCCTTAGCGTAGGGAATGTTTGCTGGATGCACCTCGTTGTACCCCTACGTAACGCAGTTCTCCGCCCAGGAGGATCAACTCCGACGAAGGGAGAAGCCCATGCGCTTCGAAATCCTGCGCCTCGACGACATCGACGGCACGCCCGTCGACTCCACTGTCGTGGACGCCGCCTCCGTCAACGGGATCGTGCAGCAGGCCGCCGCGATCGGCCAGCGCATCTGGATCCGGCCCGCCGACGCCTCGGCCTCGTAACGGGTACACCTCATCCACGCACCGCGCCCCCGCACGGACTCCGCAGAACGGAATCCGTACGGGGGCGCAGTGGCGTCCGGGTCCGGCGGGCCCGGAGCGCGTCAGGAGCCGTGGATGATCTGGGTGACGCCGTTGACGATCTGCTGCACGGCGATGGCGGACAGCATCATGCCGGCGAGCCGGGTGACCAGGACGACGCCGCCGTCCTTGATGACCCGGATGATCAGCAGCGAGTAGCGCATGGTCAGCCACAGCACGACGTGCATGGCGGCGATGGCGGTCCACACCGAGATCTGCGAGGCGACGCTGTTCGCGTTCTGCACGGCGAGGATCACGGACACGATCGCACCCGGGCCGGCGAGCAGCGGCATGCCGAGGGGGACCAGGGCGACGTTGACGTCCTTGGTCTGCTTCGGCTCGTCGGTCTTGCCGGTGAGCAGGTCGAGCGCGATGAGCAGCAGGAGCAGTCCGCCCGCGATCATCAGCGCGGGGATGGAGACGTGCAGGTAGGCCAGGATCTGCTGGCCGAGGATGCCGAAGACGGTGATGACGCCGAAGGCGACGGCGACGGCCTGCCAGGCCATGCGGCGCTGGACCTTGGCGGGGCGGCCGCCGGTGAGGGCGAGGAAGATCGGCGTGATCCCCGGGGGGTCCATGATCACGAAGAGGGTGAGGAACAGCGAGCCGAAGACGGCGACGTCGAACACGGTGTGTGGCCTTGCGCGAAAGGGGTGTACACGAGCATCCGGAATCGGCGATTCCGGGAGATGGGCAGGCGGGAGCCATGCCGTGGAGAAGAAGTCATGCGCACCTCGCCCCGCCCGGCCGCGCGTGGGCGGCCGGGCAGGGCGAGCGTGCCGCGATCAGATGTCTACCGGGCGCTTCCGCCCGCGCCCGGCACCGGGAAGGCACCGGTCGCGCGGCGCGTGATCTCGCCGTAGATCTCGGGGTCGGTGGTGAAGTCGCCGAGGCCGATGGTCTTGCGGCTGCCGTGGTAGTCGCTGGAGCCGGTGGTCAGCAGACCCAGCTCCTTCGCGAGGCCGCGCAGCCGCGCGCGGGTCGGCTCGTCGTGGTCCATGTGGTCGACCTCGATGCCGTCGAGGCCGGCCTCGGCGAGCTCGGCGATGGCCGACTCGGGCACGCACTCGCCGCGCTTGACGGCGAGCGGGTGGGCGAAGACGGTGACGCCGCCGGCGGCCTTGACCAGGCGGATGGCGTCCAGCGGGTCCAGTTCGTGCTTCTCGACGTACGCGCGGCCGCCGTCGGCGAGCCACTCGGGCGTGAAGGCGCCGGAGACATCGGGCACGACGCCGAGCTCGACGAGCGCCTCGGCGACGTGCGGGCGGCCGACGGAGCCGTCGCCGGCGATGCGGGCGACCTGGTCCCAGGTGACGGGGACGCCGAGCTCCTGGAGCTTGCCGACCATGGCACGGGCGCGCGGCACGCGGTCGTCGCGGACCAGCTCGCGCTCGGCGAGCAGGGCGGGCTCCTCGGGATCGAAGAGGTAGGCCAGCATGTGCAGGCTCACGCCGTCGTAGCGGCAGGAGAGCTCGGCGCCGGTGACGAGGGTGAGCCCCTCGGGCAGCGCGGCGATCGCCTCCGCGTACCCGCGGCTGGTGTCGTGGTCGGTCAGCGCGACCACGTCGAGCCCGGCGGCGGCCGCGTTGCGGACCAGCTCGGCCGGGGTGTCCGTACCGTCCGAGGCCGTGGAGTGGGTGTGCAGATCGATGCGCACGACGCAGGACTCCAGGGGTTCGGGGCGGACGACAGGGACGCTCCAGCATAACGGGCGAATCGAACACCCGTGTACGGAACCGCGAAACCGGTACGCCCCTTACCTCCGCAGCTCCCGCAGCCCGGTCCTTCCGCCGCCTGGTCCTTCCGCCGCCCGGTCCTCCCGCGACGCGAGCCCGCCACGTCGGCCCGCCACGCGAGCCCGCTACGTCAGCAGCCTCGGCGTCAGCGCGCCGCACGGCAGCAGCTCGACCTCCGCGCCGGCGTCCCGCAGGTCGGTGAGGACCAGCTCGTCGTACATCAGCAGGCCGGACTGCTCGGGCCAGACGATCGCCCACAGCCACAGGCCGCGCGCCTCGCCCGCGAAGACCGCGCGGTCCTGCGGGGCGCCGGTGACGTGCCAGAGCGGGGTCGGCCGGCCGGCGGCGAGCACCTTGACCTGGGGCGGCTTGTCGATGGCCATGCCGGATCCGGGGTCGGGGCCGTCGATGCCGGCGTAGCGGGCGCCGAGGCCGACACCCAGCTCCTCGGCGACGAGCAGCAGCTCCCCGATGCCGCCGAGCGGACCGGGTCCGGAGCAGGCGACGGCGGTCGCGCGTCCGCCGCTGCGGTCGTCACCGGCGTACGCGACCCCGGTGAAGAGCCAGCCGACGGGCAGGGGCCACGGCATCCACACCGGTACGTGGGACCGGTGCACCACGGCGCCGAGGGCCTCGACGCTGGGCGGGATCACGGGCTGAAGCGGGTGCACCGAGCCATGCACATCGCACTGCCAGGAGTCGGCGAAGAGACCGGGCGCCCTGACCCGGCCACCGCACTTCGGGCAACTGGGTTCGCCCCTCATAGGGCTCAACGGTCCTACCCCGGGACCGCCCCGTCAAGGACGATCACCGACGATCACCCGTCCGGCCCGTGGGCTTCACCTGCAGAAATAGATGTAGCTTGCACTCATTAGCTCGCCTAACTTATTCTGTGTATATCGCAACCATCCGTGGAGGGTGAGGAATGAAGAGAGCGGAAGAAGCGGAAGCGGCGGAGGAACCCTTCGACGGGCTCGGCGCGGGAGCCCCGGCGTCCGCCGGCGGCGGCCTCCTGCGCCAGCCGCCCGCCGTCTGGGCCACGGCCGGCGCGTCCGTCGTCGCCTTCATGGGCATCGGCCTGGTCGACCCGATCCTGCCCTCGATCGCGCAGGGCCTGCACGCCACCCCCAGCCAGGTGTCGCTGCTGTTCACGTCGTACTTCCTCATCACCGCCGTCGCGATGCTCGTCACCGGTTTCGTCTCCAGCCGCATCGGCGGCCGCCGGACGCTGCTCGTGGGACTCGCGCTCGTCGTCGTCTTCGCCGCGCTGGCCGGCACCTCGGACTCGGTCGGCGAGCTGGTCGGCTTCCGGGCCGGCTGGGGCCTCGGCAACGCGCTCTTCGTCTCGACCTCGCTCGCCGTGATCGTCGGCGCGGCGGCCGGCGGCAGCGCGGCGGCGATCCTGCTCTACGAGTCGGCGCTCGGCCTCGGCATGGCGTGCGGCCCGCTGCTCGGCGCCCTCCTCGGCGACGCGAGCTGGCGCTACCCGTTCTTCGGCACCGCCGCGCTGATGGCGATCGGCTTCCTGTGCATCACGGTCTTCCTGAAGGAGCAGCCGAAGCCCGCCCGGAAGACCTCGCTCCTCGACCCCCTCCGGGCACTCGGCCACGGCGGGCTCGCCTCGGCGGCGGCGTCCGCGTTCTTCTACAACTACGCCTTCTTCACGGTGCTCGCCTTCACGCCCTTCGTGCTGGACATGACGCCGTACAAGTCGGGCGCCGTGTTCTTCGCCTGGGGCGTGCTGCTCGCCGTCTTCTCGGTGCTCGTCGCACCCCGGCTGCAGCGGCGCCTCGGCTCGCTGCGGGTGCTCGGCGGCTCACTGGTGCTGCTGGCGCTCGACGTGCTGGTGCTCGGCTACGGCAACCACACGACGGCGGTCGTCTGCACGGTCCTGTCGGGCGCGTTCATCGGCGTCAACAACACCGTCTTCACCGAGCTGGCGCTCGGGGTGTCGGACGCCCCGCGTCCGGTGGCGAGCGCGGGCTACAACTTCGTCCGCTGGTTCGCGGCGGCGGCCGCCCCGTACCTCGCGCCGAAGATCGAGGAGTGGAGCGACATCCGCATGCCGTTCGTGGTCGCGGCCCTCGCCGCCGTGATCGGCGCGGGCATCGTGTGGGTCCGGCGGGCCGCCCTCACCCACGAGGCCGCCGAACTGGCCCCGCGGCACGCGGCGGAGGACGGCGTCACGGTCTTCGCCGACTGACCGGCCGGCCGGGCGGTCAGTCCAGGGTCACGGACCTGCGCAGCGGATCGCGCAGGTCCGTGCCGTTCGTCAGCCAGCGCTCCTCCAGGGCCTGCGCCCCGTGCACCCGCTTCCACGCGGCCTCGTTCTGCGTCATCGGGAGCAGCGGGAGGAAGCGGACCGGGTCCATGGGGTCGTCCAGGTCCAGGTCCTCGACCAGGCCGCCGGACTCGGCGACGAGGACCGAGGTGAAGGGGGCGCCCGGCCACAGCGGCTCGCCCACGTCGAGCGAGGCGCCCGGGGCCACGACGACGCCCTCGACCTGCGGAGTGGCGGCGAGCACCGCGAGCGCACGGAGCACCTGATCGGTGTCGGCGCGGCCGGCGCGTACGGACAGGACCAGTTCGGCGCGCGGGCCCTTGACCGGGTCGGCGAGCACGGCCGTCGGGTCGGCCATCGGCTGGGCGGACATCCCGAGGGTCGCGTAGCGCACGAGGCCGGCGTCCGCGTCGACGAAGCGGAGCACCTCGATGCGGTCGGTGCCGAGGAAGGTGATCGCGGCGCGGGCGTCCGGCTCACCGAGGGCCGTTCGGAGCCGGGCCTCGACCAGAGCGAGAATTTCTGCCATGCGGCGAGCATAAAGCGCGTATGGAACGGGCAAAGTAAGGGATTGACCCTCAGTCGGCTGATAGTCTTGGCCACTGGTCGGGACTGATGACCCGACTGCTCGTCACACGTCATCCCTCACGAGGGACCGGCCGGAGGAGGTGGGACTGCGATGGATCGAAGTCGATCGGGCAGTACCAGCCGCTCTTCCGCCGAGCCGCACCGGCAGTAACACAAGCATCATCCGCACCAGCCGGGCGCGTTTCCCTCCGGTGACTCCAGGACCGTCCGAAGGTCCCTCCTCTCCGGCATCTCGCACGACGGAAGAGCTCCCTTCATTGCCTGAGAGCAGCGCTCCTGCCCGAGATCAGCGCTCTCTGCCCCGTCAGTAGCGAACGCCGTCACCGCGATCCCCCGGTGCCGCCCGCTTTGTGGACGACGAACCACCACGTCCCCATTCCGGGCTGCGCCACGGTCGCCGACGGCCGATCCGTGAAGGAGCACGCCCATGTCGATGATCCGTGACCTGCGCGCCGCCGTCCGCCCGTCCCTGCGGCAGTCCCTCCGCAAGCCCGTCGTCGCGCCGCCGTACGATCCCACCCGCGACCCCGCCGCCCCCACCGCCGTCGTCGACTGCGCCGTCTACCGCGACGGCCGCCGGGTCGACGACCGCGCCTGCCTGACCCCGCGCGGCGCGATGCGCCAGGTGCGGGACCGCGGCGGCTTCGCGTGGATCGGGCTGCACGAGCCGACCGAGGCCGAATTCGCCGGTATCGCGGCCGAGTTCGGGCTGCACCCGCTCGCCGTCGAGGACGCCGTCCACGCCCACCAGCGGCCCAAGCTGGAGCGGTACGACGACACCCTCTTCACCGTCTTCAAGACGATCCACTACGTCGAGCACGCCGAACTCACCGCCACCAGCGAGGTCGTGGAGACCGGCGAGGTGATGGTGTTCACCGGCCCCGACTTCGTCATCACCGTCCGGCACGGTGGCCAGGGCTCGCTGCGCAACCTGCGCCACCGCCTCCAGGGCGAGCCCGAGCTGCTCGCCAAGGGCCCTTCGGCCGTGCTGCACGCCATCGCCGACCACGTCGTCGACGGCTACATCGCGGTCGCCGACGCCGTCGAGCTCGACATCGACCAGATCGAGATCGACGTCTTCTCGCCGCCCGCCAAGGGCTCCACGCGCGGCGCCGACACCGGGCGGATCTACCAGCTCAAGCGCGAGGTCCTCGAGTTCAAGCGGGCCGTCACGCCGCTGATGCGCCCGATGCAGCTGCTCAGCGAGCGGCCGATGCGGCTCGTCGACCCGGACATCCAGAAGTACTTCCGGGACGTCGCCGACCACCTCGCGCGCGTCCAGGAGCAGGTCGTCGGCTTCGACGAACTGCTCAACTCGATCCTCCAGGCCAACCTCGCGCAGGCGCAGGTCACCCAGAACGAGGACATGCGCAAGATCACCTCGTGGGCGGCGATCGTCGCCGTCCCGACGGCGGTCTGCGGCGTCTACGGCATGAACTTCACGTACATGCCGGAGCTGGAGTGGAAGTACGGCTACCCGCTGGTGCTCGGTGGCATCGCCGTCATCTGCTTCGCCATCCACCGCACGCTCAAGCGCAACGGCTGGCTGTAGACCCGGGAGCGTCGCGGGCGCCGGCACCAGCGGCGCGGAGGTCGGCATCGGCATCGGCGCGGGCATCGGCCGGTGACGCCGCTCGGTAGGCTGCGGTCATGACAGACGCGCTGTTCGGGCCCGCCCTCGTCGAGGAGGCCACCAAGAAGTCCGGCCTCATCTGGGTCCGGGGCGAGGCCCCGGCCGCCCGCGCGCTCTGGCACGTGTGGCACGACGGCGCCGCCCTGGTCGTCGGCGACGGACCCGGCGAGCAGCCGCTGCCGGGCCTGACGGACGGCGGCACCGCCGAGGTCACCGTGCGCAGCAAGGACAAGGGCGGCCGGATCGTCGCCTGGACCGCCGCCGTACGGGAGATCGCGGCCGGTACGGAGGAGTGGGACGCGGCCGTCGCCGAGCTCAAGGGCAAGCGGCTGAACGCGCCCGACGGCGAGGCCGTGCCGGCGCGCTGGGCGCGCGAGTGCCGGGTGGTGCGGCTCGAACCGCGCTCCTCGACGACCGATCTGCCGGACGGCTCGCTCGCCGCCGCACCGCTGCCGTCGGAGGCGACCACCCGGCGTCCGGTGCCGGCCGCGCTGCCGAAGCTGCTCTTCCGCAGGAAGAAGCGCCGCTGAGCGGAGCCGCCGGGACCTGGGTGCCGAGCCGGGACCTAGGTACGGGGCAGGCGGTTGCCGTAGTCGACGGTCTGGCCCTTCGAGGGCTCCGTCAGCGCGAAGTCCTGGTCCCACTCGGACAGCAGCACCACGCCCGCGCCGCCGCCGCGCGCGAAGCGCACCGGGTACGGGGTGCCGTCCAGGGAGACGTCGAGGGAGCCGCCGTCGCCGCTCTCGCCGCCCTTGATGGTGATCGTGCGGGTGCCGCCGATCTTGCCGTGGTCGCCCTTGACGAGGTCGCCGTGCAGCCCGATCAGCCCGTCGAGCAGCACGCCCATGTCGGTGAAGCCGCGCAGCTGCTTGTACGAGGGGTCGTCCTGCGGCACCTTCACGTACATGTCGTCGAGCTTGTCCGCGGCATCGGATCCCGTATCCGAACCAGAGCCGGAACCGGAACCACCGTCCGAACCGGAACCGGAACCGGAACCCGTGCCCGATCCCGGGTCCGCGGGCTTGTCCTCGTGCGACCAGAAGCCCGCGTCCGCCTTCAGATAGAGCGCGTCGCCGACCCGCAGCAGCTCGAAGGTGCTGTTCTTCGTCGTCACCGAGCCCGAGGCACCGTCCTGTTTCAGCCGCATGTTCAGCTTGAACGTGCCGCCCTTGCTGACCAGCGTGCCCGAGAGCCGTACCGCCTTCGCCGCGTCCGCCGAGGTCTGGGCCTTCTGCTCGATGGCCTGCGCGGTCAGCTTGCCCACGCCGTTGGTGCCCTCGTCCGGGTCGGCGGCGCAGGCGGTCAGCCCCGTCGCGAGGCCGGCGCAGAGGAGCAGCGGCAGCGCGGCCCGGCGGATGCGCGGGAGCGGGCGGAGAGCGGTCACCTGGGCGCCTCTCAGTCGGTGGGGGGACGGGCCGGCGGCGAACCGGAGGCCGGTGGGGGCGGCAGACCGCAGCGTACCCGGGCCGGGTGACGCGGCTGCGGGCAGCCGCCCGCGCGCAAGCCGTACGGGCGTCCTGCCGGAGCGGCTCCGGGCGGCACCGGCTAGCCTGATCTTCGGTGAATCCGGCAAGTTCGGAGAATCCCCGACAATCGGCGGCTGCGGGCAACGGCCGGCGCCGAGCGGCGGCAGAACGAATCGGATCGTGCGGCACGGAGGAGGCGCGTGGCATGGCGGCAGGCGCCCCCCGCATCTTCGTCTCCCACCTCGCCGGAGTGCCGGTCTTCGACCCCGTGGGCGACCAGGTGGGCCGGGTCAGCGACCTGGTGGCGATGCTGCGCGTCGGCCGCCGCCCGCCCCGGCTGCTCGGCATGGTCGTCGAAGTGCTGTCCCGGCGCCGGGTCTTCGTGCCCATGACCCGGATCAGCGGTCTCGCGTCCGGGCAGGTCATCACCACCGGCGTGGTCAACATGCGGCGCTTCGAGCAGCGCCCCACCGAGCGCCTGGTGCTCGGCGAGCTGCTCGACCGGCGGGTGCGGCTCGTGGAGGCGGACGGCTCGGAGGGCGAGGAGGTCACCGTCCTCGACGTCGCCATCCAGCAGCTGCCGGCCCGCCGCGACTGGGAGATCGACAAGGTCTTCGTGCGGCGCGGCAAGGGCGGCGCGCTGCGCCGCAAGGGCGAGACGCTGACCGTCGACTGGTCGGCCGTCACCGGCTTCTCCCTGGAGGAGCACGGGCAGGGCGCCGAGAACCTGGTCGCCACCTTCGAGAAGCTGCGCCCCGCCGACCTGGCCAACGTGCTGCACCACCTCTCCCCCAAGCGCCGCTCCGAGGTCGCCGCGGCCCTCGACGACGACCGGCTCGCGGACGTCCTGGAGGAGCTGCCCGAGGACGACCAGATCGAGATCCTCGGCAAGCTGAAGGAGGAGCGGGCCGCCGACGTCCTGGAGGCGATGGACCCGGACGACGCCGCCGACCTGCTCTCCGAGCTGCCGGAGGAGGACAAGGAGCGGCTGCTCACGCTGATGCAGCCGGACGACGCGGCCGACGTGCGGCGCCTGATGGCGTACGAGGAGCGGACCGCGGGCGGTCTGATGACGACGGAGCCGATCGTGCTGCGCCCGGACGCCACGGTCGCGGACGCGCTCGCCCGGGTGCGCCTGCAGGACCTGTCGCCGGCGCTCGCCGCGCAGGTGTACGTGTGCCGGCCGCCGGACGAGACGCCGACCGGCAAGTACCTGGGCACGGTGCACTTCCAGCGGCTGCTGCGCGACCCGCCGTTCACGCTGGTGAGCGCGCTGGTGGACAGCGATCTGCCGCCGCTCGGTCCGGACACCCCGCTGCCGGCCGTGACCAGCTACTTCGCCGCGTACAACCTGGTCGCGGCGCCGGTGGTGGACGAGAGCGGCTCGCTGCTCGGCGCGGTGACGGTGGACGACGTCCTCGACCACCTGCTGCCCGACGACTGGCGGGAGACGGAGTTCCACGACGGCGACGGCGGGCAGGGGGTGCGCGGTGGCTGAGCGGACACAGGAGCGGGACCGCGACAGGGAACGCGAGCGGGACCGGGAGCGCACGCTGCCGAGGATCCGGCTCGACCAGCCGAGGATCCGGCGCGCCCGGTGGCTCCCGGAGTACGACCCGGAGGCGTTCGGGCGCATGTCGGAGCGCATCGCCCGCTTCCTGGGGACGGGGCGGTTCCTCGTCTGGATGACGCTGATCATCATCGTCTGGGTGGTGTGGAACGTGTCGGCGCCGGAGGCGCTGCGCTGGGACAAGTACCCGTTCATCTTCCTGACGCTGGTGCTCTCGCTCCAGGCCTCGTACGCGGCCCCGCTGATCCTGCTGGCGCAGAACCGGCAGGACGACCGGGACCGGGTCAACCTGGAACAGGACCGCAAGCAGAACGAGCGCTCGATCGCCGACACCGAGTACCTGACCCGGGAGATCGCGGCGCTGCGGATGGGCCTGGGCGAGGTCGCGACCCGCGACTGGATGCGCTCGGAGCTCCAGGACCTGCTCAAGGAGCTGGAGGACCGGCGGGATCTATTCCCGGACGGCGGCCCGCACGGGAGTGACGTACCCGACCGTTGACAGGGCTTTCATCAGCCCGTGGTGGGCGCCGTACCATCTCTGTATGGCTACGGAAGACGCGGTGCGCGAAGCACTGTCGACGGTGAACGACCCCGAGATCAACAAACCGATCACCGAGCTCGGCATGGTCAAGTCGGTGGAGATCGGTGACGACGGCAAGGTCGCCGTGACGGTCTACCTCACCGTCTCCGGCTGCCCGATGCGCGACACCATCACCCAGCGCGTGACGGACGCCGTCTCCCGCGTCGAGGGGGTCACCGGCGTCGAGGTCTCCCTGGACGTCATGAGCGACGAGCAGCGCAAGGAGCTGGCCTCGGCGCTGCGCGGCACCACCGCCGAGCGCGAGGTGCCCTTCGCCAAGCCCGGCTCGCTGACCCGGGTCTACGCGGTCGCGTCCGGCAAGGGCGGCGTCGGCAAGTCCTCGGTGACGGTCAACCTGGCGGCGGCGATGGCGGCCGACGGGCTGAAGGTCGGCGTCGTGGACGCCGACATCTACGGCCACAGCGTGCCGCGCATGCTGGGCGTGGACGGCAAGCCGACCCAGGTCGAGAACATGATCATGCCGCCGTCGGCGAACGGCGTGAAGGTCATCTCCATCGGCATGTTCACCCCGGGCAACGCGCCCGTCGTGTGGCGCGGCCCGATGCTGCACCGCGCGCTCCAGCAGTTCCTCGCCGACGTGTACTGGGGCGACCTGGACGTCCTGCTGCTCGACCTGCCCCCGGGCACCGGCGACATCGCGATCTCCGTCGCGCAGCTCGTGCCGAACGCGGAGATCCTGGTCGTCACCACCCCGCAGCAGGCGGCGGCCGAGGTCGCCGAGCGGGCCGGCTCGATCGCCGTGCAGACCCACCAGAAGATCGTCGGCGTCGTCGAGAACATGTCGGGCCTGCCGTGTCCGCACTGCGACGAGATGGTCGACGTCTTCGGCACGGGCGGCGGCCAGAAGGTCGCCGACGGCCTCTCCCGCACCACCGGCACGGCCGTCCCGGTCCTCGGCTCCATCCCGATCGACGTCCGCCTGCGCGAGGGCGGCGACGAGGGCAAGCCGGTCGTCCTGGCCGACCCCGACTCCCCGGCGGGCTCGGCCCTCCGCACGATCGCCGGCAAGCTCGGCGGCCGCCAGCGCGGACTGTCGGGCATGAGCCTGGGCCTGACGCCGCGCAACAAGTTCTGACACGAGCTCCACGAGCGAAGGGCGCCCCGCGGACCGCGGGGCGCCCTTCGTCGTACCCGCCGGGTCAGGCGTACGCGCTCAGGTCCTTCACCTGCGCGAACCCCAGCCCGTACGCGCTCATCCCGCGCCCGTACGCCCCGATGTGCACCCCCGCCGCCGACCCCGCGAGCACCCAGCCGAACTCGGACTCGCGGTAGTGGAAGGGCACCGGCACGCCGTCCACCGGCAGCGACAGCGTGGACCACTCCGGTCCTTCGAGGTCGTCGGCGAGTTCGAAGGCCGCCTCGGTCTGCTGGTCGAGCCAGTTGTCGCGCCGGGCGTGGTCGAGCTGGGCGGGCCAGGTGTGGGCGAGCAGGCCCGAGCCGGCCAGCCAGGCCGCCGAGGAGACGGTGGTGGCGTCCAGGACGCCCGTGCCGTCGCCGCTGCGGCGTACGGGGTGGGCGGCGACCGTCACGACGACCGCGAACCGCTCCTTCTCCGTGCCGCCCGTCTCGGACTTTATCGACGGCTCGTCACCGTGGCCCATGGAGCCGTGCTGCACGGTGCCGTCCGCCGCCGTGCCGATCTGCATCAGCCGGCGCGGTCCGGTGAACGCCTCGTCCAGTCCGTACCAGGCGAAGGGCGCGCGCAGAAAGCCGTCGGCTTCCACCCGACTCGTCGTCGTCATCTCGGCAGCCTCCTCGTTGGTCAACAGAGGGAGGATAGCCACCTATGCGGAGCTGGTCGGTGACAGGGCGTCGTCAGGTGGCGTCCGAGTCGTACGGCGGGCGCTCCGGAGCATCCGGCTTGTCCTGCTTCTTGAGCAGGTCGGGCGAGCCGTTGACCGTGGTCGGGACCGCCGGCGGAGGGGTCGTCTCCCGGCTGTGCACCGCGTCGGCGACCTCGTTCATCTCCTTGCGGAGGTCGAAGGTCGAGCGGAGCTCGTTCAGGTCCTTCAGGTCGCCGTTCTCGGCGAGCTGCTTGCGGATGAAGTTCTTCGGGTTGAGGTCCTCGAACTCGAAGTCCTTGAACTCCGGGCCCAGCTCGCTGCGGATGTCCGCCTTGGCGCTGTCGGAGAACTCCCGGATCTTGCGGATGAAGCGCGAGACGTCCTGGATCATCTTCGGCAGCTTGTCCGGGCCGAAGATGAGCACGGCGAGCACCACGAGCGTCACCAGCTCGAGTGCGCCTATGTCGCTGAACACCCTGTAGCTCCTTCTCGCCGGTCCCGGGCGGCCCGCTCCACGGTACCCGCCCAAACTGTCGGGCGGGTACGGGGTGGTGTCCTCCACATGGACGCTTGGCCAGGTCCTAGGCTCCCGTTGACGAGCCCAGGGTCAAGGTCTTTGTCTGCTCTTTGCCGTCGCGGGTCAGGGTCAGCTCCAGCGCGTCCCCGGGCCGGTGGGCGCGGATCTTCACGATCAGCTCCTCGCCGCTGTGCACCCGCTGGCCGTCGACCTTCGTGATGACGTCGCCGGGCCGGATGCCGGCCTTGTCGGCGGGGCCGCCGGGAGTGACCGACGAGGTGCCGCCCTTGGTCTTCTCGCCGACCCGGGCGCCGTCGCCGTTGTAGCCCATGTCGAGGCTCACACCGATCACCGGGTGGGTGGCCTTGCCGGTGTTGATGAGCTCCTCGGCGACCCGCTTGCCCTGGTTGACGGGGATCGCGAAGCCGAGGCCGATGGAGCCGGCCTGGCCGCCGCCGGCGTCGCCGCCGACACCGTTGCCGGCCGCGCGGATGGCGCTGTTGATGCCGATGACCTGGGCGTGGGAGTCGACGAGCGGGCCGCCGGAATTGCCCGGGTTGATCGGCGCGTCGGTCTGCAGCGCGTCGACGTAGCTGACGTCGCTGCCGTCGCCCTTCTCGCCGCCCGCGGTGATCGGGCGCTCCTTGGCGCTGATGATGCCGGAGGTGACCGTGTTGGACAGGTCGAAGGGCGCGCCGATGGCGACGACGGGGTCGCCGACGCGGACGTTGTCGGAGTTGCCGAGCGGCAGCGGCTTGAGGCCGGAGACCCCGGACACCTGGATCACGGCGAGGTCGTAGCCGGTGTCGCGGCCGATGAGCTTCGCGGCGGCGGACTCGCCGTTGCTGAAGGTGACGGAGATCTCGCCGGAGGACGCGGCGGCGTCGACGACGTGGTTGTTGGTGAGGATGTGGCCACTGGTGTCGAGCACGAAGCCGGTGCCGGTGCCCGAGGAGCCGCTGCCGCTCACGTGGATGGTGACGACGCTGGGCAGCGCCTTGGCGGCGATCCCGGCGACGCTGTCGGGCGCGCGGCCGACGTCCTTGGCGTCCGCCTGCGGCAGCTCGACGCTGGTGATGCCGCCGTTCCGCTCGATGTACGCGCCGACACCGCCGCCGATGACGCCGGTGACCAGCGCGAACGCCAGCGCCCCGGCGAGCGCGAGACCGCGCCGCGGCTTGCGCGGCGGCTTGCCCTCGGCGACCAGCACGGCGGGCTGCGCGCCCCACGGGTCGTACGCGGCCGCGACGGGCGGTGCGGGCGGTGCGGGCGCTGCCGCGGGCGCCGTCGGCGGCACGGGCCGCTGGACGGGCGGCGCGGGCGCCCAGGGGCCCGGCTCGCCGTACGGCGGCGTCGCGTACGGGTCGGGGGCGTGCAGGGGCGTCTGAGGTGCCTGAGGGGCCGTCTGAGGGGTCTGTGCCGTCTGAGGCGTCTGAGGCGTCTGAGGCGTTTCGACGGCCTGCGGGGTTTCCGCGGCATGCGGGGTTTCGGCGACGGGCGGGGTTTCCGCGGCATGCGGGGTTTCCGCGACGGGCGCGGGTACGGGCTCGGGCGCGGGTACCGGCGCGCGTACGGGCTCGGGCGTCGCTTCCGCGACGGACACGGCGGCCGGGGCCTCGGGCCCGGGCTCGGTCGGCGCGGGCTCCTCGGTGATCTCCGAGGCCGGCGCGGGCGCGGGCCCGGGCTCGGCCACGGGAAGCGGTTCCGTCACCGGCTCCGTCACCGGCGCCGCCAGCGTGAAGTCGCTGTCGTCCGTCGGCTCAGGAGGTCCGGCGGGCGTGTCGGTGGACGTGGTCGACGGCCGGCTCCACCATGTCGGCTTCCCGTTCTTCATGCTCTCCCCGCAACAGATGACCTGTCCGCGCCGCCCGGATCGTCGGGCGGCGCGCCCCAGCCCCAGGATTCAACCAGGTCGCCGGTCAGCGGTGGGAGGGGCCGGGGGCGGGGGTGGCGGTCGGGGAGGGTGCGGGCGCGTAGGCGATCCGCAGGGCGGGGTTCACCGGGCGGGCGAACGGGGACAGTTCGAGCCGGGCCGGCAGGACCGTCGGCGCCGCGGGCGACGGCGTCTGGTCGCCGCGGCGCGAGCCCGACGCGAAGGTCGCGGGCGCCCGCAGCGGTGTCACGTTGCTGCCGGTGCCCTGGCCGCCGCGCGCGTCGAGCGGCAGGGAGCCGCTCAGCGCGATCGCCGCGAACGAGACGGCGCTGGCCGCCACGAAGGCGAAGCGCCGGCCGCGTCCTGACGAGCGGTCGGCGACGCCGACCTCGTGGATGCGGAATCCGGTGTCCACGGTGAGCGGGGCCGCCGTGGCGAAGCCGTCAGCTCGGACGCCGCCGGCGCGCAGGAGCTCGTCGAAAGGGCCCCCCTGGTCGGTCGGTCCCCCCGGCAGCCCCTGGAGGCGCGCCAGCAGCCCCTCGGAGGGCGGCGGGGGCGCGGCGGACGCGAAGACGGTCTTGAGGCTGCGCTGGGCGTCGGCCTCGGCCTTGCATTTCGGACAGGTCGCCAGATGGGCGAGGACCCGCTCGCGGGCGTCATGGCCGAGCTCGCCGTCGACGAGCGCGGCGAGCCGGTCCCCGAGGTGGTGCTCCGCGGGGGTCGGTGACGGACTGGTGCCACTCACGCCGTGCTCGCCTCCCAGCCCACGGCGGCGAGGGCCCGCTCCGCGCGCGCTTCGGGCGAGCGGTGCTTGAGCGCCTTGCGCAGGTGGGAGCGGCCGCGGTGGATGCGGCTGCGGACGGTGCCGAGCTTCACGCCGAGGGTCGCGGCGATCTCCTCGTACGACAGTCCCTCGATGTCGCAGAGCACGACGGCGGCGCGGAACTCCGGCGCGAGGGTGTCGAGGGCCTGCTGGACGTCGGCGTCGAAGTGCGTGTCGTTGAACGCCTGCTGGGGGGAGGGCTCGCGGCTGGGCAGCCGCTCGGCGGCGTCGTCGGCGAGCGCGTCGAAGCGGATGCGCTGCTTGCGGCGCACCATGTCCAGGAACAGGTTCGTGGTGATGCGGTGCAGCCAGCCCTCGAAGGTGCCCGGCGTGTAGGACGACAGCGAGCGGAAGACCCGGACGAAGACCTCCTGGGTCAGGTCCTCGGCGTCGTGCTGATTGCCCGTCAGGCGGTAGGCGAGGCGGTAGACCCGGCCACTGTGCGTGCTGACGATCTCCTCCCAGCTGGGCGGAGTCCACGCCTGCGATTCCGCGTCCGATGCGAAGGTCGCGGTGGTGGGAGCGGATTCGGCGATGCGGGAACGGTCAGCGGTGTCGGTCACGGATTTCGGCTCACCCGCCGATCCGAGAAGGCGCCGAAGCCCTCTTCTCCGATCCACAGGCGCAGCCGCACCTCCCCTGTCGGCTCTGGTGGTGTCCAGTGGAGCCCCTACCATAGCCACCTCGCCCGTTAGCTCCGGATAAGAATCTTTACGCGAATTTGGATCCGGCTCGCGCCGACGTCCTCCTCGCTTCCTCTCCGTATGAACGCGCGGTCCCATCTGCGGGTTCCCGCGTCCAGCGGATACAGTCGACGCCTGCGTCAACTACGGGTCAGCCACGGGAACAAGGAGAGGGCCATTTCCGCCAACCGGCAGACGAGCCTGGCGTTCGCCGACGCCTTTGTCGCCGAGGACGAAGCGCTCCGCTGGGCCCGTGAGCGGGCCCGTGAGGCGGGACTGCCCTCGGTGTCGCCGGGCACCGGTGCCGCGCTGCGCCTGCTGGCCGCGACGGCGGACGCGAAGGCGGTGGCGGAAATCGGTACGGGCACGGGCGTGTCCGGGATCTATCTGCTGCTCGGGATGCGTCCGGACGGGGTGCTGACCACCGTGGACATGGAGCCGGAGCGGCAGGCGCACGCGAAGGCGGCGTTCCGCGCGGCGGGTTTCGCCGGCAACCGGGCCCGCTTCATCCCGGGCCGCGCCCTGGAGGTGCTGCCCCGGCTCGCGGACGGCGGCTACGACCTCGTGTTCTGCGACGGCGACCGGCTGGAGCTCCTGGACTACCTCGCTGAATCGTTGCGCCTGCTCCGGCCTGGCGGTCTGGTCTGCTTCGAGGGCGTCTTCGCCGACGGCCGCACGGTCGACTCGGCGGCCCAGCCGGCCGAGGTGCAGCGGATACGCGAGCTGCTGCGGACGGTGCGCGAGAGCCGGGAGCTGCTGCCGACGCTCCTCCCGGTGGGCGACGGCCTGCTGTGCGCGGTGCGCCGCAGCACGTAGGCCCCGGCCCTTCCCGGCCCGCCCTTCCCCTTCCAGGCCCGGCCCCCTGGCGCCCCTCGGCGCCCCTTCCCGGCCCGGCCCTTCCCGCCCCTTCCCGGCCCGGAGGCCTACCGCCCCGACCGGCCCCTGACGCACCACTGCCCCGGCGCGGTGGGTACCGGACCGGGGCAGAAGCGGAAATTCGCGTCAGGCTTGTCCTAGCCGACGACGTCCTTCAGGGCGTCGCCGAGCGCCTTCGCCTCGTCCGGGGTCAGCTCGACGACGAGCCGGCCGCCGCCTTCGAGCGGAACGCGCATGACGATGCCCCGCCCCTCCTTGGTCACCTCGAGCGGGCCGTCACCCGTCCGCGGCTTCATGGCCGCCATGCTCGTTCCCCTTCCTGAAACCAGCTCATCGTCAGCATCGAACACGATTGCTTCCAGGTCATTATCCCGCATCACAGGACCCGATGACCAACATCAGGTGGCATCGCTTCCGCAACGCGCTTTCACAAAGCCGCACATTTCGCCGATCCACCTGCGATACTTCGCCGCCCTCGGTCGGTGCTCGACGGGCCCCCGGACGGCGATTCTTTGACGCAGCTCACATGTGCGACGGGGGTGATCTCCGCCATGCTGAGCAGGTCACACAACGCGACGAAGCGCAGACGCGAAGGGAAGCCTCGATGGCCGACACGGTCCTCTACGACGTGAACGACGGGCTCGCCACGATCACCCTCAACCGCCCCGAGGCGATGAACGCCCTCAATGTGGCGGCCAAGGTCGCCCTGCGCGACGCGGCGGAGGCGGCGGCCGCCGATCCGGCCGTACGGGCGGTGCTGCTCACTGCGGCCGGCGACCGCGCGTTCTGCGTGGGCCAGGACCTGAAGGAGCACATCGGACTGCTGCAGCAGGACCAGGAGTCCGGCACCAGCAGCACCATGAACACGGTCCGCGACCACTACAACCCGATCGTGCGGGCGCTCACCGGGATGGCCAAGCCGGTCGTCGCGGGTGTGAACGGCGTGGCCGCCGGAGCCGGTTTCGGCTTCGCGCTCGCCGCCGACTACCGCGTGGTCGCCGAGACCGCCTCCTTCAGCACCGCCTTCGCCGGCGTGGCGCTCACCGCCGACTCCGGCATGTCCTGGACGCTGCCCCGGCTCGTCGGCCACAGCCGCGCCTCCGACCTGCTGCTCTTCCCGCGCACGATCAGCGCGCGGGAGGCGTACGAGCTGGGCATCGTCAACAAGCTCGTACCGGCCGATGCGCTCGCCGAGGAGGCCGCGAAGGTCGCCCGCAAGCTGGCCGCCGGCCCGACGGTCGCCTACGCGGCCCTCAAGGAGTCCCTCGCCTACGGCGCGGACCACTCCCTCAGCGAGGCCCTCGACAAGGAGGACGAGCTCCAGACGAAGGCCGGCGGGTCCGAGGACCACCGGATCGCGGTGCAGGCGTTCATCGCCAAGGAGAAGCCGAAGTACCTGGGCCGCTAAGGCCGCCCAGCCACCGGCCCCCGCCCCGGGCCGTCAGGACCTGGCCGGCTCGCGCCCTAGGCCCGGCCGCGCGCGATGCAGCCGGTGACGTGGTCGTCGACCAGGCCGCACGCCTGCATCAGCGCGTAGGCCGTCGTCGGGCCGATGAAGCGCAGGCCGCGCTTCTTCAGGTCCTTGGACAGCGCCGTCGACTCGTCCGTCACCGCCGGCACGTCGCCGATCGTGAGCGGCGCCGGGCGGGTCGCCGGATCCGGCGCGTACGACCAGATCAGCGCGTCGAGCTCGCCGGGGTCCCAGCCGGCGAGCAGCTTGGCGTTGGCCAGGGTGGCGTCGATCTTGGCGCGGTTGCGGATGATGCCCTCGTCGGCGAGGAGCCGCTCGCGGTCGGCGTCGGTGAAACGGGCCACGTCGGCGATCCGGAAGCCGGAGAACGCCTTCCGGAAGCCCTCGCGGCGGCGCAGGATCGTGATCCACGACAGGCCGGACTGGAACGCCTCCAGGCACAGCCGCTCGAACAGCGCGTCGTCGCCGTGGACCGGGCGGCCCCACTCCTCGTCGTGGTACGCCACGTAGTCCTCGGTCGACAGGCCCCACGGGCAGCGCAGCCGCCCGTCCGGACCGGCGACGGCCAGGCCCACGGCCGGCTCCGTGCTCACGTCGCTCATGCCTCGTCCTCCTCGCCCCGCTCGTCCCGCTCGCCTCTCTCGCCGCCGGACCGGGCGGTGGCGAGCGCCGCCTCCAGGCCGGCGATCCGCGAGTCCCGCTCCGCCAGCTCGGCGCCGAGCCGGCCGAGGACGTCGTCGACGTCCGCCATCCGGTAGCCACGGGCCGCGACCGGCAGCCGCAGCGCCTCGACATCGGCCTGGCCGACCGGCCGGGCCGCGGGCAGCGGGTCCACCAGCTGCTCGGGGGCCACCTCCGGCAGCACCTCGCTCTCGCCACCGCCGACCACGGCCAGGGTGACCGCCGCGACGACCACGACCATCGTGATCAGCAGAAACCAGAACACCTGCGCGCCTTTCCCCGTCAGTCTTCCGTGCGTGGAAAACGTCCCGTGCCGATCGTGCCATGCGCCACCGACAGTTAGGGTCGCAGACGATGCAGGCGGCCGGTCGCGACGGAGGACATAAGGGATGCTGCGCTTGGGACGGCGGGAATTCGGACCCCACGAGCCGGTGATCATGGCGATCGTGAACCGGACCCCGGACTCCTTCTACGACCAGGGGGCCACCTTCCAGGACGAGCCGGCGCTCGCCCGGGTCGAGCAGGCCGTGGCCGAGGGCGCGGCGATCATCGACATCGGCGGCGTCAAGGCGGGCCCCGGCGAGGAGGTCACCGCCGAGGAGGAGGCCCGGCGCACGGTCGGCTTCGTCGCCGAGGTCCGGCGCCGCCACCCCGACGTCGTCATCAGCGTCGACACCTGGCGCGCGGACGTCGGCGAGGCGGTCTGCGAGGCCGGCGCGGACGTGCTGAACGACGCGTGGGGCGGCGTCGACCCGCGGCTCGCCGAGGTCGCCGCGAAGTACGGCGCCGGGCTCGTCTGCACCCACGCGGGCGGCGTCGAGCCGCGCACCCGGCCGCACCGGGTCGAGTACGAGGACGTGATGGCCGACATCCTGCGGGTGACCATCGGCCTCGCGGAGCGCGCGGCCGCGCTGGGCGTGCGGCGCGACGGCATCATGATCGACCCCGGCCACGACTTCGGGAAGAACACCCGACACAGCCTGGAGGCGACCCGGCGGCTCGGCGAGATGGCGCAGACGGGCTGGCCCGTGCTCGTATCGCTGTCCAACAAGGACTTCGTGGGCGAGACGCTGGACCGGCCGGTGAAGGAGCGGTTGCTCGGCACGCTGGCGACGACGGCGGTGAGCGCGTGGCTCGGCGCCCAGGTGTACCGGGTGCACGAGGTCGCCGAAACGCGTCAGGTGCTCGACATGGTGGCGTCCATCGCCGGGCACCGGCCGCCGGCGGTGGCACGGCGGGGACTGGCGTAGTCGGACGGGCGCGGGAGGAGGGCGGGGCGCCTGCGGCGGGCTCTTCCCCCGCCTCACCCCACCCCGCCCCTTCCCGGACCGGGGGCTCCGCCCCCGCCACGGGTCCTCGGACTCCCCCTGCGCCCGAGGGACGTGGGGGGGGACGCCCGGACGGGCCCATTCCGCCTAGCGGCCCGTCTCCTTCGACACCAGGGACACCGCCTCGTCCACGTCGTCCGTCACGTGGAAGAGCAGCAGGTCGTGCTCCGATGCCTTGCCGCCCGCGACGACCGAGTCGCGGAGCCAGTCGACGAGCCCCTTCCAGTACTCCGACCCGAAGAGGACGATCGGGAAGCGGGTGACCTTGCGGGTCTGGACGAGGGTCAGGGCCTCGAAGAGCTCGTCGAGGGTGCCGAGACCGCCCGGCAGGACGACGAAGCCCTGCGCGTACTTCACGAACATCGTCTTGCGGACGAAGAAGTAGCGGAAGTTCACGCCGATGTCGACGTGCGGGTTGAGGCCCTGCTCGAAGGGGAGCTCGATGCCGAGGCCGACCGAGACGCCCTTGGCGTCCCGGGCGCCCTTGTTCGCCGCCTCCATGGCGCCCGGGCCGCCGCCGGTGATCACCGCGAAGCCCGCCTCGACGAGCGCGCGGCCGAGCCGTACGCCCGCCTCGTACTCGGGCGTGCCCGGCTTCGTGCGGGCCGAGCCGAAGACGCTGATCGCGCTCGGCAGTTCGGCGAGGGCCCCGAAGCCCTCCACGAACTCGGACTGGATGCGCATGACCCGCCAGGGGTCGGTGTGCACCCACTCCGAGTCGCCCTCGGTGTCGAGCAGACGCTGGTCGGTGGTGCCGGGCTGGACCTGGTCACGACGCCTGAGCACCGGTCCGAGGCGCTGCTCCTCCGGCTTCTTCGGCTCATCGGGTACACCCATGGTCCGCTCCTTTCACCGTTCTCTGATCTTCCCGGTCAGGGTAGGTCCACAGAGGTGAAGAAAAGCGAAATTACGGGAATCGGACAGTGATCCTGTGGCCGGCCGGGGCCGGGGCGGGTCAGTGCAGCTCGGTCAGCCAGTCGCGCAGCCGCGCCTCGCAGTGGTGGATCCGGTCGACGTGCACGTGCTCGTCCCGCTTGTGCGCGAAGAACGGGTCGCCCGGGCCGTAGTTGACCGCCGGGACGCCGAGCGCGCTGAAGCGGGCGACGTCGGTCCAGCCGAACTTGGGGTGGGCGGCGCCGCCGACCGCCTTCATGAAGGCCGCGGCGGCCGGGTGGGACAGGCCGGGCAGGGCGCCCGGGCTCTCGTCGTCGATGATCGTCTCGGCGACGCCGCAGTCGGCGAAGACCTCGTGGACGTGGGCCAGGGCCTGGGCCGGGGAGAGGTCGGGGGCGTAGCGGTAGTTGACGGTGACGACGCACTCGTCGGGGATGACGTTGGTCGCGACGCCGCCCTCGATGGCGACCGCGTTGAGACCCTCGTGGTACTCCAGGCCGTCGATGACCGGCTTGCGGGGCTCGTAGGCGGCGAGGCGGTCGAGGATGGGGGCGGCGGCGTGGATGGCGTTGGAGCCCATCCAGGAGCGCGCGGAGTGGGCGCGCTCGCCGGTCGTGCGCAGCTTGACGCGGAGCGTGCCCTGGCAGCCGCCCTCGACCTGGCCGTCGGAGGGCTCCAGCAGGACGGCGAAGTCTCCCGCGAGCCAGTCCGGGTGGGCGTCGGCGATCTGGCCGAGGCCGTTGAGGTGGGCGGCGACCTCCTCGTTGTCGTAGAAGACGAAGGTGAGGTCGCGGTTGGGCTCGGGGACGGTGGCGGCGATGCGCAGCTGCACGGCGACGCCGGACTTCATGTCGGTGGTGCCGCAGCCCCAGAGGATGCCCTCGTCGTCGAGGCGCGAGGGCACGTTGTCGGCGATCGGCACGGTGTCGATGTGTCCGGCGAGGACGATCCGCTCCTCGCGGCCCAGGTTCGTGCGGGCGACGACGTTGTTGCCGTACCGGTCGACGGTGAGGTGCGGAAGCCCGCGCAGGGCCTGCTCGATGGCGTCGGCGAGCGGCTTCTCGGTTCCGCTCACGGACGGGAAGTCGACGAGGACCGCGGTGAGCGCGGCGCCGTCCAGCGTCAGGTCCAGCGGGCGGCCGTCGGGGGTCTGGTGAGAAGCGGTGTCAGCCATGTGCCGACCCTAACCCGGGCTCCAGTACGGTGGGGCGCGTGTCCGAGCCCCGCCGTGTCCCCGCCCCCGCCCGCCGCGGCCGCGCCGCCCGGTTCGTGGCGGCGTTCTCCGTGCTCCTCGGCCTGGTCGCCTACGTGACGGTGCACTACGTCACGGGCAGCAAGGGCGCGCCGCGCTGCCGGGTCGGAAGCGGGGCGAACCAGTACGAGTTCACTCCGGAGCAGGCGTCCAACGCGGCGACGATCGCCGCCGTCGGATCGAGCCGCGGCCTGCCGGAGCGCGCGGTGACGATCGCGCTCGCCACCGCGATCCAGGAGTCGGGGCTGCGCAACATCCAGCACGGCGACCGCGACTCGCTCGGCCTGTTCCAGCAGCGGCCGTCGCAGGGCTGGGGCGATCCGGAGCAGATCCTCGACCCGGTGTACTCGTCGACGAAGTTCTACGAGGACCTCGAGAAGGTCCCGGGCTACTCGCGGCTGCCGCTGACGGTGGCGGCGCAGAAGGTGCAGCGCAGCGGCTTCCCGCAGGCGTACGCGAAGCACGAGCCGGACGCCACGCTCCTGTCCGCCGCCCTGACCGGCCGCGCGCCCGCCGCGCTGAGCTGCACCGCCGACACCAGGAAGGGCCGCCCGGGCGATCCCGTACGGGTCCGGGACGAGGTGGTCAGGGCCTTCGGCAAGGAGACCGCGCCCCGGCCCGCCCCGACGGCCGGCGGCACGGCCGGCGCGAACGCGGCGGTTTCGGCCGTCGAGCTCACGCTCCCGGTGCGCGAGTCGCGCGACCCGCGCGAGCAGCGCGGCTGGGAGCTGGCGCAGTGGGCCGTGGCCCGGGCCGGCGAGCTGCGCATAACGGAGGTGTCGTACGGGGACCGGGTGTGGGTCGCGGACGACTCGGCGGGCGGGTGGTCGACGGCGGACGGCGGCGACCGCGACCGGGGCACGGACGGCTCGTCGGTGCGGCTGAGGCTCGCGGCGGGCTAGCGGCGGACCGGCGGCCGTACGAGACCGGCCGGCGAGAGGGTCCGTACGAGAGCGCCGTACGAGAGCGTCCGTACGGGACGGGCCCCGCGAGATCCGGCGCCCGCCGGCGGCCGTACGAAAGCGACCCCGCGAGGGCGACCGCACGAGAGCGTCCTACGGGTGGGGCGCAGGTGCGGGGCGTGCGTGCGGGGCGTACGGGCAGTCGTGCGAGGTATCCCCCGAAGGTGTCGCGTGCCCGGCGCGCCTCCCGCCCCTCCGGAAGGGTTCACATCACCCTGTCATGTCACCGCAAGATCCTTGCGGGGCAAGGGAAGTGACGGTTCACCAACCCCGCTCGCTCTGCGGTGTTCGTCCGCTTTCCTCCCCGCACGACAATACGACGCATTACCCAGTCTTTGCCTTCGGCGTCCGCAACCTCCCCCGCCCCGGGGCCGGTTGTCACCGCGTACACGTCCTCACGTCCCCTCGTCGAAGGAGCACCATGTCCCTCCCCCTGACCCGCCGGATCGCCCAGGCCGCCCTGCTCGTCGCGGCCGGAGCGGCCCCCGTGGTCGCGGCGGCCGGCTCCGCCGTCGCCGCGGAACCGTCGCTCGCGCCCACCGGCGCCCTGTCGGGTCTGACCTCGCTGGACAAGGCCGGTGCCGAGGGCGCCCTCGGCACCGCGACCGGCGTCGCGAACAAGGTCCCGGCCGCGCAGAAGCTCACCGGCGGCAACGCCGCGGGCCAGGCGACCGACACCGTCGGCCGGACCACCGGCACCGTCACCGAGCAGGCCGAGGCCCCGACCGGCGGCGCGCTCGGCAAGCTGCCGACCGGCCAGCTGATGGGCGGCCTGCCGCTCGGCGGCTGATCCACGGCGCGGAAAACAGGAGGGCCCGGGGAGCGTGATGCTCCCCGGGCCCTCCCGTGCGTGCGCGGTCAGCCCAGGCGCTTCACGGCGGCCTCGACCCGCTCGTCGGTCGCCGTGAAGGCCACCCGCACGAAGCGCTCGCCGGCCTCGCCGTAGAAGTCGCCGGGCGCGACCAGGATGCCCTTCTCGGCCAGGTGGGCCACGGTGTCCCAGCAGGGCTCGTCGCGGGTCGCCCACAGGTAGAGGCTGGCCTCGCTGTGCTCGATCCGGAAGCCGTGCGCCTCCAGGGCCGCGCGCAGGGCGGCGCGCCGGGCCGCGTACCGCTCGCGCTGCTCGGCCACGTGCGCGTCGTCGCCGAGCGCGGCGACGGTGGCGGCCTGGACCGGGGCGGCGGTCATCATGCCGCCGTGCTTGCGGATCTGGAGCAGCTCGCCGAGGACGGCGGCGTCACCGGCGACGAAGGCGGCGCGGTAGCCGGCCAGGTTGGAGCGCTTGGAGAGCGAGTGGACGGCGACGATCCCCTCGTACGAGCCGCCGCAGACGTCCGGGTGCAGCACGGAGACCGGGTCGGCCTCCCAGCCCAGCTCCAGGTAGCACTCGTCGGAGAAGACGAGCACGCCGTGCTCGCGCGCCCAGGCGACGATCCGGGTCAGCTCGTCCTTGCCGAGGACCTTGCCGGTCGGGTTGGACGGGGAGTTGAGCCAGAGCAGCTTCAGGCCGGCCGGGTCGAGCTCCGTGCCCGCGGGGTCACTCGCGAATGTCTCCGCGTCGTAGACGACGGGGGTGGCGCCGCACAGGCGCGCGCCGACCTCGTAGGTCGGGTAGGCGAGCCGCGGGTAGGCGACCGTGTCGCCCGCGCCGAGGCCGAGCTGGGTCGGCAGCCAGGCCACCAGTTCCTTGGAGCCGACGACCGGCAGCACGTTCTCGTGGGCGAAGCCGGTGGCGCCGAGTCGCCGCTCGCACCAGCCGGTGAGCGCGTCGCGCAGCTCCTTGGTGCCCCACACCGTGGGATAGCCCGGCGAGTCCGCCGCCGCGACGAGGGCCTCCTGGATCAGCGCGGGGACCGGGTCGACCGGCGTGCCCACGGACAGGTCCACGATGC
Source organism: Streptomyces sp. NPDC004327 (assembly GCF_042873935.1). Classification (NCBI taxonomy): domain Bacteria; kingdom Bacillati; phylum Actinomycetota; class Actinomycetes; order Kitasatosporales; family Streptomycetaceae; genus Streptomyces; species Streptomyces sp. NPDC004327. The sequence goes on along the minus strand of NZ_JBIAME010000014.1, from coordinate 47,375 downwards.
CGTCGGGGTGCGCGGACGCGGTCGCCTTGTAGGGCTCCAGCTTGTCCCAGGGGAAGACGGGCAGACGCGAAGAGACGGGGGCGCTCACGGTGGGGCTCACTTCCTCGTACGTACGGAGAACACAACGGTCCCGTACAGCGGCTGCGACGCCGTACGGGACCGAGGGTGGATGATCGTCCGATCAGCCGTTCTGCGGCGGCAGGGCGGCGATGAAGGGGTGGTCGCGCTCGATGAGACCGAGCTTGGAGGCACCACCGGGCGAACCGAGCTCGTCGAAGAACTCGACGTTCGCCTTGTAGTACTCCTTCCACTCCTCCGGGGTGTCGTCCTCGTAGAAGATCGCCTCCACCGGACAGACCGGCTCACAGGCCCCGCAGTCGACGCACTCGTCCGGGTGGATGTACAAGGACCGCTGGCCCTCGTAGATGCAGTCGACGGGGCACTCCTCGATGCACGCCTTGTCCTTGACGTCGACACAAGGCTGCGCGATGACGTAGGTCACGCTGTCGTTCCTCCTCGATAGGGCTGGTCTGCGCGGGAGCGCGGTGTCGTCGATGCCCGCCCCTAGTATCTCCGTTCTTGGGGACGATCCGAACAGGAGGGGCTGAGAAGCTGTGGAATTCACCGATGGCGGACGCCTCGAAGTGCGAATTACCGCTGCTGACGTGGGGAAACGTGTCTCAGTTCGGTACGTGACGGACTCGGTCGCGGCGGGGGAGAAATTCACCGACGCGGTCGGGGTTCTCACATCATGGGACGAGGGTGTGCTGCTGATCACACGCCGGACCGGGCAGACCGTCCGGATCGCGGAATCCGCCCTCGCCGCGGGCAAGGTCGTCCCCGCCGCCCCGGCCCGCCGCCGCGGCCCCGCCGCCACCTTCCCCGAGCTCGCCCGGGCCGCCGCGCGCGCGTGGCAGCCGCTGGAGAGCGAACCGCTCGGCGAGTGGACCCTGCGCGCCGCGGGCGGATTCACCCGGCGGGCCAACTCGGTGCTGCCGCTCGGCGACCCCGGCATACCGCTGGACGCGGCGCTGACCCGCGTACGGGAGTGGTACGCGGCGCGCGAGCTGCCCCCGTACATCCAGACGTCGACCGGCGCGGAGGGCGCCCAGGAGCTGCTGAGCGCCGAGCTGGAGCGGCGCGGCTGGGTCCGCGAGGTCTCGGCGGAGCTGCGGATCGCCGGGCTCGCGCCGATCGGCGACCTCGACGCCGACGTGTCGCGGGTCCGGCTGTCACGCTCGGTCGACGACCCGTGGCTGCGCCGCTACCAGCGCTTCGGCGAGCCCGGCCCGCACGTACTGAAGGTCCTCGGCAGCGGGCCGAGTGTGTGGTTCGCGTCCGTACCGGGCACGGGAGACATACCGGCGGCTATCGGACGCCTGGTGGTCGACGGACGCTGGGCCGGTTTCATGGCGGTCGAGGTCGGTCCGGACCAGCGGCGGCGCGGGCTCGCGACGGCGGTCATGACCGCGCTCGCCCGCCGGGCCCTGGACGAGGGCGCCTCGGCGGCCTGGCTCCAGGTGGAGTCGGACAACGACGGCGCGCGGGCGCTGTACGACGGGATGGGTTTCACCGTGCACCACCACTACCACCACTACCGAGGGACCGGGACCGAGGCGTGACCGGGGCAGGCGCCGAGGGCGACGACGACGGGGCGCGCGGGGGCGGCGAGGCGCACGGCTGCGGCGGGTCTCACGGGAGCGGCGAGGCGCACGGGGGCGGGGACGGGAGCGGGGTGACCGACTGGCGGCGCGAGTTCGCCGAGGAGGCCAGGTCCGAGCGGCCCGACCTCGCCCGGCTCTGTCTGCTCGTCGGCGCCGTCGCCGACCCCACGGTGACGCAGGCCGACCTGGACCTCGCCGAGATCGAACTCGACCGGCTCGCCGGGCTCGTCCCGTACGGGACCCGCGGCGCCGATGCCTGGGTCGCGGCCCTCGCCGAGCTGCTCGGCCGGCGCGCGGGCTTCCAGGGCGTGACCGCCGACTACCAGCGCCTGGAGTCCTCGCTGCTGCACGAGGTGCTGCGGCGGCGGCGCGGGCTGCCGATCCTGCTCTCCGTGGTGTGGCTGGAGGTCGCCCGGCGGGCCGGTGCGCCGGTGTACGGGCTCGGGCTGCCCGGCCACTTCGTCGTCGGCTTCGGCGACCCGGCCGAACTCCACCTCGCCGACCCGTTCGCGGGCGGCCGGCCCATGACTGCCACCGACGCCGAACTCCTCGTCGCGAGCGCCACCGGCGAGGCCCTCGACCCGGCGATGCTGCGGCCCGCGACGGCCCCCGCGATCGTGCTCCGCATCCTCAACAACATCCGCGCCTGGGCCGCCGCCCGCCCCGAGCGCTCCGCCGTCGCCCTCTGGGCCGTCGAGCTCTCCCTCCTGCTCCCCTCGCACCCGGCCCGGCTGCGCTACGAGCGTGCCGAACTCCTCGTCCAGCGCGGCGACTTCCTCACGGGCGCGGCGGAGATGGAGGCGTACGCGACGGTCATGGACGCCGTCGAACCGAGCGCGGCGGAGACGATCAGGCAGCGGGCGAAAGCGGCGCGGGCGCGGCTGAACTGAGGCGCGGCCGAGCTGAGGCGCGGCCGAGCTGAGGCGCGGCCGACGGCTACGGGACCTCGTGAGCGTCGCCGCGACGGATCCGGTAGAGCACGCACGGGCGGAGCGGGCCCTCGGGGCTGACATGCCCGGCAGCCGACCCGACCGGCGTCCGGTGTGCCGACCGTAATTCGGTTGACCGGGCCGCGGGCCGCCGATGCACTGGGGCGGGGCACCACGAACCGGGGAGACAGCGACAGGCATGCGGATCCGTTCCACGACCGAACAGGACCTCGGCGTCTTCGTCGACACCCTCCACGCCGCCTTCGGGATGGTCCCGGAGACCCCGGACGAGAACGGCGGCGGGGTCTGGTGGGCGGCGCTCGAACCGGACCGCTGCCTGCTCGCCACGACGGACGGGGGCCGTCCCGTCGGCACCGCCGGCGCGTACTCCTTCGAGCTCACCCTGCCCGGCGGGATCATCGCCCCGGCCGCCGGGGTGACCTGCGTGGGCGTGCTGCCCACGCACCGCCGCCAAGGCGTGCTCACGGCGATGATGCGGCACCAGCTCGACGGGCTGCGGGAGCGCGGGGAGTTCCTCTCGGTGCTGCTGGCCTCCGAGGCGGTGATCTACCGCAGGTACGGCTACGGCCCGGCGACGTACACGGGCCGGCTGACGGTGCAGCGCCACAAGGCGGCGTTCGCCGCACCCCGGGCGGGCGGGGTGCCCGCCACCGGGACGCCGTCCAGAGCCACGGGCTCGGACACGGGCACAGACTCGGCCACGGGCTCGGGCTCGGCCACGGGCTCGGTCGAGGTGCTGCGGCGCGCCGAGTGCGGTGACGTCCTCGAAGAGGTCTACGACCGCTACCGCCGCGCCCAGCCCGGCGCGCTGTCCCGGCCGCACCGCTGGTGGACCCGGGGCGCCGGACGGCCGCCCGTCGCCGCCGCGCCGCGCTACATCGCCGTCCACCGCGACGCCGACGGCGTCCCGGACGGCTACGCCGCCTACTCCCGCGCCGACAGCACCCTCACTGTCGACGAGACCGTCGCCACCGGCGACGCCGCCTTCACGGCCCTGGCCCGCTTCGCGCTCGGCCACGACCTGGTCACCGAGGTCGTGTTCAAGCACCTCCCGTACGAGCACCCGCTGCGCTGGCAGCTCGCCGACTTCCGGGCCGGCGAGGCGAGCGGCGACACCGACTGGCTCTGGGTGCGGATCCTGGACGTCCCGCGCGCGCTGACCGCCCGCGGCTGGTCCACCGACGGCGAGCTCGTCCTCGACGTCGACGACCCGTTCCTCGCCGAGCGCGGCCGCTGGCTCCTCACCGTCCGCGACGGCAGGGCCACCTGCGTCCCCACGGACCGCTCGCCCGACCTCTCCCTGGACGTCAGCGACCTGTCCTCGCTCTACCTGGGCGGCACGACCCCGAGCACCCTCGTCAGAGCGGGCCACATCCGCGCCCACCACCCGGACGCGCCGGCCCGGGCCGACACCCTCTTCGGCACGGAGCGCAAGCCGCACTGCCTGCACTGGTTCTGAGGCGCGTCGCGTCGCCGGGACCCGTCCGGCCCAGGAGCCGGTGTCGTCGATCGGCGGCGCCGAGGAGCGAGAAGAGCCCCCACCCGTCACGGGTGGGGGCTCCTCCTCGTATCAGCGCGTGGCCGTCAGCCGTTGCCCGAGAGGTCGATCGACTTGGTGCGCTCGGCCTTCGTCTTGCCGCGCAGCGCGTCGCGCATCACGAAGGCGACGTCGTCGGCGGAGACCTGGTGCTTGCTGCCGTCGCCCTTGGTGATCATGACGCCGTCGAAGACGCCGTCGAGGAGCTCGTTGATCGCCTTCTTGTCGTAGACCTCGACCAGGCGGCCGTCGACGGCCTTCATGGAGAGGATCTTCGGCAGGGAGCGGTTCGGGCCGAAGTCGATCTTCTTGCCGCCGGCCTCGATGGTGATGTTGCCGGACATCGCGGGCCGGGCGAACTCCTCCATGGCGCGGTCGAGCTCGGCCTTGGTGACGGTCGGCCGGCGGGTGACGACGGGCAGTTCGACGGTCTTGGCGAGGCCGGTCTGGACCTGGGCGCGGTAGGCGTCCTTGACCGAGATCACGGCGCGCTGGACGTCGATGCCCTTGCCGGCCTTGCCCTCGACCGGGGTGGCCTTGCCCGGGGAGAAGAGGATCGTGCCCTCGGTGACCGTGCCGGAGCTGCCGGAGAGGTCGGTGAGGGCGACGGCCAGCTTCTCCTCGTCGATCGGGAAGACCGGCTGGGCGACCCGCTCGCCGCCGAAGAGGGAGCCGATGACGGAGACGGGGTTGTAGTCGCTGCCCGAGGCCGCGCGCACGGTCTCCTGGGTGTCCAGGGCGAGGCCGGCCTTGTCGGGGGCGAGTTCGACCTTCTCGCCGCCGACGCTGAGCTGGAGCGGCGCGTTGGCGCGCTTGCCGAGGACCTCGTCGAGCTTGGCGACGGCCTCCTCCTTCGTCCCGCCGCCGACGTCGACGCCGAGCACCGTGGTGCCCTTGGGGACGTCGGCGTGGTTGAGGAGGAGCCCGGCGCCGTAGGCGACGCCGGCGAGGCCGATGACGCCGACGCAGGCGAGGACGAGCTTGGAGCGCTTCTTCACGGGCTTGGCCGTGGACGCCGGGGTCGGGCGCGGGGCGGCCGGGGCGGGGGCCGGGGCCGTGTCGTCGCGCTCGGGGATACGGGGCGTCAGGTCCGGGCCGTCGGTGCGGCCGAAGGGACCGCTGTTGAGCGTGGCGCCGGAGACGTTGCCGCCGCCGGTCATCGGACCGGTGACCGGGCCCGGGACGGGCGCCGGGGGCTGCGGGGTGAGGATCGCGGTGTCGTCGGACAGCCGGGGCGCGCCGTCGGCGTACGCCGGACCGGGGCCCTGCGGACCGGGACCCTGCAGGCCGGGACCCTGCGGACCGGCACCCTGCGGGCCGGGGCCCTGGGGCCCGCCCTGGGGGCCTCGCGGCTGGCCGCCGCGGGGCGCGCCGCCGCGCGGCCTGCCCGGGCCCGCGACCGGGCTGGTGCCCGTGACCGGGCCGGTGGTCGGGCCGGTGGGGGCCGCGGGGCCGCCGAGGACGGGCGTGCCGGCGGCCGGGGTGCGGCCGGGGCCGTCGTCGTAGAGCGGGTTGGCGGGCGCGGCGGCCATCGGGTCGACGATCGGGGTGCCCTGCGGCGGCGTGCCGGCGGGGCCGACGGTCGGCAGGGTGACGATCGGCATGCTCTGGGTGGTGCCGGCGCCGGACGGGACGCCGTCGGAGGCGGAGCCGGTGAAGCCGGGGGCGCCGACGGGCGCCGACGGGCCGGCGCCGAGGGCGCGGGGGCCGGTCGGGGCGGCGGGGGCCGGGGCGGGCTTCGGCGCGGGGGCGGCGGGCGCGGGGGCCGCGGACGCCTTGCGCGGGGCGAACCAGTCGCTGGCCGGCTTGTCGCCCGCCGCGTCCGGCGCGGCCGGCTCCGGCTCGGGGGCGGGCTCCGGGCGGACGGGCTCGGGCTCGGGCCGTACGCCGGAGGCGATGCGCTCGACGTCGGCGGCGCGCGCGGCCCGGTCGTCCGCGGGGGCACCGCCGTCGCCGACCGGCTTGCGGACGACGACGGGCGGGATCGGCCGCGAACCCGGGATGTTGATCCGGATGCGGGTGGTCAGCGTGGTTTCGGTCTTGGGCTCCTCCGGCGGTGCGCCGGCGGCGTCCTCGGCGCCCTCCTGGCCCGGGCGGAGCCCGTACGGCGGAGTGCCCGAGGGGTACGCGGCCCCGCCGCGCCCCTGGGCGCCGGAGGACGAACGGTCTGTCTCTCGACCAGTTTCACGACTCAAAGCAGGATCTCCCGGTTGGCTCCGCCGCCCGCTCTCGCTGATGCTCGTGGTGATTCGGGCGGTCGGCGGCGCGCACCACCATACTGGCCGCCGCCGATCGGCACCCGACCCGGCGGGGATCCGCCACGGGCAATCCGGCCGAAGTCAAGACACTCTCCCGTCAATTCGCCGCCCGCCAACTCGGGCTTTGGACGGGGCCGGTCAGGCCGGCGGCGGGGCGAGGCGGGTCATCGTGGCGCACATCACAGCGACGGCCATGCCGCCGAGCAGGAACACCATCTCGCCGAGCCCGCCGCCGAACAGGCCGTCGCCTTCCGGGCGTCCGAAGCTGAGCAGCACGATGGCGACGAGCCAGCCGGCGCCCGCCGCGGCGACGCCGAGCTGGTTGCCGGTGGCGCGCCGGCCGCCGTAGAAGAGTGCGGCGGTGGCGAGCAGGGCGAGGAGCAACCCGGCCGGGAACCAGGCGGCTTGGACGAGCGAGCCGGCGGTGCCGACGAGCAGGCCGAGGACGAACAGCCCCGCGTACCAGGCATATCGGGCGCCCGCGCCGATGCCGCTCATGCGCCCGCCTCCGCCTCGGTCAGCCCGGCGAACAGGTCGGTCTCGTGTTCGCCCGCGGGCGCGCCGGACGCGCCCTGGACGAGCTCGTAGTACTCGGTGGTCTGGACGGGCTGGCCCAGGTTGTTGGAGAGGGCGAAGAAGGGGCCGTCGACGGCGATCTGGGTGGCGTGGACGGCCATGGCGGCCGTCTTGCGGGCCGCGTGCGGGGTCGCGCCGCCGGCCGCCTCTCCGCGCCCGTCGCTCGGCCCGTCGCCGGTCCCGCCGTCGATCTCGGTGGTGATGCGCGACGGGTCGACGACGCCGGGCAGGTCGGCGATCGAGGCGGCGGCCGGGAAGACCGAGCCCTCGGCGTCGAGCCGGGCGAAGCCGGCCTCGGCGACCGGGCGCGGGATCCGGTTCCAGTAGATCTTGGCGATGGTGTGGGCGGGGCCGAGGTCCGGGCGGTACGCGGGGTCGGCGGCGAGCTCGGCGGCGCGCATGGCGACCCGGTGGGCCTGGATGTGGTCGGGGTGGCCGTAGCCGCCGTCGGGGTCGTAGGTGACGAGGACCTGGGGACGGACCTCGCGGACGATCTCGACGAGGTACGGGGCGGCCGTGTCGACGTCCGTGTTCCAGAAGGCGTTCGGGCGGTGGTTCTGCTCCGCGCCCATCATCCCGGAGTCGCGGAAGCGTCCGGGGCCGCCGAGGAAGCGGTGGTCGGTGACGCCCAGCTCCTTCATGGCGGCGGCGAGTTCGCCCGCGCGGTGGGCGCCGAGCCGGTCCTCCCGGTCGGGCGCGAGGTGGGCGAGCTCGGGCGGGATGACCTCGCCCTCCTCGCCCAGGGTGCAGGTCACCAGGGTCACGAGGGCACCCTCGGCCGCGTACCTGGCCATGGTGGCGCCGTTGTTGATCGACTCGTCGTCCGGGTGCGCGTGCACCAGGAGCAGCCGACGGGCTGGGAGATCCGTCATGGCCCCAGCCTACGAGGCGGGGCCACGCGGAACCCGGCAGGTCAGAACTTGAGGCCGCCGATCATGCTGGCCACGTTGGTCGTGAGCGTCTTGATCGACGGGGCGATGGTGGAGCTGGCCAGGTAGAAGCCCAGGAGCGCGCAGACGGCCGCGTGACCGGCCTTGAGCCCGGATTTCCGGATCAGCAGGAAGACGACGATCGCCAGCAGCACCACCACCGAGATCGAGAGTGCCACGGCGGTTCACCTCCACACTTCTTCGGTAGGACGTTCGGTCGGATGGTTCGGTCGGACGTTCTCTTGGCATGTGCCTGATGGATGCTTACCCACCTAGCGCTACGGATCATAACTATCCGTGCCATCGCATCGATCGGTGTACGGGGGCATGAGGGGGCGCACGGACGCTAGTTTCGGTCACATGACTTCGTCTCACGAGCAGATCTCGTTTCCCCGTCAGTACGCCAGGACACAGCGGTTCACTCTGGGCGCACCGCGCGCGTTCACCGCGTCGCCGGACGGCGAGCGGGTGGTGTTCGTCCGCTCCGGTTCGGGGACGGACCGCACGCACCGGCTCTGGGTGCTCGACCTGAAGGAGGGCGTGGAGCGGCCGGCGGCGGATCCGGAGGCGCTGCTCGCGGGCGCGGCAGAGGAGTTGTCGCCGGAGGAGCGGGCGCGCCGGGAGCGCAGCCGCGAGGGCTCGGCGGGCGTGGTGGGCTACGCGGTGGACGCGGCCGTGGAGTTGGCGGCGTTCGCGCTGTCGGGGCGGCTGTTCACGGCGGAGCTGCGGGCGGGCACGGCCCGCGAACTGCCGGTGCCGGGCCCGGTGATCGACCCCCGGCCGTCGCCGGACGGGCGGCTCGTGGCGTACGCGGCGGGCGGGGCGCTGCGGGTGACCGGGGCGGGCGGGACGGGCGACCGGGCGCTCGCGGAGCCGGATCCGGCGACGGAGGCGGACGGGGTCACGTACGGGCTCGCGGAGTTCGCGGCCTCGGAGGAGATGTCCCGCTCGCGCGGCTTCTGGTGGGCGCCGGACTCGGACCGGCTCCTGGTCGCACGGGTGGACGAGCGGCCGGTGCGGCGCTGGTGGATCGCCGATCCGGCGCATCCGGGGCGGGAGCCGCAGCAGGTGGCCTACCCGGCGGCGGGGACGCCGAACGCGGAGGTCCGGCTCTTCGTCGTGGATCTGTCCGGAAACCGCACCGAGGTCTTGTGGGACCGGGCCTCCTTCCCGTATCTGGCCCGGGTGCACTGGTCGGCGGCGGGTGCCCCGCTGCTGCTCGTGCAGGCGCGGGACCAGCGGACGCAGGCGTTCCTGACGGTCGACCCGGAGTCGGGGGCGACGACGGCGGTGCATGTGGACGAGGATCCGGTTTGGCTGGAACTCTTCGGCGGGGTGCCGGCCTGGACGCCGGACGGGAAGCTCGTGCGGATCACGGACGAGGGCGGGGTGCGCGCGCTCGCGGTCGGCGACCGGGTCCTGACGGACGGACGGCTGCACGTCCGGGCGGTGCTCGACGTCGGCGCGGAAGATGTCCTGATCTCGGCGTCCACGGGTGAGGCGGCCGAGTCCGCCGAGACGGGTGAGATCCATGTGTACCGCGTGGGTGAACGGGGCGTGGAGCGGGTCTCCGAGGCGCCCGGCGTGCACGCGGCGGTGCGCTGCGGCGCGGTCGTGGTGCTGTCCTCGGCCCGGCCGGACGCGCCGGGGAGCGTGGCGCGGGTGCTGCGGGACGGCAAGCAGCTCGCCGAGGTCGTCTCGCACGCGCAGCGGCCGGTGCTGACGGCCCGGGCGCGGCTCGTCGAGGCGGGCGAGCGGCGCATCCCGTGCGCGGTGCTGCTGCCCTCGTGGTGGTCGGCGGGCGACGGGCCGCTGCCGGTGCTCATGGACCCGTACGGCGGTCCGCACGGCCAGCGGGTGCTCGCCGCGCACAACGCGTACCTGACGTCGCAGTGGTTCGCCGAGCAGGGTTTCGCGGTGGTCGTGGCGGACGGGCGGGGCATGCCGGGCCGCTCCCCCGCGTGGGAGAAGTCGGTGCGCGACCGGCTGACGCTGGCGCTCGACGACCAGGTGGCGGCCGTCCAGGCGCTCGCCGCGGACTTCCCGCTGGACCTCGGGCGGGTGGGGATCCGCGGCTGGTCCTTCGGCGGCTATCTCGCGGGGCTCGCGGCGCTGCGGCGGCCGGACGTGTTCCACGCGGCCGTGGTGGGCGCGCCGGTGACGGACTGGCGGCTCTACGACACCCACTACACCGAGCGCTATCTGGGCCTGCCCGACGAGCGGGAGGGGGCCGTCTACGCGGCGAACTCCCTGGTCACGGACGCCGGTCTGGTCGACGCGCGGGAGCCGGCCCGGCCGATGATGCTCGTGCACGGCCTCGCCGACGACAACGTGGTCGCCGCGCACACCCTGCGGCTGTCCTCGGCGCTGCTCGCGGCCGGGCGGCCGCACGAGGTGCTGCCGCTGTCGGGCGTCACGCACATGACGCCGCAGGAGCAGGTGGCGGAGAACCTGCTGCTGCTCCAGGTGGACTTCCTCAGGCGGTCGCTGGGGCTCCAGGGCTGAGCGGAGGTCACCAGCCGGGCGGGCGGTGCGCGGGCGGGGCCGGCGGGAGCGCGGCGGCGGGGCGGTAGGGGACCCGGCGCGGCTGCCAGGAGCGGGCGAGCAGCACGAGCACCGCGAGCCCGGCCAGCAGCGCGTAGCCGGCGGCGAGGTCGTACAGGCGGGCGTAGAGGTCCGGTTCCGGCACGAGCGCGGGCCGGCCGGACCGCAGCGCGGCCGCGACCCCGGCAGCCCCGCAGCCGGCGAGCAGCAGCCCGCCGAGCAGGCCGAGCGGGCGGGTGTGCCGGGCCCGCGCGAAGGCGCTGCCGGCCGCGGCGAGGAGCAGCAGGACGAGGACGGCGTCGAGCCAGCCGGGCGGGACGGCGAGGGAGGGCAGGAGCAGGGCGCGGCTGCCGGTGAAGCGGCTGACGGTGTACTCGGGCGGCAGGAGCGCGGCCCAGCGGGCCTCCATGCCCGCCCACATCAGGCCGCCGGCCGCGCACAGGATCCCGGCGGCGACGGCGGGTCCGGTACGGGGCCGGGCGGGCGCGCCGCCCGGCCCCTCGCCGTCGCGCGCGCCGTCCCGGCCGGCGGCCGCGGTGACGACGAGGCCGGTGCCGAGGCCGAGGCTGAGGAGCGTGGTGACGAGCGGCTCCACTCCGGAGGCCCACAGGCCCGGCAGGCGCAGTGCGAGCGTGGTGAGTCCGGTGGCGGCGAGCGCGGGCCCGGCGAGCGGGGAGCGCAGGGCGGTGACGGCGGTGACGACGTAGGCGACGAGCAGCAGCGGGTCGACGAACGAGGTGGCCGTGGTGCCGTTGACGCGGACGGCGTGGTCGCCGGCCCAGTACTGGAGGAGTGCGGGCGTCGGGCCGAAGGTCGCGAGGTCGCGCAGCAGCCAGACGACGAGGACGAGCGCGAGCGCGCCGCACAGGGCGGCGCCGGTGAGGCGTGCCGTACGTGTCACAGTCACGGGGCCGATACTCACGGTTGCGGTGGCCCGAAACAAGGCGTTCCGCATAGCGGGGGGCTTATGCGTCACGTCGGGTGTGCGGGGTGGCCAACCGGGGCGACATGGCGCGCCCCGGTTGACCGAACGGCACCCGCACGGCCGAACTGGATCCAGCATCCAGTGTTCGTATATCGGATCCAATTCGCGTGAGTTGCCTGCGCGTTAAGGCCCCTCGGACGGCGGCTCCCCCGTGCCGCTCCCCGTGCCACCCGCTGTCCCGTTCTCCGCGCCGCCCTCCGTGCCCTTCCCCGTCCCGCTCTCCGCGCCGCCCTCCGTCCCGTTCTCCGGCGGCACCACCGTCTTCTCCTCCGCGAAGTGGCAGGCCGAGTCGTGCTTCGCCGGACTGTCCGTCAGCCGGAAGACCGCCGGGACCGCGAGCAGCGGCACTTCGAGCGCACACCGCTCCTGCGCCTTCCAGCACCGCGTGCGGAAGCGGCAGCCGGAGGGGATGTTCGCCGGGGAGGGGACGTCGCCGGCCAGGAGGATGCGCTCGCGGTGCTCGCGCGCGTCAGGGTCGGGGACCGGCACGGCGGAGAGCAGCGCCTGGGTGTAGGGATGCGTCGGGTGGTCGTAGATCTGCGCGTCGGATCCGATCTCCATGATCCGGCCCAGGTACATGACCCCGACCCGGTCGGAGATGTGCCGCACGATCGACAGGTCGTGCGCGATGAAGACGTACGACAGCTTGAACTCGTCCTGGAGCCGTCCGAGCAGGTTCACCACCTGTGCCTGCACGGAGACGTCGAGCGCCGACACCGGCTCGTCCGCGACGATGATCTCGGGCTGCAGCGCGAGGCCGCGGGCGATGCCGATGCGCTGGCGCTGGCCGCCGGAGAACTGGTGCGGATAGCGGTTGATGTACTCGGGGTTGAGGCCGACGACGTCGAGCAGGTCCTGCACCTTGCGGCGCCGGTCGCCCTTCGGGGCCACCTCGGGGTGGATCTCGTAGGGCTCGCCGATGATGTCGCCGACCGTCATGCGCGGGTTCAGCGAGGTGTACGGGTCCTGGAACACCATCTGGATGTTCCGGCGCACGGCCCGCAGGGCGCGCGGCGACAGCTTGGTGATGTCGTCGCCCTTGTACGAGATGGTGCCCGAGGTCGGCTTCTCCAGGTTGACCAGCATCTTCGCGACCGTCGACTTGCCGCAGCCGGACTCGCCGACGATGCCGAGGGTCTCGCCGGTGGCGAGGTCGAAGTCGACGCCGTCGACCGCGCGGACGGCGCCGACCTGCTTCTTGAAGAGGATGCCCTGGGTCAGCGGATAGTGCTTGACCAGGTCGCGGACCTGGAGAATCGCCTCAGCCATGGAGGCACTCCTTCCAGAAGTGGCAGGCGCTGGCGCGGCGCACGGGCGACTCGGTGACGTCGTACAGCGGCGGCTCGTCGATCCGGCAGATGTCCCGGGCGAGCGGGCAGCGCGGGTGGAAGGCGCAGCCCGTGGGGATCTTCAGCAGGTTGGGCGGCAGGCCCTTGATGGCGTAGAGCTCCTGGCCCTTCTGGTCGAGCCGCGGGATCGATTCGAGCAGGCCCTTGGTGTAGGGGTGGGCGGGCGCCTTGTAGATCTCGTGGACGGGGGCCTGTTCGACGATCCGGCCCGCGTACATCACGGCGATCTTGTCGGCGACGTCGGCGACGACGCCGAGGTCGTGGGTGATGAGGATGAGGCCCATGTTGTACTCGCGCTGGAGCTCGGCGAGCAGGTCCATGACCTGGGCCTGGACGGTGACGTCGAGGGCGGTCGTCGGCTCGTCGGCGATGATCAGCTCGGGTTCGAGTGCGAGCGCCATGGCGATCATGATGCGCTGGCGCATGCCGCCGGAGAACTGGTGCGGGTACTGCCCGACGCGCTCCTTGGCGGCGGGGATGCGGACCCGGTCCATCAGCTCGACGGCCTGGGCGCGCGCGTCCTTCTTCGACATGCCCTTGTGGACGACGAACATCTCGCCGAGCTGTTCGCCGACGCTGAGCACCGGGTTGAGGGAGGACAGGGCGTCCTGGAAGATCATCGCCATCTTGGCGCCGCGGATCTTCCGCCGCTCGTCCTCCTTGAGCTTCAGCAGGTCCTGGTCCTGGAAGCGGATCTCGCCGCCGGTGATCCTGCCGGGAGGCATGTCGAGGATGCCCATGATCGCCTGCGCGGTGACGGACTTGCCGGAGCCGGACTCGCCGAGCACGGCGAGGGTCTCCCCCGCGTCGACCGAGTAGTCGACGCCGTTGACCGCCTTGGCCACGCCCTCCCGGGTGTGGAACTCCACGTGCAGGTCGCGCACTTCGAGCAGCATGGTCGGCTACCTCAGCTTGGGGTCGAGGGCGTCGCGCACCGCGTCGCCGAGCATGATGAACGCGAGCACCGTGATGGCGAGCGCGCCGGCCGGCCAGAGCAGCATGTGCGGCGCGTTGCGGACGTACTGCGAGGCCGAGGAGATGTCGATGCCCCAGGAGACCGTCGGCGGCTTCAGGCCGACGCCGAGGTACGACAGGGTGGCCTCCAGGGCGATGTAGGTGCCGAGCGCGATGGTCGCGACGACGATCACCGGGGCGACCGCGTTGGGCGTGATGTGGCGCAGCATCATGCGGGAGTTGGAGGCGCCGAGCGCCCGGGCGGCCTGGACGTAGTCGTTCTGTTTGGCCGTGATGACGGAGCCGCGGGCGATGCGGGAGACCTGGGGCCAGCCGAGCAGCACCATGAAGCCGATGACGGGCCAGACGGTGGAGCTGGTCACCACGGAGAGCAGGACGAGGCCGCCGAGGACGACGGGGATGGCGAAGAAGACGTCGGTGATCCGGGAGAGCAGGCCGTCCCAGGCGCCGCCGAAGAAGCCGGCGAGCCCGCCGAGGATGCTGCCGAGGACGGCGACGCCGAGGGTGGCGAGGACGCCGACGGTGACGGAGGTGCGGGCGCCGTAGACGACCCGGGTGTAGACGTCGCAGCCCTGGCCGTTGAAGCCGAAGGGGTGGCCGGGCTGGGAGCCTTCCTGGGCCTTGGCGAGGTCGCAGTCGAGCGGATCCCCGGAGGCGATCAGCGAGGGCCACAGGGAGATGACGACCAGGAAGAGGATGACCAGCGCGGAGATGATGAAGACGGGGTTGCGGCGCAGGTCGCGCCAGGCGTCGGACCACAGGGAGCGGGGCTTCTTCTCGGCCGCGGCCTCGGTTCCCTCAAGGGTCTTCTCCAGGCTCTCGGCCTCGGCGGTGCCGAAGTCGGCCGCGCCTCCGGCACCGGTCGAGGCCACAGCGCGTCCTTCCTCACCGTACGACTCCAGCGGCTCGAACGACTCAGGCGGCTCAGGCATAGCGGATCCTCGGGTCAAGGACGGCGTACAGGAGGTCGACCAACAGGTTGGCGAGCAGGAACACCAGGACGAGGATGGTCACGAAGCCGACGACCGTCTGGGTGTTCTGGCGGACGATGCCCTGGTAGAGCTGGTAGCCGACGCCATGGATGTTGAAGATCCGTTCGGTGACGATGGCGCCGCCCATGAGGGCACCGATGTCGGCGCCGATGAAGGTCACCACGGGGATGAGGCTGTTGCGCAGCAGATGGCGGATGATCACCCGGCGGCGCGGCAGGCCCTTGGCGACGGCGGTGCGGACGTAGTCGGCGCGCTTGTTCTCGGCGATGGAGGTCCGGGTGAGCCGGGTGACGTACGCGAGCGAGACGGAGGCGAGGACGAGTCCGGGGACGATGAGTTCGTTGAAGGGCGCCTCGGGCGAGACGGCCGGTGAGATCCAGCCCCACTTCACGCCGAGCAGGTACTGGACGAGCAGGCCGGTGACGAAGGTGGGCACGGACAGGACGACGAGGGTCAGCAGCAGGACGCCGGTGTCGACGGGGCGGCCGCGCTTGAGGCCGGTGATGACGCCGAGGCTGATGCCGATGACGATCTCGAAGAGGATGGCGACGATCGTCAGCCGGATGGTGACGGGGAAGGCGCTGGCCATCAGCTCGGTGACGGGCTGTCCGTTGAAGGCGGTGCCGAAGTCGCCGGTGAAGACGTTGCCCATGTAGGTCAGGTATTGCTGCCAGACCGGCTTGTCGAGGCCGAACTCCTTCTTCAGCTGGGCGGTCGTCGCCGGGTCGCACTGGCGCTCGCCGCACAGACCGGCGATGGGGTCGCCCATCACGTTCACCATCAGGAAGATCAGCAGCGTGGCGCCGATGAAGACCGGGATCATCTGCAGCAGCCGCCGGATCACGTATCGACCCACGGGGGCCTCCAGGGAGGGATGTGAGAAAGGCGTGCGGCCCGGCGCGCGAGGAGGTCCGCGGGCCGGGCCGTACGCCCTCGGCCTAGGGCGTCACTTGACCTTGATCTCGTTGTAGACCGGGACGCTGAACGGGTTGAGGGCCACGTTCTCGATCCGGTCCGAGTAGCCGGCGCTGCCGTTCTGGTACCAGAGCGGGATGGCTCCCATGTCGTCGCGGAGCACTCCCTCGGCCTGCTGGAAGAGCCCGACGGCCTTGGCGGTGTCGGTCTCGGCGTTGGCCTCGTTGACGAGCTTGTCGAACTGCGGGTTGGAGTACTTGCCGTCGTTCGACGAGGCGCCCGTGAAGTACAGCGGCTGCAGGAAGTTCTGGATCAGCGGGTAGTCCATCTGCCAGCCGGCCCGGAAGGGTCCGGTGAGCTTGGACTGGGTGACCTGGTTGCGGTAGTCGGCGAAGGTGCCGATGGGGTTGCCGACGCACGCCTTGTTGTTGCCGAGGGCCCGGTTGATGGAGTTGCAGACGGCGTCCACCCACTCCTTGTGGGAGCCGGTGTCGGCGTTGTACGAGATCTTCATCGTGCCGCCGGGGATGCCGCCGCCCTCGGCGACGAGCTTCTTCGCCTCGGCCGCGTTGTACACGCAGAAGTTGCCGCAGACGTCCTTGAAGCCGCCCTTCTCGCCGAGGACGGGCGAGGTCCAGTCCTGGGCGGGGGTGCGGGTGTTGTTGAAGATCGTCTGGGTGATCTGCTTGCGGTCGATGGCCATCGACAGGCCCTGGCGCAGCTTGTTCTGGTTGGGCTTGTTCCACGCGGGCTCGTAGAACGGGCAGGCGATCGTCTGGATGATGCCGGCCGGGGTGTTGATGTAGCGGCTGCCGAGGTCGGCGGCGACGTTCTTGAGCTGCGAGGCGGGGATGTCGTCGACGAGGTCGAGGTTGCCGGCCGTCAGGTCGGTGTAGGCGGTGTTGTTGTCGGTGTAGACCTTGAGGGTGATGCCGCCGTTCTGCGCCTTGTCCGGGCCGGGGTAGGCGTCCCACTTCTTCAGGACCATCTGGGAGCCGCGGGAGTAGGTGTCGACGGTGTACGGGCCGTTGCCGATGGGCTTGGCGAGCCAGCCGGCGTGGTCGTCGTAGAACGCCTTGGGCAGCGGCGAGTAGGCCGCGTAGCCGAGGGTGTCGGGGAAGGTCGAGAACTTCTGGGTCAGCTTGATCGTGAAGCTCGTGTCGTTGACGACCTTGAGGCCCGACATGGTGGTGGCGGTCGGCGCGCCCGAGTCGGGGTGGACCTTGGCGTAGCCGTCGATGTAGCCGAAGAAGTAGGCGTTCTTCTGGTTGTTCTTCAGGCTGGCGCCGTAGTTCCAGGCGTCGACGAAGGACTTGGCGGTGACCTTCTCGCCGTTGGAGAAGGTCCAGCCGCTGTTGAGGGTGACCGTGAAGTTCATCGAGTCGGTGGTCGTGATGTCCTTGGCCACCATGTTCTCGGCCGCGCCGGTCTTCGGGTTGTACCGCTTGAGACCGCGGAAGATCATGTCGAGGACCTTGCCGCCCTGGACCTCGTTGGTGTTCGCCGGTTCCAGCGGGTTCTGCGGGTCGCCCCACGACGAGGTCACGACGCCGTTCGCACCCCCGCCGCCGCCACCGCCGCCTCCGCCGCCGCAGGCGGTCGCCGCGAGGGCGACGGCGGTGGCCAGAGCGGCCCACTTGGCGTGCGTGGCTCCGCGCATGGAGTGCCTCCCGAATGTCCTGAAGCTGACTTAGGCCCCAATATCACCCGATATTGACGGGAGTGCACTTTTACGGCGTCCGGACGTACGAAGGCCCCCGGCACCCTCCGTGGGGGTGCCGGGGGCCTTCGCGGCTCCGGGCCGGCCGGACGCCGGAACGGACGCCGGGTCAGACGGCGAGAACCGGCTTGTCCTCGGCGAAGTGGCACGCGGACTCGTGCGCGGCCGGGGTGTCCTGGCCCTTGAAGCGCTCCGGGACGGCGAGCAGCGGCACCTCGGTGGAGCAGAGGTCCTGCGCCTTCCAGCAGCGGGTGCGGAAGCGGCAGCCCGACGGCGGGTTGGCCGGCGAGGGCACGTCACCGGTGAGGATGATGCGCTCGCGGTGCTCGCGGGCGTCCGGGTCCGGCACCGGCACCGCGGAGAGCAGCGCCTGGGTGTACGGGTGCGTCGGGTGGTCGTAGATCTCGGTGTCCGTACCGATCTCGGCCATCTTGCCGAGGTACATGACGCCGACGCGGTCCGAGATGTGCCGGACGATCGACAGGTCGTGCGCGATGAAGATGTAGGAGAGGTTGAACTCGTCCTGCAGCTTCTCCATCAGGTTGATGACCTGCGCCTGGACGGAGACGTCCAGGGCCGAGACCGGCTCGTCGCAGATGATGATCTCCGGGTTGAGCGCGAGGCCGCGGGCGATGCCGATGCGCTGGCGCTGACCGCCGGAGAACTGGTGCGGATAGCGGTTGATGTACTCGGGGTTCAGACCGACGACGTCGAGCAGCTCCTGCACCTTGCGGCGCCGGTCGCCCTTCGGGGCCACCTCGGGGTGGATCTCGAAGGTCTCGCCGATGATGTCGCCGACCGTCATGCGCGGGTTCAGCGAGGTGTACGGGTCCTGGAACACCATCTGGATGTTCCGGCGCACGGCCTTCAGGGCGCGGCCGGACAGCTTGGTGATGTCCTGGCCCTTGTAGAAGACCTCGCCCGCGGTGGCCCGCTCCAGGTTCATCAGGAGCTTGGCGACCGTGGACTTGCCACAGCCGGACTCGCCCACGATGCCCAGGGTCTCGCCCTGGTACAGGTCGAAGGAGACGCCGTCCACGGCCTTGAC
Organism: Streptomyces sp. NPDC004327; assembly: GCF_042873935.1. Lineage (NCBI taxonomy): Bacteria > Bacillati > Actinomycetota > Actinomycetes > Kitasatosporales > Streptomycetaceae > Streptomyces > Streptomyces sp. NPDC004327. The sequence goes on along the minus strand of NZ_JBIAME010000014.1, from coordinate 28,933 downwards.
CGCGCCGACCTGCTTCTTGAAGAGGATGCCCTGCGTCAGCGGGAAGTGCTTCTGCAGGTTGCGGACCTGGAGGATCGGCTCGCCGCGCTTGGCCGGCGTCTCGATCGCGGCCACGGCCGCCTCCTCGGACACGCCCTCGGCCGTGTCGTTCTTGGTCATGTCAGCCATGGATCGTCTCCTTCCAGAAGTGGCAGGCGCTCTTGCGGCCCGGCAGCTCGCCGCCGTCCTGCTCGGTGACCGGCACCAGGGCCGGGATCTCCGTGTGGCAGATGTCGTCGGCCTTGGGGCAGCGCGGGTTGAAGGCGCAGCCCGACGGGATCTTCAGCAGGTTGGGCGGCAGGCCCTTGATCGCGTAGAGCTCCTGGCCCTTCTGGTCCAGGCGCGGGATCGAGTCGAGCAGACCGCGGGTGTACGGGTGCGCGGGGCGCTTGTACAGCTCGTGCACGGGCGCCTGCTCGACGATCCGGCCCGCGTACATGACCGCGATCTTGTCCGCGACGTCGGCGACGACGCCGAGGTCGTGGGTGATCAGGATCAGACCCATGTTGTACTCGCGCTGCAGCTCCGCGAGCAGGTCCATGACCTGGGCCTGGACCGTCACGTCGAGCGCCGTGGTGGGCTCGTCCGCGATGATCAGGTCCGGCTCCAGGGCGAGCGCCATGGCGATCATGATGCGCTGGCGCATACCGCCGGAGAACTGGTGCGGGTAGTCGCTGACCCGGGCCTTGGCGGCGGGGATCTTGACCTTGTCCATCAGCTCGACGGCCTTGGCCGTGGCTTCCTTCTTGGACAGGCCGTGGTGCACCCGGAACATCTCGCCGAGCTGGTAGCCGACGGTGAGGACCGGGTTCAGGGAGGACAGCGCGTCCTGGAAGATCATCGCGATCTTGCGGCCGCGGATCTTCCGGCGCTCCTCGTAGGACATCTTCAGCATGTCCTGGCCGCGGAACAGGATCTCGCCCTGCGGGATCTTGCCGGGCGGCATGTCGAGGATGCCCATGATCGCCTGGGCGGTCACGGACTTGCCGGAGCCGGACTCGCCGAGGACGGCGAGGGTCTCGCCGGCGTCCACGGAGTAGTTGACGCCGTTGACCGCCTTGGCCACACCGTCGCGGGTGTGGAACTCGACGTGCAGGTCACGGACTTCGAGGAGCGGACCGGTGTGGTCGGATCCGTCGCGCGGCGCGGGGACGGCCGCGGTCTTGTCGATGGTGCTCACGTGTACGCCCTCCTCAGCGCATCTTGGGGTCGAGGGCGTTGCGGACGGCTTCGCCGAGCATGATGAACGCCAGAACGGTGATGCTCAGCATGATCGACGGCCACAGCAGGATGTGCGGGGCAACGCGGATCTGGTCGACGGCGGTGGAGATGTCGACACCCCACGAGACGGTCGGCGAGGCCAGACCGAGACCGAGGTAGGACAGGGTCGCCTCGGCGGAGATGTAGCCGCCGAGCGAGATGGTCGCGACGACGATCACCGGGGCCATGGCGTTCGGCAGGATGTGCTTGAAGAGGATCCGCGTGGTGCCGGCACCGAGCGCCTTGGCGGCGTGCACGTAGTCGGCCTGCTTCACCGTGATCACGGCACCGCGCATGACGCGGGCCATCTGCGTCCAGCCGAGGAAGGCCAGCGCGCCGACGACGACCCAGACCGTGCGCTCCTCGAAGGCCTGCAGGACGACCATGGCGCCGAGCAGGAACGGGATGCCGAAGAAGATGTCGGTGATCCGGGAGAGGATCGCGTCCCAGATGCCGCCGAAGTAGCCGGCGAGCATGCCCACGAGGCCACCGAGGACGGTGACGATCAGGGTGACGGTGATGCCGACGATGACCGAGGCACGGGTGCCGTGGATCATGCGGGCGTACACGGAGCGGCCCTGGCCGTCGTAGCCGAGCCAGTCGGGCGCGCCGACGTTGCCGAGGTCCGGCTGGCCCAGGTAGTGCTTCACCAGGTCACCGGCGGTCGGCGAGGCCGAGCTGAACAGGCCCGGGAAGGTCGCGATCGTCAGCAGGAAGAGGATCAGCACCGCGGAGACGATGAAGTACGGGTTGCGGCGCAGGTCGCGCCAGGCGTCGCCCCACAGGGAGCGGGCCTTCTCCTGCTTGGCCGGCGTCGCGACTGCGGCCTCGGCCGGAGCGGCGACGGCGTCCTCGACGGCGGAGGCGGTCTTGGTCACGTCAGGCATACCGGATCCTCGGGTCCAGGACCGCGTACAGCAGGTCGATGAGCAGGCTGGTGACGAGGTAGACGATCACCAGGATGGTGACGAGGCCGACCAGGGTCGTGCCTTCGCGACGGGAGATCGACTCAGCGATCAGACCGCCGATGCCCTTGATGTTGAAGATCTTCTCGGTGACGACCGCACCGCCCATGAGGGCGCCGATGTCGGTGCCGAGGAAGGTGATGACCGGGATCATCGAGTTGCGCATCAGGTGCACACCGATGATGCGGCGCTTCGGCAGACCCTTGGCGACGGCGGTGCGCATGTAGTCGGCGCGCAGGTTCTCCGCCATGGACGTACGGGTCAGTCGGGTCACGTACGCGAGGGACAGACCGCCGAGCACGATCGCCGGGGCGATCAGCTCGTTCCACTGCACGTCGTTGCTGACGTTCGGCGGGATCCAGCCCAGGTTGAACGCGAAGACCATCTTGATGATGAAGCCGAGCACGAAGACCGGGATCGAGATGATCAGCAGGGTGAGGATCAGGATCGCGTTGTCGGCGAGCTTGCCGGCCTTCAGACCACCGATGATGCCGAGGCCGATGCCGAAGATGAGCTCGAACGCGAAGGCCAGGGCAGCCAGTTGGAGCGTGACGGGGAACGCGTCTCCGAGCACCTCGGTGACCGGGCGACCGTTGCGGATCTGGGTGCCGAAGTCCAGGTGCAGGACCATGTCCCGCATATAGACGAAGTACTGCTCCGGCAGCGACTTGTCGAGACCCAGCTCATGGCGCTTCGCGGCCAGGGTCGCGGGATCCGCGCCCTTGTCACCGAACATCGCCAGCACGGGGTCGCCGGGCAGGCTGTGAACCATGAGGAAGATCAGCAGGGTTGTCCCGAGGAAGACCGGGATCATCTGGAGCAGTCGTCGTGCGACATAGCGCCCCATCATGCCTCCGTTGAGATGTGACGGCCGCAGCCGACGGGCCCTCCCCCGACAGCATGCCCGTTTCCGGGCAGGCTGATGTCGTGGAAGGGCCCCCCAGCCACTGCGTAAGGCACCGGCACGCGGAGTTGACATCCCGTCAACTCCGCGTTCGGTGAGCGGACTACGCTTGGGTGATTACTTCTTGACCTCGACGCCGGTCAGGATCGGGTCGCCGTCCTGGCCGTACGCCACGCCGGAGACGCGCTCCGAGTAGCCCGCGTTGACCTTGTAGTACCAGAGCGGGATGGACGGCATGTAGTTGACCAGGTCCTTCTCGATGGCCTGGTACGCCTTGACCGACTCGTCCAGCGTCTTGGTGTTGTCGGCCGCCGCGATCTTGGCGTCCAGCTCCTTGTTGGAGAAGTCACCCTGGTTGCCGCCCGCACCCGTACGGAACAGGTCCGAGATGAAGTTGGCGTTCACCGGGTAGTCGAGCACCCAGCCGGAGCGGTACAGGGACTTGACCTGCTTGGTCTTACGGGCCGTCAGGTCGGCCTGGAAGTCCGGCTTGCCGTCGCCGACGCACTGGACGCCGGTCGCCTGCTGGATGGAGTTGCAGACGGCCTCCACCCACTCCTTGTGACCACCATCAGCGTTGTACTGGATGGAGATCTTGTTGTTCGGGACGCCGCCGCCGGCCTTGATCAGGTCCTTGGCCTTCGCCGGGTCGAACTTGGTGATGTCGCCGGCCGCGTTCTCCTGGAAGCCCAGGACACCCTTGGCGACCCAGCCGGTGGCGGGCTCGCGGGTGCCGTTGAGCACCGTCTTGGTGATGGTGGCGCGGTCGATCGCCATCGACAGACCCTGGATGACGCGCGGGTCGACCTGCTTCGGCTTCTTCCACTGGTCGGCGTAGAAGGCGACGGCGATGGTCTGGATGGCCGAGTACGGCTGGTCCACGGCGCGGTCGCCGAGGTCCTGACGGTAGACCGGGAGGTCCTTCGGGGCCAGCTGACGCAGGACGTCGACGTTGCCCGACTTCAGGTCCTCGTAGGCGGCCTCGAGGGTGGTGTAGTTCTTGAAGACCACACCGCCGTTCTTCGCCTTGTCCGGGCCCTTGTAGCCGTCGAAGCGGACGATCTCGATCTGCTTCTTGTGGTCCCAGCTCTTGAACTTGTAGGGACCGTTGCCGACCGGGTGCTGACCCGCGGCCTTCGGGTCCTTGTAGAAGGACTCGGCCAGCGGCGCGAAGGCGATGTACGCGAGCTTGTGCGCGAAGTACGGAACCGGCTTCGTCAGCTCGATCGTGAAGGTGTTGTCGTCGACGATCTTCAGACCGTCGAGCTTGTCCGAGGTCGGCTTGGCCTTCTCGTCCTCGGGGTGGACCTTCTCGAAGCCCTTGATGTCGGCGAACCAGGACGAGAGGCCCATGGCGTTCTTGATGTTGGCGTTCCAGTTCCACGCGTCCACGAAGGACTTGGACGTGACCGGAGTGCCGTCGTGGAAGGTCCAGCCCGGCTTCAGCTTGACGGTCCACGTCTTCGAGTCCGTCGAGGTGACCGACTCGGCGTTGACCATCTGGAGCGAGCCGTCGGCCTTGTAGTCGACCAGGTTCGAGTACAGGCCCTTCATGACCGCGGAGCCGTTGGACTCCATCGTGTCACCGGTGTACAGCGGCTTCTCCGGCTCACCGAGCTCGATCGAGTAGATCCCGTTCGGGTCGACCTTGCCCTTCGCGTCGGAGCCGCCGTCGCTCTTGCCCCCGCCACAGGCGGTCGCTGCCAGGGCGACAACGATCGCGCCCGCTACCCACTTGGCGCTCTTGGCACCGCGCATGGGTTCCTCCTCATGAGTCCACTTTGTCACTACAAGAGAGGCACTCCATGTGCGCTGCCGACACCCCTGACGGCGTTGCACTCAAGTGCCTCGAGTGTGCTCGTGAGTCGGCACTCCCCACAGTGCGTGACCCATTGACCCGAGCTCAATGGAGCCAACTATTAAGTACGTCCGGGCTGTAAACCACACTTAAGTGGTCTCGTTTTGACAACATCGCCAAGCCACCCAAGACCGAAATCCGGACAAAGCGAGCACAGACAGACAGCGACGAAACGGACCGTTAACACACGTTCCGGAGAGCGACGACCGATATCCGGACGGCCCCGAGACCAAACCGACTTGACGAAAAGTTGAAAAGGGCTCGGCCCCCCGCACGTGGTGCGGGGGGCCGAGCCCTTGAATGTGAGCTTCCGCTCGATCAGCCGTCGCTCAGCCGTCGATCAGCCGTCGATCAGCCGTTCTTGGCGCGCGAGGCGGAGCGGCCGCGCTCCTTCTGGTCCAGGACGACCTTGCGGATGCGCACGGCCTCCGGGGTCACCTCGACGCACTCGTCGTCGCGGCAGAACTCCAGGGACTGCTCCAGGGAGAGCTTGCGCGGCGGGACGATCGCCTCGAAGGAGTCGGCGGAGGAGGAGCGCATGTTGGTGAGCTTCTTCTCCTTGGTGATGTTCACGTCCATGTCGTCGGAGCGGGAGTTCTCGCCGACGATCATGCCCTCGTACACCTCGGTGCCGGGGTCGGTGAACAGGACGCCGCGCTCCTGGAGGTTGGTCATCGCGAAGGCGGTGACCGCACCCGCGCGGTCGGCGACCAGCGAACCGTTGTTACGGGTCGTCAGCGTGCCGAACCACGGCTCGTGGCCCTCGTGGATCGAGTGGGCGATGCCCGTGCCACGGGTGTTGGTGAGGAACTCCGTACGGAAGCCGATGAGGCCACGGGACGGAACGACGAACTCCATGCGGACCCAGCCGGAGCCGTGGTTCGACATGTTGTCCATGCGGCCCTTGCGGACACCCATGAGCTGGGTGACGGCGCCCATGTGCTCCTCGGGCACGTCGACCGTGAGGCGCTCGACGGGCTCGTGGATCTTGCCGTCGATCTCCTTGGTGACGACCTGCGGCTTGCCGATGGTCAGCTCGAAGCCCTCGCGGCGCATCTGCTCGACCAGGATGGCGAGCGCGAGCTCACCACGGCCCTGGACCTCCCAGGCGTCCGGGCGCTCGGTGTCGAGGACGCGGAGCGAGACGTTACCGATGAGCTCGCGGTCCAGGCGGTCCTTCACCTGGCGGGCGGTGACCTTGCGGTCCTTGACGGCGGACTTGGCGTCCGCGCCCTTGCCGGTGCCACCGCGGCCGACGAGCGGCGAGGTGTTCGTACCGATGGTCATGGAGATGGCCGGCTGGTCGACCGTGATCAGCGGCAGCGCGATCGGGTTCTCCGGGTCGGCCAGGGTCTCGCCGATCATGATGTCCGGGATGCCGGCGACGGCGCAGATGTCACCGGGGCCCGCGACCTCGGCCGGCTTGCGGGTGAGCGCCTCGGTCATCATCAGCTCGGTGATGCGGACGTTGGAGATCGTGCCGTCACGCTTGATCCACGCGACCGTCTGGCCCTTGCGCAGCTCGCCCTGCTCGACGCGGAGCAGCGCGATGCGGCCGAGGAAGTTGTCGGCGTCCAGGTTGGTGACGTGCGCCTGGAGCGGCGCCTCCTCGTCGTAGGACGGGGCCGGGACGTGCTCCAGGATGGTGGAGAAGAACGGCTCCAGGTTGTCCGAGTCCTGCGGGACCGTGCCGTTCTCCGGCTTGGTCAGCGAGGCGATGCCGTCACGGCCGCAGGCGTAGACGATCGGGAACTCGATCTGGTCCTCGTCGGCGTCCAGGTCGAGGAAGAGGTCGTAGGTCTCGTTGACGACCTCGTCGATCCGGGAGTCCGGGCGGTCCGTCTTGTTGATGCAGAGGATGACGGGCTTGCGCTGCTGGAGGGCCTTGCGCAGCACGAAACGGGTCTGCGGCAGCGGACCCTCGGAGGCGTCCACCAGCAGGACGACGGCGTCGACCATCGACAGACCGCGCTCGACCTCGCCACCGAAGTCGGCGTGGCCGGGGGTGTCGATGATGTTGATCGTGATCGGGGCCCCGCCGTCCTTGGGGTGGTACTTCACCGCCGTGTTCTTGGCGAGGATCGTGATGCCCTTCTCACGCTCCAGGTCGTTCGAGTCCATCATGCGGTCGTCGAGCTGCTGGTGGGCGGCGAAGGCACCGGCCTGCTTGAGCATGGCGTCGACGATGGTCGTCTTGCCGTGGTCGACGTGGGCGACGATGGCGACGTTACGGATGTCGTGGCGCGTGGGCATGGGTGGCTTGCGCTTCTCTCGGATCGTGGGATGCGGCGTCAGTTCCTCTTACGCCCGCCGGGCGGACGCGCCACGGCTATGTCCTATGGTACGGGGCCGCCGCGCAAGGGGCTTCCCCGGAGGGATCCGAGAGGGTCTACTAGGGGGTTTGGGCCGTGCTTCAGGGGTGGGGAGGGGTCCTGCGGGTGAACGCTGCCGGGTCAAGGGGCGAACATGATCCTGCCCGCCGGCAGTACCGGCGGGCAAGGAAATTGAGCTGCTTCTGAGCTTGCGATTTGGTCTTTCGGTTACTTTCGGGTAATGCGCTACTTCCGCGCGTTCCGTTCCGCGCCCCGCGCCGACTCCGGCTTCTTGAAGCCGATGTCCTGGTAGCGGGGGGCGGCGAAGCCGAAGGCACCCGCGTTCACCACGTCCGGCTTGGCGGCGACCAGCTGCGGGCGCTGGTAGAGCGGGATGGAGCCGGCCGCGGCCCAGATCCGGGCGTCGGCCTGCCGGACCAGGTCACGGGCCTCCGCCTCGTCGAGGGTGGCGGCCGCCTGGTCGAACAGCTGGTCGATGCGGTCGGTGCCGACCCGGGCGTAGTTCTGCTCGACGAGCAGCGAGCCGTCGGACGCCGGCTCGGGCTTGGCGTAGATGGGCCGGGCGTCGGTGGCCGGGAAGGCCGTCGCGGGCCAGGAGTAGAGGGCCAGGTCGTAGTCGCCGGAGGCGATGTGGTCCTTGAAGAAGCTGTCGTCCGAGACCTTGGTCACCTCGGTGTGGATCCCCACGGCGTCGAGCATCCGCACGATCCGGTCGCCGACCGCCCGCAGCGCCTCCGAGCCGGGCCCGGACGGCAGCACGAAGCGCAGGCTGAGCGGCTTGCCGTCCTTGCCGAGCGCCTGCGCGGCGGCGTCCACGGCGGCGGGGGCGGCCGGGGCGGCGCTGCCGCGCGGGGCGTAGGCGCCGGCGACCGGCTGGGCGGGGTGCGCCTCGACCTGCGACTGGGCCTCGGGCCGGGTGCCGGTCTTCGCCTGGGACCTGCCCGGGGAGCCGGCGCCGGTGTCGAGGGCCTCGGCCTGGCGGAGCAGGGCCTCGCCCTGGCGGGCGGCGCCGGGCGCGGGGGCCAGGGCGCCGGTGCCGTTCTCGGGCCTGGTGTCCCCGGGCTTGTCGTCGCCGACGATGTAGAGGCCCTCGTCGGAGGGGCTGTCGTCGCCCTTGTCGTCGCTCTTCTTCGTGGCGGCCGCGGCGCCCTTGGCGCCCTTCTTCGCGGCCTCGCTGCCCGCCTTCGTGCCGGCGGCCGGCTTCTTCAGCGCGCCGCCGGGCACCCAGCCGGCGTCGGCGAGCAGCGCCCGCGCCTCCTTGGTGTCCTGGTCGCCGAGCGCGTCGCTGCTGTCGGCGTAGGCGGGCTGGCCGAGCAGGGCCAGGTGGCTGCCCGGCGGCCTGGCCGGCAGGCCGAGCGGCTTGAGGACGGTGTCGGCCAGTTCCTGGCGGTTGATCGCGCGGGCGACGGCGCGGCGGACCCGTTCGTCGGCGAGCGGCCCGGACTCCCCGTTGAGGGAGAGCTGGGTGTAGGCGGGCTCCAGGGACTTGCGGACGACGAACTTCGAAAGACCGCTCTGCTCCGCCGCGTACCGCGCGATGGCCTGCTGGTTCTTCTCCCGGGCGGCCTGCACCTCGGCGGCCTTGTCCTCGTCGGAGCCGTTGGCGAGCGCCCAGGACTTCAGGGCGGCGGCGGGGGTGATCGCGGAGCCGGGCCCGTGGGTGAGGGTCTGCGCGCCGCCGCGGCCGGCCCGGGCGTCCCGTACGGCGAGCGCGATGCGCTCGGCGACGGACCGGTCGATGTCGGCGAGGTCGAGCTTGCCGGCGGCGAGCGCGGTGGCGCGCTCGGCGCGGGGCACGACGGACAGCACGAGGGAGTCGAGCTTGGCGCTCCGGCCCCACCAGCGCGGGTTGCGGACGAGGGTGATGACGCCGGCCGGGCGGTCGATCGCCTTCAGCAGGAACGGTCCCGCGGTGGCGGCGAGGGCGGGCCTGGCGCCGTCGTTGAAGGTGGCCGGGGTGCCCGTCACCTCCTTGGGGTAGAGCGGCGTGAAGAGCGCGCGCCAGTCGGCGTACGGCTTGCCGAAGGTGACCCGGACCTCCAGGTCGTTCTTGCCGCGCTCGATCTTCTCGATCCGCTCGTAGCCGGCGTTGCGGGCGGTCCAGTAGGCGGTGTCGCGGCCGCTGAGCGCCCGCCACTGGGCGACGAAGTCGGGGGCGCCGATCTCGCGCCCGTTGCTCCACACCGCCTGCTGGTTGAGCTTGTAGAGCACGACCTGCTTGGGCTCGGTCTCGATGACCTGGGCGGATTCCAGGTAGTCGGGGTTGAGTTGCGGCCGGCCGCGCTCGTCGAGGGTGTGCAGCGCGGGCAGTACGGCGCCGGCGATGCGGGCGGTGGTGGCGTCGGCGTCGGCCTGGTACGCGTTGAGGGTGGTGGGCAGCGCGTCGACGGCCCAGCGCAGGGTCCCTCCGTCGGCGATCTTGTCCCGGGTCGCCGGGGCGTCGTCCTGGGCGGCGGCCGGCGGTTCGTCGCCGCTGTCGCCGGAGCTGCATCCGGCCAGCACGGCGAGGGCGAGCACCGCGCTGCCGAGGGTGGCGACGGAGCGGAGCGTGCGGGCACGGGGGCTGCGGAAGCCCGTCCTCCCGCGAGGGGCGCCGACCTGGGCCATGACTTGTACCCCTTCGTCCAGTTTCATGCCATTTGGAGATGATCACACCTATTGCTCATACACTGAAAAGGACGGAGCGGATCCGGTGACGGCGACACGGCGGCACGGCCGGCCAACCCCACTCGTGCGGCCCAATCGCCCGGGCGCCGGGGCGCTCCGGACGAGTGGAATCACGTGCACACGGCTTCCCAAGCGGGATGTGACGCGCGACACTCGCGTGAGTCCCGCGCTGGCGGAAGTCGCTCGCGGAAGTGAGGGCAACCATGTCCGTTCAGGACGACCTGGCGGCCGTCAAGCGCCGTCTGCAGGACCTGGAACGCACCGTCGAGGATCTGGAACACCGCGTCGGGACGGAGCGGGGCGCGCCCCGGGCGCCGGCCGGAGGCCGCGCCGAGAGCATGGTGACGATCCCCGACGCCCCGTACGACTTCGAGAAGTGGACCGGCACCGACGACGAGGGCCTGGGCGCCCCCGACCGCCACGCGCCGTAGCAGTAGGTCACCGACCGGCCGGACCCCAGGAGGCCCCGTTGGCCACAGGTACCGAACCCCCAGGAACCGGAGCGGCGACGGGGGTGCGCTCCCCGGGGCGCGCCTCCCTCGCCGTCCGCCATCTGCGCACCGACCGCTGGTGGCTGGCGCCCGCCGCCACCGCCGCCGGACTGCTCGCCTTCGTCGCCTACTCGACCTGGCGGGCCTTCGCCAACGCGCACTACTACCACGCGCCCTACGTGTCGCCGTTCTACTCGCCGTGCCTCGCCGAGAACTGCGTCCCGATGCCCGGCGGGCCCAACTGGCCGCTCTTCGGCAGCTGGTGGGGCCTCTCCCCCGCCCTGCTGATCCTGGTCTTCCCGCTCGGCTTCCGGCTGACCTGCTACTACTACCGCAAGGCGTACTACCGCGGCTTCTGGGCCTCTCCACCGGCCTGCGCCGTCGCCGAGCCGCACCGCGCCTACAGCGGCGAGACCCGCTTCCCGCTGATCCTGCAGAACGTCCACCGCTACTTCTTCTACCTGGCGCTGCCGGTCGCCGGCATCCTCACCTACGACACCGCGCTGACCTTCCGGGACGAGCACCACGCCTGGGGCCACGCGGGGCTCGGGACGCTTCTCTTCGTCGTCAACATCGTGCTGATCTGGGCGTACACGCTCTCCTGCCACTCCTGCCGGCACGTCGTCGGCGGTCGGCTGCGGCACTTCTCGAAGCATCCCGTCCGCTACCGGCTGTGGACCTGGGCGGGCCGGCTGAACAACCGCCACATGCGGCTCGCCTGGGCCTCCCTGATCAGCGTCGCGGTCTGCGACCTGTACGTGTACCTGCTCGCCACCGGCGCCTTCGACGACCCGAGGTTCTTCTGACATGACTTCCGTGGACCGGCTGTCCGTCGAACGACAGCAGTGGGACGTGATCGTGGTCGGCGCCGGCGGCGCCGGGCTGCGCGCGGCGATCGAGGCGCGGCGCCGGGGCGCCCGTACCGCCGTCATCTGCAAGTCCCTCTTCGGCAAGGCGCACACGGTGATGGCCGAGGGCGGCATCGCCGCATCCATGGCCAACGCCAACCCGCACGACACCTGGCAGACCCACTTCCGCGACACCATGCGCGGCGGGAAGTTCCTCAACCAGTGGCGGATGGCCGAGCTGCACGCCCAGGAGGCGCCCGAGCGGGTGTGGGAGCTGGAGACCTGGGGCGCGCTCTTCGACCGCACCCCGGACGGGCGGATCTCGCAGCGCAACTTCGGCGGCCACGAGTACCCGCGGCTCGCGCACGTCGGCGACCGCACCGGCCTGGAGCTGATCCGCACCCTCCAGCAGAAGATCGTCTCGCTCCAGCAGGAGGGCCACCGGGAGAGCGGCGACTACGAGAGCGGCCTGAAGGTCTTCCAGGAGTGCACGGTCACCCAGATCCTCAAGGACGGGACCGGGCGGGTGGCGGGGGCCTTCTGCTACGAGCGGGAGTCCGGCCGCTTCTTCGTGCTGGAGGCGCCCGCGGTCGTCCTGGCGACCGGCGGCATCGGCAAGTCGTTCAAGGTGACGTCGAACTCCTGGGAGTACACGGGCGACGGGCACGCGCTCGCGCTGCTCGCCGGGGCGCCGCTGGTGAACATGGAGTTCGTGCAGTTCCATCCGACCGGGATGGTCTGGCCGCCGTCGGTGAAGGGGATCCTGGTCACCGAGTCGGTGCGCGGCGACGGCGGGGTGCTGCGGAACTCCGAGGGCCGGCGGTTCATGTTCGACTACGTCCCCGAGGTCTTCAAGGAGAAGTACGCGCAGAGCGAGGACGAGGGCGACCGCTGGTACGAGGACCCGGACCACAACCGGCGACCGCCCGAGCTGCTGCCGCGCGACGAGGTGGCCCGGGCGATCAACTCCGAGGTCAAGGCGGGCCGCGGCTCCCCGCACGGCGGGGTGTTCCTCGACGTGTCGACGCGGATGCCGGCGGACGTGATCCGGCGCCGGCTGCCGTCGATGTACCACCAGTTCAAGGAGCTGGCGGACGTCGACATCACCGCCGAGCCGATGGAGGTCGGGCCGACCTGCCACTACGTGATGGGCGGCATCGGCGTCGACTCGGAGACGGCGGCCGCGGCCGGCGTCCCCGGGCTCTTCGCGGCGGGCGAGGTCGCCGGCGGCATGCACGGATCGAACCGGCTGGGCGGGAACTCGCTGTCGGACCTGCTGGTGTTCGGGCGCCGGGCCGGACTGCACGCGGCCGAGTACGCGGCGGGGGCGGAGCGGGCCGCCGGCATCGGCGACGAGGCGGTGGCCGCGGCCCGGCGGGAGGCGCTCGCCCCGTTCGACGGCGGCTCCTTCGGCGACGCCGCCGAGAACCCGTACACCCTCCACCAGGAACTCCAGCAGACGATGAACGACCTCGTCGGGATCATCCGGCGGGAGGGCGAGATGGCCGAGGCCCTGGAGCGCATCGCCGCCCTGCGCGCGCGGACGGGCCGGGTCGCCGTCGAGGGCCACCGGCAGTTCAACCCCGGCTGGCACCTCGCCCTCGACCTGCGCAACATGCTGCTGGTCAGCGAGTGCGTGGCCCGCGCGGCCCTGGAGCGCACCGAGTCCCGCGGCGGCCACACCCGCGAGGACTACCCGGCGATGGACCGCGACTGGCGCCCGGTGAACCTGCTGTGCCGGACCGGGGCGGACGGCATCGCCCTGGAGAGGGTGCGGACGGAGCCGATCCGGGCGGACCTGCTGGCGCTCTTCGAGAAGGAGGAGCTGGCGAAGTACCTCGCCGAGGAGGAGCTGGAGTCATGAGCACGTACGAGGCACGGTTCCGGATCTGGCGCGGCGACGCCGACGGCGGCGAGCTGACCGACTACGCGGTCGAGGTCCACGACGGCGAGGTCGTCCTCGACATCGTCCACCGCCTCCAGGCCACCCAGGCCCCCGACCTGGCCGTCCGCTGGAACTGCAAGGCCGGCAAGTGCGGCTCCTGCTCGGCCGAGATCAACGGCCGGCCCCGGCTGATGTGCATGACCCGCATGTCGGTCTTCGGCCGCGACGAGACCGTCACCATCACCCCGATGCGCGCCTTCCCGGTCGTGCGCGACCTGGTCACCGACGTCTCCTTCAACTACGCGAAGGCCCGCGAGATCCCGGCCTTCGTGCCGCCCGCCGGCCTCGCGCCCGGCGAGTACCGGATGCGGCAGGAGGACGTCGACCGCTCGCAGGAGTTCCGCAAGTGCATCGAGTGCTTCCTGTGCCAGAACACCTGCCACGTGGTCCGCGACCACGAGGAGAACAAGGCCGTCTTCGCCGGCCCCCGCTTCCTCATGCGGATCGCCGAACTCGACATGCACCCGCTCGACGCGGCGGAGGAGGCGGGCCTCGACCGCCGGCGCACGGCCCAGGACGAGCACGGCCTCGGCTACTGCAACATCACCAAATGCTGCACCGAGGTGTGCCCGGAGGACATCCACATCACCGACAACGCGCTGATCCCGATGAAGGAGCGGGTGGTGGACCGCAAGTACGACCCGGTTGTGTGGCTGGGTGACAAGATCAGGCGGCGCAAGCGCACGCCGTAGCCCCGGTCGCGGGGCCGCAATCCCGGACATAACCTCCCTTCTGTGACGCGAAGAGCCACCCGGGCCCTGCTGTCGGTCCTTGTGGCGGCGTGGTGGCTGGTCGTGCCCGGCACTCACGGCGCCCACAGTGCCCCTGCCGACGCTCCCGTCGCGCTGCCCCGGGAAGGCCGGATCACCGACCGCGCGGGGGCCGGCGGCGAGCGGCACGCGGTCGTCGTCACGGCACTCGACCGGCTCCACGACGCCCCTCGCTCGCAGCGCTCGCAGCTCTGCGTCATCTACGTCATCTGCGTACGGGACTTCTCCGGGCGTTACGGGCCCGGGCCCGTAACGGCGGCCGCCCCGGGGCCGTCCGATCCGGGGCCGGCCGATCCGAGGCCGGCCGATCCGGACGCCGCGGTCACGGACGCCGCGGTCACGGACGCCACCAACGGCACCTATCTGATCCTCCCGGTGGCCCTGGTCGTCGGCGCCGGGGCGGTCGCCGCCCACGCGTACACCCGGCGCCGCCGCAGGGCCCGGACGCGGACCACGCCGGGCGGCGGGCGCTGGGGCGGGGCGGCGTCCGGCGGCGCCGGCTGGGGCACCCCGCAGGGCCCGCCGGCCACACCGCTCGCCGAGCTCGACGGGCAGGCGCGGCGGGCGCTGGTCGAGACCGACGACGCGGTCCGCACCAGCCAGGAGGAACTGGGCTTCGCGACCGCCCGGTTCGGCGAGGAGGCGGCGAAGCCGTTCACCGGGGCGGTGGCGTACGCGCAGGGCGAGCTGACCGCCGCGTTCCGGCTGCTGCAGCAGCTCGACGACGCGATTCCCGAGGACGACGCGACCCGCCGGGCCATGCTGGAGGAGATGCTGAGGCGGTGCGCCGACGCGGACGCCCGGCTCGACGCCGAGGCGGCCGGCTTCGACGGGCTGCGGGCCCTGGAGCACACCGCGCCCGAGGCGCTGGCCGCCGTCGAGACGGCGTACGGCGAGCTGAGCGGCCGGGTGGCCTCGGCGCAGGCGGCGCTCGACACCATGCGCGAGCGGTACACCGAGTCGGCGGCGGCCCCGGTCTCCGGCGCCGTCGAACAGGCCAGGGAGCGGCTGGTGTTCGCCGCCGCCGCCGTCGACCGGGCCCGCCACCACCTCGACCGGGGCGACGGCTCCGCCGCCGCGGTGCAGATCCGGGCCGCCGAGGGCGCCGTCGACCAGGCCGCCCGGCTGTTCGGGGCCGTGGACCGGCGGGCCCGGGAGCTGGCGGAGGCGGTGGGCGGGCTGGCCGCGGCGCTCGCCGCGACCGAGGCCGACCTCGCCGACGCCCACGGCCTGCTCCAGGGCACCGCGCCGGACCCGCCGACGGCGGACCTGCGCGGCAGGGTCGGCCGGGCCGAGTCGGTGCTCGCCGACGTCCGGGCGGCCGTCGGCTCCGGCCGCTACGACCCGCTCGACGCGCTGCGCCGCGTCGAGGAGGCCGACACCGCGCTCGACCGGGCCCTCACCGGGGCCGGGGAGCGCGCGCCGGACGACCGGCGGACCCGCGCGCTCCTGGAGCGGGCCGCACTGACCGCCCGGTCCGCGAGCGGCGCGGCCGGCGACTACGTCACCACCCACCGCGGTGCCGTCGGCGCCGAGGCCCGCACCCGCCTCGCCGAGGCGCGCCGCCGCCTCGACCGGGCCGCCACCCTCGCCACCGGCGACCCGCGCTCCGCCCTCGCCGAGGCCCAGCGAGCCGACGCCCTCGCGCGGCGCGCCCAGGACCTCGCCGAACAGGACGTGCGCCAATACGGCAACCCCGACGGCCTCGGCGGCGCGGCCGGCGACCCGGGCTCCGGGGGCGGCGGCCTCGGCGGGGCGGTGCTCGGCGGCATCATCCTCGGCGGACTCGTCGACGACGGCCGCTCGGACCCCGGGGGCGGCGGCTTCGGCGGCGATTTCGGCGGCGGCCCCGGCAGCTTCGGCGGCAGCGGCACACGCGGCCGGCTCGGCAGCGGCCGGTAGACGAAGGAACGCGGCCGGCGGGAGCTCGGCGCCGCCTCCGCGGCCGCCCTGGTGGAACGGCCGGACGAGCTCGGCGACCAGGCGGAGATCGAGGCCCGGCTCGCCGCGCGGAAGCACTGAGCCGGGCCCGCGGGCCAGTGGTCCCGTGGCCCCGTGGCCCCGCCGCCTCGCGGCCCGGTGGCCTCGCGGCCCGGTGGCCTCGCGGCCCGGTGGCCTCGCGGCCCGGTGGTCGGCGGCCCTGTGGCCCCGCGGCCCCGCGGCCCCGCGGCCCCGCGGCCCTGCGGTCAAGCGGCCCCCGGCCCCCGGCCCTCAGAACATGCTGAGCAGCTGGTCGACCGTCGGTTCGGCGGCTCCGTCCCCGTCCGGCAGGGGCAGTTCGAACCACACCGTCTTGCCGCGCGGGGTGCGCCGCGAGCCCCAGGCCGCGCTGAGCAGTCCGACCAGCTGGAGTCCACGGCCGCCCTCGTCGGTGTCCTTGGCCCGGCGCCGCCGGGGCTGGACCAGGCCCGCGTCCCACACCTCGCACACCAGCGTGCGGTCGCGCAGCAGACGCAGCCGGATCTCGCCCTCGCCGTACCGCAGGGCGTTGGTGACGAGCTCGCTGACGAGCAGTTCGACGGTGTCGACCAGGGGTTCCAGCTCCCAGGCGGTGAGCTGGGCGCGGGCCAGTTCGCGGGCGCGGCCGACCGAGCGGGGCTCGCGGGGCAGCCGCCAGTCGCCGACGGCCTCGCTGGGCAGGCCCTGGATCCGCGCCATGAGCAGGGCGATGTCGTCCTCGCCGTGCCGGGTGTCGAGGGTGGTCAGGACGTGGTCGCAGACGTCCTCCAGGGGCCGGTTGGGCTTGGCGAGGGCGTTGCGGAAGGCGCTCAGGCCCTCGTCGAGCGGATGGTCGCGGGACTCGACGAGCCCGTCGGTGTAGAGCGCGAGCAGCGCGCCCTCGGGGAGTTCGAGGGTGACCTCCTCGAAGGGCTCGCCGCCGACGCCGAGCGGCATCCCCGGCGGTACGTCGAGGAGCCGGGCCTCCTCGCCGGGTTCGACGAGCACGGGCGGCAGATGGCCGGCGTTGGCGAACGTACAGCGCCGGGTGACCGGGTCGTAGACCGCGTAGACGCAGGTGGCGAGGTAGACCTCGGAGAGTTCCGGGCCGCGGGCCTTGTGCGCGCGGGCGGACTGCTGGGCGCCGGCCGGGGCGCCGAGGCCGCGGGCGATCTCGTCGAGGTGCGAGAGGACCTCGGCCGGTTCGAGGTCGAGCTGGGCGAGGGTGCGGACGGCGGTGCGCAGTTCGCCCATGGCGACGGCGGCGCGCAGGCCGCGGCCCATGACGTCGCCGATCACCAGGGCGGTGCGGTGGCCGGGGAGTTCGATGACGTCGAACCAGTCGCCGCCGACCTCGGAGCCGACGGTGCCGGGGAGGTAGCGACAGGCGATGTCGAGGCCGGCGGCCTCGGGGTCGCCGGGCGGCAGCAGGCTGCGCTGGAGGATGAGCGCCCGCTCGTGCTCGCGCCGGTAGAGGCGGGCGTTGTCGATGCAGACGGCGGCGCGGGCGGCGAGTTCGACGGCGAGGGCGCGGTCGCGTTCGCCGAAGGGTTCGCTGCCCTTGGCGCGGGAGAACTGGACGAGTCCGACGACGGTGTCGTGGGCGACCATCGGCACGACCAGGGTGGACTGGACGAGGCTGCCGTCCGGGCCGGGCACGGTGTGGACCCGGCGGGTGCGCAGGGCGCCGGCGCAGGGCGAGTTGAACGGGAAGCGGTGCACGGAGCCGACCTCGACGGGACCGGTGTCGCCGCAGTCGTCGCCGAGGAGCGGGCCGGCGGGCGTGCCCGGGACCGCCGGGCCGTGAGCCCCGGTGCCGGTGCCGGTGCTTGTACTTGTCCCGGTGCCGGTGCCGGGGCTTGTCCCGGTGCCGCTGGCGGTGCCGGCGCCGGTGGCCGGGTGTTCGCCGGTGCGCGGTTCGGTACGTGCCGCGGTCTGCTGTTCGGTGGGCGGCGCGGTGCGCGGTCTGCCGACGCGTACGGCGGGGGTGTCCGCGATCGCGCTGGCGACGGCCACCCGGCGGACCTCGGCGCTGCCCGCCCCGTACCCGACGTCGTGGGAGCTGCCCCAGCGGCCCGGCGGGGCCTCGTCGCCGGTGAGCAGGCCCTGGTAGAGGTCGACGGTGGCGAGGTCGCAGAAGCCGGGGACGGCGACGTCGAGGAGCTCGCGGGCGGTGGCCTCCAGGTCGAGGGTGTTCCCTATGCGCGCGCCGGCCTCGTTGAGCAGGGCGAGGTTGCGGCGGGCGCTGGCGGCCTCGCGGGCCGCGTTGTAGCGGCGGGTGACGTCGATGCCGAGGCCGGCGACGCCGATGGGGCGGCCGGTGCCGCTGTGCACCCGGTAGAGGTTGATGGACCACTGGCGGCGGTCCTTGGCGCCGGGCGCGGCGCCGACGATCTCCAGGTCGGTGACGGCCTCGCCGGTGTCCAGGACCTTTCGGAGGGCCGCGTTCAGCCGCTCGGCCTCGGGCCGGGCGAGGTAGTCGTCGACGGTCCGGCCGCGGTGGTCGTCGGCGGAGCCGCCGAAGACGGTGGCGAAGCGGCGGTTGGCGCGCTTCACGGTGAGGTCGGTGCCGAAGAGCAGGAAACCGAAGGGGGATTGGCCGAAAATGGCCTGCGAGGCGGCGAGGTCGGTCTCAATGCGGCGCAGCGCGCGGACGTCGACGACGATGCACAGCGCGGCCCGTTGCCCGCTGCGGGTCTCGCTCGGCATCACGTACATCTCGGCGATGCCGTGCGGTCGGCCCGCCCCCGGCCCGCCCTCGTCATCCGGCATCCGGAACGGGACCAGGCCCGTCCACTCCTTGCCGTCGAGGATCTCGCGGACCTTGCGGTGGCCGCGCTCGCGCAGGTCGGCAGGCATGAAGGCGTCGACGGGATCCTTGCCCCTGGCCTCCTCGGCGGTCACGCCGAAGAGTTCCACGGCGCGCCTGCTCCACTGGTCGACCAGCCCGTCGGGGCCGATCGAGAAGGAGGCGACCCGGATGAAGTCATAGATCGACCCGGGCGGGCTGCTCTGCCACACGACACCGCTCGCCGTCTCAGGTATCTCGCTCACGCGACCGTCCCCTCCAGCTCACCGCACCGGACCGGCCATGTGCGCAGTATTCAGCACCAAGGCCCTGGTCGGCACGACGTTCACGATCACAGGGTGGTCTCGTTCGTTTCCGGCCGAGGCCCGCTGATCGTCGTCCCACCCTGTTTACTCACCAGGGAGGGCGAGCTCGAACCACACGGTTTTTCCGGTCCTGCCCGCGCGGGTGCCCCAGCGGCGTGCGGAACAGGCCACCAGCTGGAGCCCGCGGCCGCCTTCGTCGTCGGGCCCTGCGGGGCGTTCGGTGGGCTCGACCGGAAGCGGATCGGAGACCTCCACGAGGAGCGCGGGGCCGCGCGCCGGACCGTGCGCGGGGCCGCCCCCGTCGGGCCCGAGGCGGACGAGGCGGACGCCGATGGGCCCGGAGGCATAGCGCAGCGAGTTCGTCACCAGCTCACTGACGAGCAGGACGGTCACGTCCCCGATCACCGCGTCGAGCCGCCAGGCGCGCAGGGTGTCCCGTACCGCGTGACGGGCCGTGCGCACGGCATTGGCCTCCGCCGGGAAATGCCACTCGGCGCAGTCGCCTTCGGTGTCGATCACGAGGCCCACGTCCTATTTCGGGGGGTTAATCACGACATACCCGATATTCGGAGTGGGATATCGCGCCGGGTGGGCCCATCGGCGCATGGTGGCACGAACGGCGTACGGCCCGGTCGCGGGCGCCGCGGGGGGCGCCGGAGCGATGCCGGGACCCCCGGAACCTACGGAAGCCCGGGCCCGGGCAGCAGGCGGGCGGCCTCGGCGACGGCGGGGCGGTCGGCGTCGATCCAGTCGACGGAGTCGAGCTCGTGACGGGCCAGCCAGCGCAGTTCGTCGTGGTCCTGGAGCGGCTCGGGCCGCGCCGCGCCGTCACGGAGGCGGGCGGCCCAGACCCACAGCACGTAGCCGGGCTTGAGCGGCCACTCGCCGGGGATGCGCGCCACGGTCTCGGTCTCGACGCCGAGCTCCTCGCGCAACTCCCGGACCAGCGCCCCCTCCGGCGTCTCGCCCGGCTCCAGCTTGCCGCCGGGCAGCTCCCAGCGGCCGGCCAGCTCGACGGGCGCGCTGCGGCGCGCGGCGAGCAGCCGGCCCTGGTCGTAGAGGGCCCCGGCGACGACCACGACGGGGTCGGTGCGGTGATCAGTCGTCATGGCCCGGAGCGTAACCCGGGCGTGGTCAGCACCCGGGGCGGGCGGGTCAGAGCGCGGGCTGGCCGATGCGCTCCACCCAGTAGATCTGCTTGTGTCCGCGGTCGTCGAGGCTGTCGGCGATCCGCTGGGCCTCGTCCTTGGTCGCGTACCGGCCCACGCGGTAGCGGTTGCCGTTGTCGTCCTGCCTCACGACCAGCCAGGTCAGGTCTGCGGCGTTGTCGTTCATCGGACTCATCGGATTTCCCCCTCCACCGGTCCGGCCGTGTCTGACGATCTCCAGGAAATCGCATTCCGCATATGCCCGAGCTTACGCCCGACCTTTACACAGCGGATACGGGTTTTCACAAAGAGGTATGTATCTGGCCAGTAACCAGCGGTCCGGGGGAAAAGAGGGGGATTCCGGGCGGGGTCAGCGCACCGGCAGGTGGTACGCGATCTTGTAGCGGTCGGCCGGGATGACGACGTCCGCGGCCTCCACCGCGCGCCCCGAGGCGTAGAAGGTCCGCTCGATCACCATCACCACGTGACCGGGCACGCCGCCGAGCGTCAGCAGCTCCTCCGCGAGCCCGGGCCGGGCGGTGACCTCCTCCACCACGTTGTCCACGACGACGTCGATCGCGGCCATCCGCTCGACGACCCCGCAGCCGCCCAGCGGTCCCTCCTCGGGCAGCATCACCGGCGTGCGGCCGGTGACGGCGAGCGGCTCCCAGGAGGTCGAGATCATCATCGGCTCGCCGCCCTCCCGGTACACGTACCGCGTGCGCATCACCCGCTCCCCCGCCTCGATGCCGAGCCGTGCGGCGACCTCCGGGCCGGCATCCTCCTGCTCGCTGCCCGACTCCCAGGTGCCGCGCGCCCCTTCGGCACCCTGCTCCTGACGGAAGGTGCTCGCACCGGAGGCGGGCCGGTATCCGGAGCGGGCGATCCGGCGCGGCACGGGCCGCTCGCGCACATAGGTCCCCGAGCCGGAGCGCCCCTCGACCAGGCCCTCCGCCATGAGGACCTTGCGCGCCTCCAGCGCGACGGTGTCCGACACCCCGTACTCCTCGCGGATGCGCGCCTGCGAGGGAAGGCGGGTGTGCGGGGGAAGCGAGCCGTTGGCGATCTTCTCCCGAAGGTCGCTCGCCACACGCAGATAGGCCGGCTGCTCACCGAACGTCACTGGACACTCCCCTCGGCTTGACTGTGAGCCACAGCGTCGCAACCGAGGGTGCGCACCCGCAAGCATGGGCCAGAGTTTCACCCGAAGTGATGATTTGCCTTTACGTGAGGCCTTACCGCAGGTATAGCCACCGAACGCCCGTCGGAATCCTCGGCATCCTCAGACCTTCCTGCTCCCGCTGTCACCGTCACCACTGCTGTCACCACTGCTGTCACCACTGCCGCCGCCCGTGCCGCCGCCACCGCTGTCGCTGCTGTCGCTGCCCTGCGGGACCGGCGTGAGGCCGAGCGCCGCGCGGGAGTCCTTGCCGAGGTCCGGGGGGAGCGCGTCGTACGCCTCGTCGTAGGACTCCCGGAAGGCGTCCGCGTCAGTCGCCGTCGCGAGCTTCTGCCACGTGCGCGCCGCCGCGTCCAGCTTGGCCGCGAGCCGCCCGACGGACTCGGCGGACTCCGCCGGCCAGGCGTGGGCGCGCAGGCCGTCGCCGGCCGTGGTGACGGCGTGGTGCACCTTCTGCGCCCACGCCTTGTTGGCCTCCAGATCGGCGTCCGCGTCCTCGTCCGGCTCCTCGAAGACGGCGTCGTCGACCGGGTTCATGGTCGTGAGGAAGTGCAGCTGGTGAAGGTCGAGCGTGGTGGCGTCGCTGCGCAGGGAGGTGGTGAAGGGCTCCTCCTCGGTGGCGAGCGCACAGGTCACCGTGCGGTCGCCGCTCCGCCAACTCTCCTTGCTCGGCAGGTAGTAGTAGGTGACCGCGGCCTCCGGAACGGCCCAGGTGTCCAGCGCGTACGCGTTGTTGATCCGCTCGCAGCGCTTCTCGGCGATCTTGTCGATCGCGTCCTCTCCGGGC
The DNA here is from genome assembly GCF_042873935.1 of Streptomyces sp. NPDC004327. Taxonomy (NCBI): domain Bacteria; kingdom Bacillati; phylum Actinomycetota; class Actinomycetes; order Kitasatosporales; family Streptomycetaceae; genus Streptomyces; species Streptomyces sp. NPDC004327. Next base: position 6,686 of record NZ_JBIAME010000014.1, on the reverse strand, counting down.
CACTTGGTGAAGCCGGTGACCTTGAAGCCGCCGCTGACCTCGCCCTGGTGCGGCTTGGTGCACACGACCGTCTTCACGTCGGTCGTGTACGCCTCCAGCTTGCCGTCGACCTTGAAGCAGTCGCCCTTCTGCAGGTCGAACGCCGACCGCTGGGACGCGGCCTCGTCCATGCCCTTCTTGAAGTCCCGCCAGGCGTCGGCGAATCCGCCCGACGCGATGCCGAGGACCATCAGGAGGCTGGCGAGGGAGGAGAGCACGATGCCCGCGACCGCGAACCCCTTGCCCCTCTGCTGCTTCCGTTTGATCTGCGGCAGCGCGATCAGGCCGAACACGAGGCCGAGCGGCGGCAGACAGCACACGATGCCGGAGACGAGCGACGCGACCGCGAGTCCGTTGGTGCCCTGAGGGGGCGTCCCGTAGGGGCCCGGACCGCCGGGCACGAGGCCGGGGCCGTAGGGGCCGGGCAGCGGCGAGGTGTACGGGCCGGGGACCCCGTACGGGCCGGGCACGCCACCCTGACCGGGCACCGGCCCGAACCCCTGACCCCCCTGACCTGCTCCCTGACCCGCTCCCTGGCCAGGCGCGGGCCACTCCTGGCTCGGCGGCTGCGGAGGCTGCTGCGGGGCCGGGAAATCCTGGGGCGACGGGGAGGGATCCACGAGTACGGTGCTCCTGTTTGGGGCGGGGAATTCGGCACGGATTCAGAGAATCGAACGGGCGCGCGCATCGTACGTGGTCCGGGGACAGGGGCGGAATGCGGGTCTCTACGGTGCGGGCGGTCAACCGGCTGACGGCCCGTTGGGCCGGGGCGCTGCCGCCCGACGGCGAGGGCACCGTCCTGTCCGCGACCGGCGTCTGGCCGCTGCTCGCCTTCCTCGCGGACGGCGCGGGCGGCCCGGCCCGGGGCGAACTGGAGGAGGCCCTCGGCATGGCGGCCGGCCCGGCCGCGGACGCGGCGCGCGAACTGCTCGCGGGCCTCGCCCGGATCCGCGGCGTCGGCTCGGCCGTCGGCCTGTGGACGCGCCCCCGGGTGGCGCTGAACGACGCCTGGGCCGCGGGCCTGCCGGACGCGGCCCTCGGCCGGCTCGGCGCGGACGACAAGGCGAACCAGCGGCTCCTGGACGCGTGGGCGGCGGAGCGCACCGGCGGCCTGATCCCGCGGATGCCGGTCGCCGTCAACGAGGAGACGGAGCTGGTCCTGGCCGCCGCGCAGGCGGTCCGCACGAGCTGGCTGCGGCCCTTCCGCGAGGGCGGCATGCTGCCCGAGAACGGCCCTTGGGCGGGGCGCGAACTGGTCGCGCTGCACCGCACGACCGGGCTGCTCGACCGGGTCGGCGTGGCCGGGACGGCCGCGGGGCCACTGACGGTCCTGAAGGTCCTCGGCGACACGGGTGTCGACGTGCACCTGCTGCTCGGCCCGGAGGACGCGGACCGCGGCGCGGTGCTGCGCGCCGGACTCGACGTGCTGGCCGGCACCGTGACGACCGTGCCGGGCGACCGGCTGCCGCTGGGCGAGCCGGGCCCGGGCCTGCGCGTCCGCAACGTCCGCAGCACCTCGCGCGATCCGTACCTCTCGGTCAGCACCTCGCCGTTCTCGCTCACCGCCACCCACGATCTGACCGCGCTGCACGAGGTGTTCGGCCTGACGACGGCGAGGACGGGGGACGACGCGCTCGGGCACTTCCCGGGCGTCGCCGACAATCCGCCGCTCTTCGTCCAGGAGGCCCGCCAGGCGGCGCTGGCCCGCTTCACCGCGTCGGGCTTCGAGGCGGCGGCGGTGACGGCGTTCGGGATCGCCGGCGGGAGCGCCGTGCCGCGCTTCCCGTACGTCGTGCGGCACGTCGACCTGGACGTCGACCGCCCCTTCGGCTTCCTCTGCGTCCACCGCACCTCGCGGCTGGTGCTGTCGGCGGGCTGGGTGCGGGATCCGGTCCCGTACGTCTTCGAGGAGGAGTGACCGAAGGGGCGGCCGCCGTACGAACGGCGACCGCCCCTCCCGATGACCGCGGGCGTCAGAACTGCAGCGCCCAGGAGTCGATGTAGCCGGTGTCCTGGGCCGCGTTGTCCGTGACCCGGAGCTTCCACGTGCCGTTCGCGACCTCGGAGGAGGCGTTGACGGTGTAGGTGGTGTTGATGTTGTCCGCGCTGCCGCCGGTGCCGAACGCCTTCAGCGTGTACGCCGAGCCGTCGGGGGCGATCAGCTGGACCTGGAGGTCACCGATGTAGGTGTGGACGATGTTCACCGGCACCTGGAGCGCGGCCGGGGCGTTGCCCGTGACGCCGCTGACGGTGACCGGGGACTCGACGGTCGCGTTGTCGTTGATCGTGTAGTCGGCGGTGTTCTCGAAGCGCGGGCCGGTGGGCGGCGGGGTGGTGCCGGTGCCGACGTAGAGCAGCTTGTTCGGCGAGCCGGTGCCGGGGCTGGTCACCACGTTCGGGGTGGCGGCGGCGGTGAGGGCCGAGGAGACGGCGGCCGGGGTCGCCGTCGGGTGGTCGGCCAGGTAGAGGGCGGCGGCGCCGGTGACGTGCGGAGTCGCCATCGACGTACCGGAGATGGTGTTGGTGGCCGTGTCGCTGGTGTTCCAGGACGAGGTGATGGAGGAGCCCGGGGCGAAGAGGTCGAGGCCGGTGCCGTAGTTGGAGTAGCTGGCCTTGGCGTCGGTGGACGTCGTCGCGCCGACCGTGATCGCCTCGGCCACGCGGGCCGGGGAGTGGTTGGCGGCGTTGTCGGTCTCGTTTCCGGCGGCGACCGCGTAGGTCACGCCGGAGGCGATCGAGCGGCGCACGGCGTCGTCGAGGACGGTGTCGACACCGCCGCCGAGGCTCATGTTGGCGACGGCCGGCTTGACGGCGTTCTGGGTCACCCAGTCGATGCCGGCGACGACCTGGTCGGTGGTGCCGGAGCCGGAGTTGTCGAGGACCCGGACGCCGACGATCTTCGCCTTCTTGGCGACGCCGTAGGAGTTGCCCGCGACCGTGCCGGCGACGTGGGTGCCGTGGCCGTGGCCGTCCTGGGCGGTGTTGTCGTTGTCGATGGCGTCGTAGCCGTAGGAGGCGCGGCCGCCGAAGTCGCTGTGGGTGATGCGGACGCCGGTGTCGATGATGTACGCCGTGACGCCCTGGCCCGCGCTGTCCGGATAGGTGTAGCTCTGGTTCAGCGGCAGGGCCTTCTGGTCGATCCGGTCGAGGCCCCAGGACGGCGGCGAGGGCTGGGTGCCGTCGACGTGGAAGACCCGGTTCTGGCTGACGGACCGGACCGCCGGGTCGGCGGCGAGCCGCTTGGCCTGCGCCTCGGAGAGTTCGACGGAGTAGCCGTTGAGCGCCGCGTGGTACGTCCGCTTGATCTTGGCGCCGAACTTCGTGGCGACCGCCCGGCCCTGCGCCGAGTCCGCGCGGGCGGCGGAGTCGCGGAGGGTGACGATGTAGCTGTCGGCGACGGTCCCTTCGGCGCCGGCGTTGAGGATCACGCCTTCGGCGCTGCTCCCGGCGGCCATGACCGGGGCGGTGGACAGGGAGCCGAGCGCGAGGGCGGCGACGGCGATGGCGCCGGCGGCGGCGAGCCTGCGCCGCGAGTCACGCATCACGGACATGTGAGGGGTCCTCCTCATTGGTGGTGCGCTGCTGTGGGGGTACGGGTTTTCCTGGGCACTCTTCATGGACATGACAAGACTTCGTCCGGGGTCGCGGACGGTTCGTCATATCCGGGTGCCGAACGAAAGATTGACCGAGTCATGGGAATCACACAAGAGTCCCGAGCGTCATGACACGCGTCCGCCACAAGGCTGACATCCTGGCGGCCATGACGGCCTACGTATGCCCCCGCTGCCACGTCCGGGCCCCCGCGTCCGCCCTCACCTGGCGTTGTCCGCACTGCCACGGCCCCTGGGACCTCGACTTCGCCGCCGCACCCGTCTCCCTCCCGTCCCTCTCGTCACGCGTGAATTCACTGTGGCGTTACGCGGAGGCGCTGCCGCTCGCCACCGAGATCCCCCATGTGACGCTCGGCGAGGGCCGTACGCCCGTCGTCCCGCTGACCGAGCGGGTTTCGGCCAAACTCGACTTCCTCATGCCGACCTCCTCCTTCAAGGACCGCGGCGCGGTGATGCTCGCCGAGCTGGCGCGCCGGCTCGGCCCGCGCACGGTGATCGCCGACAGCAGCGGCAACGCGGGCACGGCGATCGCCGCGTACGGCGCCCGGGCCGGACTCGACTGCGCCGTGTACGTACCGGAGGGGACGTCCCCGAAGAAGCTGGAGCAGATCCGGGCGCACGGCGCCCGGGTGGTGGTCGTGGCGGGCGACCGGGAGGAGACCGCGCGGGCGGCGCGCGCTGCGGCTGACGCACCGGACGTCATGTACGCCTCGCACGCGTACAACCCGCACTTCCTGCACGGCACCAAGACGTACGTCTACGAGCTCTGGGAGGACCTCGGCGGCCGGCTCCCCGACACCCTCGTCCTGCCCGTCGGCAACGGAACGCTGCTGCTCGGCGCGGCCCTCGCCGTCGAGGAGCTGTACGGGCACGGCCTCGTCGAGAGCCGCCCCGCCCTGGTCGCGGTCCAGGCGGAGGCCGTCTCGCCGCTGGCCGCCGCCTTCCACGCGGGCGCGGACGAGCCGGCCGGCCCGGCCGAGAGCCGCCCCACCCTCGCCGAGGGCATCGCCATCAGCGCCCCGCCCCGCGCCGCCCAGATCCTGCGCGCCGTCCGGCTGAGCGGCGGCACCTTCCACACCGTCACCGACGACCAGGTCCGCACCGCCCAGCTCGACCTCGCCCGCCGCGGCCTGTACGTCGAGCCGACGGCCGCCGTCTGCTGGGCCGCGGTCCGCGCGGCCCCGGACCGCCCGGGCACCACGGTCGTGCCGCTGTGCGGCGCGGGCACGAAGACGGGCCTGGCGGGCGCGGGCACGGCAGAGGGCCGGCGCGCCTAGGGCCTGTCCGGCGGATCAGGGCCGGACAGGCCCTAGCGGCGGCACCGGCCCTCACGCGGAGCTCTCGGTCAGGCTCAGAACTCGTCGGCGCCGTTGCGGAGCTCCGGCGTCCAGTAGCCGGTCTTCGCGACGGCCTCGTCGACGGCCAGGCCGCCGGCCGGGGCCTTGACGACGATGCTGCCCTCGGTGGGGGCGTCACCGGTGAAAAGGTTCACGTTGAAGGACGTAACAACCTTGTTGTCCTCGTGGACGCCACCGTTCACGACGCGCACGTTGGCGTACGCCGGGCTGCCGGCCTGGAGGACGACCGGGCTCGCCGGCTTGCTCTTGGCGACTGCCGGGATGTCCTTGGCGGTCTGGATCTGGCCGAACGCGAGCAGCGGGTAGCCGTCCAGGCGGCAGGTGCGGCCGGAGGTGTTGGTCGCGGTCAGCACGATGTGCTCGGTGGGCGTCTCGTCGGCCTTGGCGGCCGTGATCTTCACGTCCTTGACGGTGCAGGACGGGGTGGCGCCCGACGTCTTGCCGCCGGTCTTGGAGGAGGTCTTCGTCGTGCTCTTGCCGCCGCCGGTCGTCGACCCGCCGGTGGTGCTGCCGCCCGTGGTGCCGCCGGCGGTGGTCGAGCCCGCGGCCTCGGTGGTCGTCTGGCCGCCCTGACCACCCGACGTGGCGGCGGCGCCGGCCGACGCGGCGCCCTCGTCCCGGCTGCCGCCCTTGTCGTCGCCGCCCTGGCAGGCGGTCATACCCAGCGACAGCACGGCAACGGCCGCGACGGCGAGGACGGTGTTCTTACGGATCGTACGCATGGTCAGGCTCCCCCGGTCAGGTTCGGACGGCACCACTCCCTGTCGGTGCCACGACCACTCTCCCGCCGGCCCTTGCCGTCCGGCTTGCGTACCGCTAACGCGCCTTTGCCGTCACCCGAACGCCCTTGTCGCGTTGCCCCGCGCCCGCCCCGGCCCTCGCATGGAAGGCGGGGAAGAACGAGCACTCACCGGGGGCACCGGAAGGCAGGAAGGCCGCTATGTACGTGCGCACCATCTACATGACGGGTGATCCGGCACAGCTCGACGACGTCGCCGAGTCGGTCCGGAGCGAAGGGCGCGAGCTGCTGTCGGGGCAGCGGGGCTATCGCGGCATGGGAGTGTTCGTCGACCGGACGGTCGGCAAGCTCCTGGTGGGGTCCTGGTGGGAGGACGAGGCGTCCCGGCAGGCCAGCGAGGAGGCCCTGCGCGCCCGGCGGACCGAGATGTTCGCGCCGTTCTCACGGACCGGGGCCATCGACAACTGGGAGGCCGCCGTCGCCCGCCGCCGCGAGGACGTCGGCCCCGGCGCGACGTTCCGGCTGGCCCGGCTCGACGTCGAGCCCGCCGGCATCGACCGGCTCGTGACGACGTTCCGCGAGACCGCGCTGCCGAAGGTGGAGGCCATCCCCGGCATGAAGGGCGTCTCGCTCCTCGTCGACCGCGCCCACGGCAGGGCCGCGGTGGGCACGCTGTACGCCGACAGGGCCGCCCTCGACGCGTCCCGCTCCACCGTGACGGCGATCCGCGACGAGGCCACGGCGAAGGCCGGCGTCGTCACGCGCAGCCTGGAGGAGTTCGACGTCCTCGTCGCCACGGCCGTCCCTCATACCTGACACGCAGATGAACCCAGTGAACGCAGATAAAGTCCTGTAAACGCAGAAAAGCCCCGCACCATACGGTGCGGGGCTTTCCCACAATGATTGTTCGGCGGCGTCCTACTCTCCCACAGGGTCCCC
>NZ_JBIAME010000013.1:0-141550 GCF_042873935.1 Streptomyces sp. NPDC004327 | reverse complement strand
CCCGCGGAGCGGGTACCACATCGCTGCGCGATGTGCAAGCGAACCACCGCGCTGCGCGCGGTGGTTGCGCTCCCGCTCCGCGGGAGCGCTGGTGGCCCGCTGCGCGGGCCACGCACCTCCTGCGCTGCGCTTCGGAGGTGACGGTCCGTCCGCTGCGCTCCCGGACCGGCGCGGGCTGCGCCCGCGCTTGGCGGGCCTCCGCTTCGCTTCGGCCCGGTTGGGGCGGGTCCGCTGCGCTCCCCCGCCCCAACGGTCCTTCCGGCTGCGCCTCCAGAACCGTTGGGCCCGCTGGCGCGGGCCGGGCTGGCTGCGAGGGTGGGGGCCGCCCGTTCGTGTTGAGTTCCGGTGTAGCGAGTGCATCAGATTGATGCAGCATGTACCTTTGGCGGAAACACAGGACACCCCGACCACCCGGAACCCTCCCCTGATTCTGAGAGGAACTACCGTAGATGACTGGTCGCCAGGAATCTACCGGACCTGATCCCGCACTGAGCGGCGATTCTGTGCGCCGGGTGACGCGGTACCAGACGGCGGGCGTCAACGCCCGGTTGAGGTTGTTGGCGCTCCTGGAGGCTCAGGGGCGCCCGCCAGCGAGGCGGACGACCTGGTGGCCGCGCTGAAGGCCGGGGCGGTCGCCGGGGCGCACTGCGAGGTGGTGGAGCTGGACGGGATGGCGCCGGCGTCTCGGGGCGTACTGTTCGAGGACGGCTGGGGCGAGGGCGTCAGGACTGTGAGCGAGGCCCTGGTGGGCATCGCGGACCTGGAGCAGTCCCGGCGTGACGACCGGTCGGCGGAGGCCGCTGAGCTGGCCGTACATATCGCGGACCTGGAGAGGTTCGTGCGGGAGGCCATGCTGCTGGCCGCGCACCCGCACATCACGGCGCGGCGCCGGGTACTGGAGGTTCTGGGCGAGGCCGGCGGTCTATGCACCGCGCGGACGCGGAACGCGGATGGGGATGTCGTGGTCTGCACGCTTGATGCCGGGCACTACGACCCGGACGACAAGCCGCCCTTCAAGGACGGGCAGCCGAGCGGCTGGCGCAAGGCGGATGCGTCGGTCTGGAACGGCTCGGGTGCGGCCTGCGTTCCGCACGCGGCCATCGAAGGACCACAGAAATAGGAATTGGGGAGGGCAGCTTAGAAATGATTTTGATTCCGCTCAATGAACACCAGGTCGACCAGAAATTGCGCTTTCGTAACTGGGTCGGATTTCCTGCAAGATCTTTTGTGCCTCCGGAGGGGGCTCGTGCGATGGGGGTGTCCGCGACCGGGTCGGGTAAGACGATCACCACCGCTGCGTGCGCTCTGGAGTGCTTCCCGGAGGGGCGGGTCCTCGTCATGGTGCCCACCTTGGATCTGATCGTGCAGAGTGCCCAGTCCTGGCGGCGGGTCGGGCACCGGGCGCCGATGGTCGCTGTCTGCTCGGTGGACAAGGATGAGGTCCTGGAGCAGCTCGGGGTGCGCACCACCACCAATCCGATCCAGCTCGCGCTGTGGGCTGGGTCCGGGCCGGTGGTCGTGTTCGCTACGTACGCCTCTCTCGTGGACCGCGCGGACCCTGCCGATGTCACTGGCCGTGGGACTGTCCCGGGGCCGTTGGAGGCGGCGCTGGCGGGCGGGGCGCGGCTGTACGGGCAGCGGATGGCTCGGTTCGACCTGGCCATTCTGGATGAGGGGCACATGACGGCCGGAGATATGGGGCGGCCGTGGGCGGCGATCCACGACAACAGCCGGATCCCTGTCGACTTCCGGCTCTACCTGACCGCCACCCCGCGCATCCTCGCCGCGCCCAAGCCGCAGCGCGGGCGGGACGGCCAGGAGCTGGTCATCGCGTCGATGGAGGACGACTCCCGCACCTACGGCACCCGGATTTTTGATCTTGGGCTGGCGGAGGCGGTAGAACGCTCGATCCTCGCCGGTTTCGAGATCGACGTGCTCGAGATCCGCGACCCTGACCCGATACTGGGGCTGTCGGAGGACGCGCTGCGCGGCCGGCGTATGGCCCTGCTCCAGGCCGCACTGCTGGAGCACGCGGCGCAGCAGAATCTGCACACCACCATGGTGTTCCACCAGCGGGTCGAAGAAGCCGCAGCGTTCGCCGAGCAGATGCCGGCGACGGCCGCCGAGCTGTATACCGCTGAGGCCTCCGCAGCGGCGCTGGCCGAGGCGGAGGAGCTGCCCGCGTCGTCGATCGACGCAGAGCTGTACGAGCTGGAGGAGGGCCGTCACGTGCCGCCGGAGCGGGTGTGGGCGGACTGGCTGTGCGGGGACCATCCCATCGCGCATCGGCGTGCGGTGATCCAGCGGTTCGCCAACGGCATCGACGCCCAGAACCGGCGCGTGCACCGGGCATTCCTCTCCTCGGTACGGGCGCTCGGGGTCGGGGTCGATATCACCGGGCTGCGCGGGGTCGAGGCTGTGTGTATTGTCGGCTCGCGCAGCTCCCAGGTCGACATCGTCCAGAACATCGGACGTGCACTGCGCCCCAACCCGGACGGCCGGGCCAAGACCGCGCGGATCATCATCCCCGTCTTCCTCCAGCCCGGCGAGGACCCGAAGGACATGGTCGCCTCCGCCAGCTACCAGCCCCTGGTCGACATCCTCCAAGCCCTGCGCTCACACTCGGAGCGCATGGTCGACCAGCTCGCTTCCCGCGCTCTGACCCGCGGTACCGAACGGCGGCGCATCCACGTCCGGTCTGCCCCCGCGGCCGGCCCGGAAAACGGGGACCCGCCCGAGGAGGCCGGCGAGGCGCAGCAGGAGGTCGATCGGGTCACTGCGGTGGTGATCAACTTCGCCTCCCCCCGCGACGCCGCCGCCATCGCCGCCCTGACCCGCTGCCGCGTCATCCGGCCCCAGTCCCTGGTCTGGCTCGAGGGCTACCAGGCCCTGGTCCGGTGGCGCACCGAGGACGGCATCACCGGCCTGCACGCCGTCCCCTATGACGTCGAGACCGAGGCTGGCGTCACGAAGGACTTTCCCCTGGGCCGGTGGGTGCACCAGCAGCGCAAGGCGCTGCGCGCCGGCGAACTCGACCCCCACCGCAAAGAGCTCCTCGACGACGCCGGGATGGTGTGGGAGCCCGGCGACGAAGCGTGGGAGAACAAACTCGCCGCATTCCGCTCCTACCACCGTGCGCACGGGCACCTCGCACCTCGGCAGGACGCGGCGTGGGGCGAGGGCGAGGCGATGGTGCCCATCGGGCAGCACGTGGCCAACCTGCGCCGGAAGGGCGGCCTCGGGAAAGACCCGGAACGGGCCGGGGAGCGGGCGGCGCAGCTGGCGGCGATCGACCCGGACTGGAACTGCCCCTGGCCCCTCGACTGGCAACGCCACTACAAGGTGCTCGCCGACCTCGCCGCCGACGAGGACGGCGGAATGCTGCCCCACATCCAGCCCGGCGTGCTGTTCGAGGGCGATGACATCGGACGATGGCTGGAGCGCCAGAAGAACCCGGGCACTTGGAAACAGCTCTCCGAGGAGCAGCAGCAGCGCCTGTTGAAGCTGGGCCTACAGCCCGACCAGGCCCCGGCCCCCGCCCCGACGGCGAGCCGCACGGCGAAGGGGCCGAGCAAGGCGCAGCAAGCCTTTCAACGCGGACTTGCGGCCCTCACCCAGTGGGTCGAGCGGGAAGGCGCCGACCGGCCCGTACCACGCGGCCACGCTGAGGGGATCGCAGTCGACGGCGAAGCAGACCCGGTGATCATCAAGCTAGGAGTGTGGGTATCCAACACCCGCGCAAGGCGGGACAAACTCACCGCGGAGCAGCTGGACGCCCTCGCCGCACTGGACGTTCCCTGGGCGGTAACTGCGCCGGTGCCGAGTCGGCCTGGGGGCCCGGATCCGGCAGGTGACGCCATCGTCCAGCACGTTTGACCGCGGGTCTCGCCCTGGTGCCTTCGTCAGGGAGTCCAGTCGAAGGGGATGAGTGCGTTGCGGTTGCCTTCGTCATCGGGTCGCCAGTTGGCGATCACAGCGTTCTGGAACCATGGTTCGGGCAGGTTCGCGTGGTCGCTGACGATGATCTGCAGGTTGCCCTCGTTGAGTCGTGCCACTTCGTCGAGGAGCGTGAAGTAGGCGGTGACAGTGGCCCAGTCGGCGTCCTGGACCTTGGAGGCGTCTCGGGGTTTCTCTGGGAAGAACGCCTGGGTGGGCTGGTCGAGCATAAGGAAGCCGGGGACGCGACAGCGACGACTACTGCGCCGTCCTGCTTCTCGGTACCAACACCTCGTCCCATGCCCTGCTCGATGCGCTGGACCTCCCGGGCCAAGCGCTCAGCCGGGACATCGCGAACCAGATTCGCGGCGAAGGTCTGGACGCCGCCGCCAGGCCTTGCGTGCTTGCCTGAATCGGGACGCCAGGTGGGTGCAGCGCAGCCGGCGGGCCGTCGCCGAGGTGCGGTACGCCGAGCACGGAACCGTACGGCCGGAGGCGATCGCGCTGCGCGAGGCGTTCGACCTCGCGGTAACGGGGCGGTACATGCAGGCGGCCGATCGTCTACAGAAGACGGTGAACGAGCTGAACGACAAGCAGCTGCGCGGTTGGCTGAAGGAGCAGAAGGCCGCGTACCTGCACTTCATGGATGAGGCCCTCGCGCAGAAGGCCCTCATGGGCGCCCTGGATGAGAATCCCTTCGTGCTTCGGCCCGTGAACGGTGTGGCCGCCACCCAGATCAAGGCGGCAGCGGTACAAGCCCGCGAGGCCGCGGGATTCCTCTCCTCCAAGTACACCGACGGCACCAATCTGGTCCTCGGAGTCAAGCGTCTCCTGGAGGAGATCGTGTGGGGCGAGGAAGAACGCTCCGATGATGCCGAGCGGGCATGGGAGCAGCTCGGACTGCATCTCGGGTTCGTGAGCACTCGGCCGGAGAAGCAGTACGGCAGGGGCCCGGACAACCTGTGGGCCCTCTCGGCGTCCGAGCAGGCAGTGATTGAGCTGAAGCCAGGGTGTGTAACCGACACGATCGCCAAGAAGGATCTGAATCAGCTCGGAGGCAGCGTCCGCTGGCTCAACAAGATCAACCCGAACGTGAAGGCACTGCCCGTCATGCTGCACCCCAGCCGTACCTGCGATGTACAGGGCACTCCGCCGACGGGCATGCGGGTGGTCACCGCGGCCAAATTCGACCTGCTGCGGGACGCGGTCACCAAGTTCGCCAACGCGCTCGCCTCCAACCCTGGTAGCTGGAATGACGAGCAAGCCGTCTCCGTCCAGCTGGCTCAGCACAAGCTCACGGGGGACCTTCTTCAGCACCTACTCCGAGGCCGTGCGCACCACTGCCTGACGAGACTGCCGGGGGCCCACCATGCTGTGGGTGCCCGGCACCCGCACCAACTTCGTCCGCCCAAGCATCACGGGGCGCAAGGCACTACTCGGGCTCGCCGAGGAGTGCCCCAAGTGCCCACCTGAGTAGAACGACCAGGACCGCCTGGGCGCAGTGGTCGCTGCGGAGCAGGGCCGTCGTTTCGCGTTCCGGAAGCCGCTGATCCGCTACGCTCTGTGGCGGCAGCCCACGCCTGCCAGTACCCGGCCGGACCGCCCCACGCACCGGCTGCGGACAAGGGTCACGGACTCGCGTGTGCAGTGCGACAGACCAGTTTGTGACCTTGCTGCGGCATGGGCGTGGGCGTGTCGGGTGAGGAAGATCGTGACGCAGGACAAGAAGCGCAAGGTGGCAGCCCGCGCGGTTCAGGAAGCGACCGGGCTGCGGTACACCGCCGCTCGGCGGCTGGAGGCCGCTTCCAGGCCAATGGATCGTCCGCCTTTCCTCTTGGGTGCGCTGCTGGCGGAGTGCGCGACCAAACCGGCGGCGAGCGTCGATTGGGGTGAGGTCCTCTTCCCCGAGGTACTGCCCGCGGTCTTCGAATCGGAGATCGTCGGTGGCGCCATCCCCTACACCTCGGTGCTGGCTCTGGCCGGAGCTCTTTCCGCGTACGGGCCCAACGACGAGCTGCGGGTCGAATTCCTGGATCCGCTCGACGAGGCTGTCGTCGCGAGTCGGCGCAGGCGCTTCCTCATCACGATGCTGACCGCCAGCGTCGACGAGCTCTGCCGCAAGCCCCGCTGCCACGAACGGCCGGTCTTGAACCGCGTCATCGAGTACTGCGAATATCACCTCGCCCGAAGCAGTCCGCAGATCCTGACCAGCATGGCCGGGGATCTCGGCAGTTTCGTCGGCGTGGACGCTGCCGGCGTCCTGGAACGCCGTGGTGGTAGCCCGGAAGCGGACATCCTGATCCGGGCAGCGACCGCCCAGGGCGCGTTCAGCCAGGTACGCGACGCGTTCCTACGCGCGGCCTACATGGACCCGTCGGACATCGACGACACGTTCATGGAGGAATCCGCGGCGATGGAGATGCGCCATGCCATCGAGCGGGAGGAACTGCGCCTCCTGGCGGTCGCTCGATCCGAGTACCGAAGCATCCGCAACTTCGCACGCGCCTGTCGCATGTGCGGGCAGGATCTTCGATGGCGCCTCTTCGACCTCAAGCTGCCCCCGGAGTACTGCACTGCGGCATGCGCGCAGTCGGCCCCCACGGCTGTTCAGGCACTCGATCCCTGGGAGATCGAGGAATGCCCGTTCTGAGGGCATCGAACCGCTCGGGGCAACTGAAGCGTGGGCAGCGACGGCACCCGATGGTCCGTGAACGTCCAGGTCCACAACCACGGGCCCTGGGGAGACGGGCCCAAACGGACGATTCTCGGTTCGCTCGAAGCCGCCAAGTGCCTGGACTTCATCCCCGAGTAAGACATCGATCACACGAGGACCGGCTCCGGGTGGAGGTCAACACCTGCGACCGTGCGTACGTTCGCAGCCATCGCCTCCAAGGCTGTGCGGAAGTCGTGCGCGGTGGCTTCGGCCTGAGCGGTGAGGGTGAGGGTGCGCTGCGTCGAGCAGCGGACGCCTCGCGTGACCTCGGCCCCGGGCCGGTAACCGCATGCCTCCAGCAGCCATCCCGCGCTGGCCCGCCAACTGTGCGCGGGCGTGCGGTAGACCGGTGCGCCCTGGCAGCGCAGCGCCGCGGCTTTGTCGTCGGTGACGATGGGGTTGAGGAAGCAGGAGCCGGCCTGGCGAGCATCGTGGCCGGTTCCTGGGAGGAGCAGCCCCCGCTCGGCGCGGTCGTGGAGGACAGCGGCCGCAGCTTCGGCCAGCGGCGGCCTGCTGCCCAGTGGGGCCCGGAGCGCTGTGGCGAGGTGCTGGTACGTGACGGGGGCCGCCACGGCGGAGCGGGTCAGATGGAGGGTCAGGGAGAGGATCGTCCACCGTCCAGGCTCCTGCTTGAACACGCTGGTCCGGTAGTCGAGTCGACACTCGGCGGCGGGGACACGGGTGGTGCGGCCCGTGGTCCAGTCGTGGGCGATGACGGCGGTGAGCCGGTCGCCGATCTCCTGGCCGTACGCTCCGGCGTTCTGGACCGGTGCGGCGCCCGCGGTGCCGGGGATGCCGCCGAGGTACTCGATGCCGGACAGTCCCTCGGCGACGGTGTGGGCGACGAGGTCGGTGAGGGGGTGCCCGGCGGCGACGGTGACCACGACCTGGTCGCCTGCGAGGTGGCGGGTGCGGATGCCGCGGGTGGCCATGTGGATAACCGGCCGGGTGGTGCCCTGGTCAGGGGCGAGGGTGTTGCTGCCGCCGCCGAGCGTGAACGGCCGCTCGGCGTGCGCGGCGGCGGTGCGGGCGATGTTGGGCCAGTCGGCGTCGTGGGTGTGGCTGAGCCAGAGCGGCGCGGGGCCGCCCAGGCGCAGCGTGGTGTGGTCGGACAGCTGGTGCTGTCCCATGGGGAGCCTCCCTGGTGTCAGGTGGCGGTGATGGTCTTGAGGGCGAGGGCGCGCAGCGGGGCGATCTTCTTGCGGGCTTCGCCGTAGTAGACCGCGTTGGTGCAGACGGCGAGGTAGCGGCCGGTGGCGCGAGCGAGGTAGAGGCTGGTGCCGGTGAAGCCGTGGTGGTAGTCGACGCCGCCGGGGGCGACGATCCAGGACAGGCCTCGGTCGAGGCCGGGCTCGATCGGGGCGAACGGGAGCGTGGAGGCGCGGAGCCAGCCGTGCAGGCGGCTGGCGGGGTCGATGAGGTACTCGGCGTAGCGGGCGAGGTCGCGGGCGGTGGAGAAGGTTCCGGCGTGGCCGGCGACGCCGCCGAGGAGGGCGGCGTTGTCGTCGTGCGCGGTGCCCCAGATCCGGGGGGCGCCGGGGATGCGGCGCTCGGTGGGGGCGACCTGCGGACCGCGGGCGACGGGCCCGTAGGTGGTGCTGGTCATGCCGAGGTCGTCCCACAGCGCGCGGCCGAGTTCGTCGAGCGGGCGGCCGTGGACGTGGGCGAGAGCCAGGCCGAGGAGGATGTACCCGCGGTTGATGTACCGGTGGGTGCCGGGCTCGGCTTCGAGGGGTTCGCGGCACAGGAGTTCGTGCAGCGGCCGGTCGGCGCCGCGGTAGTGGTCCAGCCGGGTGGAGGCCTTGAGGCCGGCGGTGTGGGTGAGGAGCTGCTCGATCGTGGCCTCGCCGCTGGGCGCCGGTCCGTCGATGGCGGGCAGGAAGTCGCGCACCGGGGCGGTCCGGGAGAGGACCTCGGCGTCGAGTGCCTGGCAGACGAGCGGCCAGGTGGCGACGACCTTCGTGAGGGATGCGATGTCGTAGACGGTGTCCGGGCCGGGTGCGGTGTCGCCGAGTTCGTCGGCGATCCGGCCCGCCTTCAGGAAACGCGGGGCGTCGCCGAGGGTGCCGAGGGCGATGACGCCGCCGGGGGTGGCGCCGTCGGCGACGGCCTGGTCGAGGGCTTCGGCGAGGCGGGCGGTGTCGTCGGACGTGAACGGGACGAGCGTCATCGGCTTCATGCCTCCGCGGCGGTGGTGGTGATGTCGGCACCCAGCGCGGCCAGGTTGGGCAGCAGGCGGCCGTAGCCGCGGGCCAGGTGGTACATGCCGCCGATCGTAGAGGTGCCGTCGGCCACCAGGGCGGCAATCAGCAGGGCGGTCACCGCCCGGATGTCCGCCGCCTGCACGTCGGCTGCCCGCAGCGGGGCCGGGCCGTGAATGCGGATGTCCTGCCCGTCGGCGGTGATGTCGGCGCCGAGGGCGCGCAGGGGTGCGACGTGGGTGTCGCGCTGCGGGTAGACGGCCTCGAAGACGTGGCTGCTGCCCCTCGCCTGGGTGAGCAGGGCGGCGAGTTGTGGGGCGGTGTCGGTGGGCAGGCCGGGGTGGGGGCCGGTTCGTGCCTGTACCGCGCGCAGGCCGCCCTCGCCGACGGCGGCGCGGATCCCGCCGCCGTGGGAGGTGAGGTGGAGGCCTGCATCGGCGAACACCTGGAGCTGGCTGTCGGGGAGTTCGGGCAGAGTGATCCCGTCGAGGTCGATGGTGCCGCCGGTCACGGCGGCGGCCATGATCATGGTGGCGGCCTCGATCCGGTCCCCGGCGACCGTGAACTGGCCGCCCGAGATGCTGTCGGCGCCGTGGACGTGGAGGCCTTCGTCGTCCCAGGCGGCTCGTACGCCGCGCTCGGTGAGGAATCGCAGGGTTTCGGTGACCTCGGGCTCGATGCTCGCGCGGGTGATGAGGGACTCCCCCGGGATCCGGGCGGCCAGGAGCACGGCGGTGACCGTCGCGCCGAGGGAGGGGCCGTAGGGGGTGGAGACGTCCACGCGGAACGGGTGTAGCCGACGACCGGGCGGGACGACAGCGCTGATGCTGCGGCCGTTCTCGTCGACGCTGACTTCGGCGCCGGCGGCCTCCATGGCGGCGAGGTGGCGGTCGATGAGGCGCGGGCAGAAGGCGTCTCCGCCGGGGGCGGGGAAGTCCACCTGCCCGGTGCGGGCGAGGACGGCGGCGGCCAGGACCGCGGTGGTGCGGACCTTCGCGCCGAGGTTGTGGTGGATGACCGGCCGCAGGAGCGGGGTGGGGACGACGTGGAAGGTGCCGTCGCCGGGGACGTGGGTGTGGGTGCCGGTGTGGGTGAGGATCTGCGCGCAGACGCCGGTGTCGAGGATCGCGGGCGCCTGGTGCAGGACGAGGTTGGTGTCGGCCAGGAGGGCGGCGGCGTACAGGTGCAGGGCCACGTTCTTGCTGCCCTGGACGCGGATCCGGCCTGTGAGGGGGCGGCCTCCGGTGACTTTGAGGAGCTGCTGGTCGGCGGCACGGGTGGCGAGCGTGGTGGTCATGGCGGTCACCGGACCCGGGAGCCGGCGGGCATGAAGCCGCCGAGCTGGGTGCGCGGGTAGATGACGGTGCGGGGGCCGATCAGCGTTCCGGGGCACAGGACGGTGCCGGCGGAGAGGGTGACGCCGTCGCCGATGACCGCGCCGAACTTCGTCTGCCCGGTGCCGTACTTGCGGCCGCCGAGGGTGAGGGTGATCTCCCTGGTGGCGGGCTCGGTGACTGGGCCGTCGCTGGCGATCAGGCCGGTGGTGGAGGAGAACGCTCCGAAGTTCACGCCGGAGCCGACGATCGAGTCGCCGATGAAGCAGGCGTGCTTGGCGAAGACGGCCGCGCCGAGGAGGCTGCGGGTGATCTCGGCGCCGAAGCCGACCTGGGTGCGCGGGCCGACGACGACGTGGTCGCGGACGTACGCCCCGGCGGCGATGACCGCGCCTTCGCAGACCAGCACGGGGCCGACCACGCGGGCGCCGGCCTCGATGCGGGCGCCGGGCTGGACGATGACCGTGCCCGTGACGTGCGCGCCGTCCTCGATCACGCCGCCCCCCATCAGGCCGTGCCGGTCCGGGTGGTCGAGGTCGTCGGTCAGGGTGGGCTTGATGTCGAAGACCGTGGTGCAGCGGCCCAGCAGGCCGGTGAGGTACGCGCCGAGCTGGTCGTGGCGGAGGTAGTAGGCGGGGGTGAGCTCGTCCGCGACGGTCTCGGACCCGGGGGCGGGTGTGAGCAGGGTGGGGCTCATGGCGGCTCCTGTGCCGGTTGGCCGGTGGGGTGCCTTCAGGAAACCGCCGCTGTCCTAGGACTGGGCAGGCTCACAAGGGGGGCTCACAACTCGCAAACGGGCGCCAGCCCGTGTGCTGCGGGCCTACCCTGCTGCTCCGGATACGGGCACGCTCCGCCGTAGCCGGGTCTTCGTGAAGGAGGTGCCCGTGATGGCTCCGAGCACACGCCGGGCCAAGCCGCCCAACCTCGCCCTGGAGCACCTGCTGACCTCCAGCGGCATGAGCCACCACGCACTGGCACGGCGGGTCAACGAGCTCGCCGGGCAGGCCGGGCTGCACGTGGCCTACACCCATACGAGTGTCGTGAACTGGACCCGCCGCGGCATGGCCCCCAAGGCACCGGTGCCCACTCTGATCGCGCGTGCGCTGGGTGAACGACTCGGCCGGCCCGTCGACGTCGCCGAGATCGGCATGCACGCGGTGCGCGAGAACACGGCGGAACTCGGGTTGGATTTCCCACGGGACACCGCCGAGGCAGTCCGTCACGCCGTGAATTTCTGGAGCACCGTGGAACACCTGGACCGCCGCGCCTTCCTGAACAAGGCCTTCGCCGTCGGCGCGTACACCACCCCCGTCACCCGCTGGCTCGGCGTCCCGACCGACCCTGGCGCCGGTCACCACGGCAGCGGCAGGGTCGGGCGGGAGGACCTGGCGGAGCTGTGGCAGGCCGCCGACGAAGCGCAGCGGTGGGATTCGAAGTACGGCGGCGGGACCTGGCGGGCTTCCTCGGTCACGCACTGCCTCACCCGCCGGGCCGTCCCGCTTCTGCACGGCTCCTACACCGACGAGGTCGGCCGCGGCCTGTTCGCGGTCACCGCCGAACTCGCCCGCGTCGCCGGATGGAGCGCGGTCGACACCGGCCACCACGACATCGCCCAGCGGCACTTCATCCAGGCGCTGCGGATGGCCAAGGCCGGCGGAGCGGTGGACATCGGCTGCCACGTCATGGCGAACATGGCGCTCCAGGCCCTGCTGCGCGGCTACCACCAAGAGGCCATCGACATGGTTCAGGGCGCCTACGACCGCGCCCGTGGGCGGGCCGGCCACCGGGTCCTGGGGTTCGCCAAGCTCATCGAGGCCCGTGCCCACGCCAAGGCGAACGACGCACGGGCCGCGTCCGCTGCGCTTGCCGCCTCCGAGCGCTGCCTCGAACAGGCCGACCACGACACCGACGAGCCGGCCTGGATCCGGTACTTCACCCACACCCGGCTTTCCTCCGACGCCGTCGAGGTACACCGCGACCTGCGCAACCCAGCCGCGGCCTGGCGCTGGAACGCTCAGGCCGACGCGATGAACCCGGACAGCTTCGCCCGCTCGGTCGGCCTGCGCCTGACGGTCCTGGCCACCACCCACCTCCAGCAGCACGACCTCGACCAGGGCCTGGCCGTCGGCCACCGGGCCATCGACATCCTCGGCCGCGTCGCCTCCGCCCGCGCCCGCGACTACGTCGCCGACGTCACCACGACCATCGCCCCCTGGCACCGCGAGAAGCCCGTCGCCGAGTTCCTCCACCGTGCCCGCACCGAACTCGCACTCGTCTCCTGAACGCCGATGGGGCACCGCTCGCACAAAGGTTGTGGCTGACCGAGGGGCCGTCGCTGCCCGCGCGCGCCTGTTGGGCTGGCGCTGTCGGGGATCTGTTGCGGCATGGTCCCAGCAGATCCCCGCTTGGGGTCAGCTCCGGGCTCGCTCGATGATCTGCCTGAAGGCTGATGCTCTTCTTGAACGGCTTGCCCATTTTCCTTCTCGGCCCCGGCGTATTCGGCGAAAAGGCTGGGGTTGAGCTGGGCCGATCGGATGAGATCCTCAGTCTTCGCGAGCGGGCAGGCACGGCAGCTGAGGCGTCGCATGCCCATGTCGTGGGCCGAATGCCGAGCAATGCCGTGGTCCTGGTGGACCTGCCATACCTCGTCGGTGGTGAGGTGGTGGATCGGGAGCCACGTCGTCACCTTCCGGAGCGTTCCTTTCCCCGTCATGCGATGCAGCTCGACGACCGGCTTCTTCGCGCGGGCGGAGGATTCCTCGGCGCGCATGCCCATGGCGTAGCCGGCACGGTCCTAGGCCGGAGTGGGATCGACGGTTCCTTCGTCCGCTGCTGGCCGCAGTCGATCACACGGGGTGCGCGGGATGCGGTACGGCGTGGTGGTGGAGGAGTTCGCGGTCGAGGTCATGGCCCAGCTGCCGAGCGACGAGGCCCGGCGGGAGGTGATGGGTCTCGTGGAGGTCGCGCGGATGGATCCGCGGGTCTGGCCCGATGTGCGTGATCCCGGATCGGTGGAGGAGATCGGGGAGGCGTTCGGGCGGCGGTGCTGGATCCAGTTCATGCCGCACGCCGGGGCAAGCGAGGCACCCCGTGAGCACCGAGCTGCACGACCCGGTCGCGTGCGGCCAGGAGTTGGCCGCCATCAGCCACTGCGCGTACTCGCGCCCGCGTTCCCACCGTCGCCTCCCGGTGCATCTGTCTGTCCTGATGCGTACCCGTACGACTTTCGAAGGGCTCTGGCGTGTCGGTGAATGAGCGCAATGGGGACCGGCAGAAGATCACTTCAAGATCCAGAACCTGGTTAAGGGAGTGGCCGATGGCGGAGACGAACAAGACGAGCCCAACGAGGAAGAAGACGGCGGCGGTGAAGACGCCGGCCAGGAAGCCGGCTCCCGGCGGGTCCGGCCGCGCGGACTCCAGGCCGTCCGTACCGGACGTCCCGCTCATGCAGGATGTCCCGCTCGCGCCGGGCCCGGGGGACACGTCCAATCCGGTCAATCTGGGGGCGGAGCTGTCGCTGCCGTTCGAGCAGATCATCGGCGGACCGCTGCAGGGGGTCATCCGGTCCAGCGCGCTGGCCGCGAACGAGACCGCGCAGTTCATCAACAACGTCGGCTTCGACGAGAACAAGCGCGCCAGAACGGTGGCGTTCTCCTACACCTCGTTGGAGCCCGAGGCAGCCGACACCTCCTCCCAGCGTAAGAAGATGGTGACGCAGGTCGAGGTGCCCCTCCTCGCGGTCGTGCCGATCCCCTATCTGCAGCTGTCCAAGGTGACGCTCGACTTCAATGTGAAGATCGATTCGGTCTCCACCAAAAAGAACGAGCAGAAAATCGGAGGCGAAGCGTCGGCGAGTGGCGGCTTCTGGGGCATCTCGGCCTCGGTCAAGGCCAGCTACGACTCGAGCAGTTCGAGTTCGGACACGGTCAGCCGGAGTGCGTCGATGTCGGTCCATGTGGAGGCTGTGCAAGGACCGATGCCGGGCGGCATGGAGAAGATCCTGTCGATGCTGACCGACAATGCCGTCACCGTCCAGCAGAAAAGCGCATAGACGATCTGACGGACCTTGACGCCGGATCCTCATGGGTTCGTCTGCGGACATCCGGGTGCGGCACTGAACCGTCCCTGTTCCAGTGCCGTCCCCGGCCGCAGACAGTATCCGGACCCCGCGTCGCGCATGAGGGTTTTTGTCTTCCATGCCCGGCCCGCTCCTCGCCTACCCCCGCGTTCGGATGGCTCGCACTTGCCGGGGCGCTGTTCATCGCCGAAGAGGGCACGGTCCGGGGCTTTGCCAACCAGGGAGTGTTATGAGTGAGTTGACGATGCGTGACCTTCTGCAGGGCCTGCAGCAGGCCGTGGCCGAAGCCGACCAGGCGGTGCGCGCGGCCCAGGAGCCGGACAGCGACTGTGTGGGAATCCAGCCGCAGATGGCCATTGACGAGGTTTCCTTCACCCTCTCCTTCGTGGCTGAGCAGGTCGCTCCGTCCACTCCCGCTTCCGGTCAGGTCAAGGAAGACATCCGTATCGCCGTCGACCAGCAGGCCCTCGCCGACGCCAAGCACGTGCACGCGGTCTCGTTCACCGTGAGCAACCGGCCGGTGGAGCGGCTCGAGGTCAACGGCAGGTATCACATCGTCCCCGCAGGAGCTGCGGGGGACCAGCGATGAGCGACGACGACGTCCCGGTCAGCGCGCTGCTCGGCGCGGCGTACGAGGCGGTGGTCCACGGGCAGGGGCTGGCCGCGCGCGAAGCGGTCGAACTGGTCAAGGACCTGGGATTCGAGAGGAACGGCACCGCGAAGCCGTTCCGCTTCGCCTACCAGCACACCGAGGCCACGGAAGACGGCCCGCAGGTGCGTACCGTGCATGCCACCGTGCCGCTGCTGTCGCTGATCAACCCGCCATCCATCAGCATCGACAGCGCCAAGATCAGCATGAGTCTGCACCTGATCAGCCAGGACATCGAAACCGGGCCTGCTGAGGCCCCCACCGCGAGCGGTGAAACGCCGACGGCGGCCAAGATGCCCAAGCTGAAGGGACGCATTGTCCACCAGTTGGACAAGAACGCTGTCATGACCATCGAGTCCACCCTCAAGCAGCGCGACCTGCTGGCAAGCAGCCGGCTCTCCCAGTTGCTGGACGCGGCGGTCAGCGACCGCGACAGTGTCTGGTACCTGGTACTGGAGCGGGCAGAGCCCTTCCGCAAAGCCGCCACCGAGTTGATCGACACCGTCGCCCAGGACGGCTCCAAGGGCAAAGGCGTGGGGGTACGGGAGTGGCTGCAGCAGTTGTGGGAGCTGAAGGAGGCTGTCACGGACGCCGTGAGCGCCTTCCGTGACGGGCTGCCGGAGAAGATCTCCCCGCTCCACCAGAGGTGGAACACCCGGTGCCAGAAACTGACCTGGATCGACCGGCACACCGAGCCGGAGGAGATGGCTGCTCTGCGGCGGGCCTTCATCGCCGCCGCCGGCAACGTGTGGCAGGCCCTCCTGCCCGGCGCACAGGTTGCCGAATTCGGACCGCCCACCGTCGAGCAGCTGCGCGACCGGTTCAACGCCGCCGTCACTGCCCTGATTGCCGCTCCGACCCATCTGGCACGGCTGCCCGAGTGGCTTCACCATCTCGAAGGGACCGTCGCACTGGGGTGCACTGCCCACGCCTACAAACAGTCGAAGACCGCCGCCGAGGCCTTGGCCCGCTACAACGAGACCGCTGCGGAGATCCGGAAGATGTGGCGCCCGTTCGCCCAAAACGCCGCCTCCCGGGCCGCACAGGACGGCCTGGCCGCGGCTGCCGAATTGATGTGGGATGCGCTGACGCCCGGCGAGAGTGCGGTCGACTTCCACGTCACCAACCGGTTCAACGCCGAGGAGCTGAAAGCAGAGTGCTCGCGAACGGTGGCCATCCTCACCGCCCAAGCGGACCGGGTCCCCTCCAGGTCGGTCTCAGCACCAGCGCCACTAAGGGAAGTCGCATACGTGTGTCGAGAGGTAGCGCCAAAAGCCCTGGAGGCTTTTCAACGCTCTGAGCAGGATGGGCTCGCGGAGTATGTCATCGAGAAGCTCAAGGAGTTCAACGACCTGATCGACAGAGTCAATGCACGGGATGCCCCTGCCGAGATGAAGCAGCGCCCGGAGTGGTGGCGATCCGTGGCGCAGCCGTGGAACGAGGCGGCTCGTCAGTTCTGGGGAAACCTCATCGACATCACAAGCCACCCAGTAGCCGATCTCGCCTGCCCGGAGGTTACGTGACCGGCGCAGACGACACTGACACCGGCCAGGAGCCTGCGCGGCGCTGCGAAAATGAGAAGAGCCCGGGACAGGCCGCGCCCCTGGCCGCGTTGCTCGCCCAGGCCTGCCACACGGTGCTGGACGGACAAGTCAGCGCGGTCGGCGCAGCACTGGCGAGCGCGGCCCGTACTCTGCTCACAGCCGGCGACGACGGACAGCCGCAGCCCGTCGTACAGATGGCGGCCGCCGCGGTCCCGGCGCGCAGCGCCCGGCACATCGCCCTGGCCGACCTCTACGGATGGCCCCTCTACAGCGTCGAGTCCGCTCACATCACCCTGCGGCTGGCCATCCCGGCACCGGCTGGGTCCGACGGCGTCCTGTGCTCCACCGTCCCGGCACCGGACGCCACCGGGATCATGACCGCCACCATCCGGCTGAGTACCCGTCCGGGCCCCCGGCCCCTCGTCGACGACCTCGTCGCGGCTGCACTCGCCCCCACCCCACCCAGCGCCGACAGTGACCGACTGCCTTTGCCGGCCCAGCGGGCCGTCGCCGCCTGGAGACACCTGCCGGGCCTGTACCACTTTGCCGGACGGCTGTTGGCCGAGGCCCCGGACCATTGGGACGCCACCGCAGTAGTCCAGGCCGTCGAAGATCTCGCTGCGGCCGTGTGCACATGGTGTGCCGGCGGGCCACCGGTCGATCCACACCTCGTCGCACACGCTGCCCCCCTTGAAATCCTCGGCCCCGACGCCCCGCACCCGCGCCCGCCCGCCCTGATCGCGCTCGCCGCTGTGGTGTCGAAACTCGGCCGCGCTCTCGGCACACCGGATCGCGCCTGACCGGCCAGGCAGTGAGGGCCACACCGAGTGGTGCGGCCCTCTCACAGGGCGTTGTCCTCCTGCTGGCCGCCGACGGCTCCGTGCTGGCGCCCGTGTTCTTCGACATGAGTTCCGGAGGCGGCGGACAAGCGGTGTCGCAGTGGACCACCTACGACGGCCGCTACCCGCGGGTGCCGCGAGCACACGTAAGCTCTCGAGCAGAGAGAGGATGAGGGTGCCAGATGTGGTGGAAGCGACGCCGAGACGAGGACCCAGCGGTTCCATTGTCGACAGAGCCGTGGCCAGCGTCATCAAATGAGCCTGGCCTGCTGACGCCGAAGCAGCGGGTCCAGGCTGTGGTCGACGCGATCACCGACGGCACCACAGCCCGCCCCGATCAGCTTCAGGGCCTGCCTGCCGAGGTCGTCCTGGCTGTTGAGCGCGATCAACAGGCTCCGATGGCGGACGCCTACCGAGAGTTCCTTTCCCTGATCGGCGGTGGCGCCGGGCGTTTCATGCAGGGGGAGGACGTCTACCACCCCCGCGTCCTTGGCCTGGGGACGGCTGCCCGCGAGCTCCTCGAAGAGAACGAATCGCCCTTCCTCTTCGAGCCCACCGACCGCGTCTTCTTCATGCACCAGGGCTATCAGTTCGAGTTCATGCGGGGCACCGGACCTGACCCCGAGGTCTGGTCATACTCCGAAGGCGGGCACGCAAACGTTCCCGTCCGCAGTTACGCGTCCTTCACCGACTGGCTCCGTACGACTGCCGAAGCAGAGATACCTGCGTGGAAGCATTACGTCGAGACGGTGCGCGAGGAGATCAACGCCGACGGCAGTGTCACGTTGCACTGGTAGGCAGTCCCAGGGTCAGCTACTTGTCACTTCCTCGCCCGGGGTGACGGGAAAGGCGATGGATTCGTCGAAGGAGACCCGGGCCTGAAGGCAGTGGTGGAGCTGGCCTTGCATCCGGTTGAACAGGTGCCGCAGCGCCTGCCTGTGCCAGTCGCACTCCTTCCTGGCCGCCGCGCTCGGCCGGCTCCTGCTGGAGCTCCTGTACCACGGCGTGTGCCTGGGCGGTGCCGGGCGTCGCCGACACCATCACCCGCTTCACCGAGGACCACGGCGACGTCGCCGACGTCCTGCGCCAGCTGGAGGCCGCGGGGATGAAGCAGGCGATGGAGGCGCACCCGGCGCACCGCATCATCGGGTAGCCGCAACTCCGAGGCGGCGGCGGTCGTCGGAGGATTCCTCCACCGGCGCGGGTTCCATGATCGGCCAAGCGGGCTCCGTCCGGTTGTCCGGATGCTCCGGCGTGCCGGTCCAGCGCCGGAACACCGAGCGGACCTCCCGGCGGGCGCGGCGGGCGCCGTGGCGGTCAGTGTCCGCCGAGGCCCGGCAGGCAGGTGCCGTCCATCGTGCGGCCCGCGACCTCGGCGCTGACGACGGACTTGGGCGGGGCGGAGCCGATCCGGCCGTTGACGCAGACCTTGCCGGTGCCGCCACCGACCTCGACGCTCTTCAGGAGGCCGCCGAACTCGCCTCGCACCTCGACGCTCCTCGGCTCCACGCCCATCGCCGGCGCCACGGCGTCACGCAGCTGGTCCTCGGTCACCTTCGTGCCGGCCAGCCCGTCGAGCACGGCCTTCAGCGCCTGCGCCTTGCCCGCGGCGGCGCCCCGCTCGTCGTCGGTCAGCTCCATCTCTCGCCGGTAGCCGTGATTCTCCTCGTACTTGCGCCGTTCGGCGTCCATGGTCGGATCCCCCGACCCGGAGCTCCGGACCGCCGACGGCTCCCCGGTCACCGGCCGCACGCTTCTCGGGTCGACGCCGCCGCCGGTGCCGACGCCGGCGCATCCCGAGGCGAGCAGTCCGACGAGCACGGCGGCGGTGACGGGCACACGAGTTCGCATGGAAGCCATCCTGGCAACCGGCCCCCTATCCCGTCACCACTCTGACCGCGAGGACCGTGATCAGCGTGCTCGACGCCAGCGCCGTCGTCAGCCGCCCGCGCGGGCCCGTCAGGGTGCGGGCGAGGACAGCGCACATCCCTGGCGCACCACCGCGCCACCGTGGTGCGTTCCTCCGCACCACCGCACCGCACCGCCGGCGGTGCGTCCCGGCATCGCCGCATCGCACGGGGCGCGCGATTTCTACACGGGGGCGAGCGCGGACCCCGACGGCGCGGTGGCGCTCCTGAGCTACCGGGAGCGGGCACTACGCCGTACTTCACGGTCCTCAAGCACGGTCTGCGGGTCGAGGACTTCGGCTGAGGCACGAGCCCTCGCCGGTGTTGCCGGCGGCGATCCGGTCGCCCCACCTTCGGCGGCACTCGGTCTGGGTTCGCTGTCACAGGGCGAGCCGGCGGCTCGGTGACGGGTGCAAGGTGGGTGGCGAGCCCGTTGGCGAGGACCACCTGGCTGTACTTCCGGTACGTCGCCTACGGCGGGTGGGAAGCGCGCTCGTCCTCTGGCCGGTCAGTCTTAGGTCTTCCTTGTACGCAAGCGATCCCTCACCAACCGATAAAGATGCGGAGAGGCCGGCCCGCGCCAGCAGCACGCGGTCGGCCTGGTCCAGGACGTCGCGAGTCAGACCTCGAGGTAGGCGACGACGACCACGGTCTTCAAGGCCGTCACCCAGTACACGAGGCGTACGCGCTCGACCTCGTCGGCGTACTCGCGCAGCTGGGGGCCGGCGGTGTCGCCGGGGATCGGCTCGCCGACCTCGGGGTCTACGGAGACGACGACCAGGGCGCGGTCCAGGGCGTGGATCTCCGCCTCGCTGGTGATGTTCTCCAGCTGCTTGGCAGCGGAGTCGGAGAACGCGATCCGGGCGCGGCGCCGGCTGTGCTGCGGGGGCATCAGGCGACGGCCGGGCGCTGTGCGGCGAGGCGTGCGAGGTGGGCCTCGCGCAGGTCCTCCCACGGGGTGCACTGCTCGGGGTCGGGCAGGCCGTTGGTGGCGATGTCCTCCAGGACGGCGGCGAACCGGTCGGCGTCGGCGCGGGTCTTGGCCGCGTACGCGCGGACCGCGTCGGCGGCCGCGGGCTCCAGTCGCCGGGCGGCGGTGTCGGCGGGGGCCGGCTGTTCGCTCATCAAGGGCTCCAGAGGGCAGAACTGGCGTTGCTCACCACGGTATCGCCGGGCCAGGAGGCCCGGGACCACTCCGGCGGAACCGGCCCCGGCCTCGCCGCCGATGAGCATCGCGCACGGCGTGATCGCCCCCGGATGCGAGAGGGCGAGGGAGATGGCGAGGTTGGTGGAGTCCATGCCCCCGGACAGCTGGGCCGCCGTCCGCTCCGGGGCGACGGGCCGCTTGGCGAACACGTGGTCGGTCAGGGACTCGAAGGCGCCGACGAGTTCGGCCTCACCGACGTGGCCGGCGAGTTCGGAGGTCTGGGCGTGCTCGGCCGCCGCCGGGTAGACCAGGCGCAGGCCCTCGGCGGCCGCGTATGCGGTGGAGCGCTCGGAGAGCCGCTTGACGGTGGTGAACAGCGTGTCGTGCCCGTAGCGGGGGAAGCCGGTCAGCAGCCGCATCACCTCCCGCTCCTGAAGCCGGTCCGCACCGAGCCGGTGGCGCAGGTCCATCAGCTGCCAGGAGCCCGTCAGCCGCCCGTTCTCGTGGGCGAGGTACAGCGGGCACACCCCGCCGAGCCCCGTCGTCAGTCGCAGCCCTTCCGGGCCGGCCTCGACCCAGATGCCCTGGAGCGGGAAGTCCTGGCACTCCCTCACCGCACGGTCGTACACCGCGGTGTACACGCGGGTGGGGGAGATCGAGCGCAGCAGCGAGGGGCGGCCGGCGGCCTTCTCCCGCATGACGAGCAGCGTGCGGGTGCCGTCGGTGACCGCCCGCGCCTCCAGGGCCGGGTGGTCCAGCGGCCGGATCCGGTCCGCGCCGCGGCCCCAGCCCTCTTCCGCGCCTCGCCATTCCCACGGCCCCGAACCGGTCCGCAGATTCACCGAGCACGTCAACATCTGCCTGTTCTCCCTTCTCGCCGGACATGCGACGGGGCCCGCGCGGCTCTCGGCCGGGCGGGCCCCGGTGACGCTGGTGGTGCTGGACGGGCCGTGCCGGTGAATCAGTCCTCGAAGCGGCCCTGGTCCGAGGTCTCGGCGGCCTTGTCGTCGTAGCGGGCGGTGCCACTCGGCGGGGCGGTGATCTCCGGGCCGGCGAACACGGACTCCCACGGACGCGTCTGGTCCTTCATGGCGAACCCCTTCTTCTCGACCGAGCCCGTTGACGGAATGTCACCGGGCCTGCTCAATCAGTGAACCGGGCAAAGCAGTTGAGAGGTACGTGTCGAGCGCGAGGAGCCGTATATCGGGTATACGCCCGACGACGAGGGCAGGACGCCATGACCCAGCGCACTGCCAACCACCAGCTCAAGGCACTGATCGAGGAGTCCGGGCTGCCGTACGACGGCGTCGCCCGCGCGGTGAAGGCAGTGGCGTTAGAGAGCGTCCAGCGGCTGGGGACGAACAAGTCGGCCGTCCACCACTGGACGCTCGGCACCGAACCGTCCGGAGCGACACCGGGGTACCTGGCGGAGGCGCTGTCCCGCCGCCTGGGGCGCCGGATCACCCGTGAGGACCTCGGACTCGGTTCCCCGACCGGGGGTGAAGATGACAGCATCGGGCTGACGCTGGACTTCGATCCGATCGAGACGCTCACCGCCATCGGGGAGGCCGATGTGAACCGCCGCCGATTCCTGGCCGCCTCCGCCTACTCCATGGCCGCGGCGACCCTCCCGCTCCAGGCCGTCCAGGAAGCCGCCGCCCGCACCCGCACGGTCAGCGGCGGCGGAGTCGCCGGCCACGCCGACGTCGCCGCCGTGCGCGACATGGTGAAGCTCTTCATGGACATGGACGAGCGCCACGGCGGACAGCACGGCCGCTCCGCATTCGTGCAGTACCTCGTCACCGACGTCGCGCAGCTGTGCCGGGGCCGGTTCGCGAGCGAGGACGTCCGCGCCGAGGCGCTCTCGGTCGCCTCGGCCGGCGCTCACCTGGCCGGGTGGAAGGCGTACGACAGTGGCGAGCAGGGCCTCGCGCAGCGCTACTACCTCCAGTCCCTCGCCCTCGCGCGGGCGTCCGGCGTCCCCGGGCAGGGCGGGTTTGTGATGCGCACGGTGTCGCAGCAGGGCATGAAGCTGCACCGGCCCGAGCACTGCCTGGCCCTCGCCGAATCCGGCTGGGAGCGTGCCAGGGGCCGCGTCGGCCAGCAGGTCGAGGCGCTGTTCGCCGTCACCCACGCGCACGCGCTCGCCAGGACCGGCCAGACCTGCCGTGCCCTTGCCGACGTCCAGCTCGCCGAGACCGCGCTCGCCGCCGGGATGCGGGCCGGGGACGAGGTGCCGTTCTGGGCCCTGGTGTGGGGCCCGCCCGCGGCCACCGTCCACTCCCGTACGGCGAAGGTCTTCGAGACGCTCGGCGACCGCCCCAACGCCGCCCACCAGTACGCGACCGCCGCGGCGAGCCGGCCCGGGGCGACGTACGCGCGGATCATCGCCCTCGACCTGGTCGCCCAGGCCGAGCAGCAGGCCAAGCAGGGCGGCATCGAGCAGGCTTGCGGTACCTGGGGCCGCGCGATCGACACCATGGCCGGGGTGAAGTCCACCCGCACCCTCGAGGCCGTCCGCTCCCTGCGCGCCGACCTGCGCCCGTACCGGGCCCGCGGCGTACGGGTCGCGGCCGAGCTCGACGAACGCGCCCGCGTCTTCCTCGACCACCACCACTGATCCCGGGGCAGAAGGCACAGGGCCGTGACGGTTCCTGCCCCGGTCAGCACCCTTCCGTGGCTTCCGGTCAGTCGCCGTCGGGGAAATGGACAACCCCATGGAAACGCGAAGGTGACAGACCTGTGGGATCGACGCACGAACCCGCAGCTCAGCACGACATGCAAGGACCGAGCTCGCGGGAACCTACACTGCCGCTCCGCCCGCGCGAGGGCGTACAGGACCTTCCCCCGGGGACGCTTCGCACAGCCGGCCGACGTCATGCCGAAGGGGCGGCCCACAAGGGCCGCCCCTTTCGGTGCTACTGCCTAGTTGCGCTTGAGGTAGCCGAGGACGGCGACACCGCCACCCGCGAAAGCTGCGAACGTGGCTGCGGCACCCTTAAGGCCGTCGAGCGTGGCGCCACCGAGGCGCGTGATGATGATGAAGGCGACGAGGCTAACCGCAGCCGCACTCAGTGCGACGATCATGAGATCGCGAATGGGGTGCGCGCAGGCGGCGTGGTTCGTGGTCAAGCTGTTCCTCCCGAGTATGCACGGACATGTGCTGCACGGAGACACACCTCACCTGTTGGTGAAGTCTCCATGGGCGCAACCGCATCTGACGGACGCGCTACCTCGGCCGAGTGGCGAGGCACAACAACAGCTGTCCGGCTCCATTCGGGAAGTGGGTGCGTCGGATGACACACCACTGTTGGGCACGGATAGTAGACGACGACCGAACCATCTTGCAACGGGACGTAGTTCAGAGGTCAGAGCACCTGGCTTGGGACCGGGGAGTCAATGGCCGGCCAGTCCTCGACGTCGACCGAGCCCCGCACGGCGGAGGAACTCGACGACGTCCTTCATCGCGAACGCGCGGCCCACGATGGAGCTGTCAATGCGCACGGTCCGGCCTCCGTCCTCGTCGGGCGGATAGGACCGCGCGTATGCATCCCGCGCGATCCGGAATCACCTCCGCCGACGCGGGATCCGTGCTGTCATCCCCCAGCCGTCCGACCAGGTCGGCCACCGTCTGCGGCGGGGCCGCGCCGGCGGTCGCCCACCGGATTTCGATGCCGAGGCGTACAAGCAGCGCAACGGGTGTCGAACGGTGCATCAACCGACTCAAGCAGTGGCGCGGCCTGGCCATACGAACGGACAAGCTCGCCATCGCCTACCAGGCCGCGCTCCACCTCGCCGCCATCCTCATCTGGACAGCTGCTTGACCGACGAAGCACCTTGCCCGCGAAGATGCCCGCATGGACGATCTTGTGAAGTTTCTCGTCGCACGCATCATGGACGACAACCACGCCTATGCCTACGTGGCCGACACCCTGGGCGGGGAGGCACTTCTCGACAGCCATCTCCCCATGCTCGACCTGACCGAGCAACTGGCGCACGACTACAAGGCTATGGACCCCTCGGACTCGCGCTCGGCCGGCCTGGCATACGCGCTGCGAGTCCTTGCCCAGTCATACGCCGAGCACCCCGCCTACCGACAGGAAATGGCGCCCGTAGCCTTTCCAAGGAGACAGGCCCTAGGTCCCCAGCCTTCAGCCCGGGCCAGCCCAAGACCATCCGCAAGCCCGATGCCACCTTCTGGAGGCGGGAGTCACCATGCTGGTGGAGACCTGCCAAGAGGAGCGCATCATGTCGTACCCGGAATACCTCGAGTACCCGGAAGCCCGCTACCACGGCAACAAGGGCGAAGTGAACGCGGTCTTCCGCCCGGCCGACACCCCGCCGGACATCTCCTCACCCGCCGGCTCTACCCACTACCTCGCCACCAACGAGTCGACCGGCGGCGAATTCGGCCTGTACAAGGTGGAGCTGGGTGCACGGTCCGCTGGAGCCAAGACCCACTTCCACAAGGCGATGTCGGAGTCCTTCTACATCCTCTCCGGCGAACTGGAGCTCTACAACGGCGAGAAGTGGGTCACGGGCCGCGTGGGCGACTTCCTGTACGTACCGGTCGGCAGCCTGCACGCCTTCAAAAACGTGACCACCGAGCCCATGTCCATGCTCATGCTCTTCTCCCCCGGCGCCCCGCGCGAGGAATACTTCGAGCGGGTTGCGGAGATGACGCAGCGCGGTGGCGAGGAACTTGAGCGGTTTCGCATCCGGCACGACAGCTACTTCCTGGAAGACTTCGAGCCCGGGAAGGAGTAGTTCGGGGCCGTTGCAGGACTACCGCTCCCCCGCCACGATGGCCACCACCAGGGCGCCCGGCCCGTTTCGAGTTCGCCAACAGTGTCACTCCAATGCCGGGGGCCAGGCGGTTTGTACGCGGAGCCGGTCTACAGGTCGAACTCCAGGTGCTCGACGTCCGTGAAACGGATCTCTTCTAGGGAGCCGGCGCGGCGGCCGCCGTCCTGGAAGTACACCTCCTTGAGCCCTTCGGCCGCGATCTTTTGCAGTTCGTCGTCGCTGGCGCCGGCGTCCTGGGCGTCGAAGAGGCGGGCGGCGTAGAGCGGGGGCAGGGCGACGGTCAGGTGCCGGATGCGGTCCTGGT
Source organism: Streptomyces sp. NPDC004327 (assembly GCF_042873935.1). Lineage (NCBI taxonomy): Bacteria > Bacillati > Actinomycetota > Actinomycetes > Kitasatosporales > Streptomycetaceae > Streptomyces > Streptomyces sp. NPDC004327. The sequence goes on along the minus strand of NZ_JBIAME010000013.1, from coordinate 116,092 downwards.
CCGTGGATCCGATCGGGGCCTTGTAGCCCATGCGGGCGCGGGTGTCGATGACGATGCCGCCCGTGGACGCGGCCTTCGCCTTGGCCTGGGCCCGGATCTGAGGCTGCCAGCGCTTCTTCACCTCGCGCTCCAGGCGCGCGGCGAGGGCGGGGCGGGGGTTCTTGGCCTTGCCCGCCACGTACCGCTCCACCTGCCGCTGGGACATGTCGAGCAGGTCGGCGGCCGGCTTGGTGCCGCCGAGCTTCTTGACCAGGTACCGCATCTGCGGGCCCGCGGTCTTGGGCGCCGGGCGGGTGAAGGCCTTGTGCACCGCGGCGTCCAGTCCGTCCCCGAACAGGCTCATCGTGGCCCTTTCCTACTTTCCGTTGTCTTCGTCGGTGACGGTGCCGTCCTTGATGTACCGGGCGAGGTTGAGCTCGGGGGCGTTGAACTTCTCCCGGACTTCCTCGCCCCACAGGACGGACTGAGTGCCTTCCCATTTCACGAGGCCGGGGTTGATGCCGAGCTTGAACCCGCCGGGCAGCGGCTTGCCCTCCCGGTAGGGCAGGAAGTCCAGCGGCGAGGGCCCGTTCGCGGCGTAGACGACGCAGTCGGACAGGATCGCGATCGGGTACTGGCCGGTGAACGCGGCGTGCTTGACGATCTTGCGGTGGAGGTTGATCCGGGTGCGGGAGATGACCGCCGCGCGGATGTCCGGCCGCCACGTCGGGCGGGACAGGGCGCGCCATGGTTCGCCCGGACGCCAGCCCTCGGCCCGGGGCCGCTCGCGCAGCTTGCCCAGGCCGCCCTTGACCGTCGCCTTGATGGCCGAGACGACGATCGCCAGCTCCGGGTCGCGGTCCTTGTAGCCGTCCATCGCCGCGAGGAAGTCCTCGGGGGCGAGGTCGGCGTCGACGCCGAGGTCGGCCATCGTGGCGAGGTAGGCGTCACGCAGCCGGGTGTACCAGCCGTCCAGGTAGCGGCCGGTCTCGTACCGGACCCACGCCTCGATGGGGCGGACCTCGTAGCCGAGTTCCGCCGCGTAGGCGACGGTGGGCGTCGAGTACCAGGCCGGGCCGGTCGGGTGCTCGCCCGTCGGTGTGAACGGGGAGGGCAGCAGGCAGCCGTCCAGGTTCACCCACTGCTTGCCGGCCTTCACGCGGGACAGGTCGACGTGGGAGAGGTCGACCAGCCAGGAGCCGGGCAGCTTCGGGTCGAACGCCGGGTTCTTGACGTGCGTCGCCTCGCCCAGGCCGACGATCAGGCCGTTGGCGCCGGCGGCGAAGGCCATGTTGACGTCGATGCCGACGAGGTGGCGCAGGGTGCACTCGGCGTCGGTCATCGGCCGGGCCCAGTCGTACGCCTCCTCGAACAGCTTCTCCTCCGGTCCGCGGACGTGGAAGCGCGGCAGGTCCTTGAGGACGGGGTGGCCGTCGGGGACCTCGCACGGCGGGAAGTTCATCGGGTCGATGGCGTCCTTGCCCAGGCTGCCGGGGTTGCGCACGGAGTGCCGCTTGCCGTCGGCGTCCGGCTCGGAGGCCCGGGTCGGCGGGTGCAGCGCGGTCATCAGCTCCAGGCCGGTCACCGCGGTCGAACCGCGCGGCGTCATCACACGGGAGGCGTACACACCCAGGACGCGGGCGAGTTCCGCCGGCGGAAGCTGACCGGCAGTACCCCAGAACCGGGTGTCCAGCGCGTTCCACGACGGAATGCACAGCTGCACGCAGGCCCGCTCCGACCCGGTCGCGGGGCGGTAGATCCGCGCCCACGGGCCGAAGCCGCGCTTGGTCAGCTTCCACTCCGCGCGCGCCAGCTGCTTGATGACCTTGTGGCCCTCCGGCAGACGGCCGGCGGTCCGCTCCTCCTGCGTGAGCGTGACGGGCAGGCCGTAGCGCTGGCACGCGGCCTCGGTGAGCACGATCAGCGGGTCGGCGTCCTTGCCCGGACCCGACAGCCTCGGAGCCCCGAGCTTGGCCTCGCGCAGCGTCCAGTCGACCAGGGCCGGGATGCTCTTGGCGGGCACGTCCAGGACCAGACCGCCGGTGCAGTACGCCAGCACCTTCCCGTCGGTGTCGACATCGACGACCGCGAGCGGCCCGTTCTCGAACCGCGGATCGCTACCGCCCGCCGGGGGGGTTCCGGCCGGGGCCGCCTTCTTCACACCCGGACGGCGCGACATCGACGACAGCCTGATGGTGCGCGCCGGACGCGGCGCCGCCGCCGGAGCACCGGCAACGGCAGCGGGGGCGGGGGCGACGGGAGCAGGGGCGGGGGTCTGGGTGTTCTCGGTTGCCGTCATGACCGCAGCCTCGGGCGCCTGGCCTGTGGCCAGAGTCCGGGCTTCCGGCGCCGGGGGCACGGGACCGGCGATCGTGGCCGGTACCGCCGTGTCCTCCTCCGCCGCGCGGGTGTTGGCCGGGGCGGGGTAGAGCTTCGCGAGCCCGTCGAGGAGTCGCGCGTACGCGTCGCGCTCCGGCGGGCGGGGCTCCGTCTTGCCGGACTCCCAGCCGGACACCGTCGCCCGGCGCACCTTCAGCGCGGTGGCCACCTCATCGATCGTCAGGCCATGCGCGGCACGCAGCCGCTTGCGCTCCGCCGGCGGCGGCAGCGCGGCACGGGACGCGAGCAGCGCATCGACCGCATCGAACAGCTCAGACATGGAACACCTCCCGAGCAACACCCTACCCCGTGAAACGTACATTTCGCGTATGTTTACCGTACGAACCGCGTACACATCGCGTACGCGCCGGAGGCGTCCCGGACGGCGACTTCGACCGCCTTCATCGCGGCGAAGCACGCGGTCTCGTAGTCGCCCAGGTCGAAGTTGGTGGCACGGTGCCTTCGAGGGCCGGGTGGAGCGGACCGGACAGACGTTGGTGGGCTTCGAACCACGTGATGCCCTCGGGATCCTTCGCCAGGTCTCGGCCGTCGCGGGAGAGCTGACGGGAGGCTTCCGACTGGCTCGGCACCTGGGACAGCAGCGCGTGTGCCTCCAGCCAGGCCCAGGCATCGAAGAGGCGGTCGAGGAGCACCTCGATGGCCGGCTCGCCCTGGAACGCCTGGCGGGCCGAGCCCATCGTTCCTCGGTACTGGAGGAAGTCGGTGCGGGCGGCGAGGTGCTTCAGAAGGCCCCCGCGTCGACGACGTCCTCGCCCTCCGCCCCTGATGCCCCGAGTTTCGCTCTGCTCACGCGGTCCTGCCCAGCGGCGCCGCCTGCACGACCGCGGCCACCGTCCCCGCTTCCCTCGCCGCGCGCTCCGCACGAGCTGAAGGGTTCATGGGGCGAGGTCGAGGACCCCCACAGGTTCGCCCTTCCAGCGCTCTGGGGTAGTGGTCGCGATGATCGCACCGTCAGGCCGGTCCGGGGTGGGCTGGGCCGCGTGCTGGGCGTGGGCCTGGGCCCAGGTGGCCTGCTGCGCAACGGCGAGGACGGCCGGGAGGTCGAGGTCCAGGACCGTGATGCCGGGCAGCGCCGCCAAATGCTCGGCAGTACCGGGTCGGGCGCGGTCGGCTTCGACGAGCGCGCAGGCCGGTGCGTAGAGATACCAGCCGGCTTCGGCGTGGGCGCGGTGGATAAGGCGGGAGGCGAGGACGTTGCCGGTGCCGGCAGCGGTCATCGCGGTCTCGTCAAGGACGATGTGCATAGGCTCGGTCATGGGCGCTGCACCTGGGCGAGGCGGCGGTCGAGTTCGTCGTCCAGGGCGGCATCTTCGCCAGCCGTGGGGTTGTAGCCGGTCCAGGCGTGCAGAGCTGCCTTGGCCTGGTCGGCTCGTTCGGCTCGTTCAGCCGGGGTCAGGACGGTCTCGGCGAGACGGGCGAGGTAGGCACGCAGGGACAGGCCCTCGGCGGCGGCGACGGCGGCCAGGCGATCGCGGGCTTCCTCGGGGATTCTCACGTTGGCATCGGACATCACAGTGCTCCTTCCCACAGGATCAAGGATACGGGTACGTACCCGTACCCGTCACGTATCGAGGGAGAACGAGTCAGTTAGTGGGAGGCCGTACCGCGCTGGTGCTCGCCGAAGCCGAGCGCCAGCAGGTCCTCGCCGAGCGGCTGCCCATCTGGAGACAAGGGGCGGTGCCGCAGGCACGGCCGGTCGTGGTCGTCGTCGCCGGCCAGCCCGGCGCGGGCAAGACGAAGATCGCCAAGACCTGACGTGCATGATCACGGGCGGAGGAGTCATGCCGCGCGCACCCCTCCCCGCGTCCCGCCTTGGCGAGCTCGCGCAGCTCGACCCGGGCCGCCGGCCCCGCCCCCGACGCCGCCCACCAGGGATGCCACCACAGCGCCACGGACAGCCGTCCCCTCATGGCGAACGAGATCTACACCAAACTTCGATGACACACGCTCAAGGTTCGATGGGGAGCCAGCGGAACTCAGTAGCTCTTCGAGGCTGACTCTGCATACCTTCGGCCGCATGGCTGACGACTGCTTCGGGCATCCACGACTCGCCGCGATCTACGATCCGCTCGACCCCGACCGCAGCGATCTCGATGCCTACCTCCGGATGACGGAAGAACTCGGGGCGCGCCAAGTTCTGGACATCGGCTGCGGCACGGGGGTGTTCGCACTTCTCCTGGCCGACCGCGGGGTCGGTGTCGTCGGCATCGACCCCGCCCAGGCATCCGTCGACGTCGCCCGGGCCAAACCGGGCAGCGAGCGAGTGCGCTGGATCTGCGGTGACGCCACAGCCCTCCCACCGCTGCAGGTCGACCTCGCGACGATGACAGCGAACGTCGCCCAGGCCATCGCAGATCCCGACACCTGGCAGAAGACACTGCGGGGAGCCAACGAGACACTACGGCCCGGCGGACACCTGGTCTTCGAGACCCGCGATCCGGCCAGACGCGCCTGGGAAGAGTGGACCCGCGAAAACTCCTACCGCGTGACCGAGATCCCGTGCGTCGGCTCCGTCGAGAGCTGGGTCCAGCTGATTGACGTGAGCTGGCCCCTGGTGACCTTCCGCTGGACCTACACCTTCGCCGCGGACGGACAGGTGCTCACCTCGGACTCAACCCTGCGCTTCCGAGAGCGCGAAGAGGTCGAGACAGACCTGGTCGCCCACGGCTACAAGGTGCAAGACGTTCGCGATGCGCCCGACCGGCCAGGCAAAGAGTTCGTCTTCCTCGCACGACGCTCCTGATCTCTGGTGATCCACGCCACTCAAACCTTTGATGGCACCGGACAGCACGCCCCGTAAGCGTCGCCAGCCCCACCTCTGGAGGCGGAGCCGACGCCAGTTGGGGCAACCCAAGTACGAGGCTGTAGCCCCCAGGGGGCTACAGCATCAGCCAGCTCCACACATCGGCCCCAGGGGCCTTGGCGAGACCACCGAGGAACGCGAGAGCGGCGACGCCGACGATCTTCATCACGAGCCGCGCCGCTCTCACGGAGATGGAGCGATGTGCTCGCCCGGTGACTGTCGACAATCTCGTCGTGATCGCCTCGGTGCTCGACACGACCCCCGCGGTGCTGCTGTCGCGCATCCGCCCGTGCAACGTCTGCAGTGGCGTATCCAGGACGGCGAACATGCGCTCCATCAGTCCGAGGTCGCGCTTGCGCTGACTGAGCATCGGCTCGGCAACCTCCGAGAAGACGCCTGATAGGTGGTCCCGGTCAGCCGAAGTCGTCTATCCATAGGATATTTTGACTGGCTTCCACCTCAACCCGACTATCCAGGAAGCATGAAGGGAGAACCCCATGAGCATCACCAGGACCGCACGTAGGACGCGGGCCAAGATCGCCGCGTCCATCGCGGCCCTGGCCGCGGGCTCACTCATACTCACCGCCTGCAGCGGAGGCAGCGGTGGCAGCGCCAGCAAGCTCGACGGTACCTACTACATCAAGGACGTCAACGGCACCTCCGATCTCGGCCAGCTGGTCGTCAAGGGCAACAATGTCTCGCATCATGAGTACGAGTGCGACGGCGTCTACGAGGAGCCGGACGTGACCAGCACCGGCGAGTTCAACACAGATCAGTCCCAGATCATCTGGACGGTCGCCGGAGATGACCCCCGCAACGAGCGGACCGGGAGCGAGTCCATCTCAACCAGCGACACCTCGATCAGTATCAGCGGTAGCGTGTACGTACGTGACAACTCCGATGCCGGCAAGGCTCTGCTTGACGGCTTCAAGACCAAGTGCGAGAAGTAACGTCGACGCCCTGCTCAGCCGGCCAAGCAGCACAGAACCCCGTGGGCATCGCGTCCACGGGGTTTGGTTTTCCGCGGCTCCTCCTCGGCCCCTTCCCCACCCGGTGGCTGATCACCCCTGAGGGGTCGGCCGGGACGTCGGCAGCCCCAGCAGCACCGCCCGCCCGACGCCGCCGACTCGATCTGGCCCCATCGCCACATCACCGCGGCTTTCCAAGGTCATTACTGATCTCCTCGCAACCGGACTCGTACGTGAACAGGGCCGCAGGCAGGTCGTGCTTGATCGCGGCGGAGCGCAGGAGATCCAGAATGAGCGTGGAGGTGCCCATGGCGGGGCGGCCGGCGACGTGATGTGCCTGTCCTTGAGCGGGGAGAGCCGGGCGACGTCCTCGTCCTTGATGTCGTAGCCCTCGGCGCGCAGCTGTGCGACGGCGGCGTCGAGGTATCGGGTGTTCCACAGGACGACGGTGTTGAGGACAGATCTCAGTGAGTCCTCAGTGGACCCGCTCCGCGTGGCTCACTGTCTCTCGTTTAGTAGGACCCTGCCATGGACATCGCAAGTGACAAGGAGGGGGAATGTCAGCATGGGACGTTACAACGGCCTTAAGCAGTGCCTTCAGTGCAGTCGTGGTGACTGCGGCCTGCGGCTATGCCGCGGCCCAGGTGAAGGAAGCCCGGCGTGCGCGCTCGTTTCAGTCGCTTGTCACGCTGCACAAGGAGTACCACGCGCCCGAACTGCGGAAGTTCCGGCGCCGTATCCGCAACGGCGAGGTGTCCGACCTTGAAGCGCTGGTCCGGGAGGATCGTGAGAGCTTGGAGGACTTGCTGCAGAAGCTGGAGCTCGTAGCGATACTCGTCAGCCGTGGGTTGGTGCGACGTCAGGATGCGATTGACCTGTTCCCAAGCATCCCAGCGGTTATCTCGAAGCTTCGGCCGTACATAGACAGCCGCCGCACCACGCAGCCTACCTATGCGCTGAACGCCCTCGCTCTTGCTTCTAGCTACCCGTGACGTCGCCTGAGGAGACGACACTTCGCCGCTTGGCTACGCAGGCGTAACGCGAGAACGGTTGGCGCCGAGTTCGGGCAACAGATGTTGATCAAGCGGGTTCAGACTGTTGTCGAGTTCTGAGAACGGCTCGCTGAGATACGGCGTTGTCAGTGGGTTCTGCCACTGTGTGCTTCGTGGAGGAACTGGTGGAGCGTGTCGACTGTCAAGATCGTGTCCTGGGGGTGGTCACCCGTCGGCAGGCCATCCGGGAGGGCTGGCTGCATCGAATCGCCTCGACTGTGTGTCGTGATGAGCGTGGTCGGATCCTCGTCCATCGGCGGTCGGAGCAGCTGTCGCGCTTCCCCGGGCTCTATGAGGTCATGGTCGGTGGCGCCGTGGGTGTCGGCGAATCCTTTGAGCAGGCTGCCGGGCGGGAGCTGGCCGAAGAGCTGGGCATCCGTGGCCTGCCGCGCTTGCTGTTCACGTTCATCAACCGCAGCGGCCTGAGCCCTCACTGGCTCGGCGTGCATGAAGCCGTGGTGCCGGATGCTGTGACCCGCGATTCCGATGAGGTCGTCTGGCATGGCTGGCTGACCGAGTCCGAGATTCACTCGGCCCTGTTGGAGTGGGGCTTCACTCCCGACAGCCACGAGGCCTTCAGCCGGTATCTTGCGTTCCGGACCGCGCAGTCCTGACCGCACGCAGCGACAGGCCGGCCTTGGGGTCACGGCGGATCGCCGCGTACAGATCGACCTTGGACTTCGGCAGCACCCGGGCCCCCCTCGTGTGCAGAGCACAACCATGGTCCCGAAGCAAGAACCCAGCCCGGGAGATCATCTTCCGGACGCCTTCCGGAGCCCAGGGCAGCCCCCGGTCCGCTCCGTGCTGCTGGACCAGGAGCATCCCGTGGGAGGAGCCGCGCGGGTACTCGCCCGTGAGGTAGTCGAAGTAGGCGTGGATCATCGCCGGGCTGACCCTCTTGATGAGCCCGCCCCGGATGGTGCCGTCCGTCAGTTCCCAGGGCCGCTTCGTCTTCGCCCTGGCGCCGTTGGGCAGGCCCTCGCGATGACACACGTGGACGTGCGGAGTGCGGCACTCGCCGCAGTCGGCCCCTTTCCGCAGGTGGAGGTCGCACAGGTGCAGCCCGCACAGTTCTCCGACGCGGAACCCTCCGTCGCTGAGCCAGTCGACGACCAGCCGGTCCCGGGCCGAGTTCACCGCGGGCAGCAGCAGCCCGCGGGCGCCATCCGGCAGCATCTTCGGATGCCGGCGGCGGATCCTGCGCGGTGCCAGCGGGTTGGCCGCCATGTCCTTCGTGATGTGGCCGAGCAGGGCGCGGTCCCGGTCCTGCCGGGTCGGCATCCGCCTCTTGTCGAGCGTCGCGGCCAGCTCGATGTTGATGCCCAGCTCGGCCTGCCGCAGGTAGAAGCCCTTCAGGCACGACGCCGCCGAGGACAGCGCACTGTTGCCGTACGGACGCTTGCCCACCCGCCACGGCGACCTCAGCGGGGCGGCGACCTTCGCCCCGACCGCGCCCATGTACCGCTCCAGATCCCGGAAGCCGACGTTCTCCGGGGCCAGTCCCTCGTGCTCCAGCCACCGCAGATGGTCGACGAGCAGGTACGCGTACGGCCGGTCCGATCCAGTGCCCGCGTACTGCGACAGGAACCGCTCGGCCCCCACATGTACGCCACCAGCCGGCTGGACGATCGTGTGCGACCGCCGTCCATCCCGATGGATGATCTCCTGCACCCTGAGCTGACCAATTGACAGCCTGCGTGCCACGTTGCCTCCGTACCGACCTGCCTGGACATGGCGAACACCACGACGCCGGTCGGCAAACGAGCACGGGATGTTCGTGGTCACAGGCACCACGAACATCCCGAACACCTACAACGCAGGCTGGAAAAGCGTACGAGACAGCGGTGGGGCGCCGACGTTGACGGCGGCCTGGATCGCGCCGAGGGTGCGGGCGACGTCGAGGAGCCGGTACGCCTGCGCGCGGGAGATGCCGAACTCCGCGGCGCAGTACGACTCCCACGAGGGATGGCCCAGGGGCAGCCAGATCCGGGCGGCGTGCGCGTCACGGACCCGGGCGGCGAGGACCGCGACGGAGCGCCGGACATCGTCCATCGCCTCGTGCAGTCCGGCCGTCATCGCGCGGGCCCGCACCACGTCCAGCGGCGCCGGGACCGGATCGGCCGCGTCACCCTGGACCTGGTCGTGCTCGCCCATACCTCCATCGTCCCCCTGAACACAGCAGACCAGGCCAGGAACAGGGGGTGATGCAGGTCTGCTGTCCTCTGACACGCGATCTTGACCGATTGACAAGTGATCTTGACCGACGGCGAGAAGCAGAACGCCTCGCCGTACCTGATGGCCGTGCAGACTGGCCGGTCCCATGGCTGGCTCCTGGGCTGCGAAGATCGGCGGATGGTGCTCATAGGTGAGTTCTTCCTTGCAAGCGACGACGAGTCCGCCCTGGGGGTGGGTCCTCGCCGTAGCCACGACTTCCCCGCCGTACCCTGCGACGGCATCTACCCAGATGACGCGGTCTGGAGGTGGGAAGCTCAACTGGCGGGCACCGAGAGCACACTTCGACATGTGGTGCCAATGGCCAATGACGGATTCACCGTCTTCGCCGTCCCGGAGCCGCTGTGCACTGCTCTGGTCTGCGCAGGAGCAGAGCAGCTCCGCGTCGCAGCTCGCCTCTGGGCCAAGGCCGTCTCCGAACCGGGCGATGAGATCTCACCGGCCGACGCGACAGAGCTCCTCAAGCGTGTGTCAGCCCTGGCCGGCAACCGTACGGACAAGCGCCTCAACCTCTACTGCTGGTACTTCGCGCCCTGATCTCACCGCGTCGACTGTCGCAGTAGTGGCTGATACCGGCCCCTGCCTGACTCCCAGCACCGATCAAGATCACCTGTCAGAAGGCTCCCACGCCTGCCGCGGCCCGTGGTAAGTCCCTCACCGTCACACAGCAAGCCCGCTCACCAGGTAAAACAGCCCATGAGCCTCACAGATCAGCGCTCACCGCCCCGTGCGTGGTGAGCGCCGCCAGCCCCACTCACCACGAGGCGTGCCACGGCCCCTCGCCCACGCGTGGGCCGCCCGCGGAGCGCCAGGACGTGCGGGTGGCCCCGGCCTGGTGGTGGCCGGGGCACACGGGGCGGGGCGCGGGGTCGGGCGCTGATGCCGACGGAGGAGATGTACCACGCTTCCAATGCCCTCTCACGAGCGGTTTGGCGTCTGGAAAACGCCCGGCGGGCGTAGGACAGGGACACTCGGATGCAGCAGCTCCGGGGGTACGTAGGCGAGTTCGTCGAGCAGGACGACCGGCCCGCCCGCTCCCGCGCCACGGCGCCCTTCGTGTGCAGGTGGGTCAGGATGGTCATGACGGTGGTGTACGCGAGGTCGGCCGCCGAGCCGCTCCTGGCCGGCCGGCCGTGACCGGCCCTTCGGTCGCCCGCAGCGTGGCCAGCGCCAGCGTCTCCAGCTCGCCCTGCCCGCGCTGTCGCGCGGAACACCCGGCATCCTGCCGAAGTCCGCCTCATCGCCCTCGTGCTGACGCGGCACCCGGCGTCCGACCGGTGTTGGCTGGGAGGGCGCCTGCCGGGCCCGGGCGGCGTGTCTCCTGTCCTCGGCCGCTGGGGTGGAACCGCCTGCGCGTCGGCGCATTGTGCGGCATCGTGCCCGGTCGGCCGGGGGACCCTCGGATGGTGAACCGTCCTGGCTGGTCCGCGCCCCGCCGTCTGTATGTGCTTGTGCTGCTTGTCTGCCTCTGTCTGCCCGTGACGGGAAGGGCCGACGCCGTCGAGGACGCCCCGACGGACTGCCGAGCCAGCCAGCTCGAGACGGCCAAGGTCACGGCACTGGCTGAGTTCAAGCACCGCGGCAACGACTTCAGCATGGTCACGAGCACCATGGACATCAGCGTGCCCGCCGGTTGGACTCACGCCTCCGACCTGCTTCTGGACGCCCATTCGCCGGCCTACCGGTCTGCGCTGGCGTGCCTGGTGGGCAAGCCGCCCTCTCAAAATCAGATCGACTTCCGTGATTACGAGTGGCGGTTCAAGCCGGTGATGGTGAAGGCCGACGGCCAGAGGGTCAAGGTTCACTACGAGGCTGTCACGTGGGTCCAGTTCAGCTCCTTTGACGCTGTCGGCCCCTGGGCGGTGACGGTGTCGAAGGAGAACTGGCGTATCGCGTTGCGTCCTTCTCCTGCCCTGAAGGGCGCCGATTGGGACAGGGTGCAGGTGGACCTGGGCGGGCGGGGCGCCCTGACGGCCACCCCTCGGCCGGCCTTCGGCGAAGGTGGAACGAAGTTGAACTGGCGGCACAAAGAGCCGGACCAGAATCCCACGGTCACTTTCCGCCCGCCCACGGTGCAGTATTGGGATTTCATCACGACCTCGCCGGAGGAGACCTGGCAGTTCTGGGAGACGTGGGGCATCTATAGCGCCTCGGCAGCGTTCTGGTACGTCGCCTCAGGTGCGTTGTTGCTCGTGGGGGGTCGCCGGCTGAGGCGCAGTCTCGCCGCTACGACGACGTCGGAAGAGTCGGGAGCGCTGCGCTATCTGCGGTGGTGGGCGTTCCTTTTGATGTTCCTGGGTGTGCTCGCCTATCTGGACGACAACGTGTACTGGTGGTTCCAGCATCTGGTGGGCTGGTATCACGACTACGAATATACGGTCGCGGTGTTCGTCCTGGCGTTCCTCGGGCCTGTGCTGTGTCTGTTCGGCAGCCGGTCGAAGCGCCTTCTGTTCAGTTGCGGCGGAGTCGTCCTGGGCGTACTCGGCTGGTACGTGGTGTCGGAGATTTTTGATTTCACCTTGCTCCCTACAGCCGACCGGTACCTGTCCGCTCCGGGCTGGACCGTGGCAGCGGTGGCCTGCACCGCGCTGACGGCTGTGTGCTGGATCGGTGTGATCGCAGCGGGGCAGCGGATGCTGCTGATCAGAGAGACTCGGATCCCCACTCGCGTGTTGGTCGCTGCCGCCCTTGCGGCAGCGACGGCGACCGTCCTGTGGGCCTACCTCGCCTTTGACCGCTACTGGGAGCGAATCAGCTGGCTCGCCGACCCCCACTCGTCGCCTGTTTTTCAACGGGTGTGGGTGGAAGAGCTCGATTCATGGTGGTTGAGCTTCCCGGCAACGCTTCTGGATCCGCTGCTGCTCATCATCAGCGTCCTGGCGCCGCTTCCCGCGCTGGGCGTCTTGCGGGTATGCCGGGTCGAACAGCACGAGCAGGGGGCGTTCACGCCCGCGCCTTCGGAGAAGTTCCTGCTGGTGGCCATTTTCGCCATTACCTTCGCACCGGACGCAAGGTACTTCGGCTTCTCCGGGTACGCGCTCACCTTGGTGCTGAGTCTGTGCACGGCCTGGGGAGTACTCGTCCTGGGCTCGCACTTCTCCGTGCTGGAGCAGCGCTTCGCCGACAACGCGCCGCTGGGAAGGACGATCTCGCTGACCGACAGGGCCGACGTGCTGCGCCTGGCGCGCCGGTTCAGGGAGCTCCAAACCCGTCTGAGTCGGCTCAGTACGTCGAACCTGGAGGAGCGTTCCGCCGAGCGGCAGTCGATCGAGGCCGAGATCGACCGGCTGGACCAGGCGTTGCCGGCAGGAGTGAGACCCGCCGACCTTCCCTTCGCCTGTGGCCCGATGGCCACGTGGTGGGGCAATGCTCGCAGGGGTGCAGTCAACGCGTGTCTCATCGGCCTGCCCGCGACCGGCCTGCTGTACTGGGTCGACTCTGTGAAGGGCTACTCCTGGACGGTGGGGGCGCAGGATGCGGCAGGGTTTGTCTGGATCGTGTTCGAGATCCTCTTGTGGCAGGTGTGGTGGCTCGTGGGGGGTTTCTTCCTCGGGGCGCTGTGGCGTGATCTGCCAGGCCGTCACGGTCCGACGAAGGCAGTCTTCGTCACGCTCGCGTTCGCCATCCCGGCAACGGCTGATTTCCTCATCGTCCAAGCCATCGGCGGGAGCGTGCCCCAGGTGATCGGCGAGATCGCCGCATTCGGCTCGGTGACGACGTGCACGGGCCTGATGATGGATCTGCAGACCTTCCAAAACGAGCGCCGCTACTGGCCGACCAATGCCAGTCTCGTCGCTTACGTCTACCAGATGCGCTTCGCCACGATTGCGTTCTTCCTGGCACAGCTGCTTGCGCTCGTCACCCTCTGGAAGACCTTCGCAGACGTCAGCACATCGTCGCCCAACCGGTAGCCCCATGATCTTCTTGAACAGCCCCGCAATGGGGTTCCCTCCTGATGATGGCTGCGGCCAGTTGCCGTCGGTCGGTGCAGTGGTGAAGGCGCCGAGACCGTCGCTGCCGCGGTTCGTGGTCGATGCGGCCGGCCGGGGGATCGAGCGGGTGAGCCGGTACCTGCGAGATCTTGCTCTGGGTGACGCGAGCGCTCTGACGGGCAGGAGCTATGGGTACGGCTGGCTTCGTTCACGTGAAGTGGTTCTGGCACGACTTCCGTGAAGCGGTCACGATTAGTGATCGGTGGGCGTTTCGAGTGCTTGGAGGATCTGTCGCACTTCCTGGCGCCACTGGTCGGCGTCGGCGCTGTCCACCCAGTCGGTTGCCATTTCTGATCCGCCCTGGAGAACCCGATGTAGTGCGAGTCTCGCCGACGCGCGAAGGGAGGCTGGCAGTGTGGGCAGCGGTTTCCTGGGGCCGTCGTCCGGGTCAATCACGATGGGGCTGTCCGGGATGGTGCTGGCGACGAGGGCCCCAGCGGCAATGGCTTCGGCCCCGTCTCCGCCATCGACGCGTTCTCCCGAGTCGGTGACTCGCTGGAATGCCCGCCCCAGCACGTCAATGACCTGCTGGTGGGTGAGCCCCTCAAGTCCATCGACGAAGTCTGCGGCGAGGTCGCTGTCGAACGGGCCGGTTCCCCACGTTCCCATGCATGGCTCCTGATATGGCTGTCTCGGACGAAGACATGGTTCCAGGAGCCACTGACATCGGTCACGGGGCGAGGAGGACCCGCTTGCGGAGCAGTGCGAAGCCAGCGCGACCGAACATCTGGCGCTTGAGCATCTTGATCCGGTTGACGTGTCCTTCGACGACTCCGGAGTTCCAGGGCAGGGTCAGGCCGGCGATGACTGCGTTGCGGTCTCGGTCGATGCCCGCCGCGAGAGTGTGGAGGCTGGGAAGGTCGTCCTGGGCGCGGTCGCGCCGGGGAAAGCGCCCGGCTTGCGGATCAGTGCCTCCAGGTAGTCGTCCAGCTCCAGCCGACAGCTGCCCTTGGCGATCAGCCGCTCATGCCGGGCCACCTCCACGTTCCTGTCGTAGACCACCAGGTCAGAGGCGTGCAGCAGCGACGCCCCGAACCGTTACTCAGGGCTACACGCCACCTGGCCGTAGCTCTACGAGAGCAGGGCCTCCGAGCTTGAACAGTTCGTCAGGTAGTTCGATGGCCACGGCCGGATCGTATGACTCGACACTGACAAGGCCCGAGCGCCGGGCCGGTCAGTCGAGGATGCCGAGGTCGGGGCCGGCGCAGCAGATCTCGCAGGCCCGGGTCTGGCCGTCGGTGAGGACCTGGAGGGCCTGCTCGCGGGTGAGGGCCTGGGTGTGGCCGCTGGCCATCCGGCAGTCGCCGTGGTGGACGGAGTCGGGGACAGGGCGGCCGCCGACTCGCAGGTATTACAGCACCCACTCGGGCGGCTCGCGCCGGGCGCGAACCGGCTCCGCGGCGGCCTCTTCCCTTGCGCGATCTCGGCGTCGACGTCGGCGATGGTGTAGCCGAGCCAGGCCCGCAGCGTGCGGAGGCGGGTCAGAGGTCAGCCGGAGGCGGGCGCCGAGAGCGCCTCGATCGCGGCCACGACTCGTGCGCGGGCGGCCGCTCCATACACGGCCATGCTCCGCAGCTCCTCGAACGCCTTCTCGTACAGGGTGATCTCGCTGGGCTGGGTGATGTTCACCTGGGCCGTGAGCAGTTCGACCGAGACGAGGGTGTCGTCGTAGATGTGGAAGACCTCCTGGGGCCAAAGGAGCCGGCCTGGGGTGTCCATCGGGATGATGCCGAGGGAGACGGCGGGCAGGGCGCCGGCGGTGAGAAGGCGCCCGAGCTGAGCGGCCATGTCGTCGCTGCTGCCGAGCTGGTACCGGAGTGCGGCCTCCTCGATGACGAAGGCGAATCGGTGGCCGGCACGGTGGATGATCTGTGAGCGTTCGGCCCGAGCGGCGGCGGCCGCCGCCGAGTCGTCGGGCAGGTCGAGGACCCGGGCGGCGCCGGTTAGGAGGGCGTGGGTGTAGCCCTCGGTCTGGAGGAGGCCGGGAATTGCGGTCGGGGAGTAGACCCGGAACAGGGATGTGGCCCGGTACAGGGTGAGGTAGCTGTCCTGGAGCTGGCGCAACCCGGCGCGGGCCTTCTTTCGCCACTCCTGGTACAGGCTCTCGACGTCGCGGGAGAGCGCCACAAGGTCTGGGGTGCGATTCTCGGCGCCGGTGTGGCGGCACCAGGCGACGATGTCGGTGGTGGAGGGCGGGGTCTTGGCGTTCTCGATGCGGCTGACCTTGGAGTGGCTCCAGCCGCAGCGGGTGGCCAAGTCGACGAGCGTCAGCCCCGCGTCCTGGCGCAGCTCGCGCAGCTGGCGCGCGACGCCCTCGCGGGCGGTCTGCGCCGAGGACGACGGGGAGACGGGCATACGGCGCTCCTGCTAGCGGATCTTGTACTGGGCGTGCGGAATGGCGTGCTCCCACACGGCTTCGACCGCGTCGGCGTATGCCTTCACGAGGTCGGGCTCGGTGTGCAGTTCCATGGCCGGGTTTCCCCACTCCCCGGATCCGGTGAAGTGGTTGGCGAGTAGCTGCTCTTCGTCGAAGACCCAGCCGTCGACCACGGGGAGGAGGAGCCCGAGGGTGTGGTGCCGGGGCAGCCATCGCACCTCTTCGCCCGCGGCGGTGTTGACGACGGTGCCGGCGTGCTCGTACCGGATGTAGTCGCTGACCGGCTCGGACACGATCCTGACGCGGCGCATGCTGACGCCGCGGGCGGTCGCGGACCGGACCATCTCGACCCAGGGGGCCCAGTAGTCCGAGGCGGGGTCGGCGTCGCGCTCGCCGGTCTCGAGCCAGTGCCGGTAGTCGTCGGCCTCGTCCGGGACGGCATAGACGTCGCGGAGCTCCAGGTGGATTGCCGAGCGGCGGGCGCCGGCGAGCAGCTCATCGAATCGCGGCTCGTTCTGCGGCATCGCACGCCTCCCTCAGGATCGACACCATGTGGGCGGGGATCCGGATCACCGTCTCGCCCGCCGGGATCTGCTTGTCGTGGCCGGGCGCGTTCTTCTCGACGCACTCGGTCCGGGTCGCCTCGTCGGCGGTGTAGCTCTGGAGCACGATGTCTCGGGTCTCTTCGTCGACCCAGGCGGTCGGGCTGCCGGTCTGTCCGGACTCCGGGTCCACGCCGATGAACTGTAGGGCCATGGTTCGCCTCCCTCGCAGGGGGTGTGCGCTGATGTGCACCAACCTGGCCCGCCGCCAACGGGGGGTCAAGAGCCGGGCTGACTGAGCGGCACGTCGGGTGAATCTGTGCACAGTGATGCACATCGCTGGTGTGCATGCACGCGCGCTCCCTACGGTCGTGCCGTCCCCGCTGTCCGGCTGACGGGAGCCTCGACATGATGACGATCAAGGTCTATCGGGTGCGTCCTGACGGAACAGCCGAAGCGGTGTCGTACGAGCGCTACGGCCAGCCGACGCAACGGCTGGCGACGAGTTCCCGCCGTAGATGCGCGGGCGGCTGGTGCGACTTCCACCGTGGGCCGTCTTCCACGGCGGCTTTGGTCGGCGGGAACCGTCATGCGTGCGCGCCGTGCCGCGAGCAACGCGGCCTCGCGGTCCAGGGCTACCAGTAGCCGCGACGCTGCGGCCCGCTGCAACTGCCCCTGCCACCCACGGTACCGAGACGAGGCCCTGCGATGATCCAGACCCGTATGCCGACGTACGCCCCGCCACCGGGCGCCAGCCGCCTCAGGCGCATCCGTGTCGTCCCTGGGTGGGTCAGGTCGAGGCGCGGGCGCTCCTGCCACCTTCTCCTCGCGCACGACCCGATCGAGTGGCGGGACGACGTCGGCGCCGTGCCGCGGGACATGCTGGGTGTCGCGGCCGGCCTCGGTCTCGTTCCGTCATTCCTGGAGTCCCGACACATGGTGCACCGCGGATATCTCGTCGACGGAACCGTGGTCCTCGACTACGGACACGAGCAGTTGGTCCTCCAGGGCCGCGTTGAACGCTGGTGGTACGACCTGGCCGCCGCCTGCGGGTACATCCGCCTGGCCGTGGGATTGGATCCCATCCCTGACGACGGCGGCACCGACACCGCGACCTTCATGGAGGCGAGCAAACTCCGCGGGCGCTTGTGGACCGGCATCACCACCCTGCGCATCGCGCTCCCGCAGGGACGCCGATGAGCGCCAAGTGGTGCGCCTACTGCGACAAGCCGATCATCGGCGAGGCCATCGACGTCACCGAGTACTCCGACCGCGGCGCCCACCCAGCGGTCTGGTGGCACGAGTTCGGCGCCCCGGAATGTGTCCGTGACCGCCCCGCTGCCCCGTCGCTCCTCGAGCCGCACATCGGCGGCAAGCGCGTGAACGGCGCGGCATACCGGCACGCGACCGGGCGCCGCACCCTCTGATCTCCTGCCCGTGGACGATGAGCGCCGGCCGTCCACGGGCAGGCCAGACGTCCCGGCCGGCCAACTCGCCAGGAACCCGGCCGGGACCCAGGTTCCGCAGGCCGCCCGCGATGTTGTAGCGGTCGTCCAAGGAGCGGGCCAGGCTCAAGGCCGCGTCCAGGTGCACGCGCGCTTGGGAGAGGTCTCGCGTCATCAGCGCGATGACGCCCAGCTGGCTGTGGGCTTCGGCGATGCGGTTGCGGTTGTTCTCGGTGGCTGCGAGTTCCAGGGCCTCCTCGTAGAGGGCTGAACTGGCGGGCAGGTCTGCCTGGGAGAAGCGCACCCGGGCGAGCAGGAGGAGGCTTGTCACGACGGCGTCGGGTCGGCTGCGGCGTCTGTCCGCGGCCAGCGCGGTGGCGGCGGACAGACGCCGCGTCGTCGTGACGGCCTTGGTCCAGGGCGATCCAGGCCAGCGAACGATGCGCGGTCGAGATGTCCTCCAGCGTGCCAAGTTCGGTGCTCAGCTCCGCGGCTCGGCCGAAGCGGGCGAGGGCTTCGTCGATCTCGCCCTCCCCTTCCATGAGTTTGCCCAGGAGATTGAGGGTGGCGGCGATAGCGGGGCGCTCTCCCGTCTCCTCCTTGAGACTCAGCGCCTGTTCGGCCAGACGACGCGCTTCCGCGGTGTCGCCGCGCTTCCATGCGACCACGCTCAACTCGTGGAGGGAGTGGGCGACTCCGCTTTTGTCGCCGGTCTCTTTGTAGGCGAGCAGGGCCTTGCGGTGATAGGCGTTGGCTCCTTCCAGATCTCCGCGGTCCGTGGCGAGGATGCCCAGCTCGTGGTAGTGCAGGGCTTCTTCAACGAGCGGGTGCCGAGCCGCTGTTGAGGGAGCATCAGCATGAACCGATACAGGCCCGTCACGCGACGTGATCAAGGAATCACGGAACATTAGGTGTCGTGGATGGTCAGTCAAGCGGGCGGAATGACCGTTGCCGTGCACGTAAACGCACAGCGGGTAAGCCGTGGGGGCGAAGTTCCCGGTTTTCCTTGCATTCCCGCCGGGGAGCCCGTCATATGGAGGCAGCACACCTCGGTGTCGCCCTTCCATCCGGAAGAGGCCGGCCCCCGTGCCGAAAATAGGGGGACGTGCCAGCCCGTTCCCGCCCGGCCTGAGGTAGAGACCGGGCGGGAACGGGGCACCCCCAACAGGGAAGACGACCGTAACGCGGAGCACTGACAACACCCCGCCCACCGCCCTATCCCCCACCACTGGGGGCATCTGCCGCACCGCCCAGAGGACCTGCCGGGCACGTCGACCTGCATCCGGACGGTGGAGTCGCACTCGGCGACCGCATCCAGGCACCCTGCAGCGAGCCTGGAGCGCTGGAAAATCACCTCACCCGTCTCACCGACGCGGGCGCGCTGGACGCCGGCTACCGGGTCGGCGCCGGCCCATGGAAGGGCGACCGTGGGCTCGTTGGGCGTCGGATCGACGGCGCTGCGATGCGGAGGGCGTTCGCTCCGGCACGTGGACCCGAGGGTGACCGCCCTACCGTACGCCCCTGACTCTGCGGGTCGCACGAACGTGGGCTGGGAAGCTTGCACGGATACACACCACGGGATAGGCCCACCCGGCGCCCAACCCACCAACACTCCGATCACGAACCCAGCCACACCGAAGTCATCGGCTACACCCGCGCCTGGACCCCACCAGCGGACCACGCCCCCCCTGGTGCACTCACCCACACCACCGCCCACTGCGGCACCGCCCACGGCAGTGGCCTGGGCGCCTACCGGTTGGAGTCCGCTGCCGCGTGAACTGCGGCCGCCAGACAACCCCGACTCGTTCAAGAGCCGAGCGTGTCTGCCAGCACGAACGCACTCCGCCGAGGAGCTGTACCGGGTCGCTCTCCTCCTGGCCCTGGCAGTAGGGCTTTTGGTGACGTCAGTGGTGGTCTACGTGACCCTGGTCCACCCGTCGGCGGCCGAGCCGCTGGCGGTGGGCGCAGCTGCCTTGGGCGCTCTGACCAGGGCCGGTGGCCTCATCGCCCGCATGCTCATGAGCAGCCCCCGAGCCACACTTCATATCCGGTCCGACGCGTGATCAAGGAAGGTGCGACGTACGCGCCGAGCGCGGTCAGCCAAGGTGACGTAGCGCGCGTGATCTATATCGCATGCGGCGTCTAACGATTGATTAGCACGCCTGGTGACCTGACGCCGACTACGGCACCTGGTCACCTGGCGCCCACTTTGGCAGTAATTCGCACATTGGAGCGGTAAATGCACACGGGGACGGAGTGAATCATTCCGCTCCCGATGAGAGGGCGCGAACTGTCCGGCGTGACGATCCGTGATCGCGGTAGCTCGCACCACTCCCTGCCGCCACCTTGGGGTGTCCGGCAGTTTGCCCAGATCAGGTCCATATTTAGCCATCTATCTAAGATCTAGAACGCTTGACTCCGCATCGCGCGGTGGCGTTAGGTAGCTCACCGACTGTGAACTTTGCGCAACGCAGGGGTGGGGATTGTGAAGAGACAGCAGGTGCTTCGGCGTGCCCGAAGTACCGTGGTCGCCCTTTCGGCTATGACCGTCGGGCTCGTGATGCCGGTTCCGGCAGCCCAAGCGGCCGCGCCGGCCATGGATTCGCCCGTGCTCGACGAGGCGCACCAGGCGCTCGAGCAGGCCAAGGAAACCGGCCAGCGCGTCGAGGTTCAGGGTGAGCGTGGCGAGCGGACCAGCGTGTTCGCGAACCCCGATGGATTCACCTTCACGCTGGAACAGCACTCGGTGCCGATCCGCGTCGCCAAGCCCGGCGGCGGCTGGCAGACCCCGGACGCCACGCTTGAGAAGCGCGCCGACGGCACCGTCGGTCCGAAGGCGGCCTCCGCCGACATGACCTTCTCCGGCGGCGCCGACAACACTCCGCTCGTCAAGATCGCCGATCAAGGGCGGTCAATGGAGCTGGACTGGAAGGGCGACCTTCCCGCGCCAGAGCTCGACGGAGCCAACGCGGTCTACCGCAACGTCCTGCCGGACGTCGACCTCAAGGTCACGGCCACCGTCGAGAGCTTCCAGCAGGTCCTCGTCGTCAAGACGCCTAAGGCCGCCGCCAACCCGGCCCTCAAGGAACTCACCTTCGACCTGAAGACGGACGGCCTCGCCATCCGCAAGGGCGCGGCCGGCAACCTCTCCGCCGTCGACGGCAATGGCAACACCGTCTTCCGCTCCCCGCCGGCCCGGATGTGGGACTCGGCCGGCAAGCCCGCAACCGAGCCCACCACCGACGCCGGCGCCGCCACGCAGCTCGTTCGGACCGCCCTCGCCGCGGACGACGTCCAGCCGACGCCCGGCGACCCGTCCGAGCAGGCAGCCTCCGGCACCGGCCTGGCACCCGGGCAGGGCGACAACGTCTCCCGAATGGACGTCAACGTCACCCACGACTCCCTGTCGGTCATCC
This sequence comes from Streptomyces sp. NPDC004327, assembly GCF_042873935.1. NCBI lineage: Bacteria > Bacillati > Actinomycetota > Actinomycetes > Kitasatosporales > Streptomycetaceae > Streptomyces > Streptomyces sp. NPDC004327. The sequence continues at coordinate 94,886 of NZ_JBIAME010000013.1, read as the reverse complement.
CGGACGCGGACATGCTCACCAACACTGCGTCGGACGACTATCCCCTCTTCATCGACCCGACCGTCACCTGGGGCGAGTCCGAGCGTACGCTCCTCCGGTCCGACGGCTACGAGTCATATGGCTGGGGGAACGGCAGCGACGGCCAGGGGCAGGGCGCGGGCAAGTGCGGCTCGTGGAACGGCTACTACTGCGGCCCGGGCTACGTACAGAAGCTCTACTTCGAGTTCGCGCCGGACAGCCTGCGCGGCAAGAAGGTCCTGGATGCGACCTTCGCCCTCACCGAGCCCTGGGCCTTCCAGTGCGACCCGCGCTGGGTCGACCTGGTCCGGACGGACAACATCTCCTCCGCGACCACCTGGGCAAGCCGGCCCAAGGAGCTGGACTGGATGGTCGACCGGTACGTGTCCGCCGGCCGCGGATCGCTGTGCGACCCGAACTCCCCGGACGCGCCGATCGAGTTCAACGACAACCCTGACGAGACGAACGAGAACCTCACGCCGACGGTGCAGAGCTTCGCGGCGGGACAGTTCTCCCGGCTGACCCTTGAGGTCCGCGCCCACGACGAGACGGACGCGTCGGCCTGGAAGCGCTTCAAGAACGACGCCGTCCTCCGCGTCAGCTACGTCTCCTACCCGGCCACGCCGACGGCCGTCGGCATCGTGAGCGGCTCGTCGTCGGTGTGCAGCACTGATGTGAACAAGCCCTCCGTCGTCGATGATCCGACACCTGCGCTGACCTCGACGCCTCAGACCGCGTCGGGGGGCGAGGCAGGCGCCAAGTTGCACGCGTGGTTCCGCATCGAGGCGCTGGGCGCCGACGGCAAGACCTGGTCCGGCTCGGGAATCAGCAGCCCCACGGGGACGAACTTCGTGGGGGACAACATCAAGCAGACCGTGTCCTGGCCCACGGCGTTTCCCGTGGAAGAGGACGGGATCAAGCGACGCTTCGCGTCCTTGACCCAGGCGTTCTACGACAACGGCACTTACTCCCAGTCTTCGGGTTACAGCAACTGGTGCTACTTCACCGTGGACCGCACCCGGCCCAAGATGCCGAACATCCAGTTCGCCCCTCCGTACAAGCCATGTCTGGACGCCAACAACTGCCCGGCAGCCGGTGCGCCCGGCCTCGAGGCGGGCTTTACCTTCGGCCCTGCAGACGGAGACACCAACAACGCGTACTACGCGTACGACCTGACAGAAGTCGCCGAGGCTCCGAAATCCCCTGCCTGGACCCCGCTTAAGCCCGGTCAGACGAAGGCGACGTTCACGCCCACTGCTGCCGCCACGTACAAGCTGACGGTGCACGCGGTCGACACACTCAATCGAGTCGGCGCGGATAATGCTGTCGAGTTCAAGGTCGCTACCGGAGAGGCCCCGGTTGGCCGCTGGAACTTCACCGAGGGCTCGGGTGTCGCGCTGGACAGCGCCCCGACTGGTGGTGCCTCAGACGCCACTCTGGCCGGTGACGCGGTCCGCACCGACCGCGGTCGCCGGGGTCTCATCACCCATGACCAGAATGGTCCGCTGACTCCGCAGGTGGTGGACCAGGGCCTCAGCCTCAGCGGCGCCGGCTACGCGGCCACCGACGGCCCGGTCGTCCAGACCAGTTCCTCCTACACGGTTTCGGCTTGGGTGCGTCTGGAGGATGGCGCCGCCTACCACACTGTGCTTGGCCAGGACAGCAGCACGGCCGGCGCCAGCTGGTACAGCGCCTTCTACCTCAGCTACCGTCCGGACTCCAAGACCTGGGAGCTGCGCACGTCCCCGCAGGAGGGGACGAGCGGCGATATCAACAACCAGATCGTCCGTGCGAAGCGGCCAGCCGTCATCGGCGCGTGGACCCACCTGGCCGCTGTCTACGACTCCGCGGCCGGGCAGATCAAGCTGTACGTCAACGGCGAGTTCCAGGGCAGTCATGCCGTAGCTCCGTCGTGGTCGTCCAGCGGCAGGTTCCAGATCGGTCGCGTCTCCTACGACGGCGCGTACGTCGATCAGTGGAAGGGCCAGATCGACGAGGTGGCCGCGTGGCAGCGTGCCTTGTTCGACTCTGAGATCGCCGACGAGGCCCGGGCGACGTTGCCCGGTGGCTTCCAGGCGGCCGAGCTGGTGGCCGGCTGGTCCGGCGCCGGTGCCTCGGGCACAACGGTCACTGACAGCGCCTCCGGCTACGGCCGGTCGCTGGCGCTGTCCGGGGCGACCGCGTCGGGTGAGGAGCTTGTCTTCGACGGCGTCGACGACACGGCCACGACGGGCGCGGCTGGACTGCCGCAAGTCGACGACAGCGCATCCTTCACCGTGTCGACGAAGGTCAAGCTGGACCAGGACAAGATCAACGCAAAGGCCGTCGGCTACGTTGGCCAGGTCCTCGGACAGTGGACCGCGAACGGCGCCGGCTGGGGTCTGTGGTACGAGATCACCGGTACCAAGACGGTGACTGTCGAAGACCCCGAGACGCAGGAGCCCGTCGACGTAGTACGGCCGGTGGGCTACTGGTTCTTCGGTGTCCGTGATGCGAGCCGCACTCACCTGGTCCGATCCGACCGAGAGGCGGAGCTGGGTACGAATGTCCGCCTGACAGGCGTCTACGACGCCCAGGACGGCACCGTCTCGCTCCGGCTGGGTACCACCCTCAACGGTGTGCCGACCCAATACACGGACAAGCTCGGCACCAGTCAGTTCGCGATCGGCGCTCAGCCGGATGGGACGACGTCGAAGTACAACCTGCCGGCCCGCATCAGCGATGTGCGGGTCTGGGTGGGTGCCATGAACAACGCGACGCAGATCGAGACGGTGATCGGCTCCTGATCCGGCACTGGCCGGACACGGAGTGGGGCGGCACCGCTTCCGCGGTGTCGCCCTCGCTCCTTCTCCGGGCCCGGTGACAAGTTCCCCGGGCCCGGTGACGGAGCGGCGCACCAGCGCCGTCACGCACCTCAACAAGGGTGGGGATACCAGTGAGAATCGGTTTGAATATTCAGGGCGTACGGCGAAGGGAGGACCGCCGCAGGCGCCGCCGCGCGCTGGTGGTCCTGCCGCTCGCCTTGGCCCTCTCGGTGCCGATCGGGATCATGCCGGTCGCAGCAGCAGACGGAGCGGGGGGGCTGGGGCGCCCGGACCTGCCGGCGGAGCGTGTCACTAAGGTGAAGCCGTTCAGTGGTCCGGCGACGAACAAGGCCCGTGAGCAGGTGGCGAAGGACCTGCGGGCCAATGCTTCCCAGGCGAAGCGCGCCCGCGCGGAACAGCAGCGCGCCGTCTGGCCGAAGGCCGGCGCCGCGAACCTGGACCTGTCCGCGGGCAAGGCGCGGGCCGCCTCTCCGGGCGGCCTCCCGGTCAGCGTTCTCCCTTCGCCCACGAAGACCGGGCTGCCGGCAGGCACGGACACCACGGTCAACGTCCTGGACCACGCGGTCGCGGACAAGCTCGGCATCACGGGTGTCGTTCTGACGGCAGAAGCGGAGAACGCGGGCAAGGCCCGGATCAGTGTCGACTACGGGGCGTTCGCCTCCGCGGTCGGCGGCGACTGGTCCGGCCGGCTCCAGCTCGTACAGCTGCCTGGCTGCGCGCTGGTGACTCCGCAGAAGTCCGAGTGCCGTAAGCAGACCCCACTGGGCTCGCGCAACGATGCCAAGAACCAGACGGTCACCGCTGACCTCGTCGTCGCCAAGACCGACTCCGGTCCGGCTACCCAGCTCGGCACCAGTAGTTCCGGGGCGACCGTTCTCGCGCTGACCAGCTCGGGCAGCGGACAGTCCTCGAAGGGCACCGGAGACTACAGCGCGACCCCGCTGGCTGCGTCGTCCTCCTGGTCCGCCGGCGGCAACTCCGGTTCGTTCACCTGGTCGTACGGCTTCACGATGCCGCCGGCCGCAGCCGGACCGACGCCATCGCTCGGACTCTCCTACGACTCCGGAAGCATCGACGGCCGCACCGCCACCACCAACAACCAGAGCACCTCAGTCGGTGAGGGCTTTGCCCTGACCGAGTCCTACATCGAGCGCTCCTACGGCAGCTGCGACAAGGACGGGCAGACCGACGTCTTCGACCTCTGCTGGAAGTACGACAACGCCCGCCTCGTCCTCAACGGCAAGTCCTCCAGGCTGGTGAAGGTCTCCGACAACACATGGCGTCTGGAGAACGACGACGCGTCGAAGGTGACCCGCTCCACCGGGACAGACAACAACGACGACGACGGTGAGTACTGGACGGTCATCACCGGTGACGGGACGAAGTACGTCTTCGGCCTGAGCAAGCTCCCGGGTGCCACCACCGAGCGCACGAACTCCACCTGGAACGTGCCGGTGTTCGGCGACGACGCGGGCGAGCCCGGATACGACAAGGGCAGCACCTTCGCCGACCGCTCGTTGCTCCAGGCGTGGCGGTGGAACCTCGACTACGTCGAGGACACGAGCGGCAACGCAGCCACGTACTGGTACACCAAGGAGACCAACTACTACAAGAAGAACAAGGCCGCGACGGCCAGCGCCGTGTACGCCCGTGGCGGCTACCTGAAGGAGATCAAGTACGGCCTGCGCAAGGACGCGAACGGCAGTCTGTTCACGGACAACGCCGACGCGAAGGTGACCTTCACCTACGCCGAGCGGTGCACGGCCGCAGACTGCAGCTCACTAACAAAGGCGACGTCGCAGAACTGGCCCGATGTCCCTTTCGACGCGATCTGCGCCAAGGACGCCACAGACTGCCTGTCGACGTCTCCGAGCTTCTTCACACGCAAGCGCCTGACCGACGTCGACACCTTCTCGTGGAACGCCACGACGTCCGTCTACGACCCGGTCGACTCCTGGGACTTCACGCAGGAGTACCTGGACGGCGGCGACATCGGTGACACCTCCGACCAGACGCTCACGCTGAAGTCGATCAAGCGGACCGCCAACGCGGGTACGACCGCGATCACGACGGACCCGATCTCCTTCACCTACCAGATGCGTCCGAACCGCGTGGACGGCACGGACGACATCCTGCCGCTGACCCGCCCCCGCATCTCCACGGTCACGACGGAGACCGGCGCGATCACTACAGTGTCGCTCTCCTCGACGGAGTGCGTCCGCAGCCAGGTGATCGCGGCGCCGCAGGACTCCAACACCCGCAACTGCTACCCGCAGTTCTGGAACATCAACGGATCCCCGGACGCCTCGGTCGACTGGTTCCACAAGTACCGCGTCCTCGGCGTCGTCACCACCGATCCGGCCGGCCAGAACGACGGCGTCGAGAACGAGTACGTCTACAGCGGCGCCGCCTGGCACTACAGCGACGACCCGATGACCCCGAAGACGGAGCGGACCTGGTCCGACTGGCGTGGCTACGCCCAGGTCACCGTCTACAAGGGCTCGCGCAACACTCCTGTCCGCTCCAAGACGGTCTCGCTGTACATGCAGGGCATGGACGGTGATCCGAACAAGGACGGCACGACCAAGTCCGTCTCGCTCGCCCCGCTGAGCCAGCCGTCCGTCGGCCTTGCCACCGTCACCGACAGCGACCAGTACAGCGGCACCCTGCGGGAGCAGGTCACCTACGACGGCGCGACCGCGATTTCGGTCACCTCCAACCAGCCGTGGTCCCAGGAGACCGCCCGCCAGACTGGCGTACCTGACGCGGGCGATCACGTGGCCCGTTTCGTCCGGACGAAGAAGAATTACTCGTTCACGTATCTCACCGCTTCGGGGACCTGGCGGTCCAGCGGCACGGAAACCCTCACCTTCGACGACGGGCGTCCGGTGAAGGTCGTCGATTACGGCGACCGCGGCAAGTCCGGTGACGAGACCTGCACCCAGACCTGGTACGCCGACAACGACACACTCGGCCTCAAGAACCTTGCCTCGCGTGTCCGCACCGTCGCCCTGGGGTGCACGTTCGCCGAGACGGACCTGAAGCTGCAGGCCGCCGACGGCACCCGCGGCAACGTCCTGTCGGACACAGCTATGGCGTACGACGGCCTCACGTGGTCGGACACGATGGTCCCGACCAAGGGGCTCGCCACCTGGGCCGGGCGCGCCGAGACCTACGGCACCCCGATCAAGTGGCAGAAGATTGCCTCTACTGCGTATGACACGCTTGGCCGGCCGACCAAGGTCACCGATGCGGCCGACAACGCGACGACGACGGACTACACCCCCCTGGATGCGGGACCGCTGACCAGGACGACCGTCACCAACGCCAAGACGCAGAAGGTCTTCAACTACCTCGACCCCAGGCGCGGGCTCACCCTCCGCACCTATGACGCGAATCTGAAGAAGACGGAGCTCGCCTATGACGCCCTGGGGCGCCTGACCGACGTCTGGCTTCCCAACCGCATCCGCGGCACCGAGTCGCCCAACACCAGTTACCAGTACACGCTGAGCAACACCAAGCAGTCCTGGGTGTCGACGGCCACGCTCAAGGCCGACGGCACGACGTACAACACCAGCTACGCGATCTATGACGCGCTCCTGCGGCCGCTTCAGACACAGTCGCCGACCCCGCAGGGCGGACGGCTGCTGACGGACACCCGCTACGACAGCCGGGGCCTCGTCTACGAGACGCACGCCGACATCTTCGACAGTGCCAACTTGCCGAACGGCACATACACGCGCGTCGCGTACGGTGCGGCACCCACGCAGACCGAGACCGTCTTCGACGGTGCGGAAAGGGCGACGTCGAGCACACTGCTCGTCGGCGGCGTCGAGAAGTGGAAGACCACCACCACGTACACCGGCGACTCCACCGCCACCACCGCAGTCGACGGCGGTTCGGCCAGTCGCACGATCGTCGACGCGCTCGGCCGGACCACGGAGACACGCGAATACGCGGGCACTAAGCCCGACGACACCGCGTACGGAGCGACGCTTGGCACGTCCTACACCTCGACGACGTTCGAGTACACGCTGGACGGCAAGCAGACGAAGATCACCGGTCCTGACAAGGCCCAGTGGTCTTACACCTATGACCAGTACGGCCGGCAGAAGACCGCGACCGACCCGGACAAGGGCAAGAGCGAGTCGGAGTACGACTCCCTGGACCGCGTCACGAAGTCGACCAACGGCGGAAAGACCGTCCTCTCCGCATACGACGAGATCGGCCGCCCCACCAACACCTGGTCGGGCAGCGCCACGGACGCCACGCTCCTAACGGAACGCACCTACGACACGCCCCTGAAGGGCCTGCCGGCCTCATCGACCCGCTATGTAGGCGGCAAGGGACAGCTGAACTCGAAGGCGTACACGAAGAGCGTCACGGCCTACGACGAACTCAGCCGACCGACGACCACCGAACTGTCCCTGCCGGCCACGGACTCACTGTACGCATCTGTTCCGAACGGGAAGCTGACCTACAACACCACCTACCGCCTCGACGGAACCCTGGGCAGTGCGAGCGAGCCCGCACTGGGTGGGCTCGGGTCCGAGATCATCGAGTACGGCTACGGCTCGCTCGGCCAACTCACGTCCGTCAAGGGCCTGACCGGCTACCTGCAGAACGCCGACTACACAGCCCTCGGCCAGCTCCAGCAGATGACCCTGGGCATGGGCGGCACCGGCGACCGCAACGTCTACGTCACCAACTACTACGAGGCGGGAACCGGCCGACTCACCCGCAGCAACGTCACGGACCAGACGCATCCGTACATGCCGCAGGACCTCAACTACACCTACGACCAAGCCGGCAACGTCACCTCGATCGCCGACCCGGCCACCCTCGGCGGCACCGGCAAGGCCGAGACCCAGTGCTTCACCTACGACGGCCACCTCCGTCTGACCGAGGCCTGGACCCCCGCCTCGAAGTGCACGGACCCGCGGGCTGCGAACACGCTCGGCGGACCGGCTCCGTACTGGACGTCGTACACCTACAACCAGGGCGGCCAGCGACAGCAGGAAACGAAGCACGCGACGGGTGGCGACACCACCACCACGTACTGCTACACCCCGGCCAACCAGCCCCACGCACTGCGGTACACCACCACCCGCAATGTCACCACCGACTGCGTCGGTGACATCGCGGACCCGGCCAAGGACAAGCTCTACGACTACGACACCGCAGGCAACACCACCAAGCGACCGGGCTCGACCGCCCAGCAGGCCCTGACATGGTCTGAGGAGGGCCGGCTGGCCCAGCTCACGGAAGGCACCGACAAGTCCACTGACTACATCTACGACGCCGACGGCACGCTGCTGATCCGCAACACCAAGGACGGGGAACGGATCCTGTACGCGGGAGCCACCGAACTCCACCTGCCTACAGGCAAGTCCGCCTGGGCGCAGCGCACCTACACGGCAGGCGATACTGCGATCGCAGTCCGCACCAACCAGTCCGGCACCGGTCAGCTCCAGTTCCTCGCCGGCGACCACCACGGCACGCAGAGCCTCGCCGTCACCTCGGACACCACTCAGAAGGTCACCAAGCGCTACATGACGCCCTTCGGGGCAGAGCGTGGCGGGTCCATCGGCACCTGGCCGACGGACAAGGGCTTCCTCAACAAGACCGCCGACAAGACGACGGGCCTCACGCACATCGGTGCCCGCGAATACGACCCGGCGATCGGCCAGTTCATCAGCGTCGACCCGCTGCTCTCCACTGACCAGCACCAGTCGCTCAACGGCTACGCCTACGCGAACCAGCACCCGACTACGACCTCGGACCCGACGGGACTCCGGGAGATGTGCGGTGCTTCGGGCAACTCCTGTCACCCTGATGAGTACAACGAAGACGGGACCGACAACCGCGACGGCGACAGAAAGACAACAGGGGGCGGCGAATGCGGCCATGACCCTGATTGCCGCCGAAACTACAGTTCCCCCGGCATCGATACCCGCACGCCGGGCGAGAAGTACGACCTCAGCTTCACCACCCCCGTGGACCAGGTCTTCTTCGGCATCTTCCGAAATGTTCCCGCCACTGCTTCGCTCTTCGGCGCTGTGGCCGGGGATGACGACTGCTGGAATGGCGGGGCCGGGGCGCCAGGCTGCGACTACGGTGCCGACTACGACGAATGGATGCTCGAACACGGAGTCGATGCGACCTCCGACTGGTACCAGCTTCCTGGTTTCATCGCCGAGTTGCTCGCAAGCGGTCGCGCTGGCGAAGGGCCGAGCGGCCCGATCGGTCTCGGCAGGGGGATGCCCAAGGCTGGGAGCAACTGCTTCCTCGCCGGAACCCTTGTCCTCATGGCCGACGGCACTACAAAGAAGATTGAAGATGTCAGAGTCGGCGACAAGGTTCTGGCACAGGACCCCGAAACGGGGGGCGAGGCGGGCTCGAGGTCAGTCACTCAACTGATCAGAACCGAGGGAACGAAACGCCTGAACAAGCTCACCATCTCCACTCCCGACGGGAACGCGGAACTGACGGCAACGGCGGAACACCCGTTCTGGTCCCCTTCGGAGAACATGTGGATTTCAGCGAATAACCTCAAGCCGGGTATGACACTCCGCACAAACAAGGGTGCGACGGTCAGGATCCAGGGCAACAAATCCTTCACCGAGTACGTCAAGACGTACAACTTCACCGTTGATGAACTTCATACGTATTACGTACTCGCAGGGTCCACCCCGGTTCTGGTTCACAATTCTTGCCCCCCGAGCGGAGGAGGGGATATATTCTCTCACTTCACCGACGCTCGCGGCGTGCGCGGCATTGCGGGGGTAGATGTTAGTGAAATGTCCATTGGGCACACGATTGAGGTGAATAGTCTACGGTTCGGGCAAGGCGAGAATGGTTTCCTGGCTACCAGCTCAGGTGACATGTTTGCCACGACATTGGGGCGAGATGCAACGGCTGGGCAGCTTGGTAGAATTGGCGTCTTCGGCGATAGGCAAAACTACGTGATCCAGTTCAGTCAAGAGGCTGCATTCGATCATGGGGTGCGACCCGTGATGAACCCTGGGAATAGCTCCATTTTCACCTTCCCGGGTGGTACGGAATTCTCCGGCGGACACACTTACACGGTCACGAGGGTGCGATAATGGAATTGCCAGAGAGGGTTAAGCGCGGGCTAGACGGCCTTGCTTCACGGGACCTCGCATCCAGAGTGGAGGCGGTTGAGGAGCTTGCCACCTGCTCGTCTGACATCACTGCTCGCGTAGCTTCTGCGTTCGCAACGAGCGAGGAGGGTCGCTTCCTGATCTTCGAGCGACTGGGCCGTTTTGGGTCTCTTATGATTGAGCCCATGGAGCGCGTGCATCAGGAGGCGGAAGATCAGGATTTGAAGTTGATGTCGGCGTCGGCGCTAACTTACCTGGGGAGCAAAGTCGGCGTCCCGACGCTTATGGGAGCAATCGCGGCTGGGAATCCCAATTTGTGTATGGCTGCGATCTCACTTTCCTCTGCCGGGGTATCTGAGGCGGCCAATCCGATCGAGGAGGCTCTGCTCGAATGCGACCTCGCAGATACTCGAACCGTGGAGTGCCTCGTCTCCTCGCTCCGGCGATTGAAGCATGCGATGTCAGAGAGCGTTTACCTTCGCTTGAGAGAAGTCGAACCAAAGTGGTTGCGTGATTCACTCATTAACTGAGTTGAGTCCTGCACAGCATCAAAGCGGCAGGTAGTTTGAGTGTTTGCGTAGAGGCCCCACCACCGGGTGTTCCCGGTGGGGCCTCTACGGCTTTGTCGCCGGAGTTGCAAGGTAGGAGTCTCCTTCCTGTTCTCGTGCATTCACCCCTTCACTTGAAGTGAACGCGGCGGCGGGGTCCGGGAGGGGCTCGGGCTCATAGAGGGCCAAGAGGGCGACCTCTGTCGACGTTCAAGTTTTTCCCAGGTTGGGCGGTTTGAGCGTCATGGAATTCCCCATCCAGAATTCTCCCAATTGGCCATGGGTAGCGCGGAGGTCGGGATCGAGGGACCTGGTCATCTCGGAGTTGCTCAAGTTCATCGCCGGCCGATCAGCTTCCACGGCACCGAGTAGAGGGTGCGGCCGACCTTGATGTGCCGAGTCGACGTCCGCTCGACCGCCACGATGGTCCAGGGGAGCGCGTGGCCGGTGGTGTACCGGACTGAGGCGCCGCTGTAGATGTGGGTGAGGGCGAGGCGAGGGCGTCGTCGAGGGTCAGGGCGCGCAGGGTCACCATGCTGCGATCAGTTCCTTGGCGGTGGGGCGGTCGGCGGGGTCGGGGGCCAGGCAGGAGGCGATGGTGGCTTCGAAGGCGGGGAACGGCCAGGGTCGTACGTCGGTCAGCGCGCTGGTGCGGCCTGTGGCGATGACAGCCAGCTTGTCTTGGCGGTCGAGGTGGTCGTCGTAGGGGACGGGGCGGTGGCCGGTCCAGCACCAGAACAGGGAGGCGCCCAGGCTCCACACGTCGGCGGCCGGCTGCGCGTGAACGTGTGTGCCGGCTGGGGTCGCGAGGACGGCGGCGGCGATCTCGGGGGCGGTGGTGTGGGTCAGGGCACCGCGGTACGGCAGGCGCCGGTCGGTGTCGGGGCCGCAGGCGAGTGCGTAGTCGATGACTTCGGCGCGGCCGCCTGGGGTGATGAGGGTGTTGGTGGGCTGGACGTCGGCGTGTGCCCAGCCGGCGGCGTTAATGCCGGTCAGGTGCTCGGCCCAGGTGCGGGCGATCTGCTGGAGCCGGGGTCGGACCGAGGGCCGGTCGCCTTCGGGGCCGCGGGCCAGGGCGAGCGCCCGCCACAGCGGGACGCCGTCGACCCAGCCGACCGCGAGCCACCGACCTCCGTCCCAAGGCCCGGCGTCGATGCGGTAGTCGGGGCGAAGGGCTCTGGCCTCGGTGAGGCGGAGGAGGTGCTCGTCCTCCTGGGCAATCTCGGCGGCCTTGTCCCGGGCGGTGGCCTCGTCGGGGCTGTTCGCCTTCAGGGCCACGGCTCCCCGGGTTCCTTGGATCTTCCAGGCCCGGGAGCCGCGCCGGTCGCTCAGGAGGCTGGCGGTGAGGGGGTCGCCGAGCTGTTCGGTGAGGCGGGTGAGGGCTTCGCCGGGGGGAGGAAGCGCTTGGCCCATGTCTTGATTTCCTTCCACTGGTCGGGGACGTGCTCGAGGAGGTCGCGGCCGTCGTCCTCGGCGACGGCGAGGGCGGCCGCCAGGTGCGGGGTCGCGGTGAGGAAGCGGGGGTCGCGGCGGCGTACGGCGGCCCTCACGGGGAGGAACGAGACGGGGGCGGGCGGGATCCGGTCGCCGGTCCGGGTGGTTTCCTCCTCGCCCGCGTGGAACTTGCCGAACATGATCCCGACGGGGCCGTAGATGTTCTTGAGGACCCAGTGGGGCCAGGCCAGCAGGTCACGGTGCCGGGCGCCGGGGGCCTCGCCGAGCAGGACGATGTTCTCGCACCGCAGGCCGCCGTGCGGCCGGTTCAGCACAGGGCGCAGCCACTCCGCGGCCTGTGCGCCCGCGTGGAACAGCTCCGCCTCCACCGCCGCAGGCTCGCTGTCGGCCCGATACACGGTCCAGGTCGTCAGGCCCTGCTGGAGGGACCGAGCCAGGTAGGGGCAGTGGGCGGTCATCTCCCGCACGTACGCCGTGATGTCGACGGTGGTCGGGCTGGGGGTGCTGGCTTCGACGAGGCGCAGCGCCCCGGCGGTGGGCCGGGGCGCTGCGATGGTGCGGCCGGTGGTCACCGGCGGGCGGTCTGCGGCTGGTCGGGCGCGACATCGTCGCCGTCGCCGCCGGCGGGGCCGCAGTCCCACTCGGCGACCACGGTGCCGGTCTCGCGGTAGCGGGCGACGGCCTGCTCGTCGACGGTGCCGTGGGCGTCGGTGAACCAGATGGCTGGCAGCGGCCCGTACGCGGCCTCGTAGGCGGCGACCCAGGCGATCGGGCCGCGGCCGTTGTTGGCGATGTGGCGGATCGGCTGGCCGGCGGTCTCCTCGCACCCGGCCGCGTAGGCGGGCGTGCCGAGCATGTCGTGCCAGGCGGCGTCCACGGCCGGGGAGAACATCTCGGGCGCGGATTGGCCGTTCTTGAAGCGCTGGCCGGTGATGGTCAGGAAGCGGCGCAGCTCGAGGGTTGCGGTGGTCATGGTGGTGCCCCTCTCGGTGTCGAGTGGTGCTCGCCCGGCCCGGTCGGGCCGGGCGTCGTGCTGTGGGGATCCCCAGGTCTCGTCCGGGTGCGCGGCGGGTTCAGAGGGTCTTGGCGGGCCGGGGTGCGGCGGCTTCGGTGAGGCGGTCGAGGCGCTCGTAGAGGGCGCGGATGAGGCGGGCGCGGCCCTGGGCGCAGCGCGCCGTGCCGTCCGGAGCAGCGGACAGGCACCGGCTGGCTTCGTCCAGGACGACGTCGGCGTGGGCACGGGCGGCGTGGTCGGCAGGCAGTTGGTCGGCGGTGCGGCGGACGTCGGCGGCAACGGCGCGGGCGGCGCCGGTCAGCTGCAGCGCGATCTGGTGGAGGTCCGCCGGCTGTAGCCCGGTCTCGCCGGTCCAGCCGAGCACTGCCGTGGCCAGTCGCTCGTGGGTGCCTCGGTCAAGAGGGAGTTCACTTTCGAGGAGCCCTTCGGGGTCATGCAGGGCCAGGTGTGTGCTGCTCATCAAAGCCTCGCTGGGGCGGTCTCGCAGGAGGTGGCAGGGGCGGGCAGGGCCTGGCTGCCGCGTGCTCTTGGTTCTCGGGCTGCTGGGCGAGGAAAACGGGCGTAGCCGCGGTCGGCGCGGGCGGTCAGCGCGGAGGGGGCGGGCCGTGCCGGGGGTTGGGTGCGGTGGTGCTGGTCGTGCGTGCGTGCATGAGGCACCGCCCTTCCGCTGGTGGTCCGTCGGTGTTTCGACGCTACGGATGGCGCGGGCCGGGCCTCAAGAAGGTTGCGGATTGTTGCGCGGATTCACTCCAGGGCGTCGGCGGCGGCCCGGATGAGTGTGCGGGCGGCATCACCGTGGACGGCCATCTGCGCCAGGCCCTTGAAGGCTTTGGCGTAGTCGGCGAGTTCGCGGGGCTGGCGGACGTTGATGCCGGCGGTGAGGGTTTCCACCACGGTGTGCCGGTCGTCGTAGAGGTAGAACGCCTCCAGCGGCCACACCGTGCGCGGGGTGCCGAGCGGGATGATGCCCAGGGAGACCGACGGCAGCGGCATCACGGTGAGCAGGTGCTGGAGCTGGCCGGCCATCGTGGCGGGCGGGCCGATCCGGGTGCGCAGCACCCACTCCTCGATGAGGACGACGAACCGGTGGTCGCCCTCGTAGAGGAAGCGGGAGCGGGCCAGGCGTGCGGCGAGGGCTTCGGGGATGTCGTCGGGGGTGCCCTGGAAGTCGGTGATGGAACGCATCAGGGCTTCGGCGTAGTCGGCGGTCTGGAAGAAGCCGGGGATGACGTTGGAGACGTACGCGCGGCAGGTGCGGGCGGCGGCGTTGCGGGCCAGAACGTCTTCCTGGGCGCGGCGCATCCCGGCTCGGTGCTGGCGGCGCCACTCCATGTACATCGAGTCCACCGCGCGGGCGGTGGCCACCAGGTCCGCGGCCTGGTCCTCGGCGTTGCAGGCGGTGCACCAGGCGCGGATGTCGGCGTCGGAGGGCGCGGCCTTGGCGCCGAGGAGGCGGGAGGTCTTGGCCTTGTCCCAGCCACAGCGGCGGGAGAGCTCACGCCCGTTGATCCCGGCGTCCCGCATGAGGTGGCCCAGGCGCACCGCGAGGGCTTCGCGGGCGGCTTGGGCGCTGGATGACGGGGAGACGGGCATGAGGCGCGGGAGGTCCCTGTGGTGGGGAGGGTCTGGGTTATGGGGTGTACTTGGCGTGGGGGATGGCGCGCTCCCACACCGTCTCGAACGCGGTGCGGCACAGGGCGGCCGCGGCCGGGTCGGTGGTGCGTTCGCGGCCGTCCTTGGCCCAGTCGCCGGTGCCGGTGAAGTGGTGGAACTGCACCACCGTGTCGTCCAGGAGCCAGAAGTCGTTCCCGGGCAGAGGGATGGTGCTCGCTTCGCGGCGGGGCAGCCAGCGGACCTGCTCGCCGGCCTCGAGGTTGAGCGGGGTGATGGCATGCTCGTAGCGGATGTAGTCGGTGACCGGCTCGGAGACGATCCGCGCGCGGCGCATCACCACCCCGCGGCCCACCGCCTCCCGCACGAGGGGCATCCACTGCGGCCAGAACGAGCGGGTCGGGTCCAGGTTCGGGATACCGGTGCGCAGGAAGGTGGCGAAGTCGCCGGCTTCGTCTGCGACGGCGTAGCTGTCGCGCATCTCCAGATGGACGGCCGTGCGCTCGGTGGCCGCCAGGAGCTCAGCGAACGTCGCGCCGTGCAGCGTTAGCGCGTTCAGCGGCATCGCACGCCTCCCTCAGGACCGGCACCATCCGGGCCGGGATGCGGATCACCCGCTCGTGCGCGGGGATGCCCTTCTTGTGGCCGGCCACCCACTGCGTTTCGCCGACCAGGGCGGTGAGGAGCTCGTCGGCCTCCTCGCCCTGCAGGACGAGATCTGCGGACTCCTCTTCGACCCACACCGTCGGCGATCCCTCACCTCCGGTGTTCGGGTCCATCCCGACGAACCGTAACTCCATGGCGGTCATCCCTGTCGAGCTGGTTGCGGATGGTTGCGCACACCGACCGTCCCGCGCCGCTGCGCCGGCGGTCAAGAGCGCGAGCCGCGCCAAGCCTCTGGAGCTTGCGTGCGCCCCAGAGGAGACGGCATCCGGGCCGCCGGAAGAGTGAACCTGCGTACGTGGGCGCGGCCCTAGGAGCTGTCCGATGGGTCGTGAAAGCCGGTCAGGGCTGTGGCCTAGTGTTCGCTGAACGAAGGGGGTCGCATGTCGCGTTACGCAGCCGAAGCAGAGGCGAAGATGAAGGGGATCACGTTTCCGGCCTGGCAGGGGGAGCACTACGTGACCCTGGCCGAGCTGCTGGTTCGCCTCGGCAGCTTCGGCTTGGACCTGACCTGGCGTGTCGAACTCGACGAGATCGTCGATCCTCGCTGTGCCGAGATGGCGGGACGGTCCGCCGACTCCGGCATGGACACGTTGACACTTCTGTCGCTGACGACCCCCTTCCTTCAGTTGATCGACGCCGAAGCATGTGGGTTCGCCGGGGATGACCTGGTGGTTGTCCTGAGCGAATTCGACAGTTCCTTGTGGGACGTCAGAGCTGTCGACGAGCGCGTACTCAGCGAACTTCGCCACCACTACCCCGATGCCACGGACCTGTGAACGAGGCGCTTTACTTCGGGCGAAGCCATAGGCGGATCGCGGCCACGGTGACCGTCCCGTGGAAGACGTAGGCCCCCTGGTCGTAACGCGTGGCAATGGCCCGGAAGTTCTTGAACCGGTTGATGGTCCGCTCGACTTCGTTGCGCCGGCGGTAGACCGTCTTGTCGAACCCGGCGGGCCGGCCTCCTCGGCTGCCGCGGCGCCGGCGGTTGGCCCGCTGGTCTCTCGGCCCGCGGATCGTGTGCTTGATCTGACGTCTGCGCAGGTGACTCCGATTGCGGCGTGACGACTACGCCTTATCGCCCCCAACATGGTCGGGCCGGGTGCGCGGTCGTCCACCAGCCCGCCGGGGCACAAGGATCTCTTCCGGAACGGGAATCATCTGCAGCGCGTCACCCCACTGGCCGGGCGTGATCACAAACCCGAGCGGTCGACGCCCGCCTTCCCCGGCGAGGTGGATCCTGCTTGTGAGCCCGCCTCCCGAGCGTCCCAGGGCCTCGTCAGAACGGTGACGCGCCGGGCTCCTGCGTCGACCCGGAGACTTCGGGGCACGGCCGGCGGCGCCGGCCGCGTGCTGATGAGCGCGGCAGCGCGGCCCATAGCGGATGAAACAGGGGGATGACCTGCTGGACTTCGTCGGGGGTGAGGCGGGTGAAGTGCTGCCTGTGCGCCTATCTCCAGCCGTACCAGGACCGCCTACGACCACGCCGTGGCGGAGGGCGTCTGCGCGGGCAAGCACAGCTGGCTTTGTCCACGAGAACGGGAGTCGTTTATCGATGAGCGCGGGAGGCACCCCGAAGGGGGCCAAGTCGATGTTCACGAGTTCGGGTTCTGGCACAACTTCCGTGAAGTCGAACCGGTCCTTGATGCCCGAGGCTGGTGATCTTGGTGAACCAGCAGGTCAACAGCTCATCCAAAAGCTGGCGCGAGACCGGCCGACGTGGTTTCACGGAAGTTGTGCCAGAACCCGAGTTCGGGAGGCACCTGCCACTGGCCTGATGTGTCCATGTAGCCCCGAACTCCAGGCGCCGGGCATTGTGAACCACGCTGCCGAGGTCGTCACCAGCTGCGATCAGGCTGGCGACTGCGCCCGCAGGCAGAACCCTGCCTACACAGCCGCATCGGTGAGGGTTCCGTCTTGCTCCGGAAGCAGCTCGGGCATCCCCTCCACCAGCACCACGACCCCGATGACCTCCCCGGCCTCGGAACGGCCGACCCACACCGGGTAGGTACCGTCCCCAGTCGTCGCGAAAGACATGAGCTCGCCGCCGGAAGCCTCGTCCCAGGTGCGCTGCATGAACAGGGAACCGTCGTCGATGTCCTCGTATCCGTCCAGGTCCGGCTCTCCCTGGATCAGTCCCCGCTCGAAGAGCGCTGTGAGCGGCTCCCAGGCCCCGGCGTCGGCGAAGCAGCCAGTGGCACTATCAGTGCCGAAGCCGGCTATCTGCTGCTCGATGAACAGCCGGGGATCGTCGTCCGGGCCGAGGGCCATCTCCCAGGTCGCCGCGGGAGTCTCGCTGATGAGCAGGCGGACGGCCTTGGTTTCCGTGGTCGTGACCTCAGCGTTCCGCCACTCGCAGTGGTAGCTGAAGCGGACCCGCGCCTCGTCGAGTATGTACTCCCTGGGCGGGACAGGGACCGTGATGCGCGGTCTGTCGCCGCGGTCGATGTCCGGGTCGGAGACGGCCAGCAGCCCGCTGGGCACGCGCAGGGTGCCGACCCGGCGCGGCTCCACGACGGTCATCTCGGGGTGGTACCCGTCGGTCACGCGCACCCCGGGCCGGAACAACTCGTTGATCGGCCCGGGCTGCGCGGGACGCGGCGGACGCCAACAGGTGACGGGGGTGCCTCCGTCACGTGGCTCGGCTGCCTCGGCCACCTCAGCCGCCTCGAAGGTCACCGGCTCAATGAGCCCGTGTACCTGGGCCGAGAGCAGTGGCCACTCCCCGAAGGCGGGGCGGTCCATCCAGCGTTCGTCGTCCCTGAGTTCGGGCGAGGTGGTGTAGGAACCCCCGCCATGTCGCTCCTCCGTCCGCCGGCCCCTGCCGTCCGGGAAGAGGTCCACGGTGATGCGTGGACACGCCTTGTCGAACTCCGCCATCTCCGGGCCTGTGTAGTACCAGCCGACGGAGTACCGACGCAGCAGCCGCGACGGGTCGTCCAGAAGCCGCATGTCCAGATCGTAGGTGCGACGGCCTTGGACGTCGTAGACCCACAGCCCGACGTAGTGGTCCCGCCAGGAAACCAGCCGGACTTCCAGTGGGGCCTTCCGCCCCGGCTCCCGGTACACCACCACGTACGGAAGCCCGGCGGCATCCCGCTCCCTGGCCTCCCCGGCGGACATAGGCCGCCAGGGCGCACAAACCTCCAGGTCCCACGCCTGCGCGTACCCCACCTCAACGACCATTGCCGCTCCTCTTGCTGCAACCAGCCTTGACTCTGTGCTGAGCTGCAAGGTAGCCGCTGCCCATGACAACGCCCTTGCGAGCGGGCTGCGAGCCGGCTCCGGCGCCGAGACGGTCGTGCCGGTGATCCGCTCCACGGCCCGCTCGGTAAGTGGCCGGCGTGATCCGTTGAGCCGCAGACACCACTCCGTCATGGGCCGCTCAGAAGCAGCACTCAGTGACTCCCGAACTCATCGACATTGATCAAGCCACAGGGCGACGCGGTGACTCCCAAAGCCTTCGACAAACGACTCCCCTTCTCGGGTTCTGGCTCACATTCCGTGGAGCATGCACTCTGAGTGACGGTTGTCGGGCGAGTGGGCCCTGAGGAAGATGCCCGGAATTGAGCCGTACCGGGTGCAGTGTGGCTGAGAGTTCGGCCCGTGGAAGAAGTGGTGCTCCGGCTGGAGGAGTTGCTGTTCCCGTCGATCGCTGACGTGGTGGTGCTCTCCGTGGCCGTGAACGACGAGGCGGTGCACATCGAGGCCCGCAGCACGGTACCCGGGGCCGTCTGTCCCGGATGCGGTAGCTGGTCACGGCGGATTCACTGCTCCTACCTGCGCTTTCCCGCTGATGTCCCCAGCGGAGGCAGACGAGTCGCTCTCTGTTTACGCGTCCGCAGGTTCCTCTGCCCAGTCATCTCGTGCGGGCGGCGGACCTTCGCCGAACAGCTGCCGGGCTTGACCCGTCGGTATGGCCGGCGGACCGAGCGCCTGCGGGCGACGCTGGCCGCGGTCGGCCTCGCGCTCGCTGGCCGGGCCGGTGCCCGCATGGCGATAGTCTTCGGCGTGTCCGTCAGCCGCAGCACGGTGCTGAGGCTGGTCGGAGCCTTGCCCGACCCGGAAGTCCCGGCCCCGCGCGTGGTTGGCGTCGATGAGTACGCGACCCGCAAAGGCCGCCACTACGGGACCGTCCTGGTCGACGTCGAAAGCCGTAGGCCGGTGGACCTACTACCCGACCGGGAGGCGTCCAGCCTGGCCGCTTGGCTCGCGCAGCGACCCGGGGTGGAGGTCGTCTGCCGCGATCGGGCACCGTTCTTCGCCGAAGGCGCCACGGCCGGGGCGCCCCAGGCGGTGCAGGTGGCGGACCGGTGGCATCTTTGGCACAACCTAAGCGAGGCTGCAGAACGTTGTGTCGCAGACCACCGTGGATGCCTGCGGGTGCTGGCGACGGATCCTGCCCAGCCTGCCCCCGAGCCGGAGAAATTCGAAGATCCGTCCGGCTCACCCTGGCCAAGGGGACACCGCTTCGCTGATCGCACCCGCGTCAACCACGCGACTGTCCACGAACTGCTGGCAGCTGGGCTCAGCTGGCGGGCGATCGGCCGCCAACTCCGCATGACTTCCCGCACCGTCAAACTCTTGGCCGACGCAGCCACCCCGGAGGACCTCTTCCACGGGCAGTGGCAGGGCCGGCCGTCCAAACTCGACCCCTTCAAGCCCTACCTGGATGACCGCTGGAACCAGGGCTGCACGAAGGCCTGGACGGTGTGGGAAGAGATCGTGCCGCTCGGCTATCAAGGCAGCTACCAGCGGGTTCGCGCCTACTTCCGGGAGAAGCGGCTCTCGCCGGGCCCCGTCACAGCTCGGCCGCCGTCACCCCGCGTCGTCGCCGGATGGATCCTTCGCCGGCCGGAAACCCTCAACGAGACGGAGCAACTTCGACTCAAGGCCGTTCTGGTCCACTGCCCTGAACTGGACGCCCTCACCGGCCACGTCCGCTCCTTCGGCCAGATGCTCACCGAGCGCCAGGGTGAACGGCTGCCGCAGTGGCTCGATGCCGTCCGGCACGACGACCTCCCCGGCCTCCACACACTCGCCGCAGGCATTGACCGTGACCGCGATGCGGTCATCGCCGGCCTCACCCTGCCCTGGAGCTCAGGCGTCGTCGAAGGCCACGTCAACCGAATCAAGATGCTCAAACGCCAGATGTTCGGCCGGGCCGGCTTCGCCCTTCTCCGCAAACGCGTCCTGCTCTACTCGTAAAGCACAGGTCAGACCCTGTCCTCAAGGAGTCCGAAGCCTTCCAGGAACCCTTCCAGGAACTCGCGCCGTGCCGGGTCGGACTCGGCTTCGGCCATCGCCCCCAGCAGTTCGATCAACTCGTTCCGCTGTTCGCCCGACAGCTTGCTGACCACGTGGGCGACGCCCTCCATGACCTTGACGGCGTCGTCCGGATCCATCTGCTCGTCATCACTACCCTCCACGAACCACAGGACATCGACCAAAGCCTGGGCCAGGGCGTGAGTCAGAGACGAGTACACGGGCATCAAGGCGGACTCCCAGCAGGTCACGGCAGCAAAGGTCCGGCCATCCCACCACACACCACGGACATCACACTCAGTCAGCCCTCCACGGAAAGTGAGCCAGAACCCCTTCTCGTGTACAGAGCCACACAGCCGCTGGGGACGGATCTGCGTCCTGCCCGGCGGCCACCGGGCTCCAGGCTGGCGGGTACAGCACCGCCGCCCGCGCTGCTCCCTCGCCCTCGCCCTCGCCCTCGCCCTCGCCGCCGATGACCACCCCCCAGCAGCCTCCTGGCTCGGTTCGCGCAGTACCCGCCCGTAGGGCTCGCAGTGCCGGGGCACCGCATCCCCGCGTCCGCTCCCCCTCAGCGGCCTCACCTTCTCAGGCCCGGGCCGTTATATCTGCGCGCTACCGCCACGGGTTGCGCCACGTCCAGGGGCCAGCTCACCGTCTGGCCCCACCGTCCGGTGTGCCGGCGCCTCCGCCTGGACAGTGGTCTTAGCCGGCCCGGGCTTCCGCCTCGGATACGGTGTTCCTCTACGGGGTGCCCTTTACGGATGTGACGCCCCCTACCGGAGGTAGTCAGCGTATGAGTTCAAAGCGCAGCAAGAATCCAGCCCTGCCCGTACTTGACGACGCATTCCGGCTCGCGTCGGTCAAGGACGCCGAAGAGTCCGCCCGTGACTTGGCCGCACGGCTGGCCACCACCGAGCTGCGCCGCGTTTCCCACCCCGGCCGGGTCACCTGGGAACCCACCGATCAGGCCGAGCCCGTCCCGGCCCCGCCGACCGTGGTCGATGGTGACGGAGACCTGTGGCTGCGAGACCGGGCCACCGGCACCTGGACCATGCCCGAGTTCGACCCGAAGGAGTTCCCGGCCCGCTGTGGCGAGGTTCTGACGTGGAACCAGCTTGCCCGGGAGTTCGGCCCGCTTACCGGACTGGCCGACGACCGCCGCGTCGGCGGCGGCCGGCGCCGCTGACCACGCGGCCTTCGCGCGGATCATCCTGCCGAACAGGCCTCCGGGTCGCCGTCGGGTCCGGCGTTCGCCGCCGGCAGCGAGGCGACTTGGCCGGCGAGGACGCCTGACCGCGTCGGCCGTCCCTTCCCCACCGGGCCCGAGGACCTCGATGAGTTTGCGCACGGCGTCGTCGACGCGGTCCGCGGCGCCCGCGGGGCGCCGAGTGGCCTCCTCGCCCCGAAGGAGCAATCCAAGCCGGTCGGCGAGGAACATCCGGACGACCGCCACACCGTCGGCCCTCTCCTGGGCCTGCCGGGGTGAGGGCTTGCCGGTGGTGTGCCGGATGGAGGCACCGCTGTCGCTGTAGACGCGGGTGAGGGTGGCAGCGTCGTCGAGCACCCGGGCGCGGCGCGCAGGGTCACCGTGCGGTGGTCAGCCCGCAGGGTCACCGTGCGGTGGTCAGCTCCTTGGCGGTGGGGCGGTCGGCGGGGCCGGGGGCGGCGCGGTGAGGGCGTCTTCCAATCTCGGGGAACGGCGCGGCCGGGCGCCGCGCAGTGCTGTGATGGTGCCTGTGGCGGTGACTGCCCGTTTCTGCAGCCGGTCGAGGCCGTCGTCGTGGGCGTCGGGGCGGTGGCCGGTCCAGCACCGGAACGGGGAGGCGCCCAGGCTCAGAGGTCAGTGGCGCAGCGGACATCGGCGGTGGTGGTGGCGCGAGCGGTGCCGGTGAGCAGCGGGGTGATCTGGTCGGCGTGGGTGTCAGCTGGTCCGGAATCCGACCGCCATGGTCAGTTCGAGGACGCGGTGTGGGGATGTGAGGTCCGGAAACAGCTTCGAACTCGGGGAACGGTACGGCCAGGCGCAGCGCCGCGCCGCGCAGTGCTGTGATGGTGCCTGTGGCGGTGACTGCCCGTTTCTGCAGCCGGTCGGGGCCGTCGTCGCAGGGCGTCGGGGCGGTGGCCGGTCCAGCACCGGAACGGGGAGGCGCCCTGGCTCCAGAGGTCACGTGGCGCAGCGGACATCGGCGGCGGCGCGGGCGGTGCCGGTGAGCCTCGGGGTGATCTGGTCGGCGTGGGTGTCAGCCGGCCCGGAAGCCGACCGCCATGGTCAGTTCAAGGACGCGGTGTGGGGATGTGAGGTCCGGGAACAGCTCCCGCAGCTGTTGCATTCGGTAGCGGACCGTCTGGGGATGGACGAACAGCGAGGCTGCTACTTCGTCTCGTCTGCCTTGGTGGAGCAGCCATGCTCTGAGTGTCTCTTCCAGTTTCCGTGCGGTGGCGGCGGGCAGGGTCCGCAAGGGTGCGAGGGCTCGGGCGCGCAGGTCTGTGAATGCGTCCATGTCGGCGCTGAGGACCAGCTCGGGCAGGTGGTCTTCGACGTCGCGGATGTCGGTGGAGAGGGAGCGTGCGCGTGCGGCTCGTGCGTAGGAGGCGGAGGCGCGGGTCCATGGCCGGGGTGGGCCGACGACGGCGGTGCGGTCGGTGAGCTGTCGCAGGAGGTGTGTTCGGTCGGCGTCGGGGACGAGGAGCACGCCGGTGGCGTCTGGCAGGTCGTCGAGGACGAGGGTGTTGGGGTCGAGGGTGCGGTAGGCCGGTCGGGTCTGGGCGGCGGGCAGCAGGACGGCGGTCAGTGAAGCCGGGGGCTGCCAGCCGGCTTGTTGAGCGGAGGCCAGCAGGACGTCCGGGCTGGCGCCGGCGAGGAGGTCGCGCGCCAGGTGTTCCAGGTGTCGTTCGTGGGCTCTGCCCCGGGCGGCCAGTTCGTCGGCGTGGCCCGCGGCGCTGGCGGCGGAGAGTTCGTCGATGTAGGCGAAGGTCAGTTCGGCGAACTTGGCGACCTGGGCGGCGGGCAGTCCTGCGGGTACGGCGCCGGCTGCCAGGCATCGCCAGGCTACGCGGGCGCCGACGCGGTAGGCGCTGAGCAGGGCGTCCATCGTACGGCCGTCGCGGACTTCGCCGCGGCCCAGTTCGTAGGCTGCGTCGTCGGCGTCTCCGCCGGTGGCGTTGCCGCTGGCGAGGTCCAGGTAGTGGCCCAGGGCGGTGCGGACGGCTCGGCGGATGGTGGCGCCCATGTGGCCCGAGAGGGCGCCTGCGTAGGGAGGGACCTCGTCGATGATCGCCTGGACGACTTCGTCGGCGGTGGTCTTCAGTGCGGCCCGAAGTGCGGTGGCCGTCGTCTCGTCGAGGGCCGGTTCGCCGGCCCTTCGCATTGCATGGCTCACGTTTTTGTTTCCTGCGAACAATTCAGCCGATCGGTTTTACGTCTTGCGGTCAGGACTTTACGCCGTGAGGCGCATCAAGCTGGAGTCATGACGAGTGCAGCCCTCCGCAGCAGGGCGTGGAAACTGTTGGAGATGGTGACGACGCCGCTGCTGCCGTCGGACTATCTCGACCTGGTCAGCCCGCTGCGTGCGGGTGCTGACCTGCGGGGGCGCATCGAGGCCGTGCTGCCCGAGACGGGTGACTCCGCGACGGTCGTGATCAGGCCGGGACGGGGCTGGCGCGGCCACAGGGCGGGTCAGTACGTGCGGGTCGGGGTCGACGTCGACGGGGTGCGTCTGTGGCGTGCCTATTCCCTCACTTCGCCGGCGAACCGCCGAGATGGCCGCGTCACGATCACGGTGAAGGCGATCCCCGGCGGCAAGGTCAGCAACCACCTGGTTCGCCAGGCGAGAGCGGGCACGCTGATCCGGCTCGATCAGCCGGCCGGTGACTTCGTGCTGCCGCCGGCCAAGCCCGCCAAGGTGCTGTACCTGACGGCCGGCAGCGGCATCACTCCCGTGATGGGCATGCTGCGCGACACCGAGTTCGACGACGTCGTCCTGGTCCACTGCGCGCCCCAGCCGCACGATGTGATCTTCCGGGGCGAACTGCACCGTCTGGTCGCGGCCGGGAAGCTGCGGCTCACCGAGGTGCACACCGACACCGACGGCAGGCTCGACATCGCCCGGCTCGACGCACTCGTGCCCGACTGGGCCGAGCGCGAGACCTGGGCGTGCGGGCCCGCGGGCCTGCTCGACGCCGCCGAGGAGCACTGGAGCGAGCACGGCGTACGAGAGCGCCTGCACACCGAACGCTTCCGCCCCAGCATCGTCGTCGCGGGCGACGGCGGCGAGGTCACGTTCAGCGCCAGCGGCAAGAGGGTCGACGCGGATGGCGCCACGCCGTTGCTGGACATCGGCGAGGAGGCCGGCGTGCTCATGCCTTCGGGGTGCCGCATGGGCATCTGCTTCGGCTGCGTCACGCCGCTTCGGGCCGGCGCCGTCCGTGACCTGCGCACCGGCGCGATCACCGAGGCCGCCCCGGGCGTCCTCATCCAGACCTGCGTGTCCGCCGCGGCGGGCCCCTGCGACATCGAACGGTAGGAGCACCTTGAGCGCTATCGACCCCACCGCCCACCTGACCGCGGGGCAGATCGAGGAGCTCGGCCGCGAGCTGGACGCGATCCGCGACGAGGTGATCGCCGGCCGCGGTGCGAAGGACGCCGCCTACATCCGCAAGGTCATCTCGGCGCAGCGCACGCTCGAGCTGGTCAGCCGGGGCGTGCTGCTGTTCTCGATCTTCCCGCCCGCGTGGCTGCTCGGCACCGCCGGCCTGTCCGTGGCGAAGATCATCGACAACATGGAGATCGGCCACAACATCCTGCACGGCCAGTGGGACTGGATGCGCGACCCGAAGATCCACTCCAGCACCTGGGAATGGGATCACGTCTCGCCGGCCGACCAGTGGAAGCACTCGCACAACGAGCTGCACCACACGTACACCAACGTGATCGGCAAGGACAACGACCTCGGCTACGGCATCATGCGCGTCGACGAGGACCAAAAGTGGCACCCGTTCCACCTCGGCCAGCCGCTGTGGAACTTCCTCAACGCCTGCTTCTTCGAGTACGGCATCGCCGCCTACGACCTGGAGCTGGGTAAGAACCTGCGCGAGCGCCGCCGCAAAACCCCCGAGTTCCGCACGCGGGCCAGGGCCGTGGGCCGCAAGATCCGCAAGCAGGTACTCAAGGACTACGTGATCCACCCGCTGCTGTCGGGCCCCTCGTTCCTGCCCACGCTCGCCGCCACGTTCACCGCGAACCTGGTCCGCAACCTCTTCACCCACTCAGTGATCATGTGCGGGCACTTCCCCGAGGGCGTACAGGTCTTCGAGCGCCGGTCGATCGAAGGCGAGACACGCGGCCAGTGGTACCTGCGCCAGATGCTGGGCTCGGCGAACATCAGCGGCAGCAAGGCCATGCACTTCATGACCGGCAACCTCTCACACCAGATCGAGCACCACCTCTTCCCCGACCTGCCCAGCAACCGCTACGCCGAGGTCGCGGTGAAGGTCCGCGCGCTGTTCGAGAAGTACGAGCTGGAGTACGTCACCGGGCCGCTGCCCAAGCAGGTGTTCTCCGCATGGCGCAAAGTCTTCCGACTCTCCCTACCGAACAAGAAACCCAAGGTCGCGATACCGGACCTCGAACAGGAACTCATCGCAGCCTGACCCCCGGCATCAGTCCAGGTCTTTCGGCCGGACCCGCCCCACCACCGATCCGGCCAGCTGCCGTGGAACAGGCCTACGCCTGCCAACCGGTGCCATCCCGTCGGCGCCGCGGGGGGCCTGCCCTGGGCGCCGACGGTGCGGCCCCACCGCCGATCCAGCCGGCTGCGGTGGAACAGGTCCACGCCCGCCGACCCGTGCCTTCCCGTCGGCGCGGGGGGCCGGCCTGCCCTGGGCGCCGACGGTGCGGCCCCACCGCCGATCCAGCCAGCTGCCGTGGAACAGCTCTGCGCCTGCCGACCGGCACCTTCCCGTCGGCGCGGGGGGGGGCGGCCTGCCCTGGGCGCCGGCGGTTCGGCCCCACCGCCGATCCAGCCAGCTGCCGTGGAACAGCTCTGCGCCTGCCGACCGGTACCTTCCCGTCGGCACGGGGGGCCGGCCTGCCCTGGGCGCCGGCGGTTCGGCCCCACCGCCGATCCAGCCGGCTGCCGTGGAACAGCTCTGCGCCTGCCGACCGGTACCTTCCCGTCGGCACGGGGGGCCGGCCTGCCCTGGGCGCCGGCGGTTCGGGTCAGGATTCAAGGGCGAGCAGCACGCGTGGTGCGTGGGGCTGCGACCGAGCAGTCAGGCAGGCTTAAGCGCCTGTGCATGGCGGCGGTACCCGGCACCCTGCCGCAATGCAGCGAACGCGCGGGAGACGGCGATGCATCGCGGACGAGGGCCGCGCGCAGTCTCGCAGCCCTCGTCCGGTGCATATCCCTTTGCCTCCGGGGCACCGGCCCGGCTTCCGTCGTTAGGGTCGCCCGCTACCGGGCAGTCGGGAAGCAGGACCGGTCTGGGTGCCCCGCAGGCGGAGGCGGGGGTCAGGCCAGGTTGATGTTCTCCGCCTGGGGGCCCTTCTGGCCCTGGGTGACGTCGAACGTCACGGCCTGGCCCTCCTGGAGCTCACGAAACCCGGTGGAGTTGATCGCCGAGTAGTGAGCGAAGACGTCCGGGCCGCCGCCGTCCTGGGCGATGAAGCCGAAGCCCTTCTCCGCGTTGAACCACTTCACAATTCCCGTAGCCATGTCTCATGCCTTCCAGTCGATGAACGCCGCCCACACGGTGTGGGAGGCGGAGGTGATCGCCCTGGTTCCTGCGGCACAGCACAGCAAAAAAACCCACGCCGGAGGCATGGGCAAAGGGAAGATCCGAACCACGACAGCTAACGGGGACGGTACACGCTCACACCCACTGTCACCACAGGAAACGCCTCACGCCTCACACCCCGCCCTGTATGCACGGGATCGACCGGTGCCTGGCGGGCACGCAGGTCGCGGTACTGGCGACCCCTGATCACTGCGGGCCGCCCGGTCCGGTCGCCGTCCTGCAACCACCCTGGCTTCGAAACTCCACCACCGCACCGTCATGCGAACTGCAACTACGGGTAGCACTGCCCGGCAGTTCGTCTCTGCCGGGCCCTGCGGCCTCTCTGTCTACGCGAAAACCACACCTCGACACTGATAGATATCTACTCTGGCTGCGACAGATTTTCGCCTGTTCAGCGGCGAGATAGTCACCCTCGGCAGTGGCGGGTGCGGGAGCAGGACGGGTTGACGAGCCGCAGCCGGGGCACACGCCCCAGGCAGACAGCTGGACGTCGACGTCGACGGACACCGGGGACCAGATGGACCGCACCAGCCTCACCACAAGCCTCCGCTCGACAACATCCGCCGCCGGCGCACGCGACAGCGCCCGGGAATTTCCCGAAGGGCCCGCACCAGTCCTCGCCTCCGAGGGCGTGATCCTCGGTTTCGGAGACCATCGGCGAGTACTTCGCCGCCGAGCAGCCGCAACGGGCCGGCTTCCGGCACTCGACCGGGCGACCACACCGAGCGCCCCGTTCCCGCATCCGGCGCGAGCACCCCCGGCGCCGGATGCGGGGGCCGATCACCGATGCCAGGGTGGAGAAAGCCGACAAGAAGGGACGACGACGATGAACGGCCCCAACGACAACGGCGGCGACCCGCGGGTGGACGAGCACGCACGCGAACGGTCAGCCGAGCAGCGGAACATCACCACGCCCACCCCGCCGGACGTACGAGACAAGGCCGAGGAGGACAACGAGAAGGACAACGAGGACAGCGAGGACGGCGAGGACGACCAGGATCCGACGACGCCGTGATGGAGGGTCAGGTTCCCGAACGGTCAGGGCACCGGCATGACCCGAGCCGCCGCGATCGGAACCGTGCGGCGGGCTGCCGCCCCTCCCAGGGCAGCAAAAGGCAGCCGGGATCGGGACTGCCACACCGGACAGGTCGGCACACCGCTAGCCATAGGGCGCGTGAGCGTGTGCTCTGCCACGCACAGGCGTGGCATGGCAAGGGGTCACAAGGCGGGTGGACGTGCACACGGGTGCGCTCCCTCCGACCCGGGGGTCGGTTCTTCCACTCGCCGAACGGCTCGGACTTCTGTTTCCCGGCTCAGGTCGTTTGGTGTCGCTCGTGACGGCCCCCGGTCACCGCCTGAACCCGACGTAGCGGCCCCATGCCCGGCCCGCACCCGCGCCGCCGTCCGGCCTGTGCGCCGGTACGTGCCGGCCCGGCGGAAGAAGCCCCTCATGCCCGTGGAGCGCACCTTCGCGGACCACGTCCTGGCCCTGACTCCCGGTCGACCTTGAGCACAATCCCGGTGAGCCGGCGGGCAGTGCGCTCCGTGCGCGGGCGGGTGAAGGTGTGGCTCATCGGGTGCTCCCGGCAGTCGCGGGCTCGGTGATGGTGGTCGTGGTGGGGGTGGTGAAGATGCCGGCGAGGATCCGCTCGACGTCGGGGACGAGGACTTTGAAGCGGCCGATGGCCATGCGGGGGTCGCGGGCGAGGAACTCGCCGGCTCGCTCGGTCTTTGCGAACGGGGACAAGTCGGTGGTGACGAGGCTGACGAGGTCCTCGTTGCTGCCGTCCAGGCCGAGCCAGTTGAGGCCGCGGGCGGCGAGGGTGGGGGCTGCGGTGCGGGCGAGGAAGCGGTAGGCGAGCAGGCCGCGGGTGGTGGAGGTGCCGAGTTCGTCAACGTCGTGACACCCAAGGCCGGTACCGGCGCCGTGTTTGCGGCCGTCGTAGACGATCTCGTCGATAAGCGCTTGGCCCTCGGCGGAGGAGGTGAGCCAGTAGGCCTCGTCCAGGGGGAAGAAGGTGAAGCGGGGGTCGGTGAAGGCGGTCTCGCGGGCGATCGCGGCGATCAGGTAGAGCACGGCCCGGCCGATCAGGGCCTCCAGCGGCTGACCGCGCAGCAGTTCGGGGTTGGTGGCCGCGTCCCTGGGGGGCAGGGTCAGGCCGGTGGTGGTGATGACGACGAAGTCCGAAGAGACGGCGGACATGAGGTCGAGCGGCGGCAGGGCGGGGGCGAACACGGTCGCTGCCAGGGGTTCGTCGGCGGCGACCCGCAGCCACTCGGCCAGGGCGTCGGCACGCTGCCCGCGACCGCTGTCCTGCGCAGCCATCTCTTCGAGGGCGGTGAGCACGCCGGCCATGCACGGGGTATCCGAGGATGCGGCCTGCTTGACGGCGGTCTTCAGCAGCGCGCCGTGTTCGGTCATCGGGCCGACACCGAGCTGCACGGTCAGGTAGCTGAGCGCGTAGCGGGCGCCGACGGACGGATCGGCGAAAACGCGCAGCGGGTCGATGGACAACTCCGCGCTCGCGGCGTCGACGACCTGACAGCGTCCTTCAGCCGCCGCACGGGCGAAGCGCGCCCATTCACGGCTCTTGGTGCGGTCGATCGCGATGACCCGGCCGCCGCGGTCGACGACGCTACTGGAGATGAGCTTGAGCAGGGTGGACTTGCCGCCACCGAGATCACCGGCGAAGCCGAGGGAGGCGGAGGCGTTCTTCGCGGGGGCTTCGGCGATGTCGAGCAGGACCGGGCTGGCCGTGCCAATGTCCTGGGAGAAGCCGACCATCGCCCCGGTCGGGTCACCGAACGACTGGCCTGCCAAGGCGCCGTGCATGGCCCAGTCCTCCCCCAGCTGGTGCTGGACGTACTGGCGGGTGGCCGGCGGCGTCGTGGCGGCGGGAAGGCCCAGGGTGAACAGCTCCTCCTGGCCTCCGACCGGGCGGACCAGACGGTAGTTCGCGCCACGCAGGCGCGCCTGAAGGGCGCTGGCGCGCTGGTCGCACTCGGCCGGGCTGCTCCCCCACACGGTCATCACCGCCACCGTCTGGACCTCGACCTCGACGCTGGTGCGCGAGGCCCGTGCGGAGAGGTCGCCGAGATCGTCGGCGGCGTCATGCATGGCCTCGGGCAGACCCGTGGCCCGGCGGGCGGCATACTGCTCCGCCTGGTCCACCAGATCCCGCTTCTTGCGGGTGACCGCCGCCACGACCTTCTCCGCCGACACGAGGGTCATGTCGACGACCCAGTCCACCCCGAACGGGAGGAGGCGTACGTGGCCGAGGTCGGCGTGCGACGGAGACCGCAGCGTCCCGTGCTCCAGGCGGCTGCCACGAAGGGCGCAGTGCTCGGCCTCACCGAGGAGTTCACCGTCCAGGCCGCGGGCCACGGCGTGCTGGTGCATCCACACAATCTCCGCCGGCCGCGCCCGCCGCAACTGAACCGCACCGCCGAGCTCCGCCTCCAGGCGCGCGGCCTGCTCCTGGAACACGTCGACCTCGCGGGCCGCAACCGGCGCCGGGGCCACGCCCAGCACGCCCGACAGCTCCGACCACACGGAGGCGATACCGGCGGACCACTGCGCCCGCGCACCATCAGCCGCGAGCGGCACCGCGAGCCACAGCGTGCGGCGGTGCATCTCCACCGGCTCGTCCAACTCCTCACCCGCAAGGAGGCGCAGCTGGGCGTCGGCGACCTCGGCCCACGCCGCATGCCGGTGGTAGTCGACCCCTTCCACGGTCTGAGCGACCACCTCCGCCGGATCGACCCGGGCGCACAGGCCGTACAGCCGCGCGCTGCCGGGCAGGGAGCGCACCAGGCTCGCGATACGGGCGTGGAGGTCGTCGCGGGTGCGGTCGCTCATGTAGCGCGATCCGGTAGGCGTGAGCCACCAGATGGCCCACACGGTGCCGCTGGTGGACCACACGAGGTGGTCAACGATGTGACGGATCTGCACCTTCATCGTGCGCTCTCCTCTCGGACTCGGGTGTGAAGGAGTTGCTGCAGCGGTGTCGGGACCGGGCCCCGCGCAGTCACAGGGCGGGAGGACTGCTTCGTCGCCTGGGCAGGCAGCGGGGTTGTGCAGCGCGACGAGCGCCTCGGGTGCGGGGCCATATGCGGGCCCGTGCGCTCGATGAGGAAGGAGCCGGTGAGCGAGTGGGCGGCGGCGGGGCGGGCGGTGTGTCCGCCGATCCGGCCCGAGGCCGGCTGCAAGGCCCTCTGAAGGAGGCCGTAGGCCACCCAGAGCGGGGCGCGGCCGCCGATCCGGCTGGCGCGGGCCGCCCACACCGTGAAGCCGAGGGCCATGACCGGGACGGGGCCGAGGAGCGGGGCCCACCAGAAGAAGGTCTTGATCAGCAGGAAGACGCCGGCGCCGAGGATGATGAGCTGGGGGGCGTTGTACGGGCCGAGCCACAGCACGAAGTCGCCGATCTTGCCCAGCACCCAGGGGAACGTGCGCGCGAGGGTGTAGCTGCGGCCCGTACGGATCGCTGCCGTGTTCACGCGATCCGCCGTGCGGTGTCGCCGCTGGGGTGGGGGGTGGTGTGGGCGGGGGCGGACTGCAGGTCGACGATCTCCTGCTTGAAGGCATCGGCCAGCTCGGTGCGGGCGTTGTAGATACCCAGGCAGATCGCCAGGCCGAGCAGCGCGCCGATCCCGGCCTTCAGACTCATCTTCTTGACAACCGTGATGAGCACGGCGCCGAGGATGAACAGCTTGAGGGCCTTGTCGGCCCAGCTCTCACCCAGGGAGAACAGGCCATTGCCGATGTTCTCAAACGCGCCGGCCAGCACGAGGGACGCGGTGGTGTGCATGAGGAAGTACTCCTTCAGGAGGTGGTCCTGGGCACGGTGAGGCCGGATTCCACAGCGGCGATCTCCCAACGGCCCGCACGGGCAGTCAGCGCCAGCGCGTACGACAGCGGCCACCGGCGACCAGCCGCATCCCTCGCCACCACCTCAGCGCACACGTGAACCGCCACACCATCAGCACCCGGCACCTGCCCGGACCCGGAACGGTCGGCAAAGATCTGCTCGACCTCGACCGCCCGGTAGCCGGCCGCCGACACCGAAGACAGCACAACGCCCGGCGCGAGATACCGCTCGGCGCCGCCACTGGTGCCGAGGTAGGCGGCCAGGAAGCCGGTCACACTGTCAGCAAGCGGCCCCGCCTCCACCCGCGCGCCATACGACGAGTCGGGCAGTTGTCCCGCGGTGGGGCCGGTAACCTCGCTCGGTGCGCCGGCCGTGAACGTCCACGCGCCACCACCCTGGGGATGGTCGGTGAGCGCGACGGGAACAGCGAAGTACCGCACACCCGCACCCGTCTCGCCGTACTCCTCCCCCACAGTGTTGTCCGGCATTTCGGCAGCGACCGTTACCGACCAGACACCGTCGCCCACACGGACCGTGCGTACGGCGGCCAGCGCCTCAACAACCGGCGGCCGCTTCCCCCACACCGGCACACGCACCGACGGCGCCATCGCCTTGAGCGCCCGGGCGGCCAGGCCCTGCTCGCTGGTACCGCTGCGCAGCCACAAACCGAGGAACAACTCGCCAAACCCGGCCACGCCCGGATCAGCCAGACGCTCCGGTACAGCAGGCCGGGCCGCGGAAACCGGCGCGGCAGGAGCTACCGGGGCCGGCCACGAACAGCTACCGAACAGGGCAACCGGGCCGGCGGCGAGCGCCACCCACACACCGGTCCTCACCAGGGCGGCGCGCCGTGGGCGCAGGGAACACGACGAGACCGCGGTGTCAAAGGAACGGGTACCCCGCCTGACACGGCGAAGCGGAGGGAAGGCCATGAAGGCTCCATCGAAAGCTCGGGAACATGGACAATCCCGACCCTCGACAAGCCACTCACCACACCACTAACCACCCGAACCCACCAGCCATCACAGCACCACAACACCTCCCGGTAAGCCCGCTGGTGAGCACACGACCGACATGACAGCCACTCACCACGACACCAGACCCAACCCACCCACCGGGTTGCCGGCTGCGCCCGCACCCCCACAACCACCCCCTCAAGGCGGATAGACAGGGGGACGCTCACGGAGACCGCCCCGCCCGCCACCCGGGCCTCACCGCAACACACCACAGCCGCCGGCCTGCGCAGCCCCTGCCGCTGCCGCGCGGGGACACATCCACCCGCCTCCCCGATCAGCCGCACCAGCACCCGACCCGTCACTCACCACACCACCGACCACCCGTACACACCAGACAGCACCGCCGCGCGGCCCGTGGCCACAACTCCTCTCGGTAAACCCGGTGGTAAGCCCAGTGGTAAGCACGGTGGTAAGCACGCGGACAACAGCTGAGGTCCCCCACCACGACGACAAAAGTCACCCGCGACAAAGGGGCAGCAGCCGCCGGCCTGCGCAGACCCTGCCGCTGCCGCGCGGAACACACCCACCCGCGTCCCCAATCAGCCGCACCCACGCTCGACCGCCACTCACCACACCACCGCCCGCCCGCCCGTACACACCAGACAGCACCGCCGCGCGGCCCGTGGCCACAACTCCTCTCGGAAAACCCGGTGGTAAGCCCAGTGGTAAGCACGGTGGTAAGCACGGTGGTAAGTACGCGGACAACAGCTGAGGTCCCCCACCCCGACGACAAAGGTCACCCGCGACAGAGGGGCAGAGCCCCACGAGCTCTTGGCGTGCGGTGGACTCAATGAACGAGCGCCCTTCGCAGGATGGCGGTCAGAAGCTCCAGCTGTAGAGGCCACCACCCGTGTTCACCCGGCCCACCGTGCGTCGGCACCTCGGCGACCGCCATGCGGTCGTGCACGTGCTGCCGGCGCAGACGCCACCCGGTAGATAGCCAGTCAGCTCGTGCAGGCGCACCCGGAGGGCGCCTCGGCCGGGGTCTGGGAGGAGTCGAGGGCCTGCTCCTGGGGAGTGCAGCACGCGGTGGTGCCGCAGCAGGCGTCCGGGGCGCCTTCGGCGCTCTTGCCCAGGGTGTCGGCGTCGGCCTTGACGACGTACACCTCCCACGGTTCCTTGCCCGGTCCGGTCACCCACACCTTGTCCTGTAGCGCGTAGCAGCAGGCGGTGTCGTTCTCCTCGAACGTGGCCAGGCCTGAGTCCTTCAGCCGGGTCGTGGCGGCGGTGACGTCCTCGGTGCTGGCGACCTCGACGCCGAGGTGGTCCAGGCGGGTCTCCTCGCCGGCCTCGCCCTCGATGAGGACGAGCTTGAGCGGAGGCTCGGCGACGGCGAAGTTGGCGTAGCCGTCGCGACGCTTGGCCGGCTCTGCGCCGAAGAGCTTGGAATAGAAGGCGATCGAGGCTTCGAGGTCGGCGACGCGCAGGGCGAGCTGAACACGGGACATGGCGGTCCCCCAACGACTTGTTTCGACGTCTGTCGATACAGCCGACCTTGCCACCGGGATCGACAGCTGTCAATATTGAGGAATGTCGAAACAAGCTGGTCTGCCGGTGCTCGGACAGGACGACGACGCGGCGGCGTGCTGCGCGCCGATGGTCCGCGAGCCGCTCGGCGAGGAGGCCGCGGCAGAGCTGTCGCGGATGTTCAAGGCCCTGTCGGACCCGATCCGGCTGCGGCTGCTGTCGCTGATCGCCTCCCACGAGGGCGGCGAGGCGTGCGTGTGCGACCTCACCGGTCCCTTCGACGTGTCCCAGCCGACGATCTCCCACCACCTGAAGGTGCTGCGCGAGGCCGGGCTGGTCGGCTCCGAGCGGCGCGGCACCTGGG
This sequence comes from Streptomyces sp. NPDC004327, assembly GCF_042873935.1. Classification (NCBI taxonomy): domain Bacteria; kingdom Bacillati; phylum Actinomycetota; class Actinomycetes; order Kitasatosporales; family Streptomycetaceae; genus Streptomyces; species Streptomyces sp. NPDC004327. The sequence continues at coordinate 59,849 of NZ_JBIAME010000013.1, read as the reverse complement.
TGTACTACTGGGTGCTCCCGGAGGCCCTGGCGAAGCTGTCCGCCCTGCTGGAGATCCCCGCCACGTCCGCGAAGGCCTCGGCGTGAGCGCGCCCGCACCGCTGATACGACGGGTGGCCGTCGAGGGGCTGGGGACAGCCGCGCTGGTCGCCGTGGTGGTCGGATCCGGGATCCAGGCCACCGAACTGACCCACGACGCCGGGACGCAGCTGCTGGCCAACTCGCTCGCCACGGTCTTCGGCCTGGGCGTGCTCATCGCGTTCCTGGGGCCGGTGTCCGGGGCGCACTTCAACCCCGCGGTCACCCTGGCCGCCTGGTTCACCGGCCGCCGCACCGGCGACGGCCCTGGCCTGCGCGACGTCGCCGCGTACCTGCCCGCGCAGATCGCCGGGGCGATCGGCGGTGCGGTGCTGGCCGACGCCATGTTCAGCAAGCCGCTGGTCGCCTTCTCCACGCACGAGCGGTGGGCCGGGCATCTGTGGCTGGCGGAGGTCGTGGCCACCGCCGGACTGGTCTGGCTCGTCTTCGGCCTCGCCCGCGCCGGCCGCGCGCACCTCGCGCCGCTGCTGGTCGCCTCCTACATCGGCGCCGCGTACTGGTTCACCTCCTCCACCTCCTTCGCCAACCCCGCCGTCACGATCGGCCGGGCGTTCACCGACACCTTCGCTGGCATCGCCCCCACCTCCGTGCTGCCCTTCCTCGCCGCCCAGCTGATCGGCGCCGCCGCCGGTCTCTGCCTGGTCGTCGTCTGCTTCGGCCGCCCGGCCGCCGCGGGTATAGACGAGGTGGTCGTCCCCCATGCCGGGCAGCAGCCCACCGCCCGTTCCACCGAAGAAAGCGCCCTGGCCTGATGAGCACCTCCACCGCACCGTCCGTGCTGTTCGTCTGCGTGCACAACGCCGGCCGCTCCCAGATGGCCGCCGCCTTCCTCACCCGCCTTGGCGGTAGCCGCGTCCACGTCCGCTCGGCCGGCTCCGCCCCCGCCGACACGGTGAACCCCGCCGTCGTGGAGGCCTTGGCCGAGGTCGGGATCGACATCTCGGCCGAGACGCCGAAGGTCCTCACCACCGAGGCGGTGCAGTCCTCGGACCTGGTGATCACCATGGGCTGCGGCGACGCCTGCCCCTACTTCCCCGGCAAGCGGTACCTGGACTGGCAGCTGGAGGATCCGGCCGGGCAGGGCGTCGCGGCCGTCCGGCCGATCCGCGACGAGATCGAGCAGCGCGTCCGCGGCCTGCTCGCCGAACTCGGCATCGAGCCTGCGGCATGACGGCCACCGGCACCGGCACCGGCACCGGCGTGCGCATCGCGCCCCTACGTCCGGAGCACGCCGGGCAGGTTCTGGCGATCTACCAGTTGGGCATCGACGAGGGTAACGCCACCTTCGAGACCACCGCCCCGACCTGGGAGGGCTTCGACAGCGCCAAGCTGCCCGACCACCGCCTGGTCGCGCTCGGCGACGGCCGGGTGCTGGGCTGGGTTGCCGTGGTGCCGGTCTCTGACCGGTGCGCGTACGCCGGCGTCGTCGAGCACTCCGTCTATGTCCACCCCGAGGCCCGCGGCCGCGGTACCGGCCTGGCGCTGATGAACGCTCTGATCGCCTCCACCGAGGCTGCGGGCATCTGGACGATCCAGTCCGGTGTCTTCCCCGAGAACACCACCAGCCTCGCCATGCATCAGCGGGCCGGCTTCCGAGTGATCGGGACCCGCGAGCGCATCGGTCAGCACCATGGCCAGTGGCGCGACGTGGTCCTGATCGAACGCCGCAGCCCAGTTATCGCCTGAGCGGCACGGCGGGCTACTTGTTCTGTCCCGGGAGGTTGCGGACGGGTGAGCCAGGTCCCGGCTGAGGGAGCTTGAAGGGGTGTGACCCAGATACGCCGGAAACCCGCCAGAACTTGATCTTGTCCCTGCTGAGCGCCTGCCGTCGGGGATCTCGGCGACGGCGGTCGGCCATGCCCTCGACATCTCAGTCTCCAAGATCCCCCGACCTCGTCACCCGCGATCAGCTCTGCGTCTCCTCGCGGCGTTCCAGAGCGGCCGCATCGGGTATGACGAGCAGCTTGCCGGTGGTACGCCGAGCCTCCAGATCGCTGTGGGCCCGGGCGGCCTCGGACAATGCATAGCGGCCCGTTACGGTGACCTCAAGCGCCTTGGAGCGCACCCACTCGAACACATCGGCGGCCCGTCGGAGCAGTTCGGACCGATCGGCGATGAAGTCCCCGAGGCTGGGCCGGATCAGGGTCAGCGAACCGCCGTCGGCGAGCCGGATCGGATCGAACGGAGGCACGGCACCACTTGCCGCGCCGAAGAGCACGAGATGGCCGCGGGGTCGCAGGCTGGCAAGGCTCGCATCGAAGGTGTGCGCGCCGACGCCGTCGTAGACAACCGGCAGTCCCTGACCGCCGTTGAGCCGCCTCACCTCGGCTGCGAGATCGTCGACCGCGGAGGAAAGGATCACCTCGGCGGCCCCGGCACCCTTCGCCAGCTCGGCCTTCGCCGTGGTCGACGTCGTGCCGATCACCCTGCCGCCGAGACGGGTGATGAGCTGGGTCAAAAGCAGCCCCATGCCACCAGCAGCCGCATGCACGAGCACCGTGTCGCCCTCTTGAACCGGGTAGGCGTCCTTGACGAGATAGTGCGCGGTCATGCCTTGGAGGAGCACGGCGGCGGCTGTCTCGAAGCCGATATCGTCGGGCAGCGGCACCAGCCGGGAGGAGTCCACGACGGCCCGCTCGGCATACGTGCCGGGAATCTCCACCCAACCGACCCGGTCCCCCACTGCGACGTCAGTGACGCCCGGTCCGACTTCGACGACCGTGCCGGCACCCTCAGCACCCGGGGTGAAGGGCAGCGGGAGGCTGTAGCGGCCCTCGCGGTGGTAGACGTCGAGGAAGTTGACCCCGGATGCGGCGACCTCAACGACCGCCTCGCCCGGACCCGGCCGCGGCTGGTCCACCTCGGCCTCCCGCAGCACCTCGGGACCGCCCACTTCGTACACCTGAATCGCTCGCATGACCCCTCCAACAACGGCTCGTCCCCCCACCAACCCCGTTGATGGCGATCCGATTCCCGGCAAGCAGACCAGCCCGCCGCCCCCGCCGAGAGCTGAGACGCCCGCTACGCGAGAAACCCGGCGAGCTCGTGCACGTCGACATCAAGGAAATCGGCAACACAACATCCCCGACGACGGCGGACACAAGGTCCTGGGCCGGCAAGCGGGCCGCAAGACCCGCAGGAACGCCCGCTACAGCTACCTGCACACCGCCCGTCGACGACCACTCCCGCCTCGCCTACAGCGAGATCCACGCGGACGAGAAGAAGGAGACCGCCACCGCCTTCCGGCAACGGGCCCACGCCTTCTTCACCAGCGCTGGGATCGCCGCCCACCCGGCCACCCGACCACCTGGCCAACCGGTCACCCAGCTCTACTGGCCGAGCGCCACCGCAGGCCGCCCCGCACAACGGGCGTCGGACTGCGCCCAGTTCGGCGGCCCGAACACCGCCTCCCCGGCAACCACGGGCGCCTGGCGTTGTTTGGGTGGTGGCACACCTTCTGCGAACGTGAGCCGATCCTTGGCGTGAACGATCACCGACACTGCCTCCATGTACATCGAGTCCACCGCGCGGGCGGTGGCCACCAGGTCCGCCGCCTGCTGCCCGGCGCTGCAGGCGGTGCACCAGGCCCGGATGTCGGCGTCGCAGGACGCGGCCTTGGCGCCGAGGATGCCGCAGCGGCGGGAGAGCTCACGCCCGTTGATCCCGGTGTCCCGCGTGAGGTGCCCCAGGCGCACCGCAAGGGCTTCACAGGAAGGCCTGAGTGCGCGGATCTACCGGTCGAGCTGCCGCCCTTTGGCGGACACGCATGCGTATCCCACGAGGCCGCCCGTCCGTACGGCCGGAACGGGTAAGCCATAATCCGGTGCCGATCCGACTTTGCGCCCCGCCGACGGCCTGGGGAGCGACTGCCGGTGGCGGGACGGCCGGCCGGCCGCTCAGGGCTGCATGGCGTCGAACGGCAGAACACGATGGAACACGACCATGGCTTGGCCAGGACCGTTGTAGTCATCGATGGTCTTCGCGTCGAATCCGAGGCGGCGATGGAATGCGATCGAGCCGGTGTTTCCAAGTGACGTGATCGCCTTCAATCGCAGCGCGCCGTGGCGCTGGGCAGCATCGGCGAACGCCGCATACAGACGGCGCCCGAGACCAGTGCCGCGGGCGTCGTCCCGGGTGGCGATCAGGTGTACGTACCCGGTGCCGGTCGGGGTGACGAAGCCGATGATGTACCCGTGGATTCCGTCCTCGGCACGGGCGACCAGACAGGTTTCGCCGAACTCTTGCACCAGCGCCAAAAGGTGCAGGGACCGAAGGTCGCGTTCTCCCCAGTATCGGTGGTGGTCAGCAAGAACCTGGTGAATGTCGGCCATCCCGGCCGATGTGATCTGTGTGCGCATGACACGGATCATGGCAGGCATGTGACCCGTGTGAGGAGCGGACGTTCTGGTCGGTCCGTGACATGGCAAAGGCCATACAGATTAGGCGAGTTGTGACGCTCACCTGGGCCCGTGCGGCCTGCTTCCCTCCTGCCCCGTCCGGGGTTGTCGCGCACACTTACTGTGTGGCGAGGCGCCGCACATCATGACGTCGAATGGGACGCGGCCGGATCGACAGCGGCCCGCAACTTTTTTCACTGCGCGGCAGAGTCTGTTCTCTGAACCCCAAAGCACGCGCTGGGGGGATATCCCCACTCCGATCATGAGGTTCGCCGGATCGCGATCCGTGGGGGGCCGAAACTAGCGTTCAGTCATGAGTTCGATTCTGCGAAAGCACCTCGCCCTGGCACTTGGTGTCGCTACGCTGCTCACCGCCTGCGCGGCCACCACCGGCGCCAAGCCCGCCGGACCCTCCCCCGTGGAGCGGTTGCGCCAGGACGCCGAGGCGATCCGCGCCCTCGGTATCAGCGGTGTGCAAGCCCGCGTGATCGCACCTGATGGTCGGCAGTCGGTCGCCACCAGCGGCACCGCCGACCTGGACACTGGCCGCCCGGTCCCTTCCAACGGCTATTTCCGCATGGCCAGCACGTCCAAGACGCTGGTCGCCACCGTCGTCCTCCAACTGGAGGCCGAGGGCAGGCTGTCCCTTCACGACACGGTCGACCACTGGCTGCCGGGAGTGGTGCAGGGTAAGGGCAACGACGGCAGCCGGGTCACCATCCGCCAGCTGCTCCAGCACACCAGCGGCATCCCCGACGGCCTGCCCGGATACACGACGCCCAAGGAGTACTACCAGCAGCGCCACGACGTCTACGGCCCCGAGCAGCTGGTTGCCCGCGCCGTGGCCCACGCGCCGGACTTCCCGCCCGGCAAGGGCTGGGCGTACTCCAACACCGGCTACGTCCTGCTCGGCCTGATCATCCAGAAGGCCACCGGTCAACCCGCCCACCAGGAGATCGAAGACCGCATCCTGCGCCCGCTCGGTCTCGACCAGACCCGGTGGAATGGCACCTCGCCCACCCTGCCCCAGCCGCACGCCCAGGCATACCAGCTCTTCGGCCCCGGTTCCCGGGTGGACGTCACCGACCAGATACCGGTGGACCACGAGAGCCTTTCGTGGGTCACGACCACGCGGGACGAGAACGTCTTCCTCCGCGCGCTGCTCGCGGGCCGCCTGCTACCGGCGCGGCAGCTGGCCGAGATGAAGCAGACGGTTCCCGTGAACGCGGAGGTCCAACAGCTGTGGCCCGGCGGCCGATACGGGCTCGGCCTGGTCGAACGCCCCCTGAGTTGTGGAGGAACCTACTGGAGCCACGAGGGCGGGGACGGCGGCTACATCACCCTCAACGGCGTCACCGACGACGCCAGGCGAAGTGCTGTGGTCTCCATGTCCGAGGCACGCGGCGACACCCCGAAGCACATACTGGACCAAGAGAAAGCGGCCAGCTCCCTGATCGACCACGCACTGTGCGCCGAGGGCCCCAGTACCCCGTGAGCGGAGGCCGTCGTCGCGGTCGCCAATGGGCAGTGAGCTCGACGCAGCGCCTGCTTGCTCCGCAGATCTGCGCTGCCCCCTCGCCATCCCACAGCCCCTTTCGGGCCTACCTCTCAGCCGGCCGAAGCTGGTTCCTCTTCCCGGGCCGGGCGGAGGCGAGATTGTAGGAGGGACCCCGCCCAGCATCCGCAGCGCGTGCACGTGGTCTTCGAAGACGGCTTCCTGGCCGACAGAGGCGAACACCCGGTGGACTTGCCCGAATACGACAGGCGGAAGGAGAACAGCTGGCAGGTCACCAGCTTGCCGGCGAGCCGCGAGGCCACGTCGCCGAAGTCGACCTCCGCCTCCACCCCGGGCGGATGGGTCTGCGGGACGAATTGCGCTCCAGCTCCCGCATCATCAGGCCGGCCCGGTGATCCCGACGGATCGCCGCGTACAGCTCGACCTTCGACATCTGCGGCAAGACCGGGATCACGAAGAGCCCGGCGGCCCGTACACACCGGCCAGCTCAACCGCCAGACGTGCGAGCCGCTCCCTTGCCTCGGGCGGGTCCAGCACCTCGATGCGTGCCCCCAGCCCGGCCAGCTGTGTCGCGACGACCTCCGGCGTCGGCCCGTCGACGCGTATCTCCCTCCAGCCGTCGGGGAGCAGCGGACCGACGTGCAGGCGCCCGTCGAACAGGCGCTCCAGGATTGCCATGGCACCGGGCTCGGCCCGGGCCCGAACCGTCGCCGCATACAGCCGCTCCTCCAAGCGCGCGGCGAACGAACGCCAGACGGTGGGAAGGTCGAAGTCGGGCGGCCGTACGACGGGCTCGCCGGTTGCCTGGACCGAGGCGACCCGGCTGAGCCGGAAGGTTCGCAAGCCCCGCTCCGTCTCGGCGACGAGGTAGTCGTGACCGGCCTTGGTCACCAGCCCGAGCGGATGGACGGTTCGCACGCCGACGGGCTTGCCGGGCCCGGCGTACCCAAGCCGTACCTGGATTCCGTCCACTACGGCCCGCCGGAGCGCGTCAAGGTGCGGCCCGGTGGTCGTGTGGTCGGCGCGTGACCAGTTCGTGCCGTCGGCAAGGCCGGCCCGCGACGCGGCCTCGGCGCCCGCACGCAGCGGTGCGGGCAGCGCCCGTACCAACTTGCGCAACGCTGTGCGGAGTTCGGGTGTGGTGGCCGAGGGGCCCGCGAGCAGGAACAGTGCCCGGATCTCCTCGGCGGTCAGCCCGGTGAGGTCCGTACGGGCGCCGCCGACCAGCGACCAGCCGCCGCCGCGGCCACGCTGCGAGTAGACGGGGATGCCCGCGGTGGACAGGGCCTCCAGGTCACGGCGTGCGGTCCGTGGCGACACTTCCAGCTCGGCGGCGACCTCGGCCACGGTCACACGAGTGCGTGTTTGGAGGAACAGCAGGGTGGCCACCAGGCGATCGGCTCTCATAGCGGCCATTCTCTTGCCGAAAGAGGCCAGGAGATGACCTGTTCGGCTTCCAGGATGAGGCCATGACGCAAAACATGGAGAACACCCCGCGGTCCACTGTCACCACCCCTGACGCCACCGACGACCCCCGTCAGGGCCTGCTGAAGGCCATCGCACTGGCCGGACGCACCGTCGCCGCAGTCCGGCCCGAGCAGTTCGACGCGCCCACGCCCTGCACCGAGTTCACCGTCCGGCAACTGGCCAGGCACCTTGTCGCCGTGCTGCGGCGCATCGCCCACGCCGGGCGCGGCGGCGACGTGACGACTCTGCCCACCGTCGCCGACGACCTCCCCGACACCGCATGGCAAGAGGCATGGGACGCCGCGGCACGTGACGTCGAGGCGGCGTGGGCGGACCCCGAGATCCTGGGCCGGATCCTGAAACTGCCGTTCGGCAGCCTCCCGGGCGGGGCCGCCGCGGCCGTGTGGACCTCGGAATTCACCGTACACACCTGGGACCTGGCCACCGCCACCGGACAGTCCCCGCACTGGGACCCCGAGCTCGTGGCGATTTCGTACGCCGCCATGAAGCGCGCGCTGCCCACCGGGCCGCGTGACGGCGCGCCGTTCGAGGTCGCGGTGGACGTCGACGCGGACGCGCCGGCCATCGACCGCCTCGTGGCATGGTGCGGACGCAAGCCGTAATCAGCATCCGAAACAGGGAGGGCGCCCCCATGGCCGGGGCCGCCCTCCCTGCACGTTGGCGCAGGACAGCCCCACGACCCAGCCGCAGAGCGTGCCACCCTCCCGCACGTCAGAGCAGGGAGGGCCCCACGACCCTGCCGCGGAGCAGCCCGAGCGGGGAACGGCCCGGGCGCGGAACGGCCCGGGCGACAGCCTGACAGCGCGTCCCAGTGCGCCTGGACCGCCCCGCGCCGCACGGGCGCACGGGCGGGGCGCAGGACAGTCCGGGCGCAGTTCGCCCTCGGTCTTCGCGAAAACCCTCATCAGGATGCTTCCCACGCCTGCAACGACACGAGCCCGTCACCAGTCATCGCCATCTGAACGAGGCTTCGGGTATGGCCGTCGAAAGGCCGTTCGTCCAAGGCGGGGCAGTGAACGACAGGTGGGGACTCGCGACGCGGCGGCCTCCCAGGCGAACCCGTCCAGGTCGGTGAAGGCGCCGGCGGTGCTGCCGAGGACGATGCGGTGCGAGCCGGCGCCGTCGACGGGAACGCCGAGGCGTCGATCAACGGGTGTCGTGACCGCGGTGCCACGGCGTTCGCTCAGAGGTGGCTGTCGACGAGCTCCCGTACCTCGACGCTGGTCATGGGTCCCGTGCCGTGCGCCACCGCCTCTCCATCCTTCAGTAGGACGTAGGACGGGGCTCCGGTGACCTCGTATCGTTTGGTTGCCGCCGGACAGCGCGTGATGTCGGTGCGGACGACTGTCAGGCGACCCATGTACTCCTCGGCGATGCCACCCACGACGAGGTCCGCCGCGCGGCAGGGCTCGATTGCCTTCGGCCATGTCCCGGTGAAGTACGCGAGGACCGGGATCGTGCTCATCCCGAGGATGAAATCGAACTCCGCGTCCTCACGGGGTTGGTGAATCCGCTTCGCCATGGAAGCTCCTGATTTTGTGTGTGCGTGGTTCCGTCCCATCATCCCCCGTTGGGCGAGCATGGGTACGACTGGGGCAGACGTTCAAACGGCACGACCGCCGGACGGCGCCCTGGAGGGTTCGTATCGGATCGCTCCGAAGCGATTGGCCGGTACTGGTGGAAGGCAAGTCCGTCGACAGCCCCGCTCGGCGCCCGGCAGAGCGAGTCGCCGCCACGGGGACGCCGGGCGAGTGCCCGGAACGGGTGATTGCAAGCCGCGCCCCGTGCCCGCGCGGGCGACGTGGCCGGGAGGACAGGGTCGCAGCGCGGCGACCGGCCGGTGGCCGCCGGCGGTGGGTTGTGATCGCCCTTCCGGCAAGCGTCGTCAGTCCGTGCTCGGCCGGTGCGGGGTCTTCTCCCAGCTGAACGGGGAGACCACCAGCTGGTGCGCGGCGCGCCACGCGGCGACCGACCACAGCACCGTGACGAATGGGCTGAACAGCGCGTGCCAGGGCGCCGCCAGTCCCGCCCGCCGGGCGGCGACGAAGGTGATGGCGATCCACACCGTGATCGAGACGCCCTGGGCAGCCACGGCCGGCACCACCAGCCCGGCGCCGGTCGAGGACCATACCGGGCCGGTGAGGGCGAGCACGGTGAGGGCGCTCAGTACGGGCTGGAGCAGGGCGGTCACCGGAGCGGCGGCGACGACACCGAGCAGCACGAGTGTGCCGGAGGCGCCGAACCGGCGCAGGGTCCGGCAGGGGTGGCGGGTGTGGACCATGGTCGTGACCAGGAAACCCTTGAGCCAGCGGGTGCGCTGGCGGACGTAGGGGGCGACCGTGTCGAGGGCCTCCTCCCAGGTGACGGATTCGATGGTCTCGGTGCGGTAGCCCATCGCGGCGCAGCGCATGCCGAGGTCGGCGTCCTCAGTGACGTTCCAGGCATCCCAGCTGCCCAGCGCGCGCAGGGTGTCGGTGCGGAAGTGGTTGCTGGTGCCGCCGAGCGGGATCGGCAGCCTCAGCCGCTCCAGCCCAGGCAGGGCGAGCCCGAACCGCAGGGCGTACTCCATGGCGAACTGCCTGGTCAGCCAGTTCCCGGCGGCGTTGCGGAACAGTAGCTGCGCCTGGACGCAGGCCGTCCGCCCGTCACGGGCGGCGAACCGTGCGGCGACGCGCCGCAGTTGGGCGGGGTCGGGCCGGTCCTCGGCGTCGAATATCACCAACAGCTCGCCGCGGGCCAGCATGAGGCCGAGGTTCACCGAGCGGGGTTTGGTCTGCGGTGGGCCGGACGGCAGCTGGACGATGCGGACGAACGGCGGCGGATCCGCCGCGAGGACGGCCCGCCGGGTGTCGGGATCGTGCCGTTCCACCAGGATCAGCACCTCCAGCCGGTCCGGCGGGTAGTCCAATTCCGCCAGGTGCCGCACCAGGCCACCGATCACCTCGGACTCCTGGTAGGCGGGCACCAGCACGGTGTAGGACGGCAGCTGCGTGTCGGGGACAGGCGGATCCGCCGCAGCCGCCCCGGGCCTGCGGTGCAGCAGGCCGGCCACCGCGATGACGGCGTGCAGCAGGCTGTAGGCCGTCACCACCACGGTCAGCAGAGCGAGAGCGACCAGTGGTACGAACACCACCACCACCGCGACGGCGGTGACAGCGACCGCCAGGGCCACGAGCTGCCAGCGTGCGAAGCCGGGCTTCGCCGCCAGATCCGGGTGCCGGCGGGTGAAACCGTTGGCCATCACGTCGGCCACCACCGACGACCGCTTTGCCAGGAACCGGTCCTGCGCCTCGGGCCCGCAGCCTGCCAGCTCCTCGATCACGTCCATGCCCGCGCGGACCGACCCCACCCTGTCACCCGTTTCTCGCCATGCAAATGATCAAGGACAGTGTAAGGACCAGTCAGATCGCCAGACGGCGGAGCACCGCGTGAGCGGCGACGCGAGGACGGTGACGCGGAAGGCGGTGACGCCTCGCCCCCCGGCATCGTCGCCACAGCCAGGCGTTGGAGTACCGCAGCCGGGACAGGGCCCAGGCATCCCGGCGCGCGGCAGCGCTGCCGATCCGGTTCTGCCGGGAGCGGGGCCGGCGCGAGGGCCGCGCAACGAGGCGGCGCTTGGCGGCGTCCTGGAGCCGCCGGCGCTGCCGACAAGGCTCCTGAGCTGGTCCGTGTCTTCATCGACCAGGCGCTCGCGACCGGGCAACCCGGAGCCGGGGCGTCGGGTCCGCGAGCAGCTTCCGACACGAATGCGCGTCCGTGACAAGGTCCCCGTCATGTGCGCGCGGACGTCGCTTGGTTGCCGGGACCGGGCTGGCACGATGCGGGCTCGTCGACACCGAGTTGCGCAAGTCGCCCAGCCCCGTGGGCATTCCGTGCCGTGTTGACGTCGCCCTGGGGCCGGACGGCTTTCACCGGTGCAAAAACGAGGGCCGGGCCCGAAAGCCCCCGGGCCGCTGCGACGATACGGAAAGCCGTGGCCTTGTCGGTTTCGCGGTGGAAGGCAACACCTCGTGCAGCGCCGGGGCCGAGGCGCCGGCCGATGTGCCGTCAGCCGGTGTCGGCGGTGCGGCTGCTCCAGCGCTGCTCGACCTTGGCCAGGCGCCAGTAGGCGATGGCCACGGCCCACACGACGACGAACAGGCCGACGATGACGTAGCCGACGTTGTCCAGGTCCAGGCCGGCGATCCAGTCGGTGACGTCATCGTTCAGGCCGAGCTTGTCGTGCAGGACGCCGACCAGCTCGATGGTGCCGACGAAGAAGGCGACGGCGATGGACAGTCCGGTGATCGTGAGGTTGTAGAAGACCTTGCGGACAGGATTCGAGAAGGCCCACTGGTAGGCGAAGTTCATGAACGTGCCATCGAGGGTGTCGAACAGACTCATGCCGGCGGCGAAGAGCAGAGGCAGGCACAGGACCGCGTACCACGGCAGACCGGCGGCGGCGCCGTTGCCGGCCAGTGCAAGGAGCAGGACCTCGGTCGTGGTGTCGAAGCCGATGCCGAAGAGGAAGCCCAGCGGGAACATCTGGCCGGGGCGGCGGATGGACTTGGTGAGCCGGCCCAGGATGCGGTTCATGAAGCCACGCGAGTCCAGGTGAGCTTCCAGCTCGGCCTCGTCGAACTGCCCGGCGCGCATGGCCTTGAAGACGCGCGCGATACCGAACAGGGCGACGAGGTTGAGCGCGGCGATGAGGTACAGGAAGCTTCCGGAGACCGTGGTGCCGACGGTGCCGAGGATCTGGTGGGTCCGGGAGCCTTCGTTCATCAGGGTGCCGGCGAGCTTCGCTCCACCGGCGACCAGGGCGGCCATCACGACCACGACACTGGAGTGCCCCAGGGCGAACCAGAAGCCTACCGACACCGGCCTTTGACCGTCGGCCATCAGCTTGCGGGTGGTGTTGTCGATCGCCGCTATGTGGTCGGCGTCGAAGGCGTGCCGCATCCCGAGGGTGTAGGCGGTGATGCCCAGACCCACGCCGAACGCCTTGGTACCGACCTCGTAGTGATGCGGGATCACGAGCAGGAAGAGAATCCCGAAGGCGACCACGTGCAGAGCGACGATCACGGCCAGCAGGCCTGCGGTGCGGATGGTGTCCTCGCGCCGCCAGCGAAAGGACGTGGGACCGGCGGTTTCGGGCACGCCTGGGGACACGGTCATGCGGTCACGCTCCAGCACCTCGTGGATCAGCTTCGTGATGCCGTGGCCGGTCTCCTGGCTGACGGGTCGACGCGCCCACCCCTGCCTTCCCGGCCGTAAGACCAGTGGCAATGCACGAGGCGGGAACTTCCCGATCACAGTGGCGAGGGCCGCTCCGGCCTGAGCCCCTGAGGAGCTGTCACCGGTCTTCCCGTACACCACGGCCCGCTCACCCTATGGGGTCACGGGAGACAGCTGCAAGGCTGCACATCTGAGCAGGTATGCAAGGGCAGGGCGCGGGCTGCGATGATGGGGCCATGCATCTCGTCCCCGCGGAACGCGCCGGGCAGCGCACCATCGACGACCACCGCGTCTGCGATGCCATCGCAGCCGTCGGCGAGCCCGAGCGCGTACGCGCCTGGGCCGATCGTTTCTCCCTGCTCTCCGACCCCGGACGCCTCTCCCTGCTCCTCGCCCTCCACGAAGCCGGCCCCATCGCCGTCTCGGACCTCGCCGTCGCCACCGGAATGCGGGACACAGCCGTCTCCCAGGCACTACGGCTGCTGAGGGCCGCAGGCGTCGTCGAAGGCGAGAAGAACGGGAGGATCGTGCGCTACCGACTCGTCAACGGCCCGATCTCCGTACTGCTCACTCACTGCACATCCCACGACGCAAGCACCGATTGACTCTGGTGCGGGCAGCGCCGCCTGCTGAACCACGTGCACTGGACGGCCGTCAGACGGCGAGATCGACAGGCCGCCGCCGAAACCGGCCCCCAGCAGCGATCCGCAGTGCGGTACCAAAGCACTCAAGGTGAACACGGCCCGCTCACCACCCACCGCCGCCCAGCGACCCTCATGTCCTACGGGCCCGTCCCCGCGCGCCGCGGCGGCCGACGGTGCGGCGCCGGGAACCGGGTACCGGACTCGGAAGCATGGCCCTCGACAACGCCCAAAAGCTGCCGAACCACTCCACCGCACCCATACGTGACACGAGAATCCCTTTACACACCGACGGGCATCTCAGGCACGGTACGCAGCAGGCTCCGGCCCGCGCGTCCCGGCCTGAAAGCGACTCGGCCGCCGCCCGAGCGCATGAGCCCACCTCGGGCGCGGTATGCAGCAGGCTCCGGCCGGCACGTCCTGGCTTGGGAGCCGCTCGGTCACCGCCTGAGCGCAGAGCGGGTCTACGACCCCCACGGCAACACCGGCCAGGACACCACGCCGCTGCCGGTCTTCGACGCCTGGGAACACACCCACTACCCGCAGTACGAGAAACGTCCTCCCCCACTGCGTCACCAAGCTCTGGGACCTCGCCAACCGAAGGTCCTCTCGGCAAGGCCGGTGGGCGCTACGAAAGGCCCACCACTGCCCGCGCCGAGCTGTAGGCCGCGGTGGGTGGACAGACCTGGGAGAAGAGGTGTCCGGCATCTATCGGGCTTCGAGGAGGGCGGCGAGCTGGTTCCCGGTGTTCGCCGGCCTGTGTCCACATGCCCGCCACGCGGCCCGGCTGGGACGGCCGGCCGCCGCCCTTCGACGAGGCGGGAGACCGGACAGGGCGGAACAAACCGTGGTGTGTCCGGTCCTGAGGCCTGGTCACTGCTTCGAGATCACGGCCTTCGTGATGACGACGTCCTCGACGGGGACGTCCTGGTGGCCCGCCTTGCCGGCCGTGTCGACGCCCTTGATGCGGTTGACGACATCCATGCCCCCCACGACGCGGGCGAAGACCGCGTAGCCCCAGCCCTGAGCGGTCTTCGCGCTGTGGTTCAGGAAGTGGTTGTCGGCCACGTTGATGAAGAACTCGTCGGTGGCTGAGTGCGGGTCCATCGTGCGGGCCATCGCCACCGCTCCGATCGTGTTCCTCAGTCTGTTGTCGGCCTCGTTCGCGACCGGCGCGCGGGTCTCCTTGCGCTTCATGCCCGTGGTGAACCCGCCGCCCTGAATCATGAAGTTGTCGATGACCCGGTGGAAGAGCGTGCCGTCGTAGTGGCCGGCCCGCACGTACTCGAGGAAGTTCTCGACAGTCTTCGGGGACTTCTCCCCCTCGAGCTCCAGCACGACGTCGCCGTGGTTGGTGTGCAGCGTGACATCGACCATGAGAGCCTCACCTTCCGTGATGGAACCGACTACTGACAGCAAGGTGAATCCTCGCACCCGAAACCACGATCCAGCCCCCACGCGCCGCGCCACGCCACGGACACCTTGCGGCTTGCCACCACCAGCGGCGCGGGGGACGGGTACACCGCGGCCGGCTCGCTCCCCGGCGCAGCACGGCCAGGCCGGGACCGAAGCAACCCGGCCAGATGCCGCCGCCCTGGCGAACTGCGACTTACCGGCCAGACGCAGGCTCGGTGGTGAGTCCGGCCTGGTGCCGGTGCCAGATCACGCAACGGTCGGCCACACCAGCGCCCATGCCCCACGCTCCCCGCCCGCCGCGCTCGCCCAGGCCGCCGCCGCATACTTTGCCAACGCAGCCCCTGGCCACCCGGCCATCACCAGCACTGCCGATGCCTGGAGAGGGAGATCGCCGCCACCGAAGCACGTCTGGGCGTCTGCCTGCCCAGCCGTGGCGGTCCGGCTTCGCGTACCCGTCCTCGCACCCGCCGCGCACTGCAGGAAGGTGGACTTGCCCGAGCCGGAGGCGCCCATGACGGCGGTGAAGCTGCCGCGGGCGAGCGCCAGGTCGATCCCGCGCAGCGCGTGCACCGTCGCCGCGCCGCTTCCGTCGATCCGGCGCACACCCCGCAGTTCGATCGCGGGCTCCGCGGACGGGGCCCCGAGGTGCGGGGCCGAGCCGTACGGGTACGCGGTGAACGGGGCTGCGGCGTACGGGGCCGTTCCGGGCCCGTCGGTCCTGTGGTCTCGGCGCCTGGGAACACGCTGCCATGGAGGCGGTCGTCACGCGCCCCGACGCCGCGGTCCAGGGCGTCGTCGGGCGCCCGGGCCCAGTGCGCCGACGGCGACAGCTGAGAACCCGGTCCTCTTGAACGCGCCCGGCCCGAACACCGGCCACGCCCACCGTCCGACCATGGCGGCCGAGGAGCCGGTCCATGAGGCGGCCACCGCAGCGAAAAGCTGACGAGGCCGCCGTGAGGCCAGCGCCGCAGCGCGAGCGCGGTAACACCCGGCCTCCGGGCTGTGCGCCAGGGCCGACTCTGCCGCCGTTCCCCACACCGCGGTACCTCTCAGAGACAGGCGATTGCGGAGCTCCGGGTGACTTCAGAGAGAAGCCAGCCGGATACGGCGGCCGACAGGGGCCGACCACCAGTCGCCAATAGCCGCTCGACTCCAGCCGGGCGACCTGCTTGACGCCCGTTCACGACCAGGAGCGGGGTCCTGCCACCCCGCCCGTCGGCGGGTGAGGCAAACCCCCGGGCCGATCGGGGGGTGCAGCGGATGGTGCGAGGGCCTCCCGGGCGGCGAGGGTTGGGGCCATGATCACACGCAAGTTCCTGCTCGCCGCTCTGCTTGTCCCGCTCGGTGCCACTCTGGCTGTCGCTCCGGCCGCCTCCGCCGCCGCTCCGCCCGCCGCGTCCGCGGCGTCGGCCTCCCCCGACGCCGTCGCGTTCCGCTCTCCCGAGGCCGCCCTCGACCGGGTGGCGCACCCGCTGCGCACCACCGAACCCCGCGGCAATGTCGCCGACCTGCGCCCGTTCGGCACGATGGTCGGCGACGCCACCGTGGTGGGCGTGGGCGAGGCCACCCACAGCTCGCACGAGTTCGTCACCCTCAAGCACCGGATGCTGCGGTACCTGGTCGAGGAGAAGGGCTTCCGCACCTTCGCCCTCGAAGCCGCCTGGAGCAGCGGACTGCGGATCGACGCCTACCTCACCCGGGGCGAGGGCGACCTGAAGCAGATCATGGACGAGGAGTTCCAGGGCACCTACCGCTGGTGGAACAACGCCGAGTACCGCGACCTGCTCCAGTGGGCGCGCTCCTACAACATCCAGCACCCGGGTGACCCCGTCCGCTTCGTCGGCGACGACAACGGCTTCGCCGGCCCGCAGCTGTACGACAAGGTGAACACGTTCGCGGCCGCGTCCAGTCCCGAACTCGCCGCGCAGATCGCCGAGCTGTACCAAGGACTGCGGCCCACCATCAGCGCCGAGACCTACGTCAACGACTACTTCGCGAAGCCGCTCGCCGAGCGCAAGGCGATCGCCGAGCGGACCGGCCGTGCGGTGGACCTGCTCAAGCAGCACCCCGGTGCCGACCCCGACGCCCACGTCTGGGCCGTGCAGCACGCCAGCGCGATTCACCAGATGACCACCCTCTACGCCTTCGACTGGGACGACCCCCGGAACATCCCCGCCGCCATGCTCTACCGCGACCGCGTCATGGCGGACAACATCGCCTGGTGGCAGCGGCGCACCGGCAGCAAGATCATGATCTCCGCCCACAACAGCCACACCGCCCTCAAGACCTACGCCCCCGCCAGCCACCCCCGCGTCCAGGGCGAGTTCCTGCGCGAGCAACTGGGCACCGGCTACCTGAGCGTGGGCCTCTCCTTCAACCAGGGCACGTTCAACGCCTTCAACCACGACGGCGCCCCGCAGCGCTTCACCGCCGCACCCGCCGCACCGGGCACCGCCGAACACACCCTCGACAAGGTCCGCCACCGCGACTACGTCGTCGACCTGCGCACCGCCCCCACCGCGGCCCGCGCCTGGCTCGCCGAACCCCACACCATCAAGAACATCGGCGCCGCCTACCCCGGCATCGCCGACGCCCCCCCAGATCCGCCTCACCCAGACCCACGACGTCCTCATCCACCTCCATCAGGTCCAGGCCGCCCACATGCTCAACTAGGCCGTGTATCGAAACGCTGTTCATGCTGCTTGTCGACGGTTGCGGGCAGTGCTGGAGGCACGAGTTGTAGGGGTGGCGTCCACCCCCACAACCGCAGAGTTGAACGCGTTCAACAGGTCTGGCAAGGTTTCCCTCCACGGCCGCTCCTACTCGGTTGGCCGATGCGGGCTGAGGGTGGGAGGTCCTGGTGGCGGGCGGAAGCAGGCTGGGTGCGTGGGGTGCTGGTTTTGGCCTGCTCTGACGGCTTGCGCCGGCCCCGATCAGTACTACGAGGGAACAGGGATCCACGACGCCACGGCGGCCGAAGTCGCTGGGGGGCTGGGAGAACGTCGAGGGGACCCGCGTGGTGCTTCGTAAACGGGACAGCTCTTCTCGAAAAGCTCGACGGGCAGGGCTTCGACTTCGAGGACGGCTGGCGTCTCTCCGGTACGGGAACCTGGCATCTGGCCGACGACTACGGTGGACAAGTCGTCCGACTCGCGCTGGCGACGCGGACGCGAGTCGAGAAGCCGCTGTCGTACCGATCATGTTGATCATGGGTGCGACTCGGCGGACTCGATCGCGTGATCTTTCGGCTGGCTGGCATCGATGCCGTCAGGGCGCCTCGGGCCCGAACCGGCGCTTGTACGCCGACGGAGTGATGCCCGTCTCGCGACGCATCAGCGCGCGCAGATTGGTGGCGGTGCCAAGCCCGCTCAGCCGTGCGACTACCTCGAAGCGTGACTCGCCTCGCTCGATCAGTCGGCAGGCCAGGGCGAGCCTTTCTCCCGTGAGCCACATCAGCGGGGTCGTTCCCAGCTGCGTCCGGAAGCGGCGGTGCAGCGTCGCCGGGCTGACCGCCGCCCGCGCCGCGAGGTCCGCGATCGTCAGTGGTGAGTCGAGACGTTCTTGTGCCCAGGCCAGGATCGGTGCCAGGGACTCGTCGGGGAGGTCGGGCATGGGACGCTCGACGAACTGCCGCTGCCCGCCGTCGCGGTGCGCCGCGAAGACCAGGCGCCGGCTGACAGAGTTGGCGATCTCGGCACCGTAGTCGCGGCGGACCACGTGCAGCCCGAGGTCGAGTGCGGCCGCGCTTCCCGCGGCGGTGAGGATGTCGCCATCGTCCACAAACAACACGTCTGATTCGAGCTGGACGGCGGGGAAGCGGGAGCGGAAGGAATCCGCCCACTGCCAGTGGGCCGTGGCCCGGCGCCCGTCGAGCACGCCGGCCTCAGCCAGGGTGAAGGCGCCGCTGCAGAAGCCGATCAGGCGAGCGCCGCGCGCATGCGCCCGTCGGATGGTGTCGAGCACCGCGGGCCGGCGGGGCACCTCGACATCGGGGCGATTGGGGACGATCAAGGTGTCTGCCGCATCGGCCTCCTCCAAGCCGGCGACCCCGGTGAGGGTGAAGAATCCGTCTCGCATCGCGATGGAGGGCTCGGGAGAGCAGAGCCGGAAGTCGTAGAGTTCGCGGCCGATCTCCGGCCTGTGCAGTCCGAAGATCTCGGTCGCGCAGCCGAGCTCGAACGGGTTCGAGTTCTCGTCCACGATCACGACCACCCGGTGTGTGCCCGCTGCTTGAGCTTGGTGCGAGGATTCTTTCGCCATGTGCAATTCCTAGCACTCACACTGCACGGGCGAGGCGGCCGAGGATGAGGCCATGAGCAACCAGCCCATCTTCCTTCCCCAAGCTCTGGCCTCCTTCGAGGCGCTGTGGAGCCCACGCATCGTCACGCGTGTCAACGACTACGACGTCCGGATCGCCAAAGTCGAGGGCGAACACATCTGGCACGCCCACGACGACACCGACGAGTTCTTCTTGGTACTCGACGGGGAGCTGCACATCTCCTTGCGCGAGCCCGAGGGTGAGCGCACGGTCCTGCTGCCGCAGGGGGCGGTCTTCACCGTTCCCGCAGGTACGGAGCACAAGCCGTCCGCGTCGTCCGGTGCCTCGATCCTCATGTTCGAGCCGACCGGGACGCCGACCGTGGGCGACCGCCACGATGAGATCCCCGCCCACGTGGACGCGACGACCGGACACATCCTCAACGCCTGAGCAACGGGACGGTGTCGGAATATCAGCGGGTGATCTTGCCGCAATCGAGCCATGAAGGCCGGGCCGCCCCGAGCCGGTCCGGCCCACGTCGTGGTCGCAGCGCCTGTCCGAGCTCGCCGCCCGCCCGCCGAACGGCGCGGCCCTGGAGGTGATCGCGTGAACGCCGTCGTGGAGATGCCCGGCGTCGACCACGCCCACCAGGCCCTGCTCGCCGCCCGGGAGACGGCGAAGGGCGCCCGCACCACGAAACCGAAGCGGCGCACCGGCCACGACTCTGCGGCGCGACGGCCGCGAGCCACCCGGTCTGGGTGCGGCGATCACGAGGATGATGACCGAGCGCGGCCTGGTCGCCCCGCCCACGGAGCGTTCGTGGTGTTGTCGGGGGGCTGGTGAATGGGCAGAGCTGCACCGAGGCGTGCCCCCAGCGTCGTTGGTCGTGGGATTGATCTTGGCTGTCTGGAGGGGTGTCCCTCCCCGGATCGGCTGCTGCGATCGCGAGGACTGGGGCGGCTCGAATGTTCACGCCGCGGCATTTGCGGTTACTCGCCCGGCATGGCACCCATATGGCAGCGTAAGCGCGACGAACAGCAGCACGAGGAACCGCCCCGGGGCACCGGCCGTAGGGACGGCGGCGCGGGGCCTGATCCGCAAGTGGAGCATAGTGCGCCGGACAAGCCCACGCAGATGCCCAAGAAGTCCTGGCGGGCGGTGCTGAAGCGGACGCTGAAGGAGTTCAAGGCCGACGAGCTGGCCGACCGGGCGGCGGCACTGACCTACTACGGCATCCTGGCGCTGTTCCCCGCCCTACTGGTGCTGGTCTCCCTACTGGGCATCGCGGGGAAGTCGGCGACGCAGCAGGTCTTGGACAACCTCACGAAGCTCACCCCGGGCACGGTTCGCGACATCATCACCCACGCGGTGACTCAGCTGCAGTCCTCCGGCAGCACCAGCACGGTGACGGCCGTCGTCGGCCTGTTGGTGGCCCTGTGGTCGGCGTCGGGGTACGTGGCCGCGTTCATCCGCACCTCGAACGCCGTCTACGACATTCCCGAGGGCCGTCCGGTCTGGAAGATCACCCCGCTGCGACTGGTCCTCACGCTGGTGCTGATGGTCCTGGCCTGCATCAGCGCGCTGCTCGTGGTCCTCACCGGCCCTGTTGCTCAGCAGATCGGCACGGCCCTGGGCATCGGTGACACGGCCTTGACTGTATGGTCGATCGTCAAATGGCCCGTCCTGGTCGTGCTGGTCACCATCATGATCGCGATTCTGTACTGGGCGGCGCCCAACGCGCGGGGCCGCGGCTTCAAGTGGATCACGCCGGGCAGCTTCCTGGCCCTGGTGATCTGGATGATCGCCTCCGCAGGCTTCGCGATCTACGTGGCGAACTTCGCCTCCTACAACAAGACCTACGGAACACTCGCCGGCGTGATCATCTTCCTGGTCTGGCTGTGGATCACGAACCTGGCGATCCTGCTCGGCCTGGAATTCGACGCCGAAATGGCCCGCGAACGCGCCATCATCGGCGGCCACCCCGCGGACGAAGAGCCCTACGTCGAACCCCGCGACACACGCACGTGGACCGAAGAGGAACGCAAGGACACAGGCAAGCAACAAGCTGATGGAAGGGCCGGCGATACCGGAGGCAGGTGATCATGCGCATCCTGGACGACCTTCGCCGCCTCGACCGTCGGCTGACCCCACGACTCCCCCGCCAACACCATGGGCCAGGCCGCCGACATGATCGGCACGCCCCCCGCCTTCCCGCGCGCCCTGGGCGAACACCGCCTGATCACACCACTGCGCTCCGAAGGCGGCCACCGCCGCCACCCCCGCTACCAACTGCGCCTCGCGGCCCGCGCCCGCGAACTCCTCGACCAGGACCTGTCTCCTTGACCGTTCACAGGCTGGGGGTTTGCGGGTGGTCCGTGGTGGTGCCGTCAAGGTTCCGCCCGAAGGCGGCCTCCACAACGGCGGGGAGGTCTTCCTCGGGGACCAAGGTGCGCACGTTCGCCAGGACCTGGGGAAAGGCGTCATCACCGATGACACCCATGTGTTCCTGACGGAGTTGGTAGATGATCTCGACGAGCTCCGGTCTCAGCCGCATCCAGGCACGGGAGGTACGGATCTCTTCATCGACCTGGTGCATGAACCAGCGCATGACCTCGTACGGGACGTCCATGTGCTCTGCGTGCGGGTTGAAGCACATCGTCGGTTCCCGTGTCGGATCCTCGTCGGGAACGATTGCGGTCACGAGCATCCGTTGCCCGGCCACGAGATCCAGTTCCAGATACCAGGCGTCATCGGGCACGGAGTACATCGCGGTGATCGCGTAGTCGCCATCGGGGTGTCGAAAGACCATTGCCGCATGCTGCCACGCTGGCCTGAGGAGGTGCCTCTCCAAATTATGCGGCCCGAAGCCCCTACGTCCGGGCCCAGATGAGGAGGGCGGCTGATGCGTCGCTCGACCGCGTTGCGCTGCTTGTATATCGCGGCGTCGCAGGCGGGCGGCCGGCCACCCGAACGACCTCGGCGCCGCCGGTGACCGGCCTGGCCGGACGGCTGGGGAATGAGACGACCGGATGACCGCAGAAGTCGCACGGCCGCATTCCTTCGACCACAGACTCTCGAACAGACATGTCCTCACTCGTGACAGTCACACTGCCACCCGACCACCTTGACCAAAGACAATGGGGCCCCGTGATCGTGGGAGCATCGGCTTCGACTCGGCGGCTCGGGACTCGTAGTGCCGGAACACCGCGACGATCAGTCCGTCCCGGATCGGTACTTGCCACCGCTCCCCCACCGGATCTGAGCGACCGACTCCTCCAGCCACGCCAGCGTCACCTTCGAGGACGTTCCCGCAGACCGACAACACCGCCTACGACCCTGGCCGGGAAAGGGCGAGGGGCTGCAACGGTCTCGGCCGGGCGGCCGTCTTGCCGGTCACGTGGTACCGGAGCGCAGAAGCTGCAGGACGGCGCGCTCGACGCGGCCGTGGGTTGCCGGTTCGCCGAAGGTGCTGTTCTCGCCCAGCTTGCCGAGGGAGGGGGCGATGGTCTCGCCTTCCTCGTAGAGCTCGATGATGCGGGGATGGATGTAGGAAGCCCGGCACACGGCGGGTGTGTTCCCCAGGTAGTCGCTGACCTCGCGCACGGCGCGGGCCACCACCTTGCCGCGGCCCGCACGGGAGGCGTCGGCGGTGCTCTCGGCTACGGCTAGGGCGACCGCTGCCAGCACGGTGGCGTGCCAGGTCCTGAAGTCCTTGGCTGTCACGTCCCGGCCCGACCGTTCTCGCAGGTAGGAGTTGAGGTCCTGGGCGTGGACCTCGTGCCACGCTCGATGTTCCCAGTAGGCGAAGAGCCTTTCTCCCTCGTCCCTGCGCCGCAGCAGCGCCCGGATCACGGCGTGAGCCTGCTCGTCGACGAGCGAGCGATCGACTTCCTTGCCGGACTTGGCGGGGAAATGCAGCCGGATCTCGCCACTGCGGCAGCTGGCGTGTTCCCGCAGCAGGGTGGTGAGCCCGAAACTGCCGTTGTCGCGGGCGTAGCGTTCACCGCCGATGCGGAGGAAGCCGAGGTCGAGGAGGCGGGTCAGGCAGGCCAGAACGCGGAGGCGACTCAGCCCGCGCCCGGCGAGGTCTTGGGCCACGTGTTCTCGCAGGCGGGGCAGCGAGCGGGCGACGCGCTGGACGTGCTCGTGTTTGGCTGCGTCCTGTTGCTCGCGGAAGTACGGGTGGTAGAGGTATTGGCGGCGCCCGGCGGCGTCCGTCCCCACCGCCTGGATGTGACCGTTCGGCCACGGGCACACCCAGACGTCCTGCCAGGCCGGGGGTATCACCAGCGCACGGACCCGTTCGCGGTCCGCTGCCGACAGGGCCTGGCCGGCCCCGTCCAGGTAGCGGAACCCGCGTCCGTGGCGCACGCGGCGCCATCCCGGCATGTGGGGGTCGCTGATCCTCAGCCGCACGGCCGCAGTCAGCCCGTCTCGGGGTGGGCCTGCGTGCGCAGGGTCCATGCCTGGCCTGCGCAGTCGTAGGGCAGGGGAGGAAAGCGATGCCCGCGGACGTCGGTGCTCTTGCTCCACAGGTGCTTCTTGCCGCAGTCGCATGCATAGATGCCACTACTTGGGACGATTTCTCCGGGTTTCCACTCTCCTGTCCGTTTCATGCCGAGCGTCTACCCCGCATGTGTCGGCGCACGCCGAGGCTGCGGTGGTGAGATCAGAGCAGCGGCCGGATTCCGGGCTCTGCCCCCCGCCTCCACGGCCCGGGCGACGGATCCGCGTCGGCCGACGGGCAGGACGGGACGGCCCCGGGTGTCCGCCAGGGCGAAGGCAGTGGGGGCGTACAGGGCCAGGGCGGTGAGGGCCAGCCCAGCAGCCCCGGCCGCCTTCTCCCGGGTGGGGGGACCTCGTCAGCTACTGGATCCCGGCGAGAGCCAGGCGCAGGGCGGCGCAGCCGATGACGGCAGCTGCAGCGGGAAGGCGACGGCCATGAGGACCACCGCCACCGCGTGGCGCTCATGGGGCGGGATCCGGTCGAGCTGGAGTGCGGAGACGATGAACGCTCCCGCAGCAAGGCCCAGGAACCCGACGGGCAGAGGGGTGCCGAGCGGCCGAAGCACCGTGGTGGTGGGTGGCATGGGCGCGTTCATGATGGTCCCGTGAGGGTGATTCCTCTGTCCTTCGCGTCCGGGCCGGGCTCGGGCCGCGAGGCTGTGGTGGTGGGGGCCGGTGCCGGACCCGAGGTGCGGGACACCGGTGTGATGCGGGCCGCGCCCGTTTTGAACACGGGCTGCTTGGAGGCCGGATCCCAGGACGTGGGTGTGAGTTCGTTGGCAGCCCGGTGATGGCCGATCCCGTCGGGGGCGTCCCAGTATCCGTAGTGGAATGGCAGGAAGACGACGCCCTGACGGATACCGGTGACACGCACCCGGGCCCGGACGGTGCCGCGTCGGGTGGCCACCTCAGCCAGGTCGCCTTCCCCGATGCCGGCGGCCGCCGCGTCGGCTTCGGACAGCTCGATCCACATGTCCGGGGCGGCGGAATGCAGTTCGGGCACGCGGCCGGTGCGCGTACGGGTGTGGAACTGATAGAGGGTGCGGCCGGTGATCAGCCACAGCGGATAGTCGGCGTCCGGCTGCTCGGGTGGCGGGACGTACGGGGCGGTGCGCAGGATCGCCTTGCCGTCCGGGTTCAGGGACCGGTACGCCTCCTCGTCGAGGGAGCTTCCTGTGAGGAGGTCGCGGCCGTAGGTCTCGCAGTCCTCGGGGCTGCTGTGGAAGTCGCCACGGGTGTAGAGGCGCTCGGTGCCGTCGGGGCGTTCGGTGGTGCAGGGCCATTGGATGCCGCCGCGGTCGCGCAGCAGGGCGTAGGTGAGACCGCTGTAGTCGCACGGGCGTCCACGACTGCACTCCTTCCACGCCTCGAAGACTTCCTCGGGGCTGCGCCAGGGGAGCAGCGGTGCGTCCGATGCGTCGCGGAGGTCCATGCGGCGGGCGAAGTCGAGGAAGATGTCGAGGTCGGGGCGCGCATCTCCCGGTGGGTCGACCGCCTTGAGGGAGAGGTGCACGGTGCGGTCGGCGTTGGTGAAGGTGCCGGTTTTCTCACCCCAGCCCGCGGCAGGCAGCACCACGTCGGCGAACTCCGTCGTCTCGGTCGGGAAGAGGTCCTGGACGACGAGGAACAGCCGGTCCTGGCCGAGCACGGCGCGGATGCGTTCCAGTTCCGGGAGGGAGACGGCGGGGTTGGTTCCGGAGATCCACAGCATGCGCAAAGAGCCTTCTTCGGCAAGGCGGATCATCTGCATGGCATGGGTCGGTGGCCCGTCGTGCGGGATCCGGTCCGGCTGGACGTTCCAGACCTTCGCGAGCCCCTCGACATGCTGGGGGTTGGCCCAGTTGCGGAAACCCGGAAGGTCTCCGTCGGCTCCGCATTCGCGGGTGTTCTGCGCGGTGGGCTGGCCGTTCATCTGCAGGACGCCGCAGCCTGGCCGGCCGAGCATTCCCCGGATCAGATGCAGGTTGTTGACCTGGACGGCTGCCGCGGTGGCCTGGTGTGACTGGTAGAAGCCCTGCAGCACCGTGGACAGCAGCCGGCCGGCCTGGCCGAGCAGGCGGGCCGCAGTACGGATCTGCTCCGCGGGCACGTCGGTCGCCGCGGCGGCGGCCTCGGCCGGGAAGAGAGCCAGCTGCTGTTCGAGACGGTCGAAGCCCGCGACGTGCGCTTCGATGTAGGACTGGTCGATCCAGCCGTTCGCGATCACCTCGTGCAGGATGCCGTTCATCAGCGCGAGGTTCGTCCCCGGCTTCGGCTGGAGATGAACGGTGGCCGCGTCGGACACCGGCCCCGGACGAGGATCCACGCACAGCAGGACAGGCGGCTCAGGTCCCGCGAGGCGGTCCAGGACCCGGCTCCACAGCACACCCTGGGTCTCCGCCATGTTGTGTCCGAACAGGGCGATGGTGTCGGCATGATCGATGTCGGCGTACGAGCCGGGCTGGCCGTCGCAGCCGAAGGACTCCTTGAGCGCCTCGCCGGCCGTGGCCGTGCACAGCCGGGTGTTCCCGTCCAGGTGCTTGGTGCCCAACCCGCCGCGGGCGAGGACGGCCAGCGCGTAGTACTCCTCCAGGAACAGCTGCCCGCTGGTGTAGAAGCCGATCGAGCCGGGACCCGGGCCGTCGAGGAGTGTGCGCGTGCGCTCTGCGATGAGGGCCATGGCGGTGTCCCAGTCGGCTTCGCGTTGGGTGCCGTTCTCAAGGATCAGCGGGCTGGTCAGGCGGTCGGGCGAGCCGATGGCTTGCCAGCCGTACAGGTCCTTGGGGTCGAGGCGGCCGCGGTTGACCCTGTCGCGGGCCATCCCCCGGACACCGACGAGCCGGCCGTCCCTCACCGCCAGCTCCATGGCATCGCCGTTCGAATGGAGATTCGAGGCCGTCTGGACCCATCGGTCGACGTCAGCGCCGTCGTAGTCCCCGGCGAGGTACTGGTCCACGCGAGAGGGCCAGGAACCCCCGCGCCTGTACGGGGTGCGGCGCCCCCACGGATCAATACGCCCAGCGGGAACGTCAACGGGTTCTGTCGTCATGTGCAGCCCCTGCCCCCGCCTGAGATCGCCACGCCCGCGGACGCCCCCGGGGTATGGAGGCCAGGAGGGTACGCGCTGAAGTCGTGGACGGGTCCGACACCCGTTGTCCCAGGCCCGCGCGCGACCGACTCCACATCCGCGAGAGCCGCGATGGATCACCGGCCGCCCGCCGGCCGCCCGTGCTCGGCCCGCGGGCCCACGGGCTCGCAGGGCATTCAGTGGCCCAGGGCCCGCTTGAGCTCGACCTTGTCCAAGTCGTACCGGCCCTTGATGTTGCGCTTCTTCGCCTCGTTGTACAGCTGTCCTTCGTCGGCCCCTGGGAGCCGCTGTGCGAGCGGTGTCCGCCACGCTTGGAGGGCGAGGTGTCCTGGGTGGAGGACCGGCTCACGCTTCGACTCGCCGGAGCGTGCGCGTTCCTTTGCCGCTTCGGCGCTCGTACTGCCGCCCCTTCCGGCACCCGGACCTCGCGAAACTGGTTGGCCTTGAGCTGAGGGGGCAGGGGCAGCCCGGGGGGATGATTGGACAGGAGAAGGGCCATGACCCCGAGGTCGCACCCCAAGCATGGAGAAGGGCCCAGCCGCCACGAAGGGACCGAGCAGCACGGATGGTCGGCCGACGTCGACTCCACGCACACGCAGGACAACCCCAGCGCCCGACGCTCCTTCGACACCCCGGAAAAGACCCAGCGGACCGCGCGCAAGAACCGACCGTCGCGCAAGGCGGATGAGGGAACGCCGGTCGAGTCCACTTCGCGAAGCGGAGAGGACCTTGCCGGCAAGGGCCAGGAGGGCCACCACGACCTGGGGCACCGAGGCCGCTCCCAGCGCCCCAGCGGCGGCAAGGACTCCTCCGCATACACCGGCGTCGACGCGCAGGACCCGTCGAAGCGGCTCAGGAAGGACTGACCCGCCCGCCACAACGCCGCGACCGCCAGGAAACGGGCCGCCTGCTCTGGCCCGCCCGGACGCCGGGTGAACCGGCTGCGCCGTGGCGGCTTCCCTCGGCGGCCCCTCCGTACGTAGGCGTCGAGTTCCTGCGTCAGCGTCGTCGATCACCGCCTCACCTGGCCTGCCTCTCGTATGCGGCGGCGAGTTGGGTTCCATGCCCCAGATTTCGGCTACGGCTGGTCGTTCACGAATCGGCCGTGGGCCCTGGGTTAGGTGGTCACGCCTCACTCTCGGCAGTCCTGCGACAGGCGGCGCCCGAGGTGGTCTGGAGTAAGCCACCGGTAGCCGACCTTCGGGCCGCCACCCTCGGCAGCAGTGGGCTGCCAGAGAATCAGCAATCGTTCATGTCGACCTGCGCCATCCCGTGAGGCGAAGGACAGCTCGTGAACGACCAGACGCGGCACCTCGAGTGGTAGGGCCTGGAGTAGTTCCTCGTGAGTCAGGTTTGCCTTCACCTCCAACGCCAGAGCGTTCCCGGAGCCAGCGCGGCGCACTACCGCGTGCGCAACGGTTCCGGCGGCGGCCGGCTGATTGACGGGACGTGTCACAGTCGACCCCGACGCGCTGGGCAGGCGGCGGGGTGGGCACCCGGATCCTGGCATCCAGGTGGGTGACGGCTCCCCTGGCGGCGGCGTGTACGGGACCGGCGTGGAGAGCAGCGTGCGAGGGTGCGTGGACCTCTGCCACCTCGCCTGTCAGGAGCCGTTCGGTGCTGGAACGCAAACAACTCAAGGGCCGTACGCAGGTCACCTTCGTTCTTCCCGCCGACAGCCCGGACGGGCCGGTCAGCGTCGTGGGCGACTTCAACCACTGGAACCCCGCGGCACATCCGCTACAGGCCCGAGGCGACGGCATGCGCGCGGCCACGGTCGTCCTGCCCGCGCACGGCGGCCATTCCTTCCGCTACCTGGCGGCCGGAGACTACTGGTTCGACGACGACCAGGCCGACGGACATGATGGCGCCAACAGCCGCGTCAACACCTGACGAGGGGCGCCCGCATGGATGCCATCGTGCTGCTGCGCGAGGACCACAAGACCGTCGAGAAGCTGTTCAAACGGTTCGAGAAGACCTCGGACGGCGACAGGGCCGAACGCCGTCGGATCGCCGACGAGGTGATCGAGGAGCTCACCGTCCACGCCTGGGTCGAGGAGAAGTTCTTCTACCCCGCCGCCCGTGAGCTTGCCCCGGACACGACGGACCACATCCTGGAGAGCATCGAGGAACACCATGCAGTGGTGTGGATGCTGTCGGAGATCAAGGACATGGATCCGGGCGACGAGCGCTTCAAGGCGAAGATGAGCGTGCTGATGGAACAGGTCCGCCACCATGTGGAGGAAGAGGAACAGGACTGGTTTCCAGAGGTCCGCAAGGCGATGGGCCGCAACAGGCTCACAGAGTTGGGCGGTGAGCTGGAAGCAGGGAAGAAGCGGGCACCACGCGATCCGCTGGCCGTTCCCAGCTCCGACTCGACGTGAGCCGGACACGGCACCGACCAGAGCAGCGCCGCTGGTGCGGGCTGCTCTCGGCGGCCGTGGTGGTACTCGGGGCGGCTGGGTGCGGTGCCCCGGCGGCACGGCAAGACGCTGCCGCTGCGGCGGGAGCCGCCTTCGAAGCCGCCGTCGCGTCCCGGGACCACGCCCGTGCCTGCGACCTGCTGGCGCCGCAGACCCGCCAGCAGCTGGAGCAGGACGAGCACAAGGCCTGCCCCAACGCACTTGCCTCGCAGGAGCTGCCCACAACGCGCGGTGTCCAGAAGGCCGAGGCCTACGGGCGGCAGGCGATCGTACGGATGGGAGGCGACACCCTGTTCCTTTCGCTGTTCACCGCTGGCTGGAA
Organism: Streptomyces sp. NPDC004327; assembly: GCF_042873935.1. Taxonomy (NCBI): domain Bacteria; kingdom Bacillati; phylum Actinomycetota; class Actinomycetes; order Kitasatosporales; family Streptomycetaceae; genus Streptomyces; species Streptomyces sp. NPDC004327. The sequence goes on along the minus strand of NZ_JBIAME010000013.1, from coordinate 30,500 downwards.
GGTCGTGGCCGCAGGCTGCACCCCGCGCTCCGACCAGCCGTACGACTGCACGATCAAGGGGGCATGACTCGTTGCGGGGCCTCTTCGTCACCACCCTCGTCGTCATCCTGGGCGGACTCGGCTACTTCATCACCATCGGGGTGCTCCAGCGATGACCGACAACCGCGAAGCACGCCGGGGGTTCTGGCGCGAGAACAGCCTGACCCTCACCTTCGGCCTCGCCTTCCTGGTGGTACTCGCCTGCCAAGCAGTCACCGGGCACGCCGAATTCAACCAACAGATGGTTGTTGACGGCCTCCAGTCGATCACTCTCACCGACTACCTGGCGTCATCAGCCTTCGCCGTCGACGTGAGCGAGAACTGGCAGTCGGAGTTCCTGCAGTTCTTCCTCTACATCTTCGGCACCGTCTACCTCGTCCAGCGCGGCTCCCCGGAGTCGAAGAAGGTCCACAAGGTCGGCACCGAAAGCGATCAGGAACAGCGCATGGGCGAGCACGCCCGCCCCGACTCGCCGCGCTGGGCCGGCACCGGCGACTGGCGGCAGACCCTCTACGCCCGTTCTCTGGGCATTGTCATGGGTGGCCTGTTCGTGCTGTCCTGGACGGCCCAGTCCATCGCCGGCACTGCCGCGTACAACGGCCAGCAGCTCCGGCAGCTCGAGGACCCCGTCAGCTGGGCCGACTACCTTGTCACTCCCGACTTCTGGAACCGGACCCTCCAGAACTGGCAGTCCGAACTCCTCGCGGTCGCCGCCATGGTCGTACTTTCGATCTATCTCCGCCAGCGTGGCTCACCCGAATCGAAACCCGTCGGCGCCGCCCACACCACCACCGGAATCGAAGGCTGACCGCGGCCGGCGGGAGCCCTCCGAGACCTGGTGCGGAGGAGGTTTCGTGACGGGCCGCGGCAAATACTCGACCCTCACTCCCGGCGGCGGGCCGCACGTTCCTGAATTGGGCGACCCGCCGATCCAGGACGGACGGTGACGTGCGTCATGCCAGGCGCGGGCCGCCGTCTCGGCCAGGCCGCGGATGAGGGCGGCGAGCAGGACCGGCGTGGTGGCGTTCAGGCATACGTCGGCGACGCGGACCTCGACGGTGGGGTAGGTGGCCGAGAGGCGGGCGTCGAAGTAGATCATGCCCTCGTCGCGCAGCGCTCCGGTGTCGATCATCGCGCGGACCTGCTCGTGGTAGCGGTCGGCGGAGCCGAAGACGTCCACCGGGCCGGCGGACGGCCAGCGGTTCCACACACGGCTGCGGTAGCTTCCGTACCCGCTGTCCTCTCCCTGCCAGAAGGGCGAGTTCGCGCTCATCGCCGTCAGGACGGCCAGCCAGGGCCTGATGCGGTCCAGGACGGCAACGCCCTCTTCGTCGTGGCACCCACAGGTCAGCTGCTCCTGCGCGGTCAGCCCGTACTGCTCGCCCAGCCACCGATAGCGTCGTCCGACGTTCAACGACGGCTTGACGGGCAGCGGAGATGTCGCGACCGCCGCCACCACGGCTCCGGCGCTCGCCGCGTGGCGGGCCGCCTCACGACGGATGCGCACGAGCTCCTCCTGGAGCTCACCCGTCTCGGTCACCGGTTTCGTGGCGAACTCCGACTGCTCCTTCTGCAGCTCCTTCTCCAACTCGTGCTCCCGCCGACCGCTTGAACCCAGGTGCTGCCAGGCCGAACGCTCAGCGGCCGCCAGCACCCCCGACACGGCGAGCGGGGCGCCACTGTCCGCGTCCACGAGCAGCAGCTCTTCTTCCACGCCTACGCTTCGCATGCGGCCGCCTGTGGATCGCACCGTCAGACAGCCCGCACCTGCCCTGGCTCCCCCCGACCATGCCGCAGCCTTGCACGACGCCCCTTTGGAGGCCCTCAGCGCAAAGCGGTCCCGACCGGGAGCACCTGCGCCGATGGCGACGCGACTGGCACGGGTTGCCCGCCGAATGCCGGCGCATCCGCCACGCCATCGATACCGAGATCGAAAACGGCCGTATGTACCCCCCGCCGGACCGTCGGCGGCGGCGCCGGTGAGGCCCTCCCCCGCGCCCCGCGTTGCCAGTACGTGAGGTTCCTCTATGGTTCCTCGATCCACACGTGGCCCCACGTGGTGTACGAGCGATGAGCGGGGTACACGCGACACGAGAGACGCTGGCCGTCAGCAGCCGGGCGTCACCCCACGGTCGACTCGTCTGTAGGGCCGGCCGCGCCAAGACCCCCGAAGATGCCCCACGCACCGTGGACGGCCCGGTGAAGGGTGGCGTCGGCAAGGACGAACCATGAAAGCGGCAGTGTACGAAGGACCGCGGACGGTGACGGTCAAGGACGTCCCCGACGCGAAGATCGAGCACCCCTGCGACATCCTGGTGAAGATCACCACCACCAACATCTGCGGCTCCGACCTGCACATGTACGAAGGCCGGACCTCCTTCGAAACGGGCCGGACCCTCGGCCACGAGAACCTCGGACAGGTCGTCGAGGTCGGCAAGGCCGTGAGCAAGGTCCAGGTCGGCGACTGGGTGGTCCTGCCCTTCAACATCGCCTGCGGCTTCTGCAAGCAGTGCGAGCAGGGCCTGACGAACTACTGCCTCACCATGCAGCCCAAGCCGGACATGGCCGGCGCCGCGTACGGCTTCGCCGAGATGGGCCCGTACCAGGGCGGCCAGGCGGAGCTGCTGCGCGTGCCGTACGGCGACTTCAACGCCCTGCGCCTGGGTGAGGACGCCGCCGAGCGGCAGCTCGACTACGTGATGCTGGCCGACATCTTTCCGACTGGCTACCACGCCACCGAAATGGCGGGCGTCAAGCCCGGCGACCAGACGATTGTCTACGGAGCGGGCCCGGTCGGCCTCATGGCCGCCTACTCCGCCATCCTCAAGGGCGCCGGCCGCGTATGGGTCGCCGACCACCAGCCCGATCGACTCGCTCTCGCCGAGGAGATCGGCGCCATCGCCGTCAACACCGCCGAGCAGGACCCGGCCGAAGTCGTCAAGGACGCGACCCTGGGCCTGGGCGCGGACAACGGCTGCGAATGCGTCGGCTACCAGGCCCACGACTCACAGGGCGAGGAGGACGCGACCCTGACCATGAACGGGCTCATCGACTCGGTCCGGTTCACCGGTGGCATCGGCGTGGTCGGTGTGTTCCTGCCCGAGGACCCTGGCGGCGCCGAAGCGCAGGGCGAGCTCGAAGCCCAGGGGAAGGTACCGCTGGACTTCGGCATGCTCTGGTTCAAGGGCCAGCGGATCGGCACCGGCCAGGCACCCGTCAAGCGCTACAACCGGGCCCTGCGCGACCTCATCGCCGGCGGCAGGGCCGAGCCGAGCTTCCTCGTCTCCCACGAACTCGGCCTGGACGAGGCCTCCTCCGCGTACGAGCACTTCGACAACCGCGACGACGGCTGGACCAAGGTCGTCCTCCACCCCAACGGCAGCAGCCGCAGCGCGGGCGGCTCCTCCCGACACACACTGCAGGAACTGCGCCAGGAAGCGAAGGCGCAGGGCATCGAAGGCCGCTCCCACATGAACAAGCAGCAACTGGAACGGGCGCTCAGGCATTGAGCTTGCGCACCGCAGGTCGGTGAGCCGGAACAGCCAGGGCGGAAGACCTGATCCCGAGCCCGTAGGACGAGCCGGTCCCGGCACCCCTCTGGGTGCCGAGACCGGCTTCGTGGTGTGGTCAGCCGTCCTCGAATTCGAGGACCTCGACCAAGGCGGCTTCCTGCTCCTCGACGTCCCCGGCGCTCCTGGCAATCACCGCGTACCGCCAGGAACGGCCGTCGGCCGGGACGTCCGCGTACAGCACCACGCCCTCGCCGCGGTCCGGGTCGAACGCGAGGTGGGAAGCACGCAGCCGGGCAAGGGCTCCTTCGAAGTCAAGGGGGTTGCGGGCCCGGCGCTTCGCCACCGACCACGCCGGGTGTGCGGTGGCAGATCCCTCGGTCAGCCGGGTGACCATGGCGTGCGGTGTGGTGGTGGCCGTACGGCGGATGTTGCTCTCACTCGCGTACGCGACGCCGGCCGTGTCCACCAGCGCGTCGAGCCCGAAGGGCCCGGCGTAGCCGTGGTCGGCCAGGTGGCGGCCCAGGGCCGTCCCCCACTCCTCCAGCTCGCCGGCCACGTGCTCGCAGGACGACGGCAGCGGAGAGGCGTATCCCGTGAAGGAGCCCTGAACCGTGCGCATCGCACCGCTGAAGAGCGCGTGTGCCCCGGAGGCAGCCACCTCCATCTGGATGCTCACCGACTCGGCCACGTCAAGGCACTCCTCCACCACCCACAGGCCTTCGGGCCCGCCGACCGTATCGAGTAGCAGGCTCGCCTCGCCCCTCAGATCCTCGCGGGACACGAAGCGCATCCCGTGTCCTCCGGCCGAACGGTCGGGCTTCACCACGACACGCTCGTGGTCCCCCAGGAGATCGTGCGCCACACCTTCGACCTCTGAGCGCCGGCACGTCCGCCCCGCGGGCAGCCGCATGCCCAGTTGCCCGGCCATCGCGCGGAAGCCGGTCTTCGTGTTGAGCAGCATGGTCATCCGCAGCGCCACCTCGGCGGCCTCGACCGTCGGGTAAGGGTGCACCGCGATGCCGATGTCCCGGGCGAACGCGATCGCCGACGCGTCCAACGCCGTCGGCAGCAGCGCCGCACCCCGGTCACCGGCAAGAGCCCGGACCTGTTCGACGAGGCCGGCCTCGCGCACCGCCCGCGCCAGCGGTACGGCTCCGGCAGGGGGCACCTCGACGACGGCCACCGATTCCGGGGGCACACCCGCCAGGTCGTACACGTACCGCAAGAACTCCCGGCTCAACGGCACCGGAGTGACGAACACGTCCCCCGGCCGGAGCAGCCACGCCTTCCGCGGCGCCTGCTGAGCCCACGTCGTCAGGATCTGCCCCTCGTCGAGGTCCACCGCCAAGTCCGAGAGGAAGTTCGCGAACACGACCATCGGTACCGTCTCAGTCACCGCTCTGTTCCTCCGGTCGCCGCACGGCCGTCCACGGTCGGCGTGGGATCACCTGCTCCGCCCCCACCGGATGCGGCGGCCCACGAGAAGTCTCCACCTGAACGGGGAGGCAGGTCAGGGAAACGGTTCCCACGCCTCGGGGCCGGCCCCGCGCCACTCCACGAAGTCGGGGTCGGTGAGGTCGACGTCCTCGGCGTTCTCCATCCCGGCAGCGGCGAGGAAAGCTCGGACATCGGCCGGGCGGTGGGCCACTCCGATGGCGACGCCGTCGTAGCGGACACGGCGCCAGCCCTGCTGGTCGGGCGGGTAGATGATCAGCTTGGCGGCCATGGGCCCAGCCTCTGCCGCACCAAGCGCATCGGCACCCCTCCCCGTCCAAACGGGTGAACTTCACCGAGCAGCTGTCGCCGGGGCGCCCTCCGCTGTCGGCCCACGCCGTACCGGCCGCCCTCAGGCTGGAGCGTAAAGCCGGTAGCGCCTACTTGCGGCTGAACCGGTCAGCCGGAGACGAGCACGGAGTCGTCGAGGGTACCCGTGCCGGGCAGATGGTGGCGGGCGGCAAAGAGGGCGGCATGCACACCGGGGAACGCGGTCACCACCGAGGCCATCGAGCTCGTCAGGGGCCTGGACGGGTCGGCCGTGGACGCCGTCCTCTTCCAAGCACGCGGTGGAACTTCTGGAGCAGCAGCTCGCAGACGCCGACCCCGTCTCCCGGCGCTCCAGCGTCCCGGTGACGTCCTCGGCGATGCGCTGTTGGACCGGAAGCAGCGCATCGCCGAGCGGCCGGCGCCGTCGACTACATCAGCAAGCCCTTTGACCCCTGGGCCCTACGGGCCAAGGTCGCCGAATCCCCACCCGTTCTTGGGTGCTGGTACGTGATGCCGGCGCCCAAGAGCGGGCTATCGACCACTCTGCTCCCCCTGCCCGTGGTGTTCGGGTACCCGTACAGGTCGCCCCCGTCCGTGCGCCCCATGACGCAGACGTCCAGGGAAGCAGTGAACTGCCTGCGGGGACTCGGCACGACCGATGCCCCGGCGGGCCCGCCGGGGCATCGGTCGTGCGTCCTTCAGGATCGTGGCTTGTGCGTCAGCATCCCGAGACGCACTGTCCGTCCGTCCAGGTCTTGTTGATCGTGGGTCCCCAGAAGGGGGCCGAGTCCAGGCCGGTCTCGCTTGCCATTCGGTCCGTGGCGATCATCCGCGGCGCCTGGTTGGTCCGGTACTGGACCACCTCCATGTCCGGATATGCATCGCCCTGGCGGTTCACGGTGACGGAGGTCTCGGTCGCCTTGACCTTGATCGTCGCGTCGACGGCGAAGAAGTTCAGGAAGCTGTTGACGGCGGCCACGCCGACGTCCAGTTGCCCGGAGTCCGTGTGGTGCCCGAGGCTGGTGGTGTTGACCACGTTGTCGCCGCCCCAGGTGTCGCCTGGCCATCCCTCGACCTTCAGCGGGTTGGCAGGCAGTACCTTGCTCGGAGCGCCGTCGACCATCTTGCTGGGGCCGCCGATGCGACTGAGCACGCCGGGCTGGTCGACGTGCTTCTCCGGCGGGGTGGTGGACGGAGCCACTGTGAAGGTGCATTCGCCCGAGGCGGTGTTCCACACCAGGGACATGCGGTAGGGCTTGTGCGGGTCCAGGGACGCGTCACGGTCGTCGCCCAGCAGCATGCCGAGCGCGGCGATCTTCGTGTGGATGTAGAGGGTGACGCGGATGACGCCCCGGTCCGGGCCCTTGCCGACGTTGAAGGACTTGCGGGCCGACCCGTCGGGCTGCTTGCCCCATCCCGTGTCCAGGACGTCGTCCATCATGTCGTCGATGGTCGGCTCCGGGTCCTTGGGCTTCTCGTCCGTGACGGGCATGCCGCCCTTGCAGGCGATCGTGCCGTTCCAGCATTCCTCCAGCATCCGGCCGGTGGGGTCCCCGTTGGTTGCGGGGTTGTTGTTGGCGTAGGTGTAACCCTGTGACTGCTGCGGGTCGTTGAGGTCGATTTCGGGGTCGACGCTGATGAACCGGCCGGTGGTCGGGTCGTATTCGCGCGCGCCGAGGTGGACGAGTGCCGTGGCCTCGTCGTCGGTGCCGCCGACGAAGCCCTTGTCGCCGGTCCAGCCGGAGGGCTTGGTGCCGCGCGTGGCCCCGAAGGGAGAGGTCTTGCGGCGGGTGACGGTCTGGGCGGCGTCGGCGGTCACCTGGGTGGTGCCGGTGCCGTGGTGGTCGGCGAAGGTGAAGGTGAGCTTCCCTCCGGTCCGGATGGCCACGGTGCTGCCGTCGGCCACGTAGTACCGGGTGCCGGTGACGGTGCCGCCCGTGCCCAGGTGCAGCTCGTTGCCGTACGAGAGGTAGAGCGTCGTGCCCGACGCGTCGTGCCCGACGAACCGCTGGCCGTCGGTGTCGTAGAGGTAGGAGGCCTTCTCGGTCGTCTTCTCGGTCACGGACGCGAGGTGTCCCTCGTCGTCCCAGGTGAAGGACTCGGCGGGGGCCGTGCCGCGGGTGCGGGTCTTCAGGTTGCCGGATTCGTCGTAGCCGAAGAGTTCCTGGTGCGGGTCGGTGCCGCTCTGCGTGACCTTGGGCAGGTCGTGCTTGCCGGCCGTCGGCGCGTCATAACCGCGCACGGTGTCCTGGGCCGAGCCCGTCGCGGCCTTGTGTGCGGTCTCGGTCCTGCGGTTGCCGACCGCGTCGTAGGTGTACGAGGTCCAGTAGGGGTCCTGGCCGCCGACGGCAGTGTCCGAGGGCGCGGCGGAGCAGGCCGTGTTCTTGTCGGTCCAGGCCTCGGTGACGCGTCGCAGGGCGTCGAGGCCGAAGCACTGGGTGTCGGTGGTGCGAGCCGTGTCCTGGCCGTAGGAGGTGGATACGGACGTGACGTTGCCTGCCGGGTCGTAGGTGTAGTGCGCGTCCTCGATGCGCTGCGGTGCGACGTCGCGGTCGAGGTAGCTGTCGGTGAGCGAGCCGGTGTGCTCGTCGTAGGTGTACGAGGTTGTCAGCGTCTGGCCGAAGGCGCCGAACTTCCGGATGATCCTGCGGCCGTAGTGGTCGTAGGTGGTGTCGTTGACTAGCGGGTCGCTGCCGGCGCCCATCGTGGTGAGCAGCCCTGTGACCGGGCTGTAGGTGTTGGTGGTCTTCTCCGCCGGCAGTCCGCCGATGGCGGGCTGCTGGGTCCACATCGCCTGGCCGCTGTTGGGGTTGTACGAGGTCGTCCACTTGTACGTGCCCGCCAGCGAGCCCTCCGAGGCCGGGATCGTCGTCTGGGTGACGACGGGCTGGTAGAGGCTGTTGTACGTGGTGATCGCCGACACGTAGGCGTTGCCGTTCACGTAGCGCGTGGACGAGGAGACCTGTCCCTTGGCGACGGTGTCGTACTCCCACGCGGCAAGGGTGACCGCGCCCTTCTTGAGGGCGGTGCGGCGGCCCAGCTCGTCGAAGTCGGTGTGCAGGGTGACGCCCCGGGCGTCCTGGACGTCCGTGACGCGGTCGCCGTCGTCGTAGGTGGTCTTCACGACGCCCTTGTCGGGGTCGTCGGTCTGGATCTGGCGGCCGCGGACGTCGTAGGTGTAGCGCCAGGTGGCGCCGGAGGGGTCGGTGACCTCGGCCAGCCGGCCGTGGTCGTCGTAGGTCCGCCGGGTGCTCTGGGACGTGGTCCGGGCCGCGTCGGTGTACTGGCGCACCTCGGTGGTGCGGCCGAGCGCGTCGACCACGGCGGTGCCGGCGATGCCGCCGGCGGGCGGGATCGTGGTGGTCGTGTCACCGGTGTAACGGGTGGTGGTGCGCTTGGTCTCGTCACCGAAGCGCTTGGAGATCACCGCGGTGACGCGGCCGGCGCCGTCGTACTCGGTGTCCGTGGACGCCGGGTAGTTCAGTTCCTGCCCGGTGACGAGGACGGGCTCGGGCGCTCCGGTCGCGAAGAAGGCGCCGGAGTTGCGCCGGGCGAGGCCCCGGGTGTCGTAGAAGGTCTCCGTGACCAGCCGTCCGGCGAGGTCCGGGGAGGGCTTCTGGGTCTGCCGTTCGCGCAGCATGCCGTCGTGGATGGAGTACGAGACGGAGTACTTCGCGTCGTGGGTGAGGGTCTTCGTGGTCACGACGAGCGGGCCGTCGTTGCGCACGAGGTACTCGAACGCGAGGCTCGGCGAGTCCGGGTAGGTGACGGCCGAGCGGGTCGGCTTCCATACCTTGACGAGCCGCCCGAGGGCGTCGTACGCGGTCGTGGTGACCTTTCCGTTGGCGTCGATGATTCGGGTGGACTGGCCGCGCAGCGGCTCCGTGTCCGTGGTGACCGTGTGGCCCTTGGGGTTGGTGACCACGTTCTGCGTCGGCACTTCGCCGGTGGCGGGGGTGTACGCAGTGCGGGTCACCTTGCCGTAGGCGTCGGCGATGCTGAGCGGGCGGCCGTAGATGTCGAAGTCGGCGACGGGCGTCGACTGGACCGGGGCGTACCCGGTGCCGGTGCCGTTGATCCGCTCCTTGCGGGTGACCAGGCCGCGGCCGGGCGCGTCGCCGAAGCCGCCGCCGTCGTAGAAGGTGCGGACGTCGTCAATGACGTCACGGGGCCGGGACACCGGGGCCTCGCAGGGCACGGCCACGGTCTCCACCCGGCTGACCTTGTCGACGATCGGGCCGCTACCGCGGGCGTAGGAGGTCGTGGTGCACCGCTCGTCGCCGGTCTTGGCCGTGTCGCCGCTCTCCGAGGTCCAGTCGACCATGCCGTAGGCGTCGAAGTGCCGGGTCTTCTCGGTGATGCGGACGCCGCCGTTGACGGTGGTGCGGCTGGACTCCTTCTCCGTGCCGGTCTTGTGTGACTCGAGGTCGGGCAGGCCGGGGCGGGTACGGGTGTTGCCGGCGGCCGAGCGCCAGGGCGTGTACGAGGTGGCGGAGACGAGCTTGTTCGTGTCGTCGCCGTCGTAGGTGGCGTTCTCTCGGACCATGCCGGCGAACTGTTCGCGGTCGGTGACCGCGGCGCCCGCCGAGTCGTTCACGGCGGCGCCGTCGATGCCGCGGAAGAAGCGCTTCTCCTCCAGGGTCGTGGGGTCGAAGGCGGCGCCCGTCCGGATCTGGACGCGGGCGTAGCCGCGGGCGACCGAGTAGGTGAGGTCCTCGGGCTTGGCGAGCTCGTCGGTGCCCTTCGCCCAGGCGGCTCCGCCCAGGTAGGAGTAGGAGGTCACCTTGTCCGGGGATTCGGCCAGGTTGTCGCCCTCGACGACCTGGGTGACGACGTATTTGTTGAACCAGTCGAGCTTGGCGGTGTCGCCTTCGTACGCCCACTTCACCGGGTAGCACAGGGTGGTGTTGGTGGCGTCGGGGGCCGGCAGGGTGGTGGCGGTGCACTCGGGCTGCGAGTAGCTGATTCCGATGGTGCCGCCGGTCTCGGTGGTGATCTGGTAGAGCCGCAGCCGGATGAACGGGGCCAGCCCGTCGCCGGTCCGGTCGACGCGGTTGGCCCGCTGCTCGCCGGCGAAGGTCACCGGCGGCAGGGTGATCGAGCCGCCCGCCTTGCCGGTGCGCTGGATGGACTTCAGCCACAGCGGGGTGGAGATGCCGTCACCGGAGGCGGGGAAGTCCTGGTCGAGGGCCCACGTGTCGACGTCCTGGTAGGCGCCGCCGGTGAGGATCTTGGTGGTGATGGTGGTGAGGCGCTTGCGCGACCAGAAGGTGGGCGAGTACTTGTCCTTGCACTCGGTCGCGCCGTCCGCGCAGTACTGGTCGAACGGGACGTCGGGCCAGTTCTTGGCGTGGGTCTCGTCGAAGGTGCCGCAGTCGGTCAGGCAGCGCTCCGAGACGCCGAAGTCGACCCGGCCCATCGCCTTGCCGGTGTACACGGCGTCGGCGCGCAGGCCGTAGTCGATGTGGTCGAGCCAGCCGCCGCGAACGTAGGACGTGACGGTGGCCTTGCCCGTGGTGGCGTCGACGTTCCGGCCGTAGTTGTTGGACTCGGTGTTCCAGTGGAAGGCCATGGCGTCGCCCTGCGGGTCGACCACGTAGTCGAGCTGCCAGCGCCAGGCCTGCCGGCACCAGGCGTCGGCGAACTTCGCGCTGTAGCAGGGCTCGCCGGGCTGGTTGCCGAAGACAGGGACCGTCCAGGTGGAGTTGGTGACCGGGTCGTCGGCGTCCGCGCCGTGGTCGCTCCAGCCGGGCAGCCGGTTCAGTCCGAAGAAGTACTGGGTGCCGTCGGTCGTGGTGACCTTCCAGTGCTCACCGTTGTCGTCGCCGTTGGCGGCGCCGGTCAGCTTCTCGACCTTCTCGCCCGAGTCGCTCGCGGGCGCCCAGCCCTTGCCGTCCTGGTAGACCAGCTCGGTGTTCTTACCGCCGAGCGACAGGGTGGCGTTGTCGTTGTACCAGCAGAGGTCGCCGACCTTGGTGGTGTTGGTGCCACCGGTCTTGTCGAGTTCGCACGGCTTGTAGCGGCGCTCGATGAAGCCCGGTTCCCAGTCCCAGCCGTCACCGAGCCACGAGGGCTGGTTGTTGGAGGCGGCTGTACGGCCGTCCACCGACTGCGAGTTGTAGCCGAGCTGGATCTTCGGCGCGAGGCTGCCGGGGACGCCAGGTACGCCGATCTGCTGGGACCAGGTGAAGGCACCGGTGGACCCGCCCGCGCTCCACGAGCCCGAGGGCTGGAGCCCGGTCGCCTTGTAGTCGCCGGTCGGTCCGGCGGACTCGGCGGTCGCCGCGAGTACGGTGGCGCCGGAGGCCATCGCAGTACGGGCGGACAGCGTCCCGGTCCGGACGTCGTTGGACGTCGGCAGGGGCTTGCCGATGCGGCACTTGGGATCGTGCGGCGTGCTGAGCGCGCACGCGGGCAGCTCGACCAGCCGCAGTCGTGCGGCCCAGTCGCCGCCGTACGCCCCGCGGAAGGACGAGTAGTCGACTCCGACGCGGGCCGGCGTGGCCTTCCGCGCGCCGTCGGTGCGGCCGACGGCCAGGAGCACGCCGTCGACGCCGGCCGCGCGGGCGGCCTTGCGGGGGGCGAGGGTGACCTTCACCTTCGCAGGCGCCCGGCCCGCTTGCGCCTCGGGCTCCTTGGGCGCGGCCAGGGCCGTCCTGCCCGGTTTGGCGTTGTCGGCGCTCACCGTGACAGGGAGCGCCCCCGCCTTGCCACCGGTCGCGAGCGACACCTCTGCGCTGCCCGGAGCCGGCCAGCTGACCTTCGGAGACTTCTTCGACCAGGAGTTGGCGGCTGCCGCGTCCGGTCTCTTCTTCCCGCCCAGGGCGACCCGCTCGACGGGGACGGCCTTCGGCTGTCTCACGTCGGGCCGCCGTGCCCCGCCTTCGGAACCTGCCGCCAGCGCGGTGCTCTGCAGCACGCTCGCGAGGACCGCGGTGGTGACGAAAATGGGTAAGCCACGCATGCCGAAACGTTTCACTTCTACCCCTCGGTAAAAAGTTGACCGCGCGCACGGAGTGCGCGCGAAGACCCGGCAGGTGCGGAGCACCGCACCTGCCGGGAAGGATCACGAAACCGCCCGGGTCCGGACGTCAGAGAACGACGTCGAACGGACCCCAGCCGCTGCCGATGAACGCGCGACCGCTCGGGAGGTAGTCGTAGAGCTCTCCCTGGTCGGTCACGCCCACGGACTCGGCCGCGCCGTCGCTGTCGAGGTCGGTGGCGAACGGGTTCCAGTAGCCGTTCCACCAGCCGTTGCCGTTGAAGTAGCGGGCGCCGAAGCTGATGGAGCCGGGGTTTGCCGTGGTGTTCGGGTACACGTAGAGGTCGCCCCCGTCGGTGCGGCCCATGATGTCGATCTTGTGGTCGCCGTTCATGTCGGCGAGCCGGATCGTCGTCCAGGAGGCGGGCCACCAGCCGTTGCCGATGAAGACACGGCCTGCGAGGGTCGACATGCCGGTGCCGCCGGAGTGCGCGTATACCCACAGGTCGCCATTGCCGTCGCGGCCGACGACATCCGTGCGGCCGTCGCCGTTGATGTCACCGAAGGCGAGGGTGTCGTACATGTTCCAGCCGTAGCCGACCTGGACGGGGCTGCCGAAGGAGTTGGTGTCCGTCCTGCCGGTGCCGGGGTACAGGACGAGGTTGCCGTCCCTGTCACGGCCGACGATGTCGGTGTAGCCGTCGTTGTTGAGGTCGGCGGTGTAGACGTTGGTCCAGTAGTCCCGCCACCACCCGTTGCCGACGAAGTAGCGGCTGCCGAGCGTGCTGGTGCCCGTGCCCCCGGTGCCGGGGTAGACCCACACGTCGCCGTTGCCGTCGCGGGCCAGCACGTCGGTGTAGCCATCGCCGTTGTAGTCGGGCCGGCTCTGCGAGCCGCTCGTCCACTGACCCTGGCCGACCGCGTTGTAGATGACCAGGACACCGCGGCCGTGCAGCACGGCGTAGCCGTTGTTCTTGCCGGAGGTCCCGCTCTCCCACAGCGTGGTGGAGCCGTCCGCGGTGTAGACGACGAGGTTGCCGTCGGTCTGCATGCGCGCGAAGGCGCCGGTGTGGCCCTGGGTGTGGGTTGCCCAGACCCGCTTGTCACGGGTGAGCAGCACGAGATCGCCGTCGGTCTGCATGACCAGCTTGGAGGCCCCGCTGGTGTACGACTGGCCGGAGGCCAGTGTGGTGCCCGAGGGAATCCGGGCGCCGGCCACGCCGTCGATCTGGAAGCCGCCGGAGAAGGAGTTCACGGTCCCGTCCCAGGCCTGGCCGTACCAGCCGAACATGGTGTTGTCGGCCTCGCGGGCCCACAGGTCCGTCACCCCGTCGCCCGAGAGGTCCCCGGAAGAACCGACCTGCGGGTAGCGGTCCTTGGTGACGCCAACGCCGACCTTCGTACGGGGCTCGGCGCCCCAGGTGGCCAGATCGACCGCCTTGCCCTCGCCGCTCCTGCGGCCGTAGCTGCGCAGGATGTCCCCGGTCGCGTCGTCCCGAAGCCAGAGGTCGGGAATGCCGTCCGCGTTCAGGTCGCCGGGCGTGATGACGGTGTACTTGTCCCAGTCGTCGCCGCCGACGAGCACGGGCGCGCCGTGCGTGTCGAGGGTCAGCCCGGCCCGGTCGCCGAAGTAGGCCCACAGCTTCTTGCCCTGCTTGACGAGCAGGTCGGACTGGCCGTCGCCGTTGAGGTCACCGGCGCTGAGGACCTGGTCGGCTCCCTGCCAGTGGTCGTCGCCCTCCTCCGTACAGCCCATGTCCGGGTCCTGGCGCGGGCAGGCGACGGTGATCTGCGCCCGCTTGTGCCCCTGGACGTAGCCGAGGCCGTTGTTGGGGTACATCCACAGCTTGTCGGCCTTGTCGACGGGGTCGTGCTCCAGGGTGACCAGGTCGTTGTAGCCGTCCTGGCCCCAGTCGCCGGAGACGACGGCCTGCGAGCCGCCCAGGCTGACGCCGCCGTTGGTGACCGAGGAGAAGGTGGCGTCGCCCTGGCCGGCGTAGGTGACCAGGGTGCCGAAGGAGTCCTTGCTCCAGATGTCGCGGTTGCCGTCGCCGTTGACGTCGTAGGCCGCGTCGCGGGTCAGCGAACGGCCCGCGTAGAACAGGTAGGTGGCGGTGTCGGAGCGGTTGCCCGCCGCGTCCTGGCTGAAGGCGTAGACGAAGTGCGGTCCGACGCCGGGCGGGGTGAGCGCGACCGTGGTCTGCCCGCCCGCGGGCACCGTGGCGGTCTTCACCTCGGGGTTCCAGTCGGTGTAGTACGTGTAACGGACCACGTCGTCCACACCGTTGGCGGAGAGGGTGAACGAGCCGGGCGTGCGGGCCTTGCCCGTGCCGGCGGGCCAGCCCGCGTCACCGTTGGGGAAGTCGGTCGAGTCGACCTTCGGCGCCTTCGCCGGCCGGGTGCGGTCGACGGAGAACGTACAGGTCTGGCTCCAGTCGGAGTACTCGCTCTGGTCGTACGCCCGGACGCGCCAGGTGTAACTGCCGGTGGGCAGTCTGTCGTCCGGCACGACGAGGGTGGAGACGCGGTCCCGCAGGCCCGGGATCCACGAGTCGACGACCATGTTCCCATCCTTGAAGACCTGGAACTGGGCCGACAGGTTCCCCGCGTTGGGGTCGGTGACGAAGGCGTAGAGGCTGATCGTGGTGTTGCCGATCAGGCCGCCCGCGGAGCAGTCCGTCCGTGGATTGGTGCCGAGGCCGGTCGGGGTCTGGGGTGGGTTGTTGTACTCCGTCTCCAGGACCGCGGTCTTCGGGTCGAACTTCTTCCAGCCGAAGGTGTCGCTCTCGTTGGCGGCGTACAGGCCGAGGGTGATGCTGGTGTCGCCGGCCGCGGCAACGCGCTGCATCTTCCAGGTCAGGTCGAACTCGAGGTTGCCCGCGGCGCAAGAGGAGGACCAACCCTTGGACTCGTTCACGTCCGCCAGCCAGTCGATCTTGCTGGGCTGGTTGTTCCAGGTGGTCTTGTTGCTGATGCCCTTGGTGTGCCACAGCTGGACGGTGCGGGCCTGGCAGGACCAGGACCAGGTGTTCTTGATCCGGAACGTGGAGCGCGCGACCTTCGCCCAGCGCACGTTGGAGGTGTCCATCTCGAAGAACGAGCGCGAAAGGCCACTGGTCTCGTTTTCGTAGCCGACCCGGGCCACCTCGTTGGCGTTGAGAAAGTTCTGGTCCGGGTACTTCTTGTACACCCGCGTCCAGTTGTTGCGGCCGCCCCAGGCCCAGGAGGGGTCGATGTACACCGGGTAGGTGGTGTCGGCGGCCTTCAGGAGAGTCTGGTCCGGGACGATCTGCAGGCTGTTGCCGCTCACCGTGGTGGGCATCACGGCTTGCTTGGCCCCGGCCGGCTGCTCGAAAGCGCTGCCGGGCGCGGGCGCGGGTTCCGTCGTCGTCGCGAACGAGGCGAAGGAGGCGGTGCTGGCCTTCGTGGCAGGAGCCGTGGTCGGGGGCGCAGTGGCCGTCGTGGAGTCCCACATGACCGGCGACGGACTGGTGAAGACGGTCTGCCCGGCCGGGTCCGTCGCGGTGACCGCTCCGGTCGTGGAGTCGGTGCTGACCGTCACGCCGACCGTGGACATCGTGTACTTCAGCGTCGCCAGCTGCGGGTTGGCGGCAGCCTCGGGCGTCTTGACGACGATGAGCTGCGAGAAGCCCTCGACCTCGGACTTCAGCTGGAGGTCGACGCCCGGCAGCACTTCGGCGTAGGTGGCCACGTTGCCGTTCAGCGTGGGCTTGGGCAGCGCGGTGGGCCAGGAGAGCGACAGCGTACGGCCGTTCTTCACGCCCGTGAGGATGGGGCCGGTGCCTCCGCCGGAGAACGAGACCACCACCGAGGTGGCCTTGGGGCGCACCGATCCGTCGGCGGCGAATTCCAGTGTCGGGTCGGTCGGCACCCATGCGCCGTCGCGCATGATGCGCACCGGGGTGCCGTACCGCTTGACGGAAAACGTCCCGCTGGGGTTCACCCAGGTGTCGGAGAGCTCGGTGCGGTCCTTGGTTAACTCCACCGGCTTTCCAGTCGACTTGGCGTCCTGCAACGCCTTGTCCTCGGGACTGACGCTGCCGTCGTCGCCGCTGACGGCGACCGTCGGCGCGGCTGCGGAAGCCGTCGGTGCGATCGCACCGGAGGAACCCAGCGCGACCACGGCGACGAGGACCGTCGCGCGGCCCAGTTCCCGTCTCCAGCGGCCTCTTCGGTGGGTTGTGGACGTGCTTCTTGACACGCTTCCTTCTTTCCCAGTGAACCGGCACACGCGCGCCCGAGCACGCGTGAGCAGATGACCGAGGGGGCCCTGGAGGAACCGTGTCCATCGACACGACGACGGTCGCAACCGCCATCGCGGCCCCCACCCGATGGAACGTTTCGCCATGCACCTTTCAAAGAGAAGGGCACTTCTCGCGAACAGTAACAGCCCCGGCCACGCTGGATGATCTTGTTTTCGAACTCGGAAGAAGATGCCGCAACGTGGCGGAATAGGCCGATCTACCCCTCGGGGAGCGATACGCGAGCCGCCTCGACGATCTCGCGCTCCGACTCCTTGGGCTATGTCGCTTCCCAGCCCCCTAGGAAACTCAGCCACCGACCGAACCCGGCGAGGCTAACGGGCGCCCATGGGGACAGTCACCAGAGCTGCTGGAGCCAGTAGCCGGCGGCACTCGCGGCGGTGATGCCGGCACCGTAGCTGAGGCCGCGCACGAAGTGGCCGGCGGCGGCACGGCGCTGTCGGCGGTTTTAGCGGAACAGACTGTGGCGGGTCCGCGGAGTACCGGGCCGCGCCGGCGAAGTGGGGGTGGTGGTCACGATCGGTCCCTTCCTCGGGGATGCGAAAGGGAGCCCTCCGGGCACTGCGGTGCCCGGAGGCTCCCTTCGCTGTGGGTAACGTGCGGGCGCTTCGGTGGGTCAGCGGTTGGCGACCTCGCGCAGCCGGTCGGCCAGGCGCCGGTTCGGGGGGGGTGGTTATGCGAGCCGGTCGACCTCCATCTCCAGCTGTCCGGTGGGGGTGTGCTGCTGACGGAGCCGTTCTTCCTGACATAGGAGGCCACCGCACTCAGGCAGTCCAGGAGTACTTCGTCGATTCCGCCGCCTTCGGTGGTGGCGGCGGCGACCTCGTGCCGCCAGTGGGCGGCTTCTCGGTGCTCGCCGAGGGCGAGGTGGTGCAGGTGGAGGCAGTAGGCGGCGATCCGGTTCCCGGAACCAGCGGACAGCTGCCACCAGAACTGGGCGCTCTCGGGGTGGCTGGTGAGGAAGAGCAAGCAGGCGAAAACGGCGGCACCGTCCTCGTCGAACTCGCCCTGGGTACCGCGGGCGGGGTCGTCGGCGAGGCGACTGATGCCGGCCGGGGCACTGGGCGCGTTGATCGCCCACCGGCACACGGTCGACAGCTGCCGGCCCGCCCGGGCGGCGCCGGCGAGGTGGGTGGACGGCGATGCCGCCGGGGACCCGTTCCACCGGAGATCGCCGAAGGCGTTCCGCTGAGGATCGGTGCGGCCCCGTTCCACCGCCCCTCAGACCGCGCAGGGCAGCGAGACGACCATGGTCAGGCCGCCGCCGGGGGTGTCCTCCGGGGTCAGCGTGCCGGACATGGCCTCGGTGAGGCCCCGGGCGAGGGCCAGGCCGAGGCCGACGCCCGTGGTGTTGTCCGTGTCGCCGAGGCGCTGGAACGGCTCGAAGACCCGCTCCCGGTCGCCGGGAGGCAGACCGGGGCCACGGTCGACGACCCTCAGTTCCACCCGGCCGGCAAGCGCGCTCACGGTGAGCAGGACGGGGTGGCTGGGTGGGGCGAAGCGGCTCGCGTTGCCCACCAGGTTGGCGATCACGCGTTCGAGCAGTGGCGGGTCGGCGAAGACCGCCGGCGCCTGCTCGAAGCCGTGCAGGACCGGTCGGGGTGCGTCGGAGGGGAGCGCGTCGAGCGCCGCGGGCAGGACCTCTTCCAGGGCCGTGGGGCGGAGTGAGAGGTTGAGGGCGCCTGCCTGGAGACGGCTCATGTCGAGAAGGTTGTCGATGAGCCGGGCCAGTCGGGCCATGGACTCGTCTGCGGTGGCGAGCAGTTCGTCGCGCTCGTCCGGGGTGAACTCGACGTCGGTGCTGCGCAAGGAGGCGACGGCCGCCCATCCGGCGGCGAGGGGCGTGCGCAGGTCGTGGCTGACGGCGGCCAGCAGGGCCGTCCGCATCCGGTCGGCGGCCCGTACCGGCTCCACCTCCGCGGCAGCCTCGGCGAGCCTGGCGTGTTCGGCGGCCGCAATGACGTGGGCGGCGAACGCGGCCAGGACGCGTCGGTCCGAGGCGGGCAGGGTCCGGCCACGCAGGACGAGGAAGTGGTCGTCGCCGACGCCGACCTGGCTGACGGCGGGTTCGCCCGCATGGGCCGCACGGAGGTCTGCGGCTGGGACGAGTTCGGCGGACTCGGCTCCGAAGATCTCCCGGGTGCGGGCGAGCAGATCGGACACCGTGTGGTCACCGCGTACCACCGACCCGGCGAGGGAGGAGAGGGTCTCGGCCTCGGCGGTGGCCCGGGCTGCGCGTCTGGACAGACGCAGGGAGCGGTCGACGGCTCCGGCCATCACGGCGGCGACGAGGACGAAGACCGCGAGGGCGAGCATGTTGTCCGCGTCGGCGAAGGTGAAGGCACCGACGGGCGGTATGAACCAGTAGTTGAGCAGCAGTGACGCGGTGACGGCTGCGACGAGCGCCGAGACGACCCCACCGAGGCAGGCCACGCCGACCACGGTGGCGAGGAAGAGCAGGGCCTCGCTGGTGAGGTTGAACACCCCCCGCGTGTGGTCGAGGAGCAGAGTGAGCAGGACCGGCAGGACCAGACCCGCGACCGGTCCGGCGACGCGCCGTGAGACGGGCAGCCTGTGGCGGCGGGAGGGGAGCAGCCGGCCGTGTCCGGCCCGTTCGTGGGTGACGGTGTGGACGTCGATGTCGCCGGAGAGCGCGACGGTCGTCTCGCCGACGCCACGGCCCGTCAGGAAGCGTTCGAGCCTGCCGCGCCGGCTGGTGCCCAGGATCAGCTGGGTGGCGTTCTCGGCGCGGGCGAACTCCACCAGGGCCGTGGGGACGTCGTCCCCGACGACCGTGTGATAGCTGCCGCCGAGGCTCTCGACGAGCCGCCGCTGACGGGCGAGGGCAGCGGAGGAGGTCCCGGCCGCGAGGCCGTCGCTGCGGACGACGTGCACGGCGAGCAGGCGGCCCTGGGCCGTCCGTGCGGCGATGCGGCTCGCGCGGCGGATCAGGGTGTCGCCCTCGGGTCCGCCGGTGAGGGCGACGACGATCCGCTCCCGTATCTCCCAGACGCCGCCGATGCCCCGCTCGGAGCGGTACTTCCGCAGGGCCTCGTCGACCCGGTCGGCCACCCACAGGAGGGCCAGTTCGCGCAGCGCGATGAGGTTGCCCGTACGGAAGTAGCTGGCGAGGGCGGCGTCGACGTCCTCGGGCGGGTGGATGTTGCCGTGGGCCATCCGGCGCCGCAGCTCCTGCGGATCCATGTCGACGAGCTCGATCTGGTCGGCGCGCCGGACGAAGGCGTCGGGCACGGTCTCGTCCTGCGGCACCCCGGTGATCTTCTCCACGACGTCGCTGAGCGACTCCAGGTGCTGGACGTTGACGGTGGTGACGACGTCGATGCCGGCGGCGAGCAGCTCCTCGACGTCCTGCCAGCGGTGGGCGTTGCGGTGGCCCGGTGCGTTGGTGTGGGCGAGGTCGTCGACGAGGATCAGGGCGGGCGCGCGGCGCAGGGCCCGGTCGAGGTCGAGCTCGGGGCGGACACGACCCTCGTGGACGGCGTGGGCGGGCTCCAGGGTCTCAAGGCCGACGAGCATCGCCTCGGTGTGGGGACGGCCCCGGCATGCGGCGATCCCGACGACGACATCGGCACCGCGTGCCGCTCTGCGCCATCCCTCGTCCAGCATGCGATAGGTCTTGCCGACGCCGGTGGCTGCACCGACGAGGACCTTGAGCCTGCCCGGACGGACCTCCGGGTCGACGGGCCTCGACGGTGCGGGCAGGTTCAGAACTTCTCCGGGCGGATCAGGGCGGCCACGAGATAGCCGACGATGCTGAGGGCGACGATCAGGCCGACCACGTTCTCCACGCTCATGAGCGCGTCACTCCCTGCTGAGTCCCTACGGGTGTTCTCTGGTGAGGAAACCCGGTGCGTGGCGCGCGTACGAGCACTTTGACGGGTCCCTTGCGGAGTGCCGTCGCATGCTGACGGCGTCTTGGCGGATCTCTGGCGCGGAGCCGCTCGGTCAGCGGATCTTCCAGCGCGAAGACGCTCGGTCAGCGGAACTCGGCGAGGCGCGGGCGCAGTCCCAGGGCGGCCAGCACGGCGGCGGCGATCAGGCCGGCGACCGCCCGGGGCAGGCGCCCGGTCAGCTTGTTCCTGCCGTCGTCGGCGGCCGTGTCGAAGGCGCGGCTGTTGATGGCCGTGACATCGTCGAGGGCTTTCATCCAGGCGCCGAAGTGGGCGTTGGACTTCCCCGGTTCCCAGCTGATGCCGAAGACGACGGCCTCCTGTTCCCGGCCGGCGGCGACCAGGGAGCGGACGGTGTGGTCGTCCCGCTGGTACACCGCGTACGCCTCGACGGTGCGCTCGGCGGCGGCTCGTTCCCCAGGAAAGGTGATGTTGTCCAGCTCGCGCCGGAACTCGCCGGTGAACCGCTTGTCCTCGTGGTCCTCCCGGTACGCCTTCCAGGTCTCGCCGAGCCGTGACTCGTACGAGGCAAGGTCGGCGCCCTTCATCCCGTACAGGCTCTGGGACTTGGCCAGGAACGCCGCCTCGTGGGCGGCGCGGTGGTCGCGGTCGAGGAGGTAGCGGCTCTCATCGGCGTTGGCGTCGTAGGCGATGGCGCGGGCGCGGGAGAGCGCGACGACCGAGTCGAAGGCGTCGCGGCGAGCCACCCGCAGCTGCTCGGAGTCAGCCTTGAGCACTTGGGAGCCGAGAACGACGGAGAGGAGGGCACAGACGGTGGCCGCGAGCAGGCCGAAATTGAGGATGCGGTGAAAGCGGCGCGCCACGTACCACTGGAGCAGGGCGAGTACGGCGAGCAGCACGACTCCCAGGGCTACGAGCAGGGCCGCTTGTGCGCCCAGGCCGGATCGTTCGGCGGCGTACGCGTCCTCGAACTGACGGTTGGTGCCGTCGACGAGGGTGCGGGCCTCGGGGAGGAGCCGCTGGGTGAGCAGGTCGTCGGCCGTCCGGTAGTTCTCGATGGCGTCCGGCTTGCCCCCGGTGCGGGTGTCGCTCTCCAGGGCGCGTCCGATGAACTCCTGGTAGCGGGCGAAGTCGGCGGTGAGGCGTTCGACGGTGTGCTCGGCCTCGGTGTCGCCGTCCGCCGCCACGCCGAGGGTGCGCAGGTCACGACTGACGCCCTCACGAGTCTCGTCGTACAGCTGGATTGCCTTGTCGTACGGGACGGCCATCCGGCCCTTGCCCGCGTCGCCGTTCGCCAGGAGGGAGTTGACGGCCTGAGCGTCCATGTCGTTGAGGGCGAGGTTGAGGTCGGCGGCGCTCACGGTGCGTGGGGCGTGGTGACCGGTGACGGCGCGCTCCACGTGTCGGAGGCGGCGAATCCGGCTGTGACCATCAGCCCTGCGCCGGTGGCTGTGAGCAGGAAGATCGCTGTACGCAGGAGGCGCAGGCGAGCGGGGAGCGTGTCCCACGTGCGGCGCCGGAGTGCGTGAAGGCGTCGGGTCACGCGCCGGACGGCGGCCCCGGCGGACGGGCCGTCCGGTCCGCGACCCCCTCGTGGTCGCGGACCGGAACGGCCCACCGGTCGTACAACCGCCTCAGGTGCGGGAGTGGCGGTCCGGGCCGTCGTGTCCGGACCTTGCGCACTACCGGTTGTGGTGGCCACGCATCCCTCCCACCCTCACACCTCGGACGGCTGTCCGATCCCCCGTGCCCAGGAGTCTGCGGTCCGAGGCGGCCACCGCCCGACCGCATTGACGTGGCCCTGACGGTCCCGCGGTCCGATTTGACGGGCCCTTGACGGCTGGGGTCAACCTCCGTCAGGGAGGCGTCAATTCGGACGTCCCCGCGTCGTCTCCGGCTCGCCGTGGGCCTAGTTTTCTTCTCGGTCGCTCACCGGGCCGTGGACGTCAGTGGCCTGATCGTCCCCGGACCGCGGGGGCGCGGCTGCCCCTCCCATCCGGCCGCCGCGCCCCCGCACCACGAGCGTCGCTGTCCGTCCGCAGCCGTCCTGTGGGCGCCGGGGAGTCCCTGCGCGCCCACGGAGCGCGGACAAGGACGGCCCTGCCGTGCTCTCCCGGCCGGCGCCGATCGGGCGGGGCCGGGCTCATCCAGAAGGTCTTCCGCGATGCATTCCCGCGCGCCCCAGCAGGCGCCCTCCGCTCCCCCGACGCCGCCCCGCTTCCCGGCCCCCGCTCCGAAGCGGCGACGCTCGACGCAGGGCGGGCTGCTCGACCCCGTACAGCTCGTGAAATGCTTCCCCGAAGCCGTGCGCAAGCTGCATCCACGGGCCCTGGTGCGCAATCCGGTGCTGTTCGTCGTCGGGGTCGGTTCGGTGCTCACGACGCTGTCGGCGGTCTTCAACCCGTCCGTGTTCACCTGGGTGATCAGCGTCTGGCTGTGGCTGACGGTGATCTTCGCCAACCTCGCCGAGGCCGTGGCGGAGGGCCGCGGCAAGGCGCAGGCCGAGTCGCTGCGCAAGGCGCGTACGGACACGGTGGCACTGCGGCTGAAACACTGGCGGTACGGCACGGACCTCGACCGGGCCGAGACGGAGGCCGTCGCGGCCACCGACCTGCGGCTGTTCGACTTCGTGCTCGTCGAGGCGGGCGAACTGATCCCGGCCGACGGTGACGTCGTCGACGGGGTCGCGGCGGTCGACGAGTCGGCCGTCACCGGCGAGTCCGCGCCTGTCATCCGCGAGTCGGGCGGTGACCGGACGGGAGTGACGGGCGGTACGACGGTGCTGTCCGACAGGATCGTCGTACGGGTCACCTCCCGCCCCGGTCACTCCTTCATGGATCGGATGATCACCCTGGTCGAGGGCGCCTCCCGGCAGAAGACACCGAACGAGATCGCGCTGAACATCCTGCTCGCGGCGCTCACCGTCGTCTTCGTCCTGGTCGTCGTCGCCATCCAGCCCATGGCCTCGTACGCCGGCGCCGCCCCCTCCACGACCGTCCTCGTCGCCCTGCTCGTGACCCTGATCCCGACGACCATCGGCGCCCTGCTCTCCGCGATCGGCATCGCCGGTATGGACCGGCTCGTGCAGCGCAACGTCCTCGCCATGTCGGGACGCGCCGTCGAAGCCGCGGGAGACATCAACACCCTCCTCCTCGACAAGACCGGCACCATCACCCTCGGCAACCGGGAGGCGGCCGACTTCATCCCCCTGCCGGGGATCGAGGAGGCCCAGCTCGCCAACGCCGCGCAATTGGCCTCGCTCGCGGACGAGACACCCGAGGGCCGGTCGGTGGTGGTGCTCGCGAAGGAGCGGTACGGGCTCCGGGCCCCGGCCGAGGGCGAGCTGGCGAATGCCCGCTTCGTCGAGTTCAGCGCCCAGACCCGGATGAGCGGCATCGACCTGCGCTGGGACAACGGCGCCGCCTGCCACATCCGCAAGGGGGCGACGGCGCAGGTGATCGCCTGGGTCGAGATGTACGGCGGGACGGTGCCGGACGAGGCACGCGCCTGGAGCGACCAGATCTCGGGCGCCGGCGGCACTCCCCTCCTGGTGGCCGTCAACGACTGGGACGGCCCCCGGGTCCTCGGCATCGTCCATCTCAAGGACGTGGTGAAGGACGGCATCAAGGAACGGTTCGCGGAGCTGCGCCGCATGGGCATCCGTACGGTCATGATCA
This sequence comes from Streptomyces sp. NPDC004327, assembly GCF_042873935.1. Classification (NCBI taxonomy): domain Bacteria; kingdom Bacillati; phylum Actinomycetota; class Actinomycetes; order Kitasatosporales; family Streptomycetaceae; genus Streptomyces; species Streptomyces sp. NPDC004327. Next base: position 6,371 of record NZ_JBIAME010000013.1, on the reverse strand, counting down.
CCGGCGACAACCCGCTGACCGCGCGCGCCATCGCTCACGAGGCCGGCGTCGACGACTACCTCGCGGAAGCCACCCCCGAGGACAAGCTCGCCCTCATCATGAAGGAGCAGGAAGGCGGGAAGCTCGTCGCCATGACCGGCGACGGCACGAACGACGCCCCCGCGCTCGCGCAGGCGGATGTCGGCGTGGCGATGAACACGGGCACGTCAGCCGCGAAGGAGGCCGGCAACATGGTCGACCTCGACTCCAACCCGACCAAGCTCATCGAGATCGTCGAGATCGGCAAGCAACTCCTCATCACCCGAGGCGCATTGACGGCGTTCTCGATCACGAACGACGTCGCGAAGTACTTCGCGATCATCCCGGCCATGTTCACCGGCGCCTACCCCGGGCTGAAAGCCCTGAACGTCATGGGGCTGCACAGCCCCACCTCGGCCATCACCTCGGCCATCATCTTCAACGCCCTCATCATCGTGGCCCTGATCCCCCTGGCGCTACGCGGGGTCCGCTACCGGCCCGCCTCCGCGCACGACCTGCTGCGCCGCAACCTCCTGATGTACGGCCTCGGGGGACTCGTGCTGCCCTTCCTCGGGATCAAGGTCATCGACCTCCTGGTCTCCACCGTTCCCGGGCTGGGGTGAGTCCTCGTCAGGAGGCCATCAGGGAAACGCCGCTCGCCTTGCCCCGGGCATCCGCCGAGGGTTCGATGGGGAGCATGAACAGCGCCTGGCTCCTGCTCGACCGGCCGCCCCATCGGGCGCCCCGTCGTGAGCCCCGCTGTCCGGAGACGTCCGCCCCGCGCTGACGTACCTCCGCATCGACCGGGGCGTCGTGACCTCTCCTGTCCGACGCCCCTTCTTCGTACCCGTACACACCTTTCATCCCTGAGGGACTGACCAGTCATGTCCGTATCCGACCTTTCCTCCCGCACCGTCCTGGTGACCGGCGCCACCTCCGGCATCGGCCATCAGACCGCGCGGCTGCTCGCCGAGCGCGGCGCCACGGTGCTCGTCCACGGCCGCACGGCCGAGGAGGCGCTCGCCGCAACCGACCGGCTCGTCAGCCTCGCCGGGGTCGACGGATCCCGGCTCTGCCCGCTCGGCGCGGACTTCACCCGCCTGGAGGAGGTCGAGCACCTCGCGACCCGGGTCCTCGCCGAGCACCCGTACCTCGACGTCCTCGTCAACAACGCGGGCATGGCGGCGCCCGAGCGGCACACCGTCACGGCCGACGGCAACGAGATCGCGTTCCAGGTCAACTTCCTCGCCCACTACCTGCTCACCCACCTCCTGGAGCCCGCGCTCACCGGCGGCACGGGCGGACGTGTCGTCAACGTCTCGTCCTCCTTGCACCGCACCGGCTCCATCCAGTGGAACGACCCCAACCGGGTCCGCCGCTACTCCCGCCTCGCCGCCTACGCCCAGTCGCAGCTGGCCCTGACCGTCTTCGCCGCCGACCCGCGCGTCACCGCCGTCTCCGTCCACCCCGGCATCTGCACCACCAGCCTCCTCCCCCTCTACGCCCACGAGGGCATCGCCCCGGCCGAGGGCGCCGCCCACGTCGTACGGCTCTGCGACCCGGCCGTCGAGATCGTCAACGGCGCCTACTACGACCGCGACCAGCGCGTCGCCCCCGCACCTGCCGCCTCCGAGGCGCGCACCGTCAAGCGCCTCACCAAGCTCGCCGACCTGCTTGTCGGCCAGAACGCCTGAAAGGGGTCCGGGACATGTCCAAGCGTGCCCGCAAGAAGAAAGGCCGCCGCAAGAAGAAGGCGAACCACGGCCGCAGGGCCGGCGCCCGCTGAACACCGGGGCGGCCCACACACGGGCCGCCCCCTCCGTCCTTCCGTATTCAGGAGGTCTTGTGATCCCGCACGCGTCCCACCAACCACCGGCACCCGCCCGAGTCTTCCTCGCGGGCGCACCCGGCACCGCGGCTCTCGCCGAGCATGTCCTCGTCACCGGACACGGACAGTGGTGGACCGACCGCGCCAAGGAGCCTCGCGTCGTGGCGGTGACCTGCGGAGGACACGCGCTCCTCGCCGGCGACCCCAGTGCGGTCACGCCGGACGAACTGGCGCCGCTCGCCCGGCACTACGTGGAGACACCGGGCCGTTTCGTTCCCGTGCTCGGAGCCGCGTTCGAGCAGCTCGTGCCGTGGGAGCGGATGCTCTACGTGCACCGTGCCCCGGCCGTCGCTCCCCGCGTGCCCCGCGGGGTGACCGTGCGCAGACTCCTCCCCGAAGACACCCCGGCGCTGGCGGCGCTCGACCCGGCCATGGCCTGGATCCACGAGAGCTGGGAAGGACCCGCCGCCCTCGCCGCCTCGGGGCTCGGCTGGATCGCCATGCGCAGAGGCAAAATCCTGGCGGTGGCCTGCTCCCGCTTCCTCGGCAGCCGGTACGAGGACGTCGCCTGCGCCACCGCGCCCGACGAACGCCGTCAGCATCTCGCCCTGGCCTGCGTCACCGGCCTGACCGCCGACATCGCCGCCCGCGGCCACCGCGCCAGCTGGAGCTGCTCCCGCGACAACCGCCCGAGCCGCCTCCTCGCCTGGACCGCCGGCTTCCGGCTCACCCGCGAGTACGTCCACCACATCGCCGGCCCCGTCAGCCAAATGTCAAGGTTGTCCGAGGCCGCGTAGGAAGCCCGTCAGGACGGACCGGCAGGGGCCCTCAACAGCTCTGGCGTCCGTTCCATGGAGCCACGATTCGCCCTGCAGTCGGAGTCCGGTGACCGCGCGGTCCATAACCGTGAGTGGGTCGGCGACGCCCGGGCAGCCACCGGCTGCGCCGGGCTGCTCCTGGCCGTGTCGCTGGCCGTGGACGCCTGCGACGGCGGTCTGAACCTGCCGGCGACGCTGCTGTGGATCGCCCTGGTCGTCGTCCTCTTCGTGGTCCTGTTTCCCGCGAAGGTCGTCGCCTCGCCGGGTCGTCTGACCGTACGGGCCCTGTGGACCCGTACGACGGTGCGCGCCGACCGGCTCGCCGCCCTCCGCTGGCCGGACAGCATCGAACAGCGCCTTGTGCTGACCGATACGGAGGGCGGCCGAGCCCGGGTCGAACTGCGCGTCCTCCTCGCCAACCCGCCCCTCTGGCTGCTCCTGGAAGCAGATGCGAGGACCTCCCGGGAGAACGGCGCCCTGCGGGACGGCGAGCGCGACCTCCACCGGCTCGAGCGCCGTGTCGAACGGGACACCGCTCACTCGGTCTTCAAGGTCTCCGGCCTGCGCTGACCGCTTCCTCGTCGAGGGCGGCGGCCGCCTGGGCCGCGAGGTCGGCGGGGACCAGGCGCGCCTCCAGCGACGGCGGTACCGAGCCGGGCTCCGGGGTCATCATGAAGCGGCCCTGGTAACGGCCGTGGACGAGGGCGCGCAGTTCGACCTCGTCCTCCGGCCAGCCCTGCCGCTCCAGGTCCCAGACCCAGCCGTCCACCTTCACCGTCCCGTCCGGTTCGAGCCGCGGCGGACGGCCGATGAGCGTGCCGTACTCGAAACGACACGCCCGCAGCTCCAGCACCTCGACGAGCTCCTTCCGCACCCGCTGGACGACGTCGTCGGACGACGTACTGGAGCGGGCCAGCCGGGTGGTGCCGTGCAGCCGCTCCAGATGCGTGGCGTCCGTGACCGCCACCCGCTTCATCGTGCGCCCGTACGCGGCCAGTTGCGACACGATCAGGCCGACGAGCAGGAGCAGGACGGCGGTCTCGATGTCGGCGCGCCCCTGGATGTGGAAGCTCTGGTACGGCGTGGTGAGGAAGAAGTCGAACCACGCCGCCGCCGACAGGGCGGCGAGCGCGCCGGCGAAGCGGTTGCCGAACGCCGCGACGGCGACGACCACAACGACGAGCAGCAGCGCCAGATTGGTGTGCGTGACGGAGGTCCGCAGCGGCACCAGCACGAGAGCCGTGACAAGCGGTGCCAGGACTCCGGCGGCGACTGCGGTCGTGTCCCGAAGCGGAATCCTCATGACCCACCTCGCAAGATCCAGCCCCCCTCTGCCCCCACACAACAAGCCTCCGCCCGGTGCGGCGGGGAAGGCACCGGGCGGAGGAGTCTTTGACGGATCCCTGACGACAGGTCCCGACGTCGTGGTGGGGTCAGCAGCGGAAGCGGTGCCGGCAGACGACGGCGTCCGTGTCGCGGCGGACGGCGTGGGCGACGACCGCGCCCCGCTGGTTCTGCAGGGCACGCTGCCACAGGCGCTCGGGTTCGGCCTCCGGGATGAGGACGGTGACCCGGGTGCCGGGTTCCGTCGTCCCGAGATCGCGCACGTAGGCGGTGATGGGCCGGCCGAGGGAATGGCGCTCGGAGCGGAGCCGTACGAGGGGGACGCCGGGATTCCACAGGGCCCGTCGCGTTCCAGGGCCTCGGTGGCCGCCAGGTCCTCGGGGTCCGGGTGGCAGACGGTGAGGGCGCGGACCTCGTCGCCGAGGGAGACAGCGGCGGTCAGGGCCTCGCTGGTGACCCGAGTCAGGGAGGAGACGGGAACCAGAACGAGGGAACGCTCGCGGTGCGCAGGCTCGGGGATCCGGCCGACGCCGAGGCGCTCGCCGATCTTCCCGTACGCGCGGTGGACGGCCTCGAAGGCGAGGACGAGGGCCGGAAGTGCGATCACGATCAGCCATGCGCCGTTGTGGAACTTGGTGGCGGTCACGACGATCGCGGAGACACCGGTGAGGACTGCACCGAGACCGTTGAGCGCGGACTTCGCCCGCCACTTGGGTCCGCGTTCGCGGCGCCAGTGCAGAACCATGCCGGTCTGGGCAATCGTGAGGCCGACGAAGACGCCGATCGCGAAGAGCGGGACGAGGGTGTTGGTGTCGCCGCCAGGAGAAGACCAGCAGCCCAGCCGAAACGACGGCCAGCAGATCCGTGCCGACAACGACCTGCCGACCACGGAGGACTTCGTCTTCATCGAGGTGACGGTCACCGACCCGTCCGAGTTCGAGGCGGGCCTGACCGTGCGCGGCGAGGTCCTGCACGAGCGCTACCGCGTCCTGACGGCCGAGTCGTCCTCCGTCCCCAACGCCCTCGCGGCCCTCCTCCTCCACGCCCGCGACCTCACCGGCGTCCGCCCCCACATCTACTTTGAATGGACCGATGGCAACCCCTTCGCCAACTTCTTCCGCTTCTTCCTCCTCGGGCAGGGCGAGGTCGCCCCCGTCGCCCCCGACCGGAACGGCCGCCCCCGCGTCCCCATGACGCGCCGAAGTCCGCCCGCGAGCCCCCTCTCGGCAGCCACTACGGTCGTGGGGGGGCCGGGGGGGGGCCCCCCCCCCCCCCCCGCCCCCCCCCCCCCCCCCCCCCCCCCCCCCCCGGGGGGGGGGCCGCCCCCCGGGGCCCCCCCCCCCCCCACGCCTCGCTGATTCCGTCCTCGCGGAACCAGCGAGGCGCGGTGTACAGCTCGGTCAGGCGGGCCGGGCCGCCGGACCGACTTCGTGGGCAGCCGGCCCCCTCCGCTTCCGCGACGCCAGGGCGGGGACCGAGAGACTGGCGACTACCGGGGCGGTGAGTGTCGGGTCAACGGTCAGGATCTCAATGCCGAGCGGCTCGGCCAGCGAGCGCAGGACCGACTCCGAGAGCCGGATCCAAGGCTGCTCCGCGCCGAGTGTGGCGGTCAGCCTCTCCACGGTGGTGAACCCGACAGCGGTGCGGCTGCCCAGCGGGGTGCGGAAGACGCGAACCGCCGCCGTTTGTGTCCCCGGCCGGACCGGGACGTACAGGGGCCCGGCCGGGCCGGGTTCCTCGGGCTCGGAATCGTCGTCGTACTGGAAGAGGCACATGAGCGCTCCTTGAGGAACCTCGAACGGACGGATGGCTACCGGACACGGGAGTGCGATCCGGCGCGGCTTCGAAGCTATGCCCGCGTCCCCGCGCACCTTGCCGGCCCCTGACGGGATCTTGACGACTCCCCGTCGTCTTCGTGCGCTTCCCTGACAGACCCAAGCCTGTCGCGACAAGGAGAGGCCCGCATGAGGTGGGCCGGCGCCGATCCGGATGTCCTCGCAGAGTGGTGCCCGGGGGCCGAGCTGGTCGCCTCCCGCACGCTCTCCGCTCTGCCTCCGCGTGTGCACGATCCTCTTCCCGCTGCCTACCGGGAGATGCTCGCCGGTCTCGCCGGCAGCGGCTGCCGCGGGTGGAGGAGTACTACCGGCTCAACCTGTTCCAACTGCCGCAATGCCCAAGCACCGTGGGGGGGGGGGGGGGGGCGCCGCGCCCCCCCCCCCCCGGGGCCCAAAACCCCCCCCCCCCCCCCCCCCGCCCCCCCCCCCCCCCCCCCCCCCCCGGGCCCCCCCCCCCCGGGGGGCCCGGGGGCCCCCCCCCCCCCCCCCCCCCCCCCCCCCCCCCCCCGAACCCAACCCCCCCCCCCC
>NZ_JBIAME010000012.1:0-361352 GCF_042873935.1 Streptomyces sp. NPDC004327 | reverse complement strand
TACTGCAGGGGGGACCCTGTGGGAGAGTAGGACGCCGCCGAACAATCATTGTGGGAAAGCCCCGCACCGTATGGTGCGGGGCTTTTCTGCGTTTAGGGTCGGATCATGGACTACGACCTGATCATCTTCGACAACGACGGTGTGCTCGTCGACAGCGAACCGATCTCCAACCGCATCCTGGCCGGCCACCTCACCGAGCTCGGGCACCCGACCACCTACGAGGAGTCGGTGCGGGACTACATGGGCTCGGCCATGCACCGGATCCACGAGCTGGTCGAGGAGCGCAGCGGGAAGCGGCTTCCGGCGGACTTCGACGACACGTTCCACGCACGGGTCTTCGCCGCCTTCGAGCGGGAGCTGGAGGCGGTCGAAGGGGCCGCTGAGTTGCTCAAGGGGCTGGCCGCGGAAGGGATTCCGTACTGTGTGGCCTCCTCCGGGAGCCATGAGCGGATCCGGGTCGGGCACCGGAAGACCGGGCTCGACGTCTGGTTCCGGGACGAGAACATCTTCAGCGCCGAGGACGTCGGCCGGGGCAAGCCGGAGCCGGACCTCTTCCTTCACGCCGCCGCGCGGATGGGCGTCGCGCCGGAGCGGTGCGTGGTCGTCGAGGACAGCCGGCTCGGGGTGCAGGCGGCCGTCGCGGCCGGGATGGACGTGTACGGGTTCACGGCGATGAGCACCGAGGAGAAGCTGGCGGGGGCTACCGGGTTCTTCGGGCGGATGGCGGAGTTCCCGGTCAGATTGTGATGGTGATCCATCTACCCAGCGGTAGGTTCCGGCCCTACGCTGTGCCGCCATGACAGATGCGCGGTTGCGGCGTGGGCGGGGCTCTCTGGCGGTCAGCTTCTTCGTGCAGGGGGTCACCTTCGCCCTGCTCGTGACCCGGATCCCGGCGATCCAGGACCAGTACGGGATATCCGACGGGCTGCTGCCCGTGTTCCTGGCCGCCGTGCCGGTGCTCGCCGGCGTGTCGAGCGTGGTGACCGAGAAGGTCGCCGCCCGCGTCGGGCCGGCGGGCGTGCTGCGCTGGGCGCAGCCGCTGGTGCTGCTCGCGCTGCTCGCCGCCGGGTCCGGTTCGGGCCTGGCGTGGGCCGCGGTGGCGCTCGGGGCGTTCGGGCTCGCGGTGGGTTCGCTGGACGCGTCCATGAACATGCTGGGGGTGAGCCTCCAGCGGGCGTACGGGCGGTCCATCATGCTCGGTTTCCACGCCGCGTACAGCCTCGGTGGGATCGCCGGGGCCTCGCTGGCCTGGGTGGGGGCGCACTGGCATCTGTCGCTGTTCGTGTCCTATCTGCCGGTGGTGGCGGTGCTGCTGCCGGTCGCGCTGGTCGGGAGCCGCTGGTACGTGGACGGCGGGCCGCGCTCCGGTGCGGCGGCCGAGGAGGGCGAGGCCGGTTCGCAGGGCGTGGTGTTCCGGCTGCTGCTGCCGCTGTGCCTGGTGATGACCTTCGCGTACATCGGGGACTCGACGGTCTCCAACTGGTCGGCGAAGTACCTCCAGGACGTGCTGCACAGCTCGGAGGAGCTGGCGACGGTGCCGTACAACGCGTACATGGTGACGACGCTGCTCGGCCGGGCCGTCGGAGACCTCGGGGTGCGGCGTTTCGGGGCGGTCCTGGTGGTGCGGTGCGGGGCGGTGCTCGCGGCGCTGGGCTTCGCGGTGGTGGCGGCGGCGCCGGGCGCCTGGGCGGGCATGGCCGGGTTCACGGTCCTGGGCCTGGGCCTGAGCGTGATCGTGCCGCAGACCTTCGCCGCGGCCGGGCGGCTGTTCCCCGGGGCGAGCGACGCGGCCGTGGCGCGGCTCAACGTCTTCAACTACGTGGGCTTCCTGGTGGGCTCGCCGCTCGTGGGCGCGCTCGGGGACGCGTGGACGTATCGGGGGGCGATGCTGGTGCCGATGGTGTTGGTCCTGGTGACGGTGGTGTACGCCACGTCGTTCGGCGTTCAGAAGGCCCGATACGGTGGCGGGCATGAGCAGCCGCGCACTGTTGATGTGGGATGAAGCTGTCACGGGCTACGACTTCGGCCCCGAGCACCCGATGGATCCGGTGCGGCTCGCGCTGACCATGGGGCTGGTGCGGGCGTACGGGCTGGACCGCCGGGTCGACGTGGTGGCGGCGAAGCCGGCCGGGGACTCGACGCTGCGGCTGGTGCACCGTGAGGACTACGTGGCGGCGGTGCGGGCGGCGTCGGCGGATCCGAAGGCGGCCGACCCGTCCTATGGGCTCGGGACCATGGACGATCCGGCGTTCGCGGGGATGCACGAGGTGTCCGCGCTCATCGCCGGGCAGTCGGTGGGCGCGGCGGAGGCGGTGTGGCGCGGGGACGCGGCGCACGCGGTGAACTTCGCGGGCGGTCTGCACCACGCGATGCCGGGTGCGGCGTCCGGTTTCTGCATCTACAACGACGCGTCGCTGGCGATCGCCCGGCTGCTGGAGCTGGGCGCCGAGCGGGTGGCGTACGTGGATGTGGACGTGCACCACGGGGACGGGGTGCAGGCGGCGTTCTGGGAGGACCCGCGGGTCCTGACGGTCTCGCTGCACGAGCATCCGCGGACGCTGTTCCCGCAGACGGGCTGGCCGGAGGAGACCGGGGCGGCCGGTCCGGGCGAGGGCGGGGCGGTGAACCTGGCGCTGCCGGCGGGGACCGGGGACGCCGGGTGGCTGCGGGCGTTCCACGCGGTGGTGCCGGAGCTGATCGCCGACTTCCGGCCGCAGGTCCTGGTGACGCAGCACGGCGCGGACACGCACTTCGAGGATCCGCTGGCGCATCTGGCGGTGTCGCTCGACGCGCAGCGGGCGGTGCAGGAGGCGTGTCACGATCTCGCGCACGCGTACGTCGAGGGCGGGAAGTGGCTGGCGCTCGGTGGCGGCGGATACGCGGTGGTGGACGTGGTGCCACGGTCGTGGACGCATCTGGTGGGGATCGCGGCGCACGCTCCGGTGGAGCCGGAGTCGGTGATCCCGGAGTCGTGGCGGGACGAGGTGTACGCGCGGACGCGGCAGCCGGGGCCGCGGCGGATGACGGACGGGCGGTGGCCGGTGGCCTGGCGGGACTGGTCGGAGGGGTACGACCCGGCGGACCGGCTCGACCAGGCGGTGCTGGCGACGCGGCGGGCGGCGTTCCCGCTGCGGGGGCTGCTGGCCTGAGCGGATGACCGAAGGGACCCCACGTGTTACGCCAACTGTGCGGTCTCGTACGGGTTTTGGTCCCCGGCCGGGGCCGGGGGCGGCAGCATCGTGAGGGTGTTGAGTACCGGGGCGCTGCGGGCGCATCTGTTGGCGGCGGGGCTCGCCGGGACGGTGGCGACCGCGCGGGAGACGAGTCTGCGGAGCTATCGGGCCTTCGCCGCGGGAGATCCGCGGGTGACGCTCGGGCTCGATCCGGTGCGGCCCTGGGGCGAGGCGGAGCTGCTGCGGCTGATGGCGGAGCGGTGCGGGGTGTCGGCGGATCCGGCGTACCGCTCGGGGCCGGACGCGATCGACCCGGAGCGGACCCTGGGGGCGCTGGCGGCGTTCGCCGCACGCCTTGGGGAGGCGGCGGGCCGGCGGGCGCCGGTGCTGCTCGGGACGGGGCATCCGCACCGTTTGCTGGGTTTCTACGCCGGGCTCGCAGACGCTTTGTCGGCGGCGGGATGTCTTGTTCTCACCCCAGCGCAGGGGAGATGTGTCGACATAACGACCCGGTTCGGCGTACGCACGCACCTTCTCGACTACGTACGGGGGGTGGCCCTGGTGCGAGAAGCGGACCTGCCGGCCGCAGGGCGCGAGCCGGGGGCGCACACCCATTCGCCGCTGCCGGTTCGGGCGGCCCTGGAGAGCGCGGCCGTGGCCGGCGGGCCGCTGCCGGAGCTGGTGGTGGGGGACCACGGCTGGGTCTGCGGGGCAGGTCAGCTGGGTATCGAGGCCATCGGGCTCGCCGACACGGACGATCCCGCGCTGTTCGTCGGGGAGGCCGAGGGGCAGGTGTCCGTGGCCGTTCCGCTTGATGACGGCGTGCCCTCGGACTACTACCGCCCACTCACACGCTATGTACTCAATCGAGCGTGTCTGTCACGGTAAACAGCTGATCGCAGCTCCTCTTCCCCACTCGTACCACCCGCCCCTACTCTGGGCGTGAGCGCTCAGCGACGAAGAGTCACCGGAGGGGAAGCCGGTGGGCGTCGCGTGGCGGAAGGTACAGGTGGGTCATGGCTGCTGGCATGCCTCTCAACGAGGTGAAGTTCCTGACCGTGGCGGAGGTTGCCGCGGTGATGCGCGTCTCCAAGATGACCGTGTACCGGCTGGTGCACAGCGGTCATCTGCCCGCGATCCGGGTGGGCAGGTCCTTCCGGGTGCCGGAACAGGCGGTGCACGAGTACCTGCGGGAGTCCTTCGTGGGGGTGGCGACCGCGTAGCGAGCGCGGAGCCGTAAGCCCCGAATATGCCCTCGGTTAACAAGGGCGACGTTCTAGCCGGTAGGCTAGCCCCTCGTAGGTCGTGTGGGCCCAGACGCCCCGCACCGATCCCCGCTGGCGCGGGGATGTTCCGAGAAGTGAGCGAGGGTAGTCGTGGGCTCTGTTATCAAGAAGCGGCGCAAGCGGATGGCGAAGAAGAAGCACCGCAAGCTGCTCAAGCGCACGCGCGTTCAGCGTCGCAACAAGAAGTAAGCGCGACGCCCGAGCGGCGTTTTCGCGTCGACGTGGCCCCCACCGGTTCGCCGGTGGGGGCCACGTTTTCATTGCGCCGAAATCTGCAGGCGCTACGGTGGCGTTCTACGGAACGCGGTCACATCGCGACGGCTGACGGAAGGCGCTTCTCTTGGGCAAGGTCGTGCTCGTCACCGGTGCGGCCCGGCACCTCGGCGCCCGCTTCGTCCGTCGGATCCAGCGCGACCCGGAGGTCGAGCGGGTGATCGCCGTGGACCGGGTCGATTCCCCGTACCCGCTGGGCGCGGCCGTGTTCGTGCGCACCGACATCCGCCGGCCGGCCGTCGCCAAGGTGCTCGCCCAGCATGATGTGGACACGGTCGTCCACATGGACGTGACCGGGACCGCGCTCGGCTCCGGAGGCCGTACGTCGGTCAAGGAGACCAACGTCATCGGCACCATGCAGCTGCTCGGCGCCTGCCAGAAGTCGCCGCGGATCAAGCGGCTGGTGGTGAAGTCGAGCACCAGCGTGTACGGCTCCGCGCCGCGCGACCCGGCCGTCTTCACGGAGACCACGGCGGCGAAGTCGCTGCCGAGCGGCGGCTTCGCCAAGGACGCCGTCGAGGTCGAGGGGTACGTACGGGGCTTCGCCCGGCGCCGCCCGGACGTGGCGGTGTGCGTGCTGCGGTTCGCCAACATCCTCGGGCCCCGCGTGGACTCCCCGCTCGCCGAGTACCTGGCGCTGCCCGTCCTGCCGACCGTCTTCGGCTACGACCCGCGGCTGCAGTTCGTCCACGAGGACGACGTCATGGACGTCCTGGAGCTCGCCGCGCGCGAGCCGCGCCGGGCCACCCTCAACAGCGGCACCTTCAACATCGCCGGCGACGGGGTGCTGCTGCTCTCGCAGTGCGCCCGGCGGCTCGGCCGGCCGACCGCGCCGGTGCTGCTGCCGGCGGTCACCTGGGTCGGGCAGGCGCTGCGCACGGTCGGGATCACCGACTTCTCGCCGGAGCAGATCCGGCTGCTCACCCACGGCCGGGTCGTCTCCACGGTCCAGATGCGCGAGACGCTCGGCTTCACGCCCGCCCACTCCACCGCCGACGCCTTCGCGGACTTCGCGCGCAGCCAGGGGCCGGGGCTGCTGCCGCCGGAGCTGCTCGCCGGGGCCGTGGACCGGCTCGCCGGGCGGCTGGCACCCTCCACCCTTCGAAACGGCATGTGAGGAGACCGGAACCCGATGGCGGACGCCAAGGTCATCCCGTTCGACGACGACCGCTCGCGGACGCGTCGCAGGCCCGTGCGGGACGACGGCCGGGAGGCCGCCGTACGGGCGCTGCCGGCGCAGGCGGCCGTACCGGAGGCGGGGGAAGGGCAGGAGCCGCGGCCCGGGGCCGGTGCCGCGCCCCGGGCGGGCTGGGACCGGGCGCTCGCGGGCGGCCTCGCGTTCCTGCGGCGGCGGGTCACCGGCGAGTACGAGGTCGACGAGTTCGGCTACGACGAGGAGCTCACCGACCAGGTCCTGATGTCGCTGCTGCGCCCGGTGGCCGAGAAGTACTTCCGGGTGGAGGTGAAGGGCGTCGAGAACATCCCGAAGGACGGTGGCGCCCTCGTGGTCGCCAACCACTCCGGGACGCTGCCGCTGGACGGCCTGATGATGCAGGTGGCCGTGCACGACCACCATCCGGCGGGCCGCCATCTGCGGCTGCTCGCGGCCGACCTCGTCTTCATGCTGCCGGTGATCAACGAGCTGGCCCGCAAGGCCGGGCACACGCTGGCCTGCGCGGAGGACGCGGAGCGGCTGCTGCGGGCCGGCGAGATCGTCGGCGTGATGCCGGAGGGCTTCAAGGGCATCGGCAAGCCCTTCGCCGAGCGGTACAAGCTGCAGCGCTTCGGGCGCGGCGGTTTCGTGTCGACGGCGCTGCGGGCCGGGGTGCCGATCGTGCCGTGCTCGATCGTGGGCGCGGAGGAGATCTACCCGATGCTCGGCAACGCCAAGACGCTGGCGCGGCTGCTGGGCCTGCCGTACTTCCCGCTCACGCCGACCTTCCCGTGGCTGGGGCCGCTGGGCGCGCTGCCGCTGCCGACGAAGTGGACCATCCAGTTCGGCGAGCCGATCCCGACGGACGGCTATCCGCTGGAGGCGGCGGAGGACCCGATGCTGATGTTCAACCTGACGGACCAGGTGCGGGAGCAGATCCAGCACACGCTGTACAAGCTGCTGGTGCAGCGGCGGTCGGTGTTCTTCTGACACCAAGGCGGTCGGTCTTCTTCTGGCACCGACGGCGGTCGGTGTCCCCCTGGCACCGATATGGCGGTCGGTGTTCTTGCGGCGAAGCGGCGGTCAGTGGCTCTGACCGCCGCTTCGGGCGCTACTTCGCGTCGCTGCTGTCGATGCCCAGGCCCGGCAGCAGTCCCGGCAGGATCGGCGGGATGGTGACGTCCGGGACGGGTGGCAGCGACTCCTGGCCGGACGGGTCCGTGCTCGGGCCCGTGCGCGGCGGGTTGAGCAGGCCGCCAGGGCCGCCGCCCAGGAGGCCGTCGCCGGGAGGTGTGCCCGTGCCCGTGCCGGAGCCGGAGGGCGACGGCTGGGCGGCGTCGCCGCCGTGCGACGGCGTGGCCGACGAGGAGTGCGAGGCCTTGGGGTCGGCCGCCGGGGTGTGTCGCGGCGTGCTCGGGCCGCCGGAGTCCACGGCGCCGCGCTCGGGGGTGCGCGGCAGGACCGACTGGAGCGGCTCGACGTCGTCGTCTATGGCCTTGAAGACGTCGTTCACCTCGTTGCCCACGTCGGTGAGCTGGACCGGGAGCCGGTCGCGCAGGCCGTCCCACGTGGCGCGGTGGGCCTGCGCGAAGGAGTTGAGCCGGGCCATCGGGCCGATCTCGCCGTCCCGCTCGTACGCCTGGCGGAGCAGCCGGTGACCCTCGGAGGCGTCGTGCTTCATGCCGCCGAGGACCCGGCGGATCTCGCCGAGCGACTCGTGGTCGAGGTCGCCGGAGCGGCCGCGCTCCATGAGCCGGCGGGCCTCGCTGAGCCGGGTGGACGCCTGGTCGAGATAGATCCCGCCCCGGTCGGCGTCGTCGTCGGCCATCCCGAGCTTGATGTCCTCCATGCCCCGCTTGAGCCCGTAGAGCGAGTCACCGGGGAGGGCGTCGGAGCTGGCAGCGGCGACTCCGCTGAACGCCCCGGCGGCCACACCGACCGTGAGCCCGCCGGCGGCGAGGCCCTTGGTCCAGCGGGAGCGGGGGCGCAACTTCCGGAGCGGGGAGGCCCGGTGGGCTCCCTTTCCGGAGGTCCGTTGCTCCGGCACCATAGGGCCCGCGGACGCGCTGCCCTCCGCGAGCATCGCTTCCATGGCGGCGACGAGCTGGGCTCGTTGCACCACCTTCACCTCGGGGTCCATCTGTGGTCTCGGCAGCTCGCCGAGACCGTTCGCCAGGGCCAACAGTCGCCCCTGCTCGGCCGGTTCGGCCGGCGGCTCGGGCTGTTCGGCCGCCGCGTCCCCGGACGTCCGATCCTCCAGGGCCTGGGCGAAGGCGTTCGCCCGCCGGTGTGCCGAAACGTTCGCGATCACTGGCGGCACCTCCTCTCGTCATGACGGTCGACTCCCCGAGAGGTTCGGAAGGTTGCACACCTTGAGCGCTTCCACACGAAAGAGTGAGTGGAAGTGGACACGGCGTGACCACAGGGAGCCTGCATTTCGCACAACGAGCGGCGCGGCACTTGGGTTACGCGCGAAAGATGATCGGACCAGTGCGTCATCGAGGCGTCACCGACTGTGAGTTGAGACGGGGTGGTGGGGACGGGGGGTGGGGCGGGCGGCGCGGAGGGGACCGTGGGCGCGTGTGGGGGGCGCTGAGCGGTCAGCGGGCGTCGTCCGGGAGGAGACGGGCCAGGGTGCGCACGGCCCGGTACTGCAGCGTCTTGATCGCTCCCTCGTTCTTGCCCATGACCCGGGCGGTCTCGGCGACCGACAGGCCCTGGAGGAAGCGGAGCGTGACGCACTCCTGCTGCTGGGGGTTGAGCCGGCGGACGGCGTCGAGGAGGGCGGCGTTGGAGAGGGACTCGAGGACGGAGTCCTCCGGGCTGCGCTCGACCTCGTTGGCGTCCAGCATCTCGCCGGTGGTGACCTCCAGGCGGAAGCGGCTGGACTTGAAGTGGTCGGCCACCAGGTTGCGGGCGATGGTGACGAGCCAGGCGCCGAAGTCGCGGCCCTGCCAGGTGAAGGTGGAGATGCGGCGCAGGGCGCGCAGGAACGTCTCGCTGGTGAGGTCCTCCGCCGTCGCCTTGCCGCCGACGCGGTAGTAGATGTAGCGGTAGACCGTGTCGCTGTACTGGTCGTACAGCCGGCCGAAGGCCTCGGCCTCGCCGGCCTGGGCGCGTTCGACCAGGTCCATCATGCGGGCGCTGTCGCTGTCCGCGGTGGGCCTGCGGGCGGCGGCCTGGGTGCCGGCGCCGCCGCGCGTGCCGCGTCTGCCGACGGCGGCACCGCTTTCGGCCAGGGCGTAGCAGGGACCGGCGGGTGCCGGGCCGGCGAAGGCGAAGGCGGATGCGGGGACGGCGTACGCGGTGGGGACGAAGCCGCGCAAGTGGTCGAGGACCGTTGCGCGCAGCGTAGCCAGGCCCGAGGCGTCAACCCCGACGTGTGGGTACACGGGACTCCCAGAGGCAGAGCTTCCATCACGTGCAGTGCGGGACCGTTCACTCGTCGTGGCGACGGGTGGGGTCCCTTGTGCGTCTGAGGAGAATAACGCTTCGTACAGGCAGCGCTACACCGAGTTGCTGAAATCATCGTTTCGGTCGCATCCGTTACCGCTTAAGGGCGGAACTAGTCGCACTTGGTGACCTGTTGTTGATCGGATTGCTTCCGAGTGTGATCAAAGCCGGGTTCGCTTGTGCCCGAGTGCGGAGCGGGCGAGTGATCGGTGCCGCTGCCGGGTAGGGAGCGGGGAATGCCCCGACGTCGCCGTGTGCGGGCGTGTTCGACCACGGACGGGTGAGCCCCGGCGGTCCGCGGTTGTCGCAGACGATCGCAGCCGAAACGTATCGGCATGATCGGTACGGGGCGGGCGGATACAGCCTGTTACGGGACGAGTCGGTACAGGGCGCGCAGATGGGTCGTCATGGGACGGCCCGGCGTCCCGGCGCGTTCAGCGTTCAGCGTTCGGTGCCCGGTGCCCGGTGCCCGGTGCTCAGCGGCGGCGGCGGTGCAGCGCGAGCGCGGCGGCCGCGCCGCCCGCGAGGGCGCCGACGCCCGCGGCGGCCGGGATGCCGACCTTGGCGGCCTTGCGGCCGGTCCGGTAGTCGCGCAGCCGCCACTCGCGCTCCCTGGCGTAGCGGTGCAGCTTGGCGTCCGGGTTGATCGCGTACGGGTGGCCGACGAGCGACAGCATCGGGATGTCGTTGTGCGAGTCGCTGTACGCGGCGCAGCGGGTCAGCTCCAGGCCCTCGGCCGCGGCCAGCGCCCGTACCGCCTCGGCCTTTGCCGGGCCGTGCAGCAGCTCGCCGACGAGCCGGCCGGTGTAGATGCCGTCGACGGACTCGGCGACCGTGCCGAGCGCGCCGGTCAGGCCGAGCCGGCGGGCGATGATCGTGGCGGTCTCGACCGGGGCGGCGGTGACCAGCCACACCTTCTGGCCGGCGTCCAGGTGCGCCTGGGCGAGGGCGAGGGTGCCGGGCCAGATCCGGTCGGCCATGTACTCGTCGTAGATCTCCTCGCCGATCGACATCAGTTCGGAGACGCGGTGGCCCTTGACGATGGAGAGCGCGCTGTCGCGGGCCTCCTGCATGTGCGCGGGGTCCTCGACGCCGGCGAGCCGGAACCACGCCTGCGCCCAGGCGAAGCGGGCCAGGTCGCGGCTGTCGAAGAACTTCCTCTTGTACAGGCCGCGGCCGAAGTGGAAGAGCGCGGCGCCCTGCATCACCGTGTTGTCTAGGTCGAAGAAGGCGGCGGCCTGCTCGTCGCCGACGACCGGGAACTCGGCTTCCTCGGGGGCGGTCTCGAGGGCCTCCGCGGCCTCCTCCCGCTCCTGCTCCAGCTGTTGCGAGGTCTTGCGCGCCGCCTCGGCGGCGGCCTCGCCTGCGAGGACGCTGCGGGCGGTGGCGGAGCGCCTACGGGGGGTGAGCCATCCAAGAGCGGCCATGTTGCGAGCATAGATGCTCTGTTCGGCACTTCCCGACTTGTGAGGATGCCGTGGTGTGAACAGTGGGGGACTCCCCTGTTGCCCGGGCCGTGCTTCCCGGTGCTTCCCGGTGCTCCCCCGTGCTTTCCCGGGCCGCAGAATGGACGCCATGTTGGGGATGTTCGGTCGTACGAAGAAGCAGAGCGGTCCGCGCACGGTGACGCTGATCGGCAAGCCCGGGTGTCATCTCTGTGACGACGCCAGGGCGGTGATCGAGGCGGTGTGCGCCGAGACGGGCGCACGCTGGGAGGAGAAGGACATCACCCGGGACGAGGAGCTCTACCGCGCCTACTGGGAGCAGATCCCGGTGGTGCTGGTCGACGGCGAACAGCACACCTTCTGGCGGGTGGACGCCGGGCGGCTGCGGCGCGAACTGGGTGCCTGACCGAAAGACGGCTACCATCGAGGACGTTTTGTTGGCTTTCGGGGGCGGCGCCACAAGGAGAGTGTGCGGTTTTGCCCCCTTCGGGATCTCAACGCCTCGGTACGCTCCGCGGTTCCACGATGACGCGAACCAGCCGCGTGACCCCGGTCACTTTGGCCGGACAAAACGGACACCATCTTTGTGCACGCGTTCACAAAGACATAGCCTGCATTCGACGGGGCGGTCCTGGGACGCATGGCCGCCTGCAGCCCCGCTCATCCCGCAGGAGCACCGTGGCAACTGGCCGAACTCACCGACCGGCGACCCGTAGCCGAGGAATTCCCGAGGCCACCGTCGCCCGTCTCCCGCTGTATCTGCGTGCCCTCACGGCGCTGTCGGAGCGGTCCGTACCGACGGTCTCCTCCGAGGAGCTCGCGGCCGCCGCGGGGGTCAACTCCGCGAAGCTGCGCAAGGACTTCAGCTACCTCGGCTCGTACGGCACGCGCGGCGTGGGCTACGACGTCGAGTACCTCGTCTACCAGATCTCCCGCGAGCTCGGCCTGACCCAGGACTGGCCGGTCGTGATCGTCGGCATCGGTAACCTCGGTGCCGCTCTCGCCGGCTACGGCGGCTTCGCCTCCCGTGGCTTCCGCGTCGCCGCGCTCATCGACGCCGACCCGGCGATGAAGGGCAAGCCGGTCGCCGGCATGCCCGTGCAGCACAGCGACGACCTCGAGAAGATCATCGAGCAGGACCGGGTCTCCATCGGCGTCATCGCCACCCCGGCCGGCGTCGCCCAGCAGGTCTGCGACCGGCTGGTGGCCGCCGGGGTCACCTCGATCCTGAACTTCGCGCCGACCGTGCTCTCCGTGCCCGACGGCGTCGACGTGCGCAAGGTCGACCTCTCCATCGAGCTCCAGATCCTCGCCTTCCACGAGCAGCGCAAGGCCGGCGAGGAGCCGGGCGCCGAGCAGGCAGCGGCCGACTCCCGCGCCGCGGAGGCCGAGCCCGAGCCCAAGCGCGAGTCCGGTGCCGCCGTCTCCGGTGCGGCCGTCTCCGGTGCCGCCGTCTCCGGTGCGGCCGAGCCCGTGCCGGCCGCCGCCCGGACCGCCGAGGACTCCACCCGTAAGGGACCTGACGGGGACATGCCCGCCGTGATGCCCGCATGAGCGTCCTCGTCGTCGGTCTCAGCCACCGCAGCGCCCCCGTCAGCGTCCTGGAGCGGGCCTCCCTCTCCGCGGACGCCAAGGTCAAGCTGCTGCACGACACCCTCGCCGCCGAACCGGCCGCCGAGGGCGCCGTCCTGGCCACCTGCAACCGCATCGAGCTCTACGCCGACGTGGACAAGTTCCACGCGGGCGTCGCCGAGCTGTCCACGCTGCTCGCCCAGCACAGCGGCGTCGGCCTCGAAGAGCTCACCCCCTATCTCTACGTGCACTACGAGGACCGGGCCGTCCACCACCTCTTCTCGGTGGCCTGCGGCCTGGACTCCATGGTCGTCGGCGAGGGCCAGATCCTCGGCCAGATCAAGGACGCCCTCGCGGTCGGCCAGGACGAGCACACCGCCGGCCGGCTCCTGAACGACCTGTTCCAGCAGGCCCTGCGGGTCGGCAAGCGCGCCCACAGCGAGACCGGAATCGACCGGGCCGGGCAGTCGCTCGTCACCTTCGGCATGGAGCAGCTGGCCGAGGGCGCCGAGGTCACCGCGTGGGCCGCGGGCAAGCGCGCCCTCGTCATCGGCGCCGGCTCGATGTCCTCGCTCGCCGCCGCCACCCTCGCGCGGGCCGGCGTCGCCGAGATCGTCGTCGCCAACCGCACCATGGCCCGCGCCGAGCGGCTCGTCGAGATCCTGACCGAGCCCGGGGGCACGGGCGTGGCCGCGCGCGCGGCCGAGATGGTTGCCGTCGGCGACGAACTGACACGTGCCGACATCGTCGTCTCCTGCACCGGAGCCACCGGACTCGTCCTCACCGGCGAGGCCGTCGAGACCGCCATGCGGGACCGCACCCGGCCCCTGTACCTCCTCGACCTCGCGATGCCCCGCGACATCGACGCCGCCGCCCACCGCCTGCCCGGCGTCCGGCTCGTCGACATCGAGTCGCTCGCCGAGGCGTCCGCCGACGCACCCATGGCGAACGACGTCGACCAGGTGCGCACCATCGTCTCCGACGAGGTCGCCGCCTTCGGCGCCGCCCAGCGGGCCGCCCGCATCACGCCGACCGTCGTGGCCCTGCGCGCCATGGCCGCCGACGTGGTCACCGGCGAGATGGCCCGCCTCGAAGGCCGGCTGCCCGGCCTCGACGACAAGCAGCGCGCGGAGATCACCCAGACCGTGCGCCGTGTGGTCGACAAGCTCCTGCACGCGCCGACCGTGCGCGTCAAGCAGCTCGCCAGCGAGCCCGGCGGCGCCGGGTACGCGGACGCACTGCGGACACTCTTCGACCTCGACCCGGAGACGGTTGCCTCTGTCAGCCGGGCCGACCTGAACGACGGTGACGTCAAGAACCGAGGGCGAGTATGACCGAGAGGGCACTGAGGCTCGGGACCAGGCGCAGCAAGCTCGCCATGGCCCAGTCCGGACATGTGGCCGACGCCGTCCGGCAGGCGACCGGCCGACCCGTCGAGCTCGTGGAGATCACGACGTACGGGGACACCTCGCGCGAGCACCTGGCGCAGATCGGCGGCACCGGTGTGTTCGTCGCCGCGCTGCGTGACGCGCTGCTCGCCGGCGAGGTCGACTTCGCCGTGCACTCCCTCAAGGACCTGCCGACCGCGCAGCACCCCGACCTGGTGCTCGCGGCCATCCCGCGGCGCGAGGACCCGCGCGACGTGCTCGTCGCGCGCGCCGGGCTCACGCTCGACACGCTGCCGGCCGGCGCCCGCGTCGGCACCGGTTCGCCGCGCCGCATGGCCCAGCTCAACGCGTACGCGCGCAGCCACGGCCTGACCATCGAGACCGTGCCGATCCGCGGGAACATCGACACCCGCGTCGGCTACGTACGCAAGGGTGAGCTGGACGCGGTGGTACTCGCCGCGGCCGGGCTCAACCGCATCGGCGGAACCGAGGAGCTCACCGGCTCCCTGTCGGTCGACCACCTGTCGGTCGACACGGTCCTGCCCGCCCCCGGTCAGGGGGCCCTGGCCGTCGAGTGCCTGGCGTCGAACGCCGCACTCGTCGCCGCGCTCGCCGAGCTCGACGACCCGTACACCCGGGCCGCCGTGACCGCCGAGCGAACCCTGCTCGCCGCCCTGGAGGCCGGCTGCTCCGCACCCGTGGGTGCGCTGGCCGACCTGCTGGCAGACGGCCCTGGTCCTGAGCAGACTGTCACCGAAATGCGCCTGCGCGGCGTCGTCGGCACCACCGACGGCTCCACGCTGGTGCAGCTGTCCACCACCGGTCCCGTACCCACCTCCTACGAGGAGGCGGTGGCCCTCGGACGCGAACTCGCGGACGAGATGCTCGCCAAGGGTGCGGCCGGTCTTATGGGGGAGCGAGCACTTTGAGCCCCACCAGCCCGACCACCAGCCCCGCGTCCGCCGCCTTCCCCGGCCACGGTCACGTCACCTTCCTCGGCGCCGGACCCGGCGACCCCGGACTGCTGACGCTCCGGGCCGTCGAAGCCCTGGCCGGCGCGGACGTCCTGATCGCCGAGCCGGAGGTGCTCGAAGTCGTTCGCGGGCATGCGCGCGCGGGCGTGAGCACGCCTGAGCTGACGGTTGTCGACGAGGCGTCAACAACCGTCGGAGTCCCCGTGTTGAGGGATGCGACCAATCTTGTCATGGAGGCCGCGAGGGGCGGCAAGCGGGTCGTCCGTGCGGTGACCGGCGACCCCGGCCTCGACGGCAACGCGGGCGGCGAGATGCTCGCCTGCGCCTCCGCCGGCATCCCCTTCGAGGTCGTCCCGGGCGTCGCCACGGCCGTCGGCGTGCCCGCGTACGCCGGTGTCCCGCTGCGCGACGCGCAGGGCACGGACGTCCGCTTCGTCGACGCCCGTACCGCCGACGACCGGTGCTGGGCCGAGGTCGGCGCCTCCGACGGCACCGTCGTCGTCTCGACCTCTCTCGACTCGGTCGCCGCGGCGGCCGGTGAGCTGGTGGCGGCCGGCCGTAAGCCGGACACCCCGCTCACCGTCACCATCGGCGGCACGACGACCCGCCAGCGCACCTGGACGGCGACGCTCGGCACCATCGCCCAGGTCTTCAAGCAGGGCAAGGTGCTCCCGTCGCCCGAGGGCCACCGCCCGGCGATAGCCGTGGTCGGCGAGCGCAGCGCGGCCGCACAGCGCGACCAGCTGTCGTGGTTCGAGTCCAAGCCGCTCTTCGGCTGGCGCGTGCTCGTCCCGCGCACCAAGGAGCAGGCCGCGTCGCTCTCCGACCAGCTGCGTTCGTACGGCGCCGTGCCGCACGAGGTCCCGACCATCGCCGTCGAGCCGCCGCGCACGCCGCAGCAGATGGAGCGTGCGGTCAAGGGCCTGGTCACCGGCCGCTACGAGTGGATCGCCTTCACGTCGGTCAACGCGGTGAAGGCCGTCCGCGAGAAGTTCGAGGAGTACGGGCTCGACGCCCGCGCCTTCGCCGGCATCAAGGTCGCCGCGGTGGGCGAGCAGACCGCCGCCGCGCTGGTCGACTTCGGTGTGAAGCCGGACCTGGTGCCGAGCGGCGAGCAGTCCGCCGCCGGCCTCCTGGAGGACTGGCCGCCCTACGACCCGGTCTTCGACCCGATCGACCGCGTCTTCCTGCCGCGCGCCGACATCGCGACCGAGACGCTCGTCGCGGGCCTGATCGAGCTCGGCTGGGAGGTCGACGACGTCACGGCCTACCGCACCGTGCGCGCCTCGCCGCCGCCGGCGGACACGCGCGAGGCGATCAAGGGCGGCGGCTTCGACGCCGTGCTCTTCACCTCGTCGTCGACCGTGCGGAACCTGGTCGGCATCGCCGGCAAGCCGCACAACGTCACGGTGATCGCCTGTATCGGCCCGGCGACCGCGAAGACGGCGGAGGAGCACGGCCTGCGCGTCGACGTCCTCTCGCCCGAGCCCTCGGTCCACAAGCTGGCCGAGGCCCTCGCGGAGTTCGGCCTGCGCCGTCGCGCGGCGGCGCTGGAGGCGGGCGACCCGGTGACGCGGCCGAGCGAGCGCCGGCCGGGTGCGCGCAGGCGCAGGACGACGTAAGCCGCCGGCTTTGCCGACGTGCGCGGGGCGCGGGTTCCTTCGGGGCCCGCGCCCCGCGTGCGTCGGGGCGCGGGCGGGCGCAGTGGCGGGTGCACGGGGGCGCTGCGGGCCCCTCGCGCGGCAACACCGTGTCGGTAAACGCACCCTGTCCGCGGGCGTAGCCTCGGAGGATGAACTCGTACGGATCCTTCCCCGGAGCGCGGCCGCGGCGGCTGCGGACGACGCCCGCCATGCGGCGGATGGTGGCCGAGACGCGGCTGCATCCGGCCGATCTGATCCTGCCCGCGTTCGTGCGGGAGGGCGTGACCGAGCCCGTGCCGATCTCGGCGATGCCGGGCGTGGTGCAGCACACGCGGGACACGCTGCGGAAGGCCGCCGTGGAGGCGCTGGAGGCGGGGGTCTCCGGGATCATGCTGTTCGGCGTGCCGGAGGACGCGAAGAAGGACGCCGCCGGTACGGCTGGCACGGACCCGGACGGGATCCTGCAGGTGGCGATCCGGGACGTGCGGGCCGAGGTCGGCGACGACCTGGTGATCATGTCGGACCTGTGCCTGGACGAGTACACCGACCACGGCCACTGCGGCGTCCTGGACGCCGACGGGCGCGTCGACAACGACGCCACCCTGGAGCGCTACGCCGAGATGGCCCAGGTCCAGGCCGACGCCGGCGTCCACGTCGTCGGCCCGTCCGGGATGATGGACGGCCAGGTCGGGGTGATCAGGGACGCCCTGGACACCATCGGCAAGGAGGACGTGTCGGTCCTCGCGTACACCGCGAAGTACTCCTCCGCCTTCTACGGCCCCTTCCGCGAGGCCGTCGGCTCCTCGCTGACCGGCGACCGCAAGACCTACCAGCAGGATCCCGCCAACGTGCGCGAGTCCATGCGGGAGCTCGCCCTCGACCTCGAGGAGGGCGCCGACATGGTCATGGTGAAGCCGGCCGGCCCGTACCTCGACATCCTGGCCAAGGTCGCCGACGCCGTGGACGTGCCGGTCGCCGCGTACCAGATCAGCGGCGAGTACGCGATGGTCGAGGCCGCCGCGGAGAAGGGCTGGATCGACCGCGACAAGGCGATCTTCGAGACCCTGACCGGTATCCGCCGGGCCGGCGCGCAGATGATCCTCACGTACTGGGCGACGGAGGTCGCGCAGAAGCTGGGCGCGGCGCACTCTGGATAGGTAGCCGACAGGTACCCCTCCGGAGGTGGTCCTCATGATGAACACGCTCGTCGGATGGCACGTCGAGATGGAGTTCCGGGAGGAAGGCGACCGGACGAGGGCGGCGGCCATGGTGCGGCTCGGTGACGGCACCGAGTTCCGCGCCCACGGCAACGCCAATCGGCACCCCTCCGACCCGGACCAGCTGCGGGTCGGAGAGGAGATCGCCGGGGCCCGGGCGCTCATGGACCTCGCCTCGCAGCTGCTGCAGAAGGCCCACACCGAGATCGACGAGGTCTCGGGGCGGACCTCCCATCCGATCAACCGCTGAGGCCCGGGTGCCTCAGTACGTGAGCGCTTCCTCCAGGGTGCGCTGCCAGTACGACACGGCGGCGCCGTCGTCGGCGAACGTGCCGCTCGGCGCCGTCACCGTCTTCCCGTCGGCCTCGGTCAGGTACACCTTGATCGTGCGGACGGCGCGCCCGTGGGTGTCCGGGCCCGGCTCTCCGGTGAGGATCACCGACGCGTAGCCCGTCTCGCCCGGCATCAGCGTCACCACCGCCTGCGGCTTGCTGTCCTCGACGGTCCTGATCGTGGCCTGCGCGTCGTCGAAGCCCACGAACGGCGCGTTCAGGGCGTTGCAGGGGCGGCTGCCGACGTTGGTGACGCTCAGGACCAGGTGGTTGACCGGGCGGCTGACCTTGCTGGCCACGATCTTCGTGTGCGACGCCGTGCAGGTGGTGATGACGGCCTGGTCCGAGGACGTCCCGCCGCCCGGCTTGGCGGTGGGCTTCGACGCGGGCTTGGCGTCGGGCTTCGTGCCGGGCCGCGTGGCATGCCCGGTGGTGGGCGTCGGCCGGGCGGCCTGCTCCGCGGCGGAGGCGGTGGGCCGCGGCGTCGGGGCCGTCCCGTCGGCGGGGGCGGCCGACGTCGCCGACGCGGGCTTGGCCGGGTTCGGCTTCGCGGCGGCCGGGGTGCCGTCCGACTGGCAGGCGGTGAGGGCGAGCGCCGCCACGAGGGCGGTGGCGGGCAGGGCGAGGCGGCGGGCGAGCGTGCGCATGGTGGGTCCCCGTGGGTTCTCTGTGAGCGGTGCGGTCGATGGTGCGGTGGCGGTGAGTGGTGCGGTCCGTCCTGCTGCGGCGCGTCGTGCGGTCAGTGCGGCTTCAGCAGAGCGATCACGACCGCCGTGCAGACGATGAGGATCGCCAGTGCCAGGGCGTCGGTGACGCGGCTGTTCGGCATGGCTCATACCTTGCGGGCGGGGTGATCCACTCGCAATCGGCACGGGACAATGGGGGACGCTGGAACGCTCACACCCACCGTGACCTGGGGAAATGACCATCCCCTGGAATGCGTTCCCGGGACGCGGGGAGATGTGGATGGAGGCGGCGGACGGCTTCGCGGAGCTGATGCGCGCACTGAAGGAACGCTCCGGGCTCAGCTACGGGACCCTGGCGAAACGGCTGCACGTCAGCACCTCGACCCTCCACCGGTACTGCAACGGCGACGCCGTGCCGACCGAGTTCGCCCCCGTCGAACGGCTCGGGCGGCTCTGCGGGGCCACCCGCGAGGAGCTCGTCGAACTGCACCGGGCCTGGATCCTGGCGGACGAGGCGCGACGGCGGGGGAAGGGCGAGCCGGAGTCGGAGCCGGAGGCGGGATCCGAGGCGGGGGCTGAAGCGGGGGCTGGGCCGGCAGCCGAGCGGGTAGCCGAGGCGGCAGTCGCGCCGGGGGAGGCGTCAGAGGCTGCTGGGGTTGCCGAGGTCGGTGAGGGGGCCGGGGCTCCGGGGGCAGAGGCAGGGGCAGGTGCAGGAGGGGTACGGGCTCCGGGGGCCGCGGCCGGAGCCGTCGGGGCCGGACCCGTCGTCGACGCCGCACCCGCCACGGGCGGCGTCCCGCGGTCCCGCAAGCGGCTCGTCGTCCTGCTCGCCGCCGTCGCGGTCGTCGGCCTGGCCGTCCCCGCCGTGTACGTCGCGGGGCGCGCCGACGACAGGGGGGCCGGGGCCGCCGGGGCGGGCGCCGACACGGGGCCGCCCGCGCCCCTGAGCGTCGGCATCAGCTCGTACAACTGGGACGAGCCCTGCGGCCAGTACTACGTGCTCGGCCAGCAGCCCGGGCACGTCCCGCCGCCGCCCACGCCCCAGGACACCCGCGGCTGGGCCAGGGCGCTCGGCGGGACCGACGGCGGTCACCTGCGGGTCCAGCTCACCGTCACCGGCAGCACCCAGGCACCCGTGGTGCTCACCGGGCTCCACGTGCGCGTCGCGCAGCGGGCCGAGCCGCTGGCCGGATCGGTCTTCTCCATGGGGGACGGCTGCGGCAGCGGCATCACCCCGCAGACCTTCGACGCCGACCTCGACGCCCCGCGCCCCTACCTGAAGCCCGTCGCCGGACAGGACGGCGACCGCGTGGTGCCGGCCAAGGACTTCCCGTACAAGGTGTCCGCCGGCGACCCCCAGGTCCTCAACCTGGACGTGCACACCGAGCAGTACGCTACCTCCTGGTACCTGGAGCTGGCCTGGAGCAGCGGTGAGCAGCACGGGACGGTACGCGTGGACGACGGCGGGCAGCTGTTCCGCACCACCGCCATCGCGGGACGTCCGACGTACGGCTACTGGCCCGACGAGGGGACCTGGGTCAAGCAGGAGTGACCCGGTCCCCTCGTCGTGCCGTGTGCCGTCAGAGGCGCTCGGGCGTCCGGATGCCGAGCAGCGCCATGCCCTTGTGCAGGGTGCGGGCGGTCAGGTCGCACAGGAAGAGGCGGTTCTCGACCTGGTCGGGGGTGTCCGCCTTCAGGACCGGGCACTCCGAGTAGAACGTCGTGTACAGCGAGGCCAGCTGGTACAGGTACGCGGCCAGCTTGTGCGGCGCGTACTCCTCGGCGGCTTCCTGGACGAGCTCGCCGAACGAGTCCAGGTGGAGGCCGAGCGCCCGCTCCGAGGCCGCGAGCTCCAGCTCCGGGTGGGCCGCCGGCTTGGCGTCGCCGGCCTTGCGCAGGATCGACTGGATACGGGCGTACGCGTACTGGAGGTAGACCGAGGTGTCGCCGTTGAGCGAGACCATCTGGTCCAGGTCGAACTTGTAGTCCCGCGCCGCCGACGTCGACAGGTCCGCGTACTTCACCGCGCCGATGCCCACCTGGGCACCGCGCTCGGTGATCTCCGCCTCCGACAGGTCCTGGGCCTTCTCGCGGACGACCGCGGACGCCCGCTCGATCGCCTCGTCCAGCAGGTCCACCAGCCGCACCGTCTCGCCCTCGCGGGTCTTGAACGGCTTGCCGTCCTTGCCGAGGACCGTGCCGAAGGCCAGCTGGACGGCCTTCACCTCGTCGTTCAGCCAGCCGGCCCGGCGGGCCGTCTCGAAGACCATCTTGAAGTGCAGCGACTGGCGGGCGTCCACCACGTACAGCAGCGTCGTCGCCTTCAGGTTCCGCACGCGGTCGCGGATGGCGGACAGGTCGGTCGCCGCGTAGCCGAAGCCGCCGTCGGACTTCTGGACGATCAGCGGCGTCGGGTTGCCGTCCGGGCCCTTGACGTCGTCGAAGAACACGCACAGCGCGCCCTCGGAGCGGACCGCGACGCCCGACTCCTCAAGGAGCCGGCAGGTCTCCTGGAGCATGTCGTTGTAGCCGGACTCGCCGACGATGTCGGGGTCGCGGATGTCCATGTCGAGCTTCTCGAAGACCGAGTAGAAGTAGATCTTCGACTCGTCGACGAACCGCTGCCACAGCGCCAGCGTCTCCTCGTCGCCCGCCTGCAGCTCCACGACGCGGGCCCGGGCGCGGGTCTTGAACGCCTCGTCGGAGTCGAAGAGCGCGCGGGAGGCCTTGTAGAGCCGGTTCAGGTTGGACATGGCCTCCTCGCCGGAGACCTCCGCGTCCGCGCCGTCGGCCTTGTGGTCCAGCTCGTGCGGGTGCTCCATCAGGTA
This sequence comes from Streptomyces sp. NPDC004327, assembly GCF_042873935.1. NCBI lineage: Bacteria > Bacillati > Actinomycetota > Actinomycetes > Kitasatosporales > Streptomycetaceae > Streptomyces > Streptomyces sp. NPDC004327. The sequence goes on along the minus strand of NZ_JBIAME010000012.1, from coordinate 339,929 downwards.
CTGGATGAGCATGCCGAACTGGGTGCCCCAGTCGCCGATGTGGTGGCGCCGGACCACCTGCTCGCCGGTGAACTCCAGGATCTCGACCATGGCGGCGCCGATGACGGCGGACCGCAGGTGGCCGACGTGCATCTCCTTCGCCACGTTCGGCTGCGCGTAGTCGATCACCGTCGTGCCGGCCGACGGGTTGAACGGCACGCCGAGCCGGTCGTCGGCGGCGCGGGCGGCCAGCGTGTCGATGATCGCCCGGTCGGAGACGGTGATGTTGAGGAAGCCGGGGCCGGAGACCTCGATCTCCTTCAGCACGTCGTTCGCCGGGATGGCGTCGACGACCTGGGTGGCCAGCTCGCGCGGGTTGCCCTTCAGCCGCTTGGCGAGCGCCAGGATGCCGTTGGCCTGGAAGTCGGCCCGGTCGCTTCGTCGGAGCAGCGGGTCGGCGGATCCGGCCTCCGGCAGGGCTGCCGAGAGACCTTCCGCGAGGCGCTGCTGCACGGTCGAAGCGAGGGAAGGGACCGAGGCCATGAGCTTCCGTTCCTGTGTCGGAGGATGATGGGCTGTATCGCTTGTCAAGTGTCCCATGGGAGGGCAACGCGTTTTCCCCGCCCATCCCGGACCTGTGGACAACTTCCACCCTGTGGACAACCTCGGACGGGGCCATTCCGTCTGGGACAATGACTGACGTAGGACCGACGCAGCTGTAAGGCTTCGAGGGAACCAAGGAAGAAGGACGAACCGACCGTGGCTCAGAGCAGCACCGAGACCGACTGGGTCTCCCGTTTCGCGGACGAGGTCATCGCCGAGTCGGAGCGACGTGCGCCTGGCAAACCGGTCGTCGTCGCCTCCGGCCTCTCCCCGTCCGGCCCGATCCACCTGGGCAACCTGCGCGAGGTCATGACCCCGCACCTGGTCGCCGACGAGATCCGCCGCCGCGGTCACGAGGTCCGGCACCTGATCTCCTGGGACGACTACGACCGCTACCGCAAGGTGCCGGACGGCATCGAGGGCATCGACAAGTCGTGGGCCGAGCACATCGGCAAGCCCCTGACCTCCGTCCCGGCCCCGGCCGGCTCCGCGCACCCGAACTGGGCCGAGCACTTCAAGGCCGCCATGGTCGAGGCGCTCGCCGAGCTCGGCGTCGAGTACGACCCGATCAGCCAGACCGAGCAGTACACCTCCGGCGTCTACCGCGAGCAGATCCTGCACGCGATGCGCCACCGCGGTGACATCGACGCCATCCTCGACCAGTACCGGACGAAGAAGGCGCCGAAGAAGCAGTCGCAGAAGCCCGTCGACGAGGCCGAGCTGGAGGCCGCCGAGGGCTCCGGCGCCGCCGGCGAGGACGACGGCTCCGGCGGCGGCGCGGGCTACTTCCCGTACAAGCCCTACTGCGGCCAGTGCGAGAAGGACCTCACCACCGTCAGCTCGTACGACGACGACACCACCGAGCTGGCCTACACCTGCTCGAACTGCGGCTTCGCCGAGACCGTCAAGCTCAGCGAGTTCAACCGCGGCAAGCTGGTCTGGAAGGTCGACTGGCCCATGCGCTGGGCCTACGAGGGCGTCATCTTCGAGCCGTCCGGCGTCGACCACTCCTCGCCCGGCTCCTCCTTCCAGGTCGGCGGCCAGATCGTCGGCATCTTCGGCGGCGTGCAGCCGATCGGCCCCATGTACGCGTTCGTCGGCATCAGCGGCATGGCCAAGATGTCGTCCTCGCGCGGGGGCGTGCCCACCGCGGCGGACGCGCTGAAGATCATGGAGCCGCAGATCCTGCGCTGGCTGTACGCCCGCCGCAAGCCCAACCAGTCGTTCAAGATCGCCTTCGACCAGGAGATCCAGCGGCTCTACGACGAGTGGGACAAGCTGGAGGCCAAGGTCGCCGACGGCTCGGTCCTCCCCGCCGACGCTGCGGCGTACGCGCGCGCGGCCCGCACCGCCGCCGGCGAGCTGCCCCGCACGCCGCGCCCGCTGCCGTACCGCACGCTCGCCTCGGTCATGGACATCACCGCCGGCCACGACGAGCAGACCCTGCGCATCCTCGGCGAGCTCGACCCGGAGAACCCGGTCACCACGCTCGACGAGGTCCGCCCGCGCCTGGACCGCGCCGAGAACTGGATCACCACCCAGGTCCCGGCCGACCAGCGCACCATCGTCCGCGAGGAGCCCGACGCCGAGCTGCTCGCCACCCTCGACGACGAGGGCCGCGAGTCGCTCCGCCTGCTTCTGGAGGGCCTGGACACCCACTGGTCCCTCGACGGCCTGACCACCCTGGTCTACGGCGTCCCGAAGGTCATGGCCGGCCTCACCCCCGAGGCCAAGCCGACCCCCGAGCTGAAGCTGGCCCAGCGCTCCTTCTTCGCCCTGCTCTACAAGCTCCTCGTCAGCCGCGAGACCGGCCCGCGTCTGCCGACGCTGCTGCTGGCCGTGGGCGCGGACCGGGTGCGCAAGCTGCTCGGCGCGTAAGTCGGAGCACCTCGGCCCCGCCGGACGGAGTCCGGCGCAGCCACCCGAAGCCCGTGAGGCCCCCTGGGGCCGAGCGGCGCGAGGGCGGCGTCAGGAAGCGGAAAGCCGCCCTCCTCTGCATCGTTCGGAGGAGGGCGGTTTCCGTCGTGCGCACGACGAAACGGGTGCGTGGGCGAGAGACGGTGGAGGCATGAAGAACGAAGCCATGGCCATCATCGGTTGGATCGCACTCGTCCAGGGCGGACTCGGCGCCGGCGGACGGCTCTTCGGGGACGGACCCTGGGGCCTGCTCCACAAGTGGTGGGACATCCCCACCCCCGGCTACCTCGCCATCTTCGCCGTCGGCCTCGTGCTGGCCGCGTTCGGCGAGACGATGAAGATACGCGCCAAGGCGTAGCCGCCTCGGCGCGCGGGGGCCGCTACGGGGTGTGGCTCTCGGCGAGTTCCTGCTCGACCTGCTGCCGCAGCCGCGGCGTCAGCTCACGCAGGATCGACGCGCTGCGGGGGTGCGTGATCCCGTACTTGTCGCTCAGCCATATGTCGAGCTGCTCCGAGGTCGGCAGGTCCTGCCACTCCTCGTAGTAGTCGTACATCGCCTTGTACGCGGAGTCCGCGAAGCCGTCGAGGGACGGCTCGTCCACGAACTCCTGGTACTCCTCGAACTGCTCGGGGCCCGGCGGAGGAACGTCCTCCGGGCCCTGCGGGATCGGCACCGGGGTGGGCTCCAGGCCCTCGACGAACTGCGGGGCGTACGTGCCCTGGTAGGCGTCCGGCGAGACCTGCTGGGCGACGAACCACGGGTTGCCCGAACCGTCCGTCTGCGCCTGGACGGCTTGGACGGCCTGGACCGCCTGATCCGGCTGGCCGTCCTGGACCGGCGCGTTCTGTGCCGGGACCGGCGCGGGCACCTGCTGCTGCACCTGCTGCGGCACCGGCTGTGCCTGGACCGCGGCCTGGGGAAGCTGCGGCTGCGCCGCCTGCTGGGCCACCGCCACCTGCGCCACCTGCGCCACCTGCGCCACCTGCGGCAGCAGCACGGGCTCCACGCCCGCCGCCGCGAGTCCGGCGGGCGCCGTCTCCGCCAGCGGCACGCCGTACTTCGCCAGACGCAGCGGCATCAGCGCCTCCACCGGCGCCTTGCGCCGCCACAAGCGGCCGTAACGGGCCTGCAGGCGCGCCTGGTAGACCAGCCGCTCCTGCTCCAGCTTGATCACCTGCTCGTACGACCGCAGCTCCCACAGCTTCATCCGCCGCCACAGCAGGAACGTCGGAATCGGCGAGAGCAGCCAGCGCGTCAGCCGCACGCCCTCCATGTGCTTGTCGGCCGTGATGTCCGCGATCCGGCCCACCGCGTGCCGCGCGGCCTCCACCGCGACGACGAACAGCACCGGGATCACCGCGTGCATGCCGACACCCAGCGGGTCCGGCCACGCCGCCGCGCCGTTGAACGCGATCGTCGCCGCCGTCAGCAGCCACGCCGTCTGACGCAGCAGCGGGAACGGGATGCGGATCCACGTCAGCAGCAGGTCGAGCGCGAGCAGCACACAGATGCCCGCGTCGATGCCGATCGGGAAGAAGTACGAGAAGGTGCCGAAGCCCTTCGCGACCGCCAGCGCGCGCACCGCCGCGTACGACCCGGCGAAACCGATTCCGGCGATGATCACCGCACCGGCGACGACCATGCCGATGAGTATGCGGTGCGTGCGTGTCAGCTGCATCGCGGCCACCCGCGATCCCCTCCCGTCGAACGACATCTCGCGGGCACAGACTGGCACATGCGCGGGAAGCCCGGCCTCCGGGGGAGGCGCGGGCTTCGCGCAAAGCGGGACGAACCGCTGCGTACCGGCTGTACGGCCGCTCCTGGTCGGCTACTTGTTGGCCGTGGCGACCGCCGCCACGGCCTCCTTCGCCGCCTTCAGCGCGCCGTCGGTGATCCACTTCTCCGACGGCGTCTTGGCGCCCGAGTAGCCGGCGCCGTTGTACGAGAGGAGCACCACGACGTTGCCCGTGCGGGCCACGACCGACCCGTACTGGAAGTCCTCGTCCGTCTTGCGCAGCTCGTACGACACGACGTCCGCCTGGTCGCCGACGCCCGGCGCCTTCGTCGTCTTCAGGTCCTTCGCGCCCCCGGTCGCCTGGACCTTCGCGAGCTCCTTGGCGTAGTTGTCGGCGGCGCGCTCCTGGCCGCTGCCGAGCGTCGCGTCCGACTCGTAGCGGTAGAACGACACGTCGAGCCAGCGGTAGTTCGAGCCCTTGGTGCCCTTGTCCTCAAGGCCGTTCCACGAGCAGCCGCCGCGGCTGGTCGTGTCGCTGGAGGTGGCGGCCGTGCCCTTGTCGTTCTTGGCCTTCGGCACGAGCTCGTCGATCGTCTTCGACGACAGCGCCTTGCAGATCTCCGGGAGCTTCGCGAACTTCGCCGGTTCGACCTTCTTCGTCGTCGGCGCCGCCGACGGCGTGCCTGCGGCAGAGGAGGCGGCCTTGTCCGGCGTGCCGGACCCCTTGTCCCCGGAGCCGGAGTCGGAGCCGGACGAGCAGCCGGCGGCGACGAGCATCACCGGGACGGCGGCGCAGGCGAGTATGCGGGAAAGTCGCGGGGCAGATCGCTGCATGGTTCCTTCAGTCGCTTGGGCAGTCGCTTGGGCGGCCGGCGGCCGGGCGGCCACGGTACGCCGACACGTTACGTGGTCCGGCGGCGGTCACGGAGTGGATGCGGACCGCTACTCCCTCGGCTACTCCTCCAGCCGGTCGGCCAGCAGACCGGCCAGATTCCGGGCCTTTTCCTGCAGTTCCGCGCGATCGGGGGCGTCGGCCGAGGACGTCGTCTGCTCCTCGTAGGAGACCGTCACGATGACGTTCGATGTGCGGAAGACCACGCTGACGAGCCGCTGCTGGCCGGACGGACCGGTGGTGACGAGCGTGTCGTCGAGGTACGCGGCGTCGCCGAGACCGTCGAGCGCGCGCGGCTCCAGGCCGGCGGTGGGGGACGTGGCGGGGGGCGTCGCCGTGTTCGTGGTGGCGGTGGCGGTCGCGGCCGGGATCACGGGCGGCGTGGCCGGGCCCTGCGGGGCGTGCGCCGGCTCGTTCCCGGCCGGCGGAGCGCCCGGGGCCGTCGACGCCGACGACTTGGGCGTCCCCGGCGCCGTGGACGCGGGGGCCGTCGCGGGGGGCGTCGTGGTCGGGGCCGCCGGCGCGATGCCCGCGGCCGACTGCTTCCCCGTGAACACCTGATGCGCCCGGTCGTCGTCGCTGACCAGCGGGTCGTAGGAGACGACCCGCTCGATGTCGAGCGTCAGCTGGTCCGTGGCGTCGGGCGTGGCCGCCTTCCAACTGCAGCCCACCCGGCGGTCGGTGTCGAACGTGGCCGCCGCGGTGCCGCGGTAGACGCGGTCGCGCTCGGCGTCGGGCAGCCCGGCGGCACCCGGCAGCAGCTCCTTCAGTGTGGCCAGGGGCACGGCGCCGCACGGTTCGAACAGCGTCCGGTAGCGCCCGGGCGGCGCGGCGGAGGCGGCGGCGGGGCCCGCCTTGGAGTCGACGGCGTCGACGTTCGCCGCGGTGCCGGAGGAGCAGCCGCTCAGGCCGATCCCGAGACCGACGGCGAGAGCGGCCGCTGAGAGCACGTACGCCTTGCGCTGCACGATCCCAGGCTCCCTTCTCCGGACTCCCGGAGGAATCCCCCGAAAACTGTTTGCTGCCCCGCGAGGCGAGGTGAACACAATGTGTATCGCACGCACGGCCGTTGATGCCGGTCCGCGGTCACCTGTACGGGCTTTGGCTCCGGTTTTTGCGCTATCAGACTTTTCGGGGGAAGTAGGAAGTATGTCGTACGTCGAAGTGCCGGGCGTGAAGGTGCCCATCCGGATGTGGACCGATCCGTCCTCCGTCGAGGACGGCGCGATGCGGCAGCTGCACAACGTGTCGACCCTGCCGTGGATCAAGGGCCTGGCCGTCATGCCCGACGTGCACTACGGCAAGGGCGCCACGGTCGGCTCGGTCATCGCCATGCGCGGCGCGGTGTGCCCGGCGGCGGTCGGCGTCGACATCGGCTGCGGCATGTCGGCGGTCAGGACGTCGCTGACGGCGAACGACCTGCCGGGCGACCTGTCGCGGCTGCGGTCGAAGATCGAGCAGGCGATCCCGGTGGGTCGCGGGATGCACCGGGAGACGGTGGACCCGGGGCGGCTCTACAAGTTCCCGACGGCGGGGTGGGACGACTTCTGGTCGCGCTTCGACACCGTCGCCGACTCCGTCAAGTTCCGCCGCGAACGGGCGGGGCAGCAGATGGGAACGCTCGGCAGCGGCAACCACTTCGTCGAGTTCTGTCTCGACGAGACGGGCGCGGTCTGGCTGATGCTGCACTCCGGCTCCCGGAACATCGGCAAGGAGCTCGCCGAGCACCACATCGGCGAGGCGCAGAAGCTGCCGCACAACCAGGGCCTGGTCGACCGCGACCTCGCGGTGTTCGTCGCGGACACCCCGCAGATGGCGGCGTACCGCAACGACCTGTTCTGGGCGCAGGAGTACGCGCAGTACAACCGCGCGATCATGATGGCGCTGTTCCAGGAGGTCGTCCGCCGGGAGTTCCGCAAGGCGAAGGTGACCTTCGACCAGGTGATCTCCTGCCACCACAACTACGTGGCCGAGGAGCGGTACCAGGGCTTGGACCTGCTGGTCACCCGTAAGGGCGCGATCCGGGCCGGCTCCGGCGAGTACGGGATCATCCCGGGCTCGATGGGCACCGGTTCGTACATCGTGAAGGGGCTCGGCAACGTGGCCTCCTTCAACTCCGCCTCGCACGGCGCGGGGCGCCGGATGAGCCGGAGCGCGGCGAAGCGGCGCTTCTCGACCCGGGACCTGGAGGAGCAGACGCGGGGCGTGGAGTGCCGCAAGGACTCCGGCGTCGTGGACGAGATCCCGGGCGCCTACAAGCCGATCGAGCAGGTCATCGAGCAGCAGCGGGACCTGGTCGAGGTGGTCGCGAAGCTGAAGCAGGTCATCTGTGTGAAGGGCTGACGCCTGGTGAGGGCTGACGTCCGGTGAACGGCGGGGCGCCGCGGGTGAGAACCCGCGGCGCCCCGCCGCGTCGCGTTCAGGCGTGGGGGTGGCCCTGGGTGTCCGTGCGGTCGGCCTGGCTGGAGAACCGGTTCAGGAAGACGTCCCAGCGGCCGTCGGGGCGCTGGGTGAGGGTGGCGCCGTCCTGCCAGGGGCCGTTCTCCGGCCACCACTGGGAGCCGGCGGGGTCGCCCTGGTTCTGGTGGATGTTGTGCATGCCGGCCTCGCCCCCGGGGCCGTCGTCGAACGGTTCGCCGAAGACGAGGACGTGCCGGCCCGGGGTCAGCATCGGTTCGAGCGCGGTGGCGGCGTCCAGGTTGGAGCCCGCCTGCCAGGGGCGTGAGCCGAAGAGGTCGAGCAGTTCCTGGAGCCAGGACGGCGGGCGGCGCTCGAAGAGGACGCCGGAGCGGTCCACCAGGGCAGGGTGGCGCAGATAGTCCAGCGCGCCGGAGTCCGGGGTGGGCGCGAGGTCGTGGACGCCCTGGGCGAGGGCGGTGGCCGCGCCGACGGCGGACGAGTCCAGGACGAAGGTCTTCCACTGGACGCCGACGTTGGACTGATGGCTGTCGACGTCGATGGCGCAGTGGTACCGCCGGCCGGGCGCGTCCACCTCCGCGTGGACGTGGAACCAGCGGCCCTGGTTGTCGGGCTGGTCGCGGTAGTGGCGGTACAGGGTTCCCGAGAGTACGCCGTAGCGTTCGAAGGGCATGCCGTCAGTGAAGCACCGCCGGGTGGGCCCGGCCCGGCGGCGCTCCGGGCCGGGACTCGTCCGGGTCAGAGTTCGCGGTGGACCTTGGTGTTGGAGGCCTGGGCGCGGGGGCGGACGACCAGCAGGTCGATGTTGACGTGCGGCGGGCGGGTGCAGGCCCAGGTGATGGTGTCGGCGACGTCGTCGGCGGTCAGCGGTTCGGCCACGCCGGCGTAGACCTTGGCGGCCTTCTCGGTGTCGCCGCCGAAGCGGGTGGTGGCGAACTCCTCGGTCTTGACCATGCCGGGGGCGATCTCGATCACGCGGACCGGGGTGCCGACGATCTCCAGGCGGAGGGTCTCGGCGAGGACGCGGGCGCCGTTCTTGGCGGCGACGTAGCCCGCGCCGCCCTCGTAGGTGGCGTGGCCGGCGGTGGAGGAGAGGACGACGACCGTGCCGTCGCCGCTCGCCGTGAGGGCGGGCAGCAGGGCCTGGGTCATGTTCAGCGTGCCGATGACGTTGACCTCGTACATGCGGCGCCAGTCCTCGGGGTCGCCGGTGGCGACCGGGTCGGCGCCGAGGGCGCCGCCGGCGTTGTTGACGAGGACGGCGAGGCTGCGGAAGGCGGTGGCGAACTCGTCGACGGCGGCGCGGTCGGTGACGTCGAGGGCGTAGGCGGTGGCCTGGTGGCCGGCCTCGGTGATCTCGGCGGCGAGGGCCTCGATGCGGTCCTTGCGGCGGGCGGTGAGGACCACGCGGTAGCCGGCGGCGGCGAGCTGCCGGGCGGTGGCGGCACCGATGCCGCTGCTGGCTCCGGTGACGACGGCGATGGGCTTGCCGGCGGCGGTCATGGGGTGCTCCTCGCGCGTACGGTCGATTGTGTCGATGGCCTGGTCAGGATAGGCGGGCGGGCCGGGCGCCGGTCAGTGGCCGCGGGGCGCGTACATGATGACGGCCATGCCGGCGAGGCAGATCAGCGCGCCCGTGACGTCCCAGCGGTCGGGGCGGTAGCCGTCGGCGACCATGCCCCAGGCGAGCGAGCCGGCGACGAACACACCGCCGTAGGCGGCGAGGATGCGGCCGAACTCGGCGTCGGGCTGGAGCGTGGCGACGAAGCCGTAGACGCCGAGGGCGAGCATGCCGGCGCCGATCCAGATCCACCCGCGGTGTTCGCGTACGCCCTGCCAGACGAGCCAGGCGCCGCCGATCTCGAAGAGGGCGGCGACGACGAAGAGGAGGGCGGAGCGGGCGATCAGCATGGGGGAAGGGTGTCACGGGACACGCGACTGATGGATGGTCAGGGCATATGGGTATCAATCGGTATCTTCGGGTCATGAGTGCGATGCGCAAGGCGCTGCTCGGCGCGGCCCTGGCCGCTGCCTTGGTGACCGGTACCGGCCCGGGCGCCCAGGCCGCCGGCCCTGAGGCGGATCTGTCCCACCACGGTCATCTCTCCCTCTGGGACGGGCGGCTCGCCGTCTGGCTGGTCAGTGAGAACCACGGCCCCTCGGACGTCTCGCAGGCGACCGTCCGGATCGCCTTCTCGGTGCCGATGGCGGGCGGCCAGGAGCTGCCGCCGGCCTGCCTGTGGAGCAGCGACCGGGTGGTCTCCTGCCGTACGGGCGGGCTGCGGGCGGCCGGGGCGGCCGGCGAGCTCGCGCTCGCCCTGCGGACCGCGGGCCGCCCGGACGAGCTGACCGTGGACATCCGGACCGCGTGGCGCGACGGCGTCGCCGACCGCAATCCGCAGAACGACCGCCACCGCGTCCTGGTCCTCGCCACCGGCGACCCGTACGTCTTCTGACGGGACGGGACGGGACGGGACGGGGGTGGGTCCTGGCCCGGGGCTGGGGCCGGCACTCGGTTCGGGTCCGGGGCCGGGTCCGGGTCCGGGGCCGGGTCCGACGCCGCGTCCGCGTCCGGGTTCGGGGCTGGGGCCGACGCCCGGTTCGGGGCCGGGGGTCGGGGTCGTGGCCCGGGTGGCTACGCGGCCGTGTAGCCGTCGGGGCGGACCAGGAGTATGTCGCGGCGGGCCGGGTTCGCCCAGGTGGCGCGTATGACGTGGTCCGGCGCGACCGGTGCCGTACGGGGCAGGGTCGGGTCGGTGCCCTCGGGGGCGACCAGGACGAACTCGCCCTTGCGCAGCAGCTCGTAGAGCCGGCCCTCGCGCAGGCTCAGATCGGGGACGCGGCGCGCGCCGGGGCCGTAGGAGATGCCGATGCCGCTGATCTGGCCCATGGCACGGGCGGCGACGGGCCTGACGCTGCCGAGGATCCGGGCGGCGACCGCGCGGGCGGTGCGCCGGAGCGGGGTGTGGGCCATGGCGAGCCTGATGATGGCGCCGCTGCTGCGCAGCACGCGGGCGCCGATGGGGTGGCGCTCGGCCTGGTAGCTGTCGAGCAGGGCCTCGGGGTCGGACGCCTCGCCGCGGAGGACGGCGGCGAGCTTCCAGGAGAGGTTGGCGGCGTCCTGGAGGCCGGTGTTCATGCCCTGGCCGCCCGCGGGTGAGTGGACGTGAGCGGCGTCGCCGGCGAGGAAGACGCGGCCCGAGCGGTAGGCGGGGGCCTGGCGCTCGTCGCTGTGGAAGCGGGAGACCCAGCGGGCGTCGTGCATGCCGTAGTCGGAGCCGAGGGCGCGGCGGGCGATCGTCCGGACGTCTTCGAGGTCGACGGGCGCGTCGTCGGGGAGCTCGCGGGTGCGGTCCCAGCCCATCACCCGGTACCAGCCGTCGCCGAAGGGGGCGATGAAGGCGAAGCAGTCGCCGCCCGCGGCGACGGTCAGCAGGTCCTCGGGCTTCCGGTCGAGCCGGACGTCCGCGAGGACGAGGGAGCGGATCACGGAGGCGCCCGGGAAGGGCAGGCCGAGCGCGCCGCGCACGGCGCTGCGCACGCCGTCGGTGCCGACCAGATAGCGGGCGCGGACGGTCGTGGGTCCGGGGCCGGCAGAGTCGGTGGGCTCGGTGGGTTCCGTGGGTTCGGCGGGCTCGGCGGGGCCGGCCAGTTCGGCGGTGACCGAGTCGGCGTCCTGGCGCAGGCCGCGCAGCTCCGTCCCGTACCGGAACCGCACGCCCGCGGATACCGCCCGGCGCTCCAGAAGGCGCTCCACCTCGTACTGCGGGGTGATGAGCAGGAACGGGAAGCGGGAGCGCAGGCCCGAGAGGTCGAGGGCGGCGCGGCCGAAGAGGCGGAGCCGGTCGAGCCGGGTGCCGGTGGCGACCAGCTCGTCGGCGAGGCCGCGGGCGTCGAGCTGTTCGAGCGTGCGGGCGTGCACGGCGAAGGCGCGGGTCAGGTTGCTCATCCCGGCGGCGCGGCGCTCGACGAGCGTGACCCGCAGGCCGGTGGCCGCGAGGTCCCCGGCGAGCAGGAGCCCGGTCGGGCCGGCGCCGACGACGAGGACGTCGGTGTCGTGCGCAGGAGTGGGAGAGGTGGTGGTGCCCGTGCTGCCCGTGGTGCTCATCGCTGCCTCCAGGGGGTGCCTGCGTGCCTGTGTCTTCATGCCTACGCTCGTTGGCCAACGACTGTTGGTCAACGCTTGTTGGCAAATGTAGGCCGGAGGCTGCTGGCGTGTCAACACTCGTTGGCCTACAGTTGTTGGCATGACGACCGCACGCCGCTCCGACGCCACCCGCAACGCGATCCTCGAAGCCGCCCGCGAGCGCTTCGCCGCCGAGGGGTACGAGCGCGCGACCATCCGGGCCATCGCCCGCGACGCCGGGATCGACCCGTCGATGGTCATGCGCTACTACGGCAACAAGGAGGGGCTGTTTGCCGCGGCCTCCGCGATCGAGCTGGACATACCCGAGCTCGGCGCGCTGCCGGCCCGGCACGTCGGCGCCACCCTGGTCGAGCACTTCCTGGACCGCTGGGAGCGCGACGACGTGCTGACCGGCATGCTGCGGGTCGGCGTCACCAACGCCGCCGGGGCCGAGCGGATCCAGGCGATCTTCGCCGAGCAGCTGGGCCCGGTCACCCGCGGCGTCTGCCCCGTCCCGGCCGAGGCGCCGCGCCGCGCGGCGCTCGCCGCCTCGCAGATCATGGGCATGGCGCTGACGCGCTACGTGCTGAGGCTGCCGCCCGCCGTCGAGATGACCCGTGAAGAGGTGGTGGCCTGGCTGGGGCCGACCGTGCAGCGGTATCTGACGGCGGAGGCGCCGTAGGCAGGGCCGGGGAGTCACGCGAGCCGGACGCGTCACGCGGACAGGGCCGACAGGGGCGTCACACGGGTCGGGTGTCACGTGGCGAGGGTGTCGAGGCCCACGGCGCGGGCTGCCGGCGCTACCGGTGCGGGCGGCCTTCCGTCCGGTCGCTGCTTCGTACACTCTCTGCATGCCGCAGCAGAACACCGCCCGCAGGGACGCGCTGATGGCCGAGTTGCACGGCGAGGCCCGCCGCTCCATGGCCGCCTACGCCCTGTTCAACCAGGCCGTCGCCGACCGTCTGCGCCTGCACCCGACCGACGTGCAGTGCCTCAACCTGCTCAGCCTGGAGCAGGAGCCGGTCACCATCGGGCGGGTCGCCGAGCTCACCGGGCTCACCACCGGTTCCGCCACCCGGCTCGTCGACCGGCTCGAACGGGCCGGCTACGTCCGGCGCGAGCGGGACGCGGAGGACCGGCGCCGGGTCATGGTGGCCGCCGTGCCCGAGCGGATGGCCGAGCTCGGCGCGTTCTGGCGGCGCCTCAACGGCACCTGGGGCGATCTCTTCGACGACTACAGCGACGCCGAACTGGCCCTGCTCACCACGCACATGCGGCGCACCGTCGAACGGAGCGCGCGTCAGATCGAGCGGCTGAGGTCAGGCGAGTTCGACTAGCCCCCGGCCGGACGGCCCGTGCGGCCCGTGCGGCCCGGCGGCCCGGACGGCCCGAGGGGCCGAGGGGCCGGGTCAGGCGGTCGCGCCGCCGAACTCGCGGACCGCGTCCGTGACGATCGCCTCCAGGCGGGCGTGGTGAGCGCCGCGCCAGTACACCCGGCCGCACTCGGTGCAGCGCGCGAAGACGTCGTACGACTTCTGCGTGCCCGTCTCCAGCTGGTCGCGCACCGCGTCCTTGTCGGCGTCGGTCAGCGGCCCGTTGCACGCCGTGCAGCGGGTCCAGGGCGCGAGGCGCGGCGCGAAGCGTTCCAGGACGTCGCGCAGCTGGTCGTCGGGCCGGTCGCTGTAGACGTACGCGCCCGCCCACAGCTCGCGGCGGCGCAGCAGCCCACGGTCCCGCGACAGCATCACGCGCCGCTCCTGCGCGGAGCGCGTGGCGAGCGCCGGGTCGCCGATGTCCTCGCTCTCGTACGCGGCGTCGACGCCGAGCAGGCGGAGCCGGCGGGCGAGCGTGCCCAGGTGCACGTCGAGGAGGAAGCGCAGCGGCGCGCCGGGCACCGCCTGGGGGCGCTCGACGCCCTCCACGTCGATCGTCTCGCCGGCCGCCGGCACGTGCGACGGGTCGACGGGCCGGCCGTCCACGAGCAGCCGCCCGGCCTCGGTGAGCGGCACGCCCAGCGACTCCACGACGTGCCCGAGCGACGAGACGCCGTCGGTGGTCACGGCGGTGTGCCCCGAGCGCCGTTCCGCCGCGACGAAGAGCCGCAGGCCGGGGGCGAAGCTGATCTGGATCTCCGGTCCGTTCACGGGGACAGGATGTCACCGGGTGCGCGGGCTCGGCCAGGGAATTCCGGCGGGGCGGGGCCTCCCGCGACGGGACCCACGAGGGCCCCGCGACGGTGGCTCACCGGGGCCGGCGACGGGATCGATGAGCAGCCCGCGTCGGTGGTCCATGAGGGCCCCGCGACGGTGGCTCACCGGGACCCCGCGACGGGGACCGAAGCCCCGCGACGGTCGTCCGCGAGGGCCCGTGACGGTCGTCCGCGAGGGCCCGTGACGGTCGTCCGCGAGGGCCCGTGACGGTGATCCACGAGGGCCCGTGACGAGGCCCTGCGCCGGGGGGTCTCCCGCGATACCGTCGCCGCATGAAGATCATCGACCTTGAGCCCGGCGATCCCCGTCTGGAGACCGAGCTGCTGCCCGTGCTGCGCGAGCTGCGTCCGCACCTCACGCCCGAGCTCTTCCGGGACGTCTACGCCGAGGGCCACGCGCAGGGCCTGCGCTTCACCGCCGCGTACGCGGACGACGGGCAGTGCGTGGGCGTGGCCGGATGGCGGATCGTCGTCAACACCAGCTCGCTGAAGAACCTGTACGTGGACGACCTGGTGACCCGGGAGACCGCCCGCTCCACCGGAGTGGGCCAGGCGCTGGTCGCCCATCTGGAGGGGCGCGCCCGCGCGGCCGGCTGCCACGAACTCAACCTGGACTCGGGCACGCACCGCACCGGAGCGCACCGCTTCTATCTGCGCGAGCGCTTCGACATCGTGGCCTTCAACTTCAGCCGCGAGCTCAGGCCCCTGGCTCCGTAGGGACGTCGGCCGCGAGGTCGAGCCGCCAGTTGTTGCACTGCATCGGGCGGCCCGGCGGGTACTCCAGCTCCTCCTCGCCGAGGAGGGTGAAGCCGGCCTTGCGGCACACCGCGTTCGACGGCCCGTTCTCCGTCGAGGGGAGGGCGTGCAGATGGCGGAACCGGCCCTCGGCGCGGGCCCGTTCCACCACGACGCGGGTGGCGGCCGTGGCGACGCCCCGGCCCTGGAAGCCGGGCAGGACCGTCCAGCCCGTCTCGTAGACGGGCTCGCCGTCCATCTCGGACTCCCAGAAGCCGATGCCGCCGGCCGGTATCCCCTCCGGCAGCACGACGATCCGGAACATGCCGCCGGGCCGCTCGGCGTCGGCGCAGATCGCCACGTACCGCCGCTGGCGGTCGGCGAGCTTCTCGTCGGTCTCCGGGCCGCCGAGATGGGTCATCAGCTCCGGCGCGTTCATGGCCCGCAGCAGGTCGAAGTCCCCGTCGGACCAGGGTTCGAGGCGTACGGAGGTGCGTGTGGTCTCCATGGCCGCACCCTAGGTCACGGGTCTGACAACGCCCGCGCGTACGCACTCGGCGGGACCCCGACCGTCGCCGTGAAGTCCCGTACGAGATGGGCCTGGTCGCTGTAGCCGAGTTCGGCGGCCAGCCGCGCCCAGTCCGGGGGAGCGGCGACCGGAGCGGCGGCCGGCGTGGTGACCGTTGCGGTGGCCGGAGCGGTGGCCGGCGTGGCGGGGGAGCCGGACTCGGCGCGTTCCAGGGCCTCGTGGATGCGGTAGCGGAGGATGACCCACTTGGGGCCGACGCCCACGTACGACGCGAACAGCCGCTGGAGCGAGCGCGCGGAGAGCCCGGCGGTGCGGGCGAGGGCGGACACCCGGCGGACCGTGCGGTCCGTGCGGACCAGGTCGACCAGGGCCATCGCCTCGTCGGCGGCCGGGTCGTCGGCGGGGCCGTGGGCCAGCAGGAACGCGTCGAGTGCCGCCACGCGCGCGTGGTCGTCGGCGGGCGCGAGCACGCGGGCCGGGTCGCCGGGCCCCAGGTCCGGGAACGCCTCGGCGAGCGGCGCGATCCGGCCCGTCCAGTGCGAGACCGGCAGCGCCGGCGCGAAGGGGCGGAAGCCGCCCGGGCGGAACTGCACGCCGCAGACCCGGCCCGTCCCCGCGAGCTTCCTGGTGAAGAGTTCGAGGCCGATGCCCGAGATCACGGCGGAGTCGCCGGCGCCGATGCCGGTCCCCGAGTCCCGGGAGTCGGGGGAGCCGCCGGAACCGCCGGGCTCGTCGGTCCGCTCGAAGACGACGTTCACCGACGGGTGCGGGACGACATGGGACGCGTACGGCTCGCTCAGGTCCCAGTCGATCAGCCAGTAGTGCTCCAGGTACGGGCGGAGCGCGGGAGCCGGGAGATGACGGCGGAAGCGGACGCGGGCCAGGAGCTCGGCGGGGTCCACGATGCCCCGCGTGTCACGGCGCGGGCCGGGTGCGGGGCCGGGGCCGGGGGCGTTCATATGGCGCATCGTGTCCTCCGTGGCGCGTTTCTTCAAGACGGGACGCGGGCGCGGTTCGTAGCGTCGGTGCATGACCCACCGCATCGCCGATCTGCTCCGTACCGCCGCCGCCACGGCCGTCCCCCTGGTACGCGGTACCGCCGACGACGAGCTGGGCGCGGCCACGCCCTGTGCCGAGTACGACGTGCGCGGCCTGCTCAACCACCTTCTCCTCGTCGTCGAGAACTTCCGGCTGCTCGCCGCCAAGCAGCCCTCCGACTTCTCCCGTCAGCCCGACTACCTGGCCGAACCGGACTGGCGGGACCGCTTCGCGGCGGAGGCCGACGCGCTCGTCGCCGCGTGGGCCGCGCCCGGCGCGGACGAGGGGACCACCGGGGCGATGGACCTCCCGGCGCGGACGGTCGGCGCGATGGTGCTGCTCGACCTGACCGTGCACGGGTGGGACCTGGCCCGGGCCACCGGCCGGCCCTTCGCGCCGGACCCGGTGGTCGTGGCGGAGCTGGCCGACGAGGTGGCGCGGATGGCGCCGATGGCCCGGAAGGCGGGGGTCTTCGGGGAGGCGGTGGCGCTGCCGGACGACGGCGTTGCCGCGTCCGCGTTCGAGCGGCTGCTCGCGACGACGGGGCGGGACCCGCGGGCGTGGGCGGCGGCCGGCTGAGCGCGCCCGGTCGTACGGCGGCCTCAGCGCAGGCGGCCCGCCGTGCCGCGCGACAGGCGGGAGACGACCTGGTCGAAGGCCCGTTCCTCGGCCGGGGTGAGGGCCACCGACTCCTGTGGGTGCCAGACCCGCTCCAGCGGGGCGGCGGCCCGGTCGCGGCGGGTGCGACCGCGCAGGCCGAGGGCCACCCACACGGCGGCGGAGACGGCCAGCAGGCCGATGAGGGTGAGCACGCGGGCGTCCGTGAACTGGCCGGGCAAGATCATGGCTGACTCCGGGGGCGCGAGACGGTTCCTACTGCTTCCTCCCGACCTGTTCAGTTAACACCACCCTGGGGGTCTTTCGGCAGGGGGCGAGGACCCTTCGGAGGCCCTCTTGTGCGGGCCGCGGAACCGTCCCAAGGTGGCGGGGACGGAGATTTCCGGCCGGGGAGGAGCAGCCGCATGTCGGACATGGCGGACGCGAGCACGGACGCGGGCACGGGCGGGTGGGGATTCACGGACGACCGGGGCGCGGCCCTGACGGCGGGGCGCCGGCCGGAGCGGGTGGTGGCGTACGTACGGGCCGGAGCGGCCCTGCTCGACCTGGGCGTGCGGCCGGTCGCCGTCTACGGCTCCGGGCACGACGGCGAGCTCCTCGACCCCGTCAAGGCGGGCGGGCTCGCTGCGGCGGAGGTGCCGTACCTGGGCCCCGGGCGGGCCCTCGACGAGGCGGCGGCGGCGCGGATCGGGGAGCTGGGCGGCGCGGACCTGGTCGTGGACGTGACGTACGACGGCAAGAGCCCGTACGCGCTGGACGAGGCGTTCGCTGAGCGGCTCGGCGCGCCGCTGGTCACGCTGTCCGTGAGCTACGAGCGGTCGCTGCCCGCGATCGTCGGGCGCTTCGCGGAGCTGGGCGAGGCCCTGGGTGCGGGCGCGGGTGCGGGTGCGGGCAGGGGTCTGAGTGCGGGCGGGGATGAGCGGGCGGCCGGTGACGCCGGGGCGACGGCGGCCGACGCGGAGGCGGCGGTACGGGCTGCCGCCGGGCGCGGCGCGGTGCGGGTGCTCGCGCTGTCGGGCGCGGGCCCGGAGCAGGTGCACCTGGCGCGGCCGCACGCCTGGCCCGAGCTGGCGCGGCTCGCGGAGCTCGGGGTGCGGTTCGTGGAGCCGGGGGCGGGGCCGGGTGCGAACTGGCTGGCCACGGACTGGGAGTACGCCGTCGGGCTCGGGGCGGACCTGGTGCTGTTCGACAGCCGGGCGAACGCGGTGCCGCCGCATCGGGTGCCGGCGGGGGCGGCGCTGGTGCCGTGGAATCCGGAGACGCCGCCGAGTGCGGGGGCGTACGCGGGGTTCTTCCGGGTGGTGGCGGAGGCGTTGGACGCCGGGGCGTAGGCGCCGCTCGGGGTGGGCCCGGCCCCATGGGCGACGTGCGTCGTGGGCGCCGTGGGCCCACGACGCCGTGGGCCCGGGGCGCAGTCCCCCGCTCGTAGGCGGCCAGCCACCCCCACCCCCGGCTCGCCACCCCCTACCCCACCCAGCCCCCCAGCGATCCCGCGAACTCCTCCGCCCTCGCCAGTTGCGCGCGCAGTTCCGCCACGCGCTTCCTCGCCGCCTCCTCGTAGCGGCGCACGCGGGCGACCAGGGCGGCCCGGGTTTCCGGAGGGAGGTCGGGGGAGGCGGTGGTGAGGTGGTCGAGGGCGGTGAGGAGGTCGCGGGTCTCGTCGAGGGTGAAGCCGAGGGGCTTCATGCGGCGGATGACCGTCAGACGGGCGACGTCGGCGTCCGTGTAGAGCGGGAAGCCGCCCTCGGACGCGGCGGAGGGGACGACCAGGCCGGTGTCCTCGTACTGGCGGATGGTGCGCAGGGGGAGTCCGGTCCGTTCCGCGACCTCGCCGATCTTCATCGGGCGGGCGGTGGGGAGAGCGCTCAGCACATCAGGTCCTTCCTCGGGCGGGGCGGGCGCCGGCGGGCGCGGCTTCCGTGCAGGAGATCCGATTCGTCCTAACTTCATCACTTATGAGAGCCGGAAACGTGGCGAAACGCCTGCTCGTCGGACGTCCTTTGGACAGCGCGCGGCTCGGCGAGACCCTGCTGCCCAAGCGGCTCGCCCTGCCGATCTTCTGCAGCGACCCGCTCTCCTCCGTCGCCTACGCCACCGAGGAGATCCTGCTGATCCTGGCGCTCGGCGGCCTCGCCGTGCGGCATCTGGCCTGGTGGGCGGCGATCGGCATCGTCGTGCTGCTGCTCGTCGTGGTCGCCTCGTACCGGCAGACCTGCTACGCCTACCCGGGCGGCGGCGGGGCCTATGTCGTCTCCAAGGAGAACCTGGGCACGACGGCGGCGCTCACCGCCGCGAGCGCGCTGCTGATCGACTACGTGATGACCGTCGCCGTCTCCGTCGTCTCCGGCGTCGCCGCGATCACCTCCGCCGCGCCCGCGCTCAGCGACCACGCGACGCTGCTCTCCGTCGGCTTCGTCATCCTGCTGGCCTGGATGAACCTGCGCGGGGTGCGCGAGTCGGGCCGCTGGTTCGCCGTGCCGACGTACGCCTTCATCACGGTGATCTACGTGATGTTCGCGGTCGCGGCGGTGCGGATGGCGAACGGCGCCACCATCCGGGCCGAGTCGGCGGACCTGCCGGTCCACGCGGTCTCCGCGTACTCCGGCATCGCGCTCGTCCTGCTCGGCCTGCGCGCCTTCGCGTCCGGCTGCACCGCGCTCACCGGCGTCGAGGCGATCAGCAACGGCGTACCGGCCTTCGAGAAGCCCAAGAGCCGAAACGCCGCCATGACGCTGGCGGTCATGGGCGGGTTCTCCGCGACCATGTTCTTCGGCATCACGACGCTCGCGATGGTCTACGACGTGCACGTCGCCGAGGACCCCGCCCAGCTGGGGCTGCCGCCCGGCACGCCGACCTCGACCGCGCTCGCCCAGATCGGCCGCGCCACCTTCGGCGACTGGCACGTCCTCTTCTACGCCCTCCAGGCCGTCACCGCGGGCGTCCTCGTCCTGGCGGCCAACACCGCCTTCAACGGCTTCCCGATGCTCGCCTCCGTCCTGGGGCGCGACCGCTTCGTGCCCCACCAGCTCGTCCACCGCGGCGACCGGCTCGTCTACTCCAACGGCGTCATCCTCCTGGCCCTGACCGCGATCGCCCTGATCGTGGCCTTCGACGCCAACCTCACGCGCCTCATCCAGCTCTACATCCTGGGCGTCTTCGTCTCCTTCACCCTGTCCCAGGCCGGCATGGTCAAGCACTGGCGGCGAGAACTCGCCGACCGGGCCGGCACACCGGAGGGCGCCGCGGCCCGGGTCCACGTCCTGCGCCGGCTCGCCATCAACGCCTTCGGCGCCTGCCTGACGGCCGTCGTGCTCGTGATCGTCCTCGTCACCAAGTTCACGCACGGCGCCTGGATCGTCGTCATCGCGATGCCGCTGCTCTTCGCCGGCATGAAGCGGGTGCGCCGTCACTACGACACCGTCGCCGCCGAGGTCGCCATCGCGCCCGGCGCCCATCCACGCCCGCTCGCCGAGAACCACGTCCTCGTCCTCGTCGCCTCGGTCAACGCGCCGAGCCTGCGCGCCCTGTCGTACGCGAAGACGCTGAAGCCCGCCACGCTCGCCGCCGTCACCGTCGCCGAGGACCCGGCCGCGGCGGAGGCGCTGGAGGCCGCGTGGCAGGAGCACGGCATCGACGTGCCGCTGACGGTCCTGAACTCCCCCTACCGCTCGATCGTGCAGCCGGTCCTGCGGCACATCAGAGACGCGCCGGAACGCGGCGCCGACTCGGTCGTGTCGGTGGTCATCCCCGAGTACGTGGTCGGCCACTGGTGGGAGCAGCCGCTGCACAACCAGAGCGCGCTGCGGCTCAAGGCCCGGCTGCTGTTCATGAAGAACGTCGTGGTCATCGACGTCCCCTACCGGCTCGCCTCGGCGCGTCAGCTGGCGGGCGCTACGGCCACACCAGGCAGTACGGCTGGTGGCCCGCCTCGTGCAGACGGTGGCTGAAGTCCTGCCATTCGTGGAGCAGCCGGTAGACGTTGAACGCGTCCTGCGGGCCGCCGCGGTCGGGGACCGTCGACCAGATGAAGGCGGCGGCGCCGACCGACTCCTCGCCGATGCCGCGGAGCGGGTCGACGGCGGTCATCGGCAGCTTCACCACGGCGTAGTCGGGGTGCAGGACGACGAGTTCGAGCGGAGGGACCTTGTGCAGGGGCATGCCCTGGATGCCGGTGAGGACCATCGCGGCTATGGTCTCCGGCTTGATCCGGGAGAACATGCCGCCCATGCCGAGCTCGTCGCCGCCGAGTTCCTCGGGACGCATCGAGATCGGGACGCGGGCCGCGGTCGCGCCGTCCGGCGCGCCGAAGTACTTGTACGTCACCCCCAAGCGGCCCCTCCCGATGCTCGCGCCGTCCGCCACCGGTCCGTCGATCCGGTCGGTGGTCTCCCGTGCCTCACGCGCCTCGCGCGCCGCCCGGGCGCGCCGGGCCCTGGCCCGGCCGAGCCGCGAGTCGTCCACGCCGCCCACGCCGCCCGCGCCCGTGTCACCGGCCGGCGGCTCGCCGCCGCCGCCCCGCGAGGGCTCACCGCTCTTCGGGACGTCCCCGCCCGGACGGGACTCGCCCGGACAGGACTCGGCCATGCGGGAATCGCCCATGCGGGAATCGCCGGTCCGGGAGCCGCCGGTCCTCGGCTCGCCGGTCCGGGACTCACCCGTGCGCGGCTCGCCCGTGCGGGAATCTCCCGTGCGGGAATCTCCGGTCCTCGGCTCACCCATGCGCGGCTCGCCCGTCCTCGGCTCGCCCGTCCTCGGCTCGTGCCCCCGGGGCTCGAAGGCCCTCGGCTCGAAAGCCCTCGGCTCGAAAGCGCGCGGCTCGCCCATGCGCGGCTCGTTCGTCCGGGGCTCGTTCGCCCGCGGCTCGTTCCCCCTGGACTCGCCCGTCCTCGGCTCGCCCGTGCGCGACTCGCCCGTCCTCGGTTCGCCCTTGCGCGGCTCGTTGGCCCGCGGCTCTTCCGTCCTCCGGCGCCGGTGCCTCCCCCGCCGGACAGGGTCGGGACCCAGGTCGTCAGTCCCCTCGCCCGGTCCGCCACCGCGATGCATATCTCCACCCGACTGCTGTTCCAGGCCGCACGCGTCCGCCACGCGGTCCGATCATCGTGACAGTGACCTCCCCCAGGGTCCTGCGGTGAAACACCTGTCCGCAAGATCGCCGTGGCCTCTGACACCATGGATTCCGTGAGCCATCCCTATGACGCCCCAGTTTCGCAGACGCGGAGGACAGCCGCCCCGGCGTAATTCACAGGGTGCCCACACCGTCCTCCGTATCGTCCCTCCGTATCACACGTCGTACTCGCAGGTCAGGATCACAGTGCCGTATTCATACGAAGCTCCAGTCTCACAGACGCTTTTCGACCGCGCCTCGGTTGTGACGCCCGGCGGCGTGAACTCTCCGGTACGAGCCTTCCGGGCCGTGGGCGGAACGCCCCGGTTCATGGTGTCCGGTACCGGCCCGTACCTCACCGACGCCGACGGTCGCGAGTACGTCGACCTGGTCTGCTCGTGGGGGCCGATGATCCTCGGGCACGCGCACCCCGAGGTGACCGCCGCGGTGCAGGCGGCCGTGGCGCGCGGCACCTCCTTCGGCACGCCGGGCGAGGGCGAGGTCGCGCTCGGCGAGGAGATCGTGGCGCGGATCGAGCCGGTCGAGCAGGTGCGCCTGGTGTCCTCCGGCACGGAGGCGACGATGTCGGCGATCCGGCTCGCCCGCGGCTTCACCGGGCGCGCGAAGGTCGTCAAGTTCGCGGGCTGCTACCACGGCCACGTGGACGCGCTGCTCGCCGCCGCCGGCTCCGGCCTGGCCACCTTCGGCCTGCCCGACACGCCGGGCGTGACCGGTGCCCAGGCCGGCGACACGATCGTGCTGCCGTACAACGACCTGGAGGCGGTGCGGGCCGCGTTCGCCGCGCACCCGGGCGAGATCGCCTGTGTGATCACCGAGGCGTCGCCGGGCAACATGGGCGTCGTCCCGCCGCTGCCGGGCTTCAACCAGGGCCTGGCCGACGTGTGCCGGGAGAACGGCGCGCTGTACATCTCCGACGAGGTCATGACCGGTTTCCGCACCTCGCGGGCCGGCTGGTACGGCGTCGACGGCGTCCGTCCCGACCTGATGACCTTCGGCAAGGTCATGGGCGGCGGCTTCCCGGCCGCGGCCTTCGGCGGCCGCGCCGACGTCATGGGCCATCTCGCCCCCGCCGGCCCGGTCTACCAGGCCGGCACGCTCTCCGGTAACCCGGTCGCCACCGCCGCGGGCCTGGCGCAGCTGAAGCTGCTCGACGAGGCCGCCTACGCCACGGTCGACGCGGTGTCGAAGGAGATCCAGGGCCTGGTCACGGACGCGCTGACCAAGGAGGGCGTGGCGCACCGGCTGCAGACCGCGTCCAATATGTTCTCGGTGTTCTTCACCGCGGACGAGGTGCGGAACTACGACGACGCGAAGAAGCAGGAGGCGTTCCGCTTCAACGCCTTCTTCCACTCGATGCTCGCGGACGGCGTCTACCTGCCGCCGTCGGCCTTCGAGTCCTGGTTCGTGTCCACCGCCCATGACGAGCGCGCGATCGAGCGGATCGCCGCCGCCCTGCCCGCGGCCGCCCGTGCCGCCGCCGAGGCCACGGAGGTCCAGGCATGACCGACATCACCGTCGTCCACCTGATGCGCCACGGCGAGGTCCACAACCCCGACGGCGTCCTCTACGGCCGCCGCGCCGGCTACCACCTCTCCGAGCTGGGCCGGCAGATGGCCGACCGGGTCGCCGAGCACCTCGCCGGCCGGGACATCACCCATGTCGTGGCCTCCCCGCTGGAGCGGGCGCAGGAGACGGCGTCGCCGATCGCCAAGACCCACGGCCTCGACCTCGCCACCGACCCGCGGCTGATCGAGGCGGCGAACGTCTTCGAGGGCAAGACCTTCGGCGTCGGCGACGGCGCGCTGCGCAAGCCGGGCAACTGGAAGCACCTGACCAACCCGTTCAAGCCGTCCTGGGGCGAGCCGTACGTCGAGCAGGTCGTGCGCATGATGGGCGCGCTCGACGCGGCGAAGGACGCGGCGCGCGGGCACGAGGCGGTGTGCGTGAGCCACCAGCTGCCGATCTGGATCGTGCGCAGCTTCGTGGAGAAGCGCCGGCTGTGGCACGACCCGCGCCGCCGGCAGTGCACGCTGGCCTCGCTGACCTCGTTCACGTACCAGGGCGACAAGATCGTCTCCGTGGGCTACAGCGAGCCGGCCCTGGACCTGGTGCCGGCGCACCTGCGCGCCGGGGCCAAGCCGGTCAAGGGCAAGGCGAAGGCGTTCGGCGCCTAGAGGGCGTCTTGGGGACCGTCCGGCGGATCGGGGTCGGACAGGCCCTGGTCCGCGCCGGGGACGGCGGGTCCGGGAGGTGACCCGGCCCCACATGGCCACCGGACCGTAACCCCCTGGCCATAGCCTCCGTCGGCCTTCCTGGCTCATCATCAGGGCGACCGGTCGTTCGTGTGTTTCGCACGGACGACCGGTCGCCCTGAAATTTTTGTGCTATTTCCCGGAACCTCCGTGTTCCTCCCGGCATCTCACTGGATGTCGGTTGTTCGAGGGTTGCGGGATGTGGGGATCGGATGCGCGGGATGGGGCAGGTCAGCCGGAGGAAGCTCCTGGGCGCGGGCGTCGGAGCGGCCGCGGCGCTCGGGATCGCCGGGTGCAGCACCAACGGCCCGGACAAGAACGGCCGTTCCGGGTCGGGCAAGGACGGGAACGCGTCGGGCGGCCCGGACGGTTCCGCCACGCCCACGCCTAACGACGGCAAGCCCATCGGTGACGGTTCCACCTCCGACACCGGAAAGCAGCCGAACCAGCCCGACGCCCCCGTGCCGCTGCAGCCCGGCCAGACCCCGCCGCAGTTCGTGGTGTTCTCCTGGGACGGCGCCGGCGAGGTCGGCAACGGCCTCTTCCCGCGCTTCCTGGAGCTGGCCAAGAACCACGACGCGCGGATGACCTTCTTCCTCTCCGGGCTCTATCTGCTGCCCGAGTCGAAGAAGGACCTCTACCGGCCGCCGAACAACCGCGTCGGCGCCTCCGACATCGGCTACCTCACCGACGAGCACGTCAAGGCGACCCTGAAGTACGTCCGGCAGGCGTGGCTGGAGGGCCACGAGATCGGCACCCACTTCAACGGCCACTTCTGCAGCGGCTCCGGCACGGTCGCCCACTGGACCCCGGCCCAGTGGCAGAGCGAGATCGACCAGGCGATCGGCTTCGTGACGAAGTGGAAGACCAACAGCGGCTGGACCGACCTCGACGCGCTGCCCTTCGACTACACCAAGGAGCTCGTCGGCGGCCGCACGCCCTGCCTGCTCGGCCAGGACAACCTGCTGCCGACCGCCAAGCGGCTCGGCTGGCGCTACGACGCCAGCTCGCCCGGCGGCCGCCAGATGTGGCCGGTCAAGCGGAAGGGCATCTGGGACTTCCCGCTGCAGGCCGTGCCCTTCCCCGGCCACTCCTTCGAGGTCCTGTCGATGGACTACAACATGCTCGCCAACCAGTCCAAGAACACGACCAAGGGCATGCCCTCGCGCTACCCGGGCTGGCGCAAGCAGGCGACCGAGGCGTACGTGTCGGGCTTCAAGCGCGCGTACGAGACGAACCGCGCGCCCTTCTTCATCGGCAACCACTTCGAGCAGTGGAACGGCGGCATCTACATGGACGCCGTCGAGGAGGCCCTGAAGCACATGGCCGGCAAGAAGGACGTCCGGCTGGTCTCCTTCAAGCAGTTCACGGACTGGATGGACGTGCAGGATCCGAAGGTCCTCGCGAAGCTGCGTACTCTTGAAGTCGGCCAGTCCCCGGCGGGCGGCTGGAGCACATTCCTGAAGACCGTCTGAAGCCTGCCCGAAGACCGTCCGGGGGCACGTCCGGGATACGTCTGACGGACCGGCTTAGATTTTCTTGACAAGGGGCTTTACGGGCACGTAGGGGGGCGCCCAAGATCCCCGGAACGCCCATGCGAAACTTTTCACATGAGCCTTAGCCGCGCCCCTCGTCGCGCCCTGCTGGCGGTCGGAACCCTGGCCGCCGCGCTCGCGCTGACCGCATGCAGCTCCGACTCCAACGGCAAGTCCGGTGGTGGTGGCGGCACCAACTTCGTGACCAACACGGGTGGCATCTCCACCGTCGCCAAGGGCGAGCGCGCGGCGACCGGCAAGCTCGCCGGGGAGACCCTCGACGGCAAGCAGCTCGACGTCGGCGACCTCAAGGGCAAGGTCGTCGTCCTCAACGTGTGGGGCTCCTGGTGCAGCCCGTGCCGTGCCGAGGCCCCCCACTTCGCGAAGGTCTCCAAGGAGTACAAGGCGAAGGGCGTGGAGTTCGTCGGGATCAACACCCGCGACTTCGACAAGACCAAGCCCGCCGAGTTCGAGGCCGACTACGGGATCACCTATCCCAGCTTCTACGACCCGGCCGGAAAGCTCATTCTCAACGGATTCCCCAAGGGCTCGCTCATTCCGCAGGGCATTCCGTCCACGATCGTGCTCGACAAGGACGGAAAGATCGCGGCGCGCTCCCTCATGGGGCTCGACGAGACCAAGCTCCGTTCCATGATCGACCCGCTTCTCGCCGAGAAGTGACGGGGAACGTGACGTGGATCCCAATCAGACGGTCCTGACCGGCACCCTGCTGCTCGCGCTGCCGATCGCCGCGCTCGGCGGGCTCGTGTCCTTCTTCTCGCCGTGCGTGCTGCCGCTCGTCCCCGGCTACCTGAGCTACGTGACCGGCGTCACCGGCACCGACCTCGGCGAGGCCCGGCGCGGCCGGATGACGGCCGGCGCGACGCTGTTCGTGCTCGGCTTCTCCGCCGTCTTCGTCTCCAGCGGCGCGCTGTTCGGCTACTTCGGCTGGACGCTGCAGGAGCACCGCGAGACCCTGACGACGATCCTCGGCGTGCTCATGATCGCCATGGGCGTGTTCTTCATGGGCCTCATGCCCTGGTTCACCCAGCGCGAGTTCCGCTTCCACAAGAGGCCCGCCACGGGACTCATCGGCGCGCCCGTGCTCGGCGCGCTGTTCGGCATCGGCTGGACGCCGTGCATCGGCCCGACGCTCGCCGCCGTCAACGCGCTCGCCGCGCAGGAGGCCAGCGCCGGCCGCGGCGCGCTGCTGACCGTCGCCTACTGCCTCGGTCTCGGCCTGCCGTTCATCCTGACGGCCGTCGCCTTCCGCAAGGCGCTGGGCGCGTTCGCCTGGGTGAAGAAGCACTACACGTGGGTGATGAGGATCGGCGGCGGCATGATGATCGTGACCGGCGTCCTGCTGCTCACAGGGGCATGGGACACCATGGTCTCCACGATGCAGAGCTGGTCCAGCGGTTTCACGGTGGGGATCTGAGAGTTCCGAGATGAGCAAGACAGAGACGACAGAAGAGCGCGAGCAGCCCGAGGGCGGTCTCGGCGCGGCCGGGGCCCAGCTGTCCACCGCGCCCCAGGAGTCCGCCGAGGACACCGTCATCGGCGGCCCCAGCCTCGGGGTCATCGGCTGGATCCGCTGGTTCTGGCGGCAGCTGACCTCCATGCGGGTCGCGCTGATCCTGCTCTTCCTGCTCTCCCTCGGCGCGATCCCCGGCTCGCTCATCCCGCAGAACAGCGCGGACGAGCTGAAGGTGCGGACCTTCAAGCAGGCCCACGAGACGCTCGCGCCGATCTACGACAAGCTCCAGCTCTTCGACGTCTACAGCTCGGTGTGGTTCTCCGCGATCTACATCCTGCTGTTCGTCTCGCTCATCGGCTGCATCGTGCCCCGCACCTGGCAGTTCGTCGGCCAGCTGCGCGGCCGCCCGCCGGGCGCGCCCAAGCGGCTCACCCGGCTGCCCGCCTACACCACCTGGCGCACCGAGGCCGAGCCCGAGCAGGTCCGCGAGGCCGCGACGCGCATCCTCAAGGGCCGCCGCTTCCGCGCCCACACCGTCGGCGACGCGGTGGCCTCGGAGAAGGGCTATCTGCGCGAGGCCGGCAACCTGATCTTCCACGTCGCGCTCATCGTCATCCTGGTCGCCTTCGCCTGGGGCCGGCTGTACAAGTCCGAGGGCGGCAAGCTGATCGTCGAGGGCGACGGCTTCTCCAACACGCTCACCCAGTACGACGACTTCAAGTCCGGCTCGATGTTCGGCGTCGAGGACCTGCCCCCGTTCAGCTTCAAGCTGGACGAGTTCACCGGTACGTACGAGAAGAGCGGCCCGCAGCGCGGCACGCCGCGCACCTTCGAGGCGGCCGTCACGTACTCCGAGGGCGACGGCCCCGACAAGAAGTCGGTCATCCGGGTCAACGAGCCGCTCATGGTCGACGGCGCGAAGGTCTATCTGATCGCGCACGGCTACGCGCCCGTGATCACCGTCCGGGACGGGCGCGGCAAGGTCGTCATGCACGAGCCCGTGCCCCTGCTGCCGATCGACAACAACGTCACGTCCACCGGCGCCGTCAAGGTGATGGACGGCTACCGCGACAAGAACGGCAAGAAGGAGCAGCTGGGCTTCCAGGCGTTCTTCGTGCCGACCTTCGCCGGTGCCGGCAAGGGCACGATGTTCTCCCAGTTCCCCGGTCTGGGCTTCCCCGTGATGGCGCTCACCGGCTACCACGGCGACCTGCGCGTGAACTCCGGTCTGCCGCAGAACGTGTACCAGCTCGACACGACCAAGATGAAGCAGTTCAAGGTCGCGGGCGGCACCGGCAAGGCGAACCGTCTGCTGCCGGGCGAGACCATGACCCTGCCCGACGGCGCCGGCTCGATCACCTTCGAGAAGGAGATCAAGGAGTGGGCGAGCTTCTCGATCACTCAGCAGCCCGGCAGCGGCCTCGCCCTGACGGGCGCGATCGCCGCGATCAGCGGTCTCGCCGGCTCGCTGTTCATCCAGCGCCGCCGGGTCTGGGTCCGGGCCGTGCGCGGCGCGGACGGCGTCACCGTCGTGGAGATGGCGGGCCTGGGGCGGAGCGAGTCCGCGAGGCTGCCCGAGGAGCTGGCCGAGCTCGCGGCCCTGCTCAACGCCGAGGCGCCGACGGCGCCGGAGGCGGCGGAAACAACCACCGATTTGGCGGAAGAACCCGCCGACACACCTGCCGCAGAGTCCGAAGGGGCTGAGAAGTGATCCTCGCCGCCGCGACCAACGAGAGCCTGGCGCACACGAGTAACTACCTCATCTACTCGTCGATGGCCGTCTACACCCTGGCCTTCCTCGCGCACATCGCCGAGTGGGTGCTGGGCAGCCGCAGCAAGGTCGGCCGCACGGCCGCCGCGCTGACCCGGACCGCCGCCCCGGCCGCCGCCCCGGCCGTGACCGTGCAGGTCAAGACGGCCGGCGAGGGCACGGCCGTGCTCGACAAGCCGAAGGTCGTCACGCGTTCCGCGGCCGGTGCCCGGGACGTCCCGGACGGCCCCGGCGCGGCCGGCGGCACGGAGAAGGGCGACCTGTACGGCCGGATGGCCGTCTCGCTCACCACGCTCGCCTTCCTCGTCGAGGCGGCCGGCGTGATCGCCCGCGCGCTCTCGGTGCAGCGGGCGCCGTGGGGCAACATGTACGAGTTCTCGATCACCTTCTCCACGGTGGCGACCGGCGCGTACCTGGGCTTCCTGGCCGCGAAGAAAAACATCCGCTGGATGGGTCTGCCGCTGGTGACGACCGTCCTGCTCGACCTCGGCGTGGCCACCACCTGGCTCTACACCGACAGCGACCAGCTGGTCCCGGCCCTGCACTCGTACTGGCTGTGGATCCACGTCTCCACGGCGATCTTCTGCGGTGCGGTCTTCTACCTCGGTGCCGTCGCCACCCTGCTCTACCTGTTCCGCGACTCGTACGAGAACAAGCTCGCGACCGGCGGCAACCCGGGCTCCTTCGCCCGCTCCGTCCTGGAGCGGCTGCCGGCCGCCGCGACGCTCGACAAGTTCGCCTACCGGGTCAACGCGGCGGTCTTCCCGCTGTGGACGTTCACGATCATCGCGGGCGCGATCTGGGCCGGCGACGCGTGGGGCCGCTACTGGGGCTGGGACGCCAAGGAGGTCTGGTCCTTCATCACCTGGGTCGCCTACGCCGCGTACCTGCACGCCCGGGCCACGGCCGGCTGGAAGGGCCGCAAGGCCGCGTACATCGCGCTCGTCGCCTTCGCCTGCTTCCTCTTCAACTACTACGGCGTCAACATCTTCGTGGCGAGCAAGCACTCGTACGCGGGCGTCTAGGGCCCGTGAGCTCGCGACCGGAGGGCCCCGGGGCCACGCTGGAGGTATGAGCGAGATATCCCGGGGCAGGAGCGAGACCCACGACATCGACGAGCACCAGCTGCGGTACGTGGTCGACCTCCCGCACCCGATGCCGCTGGTCTGGGCCGCCGTCGCCTCGCCCGAGGGCCTGCCCTCGTGGCTGTGCGCGGCGGACCCGCTGGAGCCCCGGCTCGGCGGGCGCGTCACGCTCCGCTGGCTGAACGGCGACACGGTCGTCTCGGGGCGGGTGACCGCCTGGGACCCCGAGTACGTCGCCGAGTACACGGTCGGCCCGCCGCACGGCCGGATCCGCTTCCATCTGGAACCGGGCCGGCCGGACGCGGCCGGGTCGACCGTGCTGCGTTTCACGGCGGACTTCCACGGGACGCGCGAGGCCAAGCTGGACATGCTGGCGGGCTGGCACGAACACCTGGAGCGGCTGCGGGACGCGCTGGACGGGCGGCCGACGGACTGGCGCGACTGGACGGACGAGCGGTGGCGGCAGCTGCGCGAGGGGTACGAGCGGGACGAGGCGCCCTGGCCGGCGTGGCAGCCCTGAGCCCCGGGTGTCCCACCCCTCGCGCGGCGGCCGTGAGCCCGGGCGTCTCACCCCTTGCGCGGCGGCAGGCAGCTCGTCGCCGGCGGTGCGCCCTCCGGCCAGGCGACGGCCACGAAGCGCTGGGTGCCGTCCTGGGCGAGCTGCACGATCGGGACCGCCTTGTTGTACGGGTTGCCGTAGTTGTCCAGGCAGATCCAGCCGCCCGCGCCCTCGACCCGTAGCGAGCCCTTGACCTGCGGCCACTGCGTGCGGACGTCGGCCAGGTCCGGATAGGCGGCGCCGTCCGGGGTGGCCTGGCGGATGGCGTGGACGGCGGTGGCCATGGCGTCGTACGCGACGATCGCCTGCCCGTCGGCGAGCGCGACCGGCTTGGCGGAGGCGCGGGCGATGTCCGTCACGAAGGTCTGGTACGCGACGGCCGAACCGCCCGTCGCCGGGACCGGCCGGCCGGGCCCGGGGCGCCAGGCGTCGGGGTGGGCGAGGGCGGCGTAGCGGACGGTGAGCCGGTTCTTCAGCGCCCGCCGGTCGAGCTGCTTGTCGGCGCCCAGGTAGGAGCCCTCGTCGCCGGTGAGGATGGTGAAGGAGCGCTCGGCGCAGCCGCGGGCGCCCAGCGCGTTGATGAACTGGCGCAGCTGGGTGTGGCGGCCGGCGAAGAACACGGTCTCGGCGCGGGTGTCGCAGATGAGGTGGGTGATCTGCCGGAAGGTGTTGGCGGTGGTGCCCTCGTCGGTGGGGTCGTCGGGCGAGGTGAAGAGCTGCGGCTCGTACGGCGCGCCCTTGAGGGAGGCGGCGAAGGCCGCCTTGAGGGTGTCGGTGTAGTGGTCGCCGTTGCGGGTGTCCTGGACGAGCAGCGCCTTGCCGGAGTCCACCTTGCCGAAGTGGGCGAGGGCGTGGGCCTCGTCGGTGTTGGTGGGGGAGACCCGGGCGAGGCCGGGGTAGCGGTTGTGGGCCGGGCCGGGGCCGTCGGCGATGTCGTCGGCGGTGATGGTGGTGCCGACGACGGCGATGCCGGCGCCGGTGAGGCCGGCGATGGCCCCGCGGACCGCGTCGGAGGAGGTGGCGACGCCGGTCACCACGCGCAGCCGGTGCGGGGCGCCGGTCATGGCCTTGAGCTGGTCGACGACGGTCTGCCAGTGGGCGTTGTTCTTGCCGGTGTTGGCGAGGACCAGGCGGATCTTGGGGGTCTCGCTGTTGGACTCGTGGTTGGCGCGGTACTGGCGGGCGTAGGCGCCCTGCGTCTCGTGCAGCACCTTGACCCGCATGCCGGGGTCGGTGGAGGTGTAGGGCAGCAGGACGGCGACGGTGGCGTACTCGTCGGGCTTGAGGGTGGCGTTCTCGGCGCCGATGCGCCCGGCGATCTCCGCGAGCTCGGGTATCCCGAAGGCGTAGCCGTCGCCGGCGGTGCCGACGCCCACGCACTCGTCCGAGTCCTGTGGGCGGGCGACGCCGGGCGCGCAGGAGCGGTTCTCGGGGGCGGTCCACTTCCGTACGGCCCAGCCGAGCGGCACGCCGACGACGAGCAGGGCGATCAGCGCGGCGATCAGCTTCTGGCGCGGGGTGTAGAGGAACGTGCGGAGGAAGTTGCTGAGCCGGTCGGCCATGACCTCAGACTCCGTCCTGGTGGTCCCGGCCCGGCGGCAGCGAGGGCCGGCGCCAGGCGTGGATGTCCTTCGGCCAGTGCGTGGCCGCGTCCCACAGCGGGGCGTTGCCCGTCAGATGGCGGCCGGACAGCTGGCGCAGCTCGTGCGCCAGTTTCTCGGTCACCTCCTCGTCGGGCAGCGCGAGCGGATCGGTGAGCAGCCATACGGCGTGCAGCAGGCGCCGTACGGACAGGTGCAGGGCGGTCGCGTCGGCGTCGAGCCCGGCGGGCAGCCAGTCCGGTGTGTCGCGGCCGAGGGTCTGCCGGCCGAGGGCGGCGGCCCGGCGCGGATCGGGGCCGGCGCCGTGTCCGGCGGGGCGCGGTTCGCGCGGGTAGGGCGCGGAGGCGATGAAGCGGAGCCGGCCGAGCCAGCCGAGGACGTCGGGCCCGGGGAAGGTGGTGCGCAGATGGGTCACCGCGTTCTCCACCCGGCCCAGGGCGAGTTCGTGGTGGAGCCGGTAGGGGAGGTTCGCGTCCTGGTCGTAGTGCCGGTGCAGCGTCTCGTGGACGGCGCGCCAGGCCGTGTGGTCCGGGTGGTCGGCGTCGTCGAAGCGCAGCCGGTGCAGCAGCAGGGCGCGGAGCAGCGGGTCGGCGACGAAGTGCTCGGGGCCCTCCGCCCAGTCCTCGGCGCGCAGCAGGTCCCGCACCCGCAGCGCCATGTCGCCGTCGCGGGACTCGGTGTGCAGCAGGGTGCGGGCGAGCCGCCGGGCCGACTCCTCGTCATGGGCGGCGGCGAGCACGGTGAACGGCTCCAGGCGCTGTTGCGGCAGCAGCGCGCCGAGCAGCGCGGGCACGACGGGCACCGGAGCGCTGTCCTCGCGCAGCTCCACGGTCAGGTCGAGCAGGGCGCCCGGGGTGAGGGCGGGCCGTGCGGCGCGCGGGGCCTCGGCGGCGGCCCGGCTGAGCAGCGTGACGCCGAGCGGGCGGCCGCCGGTGAGCCGGTGGACGCCGCGGGCCAGGTCGGCGGGGGTGCGGCCGGACGGGTCGAGCCGGTCGAAGGCGGCCTGTGTCTGGGTGGGCGAGAGCGGGGTGAGCGCGACGGCGAGGATGCCGGAGGTGACGTCGCCGCCGCGCGGGGCGGGTGCCCGGTGCGCGGTCTCGGGCAGCCGGGTGCGGTGGGCGTGCCCCATGCCCTCGTGGTCGTCGACCCGGGAGGTGGCGAGGACGACGACCTTGTCGCGGCGGCCCTCGTGGCGGGCGCGCAGGATCGGTTCGACGAGCCGGCGGCCGAGGTCGCCGTGCGCGTTGTCGAGCAGCAGCACGGGCCGGCCGCGGCGGGTGCCGGCCCGCACCAGGCCCTTGTAGGCGTGGCCGAGGTCCTCGATCAGGGCGCCGACGAGGAAGTCCTCGGCCTCCCGGCGGCGCCGGCCGCCCTGCGCGAAGTCGATGGCGAGCTGCTGGAGTCCGGCCTTGCCGCGGCCGCCGGCGTTGCGGTACGTGCCGTACCAGCCCTCCGACTTCTGCTGGACGTGGCCGAACACCTCCTCCAGGACGGTTTCCACGGTCGCCTCGGCGAGCAGTCCGGCGAGCGGGGCGGCGGTCTCGGCGAAGGTCGCGGCGAGTTTGGTGAGCACCTTGGTGACCCAGTTCGTCGCCGCGCCCTTCGTGGCGTCGACGGTGGAGAGCACCGGCCCGAGCCGCTGCAGGTCGCCCTGTGCCCGTTCCTCCTCCTCGCGCGTCCAGCTGATCGACGCGACGGCCACGAGCCCGAGCGAGAGCCGCGGGAACTCCACCGGCCGCGCCCCGGTCACCTTCGGCGAGAGCTGTACGGCCAGTTCGGCGAGGGCCCCGGTCAGCTCGGTCCAGCCGGGCCCGTGGTCGGCGGGCGGCTCGATGTGGGCGCAGTCGACGAGGGCGAGCGGCGTGGCGCCCTTGTAGGTGTTGCGCAGCTGTTTGAGCAGCGCGGTCTTGCCCATCCCGCGTCCGCCCGTGAACACCACGACCGGCGGGTCGTCCCCGTGCTCGTACCGGACCGCGCCGAGCCGCTCCCCGCCGAGCCCGACCAGCCGCGCGGCGAGCCCGGTGCGATGGAACACCGCCTCGCGGCCGTACAGGACTCTGTCCACCCGACACCCCCCGCATCCCAGCAGACGTGCCCCGTCACATGCTCAAGTCAAGGATATCCGTGGGGAGTTGGGATTGGGCCAGAGTTTGTGTGCATGTCCCTGGCCGGGTTTGCGGGCATGTTCGGCCACGGCGGCGCGAGCTGTCCGGATCCGTATACGGGCATCGGACAGGACTGGACAAGTGTGAACAGGGTGGCCGATGATGTGCGGCCGGTCGAATCTTAAGGAAATAGCCATGCGTCGCGGTTTCGCGCTGCCCTGGTCCCGCGGGACCGTGGCCGAGTTGTTCACCGGCCGCGACAACAGCCTCGGCTTCCTGCGGCTCGGGCTCGCCACGGCCGTCGTGGTCTCCCACGCCCGAATACTCGGGTACGGCGGCAAGGAGCACCTGGTCGGCTTCAGCCACGGCCAGCTGACCCTCGGCACCATCGCCGTCTACGGCTTCTTCGTGCTCTCCGGCATCCTGGTGTCCCGCAGCGGCGCCCGGCTTCCGATCGGCCGTTACTTCTGGCACCGGGTGCTGCGCATCCTGCCCGGCGTATGGGTCTGTCTGCTGGTCACCGCCTTCGTGGTGGCGCCGTTGCTGTACTGGCGCACCTACGGGAACCTGGACGGATTCGACGGCCCCCAGGGCCCGGTGGACTATCTGCGGGCCAACTGGTCGCTCGCCATGCGGCAGTACGACATATCCGGACTTCTCGGCCATCTCCAGTCGACCGGGAAGCTGCACAACGCCGCCTTCGACGGCGCCCTGTGGTCCCTGCGCTACGAGTTCCTCTGCTACGTCGGCGTCGCCGTGCTCGCCGTGACCGGCATCCTCACCCGGGCCCGCCGCGCGGTCATCCTCATCACCGGACTGCTGCTCTGGCTCGTCGCCCGGCAGGCCCTCGCCACCCCGTTCTGGGGCGGCCCCAGCAAGGCCCGCTACTTCGAGGCCATCGACCTGCCGCTGCTCGGCTACGTGACCCCGGCGTACATCGTCTACCTCGGCTTCGCCTTCTGCTGCGGCGTCCTCATCGAGGTCTACCGCGACCGCATCCCGGTCAGCGACTGGCTCGGCGCCGTCTCCGTCGCCGTCCTCGCCGGCAGCCTCCACTACGGATACTTCTTCGTCGCCGGCATCCCCGCCCTCGCCTACACCCTGCTGTGGCTGGCGATCCGGCTCCCGGCCCCGTTCCGCCGCATCGGCGCCCGCCACGACTACTCGTACGGCATCTACATCTACGGCTTCGTCGTCCAGCAGGCCCTGGCCGTCATCGGCTGGACCCGCTGGGGCATGTCCGCCTACCTGGCCATCACCATGGCCATCACCCTGCTGTGCGCGGCGCTCTCCTGGCACCTCGTCGAACGCCCCGCGCTGCGCCTGAAGGACCTGGGCCGCCGCCGCACGCCGGGCTCCGGCAGCCGCACGGTCGCCGGAAAGCCCGCGGCCGAACGACCCGAACCGGTGCCGGCGGGACGCTGACCGCAAGGCGCGGGCCAGGCCTCATCGGTGCTGCCGATGAGGCCATCGGCAGCACCCCCCACCGGCCCGTGGACCGCCTCACGTCCGCCTCCGTAGCGTCGTGGACATGAGAAACGAGACCCGCGGAACCCTCGAACTGACCCTCGCCATGGTGCTGTC
Source organism: Streptomyces sp. NPDC004327 (assembly GCF_042873935.1). NCBI lineage: Bacteria > Bacillati > Actinomycetota > Actinomycetes > Kitasatosporales > Streptomycetaceae > Streptomyces > Streptomyces sp. NPDC004327. The sequence continues at coordinate 304,035 of NZ_JBIAME010000012.1, read as the reverse complement.
CGGCACCCTCGGCATCTTCGTGGTGCAGTCGGGGGCGTCGCCCTTCACGGTCGTGTTCTTCCGCTGCCTCTTCGGCGCCCTCGCCCTCGGGGCCTACTCGCTGGCCCGCGGCTACCTCACCGGGCACGGGTTCACGGCCCGCACGCTCGCGCTCGCCGCGCTCGGCGGGGTGTTCATCGTGTTCAACTGGGTGTTCCTGTTCGAGGCGTACGAGGCCACCTCGATCTCGTTCGCCACCGTCGTCTACCACACGCAGCCGTTCTTCCTGGTGCTGCTCGGCGCGGTCGTGCTGCGGGAGCGGATCGGGGCGGCCAAGGTGGCATGGCTGGGCGTCGCGTTCGCCGGTCTCGTGCTCGTGTCGGGGACCCGGCCCGGGGACACGGCGTCGCTGAAGGGGCTCGGGTTCGCGCTCGCGGCGGCCGTGCTCTACGCGCTCGCGACGATCGTGACGAAGCGGATCGGCGGCGTCCGGCCGCACCTGATCGCCCTCGTGCAGGTGACCGTCGGCATCCCGCTGCTCCTGCCCTTCGCGGACTTCGGGGAGGCGGCGCGGCTCGGGACCGGATGGGGATGGCTCGCGGGCCTCGGGCTCGTCCACACCGGGGTGATGTACGTGCTGATGTACGCGGCGTACGCCAAGCTGCCCACCGCCCGGATCGCGGTGCTCGCCTTCACCTATCCGGCCGTCGCGATGGTCGCCGACTGGGCCGTGTACGGGCACCACATCGGGCTCGTGCAGGCGCTCGGCGTGCCGCTGATCGTGCTCGCGAGCCTGAAGGTCACTCTCGGGCGAGCCGCCGCGCCTGCTCCACGAACAGCCGGACGTGCGCCGGCAGCCGCTTCCCCCGCCGCCACGCGATCTGCGTGAAGAGGGTGAACGGCGGCTCCCAGTCGAGCGCCACCAGCTCCCCGGACGCCAGTTCCCCCGTGACGGTGATCCGGGGCAGCAGCGCGATGCCGAGCCCGGCCGCCACGCCCCGCTTGCTCGCCTCGATCGTCCCGTACTCGGTGAACACCGGCCCGTACGGCTTCAGCTCCGCCTCGAACAGGTCGCGGTAGGCGCAGCCCGGCTCGGTGCCCACCAGGCCCGCCGCCGCCAGATCGGCCGTCGTCAGCCCGGTCCGCCCGGCCAGCGGATGGCGGGGCGCGGCCACCAGGACCAGCGGCTCCGCGCCCAGGACCTCGCTCTCCAGGCCCTCGTGCGCCGTCTCCCGCTCCATCAGGAGCCCCAGGTCGTACGTGCCCTGGCGCAGCGCCTGCCGGGTCGCGTCGCCGAGGGTGGGGCGCAGCGAGAGCCGTACGCCCGGATAGCGGTGGTGGAAGAGCTCCAGGAGCGGCGGCAGCAGATAGGACGTCAGCGACTCCATCGTGCCGACGGTGACCGTCCCGGCCGGCTCGCCGTCCCCGGCCGCGACCGCCGCCCGGGCCTCGCCGGCGAGCGCGATCATCTGCCGGGCGTACGGCAGCAGCCGTTCGCCGGCCTCGGTGAGGCGGATGCGGGAGCCGAGCCGTTCGAACAGCTCGGCGCCGAGGTCGGACTCCAGGGCGCGGATCTGGGCGGTGACGGACGACTGGGCGTAGGCGAGCTCGGCGGCGGCCCGGGTGAAGGAGAGGACCGTGGCGACCTTCTCGAAGGTGACGAGGAGTCTGAGCTCCATGTCAGGACCTCCCGCTCAGGACTTCTCGCCGTCCTCGTCCCGCGGCTGCTGCTCGCCGAGCGACTTCAGGAACTCCGGGTTGTCGTCCGGCGCCACCCATCCGCCGCCGGCGCGGCCGCGCGTCGCCCGCCGCTTGCCCGCCGCGATCCAGCCGACCGCCCCGACGACCCACACGAGCAGGACGATGAGCACCCACACCACCTTCGGCAGGTGCTTCACCTCGTCCTCGGGGGTGTTCAGGCAGTCGATGAAGGCGTAGATCATCAGTGCCAGCGGCAGGATGAACAGCAGCGCCCTGAGCATGTGCGAAAGCCCCCTGGAAACGGCGGCGGGGGCGCGTAGTGGCGGCCCCGGTGACGGGTCAAGACTAGCCGGTGACCGATACTGGGCCCATGGCTTACGACGATCTGCGCTCGCTGCTCAGGGCCCTGGAGCGCGAAGGCGACCTCAAGCGCATCAAGGCCGAAGTCGATCCGTACCTGGAGGTCGGGGAGATCGTCGACCGCGTCAACAAGGCGGGGGGCCCGGCGCTCCTCTTCGAGAACGTCAAGGGCTCCTCGATGCCGCTGGCGATGAACGTCTTCGGCACGGACCGCCGGCTCCTCAAGGCGCTGGGCCTGAAGTCCTACGAGGAGATCAGCGAGAAGATCGGCGGGCTGCTCAAGCCCGAGCTGCCGCACGGCTTCGTCGGCGTCCGCGAGGCGTTCGGGAAGCTGGGCTCGATGGTCCACGTGCCCCCGAAGAAGGTCAAAGAGGCTCCGGTCCAGGAGGTCGTGCTCACCGGCGACGACGTCGACCTCGACCTGCTGCCGGCGCTCTTCACCTGGCCCAAGGACGGCGGCTCCTTCTTCAACCTGGGGCTCACGCACACCAAGCACCCCGAGACGGGCGTGCGGAACCTGGGTCTCTACCGCCTCCAGCGGCACGACAAGCGCACCATCGGCATGCACTGGCAGATCCACAAGGACAGCCGCAACCACTACGCCGTCGCGGCGGAGCGGGGCGAGCGGCTGCCGGTCGCGATCGCCTTCGGCTGCCCGCCGGCCGTGACGTACGCCTCGACGGCGCCGCTGCCCGGCGACATCGACGAGTACCTGTTCGCCGGCTTCGTGCAGGGCAAGCGGATCGAGATGGTCGACTGCAAGACCGTGCCGCTCCAGGTACCCGCGCAGGCGGAGGTCGTGATCGAGGGCTGGCTGGAGCCGGGCGAGATGCTGCCCGAGGGCCCGTTCGGCGACCACACCGGCTTCTACACCCCGCAGGAGCCGTTCCCCGCGCTGAGGATCGACTGCATCACCATGCGGCGGCGCCCGCTGCTGCAGTCGATCGTCGTCGGCCGCCCGCCGACCGAGGACGGTCCGCTGGGCCGGGCCACGGAGCGGTTCTTCCTCCCGCTCCTGAAGATCATCGTGCCGGACATCGTGGACTACCACCTGCCGGAGTCCGGCGGCTTCCACAACTGCGCGATCGTCTCGATCGACAAGAAGTACCCGAAGCACGCGCAGAAGGTCATGCACGCCATCTGGGGCGCGCACATGATGTCGCTGACCAAGCTGATCATCGTCGTCGACAAGGACTGCGACGTGCACGACCTGCACGAGGTGTCCTGGCGCGCGCTCGGCAACACCGACTACGCCCGCGACCTGACGGTCGTCGAGGGCCCCGTCGACCATCTGGACCACGCCTCCTACCAGCAGTTCTGGGGCGGCAAGGCCGGTATCGACGCGACGAAGAAGCTGCCCGAGGAGGGCTACACCCGGGACGGCGGCTGGCCGGACATGGTCGAGTCGGACCCGGCGACGGCGGCCCTGGTGGACCGCCGCTGGAAGGAGTACGGGCTGTGACCACGGCCGCGGTGCCCGGCGCCCAGCCGGGCCGCACGAAGGCGTTCCTGCGCCTGGTGATGATCGAGCACTCGGTCTTCGCGCTGCCCTTCGCGTACATCGCCGCCCTGACGGCCATGTACCAGACGGACCGGAGGATCCACTGGTGGACGCTCTTCCTGGTGACCGTGTGCATGGTGGGCCTGCGCACCTTCGCGATGGCCTGCAACCGGATCATCGACCGCGAGATCGACGCGCGTAACCCGCGCACCGCCAACCGCGAGCTGGTGACCGGCGCGGTGTCGGTGCGCTCCGCGTGGACCGGCGCCGGCGTCGCCGTGGTGGTCTTCCTGGGCGCGGCGGCGCTGCTCAACCCGCTGTGCCTGGCGCTCGCGCCGCTCGCCGTCATCCCGATGGTGGTCTATCCGTACGGGAAGCGGTTCACGAACTTCCCGCACGCGATCCTCGGCCTCGCCCAGTCCATCGGCCCGATCGGCGCCTGGCTGGCGGTGACCGGCGAGTGGTCGTGGGACGCGGTGATCCTCGGCCTCGCGGTCGGCATCTGGATCGGCGGCTTCGACCTGATCTTCGCCTGCCAGGACGTCCAGGCGGACCGCGCCCACGGCGTGATGTCGGTCCCGGCCCGCTTCGGCATCCCGGCCGCCCTGTGGGGCGCGCGGGTCTCGGCGGTGATCACGACGGCGCTGCTGGTCTGGTACGCGCTGGCGACGGACGCGGGTGTCTTCTTCTGGGCGGGCCTGGTGGTCGTGGTGGCGGCGTTCGCCTACGAGCACTCGATCGTCAAGCCGCACGACCTGTCGAGGCTGAACAGGGCGTTCTTCACCGTCAACGGCTTCATCGGCATCGCGCTGTTCCTGTGCGCGCTGCTCGACCTGCTGGTGCGCGGGCTCTCGGTCTAGTGGCCGGATAGGCTCGGCCGCGTGGAGCCGGTGAACAAGCAGCAGCGTCGTCCGTGGGTCGTGGGAGTGTCGGGGGCGTCGGGCACGCCGTATGCCGCCTCCGTGCTGCGGGGGCTGCTCGCGGCGGGGGAGAGCGTCGACCTGGTGGTGTCGCGGGCCTCGCGGCTCACCCTGCTGGACGAGACGGGGCTGGCCTTCCGGGACGCGCACTGGCGCGAGGACCTGGCGACCTGGCTGGCACGGGGCGCCGACGGGAAGCCCGACACCTTCGGCGGTGTCGACGTGAGCGACGTGCGGTACTGGGCGGCGGGTGACCTGGCCGCCGGGCCGTCCTCGGGGTCGTACCCCGTGAAGGGGATGCTGATCGTGCCGGCGTCGACGGCCGCCGTGGCGGGGGTCGCGCTCGGGCTTTCGAAGGATCTGCTGCAGCGGGTCGCGAGCGTGACGCTCAAGGAGCGGCGGCCGCTGGTGGTCGCCGTGCGGGAGACCCCGCTGAACGGGCAGACGCTGCGGCACATGGTGGCGCTGGACGAGGCGGGCGCCGTGGTGCTGCCCGCCTCTCCGGCGTTCTACGCGGGTGCGACGCACATCCAGGACCTGGTGGACTTCGTCGCGGGGCGGGTGCTCGACGCGGCGGGAGTGCCGCACGAGCTGTACCGCCGTTGGGAGGGGGAGCTCGGTGGAGCATCCCGTCCCGAATAGGGGACTAGCGCTTCTTGGCGGCCTTCTTGGCGGCGCGCTTCGAGGCGGCGGAGGTCTGGTAAGCACGCGAGCGGCTGGCCATCTCCTGCAGCTCGCGCATGCGGGCGTAGGCCATCTCGATCGTGTACACGGTGAACATCACTCCTGAAAGATCGTCTTTGATCCACTGAAAGATTCACAGGGTGTCGTCCCTGTGTGCCTTAGATTCTATACCTATACTCGCGGTATCGCTGGACAATGGAAGGCTTCATACCTATGGACGCCGTGGACAGGCAGCTCATCCAGGCCCTGCGCGAGAACGGCCGGGCCTCATACGCCGAGCTCGGACGGCTCGTCGGGCTCTCCGGCCCCTCCGTCACCGACCGCATCAACCGCCTTGAGACCGCCGGGGTCATCACCGGCTACCGCGCCACCGTCGACGCCGCCTCGCTCGGCCTCGGCGTCACCGCGCTCATCGGCATCTCCCTCTCCGACGCCGCCGACCACGAGGACGTGGCCCGCCGGCTGAAGGACCTGGCCGAGATCGAGGACTGCTGGTTCATCGCCGGCGACGACTCCTTCATGCTCAAGGTCCGCGCCAACGACGTGGACGGCCTGGAGAAGACGATCCGCCGGCTCAGCGGCACGAAGGGCGTGTCCCGGACGCGTACCACGATCGTGCTGTCCACGAAGTGGGAGAACCGGGTCGGGGATCTCCCTGAGGAAGGCTGAGAGTAGGTTGGGGAGCCTGGTTTCGGAGAAAAGGGAGGCGGCCGTGATGGACGCTGGGCTCAAGCGTGAGCTGGAGCAGAAGGTCCTCGCCGGCGAGCGGCTGAGCCGTGAGGACGGCATCGCCCTGTACGAGTCGGACGACCTCGCCTGGCTCGGCGGGCTGGCCCACGAGGTCCGGACCCGCAAGAACGGCGACGTGGTGCACTTCAACGTGAACCGTCATCTGAACATGACGAACGTGTGCACCGCCTCCTGCGCCTACTGCTCCTTCCAGCGCAAGCCCGGTGAGAAGGACGCCTACACCATGCGCATCGAGGAGGCCGTGCGCCTCGCGAAGGCGATGGAGGGCGAGAACCTCACCGAGCTGCACATCGTCAACGGGCTGCACCCCAACCTGCCCTGGCGCTACTACCCGCGCTCGCTCTCCGAGCTGAAGAAGGCGCTGCCGAACGTCTCGCTCAAGGCGTTCACCGCCACCGAGATCCACCACTTCGAGACCATCTCGGGCCTGTCGGCCTCGGAGATCCTCGACGAGCTGATCGAGGCCGGCCTGGAGTCGCTGACCGGCGGCGGCGCCGAGATCTTCGACTGGGAGGTCCGGCAGCACATCGTGGACCACCGGACCCACTGGGAGGACTGGTCCCGGATCCACCGGCTCGCCCACGAGAAGGGTCTGAAGACCCCGGCCACGATGCTGTACGGCCACATCGAGGAGCCGCGCCACCGCGTCGACCACGTGCTGCGGCTGCGCGAGCTCCAGGACGAGACCGGCGGCTTCCAGGTCTTCATCCCGCTGCGGTACCAGCACGACTTCGTGGACATGAAGGACGGCAAGATCCGCAACAAGCTCCAGGCCCGCACCACGATGGCCACCGGAGCCGAGGCCCTGAAGACCTTCGCCGTCTCCCGGCTGCTCTTCGACAACGTGCCGCACGTCAAGGTCTTCTGGGTGATGCACGGCGTCCAGACCGCGCAGCTGGCGCTCCAGCACGGCGCGGACGACATGGACGGCTCGGTGGTCGAGTACAAGATCACGCACGACGCCGACAACTACGGCACCCCGAACAAGCTGACCCGGGACGACCTCCTGGAGCTCATCCGGGACGCCGGTTTCCGGCCGGTGGAGCGCAACACGCGCTACGAGGTCATCCGCGAGTATCCGGGCCCGGACGCCGGGCTCCGCGAGTCGCCGCAGCCGATGCGCGTCTGAAGATCGTGAGGGCGGGTGAGGACCCCCCTCCGAGGGGTCCTGCCCGCGCGTGCTTCACTGGAGGGACGCTCGTCCGGTATGAGAGGAACTCGCATGCTCCGTTACACCCTCATGCGCCTCGGCATCTTCGCCGGCAGCTTCCTCGTGCTGTGGGGTCTCGTCTACGCGCGGGTGCTGCCGCGCGGCCTCGGCGACTCCAACATGCTGTGGGTGCTCCTGCTGTCCATCCTGGTGTCGGCGCCCCTGAGCTTCGTCCTGCTGCGCAAGGAGCGGGACCGGATGAGCGTCGAGATCGTGGCGAAGGTCGACCGGGCCAAGGGCCGTCTGGAGTCGAACCGCTCGGCCGAGGACGCCGCGTAACAACCTCGGCGGGAGCCACGTAAAGGCTGCGTAAGCAGCATCACATCTTCACCCCTGGCGGGAGCTTCGAAGGCTCCCGCCAGGGGTTTTCTGCGTTCCGAAGGCTGAGACGCCTTCTCGGTATCCCATTACCTCAAAGAACTGCTTTGAGGTTCTCAAAGTGCAAGTGTTAACGTTCTGGCCATGACGACAGCAGTGCGCCTCCTCAAGGACCCGGGCCGCCCGCTCGTGGCGCGCCTGCACGTCGATCTCTGCCGCTGTATGTCCGCGGTCTGTTGCCGCGCCCTCTGATCCGGCATCATGCAGCGGCCCGCGCGTGAGCGCGGGTGTGCCGCACCCCCGTCCCCGTATTCCCCCGATACGCACCAGTGGAGTGTGCCCGTGTCCGCGTCCTCGTCCGCGCCCGTGACGAAGTCCCGCATACCCAAGGTCCCGTTCTGGGCCCAGATCGTCGCCGGTCTCGTCATCGGCGTCCTGCTCGGCTGGGTGGCCCGCAGCCAGGACATCGGCTGGCTGCAGGAGACCCTCGGCCAGGTCGGCGGCATCTTCGTCCAGCTGCTCAAGCTGGCCGTCGCCCCGCTCGTCTTCTTCGCGATCCTCGTCTCGATCACCAACCTCCGCAAGGTCAACAACGCGGCGCGCCTGGCCGTGCAGACCCTCGTCTGGTTCATGATCACCTCGCTGATCGCGGTCGCCATCGGCCTCGCGATCGGCCTCCTCACCAACCCCGGCGCCGGCACCGGCCTGACGCCGAAGGACGGCAAGCTGCCCGAGCACCACGGCAGCTGGATCGACTTCCTCACCGGCATCGTCCCGACGGACGTCATCACGCCGTTCACCGAGCTGAACGTCCTGCAGATCGTCTTCATGGCCGCCGTCGCCGGCATCGCCGCCCTCCAGCTCGGCGAGAAGGCCGCGCCGCTGCTCACGCTCTCCGAGTCCGCGCTCCAGCTGCTGCAGAAGGCCCTGTGGTGGGTCATCCGGCTCGCCCCGATCGGCACCGCCGGTCTCATCGGCCGCGCCATCGTCAACTACGGCTGGGACCTGCTCGGCAAGTACGCGACCTTCACCGCAGACGTCTACATCGGCTGCGCGCTCGTCCTCTTCGGCGTCTACCCGCTGCTCCTCGCGACCGTCGCCAAGCTGAACCCGCTGCAGTTCTACAAGGGCGCCTGGCCCGCCATCCAGCTGGCCTTCGTCTCCCGCTCCTCCGTCGGCACCATGCCGGTCACCCAGCGGGTCACCGAGCGCCTCGGCGTCCCGAAGGAGTACGCCTCCTTCTCCGTGCCGTTCGGCGCCACGACCAAGATGGACGGCTGCGCCGCGATCTACCCGGCGCTCGCCGCGATCTTCATCGCGCAGATCTTCGACGTGCAGCTGGGCGTCAAGGAGTACCTGCTCATCGCCTTCGTCTCGGTCATCGGTTCGGCGGCCACCGCCGGTCTCACCGGTGCGACGGTCATGCTGACGCTGACCCTCTCCACCCTGGGCCTGCCGCTGGAGGGCGTCGGTCTGCTGATGGCGATCGACCCGATCCTCGACATGATGCGCACCGCCACCAACGTCGCCGGCCAGGCCCTGGTCCCGGTCATCGTCTCCGCCCGCGAGAAGATCCTGGACCTCGCCGCCTACGAGTCCGCCTCGGCCTCCCCGGTCGACGAGCCGGCCGGCGCGCAGGACGCCGAGCGGAAGGTGCCGGCCACCGCCGCCGCCTGACGCCGAGTTCACGTCACCGTGCCCCGGACCCGACGGTCCGGGGCACGGTTCGTTTGTAGGGTGATCAACGTGGCGGGGAAGAAGAGGCTGCCGCGCGCGGTGCGCGAGCGGCAGATGATGGACGCGGCCGTGCTGACCTTCGGGCGGCGCGGGTACCAGGCGGCGTCGATGGACGAGATCGCCGAACTGGCCGGGGTGTCCAAGCCGCTGGTGTACCTGTACCTGAACTCCAAGGAGGAGCTGTTCACCTCCTGCATCCGGCGGGAGGCGGAGGCGCTGCTCGCCGTCGTGGCCGCCGCCGTGGAGGGGGACGGGCCGGCGCAGGAGCGGCTGTGGGCGGGCGTGCTCGCGTTCTTCACGCACACCGCCGAACACCCGGACGCGTGGGCGGTGCTGAGCCGGCAGGCGCGGGCCCAGGGGGAGCCGTTCGCGACCGAGGCGGAGCGGATGCGGGCCGGGATCGCCGCGTACGTGGGCCGGCTGATCCGGGCGGCGGCGGACGGGCCGTGCGACGCGGAGGGCCTGGCGCAGGCGCTGGTGGGGGCGGCGGAGTCGCTGGCGAACTGGGCGAACGGGACCGACGGAGAGCGCCGGGCCACGCCCCGGCAGGCGGCCACGACGCTCATCACCCTCGCCTGGTCGGGCCTGAGCAGTGTGACCGGGGATCTGTCCAAATCCCTTGGCACGCCCTAGATTTACTCGGAAGTAAGGTTACTGTCCGGTTCTCGACGCCCGAGGAGCCGCACGTGCCCGTCACCGAGGTCTCCGTCCCCGCGCTCGTCCCGCCCGTGCGGCGCGGCTCGCTCGCCGACCTGCCGTACGAGACCGCCCGCGAGGACCCGGCGGCCGTGCTCTTCTCGCGCAAGGCGCCGGACGGGAGCTGGGCCGACGTCACCGCCTCCGCCTTCGCCGCCGACGTGCACGCCGTGGCCAAGGGGCTCGTGGCGCACGGGCTGCGGCCCGGCGACCGGCTCGCGCTGATGGCCCGTACCCGCTACGAGTGGACGCTGCTCGACTTCGCGGCCTGGGCCGCCGGGCTGATCACCGTCCCGCTGTACCCGACCTCCTCCGCCTACCAGGCCCGCTGGATCCTCCAGGACTCCGGCGCCGCCGCCTGCGTCGTCGAGGACGCCGCCCAGGCCCGGCTCGTCTCCGCCGAGCGGCGCGGGCTGCCCGGCCTCGGACAGCTGTGGGTCCTCGACACCGGCGCCGTCGAGCAGCTGCGAAGAGCCGGCGCGCGGGTCGCCGACGAGGCCGTCACCGCGCGGCGCGGACTGCTCACCCCCCAGGACCTCGCCACCCTCATCTACACCTCCGGCACCACCGGCCGGCCCAAGGGCTGCGCGCTCACCCACGCCAACTTCTTCGCCGAGGTCGACAACGCGGTCGGACTCCTCCACCCGGTCTTCCGCTCGGTGAGCAGGGAGCCCGCCTCCACCCTGCTGTTCCTGCCGCTCTCGCACGTCTTCGGCCGGATGGTCGCCATCGGCTGCGTCCGCGCCCGGGTCCGGGTCGGCCACGCGCCCTCCGTCGAGAGCGACGAACTCCTCGCCGACCTCGCGAGCTTCCGCCCGACCTTCCTGCTCGCCATCCCGTACGTCCTGGAGAAGGTCTTCCACACCGCCCGCGCCACCGCCGAACGCGCCGGACGCGCCGCCTCCTTCGACCGGGCGGCGCGCATCGCCGAGCGGTACGGCCACGAACAGGCGGCCGGTCAGGCGCGGGACACCGGCGGCCCCTCGATCGGCCTGCGCGCCGCCCGCGCCCTGTACGAACCGCTCGTCTACAAGCGCATCCGCGCCGCGCTCGGCGGCCGGGTCCGCCACGTCATCTGCGGCGGCTCACCGCTCGGGGCGCGGCTCGCCGAGTTCTTCGCGGGCGCGGGCATCGAGGTGTACGAGGGATACGGCCTGACGGAGACCACCGCCGCCGCCACCGTCACCCCGCTGCACGGCCCGCGCCCCGGCACCGTCGGCCGGCCGCTGCCCGGCACCGCCGTCCGCATCGCGCCCGACGGCGAGGTCTGGCTCAAGGGCGGCCATGTCTTCGCCGGCTACTGGGACGCCCAGCGCGGAGTCGCCCTGCCGTACACCGACGACGGCTGGTTCCCCACCGGCGACCTCGGCGCCCTCGACGACGAGGGCCATCTGCGGATCACCGGCCGCAAGAAGGACATGATCGTCACCTCCGCCGGCAAGAACGTCGCCCCGGCCCCGCTGGAGGACTGGCTGCGCGCCCACCCCCTGGTCGCCCAGTGCATGGTCCTCGGCGACAACCGGCCGTTCGTCACCGCGCTCGTCACCCTCGACCACGAGGGCCTGCTGCACTGGCGGCGGATGCGGCACAAGGACCATCTCGCGCTGTGGGAGCTGACCCGCGACGAGGAGCTGCTCGCCGTGGTCCAGCGGGCCGTCGACGACGCGAACCGGCTGGTGTCGCGGGCCGAGTCGATCCGTGCCTTCCGGGTCCTGACCACGGAGTGGACGGAGACGAGCGGACACCTCACGCCCTCCCTGAAGCTGAAGCGGAGGGCGGTGCTGAGGGACTTCGCGCGGGAGATCGACGCGATGTACGGGACCGTCCGCTAGAGGTGCCCGGCGGCCCGCGGCCGGACCCGGACTACGGCCAGAGCAGCTCGCGCTCCCAGGTGCCGGCCTTGCCGAGCCGGTACCGCAGGCGTACGTGCCGCCGCTGCTCGTCGCCCTGGAAGAACTCGACCTCGGCCGGCTCGACGACGTACAGCGTCCAGCTCGGCGCGTGCGCCTCCGGTTCGCTCCTCGCCCGGTCCCAGGCGGCGGCGCTCGCCCGGGCGAGGGTGCCGAGGTCGTCCAGCGGCTCGCTCTGGTGCCCGACGAGCGCGGAGGCGAGGGCGCCGGCGGTCCGGGCGTGCAGATCCTCGTACGCCTCCCGCTCCGTCCCGGTCACCACCCGGCCGCGCACCCGCACGGCCCGCCCCTGCACGGGCCAGTAGAAGTTGAGCGCCGCCTCCGGCCGCGCGGCCAGCTGACGCCCCTTCGCGCTGCCCGCGTGCGAGGCGAAGTGCCAGCCCCGCGCGTCCGCCCCGTGCAGCATCACCGTCCGCACGTCGGGCCGCCCGTCCGCGTCCACCGTGGCGAGCGCCATCGTGTGCGGCTCGACCGCCTTCGCCTCCACCGCGCCGGTGAACCAGGCGTGGAAGAGCGCCACCGGCTCCTCCGGCACGTCCGCCGGATCGAACGCGGGCAGCTCGGTGTCCCAGACCTTCAGAGACCGCAGGGCCTCCTGAAAACGCCGTTCGTCGTCCATGGCGTCCATCATGAGGCCCCGCGCCGCCGGGTCGCGGGATCAGCCGGTGTAGTAACCGGCGATGTCGGCCAGGAGGTCGACGGAGCCGGCGTGGTTGTAGAAGGTGACCTTGCCGTCCTTGACGGGGACGATGACGAGGTTGGGGACGGACTGCCCGGCGGTGAAGTTGAGGTTCGAGACGGGCGGGCGCACGGTGCCGTACGGGTAGACCGACACGTAGCCCGCCGCCGTCGGGTGGGTGACGGTGACGTTCAGGACGACGGCCGAGTACTTCGCGCCGACCTCCAGGGTGACCGTCCGGCCCGCGCCGACCTTGGCCTTCGGCACGCCGACGCCCGCGATCGTGTTCATGATCCGCTTGGGCTGCATCCCGGTGAAGACCGCGCCGGTGTCCTTCTTGAAGTAGCCGGTGACGTCGGCGAGCAGGTCGACCGTGCCGGCGTGGTTGTAGAGGGTCACCTTGCCGTCCTTGACGGGGACGATGACGAGGTTGGGGACGGACTGGCCGGCGGTGAAGTTGAGGTTCGAGACGGGCGGGCGCACGGTGCCGTACGGGTAGACCGACACGTAGCCGGACTTCGTCGGGTTCGTCGCCGTCACGTTCATCGCGACCGCGGTGACTCCCGGCTCGGTGATCGCGAGGTCCACCGTCCCGCCCGCGCCGACCTTCGCCTTCGGGGCGCCGACGCCGCCGATGGTGTTGAGGACGCGCTGCGGCGCCACCGGGTGGTACGCGGAGCCCGCGGTGCCCTCGGTGTAGTAGCCCGCGATGTCGGCGAGCAGGTCGACGGAGCCGCTGTGGTTGTAGAACTCGACCCAGCCGTTGACGACCGGGACGGTCACCAGGTTGGCGATGGTCCTCCCGGCGGTGAAGTTGAGGTTCGAGGTCGCGGTGCGGCGGGTGCCGTACGGGTAGACGGAGACGTAGCCCGCCGCCGTCGGGTTCGTCGCCGTCACGTTGAGGACCACGGCCGTCAGGCCCTCGGCGGGCACACCGGCCTGCCCGGCCACCTTGAGGCGCACGGTGCCGCCCGGGCCGACCTTCGCCTTCGGGGCGCCGACGCCGCCGAGGGTGTTGAGGAGCCGGGCGGGCGTCATGGGCGTGTAGGTGCCGGGGACGGTGGTCAGCGAGCTGCCGTAGGCGCTGAAGGAGCCCCACTTGGCCTGCGCGGGCCCGGAGCCGTCGAGCGGACGGGCGGTCAGCTCCCAGCGGTACTGGCCGTCCTCGACGCCGCGGCCGCGGGAGTCCTTGCCGTCCCAGTCGACGCGGACGGAGGCACCGGCGCCGTGCGCCCCGGTGAAGGTGCGGACGCCCTCGCCGTCGCCCTTCGCGACGCGGAGCGTCCAGGAGACCGGCCGGGAGAAGCGCCACACCGGCGACCAGGTGCTCGCGGGCTCGACGCCGGACAGGTCGGCAAAGGACAGGTCGGGTACGGAGGAGTCGAGGGCGGCCAGTGCCTGGCGGCCGAGGGCGACCCGCTGGACGTGGACGTCCTGTGCCGCGTCGACGAAGGCCACGTCGCCGCCGAACTTGTCCACGGTCCAGGTCGTCCTGCGGCCGGAGCCGGAGGCCGAGGCGGGCAGGTCCGCGAGGTCCGAGGTCTGGCCGGTGGCCGCGTCCGTCAGCTTCAGCTTGTCGCCCTCGTGCCGGACGACGAAGCCGTCGCCGAGCAGGGCCTCGCCGACCGGGACCGGCACGCTCTTCTTCAGGGTGAGGTCGTAGACACCGGCCTTGGTGGTTCCGCAGGCCCAGTAGAGCCAGCGGCCCGCGGAGGCCTGCAGATCGGTGGGCCGGCAGCCGGACGCGAGGTCGACGGCGGCCGACGTCGTGTTCGTCTTCAGGTCGTAGGCGTCGACCAGGTTGCCGGTGGTCGCGGAGGGCTTCCACACCTTGGTGTCCCACAGCGCGGCGGGAGAGTTCTTCAGGGTGAGCTTCACGGTCGGCTCGCCGGAGTGGGCGCTCTCGAAGTCGCCGACGTAGGTGGTGTCACCGGCCTTCGCCACGACGTGGCGTCCCGCGCCGTCCACGACGGTGGCCCCGGCGGGAATGCCCTCCACCGGCCAGTAGCCGGAGGTGGTCAGGGGGCGGATCACCGAGTTGTTCCACGCGACCGCCGAGTCGCCGTCGCCGAGCGAGGCCAGGCCGGTCGGCGGGTTGACGCCGAACCAGAAGCGGGTCCTGGGCAGGGTCGCGGCGGGGGTGGCGCCGATGTTCGTGTCGACGTCGGCGAGTTCGACGAAGCCGTTCCCCCGGTCGAGAGGGCTGAGGTAGCTCAGCCGGCCGCCGCCCAGGGCGAGGTGGGTGATCCGCCGGGGCACGCGCGGCAGCTCGCGCACCCGGGTCACCAGGGGCGTGCCGTCGGCGCCGACGGTGATCCGCCGCACGGCCCAGTCGAGGGCGCCGGTGCCTCCGACGACGAGGACGCTGCCGTCGGGCGCGGTGGCGAAACGCGGCCCGACCTCGCCGGCCTTCAGGACCTCGCTGACCGTCCCTCCGCCGAGGGGGATCGCGCGCACGGCCTTGCCGGGCAGATGGGTGGCGTCGGCGGAGGTCCCTTCGCGCTGGAAGAGGACGGTGTCGCCGATCACCGCGAAGGCGGGGGCGCCCTCGTCTGCCGCGGGTGCCGGGAGGACGGTCCGCACCGGCGTGGCCGCCGGGTTGTCGCGGGGGACGGAGTACAGGTCGTAGGTGCCTGAGACGACCTGGGTGTCGCTCAGCGCGAAGGTGCCCTTCATGACGCCGTAGAGCGGCTTGATGGTGGCGGTCGCGTAGTCGAGCAGGTAGTAGGAGTTGTCCAGGGCGGACGCGCCGGCGAAGGACTGGGCCCTGAGGACCGCGCCGCGCAGGTCCTGCGTGACGGTGCTGAACGAGTTGAACGCCTGCGGCAGGTCCTGGATGGTCCGCGGGGTGACGGTTCCGTCCTCGGCGACCTGGTAGAGGGTGGCGGAGGTGAGCCGGCGGGTCGTCGCGTCCTTGGTGAAGGCGAGGGCCGTGTCGCCGTTGTACGCGTCGGAGAAGTACTGCCCGGCGGGGAGCGGCACGTTCTTCGTGGTCCCGGACCCGAGGTGGTGGATGGCGACCGTGCGGGTCTGGTCCAGCGGCCCCCAGCCGAGATCCGCGTGGAGACCGGAGTGGCCGTTGATCCCGGTCACGGGGAGCGGGGTGTCCTCGCCGGTCGCGTAGTCCGTCCACACGGTGCCGGTGCCCTCGGGGTCATGGGCGTAGCCGGTGGTGCCCGCGCTCCTCAGGGTGTCGATCCGGGGCCGTTCGCGCCCCGGGTTCGGGACCACGACCTCGTCGGTGGCGGTCGCGCCGGTCGCGCCGGCCGTGGCGGCCGTCGCCGGGCCCGTGACCGCGGCGGTGAGGCCGGCCGCGAGGGCCAGCGTGGTGGCGGCGGCGAGTGTTCTTCGCGCGTGGGTGTACAAGGTGGATCCCCTCCGAAGGCCTTGTCAGGCAAGGGACGGGCGGCCGTCGTTCGCGCGTTCTCCGCGCGGCCCCCTCCGGCGCTTCCCGTCCGAAGGCGCGATCGTAACAGCGGCCCCGGACGTGCGGTACGTGATTTCGAACTCGTTCAGGAAGCCGGGGCGGTGGTCTCGTAGGCGCCGTACTCCTTGACCGGGACGGCCGTCGACGCCCGCTGGATCTCGTCGCGGATCTTCTTCGCGATGAGGTTCTTGAAGGGGGTCCTGGGCAGGACGCGCACCATGAACATGCGCAGGGCGATCTTCCGCCGGGACGAGAGGGTCATCTCCTTGGCGAACTTCTCCGCGAATCGGCGGTTGAGCTCGACGCCCGGGCGCATCAGCTCCTCGTACGCGGCGAACGCCGCCTCGTGGTCGCCGCCGGCCGCCGCGAGTTCGCCGGCGAGGACGTAGGCGCCGGTGAGGGCGAGGCCGGTGCCCTGGCCGGAGGCGGGGGAGGTGCAGTGGGCGGCGTCGCCGAGGAGGACGACGCGGCCGCGGGACCAGCGGTCCATGCGGATGGTGGCGATGGAGTCGAAGTAGAAGTCACCGGCGCCGGCCGCGTCCGCGATCAGCCGCGGGATCTCCCAGTCGTCGCCCGCGAAGGCGTCGGCGAGGAGGCGCTTCTGGGCGGCGGTGTCGCGGTGGTCGTAGGCGAGTTCGGCGGGGGAGGAGAAGACGAAGCAGTTCTTGGCGGTGCCGGAGTGCTCGCCGGCGGTGGCGTAGACGGAGATCAGCTTGTCCGGGCGGGCGTGGTAGGTCTCCCAGCGGGTCAGGCCGAGCCGGTTGGGCGCCGAGAAGATGGAGATGTACGCGCCGAGGTGGCGCTTGAACTGCCGCTCGTCGCCGAAGACCAGGCGGCGGGTGTGCGAGTGGAGGCCGTCGGCGCCGACGACCAGGTCGAACCGGCGGACGGTGCCGGACTCGAAGGTGACCTCCACGCCGTCCGCGTCCTCGGCGAGGCTCGCGAGGGAGTCGCCGAAGAGGTACTCGACGTCGTCGCGGGTCCGCTCGTACAAGATGCCGGCGAGGTCGCCGCGCATGATCTCGTCGTCCTGCCCGGTGCGGCCGCCGAAGATCTCGGAGGGCAGCTCGCCGACCGTGCGGCCCCGGGAGTCGACGTACGAGCCGCCGTCCATGCCGGTGGAGTGGGCGCGGACCTCGTCGAGGATGCCCATCCGGGCGCAGATCCCGATGGCGTCGCCGCGCAGATCGACCTTGTAACCGCCGGTGCGCAGGGCGGGCGCCTTCTCGACGACGGTGGGGACGAACCCGTAGCGGTGCAGCCAGAGGGCGAGGGCGGGGCCGGCGATCGAGGCGCCGGAGATCAGGACGGTCCTGGCAGCACGCATGGCGGAACTCCTTGTCGTCTGTGCGGGCCAGGTCCGGCCCCGCACAGACGACTATACGAGCGTACTACACGTCTGTCTATGACGGCTGTATAGATTCTCGGCCGGGCGGTCAGCCGCGCCCCAGGACCACCGTTCCCGACGAGCAGAACCAGCCCCCCGTCCCCGACGCCACCGCCAGCTCCGGCAGCGAGCCGTCCGGCCGCCGCACCTGCAGCCCCGGCGCCTCGCCGCGCAGCTGGCGCACGGCCTCCACCAGCAGGAACAGCCCCCGCATCCCCGGATGGCAGGCGGACAGCCCGCCGCCGTCCGTGTTCACCGGCAGCCGGTCCTTCTCCGCGAAGTACGCACCGCCCTCGCCCTTCGCGCAGAACCCCAGGTCTTCGAGGGTCACCAGGGTCATGTAGGTGAACGCGTCGTAGATCTCCGCCAGTTCGACGTCCTCGGGCCGCACGCCGGCCCGCTCGAAGGCCAGCCGGCCGCTGACCGCCGCCGGGGAGACCGTGAAGTCCTCCCACTGCGACATCGCGGTGTGCGAGACGTACTCGCCGGTGCCGAGGATCCACACCGGCGTCTTCGCCGTGTCCGGTACGTACTCCTCGGCCGCGAGCAGGACCGCGCAGCCGCCGTCGCTGCGGATGCAGCAGTGCAGCTTGGTGAACGGGTCGGCGATCATCGGGCCGTCCAGCACCTCGTCGACCGTGACCGGATCGCGGAACATCGCCTCCGGGTTGAGCGCCGCGTTCGCCCGCGCCTGGACGGCGACCTCCGCGAGCTGCTCCAGGGTGGTGCCGTACTCGTGCATGTGGCGGCGGGCGGCCATCGCGTACTTGGCGATCAGGCTGTGCCCGTACGGGACCTCGAACTGCAGCGGGCCGCGCGCGCCGAAGGAGAGGTTGCCGGTGCGGCGGCGCGCCCTGACGTCGGCGCGGGCGGTGGAGCCGTACACGAGCAGGACGGCGCTCGCGCGGCCCTCGGCGATGGCGTCGGCGGCGTGCGCCGCCATGACCTCCCAGGTGGCGCCGCCGACCGAGGTGGAGTCCACCCAGCGCGGGCGCAGGCCCAGGTACTCGGCGACCTCCACCGGGGCGAGGGTGCCGAGGCCCGCCGAGGCGAGGCCGTCGATCAGGGAGCGGTCCAGGCCGCTGTCCGCGAGGGCGCGGCGGGCGGCCTGGGCGTGCAGGGCGTAGGGCGTGGCCTCGTCGACCCGGCCGCAGTCGGAGAGGGATATGCCGACGACGGCGACGCGCCGGCGGCGGTCCGTGATGGTGGTGGGCATGAATCTGACGGTACATCAGATTTCTTGCTCCGACAGGGTCGCCGGGCTGTGCATCTGCACCGGGCGGTCCTAGCATGACGCACCGTCAGATACGAGGGACCCCGGAAGGGAGACCCATGCGTACCGCCGCCGTCACCCAAGAGCAACAGGAGCGCGGGGAGTTTTGCGAGGAGATCCGCCGCACCCTGCGCGAACTCCTCGCCAAACGCGCCGGACCGGCCGCGGTCCGCGCCGCCGTCGCCACCCCCGAGGGCTACGACACCGCCCTGTGGGCCGCCCTCGCCGGCACCCTCGGACTGCCCGGCCTCGCCCTGCCCGAGCGGTACGGCGGGGCCGGCTGCGGCCCCGCCGAGCTCGCCGCCGCCTGCGAGGAGACCGGCCGCGCCCTCACGCCCTCCCCGCTCCTCGCCACCGCCGTCCTCGCCGCCCCGCTCATCGCCGCGCTCGGCACCGGGGCCCAGCGCGCCGACCTGCTGCCCCGCATCGCCGACGGCACCCTGACCTGCGCCCTCGCCCTGCCCGGCGGCTCCCTCCCGCTCGCCCTCGACCTCGCGGACGACAACACCGCCACGCCCTGGTCGGGCGGCGGCCGCTCCGGCGGCGTCCAGGCCGTGCCCCGGGAGGGCGGCGGCTGGTCGCTGTACGGGGAGGCCCGCCACGTCCTCGACGGCCACAGCGCCGGGCTGCTCCTGGTCGCCGCGCACACCGGCGGCTTCCCGCGCAGCCGCACGCTGCTCTTCCTCGTGCCGAGCGACGCCACCGGGCTCGTGCGGCGCCGGGACACCGCCCTCGACCTCACCCGCTCCCAGGCGACCGTCCAACTCCGCGACGTCGAAGCCGGGTTGCTGGGCGAGGAGCCGGCCGACGGAACGCTCGACGTGCTCGGCGCGCTCGCCGCGACCGGACGCCTCGCCGCCGTGGCGCTGGCTGCCGAGGCCGTCGGCGCCGCCCGCGGAGCCTTCGACCGCACCGTCGAACACGCCGCCACCCGCGAGCAGTTCGGCCGGCCCATCGGCTCCTTCCAGGCGCTGAAGCACCGGCTCGCCGACCTCCTCGTCCAGATCGAGTCGGCCCGCTCGCTCACCCACTGCGCGGCGGCCGACGGCGATCCCGTCTCCGCCGGGCTCGCCCTCGCCCAGGCCCTCGAAGCCCAGCGGGCGGCGGCCGCCGAGACGATCCAGCTGCACGGCGGGATCGGCGTCACCTGGGAGCACGACGCCCATCTGTACTTCAAGCGGGCGGCGGCGGACGAGCTGCTCTTCGGCCCGGCGGTGCGGCTGCGGGCGCGGGCCGCCGGGCGCGCCGCCCTGTTCGGGGAGACCTCCGGGGAGGTGGCGTAGATGCCGGTCGGGCTGCGCGTGATGCAGAAGGTCTCCTCGACCCGCGCCTTCGCCCGGGTCGCCCCGCACGTCATCCCCGCCATGGACCGGGCCGTGCACCGGCTGACCCGGGGCAGGGTGCTGCTGAGCGCGCGCATGCTGCCGGGCGTCGTCCTCACCGCCCGGGGCGCGAAGAGCGGACAGCCGCGGGTCACCCCGCTCGCCTGCGTGCCGGAGCCGGACGCCGGCACCTGGCTGCTCGTCGGCTCCAACTTCGGCCGCCCGGGTCATCCCGCCTGGACCGCGAACCTGCTCGCCCACCCGGACGCCGAGGTCAGCTGGCGCGGCGAGAGCTTTCCCGTACGGGCGCGGCTGCTCACCGGGGAGGAGCGGGCGCAGGCGTGGCGGGCGGCGCTGGTGTTCTGGCCGCCGTACGCCACGTACCAGGCACGGATCGAGCGGGAGATCCGGCTGTTCCGGCTCACGCGCGCCTGAGCCGGGTGAAGCGGGGGCCGGGTGGAGTGGGGACCGGGTGGAGCGGGAAAGGGAACGCCGGCGGTGGCCTCGCGTACGCGAACGCGTACGGGACCGCCGCCGGCGCGACAGGACGGGTGAGGGGAGCGGACCGCTCCCCGGGCTACGGGGTTACTTCGTCGGCTTCTTCCCCGTGATTCCCAGGTGCACCAACAGGGCGAGGTTCGGCTTGAGTTCGGCCTGCTTCACGCCCCAGGTCTGGAAGCCCTTCTGGTGGCCGGCGACCGCCGCCAGCATCGCCACCAGCGAGCCCGCCATCGCCGCGGGGCTGATGTCCTTGTCGACCTTGCCCTTGGACTGGAGCTCCTTCACCGCGTCCGTGAGGGAGTTGGTGACCGAGTTCAGGATCTTCATGCGGATCTTGTAGAACCGCTTGTCGCCCTCCGCGGCCCCGAGGTCCACCACCCGCAGGATCGCGTCGTGCTTGCGCCAGAAGTCCAGGAATCCCTCGACGAGGTCCTCGGAGGTCTGCCAGCCGGCCTTGCCGACCCAGGAGCGGCCGGAGACCAGTTCGGTCAACCCCGCGCCCTCCTTGGCCATTTCCTCCGCGATCTCGAGGACGGCGCCCTCGACGTCAGGGAAGTACTGGTAGAACGTCGCGGGTGAAGTCCCCGCCTTCCGGGCCACGTCGATGACCTTGACGTCCCGGTAGGGCGAGGAGCTGAGCATCTCGCCGAGGCAGTCGAGCAGCTTCTGCCGCGTCGCCTGGCCGCGTCGTCCGGCCACGCGGCCGTCGACGGTGCGTACTTGTCCTGTCATGCCGTCAGCTTACCGAGGGGTGATCGGCGCGCGATTCGGCCGACTGCAAATGGGGGCCACCCCCCTCAGCAGGGCCTCAGCAGGGCCTCGACGGGGTGCCGGAAGGATCCCGGAAGGATCTCGGAAGGGCCCGGCGAGGTTCCGGAAGGGCCCCGGCAGGGTCCCGGCGGGCTCCCCGGCGGGCGCTCCGGGCCCGTCCACAGCTCATTCATCTTATTAACAGCCTGTGGAAAACTTCGGTGGACAACCCGTGCGGGCCGTGTGGCGGTGCGCGCCCGGGACACGGCGCCCATCCTGAAACCATGGCCGTCTTCACACAGGGCACCCCGTGCTGGGTGGACGCGCAGCTCCCCGACCTCCCGGCGGGCAAGCGCTTCTACGGCGAGCTCTTCGGCTGGAGCTTCGACCCCGACCGCGACGAGGCCCTGCTGCGCGGCCGGCGGGTGGCCGGGCTGCTGCCCAAGCGCGACGGCCGCATGCCCACCACCTGGACCGTCTATCTGGCGGTCGGCGACGCCGGAACCGCCGCCCAGCGGGTGAAGGCGGGCGGCGGCCGGATGGTGATGGAGCCCTACCCCGTCGGCCCCTTCGGCGTCCTCGCGCTCGCCGCCGACCCGGGCGGCGCCGTCTTCGGACTGCGCCAGTCCGGTGACGCCGACGGCTTCGAGGTCGTCGACGAGCCCGGCGCCTTCTGCTGGCTGGAGGTCCATACGAGGGAACCCGAGGCGGTCGACACCTTCTACGCCTCCGTCTTCGGCTGGCTCGGCCGCCAGAGCGAACCCCAGGACCCCGCGGGCCCGGGCCCCGCCCCCGACTACCGCGTCTGGTCCCCGCCCCGCTCCGGCGCCGGGGCCTGGCCCGCTGCCTTCGGCGGCCGCGCCGTCCTCACCGACGCCGTCCCCGCCGAACTCCCCGGCCACGTCCTCGCCCACTTCGCCGTCCGCGACTGCGACGCCGCCTGCGCCACCGCCGTCCGCCTCGGCGGCCGCGTCCTCACCGACCCGCACGACACCCCGCACGGCCGCGCCGCCGTCCTTAGGGACAACCAGGGAGCGCGTTTCGCGGTCCTGGAGAAACGGGCGGCACGACCGTCCGGATGACGGCCGATATGAGGTATGACACCCCGATCCGCCCCCGGGTTCGCAACCACCGCCCCGGACAGGAACAATCAGGGTCCACGGGGCCGTACTCTCATGGCCCTACGGGGAGGTGGCAGGCAAGTGGAGCAGCTGACGCAGCACGACCCGAGAAGGATCGGGCCCTTCGAGGTGCTGGGCCGGCTCGGCGCGGGCGGAATGGGCCTGGTGTACCTCGCGCGCTCGGCGTCCGGGCGGCGCGTGGCGATCAAGACCGTGCGGACGGAGCTCGCCGAGGACCAGCTGTTCCGCGTCCGCTTCACCCGTGAGGTGGAGGCCGCGCGGGCGGTCTCCGGCTTCTACACGGCGGCCGTCGTCGACGCCGATCCGCGCGCCGCCGTGCCGTGGCTCGCGACCGCGTACGTCCCCGCTCCCTCCCTCGAAGAGATAGTGAACGAGTGCGGGCCGCTCCCGGCCCAGGCGGTGCGCTGGCTCGCGGCCGGTGTCGCCGAGGCCCTGCAGTCCATCCACGGCGCCGGGCTCGTCCACCGCGACCTCAAGCCGTCCAACGTCCTCGTCGTCGAGGACGGCCCCCGGGTGATCGACTTCGGCATCGCGTCGGGCGTCTCCAACACGCGCCTGACCATGACCAACGTCGCCGTCGGCACCCCGGCCTACATGTCGCCCGAGCAGGCCCGCGACTCGCGCAGCGTCACCGGCGCCAGCGACGTCTTCTCGCTCGGCTCGATGCTGGTCTTCGCCGCCACCGGCCACGCCCCGTACCACGGCGCCAACCCGGTCGAGACGGTCTTCATGCTGCTGCGCGAGGGCCCGGACCTGGAGGGGCTGCCGGACGAGCTGCGGCCGCTGATAGACGCCTGCATGCAGATGGACGTCTCCCAGCGCCCCACCCCGGCCGACCTCCAGGCGATGCTCGCCCCGCACCTCTTCGGATCGGCGGACGGCGGCGACGACACCGGCACGGCGGCGGCCTGGCTGCCGCAGCGCGCCACGGCCATGATCGAGTCGCGCCGCGGCGGCCGGCCCAGCAGCCCGCCGCCCCCGGCCGCGCCGCCGATGCCGCCCGGCCCGCCCGCCGACCCGCGCGGCGGCGAGCGGCCCGCCGCGGACCGGCCCGGCGGCGGCCGGCACGCCGGTCCCGCGGCCGAACCGGTCGGGGCCACCGGCAACGACGGCGGCCCGGTCCGGCTCGCCGGCGCCGCCGTGCCCATCGGCCCCGGCCCCCGCGTCGCCGACACCCGCGCGGCCGTCGGCGTCGGCCTCGGGGCCGCTGCCGGCACCGCCACCGGCTGGATCCGGCCGCCCGGCGTCGGCCCGCACGGTGCCGAGCCCGCCCCGCCGCCGCCCGGCGCCCGCCCGCTGCCGGAGGCCCGTACGCCCGCCCCCGACACGGCCGCGGGCCCCGCGCACTGGCGGCCGTGGCGCTTCCGCATGTCCAACGACGTGTGGGGCACGCCCGTCGTCGACGGCGACCTGCTCTACGTCACCTCCTTCGAGGTGCACGCCCTGGACACGGCCAGCGGCCGGCGCCAGTTCAAGACGCGGGACGTCGCCTGGTCGATGGCGGTGTCCCAGGGCCGTATCCACGGCTCCGACGGCCCCACCCTCTACGCGCTCGACGCCCACGACGGCAGCGAGCGGTGGCGGCTGCACACCGACGCCTGGGTGTACTCCCTCCGGGTGGACCGGGGCACCGTCGTCACCGGTACGCGCGGCGGAGGCGTCCAGGCCTGGGAGGCGTCCAACGGCGCCAAGCTGTGGGAGATCGGCGGCGCCCAGACGGACTTCGAGACGCCCGAGGGCGGGCCCGCCGTGCACGGCGACACCGTGTACGTGTGGCGCGACGCCCGCCTCGTCGCGCTCGACGCCCGTACGGGTACGGAACGCTGGTCGTACCCGGTCGGCGACGCCGCCTCCTGCGCCCATGTCCCGGTCCGGGTCGCCCCGGCCGAGGACGGCTGCGTCTACGTGTCGGCCGGGACCCGGGTGCTGTCCGTGGACATCGCGAGCGGGCACGTGCGCTGGCACTTCGAGGCGCCGGCCGTCTTCCTCTCGCCGCCCGCCTTCGCGCCCGGCCCGGCCGTCACCGGCGGCGGCGTGTACCTCGCCGACCACCTCGGCACCGTGTACGCGCTCGACGCGACGACCGGCAAGGACCGCTGGCGGATCGCGACCGAGCCCCGGCAGTCCACCGAGCCGGTGCTCGTCGCCGCGGGCAACGTGCACGTCGGCAGCGGCAGCGCGCTCTACACGCTGGACGCGGTCACCGGCACCCCGAAGTGGCGCTTCGCGGCCGGCGGCGAGCTGATCGGCACGCCGGTCGTCGCCGACGGCCGGGTGCACTTCGGCTCCGCCGACCACGTCCTCTACACGCTGGACGCGAGCGGCGGGCAGCTGCGCTGGAAGCTCGCGACGGGCGGCGAGATCACCGGCTCGCCGGTCGCCAGGAACGGCGTCGTGTACGCGTGCAGCAAGGACCGCTGCGTCTACGCGCTCGACGCGGTGAAGGGCACGGCCACGAACCGCACCTCGTAAGAAACGGCCACGAACCGCACCTCGTACGACGCCGCGAGCCTCGTCGAGGCCGGCATCAGGCCCGGTGCTCGGGGGACGGCGGAGTCTCGTCGCGCCCCGGGTCCCAGGGCACGTCCGAGGACGGCTCAGGGGCCTCCCCGGGCGGCTGCGGGTGCTCCAGGCGCTCCAGGCCCTCGTGGCGGTGCGCCGGCGGATGCAGCTGGTCCACCCGGGTGACGTGCGGCTCGGGCCGGCCGGACATCACGACCGCCCCGACCAGCAGCAGCACCCCGCCGCCCAGGGCCATCGCGACCCCGCTGCCGAGCCCGCGCCCGTCCGAACCGACGCTCAGCCCGCCCGCGGCCTGCCCGACCCGCACCATCCACAGGATGGTGAAGCCCAGGACGACCACCCCGGCGACCGCGACGACCACGCGCGAGCGCAGCACGACGCCGACCAGGGCGATCACGGCGGCGAACGCCATGGGAAGGAAGACCGAGCCGATCACCTGGGCCCTGACGTCGGTGATGCCGGCGGCGCCGAACAGGTCCTCGATGCGGTAGTCGTGCCCGGGACGGCCGTCGTACCAGGCACGGAAGGGGCTCCAGACGGCGGCCGTCGCTCCTGCGAGCGCCAGGACCGAGCCGACGAGGTTACGGATCACCGAACGGCCTCCTTCGGTCGGCCTCGGTCGGGCTCCTGGTCACGACGCTACGCCGGGCGCTCGGACCCCGCCACGCGGCGGCGGGGCGGGCCGCGGCACCGCTAGGGTGACGCGGACACGTCCATCCGGAGGGGGAACAGGTCATGGTCCGCACACGGCTCAGGCTCGCGGCGACGCTCACGGTGGTGGTGCTCGCGCTGACGGGTTTCCAGACGGGCAAGGGCGGCCATGGCGGCCACGGCAAGAGCAGTAGCAGCAGCGGTGGCGGCGGCTGCTCCAGCTCGAAGAAGAGCAACCACGACTACGACGACTACGACGGCGGCGGCTCGGGCGGCTCCGGCAACAGCTCGGACGACTCCACGTACACGCCCTCGCCGTCCGCCTCCCCGGCCTCCGACATCTCGGTCGAGGTGGTCGACTGCGTCGACCCCGCCCGGACGAAGCAGAAGGGCAAGCCGGCCCGCAAGGCGGACACCATCGCGATGGTGCGGGTCACGCCCCGCGACAGCGCGCCGCAGACGATCGAGGTCGTCCTGGAGTTCGAGCGGGCCGACGGTTCACGGGTCGACCGGGGCGAGATCAAGGTCGACATCGACGGCAACGGCGGCGCCAGGCTCTACGACGTCCCGATGGACCACCCCGGCACCGTCGCCCAGGTGAAGAAGTGCGTCGTGGCGGAGGTGAACGACGAGTACGGCACACCGCTCGCCGCCACCGTGTCCCCCTCCCCTAGCGCGTCCTGAACCCCGTCCCCCTCCGCGTGAACAGCTCCGCCTGCCGCTCCGGCGGCAGGTTCCCGAGCGCCACCAGGTGCGGCGCGTGGGCCAGGGCCTGCGCACGGGCGGCCTCCTTGGCCGACCACAGGGCCCGCACGGTGCCCTGCACCGCCTCCGTCGGGTAGCCGGCGATGACCGCGGCCGCCTCCCGCGCCGCGGCCGCCGCCCCGCCGCGCGCCGTCAGCTCGGAGACCAGGCCCGTCTCGTGGGCCCGCCGTGCGGAGATCCGCTCGGCGCTGCCCATCAGCGCCATCCGGGCGACCTCGCCGAACGGCATCCGCTGCGCCATGTGGATGGTCTCGAAGGCGCTGACCATGCCGTAGCCGGTATGCGGGTCGAAGAACTCGGCGCCCTCGCCCGCGACCAGGAACTCGGCCTCGCCGAGCAGGTAGAAGGCGCCGCCGCAGGCCATGCCCTCGACGGCGGCGACGACCGGCTTCCACAGGTCGTTGGCCTTGGGGCCGATGGCGACGAGCGGATCGTCGATCGTGTACGGGGACGAGGGCTGCGGCACCCGGCCGGCGTCCGCCCGGTCGATGCCGGTGCAGAACGCCTGCCCGCCGGCCCCGGTCACGACGATCGCGCGGACCTCGTCCTCGTACCGGAAGCCGCGCCAGACGGCGCCGAGTTCGCTCGCCATCTCCAGGGTGATCGCGTTGTGCTTCTCCGGCCGGTCGAGGGTGACGACCGCGACCCCGGTCTCCTTGTCGCGCTCGACGCGGATGCTCATGCGCGCTCCAGGAGCCAGCGCGGCACGGTGACGCCGTCGACCTCGGCGAACGCCACCTGCACGGCGGCGCCGATGCGCAGCCGGGCCGGGTCGACGGAGTTCAGGGGCGCGTCGGGGGCGGCGACGACGTTGCCGGCGAGGCGGATGCGGGGGGCGTCGGCGAGTTCGACGAGGACCGCGTTGTACGGGGCCTGCTCGGCGTAGTCGGGGAGCAGCGGCGGGTGCGGGACGACGAAGGACCAGATGCGGCCGCGGCCGGACATGAGCCGCCACTCGCTGTCGAAGGACTGGCAGTGCGGGCAGCAGGGGCGGGGCGGGAAGCGGAGCGCGCCGCAATCCGCTCGCGCGCACGCCTGGACGCGCAGTTCGCCCCGGGCGGCGTACTCCCAGAAGGGCGCGCCGTCCTCGTCGACGAGGGGTACGAGCATCGGGGCTCCTCAGGCTCGAAGCAGGATCGCGGACGTGGGGACGCCCTCGCCGGCGGTGACGAGGCAGCTGGCGGCGTCGGGGACCTGGGCGGTGGAGACGCCGCGGAGCTGCTTGACGCCCTCGTTGATGAGGTTGAAGCCGTGCACGTACGCCTCGGAGAGCCCGCCGCCGCCGGTGTTCAGGGGCAGCCGGCCGCCGATCTCCAGGGCGCCGCCTTCGGTGAAGGCGGCGCCCTCGCCCCGGCCGCAGAAGCCGTAGCCCTCCAGGGAGAGCGGGACGAGCGGGGTGAAGGCGTCGTAGATCTGGGCGACGTCGATGTCGTCCGGGGTGAGGTCGGAGCTCTTCCACAGGTGCCGGGCGGCGGTCCAGGCGGGGCCGGAGAGCGGGTCGTCGTTCCAGTAGTTGACCATGCCGTGGTGCTGGGCGGGCAGGCCCTGGGCGGCGGCGTGGACGTAGACGGGCTTCTGGCGGCAGTCGCGGGCGCGTTCGGCGGAGACGAGGACGCAGGCGAGCGCGCCGTCGGTCTCCAGGCAGTTGTCGAAGAGGCAGAGCGGTTCGCTGATCCAGCGCGAGGTCATGTACATCTCGCGGGTCAGCGGGCGGTCGTACATGATCGCGTCCGGGTTCTGGTTGGCGCGGTTGCGGCAGGCGAGCGCGACGTTGAAGAGGTGGTCGCGGGTGGCGCCGTACTCGTGCATGTAGCGGCGGGCGAGCATGCCGATCTCGTCGGCGGGCCGCAGCAGCCCGAAGGGCCGGGTCCACTGCCCGGGGGTGGGGAGCTGGACGGCGGTGTTCTTCCACGGCCGGGGCCCGGAGCCCCGCTTCCTGGACCGCCAGGCGACGCCGACGGTGGCCTGGCCGGAGGCGATCGCGGCGGCGAGGTGGCCGACGGTGGCGCAGGAACCGCCGCCCCCGTAGCCCACCTTGCTGAAGAAGGTGACGTCCCCGGCCCCGATGGCCTTCGCCACCTCCACCTCGTCGGTCTCCTCCATGGTGTACGAGGCGAAGGCGTCGACCTCGGCGGGTGCGATGCCGGCGTCGTCGAGCGCGGCGAGGATCGCCCGGCAGGCGAGGGTCCTCTCGGACTCGGGTAGGTGTTTGGCGAAGGGTGTCTGCCCTATTCCGACGATGGCGGTGCGGTCCTTGAGCACGGCGCCCCCTGGCTTGGCCCGATGGCTGACAGCGCGTCAGGCTACAGCTAATCTGACGGATAGTCAGCTACGGGGCGGCGCCGGAAGGGGCGGTCATGGAGTGGGGCTCGATAGGGGAGTTGGTGCGCTGGTCCGCCGAGCGGTACGGGGGGCGGGAGGCGGTCGTCGACGGCCGCACCCGGATCACGTACGCGGAACTGGGCGCGCGCGTCGAACGGGCGGCCGCGGCCTGCCTGGCCGCCGGGGTACGGGTGGGGGACCGGGTCGCGATCTGGGCGCCCAACACCGCCGACTGGATCGTCGCGTCGCTGGGTGCGGTCACGGCGGGCGCGGTCCTGGTCCCCCTCAACACCCGCTTCAAGGGCACGGAGGCCGCGGACGTGCTCGCCCGCTCGGGCGCCCGGCTGCTCTTCGTCACCGGTACCTTCCTCGGGACCTCGTACGTGGCCTCGCTGCGCCGTGCCGGCGCCGCCCTGCCGGACCTGGAGCGGGTGGTGGTCTTCGGCGACACGGCACCGGACGAGGCGGGTTACGCGACGTGGAAGGAGTTCCTCGGGGAGGGGGCGGAGGTCGGGGAGGCGGCGGTGCGGTCGCGGGCGGCGGCCGTGGAGCCCTTCTTCCCCTCGGACATCATCTACACCTCGGGCACCACGGGCCGCCCCAAGGGTGCGGTCATCACCCATGAACAGACCCTGCGCTGCTACGCCGTGTGGAGCGAGCTGGCCGGGCTGCGCGAGGGCGACCGCTACCTGATCGTGAACCCCTTCTTCCACACCTTCGGCTACAAGGCCGGCATCATCGCCTGCCTCCAGCGCGGCGCGGTGATGGTCCCGCAGCCCGTGTTCAACGTCGACACCGTCCTCGCCAACATCGCGGCGGAACGGATCTCGGTCCTTCCCGGCCCGCCGACCCTCCACCAGTCCCTCCTCGACCATCCCTCGCGCGGCGCCCACGACCTCTCCTCCCTCCGCCTGGTCGTGACGGGCGCGGCGGTCGTGCCCCTGCGGCTGGTGGAGCGCCTGCGCGCAGAACTCGGCATCGCCACGGTGCTGACGGCGTACGGCCTGTCGGAGGCGAGCGGCCTGGTCACCATGTGCCGCCAGGGCGACCCGGCGGAGGTGATCGCCACGACCTCCGGCCGCGCGATCCCCGACACCGAACTCCGCCTCTCCCCGACCGGCGAGGTCCTCGTCCGCGGCTTCCACGTCATGCGCGGCTACTACGAGGACGAGGCCGCGACCTCCGACGCCGTCGACGAGGACGGCTGGCTCCACACCGGCGACATCGGCGTCCTCGACGACGCCGGCAACCTCCGCATCACCGACCGGATCAAGGACATGTTCATCGTCGGCGGCTTCAACGCCTACCCCGCCGAGATCGAACAGCTCCTCGGCCTCCACCCCGACATCGCCGACGTCGCCGTCATCGGCATCCCGGACCCGAGGCTCGGCGAGGTCGGCAAGGCCTTCGCCGTCCGCCGCCCGGGCGCCCGCCTGACGGCCGACGACCTGATCGCGTGGTCGCGCCGCGAGATGGCCAACTACAAGGTCCCGAGAGAGGTCGAGTTCCTGGCGGAACTGCCGCGCAACGCCAGCGGCAAGGTGGTGAAGGGGGCGCTGCGGGCGCGCTAGCGTGCGCGGCATGACAAGGGCCCGGCACCGGTCACCCGGTCCGGGCCCTTCCCCCCTTTGCGCGCGCGTGGCGTGCGTTCCCCCACGGCGACGACCGGTCCCCACCAGCCGCCGCACGAGGCCAGCCGATCATCCGCCCGCCCGGGCCCCGGCGACGACCCGGCCGGGCGACTTCGTCAGGTCGCGCACAGGCATGCGGAAGGGGCCGGGCGCTCAGGCCCGGCCCCTCCTCTTCGGGTCCGTTCGGTGCGCGTGGGCCCTGCCCCAGGATTCCCCCCGGTCCCCTCGGGCGTCCCCCGAGCCCCGCGCTTCCGTCCGGTCCCGCACGATCCCGGCGACTCCCCCGATGGCGCCTCCGGAACCGTCCCCCGTTACCCCCGTGGTGAGACGGCTTCAGACCTGCTGCGGCTTGAAGGGCTCGGACGTGGCGTGCATGTCCGTGGTGATGAGCTCCTCGCCCGCACCGGCACCCACGACCTTCTTGGTGATCGCGTCGACCGCCGGCTCGGACGTGGCGTGCATGTCCTTGGTGGTGATCTCCTCGGTGCCGCCCGTGGCGTGCATGTCCTGGGGCGTCACGACCGCGTCCTTCTCGATCGGGTTGCTCATCTTGTCAACTCCTGCGTCTGGTGACTGGAATCCGTTGCGATCCGTCCGGCCGCTCCCCCGTGACCAGCCGGACGGATCGCTCATGGCCGCTCACCCTAGTTGTCAGGAGTGACGGCTGTGCCGGCGACCCGTGTGCCCCCCGACGCGACGGATCGACAAGGAAAAGCATGCCGGGCGGCGATAAACGAACGATGAACGCGCTGGCCGAAGGGCCGACGGAGTCCGGCTCCGCCGGACTCCTAGGCCGCCGCCGCGGGTGCCAGCAGCTGCCGTACGTCGGAGGCTTCCGGGGCGCCGAGCGACTCGAAGGTGTCGAGGGCCTCCTGCCAGCAGACCTGGGCGCGGCCGGACTGGCCGATGCCCTGGAGAGCGCGGCCGAGCACGGTCAGGACGTTGCCTCGCCGCCACTCGCCGCCGATCCCGCGGAGGACGGTCAGCGCCATCTCGGCGTTCGACGCCGCCTGGGCGTGGCGCCGCGCCGCGATGTCCACCTCCGACAGGCGGAACAGGGTCATTCCCTCCCACAGCCGCTGCCGGCTGTCCCGGAAGACCTCCAGCGCCTCGCTCAGTCGCTCCACGGCCTCGTCCAGATGCCCGGCCTCGGTGAGGGCGAGGCCCAGTGCGTAGCGGCCGTTCGCGCCGCGCAGCGCGTGGCCCATCGAGTCGTAGATGCGGGTGCCCTCCTGAGCGAGCTCTATGGCCTTCGCCGTGCGCCCGGTCGCGAGGTGGATCCGGGACAGGTTGCACAGGGCGCTCGCCTCGCCCGGCCGGTCCTCGATGCCGCGGAACCGCTCGATCGCGTGGGCGAGATGGACCTCGCCCTCGTCGAAGCGGTTCTGGTACAGCGCGATGATTCCGCGCGCGTTGGCGGACCAGCAGGCGGGCAGCGGATCGTGCGCCGCCTCGGCGTACGGAAGGGCCAGCTCGGCGTCGCGATCGGCCTCGGTGAAGCGTCCGGCGGTGTGGTGCACGCCCGCGAGCGCCGTCAGCGCCCGGCCCTCGGCCCGCGCGTCGCCGAGCTCGTGGGCCGCGTCCCGGAGCAGGGAGCCCACGATCTCGAACTCCTTGGCGTTGGCACCGGACTCGCCGAGGTCCAGCGCCGCCCACAGCAGGTCCACCGCCCTGCGCAGCGTCCCCCTCGTCGTCGCCGACTGCCGCACGCACGCCAGGATGCAGTTGGCCTCGGCGTAGAGCCAGTCCTGCGCGGCGTGCCGGTCGGTGAAGGTGAGGCCCTGGTACTCGGCCGGCTCCAGGTGGTCGACGAGACGGTCGCCGGGGCGCTCGATCGCGTACACGCGCGCCGCCGTCGACAGGTAGAAGTCCAGCAGCCGCGACAGCGCCAGCTCCCGTTCCACCGGCGGGTGTTCGTCGCGCTCCGCGCATGCACGCGCGTAGAGGCGGACGAGGTCGTGGTAGCGGTAGCGGCCGGGCGCCGCGGACTCCAGGAGGGACGTGTCGACGAGGGCCTCCAGGAGGTCCTCGGTCTCCCACTCCGGGAGGTCGACGACGGCCGCGGCCGCCGCCAGCGAGATGTCGGGGCCGTCGGCGAGGCCGAGGAGGCGGAAGGCGCGGGCCTGGGCCGGTTCGAGCTGGCCGTAGCCGAGTTCGAAGGTGGCCTTGACGGCGAGGTCGCCGGCCTGGAGTTCGTCGAGGCGGCGGCGTTCGTCGGCGAGTTTGGCGGCGAGGGTGGAGACGGTCCAGGTGCGCCGCGCCGCCAGCCGCGAGGCCGCGATGCGGATGGCGAGCGGCAGGAAGCCGCAGGCGGCGACCACGTCGAGCGCGGCCTCCCGCTCGGCGCCGACGCGCTCCGCGCCGACGATGCGGGTGAAGAGCTGGAGCGCCTCCTCGGGGGACATGACGTCCAGGTCGACGAGGTGCGCGCCGGCCAGGTCGACCATGCGGATGCGGCTGGTGACGAGCGCGGCGCAGCCGGCGGTGCCGGGGAGCAGGGGGCGGATCTGGGCGGCGTCGCGCGCGTTGTCGAGCAGCACGAGCACCCGGCGGCCGTCGAGCGTGGAGCGGTAGAGCGCCGCGCGCTCGTCGAGGGAGTCCGGGATCGCCGAGTCCGGCGTGCCGAGGGCGCGCAGGAAGGCGCCCAGGACCGTCTCGGGGGCGGCGGACCGCGCGCCGGCGCCCTGGAGGTCGACGTAGAGCTGGCCGTCGGGGAAGTGCGGGCGGGCCGCGTGGGCCACGTGCACGGCGAGGGTGGTCTTGCCGACGCCGCCGATGCCCGCGAGCGCGGAGACCGCCATGACGGAGCCCTCGGCGGTCGCGAGCCGGCCGCTCAGCTCCCGTACGAAGGTGGAGCGGCCGGTGAAGTCCGGCACGGTCGCCGGGAGTTGGGCGGGGCGGGCGAGGGGCGCGGCGGCCGGGGCCTGCTCCTCGACGGGGCGGGCCAGCTCGGCGTCCGCCTGCAGGATGCGCTGCTGGAGCCGGGAGAGTTCGGGGTTCGGGTCGACGCCCAGTTCGTCGGCGAGGAGGCGGCGGGTGTCCGCGTACACGGCGAGGGCCTCCGCCTGCCGGCCGGACCGGTACAGGGCGAGCATGAGGAGCTCGCGCAGCCGCTCGCGCAGCGGGTGCGCCGCGGTCAGCGCGGTCAGCTCGGAGACCGCCTCCGCGTGCGCGCCGACCTCCAGGTCGAGGTCGAGCCGGCTCTCCAGGAGCTGCAGCCGCCATTCCTCCAGGCGGGTGCGCTGCGTCTCGGCGTACGGCCCCGGTACGGAGGCGAGCGCCTCGCCGTCCCACAGCGCGAGCGCCTCGTTCAGCCGTTCGCGGGCCACTCCGCGCCGTCCGGCGGCGCGCAGCTTCTCCGCCTCGGCGGCCAGGTCCTGCGCCTCGGACAGGTCGAGGGCGGTGGTGCGGATCGCGTAGCCGCCGGACTCGCTGACCAGGACGCCCGGGTCGAGGACCTTGCGCAGCCGGGAGGCGTACGTGCGGACCGCGGCCAGGGCCTGGGAGGGTGACTCCTCGCCCCAGATCGCGTCGATGAGCTCGGCGGCGGTGGCGGTACGGCCGTCGCGCAGGAGCAGGGCGGCGAGCAGGGCGCGCTGCTGGGGCGAACCGGTGGGCAGGGCCGTCTCGCCGCGGGACGCGCGTACGGGTCCGAGCACGCCGAAGCGCAGGCCGGCGCGGGCGGCCGAGCCCTGGCCGGAGCCCTGGTCGGGGCTCGCGCCGGCGCCGCCGTCGCGCGGGGCGCCTGCCGGAACCGCCGCGTCCGCCGCAGCCGCCGCGTCCGCCGCCTCCGTCGGAACGGTCCCGTCCGCCGCCTGTGTCACGTCCGTCCGGGCCGTCGCGTCCGCGCCCGCCTCGGCGCGCGGCCCGCCGCCCGCCGAACCGGTCGAACCCGTCGTACCCGCCGAGCCCGCCACCGGAGTCCGCTGCCCCGGAACTCGCGGCCCGTTCTCACGGTCCATAGCTCCCCCTGCCCGTACCGCTGGTTTCGCCCGAGACAGTCTGCCTTGTCCGGAGGGGGTGCGTCAGCATCGGGTCGGTCGATCTCCGGCATCGAACCGGCCGATGGGGCCCTCGGGGCAGGGTGACGGTCGACCACAAAGCTGACGGATCGTCAGATCAGCGCTACCGTGAAACGCATGGAGAGCTTCCCCAAGATCATCTCGGTGGACGACCACACCGTGGAGCCCCCGCACGTCTGGCAGGACCGGCTCCCGTCCCGTTACCGCGACACCGGCCCCCGGATCGTCCGCGCACCCCTGAAGGAAATGACCTTTCTGGGCGGAAAGTTCGCCCCCGTGATGGGGGAGAAGGGGGACGAAGGCCCCATCGGCGACTGGTGGGTCTACGAGGACCTGCACCGCCCGCTCACCCGCCTCGACACCGCCGTCGGCTACGACAGGGACGAGATCCGGCTCGAGGTCATCACGTACGAGCAGATGCGCCCGGGCTCGTACAGCGTCCCCGACCGGCTCGCCGACATGGACGTCAACCACGTCCAGTCGGCCCTCTGCTTCCCCACCTTCCCCCGCTTCTGTGGACAGACCTTCACCGAAGCTTCCGATCGTGAACTCGGTCTCCTGGGCGTCCGGGCCTACAACGACTGGATGGTCGAGGAGTGGTGCGGCCCCGAGGCCCACGGGCGGCTGATCCCGCTCACCCTCGTCCCGCTGTGGGACCCGGAGCTCGCCGCCGCCGAGGTCCGCCGCAACGCCGCCCGCGGCGTCCGCGCGGTCGCCTTCTCCGAGATACCGCCGCACCTCGGGCTGCCGTCGGTGCACACCGACCACTGGGACCCGTTCCTGCGCGCCTGCGACGAGACCGGCACCGTGATCGCCATGCACATCGGCTCGTCCAGCCGCATGCCGTCCACCTCCGCCGACGCCCCGCCCGCCGTCGGTTCCACCATCACCTTCGCCAACTGCTGCTTCTCGATGGTCGACTGGCTGATGAGCGGCAAGTTCGAGCGCTTCCCGAACCTCAGGATCATGTACGCCGAGGGCCAGATCGGCTGGATCCCGTACATCCTGGAACGCGCGGACGTCGTCTGGGAGGAGAACCGCGGCTGGGGCGGCGTGGCCGGGAAGGTGCTGCGCCCGCCGTCGGAGCTCTTCGCCGAGCACGTCTTCGGCTGCTTCTTCGACGACGCCTTCGGCCTGCGGAACCTGGACGCGATCGGCGTCGGGAACGTGCTGTACGAGACGGACTACCCGCACTCGGACTCCACCTGGCCCAAGTCCCGCGAGGTCGGCGAGGCCCAGATGGGCCATCTGGCGCCGGACGTCGTCGAGCGGATCGTCCGCGGCAACGCGATCGGGCTGCTCGGGCTGACGGAGGACGGCCTCTGGCGCCCGTGAGCGCCGGTGGTGCGCAAGGCGTGTGGCCCCCCGTCCGCGACGGGGGGCCACACGAAGACCGTCAGCGGCCGCCGGTCAGCAGCCGAGACTCGGCAGCCGCTGGTCAGCCGCCGCCGCTCAGCAGTCGCCGGTCAGTAGCTGCCGGACAGCAGTCGCCGGTCGGCAGTCGCCGGTCAGTAGCTGCCGGTCCGCGTGTACTTCAGGCCGCCCGCGCCGTCGACCATGCCCTCCGCGTACGAGGAGACGCCCGCGTCGTTGACCATCGGCGTGTAGCAGGAGCTGTTGCCCGCCGTCACGGTGCAGGAGTAGCTGCGGCCGTCCGAGTTGCGGATGATCTTCGCCTGGGAGCAGGCGTGGCCGGCGGAGGCGTTGCCGCAGGCGGACTGCGTGTTGTTCAGGGTGATGCGCGCCCAGGCCGTGCGGCAGCCCGAGTTGTAGCGCAGCTCGATCGAGCCCTGGTAGGTGCCGAAGTACGGGTCGTACAGGCCGGCCGACGAGACGGTGCTCGTCGTGCCGCCGCAGCCGGCGGACGCCGGGTCCCAGCCGTCGTACGTGGCGGCCTGGGCCGAGCCGCCGGTGGCGACGAGGCCGGCCGCGGCGAAGAGGAGCGAGGTGCCGGCCATGACGGTGCGGCGCAGAAGGGTACGCATCGGGTTCTCTCTCGGGTGGAGCGGGTGGAGCGGGTGGAGCGGGTGGAGCCGGTGGGCCGGGCGGATCAGTAGCTGGCGGTGCGGGTGTACTTGTCGCCGCCCGCGGTGTCCGTGTAGCTCTGCGCGTACGAGGAGACGCCCGCGTCGTTGACCATCGGCGTGTAGCAGGAGCTGCGGCCCTCGGTCACGGTGCAGGAGTAGCTGGCGCCGTCGGAGTTGCGGATGATCCACCCCTTCGCGCAGGCGACGCCGGCCGAGGAGGTGCCGCAGGCGCCCTGCGTGTAGTCCATGGTGACGCGCGCCCAGGTGGTGCGGCAGCCCGAGCTGTAGCGCAGCTCCAGGGTGCCCAGGTGGTTGCCGTGCGGGTCGGTCATCGC
Source organism: Streptomyces sp. NPDC004327 (assembly GCF_042873935.1). Classification (NCBI taxonomy): domain Bacteria; kingdom Bacillati; phylum Actinomycetota; class Actinomycetes; order Kitasatosporales; family Streptomycetaceae; genus Streptomyces; species Streptomyces sp. NPDC004327. Next base: position 267,512 of record NZ_JBIAME010000012.1, on the reverse strand, counting down.
GGCCGAGGAGACGGTGCTGATGCCGCTGCAGCCGCTGCTCGCCGGGTCCCAGCCGTCGTAGGTGGCGGCCTGGGCCGAGCCGCCGGTGGCGACGAGGCCGGCCGCGGCGAAGAGCAGGGAGGTGCCGGCGAGGGCGGTGCGGCGCAGGAGGGTACGCATGGAGGGGATCCGTTCGTGCGAAGGGTCGACCGTGGGGGGTAGGCGACCAGGGTGCGGGGCGGCCCGGTCCGCCGTATTGGACGAATGCGCACATCAGCCGCGGAATCCGGGATTCAGGGGAGCGCGGCGTCCGGGGCGGCGGACGGGGGTGCCTGTCGCGGGCCTTGCCTGACGGGCCGTCAGGAGCCAGCATGGGGCCGCACCGTAACTGACAGATCGTCAGATCAGGGGAGTCCCATGGTCGTCTACGGGATGCAGCTGCCCGTCCAGTCCCAGAGCACCCTCTACGCCGAGTCCTGGGAGGCCGCCGCCGGCCCCGCCGACCTGCTCGCGGTCGCCCGCGCCGCCGACGCCCTCGGCTTCGACTACCTCGCGTGCTGCGACCACGTCGCCATCCCGCGCCGGCTCGCCGCCGCGATGAGCACCGTCTGGTACGACCCGGTGGCCACCCTCGCCTACCTCGCCGCCGCCACCGAGCGCGTCCGGCTGCTCTCGCACGTCGCCGTCGTCGGCCTGCGGCATCCGCTGGTCACCGCCAAGGCGTACGCGACGCTCGACCACCTCTCCGGCGGCCGGCTCGTCCTCGGGGTCGGCGCCGGGCACGTGCGGGAGGAGTTCGACGCGGTCGGGGCGGACTTCGACGGGCGCGGCGGCGTGCTCGACGAGACGATCGACGCGCTCCGGGCGGCCCTCGGGCCCGAGGAGTACCCGGCGCACGAAGGACCCCGCTTCGCCTTCCGCGACCTCGGCCAGCGGCCCCGGCCCGCCCAGGACCGGGTGCCGGTCTGGGTCGGCGGCTCCTCGCCCGCCGCCGTGCGGCGCGCCGCGCTCAAGGGCGACGGCTGGCTGCCGCAGGGCGACCCGCGCGGCCGGCTGCCCGAGCAGATCGCGCGGCTCACGCGGCTTCGCGAGGAGGCCGGGATCGAGGCGCCGATCACCGTCGGCGCCATCACCGAGGCGCTGTACGTCGGCGAGCCCGGCTGGGACACCGGCCGGCGCACCCTGCACGGCAAGCCGCAGGCGCTCGCCGAGTCGCTGCGCGCGTACGGCGAGATGGGCGTGCACCAGATCCAGGTGCGCTTCCGCTCCCGCGGCCGCACCGAACTCACCGACCAGATGGCGGCGTTCGCCGCCGAGGTCGCACCCCACCTCTCGACGTGACCGACAAGCGAGGAGTACCGACATGGGAAAGCTGGACGGCCGCGTCGTCGTCATCACGGGCGCGGCGCGCGGACAGGGCGAGCAGGAGGCGCGGCTCTTCGCCGCCGAGGGGGCGAAGGTCGTGCTCGCCGACGTCCTGGACGACCGGGGCGAGGCGCTCGCCAAGGAGCTGGGCGGCGACCGGGCCGCGTACGTGCACCTGGACGTGACGAGCGAGGCGGAGTGGGCGGCGGCCGTGGCGGCCGCGAAGGAGCGCTTCGGCCGGATCGACGGGCTCGTCAACAACGCGGGCATCCTGCGCTTCAACGAGCTGGTGTCGACGCCGCTGGCCGAGTTCCAGGCGATCGTGCAGGTCAATCAGGTCGGCTGCTTCCTCGGCATCAGGGCGGTCGCGCCGGAGATCGAGGCGGCCGGCGGCGGCACGATCGTCAACACCGCCTCGTACACCGGTGTGACGGGCATGGCGGGCGTCGGCGCCTACGCCGCCAGCAAGCACGCCGTCCTCGGGCTCACCCGGGTCGCGGCCCTGGAGCTGGCGGGCAGGGGCATCCGGGTCAACGCGGTCTGCCCGGGCGCCATCGACACGGCGATGAGCAACCCGGAGGGCGTGGACCCGGCGGCGACGGCGGAGCTGTACCGCAAGCTCGTGCCGCTGGGCCGGATCGGCCGGCCGGACGAGGTGGCGGCGCTCGCGCTCTTCCTGACCGGCGAGGAGTCCGCGTACATCACGGGTCAGCCGTTCGTGATCGACGGCGGCTGGCTGGCGGGCGTGAGCCTGTTCTGACGCATCGTCAGGTATTGACACGGTCGGGCGCATCAAAGAATCTGACGACACGTCAGAAACTCGAACGGGCAAGCTGGAAAAGGGCGGTGAACTTCCTTGGAATTCGGGATCTTCGTACAGGGATACGTCGGCAAGCGCGCCGAGACCGATCCCGAAGCCGAGCACAAGGCACTCATGGAGGAGACCGAGTACGTCATCCAGGCGGACAGGTCGAACTTCAAGTACGCCTGGGCCTCCGAGCACCACTTCCTGGAGGAGTACTCCCACCTCTCCGCGAACGACGTCTACCTGGGCTACCTCGCCCACGCCACCGAGCGCATCCACCTCGGCTCCGGCATCTTCAACCCGCTCGCGCCCGTCAACCACCCGGTGAAGGTCGCCGAGAAGGTCGCCATGCTCGACCACCTCTCCGGCGGCCGCTTCGAGTTCGGCTCCGGCCGCGGCGCCGGCTCCCACGAGATCCTCGGGTTCATGCCGGGCATCACCGACATGAACCACACCAAGGAGATCTGGGAGGAGACCATCTCCGAGTTCCCCAAGATGTGGCTCCAGGACGAGTACGAGGGCTTCCAGGGCAAGCACTGGTCGCTCCCGCCGCGCAAGGTGCTCCCGAAGCCGTACGGCAAGTCCCACCCCGCCATGTGGTACGCGGCCGGCTCCCCGTCCTCGTACGCCATGGCCGGCAAGAAGGGCCTCGGCGTCCTCGGCTTCAGCGTCCAGAAGGTCTCCGACATGGAGTGGGTCGTCGAGTCCTACAAGACCGCGATCAAGGAGGCCAAGGCGGTCGGCGACTTCGTCAACGACAACGTCATGGTCACCTCCACCGCGATCTGCGCCGAGACCCACGACAAGGCCGTCGAGATCGCCGTCGGCGGCGGCCTCAACTACCTCCAGTCGCTCCTCTTCCGCTACCACGACACCTTCCCGCGGCCCGAGGGCGTCCCCGAGTGGCCCGAGCTCCTGCCGGAGTACTCGGCCGAGATCATCGAACTCCTCATCGCCGAGGAGCTGATGATCTGCGGCGACCCGAGCGAGGTCCTCGCCCAGTGCAGGCGCTGGGAGCGGGCCGGCGCCGACCAGCTGTCCTTCGGCCTGCCGATCGGCATCTCCTACGAGGACACGATGAACACCATCAAGCTGATCGGCGAGCACGTCATCCCGGAGATCGACACCGACCCGGTGCACCGCACGACCCGCTTCCGGCAGTCGGCGGGCAGCTGACCCACGAGCCCGGGGCGGCGTCTTCCCGGACCGCCGCTCCGTGGGGTGTCCCGCCGCTCGGGCCGGGCTCCCGGCGCCCTGCGGCCCCGTCTCCGGCCCGAAACGACGAGACACCCCCACGGCCCCGGCCGGAGACCGTTTCCGCGGCGGCCTCCGTCCGGGGCCCGTTCGCGCACCCAGCGGGAAGCTCTGCAGGAAGGGATCGGAACGTCATGCTCGACCACCTCATCAAGGGCGCCACCGTCGTCGACGGCACCGGCGCCCCCGCCTTCACCGCCGACGTCGGCCTGCGCGACGGCCGGATCGCCGTGATCGCCGAGCCCGGCACCACCGCCGAGCCGGCCCGCGGCGAGGAGGACGCCACCGGACTCGTCCTCGCCCCCGGCTTCGTCGACCCGCACACCCACTACGACGCCCAGCTGTTCTGGGACCCGTACGCCACCCCGTCCATGAACCACGGCGTCACCACCGTCGCCGGCGGCAACTGCGGCTTCACGCTCGCGCCGCTGCACCCCGACCGCCCCGAGGACGCCGACTACACGCGCCTGATGATGTCGAAGGTCGAGGGCATGGCGCTGGCCGCCCTGGAGGAGGGCGTCGACTGGTCGTGGTCCTCGTTCGCCGAGTACCTCGACGCGCTCGAAGGACGGATCGCGGTCAACGCGGGCTTCATGGTCGGGCACTGCGCGCTGCGCCGGTACGTGATGGGGCCGGACGCGGTCGGCGGACAGCCCACGCCCGAGCAGCTCGCCGGGATGGTGCGGCTGCTCAAGGAGGCCATGGAGGCCGGCGCCTGGGGCCTGTCCACCACCCAGTCCGCCACCCACTCCGACGGCGACGGCGCCCCCGTCGCCTCCCGCCACGCCGGCCCCGCCGAGCTGATCGCCCTCTCCCGGGCCGTCGGCGAGCACGAGGGCACGCAGATCGAGGCGATCCTGGCCGGCTGCCTCGACCAGTTCTCGGACGCCGAGATCGACCTCTTCGTCGAGATGACGGCCGCCGCCGGACGCCCGCTCAACTGGAACGTCCTCACCGTCGACGCCGCCGTCCCCGAACGCGTCCCGCGCCAGCTCCTCGCCTCCGAACGGGCCCGCAAGTCCGGCGGCCGGATCGTCGCGCTCACCATGCCGATCCTCACGCCCATGAACATGTCGCTCGGCACCTTCTGCGCCCTCAACCTCATCCCCGGCTGGGGCGAGATCCTGGGCCTGCCCGTCCCCGAGCGGATCGCGAAGCTCCACGACCCCGAGGTCCGCGCCGCGATGCTGCGCCGCGCCGACTCCAAGGAGGCCGGCGTCTTCCGGCGGCTCGCGAACTTCGGCCGCTACGTCATCGGCGACACGTACAGCCGCGAGAACCGCGGCCTGACCGGCCGGGTGGTCGGGGAGATCGCCGCCGAACGCGGCCAGGACGCCTTCCAGGCCCTCGTCGAGATCTGCGCCAACGACGACCTCAGGACCGTCCTGTGGCCCATGCCCACCGACAACGACCCGGCCTCCTGGGCGCTGCGCCGCGAGACCTGGCAGCACGAGGACGTGCTGCTCGGCGGCTCCGACGCGGGCGCGCACCTGGACCGGATGTGCGGGGCGCCGTACACCACCCGCTTCCTCGGCGACTGCCTGCGCGGCCGCAGGCTCGTCCCGCTGGAGCAGGCCGTGAAGATGCTCAGCGACGACCCGGCCCGCCTCTTCGGCCTGCGCGACCGGGGCAGGATCGCCGAGGGCCACCACGCCGACCTGGTCCTCTTCGACCCCGAGCGGATCGACGCGGGCCCGGCGACCCTCGTCCACGACCTGCCCGGCGACAGCCCGCGCCTTCACTCGCGCGCCGTCGGCATCGTGTCGGTGCGGGTCAACGGAGTGGAGACGGTGCGGGACGACGAGGTGACGGGCGCGATCCCGGGGCGCGTGCTGCGCTCGGGCCGGGACACGAGGACGGTGAGCACGCGATGAGCCAGGGGACTTCGCAGACCACGGAGCGGCTGTACATAGGGGGAGAGTGGGTCGAGCCCGAGGGTGGTCATTACGCCGTGATGAACCCCGCCACCGAGGAGGTCGTCGGGTTCGCGCCGGAGGCGAGCAGGCGCCAGGTGTACGAGGCCGCCGAGGCCGCCCGTACCGCCTTCGCGTCCTGGTCCCGCACCAGGCCCGAGGAGCGCGCCGCGATCCTCGACCGGGCCGCCGACCTGATGGCCCGCGACACCGAGGCGAACACCCTGCTCGCCCGCGCCGAGACCGGCGCCACCACCGCCACGGCCCGCGGCATGCAGGTCGCGGTCGGCGCGGCCCGTTTCCGGCGGTACGCGCGCGGCGCCCTGGAGCCGGTCGAGGAGGCGCTGCCGCCGCAGATCAACGAGGCCGGGCCGATGGGCAGGGCCGGGGTGTTCGGGGCCGTGGCGGTACGCCGCCCGGTGGGCGTGGTCACCTGCATCACCTCGTACAACAACCCCTGGGCCAACCCGGCCGGCAAGATCGCCCCGGCGCTCGCCATGGGCAACACGGTCGTCGTGAAGCCCGCCCCGCAGGACCCGCTCTCCGTGTACGCGATGACCCGCGCCCTCGCGGAGGCGGGCGTCCCGGCCGGCGTGGTCAACGTGGTCACCGGCGCCTCGCCCGCCGTGGGCGAGGCGGCCGTGGACTCGCCGGCCGTCGACATGGTCTCCTTCACCGGTTCGACGGCCGTCGGCCAGGCCATCGGCGAGGTGTGCGGCCGGGCGATGAAGCGGCAGCTGATGGAGCTGGGCGGCAAGGGCGCGGCCCTCGTCTTCGACGACGCCGACGTGGACGCGGCCGTGATGGGGATCGGGACGACCTTCTCCTTCTACAGCGGCCAGATCTGCACGGCCCCGACCCGGGTGCTCGCGCAGCGCGGGATCTACGAGCGGCTCGTCGGGAAGCTGGCCGGGTACGCCGGCCTGCTGAAGGTCGGCGACCCGGCGGAGCGCGGCACGGTGGTCGGCCCGGTGATCTCGGCGGCCCACCGCGACCGGGTGGAGTCGTACGTGGAGCTGGGCCGCAAGGAGGGCGCGCGCCTCGTCGTGGGCGGCGAGCGGCCGTCCGGTCCGGGGCTGGAGCGCGGCTTCTACGTGGCGCCGACGCTGCTCGCGGACTGCACCAGCGAGTTGCGGGTGGTCCGGGAGGAGATCTTCGGCCCGGTGGTCGTGGTGGTGCCCTTCGACGACGAGGAGGAGGGGATCGCGCTCGCGAACGACAGCGACTACGGGCTGATCGACTACGTGTGGTCGGGGGACGTGGCCCGGGCGTTCCGGGTGGCGGCGCGGCTGCGGGCCGGCGGGGTCGGGATCAACACGATCGGCCGGAACATGGAGGCGCCGTTCGGCGGCTTCAAGAAGAGCGGGGTCGGGCGGGACGTCGGGTCGTACGCGCTGCACGCGTACAGCGAGGTGCAGGCGGTCGTCTGGCCGGGGTGACGCACGTCACACGGAAACTTGAAATCGGACATTCCCGGGCGGGGCTGCGGTTCCCGCATATCGGACACTCGGCGGCGGACCTACCGGTTGGTCGGCCCGCCGCAGTTGTCGATCTTTCAATCATTGGTTAGTGTCCGATTCGACCCGCGCAATACAAGGCATTGATCGCTCAAGTGAGCGGAATGCGAGCGGAATCCGATCTTCCAGATGTGGAAATCGCAGCATTTAACGTCGAGTTCATGACTCAGGTGGACGTGCGGCCCCAGGCCGGAGACGCGCTGCGGGACGCTCCCGCCGCCTCGGCCGCCGCCCCGGCCGACGCGCCGGGCATGCGGCGGAAGGGCCTCGGCGGCAACTCCGTGGGCCTCCTCGGCAGCGCCGTCATCGGCATCTCCACGGTCGCCCCGGTCTACTGCCTCACCTCGACCCTCGGCTCCACCGCCGGCGAGGTCGGCCTCCAGATGCCCGCCGTCTTCCTCGCGGGCTTCCTGCCGATGCTGCTCGTCGCATTCGCGTACCGCGAACTGAACAAGGCCATGCCGGACTGCGGCACCTCCTTCACCTGGACCGTGAAGGCGTTCGGCCCCCGGGTCGGCTGGATGTGCGGCTGGGGCCTGGTGATCGCCACGATCATCGTTCTCTCCAACCTGGCCGGCGTCGCCACCTCGTACTTCTGGCTGCTCGCCGGCGAGATCAGCGGCAGTCCGTCCATTGCCGCCCTGGACGACGACAAGGCCGTCCACATCGTCACCTGCCTGGCCCTGATCGGCGCCGCGACCGCCATCAGCTACCGCGGGATGACCGCCACCAAGGGCGTGCAGTACGCGCTCGTCGGCCTCCAGCTGCTCGTCCTCGCCGTGTTCGTCGGGATGGCGCTGTCGAAGGCCGGCGACTTCGAGAGCTCGGTCCACTTCTCCTGGTCCTGGATGAACCCGTTCGCGGTGCAGTCCTTCGCCGCGTTCACCGCCGGACTCTCCCTGTCGATCTTCATGTACTGGGGCTGGGACACCTGCCTGACCGCCAACGAGGAGACCATCGGCAGCGAGAAGACGCCCGGCCGCGCCGCGCTCATCGCGATGGTCGTCCTGGTCGGCTCGTACCTCGCCACCGCCATCGCCGCCCAGATGGTCGTCGGCTCGGGCGACCAGGGCCTCGGCCTCGGCAACCCGGAGACCTCCGACAACGTCTTCGCCGCCCTCGCCGGCCCGGTCATGGGTCCGGCGCTCGGCATCCTGCTCTTCGTCGCGGTCCTCGCCTCGGCCGCCGCGAGCCTCCAGACCACCTTCATCCCGGTGGCCCGCACGGTCCTCGCGATGTCCACGTACGAGGCGCTGCCCGCCTCGTACGCCAAGGTCCACCCGCGCTTCAAGACGCCCGGCAAGGCCACGATCGTGGCCGGCGTCGCCACCGGCGTCTTCTACACGGTGATGACCCTGGCCAGCGAGCACGTCCTGGTCGACACGATCTACGCGCTCGGCCTGATGATCTGCTTCTACTACGCGCTGACCGCGTTCGCCTGCGTCTGGTACTTCCGCCGCGAGCTCACCCGCTCCGCCCGCGACCTGGTCTTCAAGGGCCTCTTCCCGCTGCTCGGCGGGGCGCTCCTGGCGGCGGTCTTCGGCAAGACGCTGTACGACATGTGGGACCCGGCCTACGGCTCCGGCTCCTCGGTGTTCGGCGTCGGCTCGGTGTTCGTGATCGGCGTCGGGCTGCTGCTCCTCGGCGTGGTGATCATGCTGGTGATGCAGCGGAGGAGCCCCGCGTTCTTCCGGGGCGAGGTGCTCACCAAGGAGACTCCGTCGCTGGTCGTCGAGGACTGATGGACTCCTCGACCCGGTGAGGGAAACGGCGAGGTGGCGGGCCCGTGGGGGGTCCCGCCACCTTCGTCGTTCACCCCTTGGGGAGGGGGAGCAGGTTCTCGACCATCTTGTTGGCGGCGGGCATCTGGTCGGCGACGGGCGGCTTCGCCTTGGGGGCGAGGACACCGCTCAGCGGGACGACCGACGGCAGGTTGGCGCCGCCGGTGTCGGCCGCGGCGGTGCCGGCGGCGGAGAGCCCGCCGGTGAGGGCGAGGCCGGTCAGGGCGGCGGCGGTGAGGATCTTCTTCATGCCGCGAGAACGGCGGAGAGGGGACCGGGGTTACGGATTCTGCATCCATATGCGATTCTCTGCATATGGATGCAGCAGGGGAGGGCTGGTCGCTGCGGCCCGCCCGGGACGAGGACGTGGAGCCCGTCGCCGAGCTGAAGGCGGTCGTCATGCGTGACGACCTGACCCGGCTCGGCCGCTACGACGACCACCGGGTCCGGCAGCGGCTCCGCGACGGCTTCCGCCCCGCGCACACCTCGGTGATCGAACAGGACGGCGCCTTCGTCGGCTGCGTGGCCTTCGGCCCGTACCCGCACGGCCCCGGCCGCTACCTGGAGCACTTCTACCTCGCCCCCGAGGCCCAGGGCCGCGGCCTCGGCACCGCCGTGCTGCGCGCGCTCCTCGCCCGGGCCGACGCCGAACCGGCCCCGGTCCGGCTCACCGTGGTCCAGGGCAGCGCCGCCCGCCGCCTCTACGAGCGCGAGGGCTTCACGGTCGAGGCCGAGGACCCGATCGACGTCCTGATGGTGCGGGAACCGGCGGCGCCGGGACTCTTCGGCGAGCGGCCCACCGAGGGGTGACCGGGGGCTATCCGGCCTCTCCTGCCGGCTCCGCGATCAGTGCCGTGCCGATGGTGCGGAAGCCGAGCCGGGCGTAGAGGCGGGCCACCGTGGCGTCCGTGGCGGACAGGAAGACCGTCTCGGCGCCGTGCGCGCGGGCGTCGGCGACCAGGGCGGCGGTGACGGCGAGGCCGAGGCCGCGGCGGCGGGCCTCCGGGCGGGTGCCCACGCCGACGACCTCGGTGACCGGGCCGACGGGCTGGTGCTGGCCGGCGGCGAGCGCGGTGTCGGAGGGGTCGAGGGCGGCGGCGAGGCGGGTGAGGCCGGCATCGAGGCGGGCGGCGACCTGGGCGGCGGCGCCGGCCGTGGGCGTGGCGCCGAACGCGGCGTACGGGGCGGCGACGGCGGACTCCAGGGCCGGGTCGGCGGCGCCCACCATCCGTACCGTGACGCCCTCCGGCAGGACGGGCGGCTCTTCCGCCGCCTCCGTCAGGACCATCAGCGGGTGCGCGTGCACCACGAGCCCGCTCGCCTCCACCGCCGCCCGCAGCCCCGGCGTCGTCTCCGCCACCCACTCGAACGCCTCGGGCACGCCCAGCTCCCGCTGCCGGGCCCGTACCTTCTCCACCGCCTCGACCGGCACCTCGCCGGTGTGCCCGAGCGCGGGCCGCGCGTAGTACGGCCAGCCCGCCCCCTCCCGTACGAAGAGGGTGAGCGGCCCGAACTCCTCGGCGCGGGCGGCGGATCGGGGTACGGAGTCGTAGTAGGACTCCAGGCGCGTCAGCATGCGGGTCACCGTACGCAAGCCGGTCAACGGGGGAAACACGAATACGAGCGGCGGTCACGCCTGCCCGGGTTGCGGGCACGGCGACCTGGTGCGGGCGGTGCCCGCCGCGTCCTGTCGGGGCGGCCACGGCGCACCGGCGGCGCGTCAGCGGGCGGCGGGCTGACGGACTCGCGGGCTGACGGACTCGCGGGCTGACGGACTCGCGGCTAACCGGCCTCCAGGAACACCGGGTTGGTGAAGGCGGCCAGCGCGCCCGGGAGCGGCGGCGTCGTGGCCGGATGGCGGACCTCGGCCCGTACGTACGCGGCGTTGGCGGCGGTCGTCGTCCACTCCGCGCCGCCCGCACCGGTGACCTCGGCCGTGAAGAGCACGCCCTGGTCGGTGACGAAGCGGACCGTGCCGCCCCGCGGGGCGCCCGTGACGCGCAGCCGGGCGGTCACGGGCGCGTCGGCCGGGACGGTCAGGCGCTCGCCGAGCCCGGCGGTGCGGCCGCGGCCGTCGGTGAGCGTGAAGTCCAGGGAGACGGCGGCGGATTCGGCGACGTACGAGCGCCCGGCGCGCAGCCCGTCGAGGATGGCCGCGCGGCTCAGCTCGTCCGCGAGGACGACGGTCTGCGGGGTGCCGACCCGGTCGGGGTCCCGGTGCGCGTCGCTGTTGCCCATGGCGGGCGTCCAGCGCCCCCGGGCCAGGGCGCCGTCCCAGCCGGCCAGCGAGACCTCGTCGTCGGGCGTGTAGGGCCCGTTCCACACCTCGACCGCGTCCGCGTCGCCGAAGCCGAACTTCCAGGCGCAGCCGACGCAGGTGGCGTGCGGGTGGGCGGGGACGACGAGGCCGCCGGCGCGGCGGATCTCGCGGGCGTAGCGGCCGAAGCGGTTCTCGCGGGCCCGGTAGCGCCAGTCGACGAAGGTGCCGGGGTCGGTGCCGAGGGCGAGGACGTGGCCGGTGCGGGTGGTGACCTCCTCGCCGAGCAGGATCAGCAGGTCGTCGCCCGCGCTGCCGGCCCAGGCGCCGTGCCCGGCGTGGGTGTTGTGCTCGGTGCCGGCGATGAAGTCGAGCCCGGCGGCGCGGGCGAGCGCGGCGACCTCGGCGGGGGTGCGGCGGCCGTCGGAGTGGACGGTGTGCAGATGGCAGTCGCCGCGGTACCAGTCCCGGCCGCGGCCGGCGGCCCGCTCGGGCGGATAGGCGGGCGGCGCGGCGGGCGGGGCGGAGGGCCCGAGGCGGAGGGTGACGGTCACGGTGTAGGTGAGCCCCTGCGGGGCCACGGTGTACGGGCCGAGGGCCACGTACCAGGTGCCGGGGTGCAGCGGCCCGGCGACGTATCCGGGCGTGGCGTCGTCCGCGCGGACGAAGAACTCCGTGCGGGCGCCGCCCGACCAGCCCCGGAAGCCGCGGCCGCCGAGGGCGGTGCCGCGCTGGTCGAAGAGGCCGATGTCGAGCGCGTTGCCCTGGGTGCCGGCGGGGACGGCGGGGCGGTCGTAGGCGTAGGAGACGCGCAGCTCGCGGACGCCGGGCGGCAGCTCGACGGGGAGGTAGGCGAAGTCGGGGGCGCCGGGCGGCAGGGTGCCCGTGACGGTGCGGGTGAGGACACCGTCGTCGGCCCCGCCGTCCGCCCTGCCGTCCGCCCCGGCGTCGTTCTCGTCCGCGTGCGCGAAGCTCACGCTGCCGAGCGTAAGCGCGCCGGCGGCCCCGGTCACGAGCAGCGCGCGGCGCGTGGTGCCGGCCAAAAGACCCGAGGGGCCCGAGGAATTCGTCATGCCCACGACTGTCCGGCCGGTCGCGTGAACGGCGGAACCCCGCGCGGGGGAACAGCTGCAGACAACGCGCCCCGGACGCCCTACCGTGCCCCCATGCGGATCTCGACCACGATCTTCCTGACCGACGAGACCATCACGCCCGTCCGCCTCGCGCGCGAGCTCGAACAGCGCGGCTTCGCCGGGCTCTACCTCCCCGAGCACACCCACATCCCGGTCTCCCGCGACACCGCACACCCGGCGGGCGTCCCACTCCCGCGGGAGTACGCGCGCACGCTCGACCCCTTCGTGGCGCTCGGCCAGGCCGCCGCCGTCACCGAACGCCTCGCCCTCGGCACCGGCGTCACGCTGGTCGCCCAGCACGACCCGATCGCCCTCGCCAAGCGCGTCGCGACCCTCGACCACCTCTCCGGCGGCCGCTTCACCTTCGGCGTCGGCTACGGCTGGAACCGCGAGGAGGCCGCCGACCACGGCGTCACCTGGTCCACCCGGCGCGCCCTCACCTCCGACCGCCTCGACCTGATGCGGGCCCTGTGGGCTCCCGTACCCACCGGCCACACCTCCGCCTCCGGACCCTCGCTGCGCCCCTCCGAGGCCTGGCCCAAGCCCGCCGGCGGCGCCCCGCGCACCCTCCTCGGCGGCGCCGCGGGACCGAGGCTCTTCGACGAGATCGCGGCCCGCGCCGACGGCTGGATGCCCGTCGGCGGCCGCGGCCTGACGGAGACCCTCCCGGTCCTGCGCGCGGCCTGGGAGGCCGCCGGCCGTGACCCGAAGACCCTCCAGGTCGTCCCGTACGCGGTCCTGCCTTCCGCGGGCAAGCTCGCGCACTACGAGGAGCTGGGCTGCGAGGAGGTCGTGCTCCAGCTGCCTCCCGGCGGCGAGGCGGAGGTGCTGGGCGTCCTGGACGACTTCGCCCGGTATCTGTGACCTGCACCGACCCGCTCGTATGCTCGGTCCATGACGGATCACCAGGCACCACGCAACTCCGCCCCCACCGAGAACGCCATGCGCCGCGCCCTCAGGCGGGCCCGGGACGGGGTGGCGCTCGACGCGGGTGAGGCGGCCGTGCTGCTGCAGGCGCGCGGGGCGGATCTGGAGCAGCTGGTCGCGGTGGCCGGGCGGGTGCGGGACGCGGGGCTCGCGCAGGCCGGGCGGCCGGGAGTCATCACGTACTCGAAGAGCGTGTTCATACCGCTCACCCGGCTGTGCCGGGACAAGTGCCACTACTGCACGTTCGCGACCGTGCCCGGCAAGCTGCGCCGGGCCGGGCATGACATGTTCATGAGCCCGGACGAGGTCCTGGACATCGCCCGCCGAGGCGCCGAACTCGGCTGCAAGGAAGCCCTGATCACCCTCGGCGACAAGCCCGAGGACCGCTGGCCCGAGGCGCGGGAGTGGCTCGACGCGCACGGCTACGACGACACCGTCGCGTACGTACGGGCCATGGCCATCCGGATCCTGGAGGAGACCGGGCTGCTGCCGCACCTCAACCCAGGGGTGCTGTCGTGGACGGACTTCCAGCGGCTCAAGCCCGTCGCGCCCAGCATGGGGATGATGCTGGAGACCACCTCGCAGCGGCTGTGGGAGGAGCCGGGCGGGCCGCACCACGGCTCGCCCGACAAGGAGCCCGCCGTGCGCCTGCGCGTCCTGGAGGACGCGGGCCGGTCCTCCGTGCCCTTCACCAGCGGGCTGCTGCTCGGCATCGGCGAGACCCACGAGGAGCGCGCCGAGTCGCTGTTCGCGCTGCGCCGGATCGGCCGGGCCTACCACGGCATCCAGGAGCTGATCATCCAGAACTTCCGCGCCAAGCCGGACACGGCCATGCGCGGGATGCCGGACGCCGAGCTCGACGACCTCGTCGCCACCGTCGCCGTCGCCCGGCTCATCATGGGCCCCGGCGCCTGCCTGCAGGCCCCGCCGAACCTGGTCGACGCCGCGTACGAGCGCCTGATCGCCGCCGGCATCGACGACTGGGGCGGGGTGTCGCCGCTCACCATCGACCACGTCAACCCCGAGCGCCCCTGGCCGCAGATCGACGAACTCGCCGAACGCTCCCGCGCCGCCGGCTTCGAGCTGCGCGAACGGCTCTGCGTCTACCCGGAGTTCGTGCGGCGCGGCGAGCCCTGGCTGGATCCCCGGCTGCTCCCGCACGTCCGCGCGCTCGCCGACCCCGAGACCGGGCTCGCCGACCCCGACGCGCCCGTGCGCGGCCTGCCCTGGCAGGAGCCCGACGAGGCGTTCACCGCCATCGGCCGCACCGACCTGCACCGCACCATCGACACCGAGGGCCGCACCGGCGACCGCCGCGAGGACTTCGACGACGTGTACGGGGACTGGGAGGCGCTGCGCGAGGCCGCCGCGCCCGGCATGGCGCCGGAGCGGATCGACGCCGACGTGCGCGAGGCCCTCGCCGTCGCCGCCGACGACCCGACCCGGCTCACCGACCCGCAGGCCCTCGCCCTGCTCCACGCCGACGGCCCCGCCCTCGACGCGCTGACCCGGATCGCCGACGACGTCCGCCGCGCCGCGGTCGGCGACGACGTCACGTACATCGTCACCCGCAACATCAACTTCACCAACGTCTGCTACACCGGCTGCCGTTTCTGCGCCTTCGCCCAGCGCCGCACCGACGCCGACGCCTACACCCTCTCCCTCGACCAGGTCGCCGACCGGGCCGCGCAGGCGTGGGACGTCGGCGCGGTCGAGGTGTGCATGCAGGGCGGCATCCACCCGGACCTGCCCGGCACCGCGTACTTCGACATCGCGCGGGCGGTGAAGCAGCGGGTGCCCGGCATGCACGTGCACGCCTTCTCGCCGATGGAGGTCGTCAACGGCGCCTCCCGCACCGGGCTGTCGATCCGCGAGTGGCTGACCGCCGCCAAGGAGGCCGGGCTCGACTCGATCCCCGGCACGGCCGCCGAGATCCTCGACGACGAGGTCCGCTGGGTGCTCACCAAGGGCAAGCTGCCCACCGCCACCTGGATCGAGGTCGTCACGACCGCCCACGAGCTGGGCATCCGGTCCTCGTCGACGATGATGTACGGGCACGTGGACCAGCCCCGGCACTGGCTCGGCCACTTCCGCACCCTGGCCGGCATCCAGCAGCGGACCGGCGGCTTCACGGAGTTCGTGACGCTCCCGTTCATCCACACCAACGCGCCGGTCTACCTCGCGGGCATCGCGCGGCCCGGCCCGACCGTCCGCGACAACCGGGCCGTCACGGCGATGGCGCGCCTCCTCCTCCACCCGTACATCCCCAACATCCAGACCAGTTGGGTGAAGCTGGGCGCGGAGGGCGCCGCCGAGATGCTGCGCTCGGGCGCCAACGACCTCGGCGGCACGCTGATGGAGGAGACCATCTCCCGTATGGCCGGGTCGAGTTACGGCTCGTACCGCTCGATCCGCGACCTGGAGGCGATCGCCGAGGCGGCCGGCCGCCCGTCCCGGCCGCGCACCACGCTCTACGGGGAGGTCCCGCAGGAGCGGCAGCACGCGGCCCGGGCGT
This sequence comes from Streptomyces sp. NPDC004327, assembly GCF_042873935.1. Lineage (NCBI taxonomy): Bacteria > Bacillati > Actinomycetota > Actinomycetes > Kitasatosporales > Streptomycetaceae > Streptomyces > Streptomyces sp. NPDC004327. The sequence goes on along the minus strand of NZ_JBIAME010000012.1, from coordinate 252,066 downwards.
CGGACGGGCACCTGCCCGAGCTGCTGCCGATCGTCAAGGGCTAGGGGATCAGCAGGCCGGGAGCTCGCGCTCGAGCTCCTGGCCGTCCCTGAGCGGGACGGCGGCGGGGCGGGACGTGACTCGTGTAACGGAGCTCATGGCGCGGACGGTTCCGACCGCTCCGGAACTTCGGGTGAACTCCGGTCAAAAGCGGACCGACGGGCGTCGGATCACATAACGTTCCGGGCCCCGAACGAGCGCATGCGGTCTATTACAGTGCTGGACGGACCGGTGACCGGCATACGGGGAGGGCGCGACGTGACCACCACAGCCGCGGCCGTGTGGGGCCGCACCGAACAGCAGGACTTCCGGGCCCGGGTCCGCGGCGCCCTGCTCGGCGCGGCGATCGGGGACGCGCTCGGCGCCGGCGCGGCCGGCCGCACGCTCGCCGCCCTGCGCGAGGCCCACGGCCCCGAGGGCCTGGCCGACCTGGTCCCCGCGTACGGCCGCCGGGGCGCCGTCACGGCCGCCACCCAGATGTCGCTGTTCACCGTCGACGGCCTGATCCGCGCCCAGGTCCGCCGTGACTCCGGCGTCTGGCACCCGCCCACCGACGTCCACCGCGCCCATCTGCGCTGGGCGGCCACCCAGCGCGAGTGGGGCCCCGACGAGCGGCGCCCGGACCTCGGCTGGCTGGCCCGCGAGGAGTGGCTGTACGCCCGCCGGGACCCGGCCCGGGCCTGCCTCAGCGGCCTCGGCGACGACGTCCTCGGCACCCTCGACCGGCCCAAGAACCCGGAGGCCGCCGACTCCGGCGCGCTGGTCCGCTCGGCGCCCTTCGGCCTGCTCGTCGGCTGGGAGCCGCAGCTGGTGTGCCAGCTCGCCGTCGAGTGCGCCGCCCAGACCCACGGCGCCCCCGCCGCGTACCTCTCGGCCGGCGCGCTCGCCGTCGTCGTGCACGGCCTGGCCCGCGGCGACAGCGTCGAGGGCGCCGTCCGCACCGCGCAGTCGCAGCTCGCCCCGCGCCCGGGCCACGAGCCCGTCACCGAGGCCCTGACGGCCGCCCTCGCCGCCGTACGGGAGGGCGCGCCGGACGCCGGGCGGATCACGGCCCTCGGCGCCGCCGAGGACCGCGCCGAGGCCCAGCTCGCCACGGCCGTCTACTGCGCCCTGGTCGCCGAGGACGTCCGCCACGGGCTGCGCCTCGCCGTCAACCACGACGGCCCGTCCGCGGCCACGGGCACCCTCGCCGGCGCGCTCCTCGGCGCCCTGCACGGCGAGACGGCGCTCCCGCCGGCCTGGCTGGTCGAACTGGAGGGCCGGGCCACCGTCCTGGCGCTCGCCGACGACTTCGCCCTGGAGATGACCCAGGGCCCGGCGCTGCACGGCCCTGCGGCCGCCGCCCCGGGCTGGCTGGCGCGCTACCCGAGGGCCTGACCCCGGGGCCCGAACCCTCCCCGCGCTCATCGCGGTCATCGCATCGGCTGGCCCGTTACCCGAGGGCGCCTGACCCCGAGGGCCCGAACCCTCCCCGCGCTCATCGCATCAGCTCGCCGGCGTTGACGAGCAGCGACTGCCCGGTGATCGCCCGCGCCCGGTCCGAGGCCAGGAAGGCCGCCGCCGACGCGACGTCGCCGTCCGTCGCGAGCTCCGGCAGCGCCATCCGCTCGGTGAGCCGGGCCAGCACCTCCGCCTCCGGGACCCCCTCGGCGTCCGCGGCGAAGCGCACGTACGCCTGCACCGGCGGCCCCCACATCCAGCCCGGCAGCACGGTGTTGACCCGGACGCGGTGCGGGCCGAGCTCGCGCGCCAGCGAGTACATGGCGGACGTCAGCGCGCCCTTGGAGGCCGCGTACGCCGCCTGCCGCACCTGCGAGGGCGCGGCGACGGCGGACTGCGTGCCGATCAGGACGACCGAGCCGCCCCGCTCCTTGAGGGCGGGCAGGCAGGCCCGGGTCATCCGCAGGGTGCCGAGCAGATTGACGTCGAGCACGCCCTGCCAGGTGGCGAAGTCGGCGTCCTCCAGACCGCCGAAGTACGAGTCCCAGGCGGCCACGTGCACCACCGCGTCGATCCCGCCGAAGCGCTCCACCGCGAGTGCGGCCAGCGCCTCGCACTGGGCCTCGTCGGTGATGTCGGTGGCGCGGTGGGCGGTCCTGGTGCCGTCCGGGTCGATCTCGGCGGCCGTCTTGGCCAGGTTGGCCCCGGTGCGCGCCCCGAGGACCGCCCGGCCCCCGTCCCGCAGCACCGTCTCGGCCACCCGGTGCCCGAGCCCGGCGCCGACGCCCGACACGACGACGGTCTTTCCCTGAAGCAGCATCGACGCCCTCCTCGACCCTGGCCATCCATCTGACGACCCGTCAGAGTAGGTCCGAGCCGCCCACAAGGGAAGGCGAGCGGAAGGGGATCGACGATGAGCGAGACGTACGGGGAACTGGCCGCGGTCGGACCGTACGGCGTGCGCCCCGGCCACGCCCTGATCACCATGGTGGAGCCGCACCCGGGCCACGAGTACGCGTACAACCGCTGGTACGAGGACGACCACTACTACGCGGGCGCCATGGCCATGCCCTGGATGTACGCGGGCCGCCGCTGGGTCGCCACCCGCGAACTCCAGCTCCTGCGCGGCCCGGAGAAGTCCGCGGTCGCCCAGCCCGTCACCGCGGGCTGCTACCTCTCCACGTACTGGATCACCGACGGCCGCTACGACGAGCACATGAAGTGGACCGTCGCCATCAACAAGCGCCTCAACCGCGACGCCCGGGTCTACCACGACCGCACCCACGTCTTCACCTCGTTCCAGGACCACGAGGTGACCGTCTACCGCGACGGCGCCGCCGGACCGCGCGACTTCCACGCCCTCGACCACCCGTACCGGGGGCTCGTCCTCCAGGTCGTCGACACCGAGGGGCCCGAGCAGCGCGACGCACTGGTCGAGCGGCTGCGCTCGCGCGAACTGCCGGGGCTCCTCGCCGGATCGCCGGCCGCGATGGTCACGGTCTTCCGGCCCACGCCGCTGCCCGGCGACCGCATGACGTACGTGAAGCAGGTCGAGGGCGTCGACACCCGGCTGACCCTGCTGTGGTTCCTGGAGGCCGACCCGCGCACCTGCTGGGAGCCGCACTTCGCCGGTCTCGCCGCGGCGCAGTGGGGCGGCCGGGTGGAGCTGGTGGCGCCGTTCGTCCCGACGGTGCCGGGCACCGACCGCTATGTGGACGAGCTGCGCCAGGACCCGTCCGGCGCATAGGGGTCGGACGGGCCCTGGCCTCTTCCGGGGAATGGCCGAGCCCCCTCGGCCAGGACGGCGGACCGGTCGAGAGGGCTCATTTCCGAAATCCGGCACCGTCGTGACGTGCTGGTGCGGTGCCGGGGTGGTGCGGTGATGCGGTGTGTCGTGCGCCCGGGGTCACACGGACCCGGCGCCCACCTCGCCCACGAACGCGTTCCACGAGGCCGGTCCGAAAGAGAGGGAAGGGCCCTCCGGCGCCTTCGAGTCGCGCACGTCGATCGCGTTCACGACGGGCGACTTGACCTCGACGCAGGCGCCGTTTCCGCCGGAATACGAGGACTTCGTCCAGCTGTCGAGCGCGCCCTGGATAATGGCCATTCTTCTCAACTCCGGTTCCACGAGGGGTCGTCGGGTTCTCGCCAGCGGTGTTGCTTCCGCTTGGCGTGATCGACGCTACTGCCCCGGCCCCGTCCTGCGGGACTGGCGTTCACTCGACCGGATGGCATATTCCAACTGCGCTTCCGCCGGAACGAGTCGGGGGTGTACCGTACCGGCCTCTTCCCCCGCGCCCCGGTCGAACAGCCGTCGAATGACGGCATTCAGGCCGGGACGCCCGCGGTGTTCCTCATTCGGGCCGGCTGACCCTCATTCGTCCGATTCCCCGTCCGTCGCGTCGGCGTACCTCTTCGCCAATTTCATGACGTACGCCCGGGTGTCGTCCGCATTCAGCGCCTGCGCCCGCAAGTGCTCGTACATCACGCTGTACTTGGCGACATCCTGTGCCTTCTCCAGATAGAGGTCGCTCGTCACGCCCTCGATGTAGACCACGCTGGAGTCCGAGGTGTCCGGGAATTCCAGAATCGCGTAATGCCCGCTGATGCCCGGATGCGCGCCCATGTGGAACGGCAGCACCTGCACCGTCACGTGCGGCAGGTGCGACTGCTCGACCAGATGCTCCAGCTGCGCCACCATCACCTGCCGGTCGCCGACCATCCGGCGCAGCGCGCCCTCGTCGATGACCGCCCACAGCCGCAGCGGACGCTCCCCGTCCTCCCTGATCCGCTCCTGGCGGCGGGTGCGGACCTGGACCCGCTTCTCGATGTCGGCCTGCGTCGACTCCGGCAGCGCGCCGGCGATCACCGCCTCCGCGTACGCGTGGGTCTGCAGCAGCCCCGGGATGATCTGCGGCTCGTACACCCGCAGGCTCTCCGCGTCCGTCTCCAGGCCGATGTAGACGCTGTACGGGATGTCGCCGAAGGCGTGCCACCAGCCCTGCTGGCGCGAGTCCTTGGCCATCTGCATGAGCGAGTCGACCACGCGCTCGTCCTCGACCTCGTACACCCCGCACAGATCGCGGACGTCGCGCTGGCTGATCGAGCGCCGGCCGTTCTCGAGGCGGCTGATCTTGGACTGGGAGACCAGCAGGCGCTCGGCGACCTGCTCGGCCGTCATGTTCTTCGCCTCCCGGAGCCGGCGCAGCTCCTGGCCCAATCGGCGTCGCCTGACGGTGGGGTTGACACTGGACGCCACGGAAACTGCACCTCCGGCTGTCGGCTGCGTAGCTGTGAGTATCTACTGCTTGGCAGACTGCCACCAAAGGTGCGGTGTGCGCTGGGAAACGACCAGAGATGCGCGGGCGGGGCGGTCGTGAGGACGACCGCCCCGCACACGTATGCGGCTCCCGGTGAGGGACCGGCGCCGGACCGGTGGGTGACCGGTGCGGACCGGTGGTGACCGGTGGTGAGAGGGTCCGGGGCCCGAGGTCCGGGCGACCGCGTGGGGGCGGGGCCGGGGGCCTGGGGCCTGGGGTTGGTGCGGGTCGGACCGGTGGTTCGGGTGCGGTCCCGCGGTCACATGGCGACGCGCGCCATGGTTCCGCGGCGCGGCTGGGACGGCACGCCGCCCGCGGTCGCGCTGCCGGTGCCGCCGGCGCTGCCGGTGGCACCCGTGGTGCTGCGGCGGGGCTGCGCGCCCGCGCCGTTCTGTACGTCGAGGACGGCGTGGGCCACGAGGCCGCCCATCGGGTCGTGCCGGATCAGGTCGCGCAGCCGGGACCGCGACGACCGTCCTTCGTTGCCGGGGTACAGGTGCTTGCCGAGACCGACCGCGTGGGCCAGAGCGGCGAGCGCCGCGGTCCGCGGGTCCGGCGGTACGCCGGTGCGGATCGCACTGTCCAGCCGGGCCCTGATCTCCCGGCTGATGGCCGTGTCCGTCGCCTGGTAGCGAGTCGTCGGCAACACCCCGCACATCTGGCTCTCGACGGCATGGACCATGCCGCACCGCTCCAGATGCGAGAGATACGTCTGGCGCAGCCCCAGTCGGGGCCCGCCGATCCAGTGGACGGCCCGTACCGGACTGCCGCGCCTGCGCAGCAGTTCCAGTGCGGAGTCCAGAGTCGGATCTCCTGTCGGCCGTGGCATCACCACGGCGATACGATCCCCGTCAGGGGCTATCCGTCCTGCCAGAGCCAGCTCCACTAGCTGTGCTCCGGCCAGGCCGAGGTCGAGCGACTGCGGCTGCGCTGTGGTACCCGTGGCCGGGTCCAGAGCGAGCAGCAGAAGCTCCTCCGGAATAGTTCTGCGGCTCCTGCCCATCCATGCCTCCCCGCGTGGATGAATGACAGGGTGACCCCTCTCACATTCATCTGTCGAGAGTGCCTGGGCGCTTCGTCCGGGAACCAGTAGGTATGTCGTTCTCGTCTAGCACGGGAGCCGAGGGGTTCACACAGGACACTGTTGGTTGTTCGTTCGTAGAAGTCATGTAAAGGCACGGAGGAGGCACGGTGGCGGGCGAGTCCCCCGACAAGGCGGAGCAGGGTGCGGGCCGGGACCCGCGGCTGTCGGTCGTCCAGGACCGCGACCGCGACCGCGAGCGGGTAGACCAGCCGACGGCGGTCTTCAAGGCTCTGGCCCCGCGCACGGCGCCGGAGGACGAGCCGGGGGAGCCCGGGGAGCCGGAGGCGGCCGAGGCGGCTGAGGCGGCCGAGGCGGTCGTGGAGGCCGCGGAGCCGGCGGAGGCCGCGGACGGGGCGGACGGTGCGGACGAGGCCGAGGGGCCGGCGGGGGATGTGCCGGCGGCGGACGAGGCCGAGGCCGAGGTCGTTGAGGCTGAGGAGGAGGCTCCTGGGGCCGAGCCCGAGCCTGGGGCCGAGGCCGAGACGAAGGCCGGGGCGAAGCCGGAGCCGGAGACGGACGCCGAGTCCGACGCTCAGGAGGAGTCCGCGCCCGAGGCCGAGTCCAAGGCGCCCGCCGCGAGCGAGTCGTGGTTCGCCGTGCGCAAGCCTGCCGCGCGCGAGGCGGAGCCGGCGTCCGCGGCTGACGAGAAGGCCGACGAGAAGGCCGACGAGAAGGCCCGCGAGCAGGCCGACGGGAAGGCCGAGCCGAAGGCGGAGGAGAAGCCGGAGGCCGAGGCGAAGCCTGCGCCGGAGACCGAGCCGAAGGCCGGGGCCGCGCAGGAGCCCGAGCCCAAGCCTCAGGCCGAGCCCGAGCCCGAGCCCGAGGCGAAGCCTGCGTCGAAGCCCGCGGCGGCCACGTCCGAGGTGAAGACCGAGGCCGAGCCGGCCGCCGAGCCCGAGCCCGTCGACCAGGCGACCGCCGTCTTCAAGGCGGTCAAGCCGGCCGCCGAGCCCGCGCCCGTCGACCAGCCGACCGCCGTCTTCAAGGCGGTCAAGCCGCCGGTCGTCGACCAGCCGACGACCGCCCTCAAGCTGCCGCCGAAGTCCACCTTCCGCCCGCTCCAGGGCGACATCACCCAGGAGCAGCCGAAGCCGGCGGCCGCCGCCGAGCCGAAGGCCGAGCCGAAGGCCGCGGCCAAGCCCGCGCCGGTCGCGCCCGCGCCCGTACCCGCGTCGCTCACCGAGCCCGAGCGGACCAAGCAGCAGCCGCTGCCGCCGCGTCCGCCGCTGGAGATCCTGGCCGAGCTGACGAACACTCCGCCGCCGCCGGAGACCACGATGCGCACGACGGTGCGCCGGGTGAAGATCTGGACCCCGCTGGTCCTGCTCCTCCTCGTCATCTTTGCGGTCGTACAGATCGTGCGTCCACTCCCGGACACCAAGCTGGTGCTGTCCGCGGCCCCCCAGTTCACCTTCGGGGGCGGCGAGGCGGCCATGCCGTGGCCGTCCGAGGGACAGGGCGCGGCCGAGGTCGAGGGCGTCGGTTCGCTCGGTACGTACGGAGCGCAGAAGCCGGCTCCGATCGCGTCCATGGCGAAGACCATGACCGCGTACGTGATCCTGCGCGACCACCCCTTCAAGGGGAAGGACGAGGGCCCGCAGATCCCGGTCGACAAGATCGCCGGCGAGCAGGCGAAGGCGAAGGACGAGTCGACGGCCCCGATCAAGGAGGGCCAGAGCTACTCGGAGAAGGAGCTCCTGGAGCTCCTGATGATCCCGTCGGGCAACAACGTGGCCCGGCTGCTGGCCCGCTGGGACGCCGGTTCGGAGCAGGCGTTCGTCGAGAAGATGAACGCCGCCGCCAAGGAGCTGGGCATGGCGGACTCGACGTACACCGACCCGTCCGGTCTGCAGTCGACCACCATGTCGACGCCGCTCGACCAGCTGAAGCTGGGCAAGGCGGTCATGCAGTTCGACGTGTTCCGCACGATCGTGGACATGCCGTACGTGGAGGTCGACGGCATCCCGGGCCGGATCGAGAACAACAACACGATCCTCCTGGAGCCGGGCGTGGCGGGCATCAAGACGGGTTCGTCGACGCCGGCCGGCGGCAACCTGCTGTGGGCCGCGTACACGGTGGTCGACGGCCAGAAGCGCCGGATCGTCGGCGTCACGATGGGTGCCAAGGACGCGCCGCAGCTCTACCAGAAGCTGGACCTGGCGATCGCGTACAGCCTCAAGGTCATCCAGAAGGCCCAGAAGGACGTGACCTCCGCCGTCGTCGTCAAGAAGGGGCAGGTCGTCGGTTACGTGGACGACGGTCTCGGCGGCCGCACGCCGGTCGTGGCGACGAAGGACGTCAAGGCGGTCGGCTGGCCGGGCCTGAAGGTCGACCTGGCGCTGGGCGGCGACGGCAAGGCCGTACCGCACAAGGGCAAGGCCGGGGACGTGGTCGGCGAGGTGTCGGTCGGCACGGGCGCCGGCAAGGTCAGCGCGCCGGTCGCGCTGGAGAAGGACCTGGTGGAGCCGGGCTTCGACAAGAAGCTGACCCGCCTGGGCTGACCCGTCCGGACCGACGGGGACAGGCGTCCGGGGGCTGCCCGGGCGCCTGCCTGTTAGCGTTCGGTGGGGGCGAGAGAAAGGCAGCCGGGGCAGGAGACAGGGGAGAGGGCCGGAGTTTGACCACCGTCGAGCCGACACGCGCCACCGGGGCCGCACCCATGGATTCCGCTTCACCATCTTCGCCATCGCGAATAGAACTGCCGTCCCCTCGGCCACCCGCGCCCGCGGACGCCGTGCCCCCCTCCTGGCGGGAGCGGCGCCGCTTCACGGTCCTCGTGGCGACGGCGGCGGCCGCACTCACACACCTGCTCTGGTTCTTCTTCTTCGCCAACAGCGGCGGGGACCTGGCGGCGCAGGACGCCTGGGCGGAGTTCGTCGGGCGGCACCCGGACTCGGCGTACAACCTCGCCTGGTACGGCGGGATGCACCCGGTCTCGTACAGCGTGGTGTCGCCGTACGTCATGTCCCTGCTCGGCGTGCGGACGACGATGATGATCGCCGGAACGCTGTCGGCGGCCCTGACCGCGCTGATCCTGGTGCGGGTGCGGGCGGTGCGCAATCCGCTGGCGTGCGCGCTCGCCGGGGTCTTCGCCTTCCTGTGCAACGCGCTGTCGGGGCGGGTCACCTTCGGGCTCGGCATGATGTTCGCGCTGGGGGCGGTCGCGGCGGTGTTCTGCTGGCCGCACCGCTGGCGCTACCGGCGCTGGGCGAAGGCCGCGGTCGCCGCGCCGCTCGCCGGACTCGCGACGGCGTGCAGCCCGGTGGCCGGGCTGTTCCTGGGCGTCGTCGCGGCGGCGCTCTTCCTCAACAAGCGGCGCCCGGGCGCGTACGCCCTCGGGCTGGCGCCGGTCGCGGTGGTGGCCCTGTCGGCCTGGCTGTTCCCGTTCTCGGGCACGCAGCCGATGAGCCTGATGTCGATGAGCCTGCCGTTCCTCTTCGGCGTGCTCGTGCTCGTCCTGGTGCCGAAGGAGTGGCGCACGGTCCGGACGGCGGCCGCGGTCTACGCCGCGGGCACGCTGCTGACCTGGCTGATCGACTCCCAGATCGGCTCGAACGTCTCCCGGCTCTCGATGCTCTTCGCGGGCGTGGTGCTGCTCGCCGCGCTGCCGTACGCGCGCCCGCGCACGCGCCGCTGGTACGCGATCGTGCTGGCCTTCGTCGGCCTCAACGTGTGGATCGGCTTCAAGGGCGTCGACGACGTGATCCGCACCGCCCCGGACGCCTCCTGGGCGCGCGAGGTCGCCCCGCTGATCAACCAGCTCCAGGTGCGCGACGCCGAACAGGCCCGCGTCGAGGTCGTGCCGGCCTCCAGCCACCGCGAGTCCTCGGCCCTCGCCCCGTACATCAATCTGGCCCGCGGCTGGAACCGCCAGGCCGACATCGAGCGCAACCCGCTCTTCTACGACGACACCCTCAACGCCGCCAACTACCACGAGTGGCTCGACCGCTGGGCCGTCCACTACGTCGTCCTGCCGACCGGCGCCCCCGACTCCGGCGCGCAGCGCGAGGCCGAGCTGGTCGACGACGGCCTGCCGTACCTCAAGCAGGTGTGGTCCGACGACAACTGGCGCCTCTACGAGGTCACCGACCCCACCCCGCTCGCCGACCCGCCGGCCCGCGTCGAGCGCGCCGAGGCCAACGAGGTCGTCCTCCACCTCGACGCCCCCGGCCGCGTCCTGATCCGCGTGCCCTACTCCCCGTGGCTGGCCCTCCTCGACGCCCACGGCGGCAAGATCGAACCGCCGCAGGAGACCGAGGCGTCGAAGAAGGCCCGCGAGTCCGCCGCGGACTCCGGGATCGAGCCCGCGAAGGTCTTCGCCAACGAGCAGGGCTGCCTAATGAAGTCCCCGCCGGACGCCGACGGCGACGAATGGACCGAACTGCTCGCCCCGAAGCCCGGCACCTACCGCCTCGGCGCCCCGTACAAGCTCTTCCCGCGCGGCACGGCCTGCCCGGAGGAGCTGCGCTGATCTGTCGGCGGTCAGCGGTCAGCGGCCAGCGGTCAGCGGTCGGCGGTCAGCCGTCGGCGGTCGGCGGTCGGCGGTCAGCCGTCAGCGGTCGCTGGCGAGGGCCGTGGACAGGGCCACGTGCCGCCACTGGTCGAGCTCCCGGCGGACCAGGTCCAGCTTCGCCTCGACGCGCTCGACCGCGTCCGCGCCCAGCTGCAGCCGCAGCGGCGGCTCGTCGGCCTCGGTGATGTCGACGACCGCCCTGGCGGCCTTCGCCGGATCGCCCGGCTGCCGCCCGTCGTTGTGCGCCAGCGCCTCGCGCACCGGCCCCGCGCCGACGGTGTAGTCGTCTATGGAGGCCGGCTCGACCTTGATGCTGGAGCCGCTCAGGAAGTCGGTGCGGAAACCGCCCGGCTCGACGATCGTGACGCGCACGCCCAGCGGCGCCAGCTCGCCGTGCAGCGCCTCGGAGATCCCCTCGACGGCGAACTTCGACGCCCCGTACAGCCCCACCGCCGGAGCGGTGGCGAACCCGCCCACGGAGCTGATGTTCAGGACGTGCCCGGACCGCTGGGCCCGCAGCGTCGGCAGCGTCGCCCGCAAGGTGTTCAGCACGCCGAACACGTTGACGTCGAACAGCTCCCGGGCGGCCTTGTCGGAGGTCTCCTCGACCGCGCCCACGAGCCCGTGACCGGCGTTGCAGACCACGACGTCGATCCGCCCGAACTCCGCGACACCGGCCTTCACCGCCTCCGCCAGCTCGCCGGGTTCGGTCACGTCCGCCCGCACCGCGAGCAGTCCCGCCGGCCGCTCCGGGAACGCCCGCGACACCGCCGCCGCGTCCCGCGCCACGGCGACGACCCGATGCCCCCGCTCCAGCGCCTCCCGGGTGATCGCGGCCCCGAGCCCTCGCGCCGCCCCCGTAACGAACCACACGCCCATATCGGTCCACCTGCCCCGTCGTTCGACTGTCTGACGGCTCGAACGCTAGGTGTTGGAGTGCGCTCTAGATCAAGCCCGGAAGGCGGTGGACCGGGCTCCGGCCGGCTTCCGGTGCCCGAGGGCAATTCACGGCCAAGATGGCCGGATTTGGCCATCGCCTCGAATTCGCATACCCATTCGGCTGCCATTCTCCGGGTGCTCGGGAAATATTGCGGATTCCGAGGAATTTCATGATTCTGCTGGTGACGGTGAGACTTCCGCGCTTAGAATATCGCGCGCTGCTCGCGATGGCGGTCGGCCGGGTCGACGGTGGGGGTGCCGCGATTGAACTGCGGATACGCGCATGTGCCGGGCGGCCCCGCCCAGGGCGCCGGACGCACGTTCACCATTCCTGACCTGTGACCCTGACGGCTCGCCCGCAATTTCCTCAAGCGATCATCACGAAGAGGTCCACGCGGCAGCGGTGGATCCTTTTCCTTTCCCGTGCGTGGAGAGTGATGCCATGAACCGAGTCGACAGAGCCCCGCGCCCTGCGGCCCCGAAGCTTGCGGGGCCGCTGGCGCGCGTGGGGTTATCCGTTTTATTGCTGGCGGGCGGCGTCCTGGGAGCGACGGCCGGACCGGCCGCCGCTTCCGCCGAGGACGGCACGCTGACGGTCGAGGTGCTGCGCGACTTCTTCGGCACCGGCGTGATCAACACGACGATGGACGTGCCGCAGCGCGGCATCAAGGTGGTGGTCTCCGACCCCGCCGGACACGCCGTCACCAGCGTCACGGACACCACCGGAAAGGTGGTGGTGGAGCGGTCGGCGGCGCTGAGCGGCGGCCGCTACCGCGTCGACGTCAGCATCCCGGAGCCGTACAGCGGCCATCTGCGGGCGGCGCCGGCGTCGACCGCGGAGAACCACTTCGACAGCTTCACCTCGTTCGTGGACGTCTCGGGCGGGAAGGACGCCTCGGTGGTGACCGGGGTGTGGAACCCGGCCGACTACGCCCTGCCGGACACGCGGTACTTCGTGCCGGTCCAGAACGGCGCCGGCGGAAACGACACCCGGGCGCTGGTGGCGTTCGGGACGCAGGCCCGGGGCAGCTGCCCCGCGGGCGTGGCGTGTCCGGACGTGCTGGCCACGCAGGCCCAGGTGGGCACGACGTACGGACTGGCCTACGACAGGTACCGCACCCGGCTGTTCCAGAGCGCCTTCGCCCGCCGGTACGCCCCGTACGGGCCGAAGGGACCCGGCGCGATCTACACCGTGCCGGTCGACGGATCCGGCGCGCCCGAGCTGTTCGCGCAGGTTCCGGGCGCCGCGACCACACCGCACGACACCGCCGACATGACGAAGGACCCCGGCTTCACCGACGCACCGGGCAAGGAGAGCATCGGCGGCCTGGCCCTGTCGGAGGACGGCGCCACGCTGTACGCGGTGAACCTGCTGACCCGCAGCCTGGTGAGCTTCGACGCGACAGGGGCCACCGCCCCCGCGCCCCGGGCGACGACGCCGATCCCCGACCCGGGGTGTGCGAGCGCCGGTGACTGGCGGCCGTTCGGCCTCGACGTCCACGACGCCACGCTCTACGTCGGCGGCGTGTGCAGCGCGGAGAGCACACAGCAGCGCGGGGACCTGAAGGCCGTCGTCTACGCCTACGACGGCAGGCGGTTCACCACGGTGCTGACCCACACGCTCACCGACAAGCGCGGCACCGTCTTCACCGCCGCGGGCGCCGCCGTCCAGGCCACTCACTGGAACCCGTGGAACACCAGCCTGGCGACGTGGGACGAGCGCAAGGCGGGCAACGCCTTCATCGACCCGCAGCCGGAGCTCGCCTCCCTCGCCTTCGGGCGCGACGGCTCGATGATCCTGGGCTTCCGCGACCGCTTCATGGACGTGCTCAGCGCCAAGGGCCTGGACCCCCGCCCGGGGAACAACACGCCGGAACTCGGCATGTCCGGCGGCGACATCACCATGGCCTGCGCCCTTCCCGCCGGCGGATACGCGTGGGAAGGCACCGGAAGCTGCCCCAACCACGCCACGCCCGCCAACAACGGCGGCCAGGACGCCGATGTCGTCGAGTACTTCCCCGGCGACTTCTTCCAGGGCCCGCACCAGGAGACCGCCCTGGGCTCCGTGGCCTACATCCCGCAGCAGGACTGGGTCGTCAGCACGGAGTTCGACCCGACCGTCAACATCGAGACGGCCGGCACCGGCTACCACCACATCACGACCGGCCAGGGCCCGGGCAACGCCCCGAACGCCAACGCCTACCAGTTCGTCGGCCAGGAACAGAACGGGTTCGGCAAGGCCGGCGGGCTCGGCGACATCGCGTACGCGGCGGCGAACGCCCCGATCCAGATCGGCAACCTCGTCTGGTTCGACGGCGACCACAACGGCATCCAGGACCCGGCGGAACCGCTGCTGCCCGGGGCCACGATCAACCTCCTGGACGCGGACGGCAAGCAGGTCGCCACGACGAGGACCGACGACGCCGGCGAGTACTACTTCGGTGGCGTCGGCGCCGCGTACCAGCTCACACCCGGTGCGAAGTACACGGTGCAGTTCGACGTGTGCACCGCGGACACCAGCGGGGTGCCGGGCCGGCCCACGGCGGACCGGCTGCGGTTCACGCTCCCGCGCGCCGGCGCCGACCGGGCGCACGACTCCAACGTGACCCCGCCGACCACCGGACGGCTGTGCAACGGGTCCGCACCGGTCACGGCACCGGACAAGCCCGGCGGGGTCGATCACACGATCGACGCCGGGGTCTACGTCCCGAAGGCGACCCCGACTCCGACGCCGACTCCGACGCCGACCCCGAGCTCACCGTCCGCGTCGACGCCGCCGTCGCACACGCCGCCCGCCGACAACACCGGCCCGGACGGTGGGGACGACTCGGGTTCGCTGGCGAACACCGGTGCGTCCGGGGTGGCGCAGCTGATCGGCCTCGTCGGTCTGCTGCTGGCCGCGGGACTGGCCATCGCGTACATGAGCCGGAAGCGCCGGGTCCGTAGGCACTGAGCGAACCGAACAGAAGCGATCCGCAGTGATCCGCAGTGATCTGCGGTGATCTGCGGTGATCCGCCCGGCCGTGATCAGGAGGGCGCGGCCGGGCGGATCGCGTCCGAGAGGGGTGGGGAGAAGAGTGTCAGCGTCGAGCCGCGTGCGGAGCGGGAGATCCCGGCAAGCCCGGCCGGGGCGGGTGCCGGGCCGCGTGCCCGGCGGTTCGGCCGGCCGTGCGGCCGGCCTCGGGACCGGCGGCCGGCGCCGATGGACGTGGCCGCGCCGGGCGGCCATTGGCATCGCGGCGGCCGCCTTCGCGGCGGGGGCCGCGGTCCTGATCACCGGCGGCGGCTCCGAGCCCGACGCTCCGCGTGCCCTGACCCCGGACGAGGCGAACCGGCTGGCGATCACGCGGTTCCGCAACTACGAGGCGCGCGGCCGCGCGGTGACGATCACCGTGCCGGGCACCGCCGGCGCGCTGACGGTCACCGGGTCCGTCGACTACCGGGGCAAGATCGGTTACGGCGTGGTGCACGGCACCGGACGGGACGCGTCCAGCGACGGGCTGATCGAGTGGACGGCCGACTCGGTGTACATCCACCCGATGACGGACGCCCCGGCGCAGGCGCCCGCCGCGCCGCCGCGCACGGGCTGGTTCCGCCGTCCGCTGCGGTCCTCCGGCAGCTCGCTGGACACCTCGCTGACCATCGCGCTCGGGCTCGGCAGCGACCGGCCGGACAACGCCGAACTGCTGCCGCAGAACGGCGCCGCCTGGTGGGGGCGGGACCAGGTGGACGGGCGTCCCGTGGACGTCATGACCGGACCGTCCTCACCCGACCGCTCCGGCACGGCGGGCAACGTGCGTTACTGGGTGGGCCCGGACGGCACGATGTACCGGGTCCGGGTCACCGTCGGTTCCGCGCCCCGGCCGGTGGACATCGCGTTCGACACCCAGAAGTACGTGCCGGTCGCGCCGGTACCCGGAGTCACGCCGAAGCAGTAGCAAACGGCTCGAAGCCGCAGGGACTCCAGTGGCTGCGGGACTCGCCGCCCGAAGAGCCGCGCGAGCCCATGGAACCCTGGCGCTCAGGGTGTCCGCACCCGCGCGCCCGCGGCGAGCAGGGACGGCGACGGGAGCGGGACGCCCGCCAGGTCCGCCGCTTCCGGCAGGTCCGGTACGGCCGGGACGGCGGTGGCGCCCGTGGTGCGGGCGTGCGGGAACTGCGGCTGGGGAGCGGGTGCTTCGACCTCGGTGAACGGGATGCCGCCGGGGGCCGTCGGCATCGCCCAGCGGCCGGCCGGTGAGAGCGTCGTGGCGGGGAGCGGGCAGGGCGAGGTGGTCGTGAGCCGGGCGGGCACGGTGCTGCGCAGCTCGTTGCCGCGCAGGCAGTTGCCCCGGCCGCGCGCGGCGGTGGGGAACGTCCAGCCGACGTCCAGGCCGTTGCCGGTGAACGTGTTGTCCGTGATCTGGTTGCCGATCGAGGGGATGTCGGCGGTCGCGGTGATCACCAGCCCGGCGTTGCCGTTGCCGGCGATGCGGTTGCGGACGAACCGGTTGTCGCTGCCGCCGTCGACGCCGACGCCGATGCCCCACCCGCCGTCGGCCTGCTGCGGGGTGGCGCGCTGCTGGTTGGCGGCGATCAGATTGCCGGCGAAGACGGCGCCCTGCTGGGGGAGCAGCTTCTCCTGGTGGTTGGAGCCGGTGGTCAGGCCGACCCGGTTGCCGACCAGGCGGTTGCCGATGACGTACATGTCCCCGCCCGCGTTGGTGCCCTCGTAACCGACCGCGTTGAGTTCGGCGATGTTGTCCCGCACCACGATGCGGCAGGGCTTGCACTGTCCGACGTAGATCCCCGAGTCGGCGCCGCCGGACGCGTAGGAGTGCTCGATGACACCGTTCTGCGCGGAGAACGCGTAGATGCCGTACAGCCCGTTGCGGGTCGCGGTCACGTACGAGACCAGGAACGACTTCAGGAAGGTGACGGGCTCGTCGCCGGTGTCGTAGCCGCCGCCGTGCCCCGGCAGCCCCGCGTCCGCCGCCTTCGCCGAACCGGTGACCAGCACGCCGTTCTGCGTGTTGTTCCGTACGGTCAGGTTCTCCACGGCCACTCCGGGCGCCGCGACGACGACACCGTTCGGCTGCCGCAGCCGTCCGTCGATGACGACCTTGTCCCGGGACTCGCCGCGAAGGGTGACGCGAGGCGTGGAGAGCTTCACCGACTCGTGGTAGACGCCCGGAGCGACCAGTACCAGGTCACCGGGGCGTGCCGACGACACCGCGGCGGAGATCGTCGGGGCGTCGCCGGGGACCCGGATCGTCACCCGCGCACCGCTCGGCCGCCGGCCTTTGCCCGCCCCGCCGTCGGCGTCGCCGTCACCGCCGCCGTCGCTGCAGCCGGCCACCAGTGTCAGCGTGCCCAAGACCGTCGCCAGCGCGCGGAGAGCTAATCGAGGCATGATCCCAGTCTGGCACGACACCTCCCAATTCCACTCCGGAAAAGGGAGGTTGACCGGCACGGGTGATTCCGGTGTGGCACTCTGCACTCCATGCGCCCAGCCGACTCCCGTCCGTCACGCCGCGCGTTCATCGGTGCCGCCGGGGCGGTGGCGGCCACCGGGCTCACCGCGGCGTGCGAGTCGCCCGAATCGTCCCCGACCGGGCCGAGCGGTCCCGCTTCGCCCGCGGCCGGGCCGAGGGAGCCCGCTTCGCCCGCGTCGGGCGCGCGGGTGTCGCCGACCGGCCGTCATCAGGCGGGCATCACGCTCCCCCGACCGGCCCAGCCGAACCTCCTGGCGCTGGTGGCCGACGTCGGCGCCGGCGTGGCTCCCGGTCCGCTGCTGGCCGAACTCGGCCGGACCGTCCGCGCGCTCGTCGCGGGGACCGACCCACGACTCCTCGGCCTGCCGCCGGGCGACCTCACCGTGACCATCGGCGTGGGCCCCCGGCTGGTCCGCACGGCCGGGGGTGCCTCGCTGCCCGGGGCGACGGGCCTGCCCCGGTTCTCCCGCGAGCGGATCGCGCCGCGGGCCCGGGGCGGCGACCTGCTGATCCAGATCTGTGCCGGTGACGCGCTGCTCCTCCCGGTCGCGGCCGCCGCGCTCCTGGACCAGGCCGGCGACCGCGTCCGCGAACGCTGGCGGCAGTCCGCGCGCCGCGGTGCGAACGTGCCCGTCGGTGGCGGCCTGACCGCGCCCCGCAACCCGCTCGGTTTCATCGACGGCATCGTGGGCCCCCACACCGAGGCCGAACAGCAGCGCGACCTCTGGCTGGCCGGGCCTCCCGCCGTCGCCGGTGGCACCCTCGCCGTACTGCGCCGCATGGAGCTCGACCTGCCGCGGTTCGCCGCCCTGTCCGTACCCGAGCAGGAAGCGGTCTTCGGACGCCGCCGGGCCGGCGGCGCCCCCCTCTCGGGCGGCCCCGCCGCGTCAGGCCCGGACCTCGGCGCCAAGACGCCGGACGGACGCTATCTCGTCCCCGCGGACGCCCACGCGCGCAGGGCGAACCCCGCCGTGGTCGGCACCGGCCTCATGCTCCGCCGCTCCTACAGCACCGACGACCCCGCCCCCGGCCTGCTCTTCATCAGCTTCCAGAACGACCTGCGGACCTTCACCGCCACCCTCACCCACATGGACACCTCCGACGCGCTGCTGCCGTTCACCACGACGACGGCCAGCGCGACCTTCCTGATCCTCCCCGGCTTCGACGACCGGCACCCGCTCGGCGCCGGGCTGTTCGGCTGATCGCGCAGGGCGGATGCGAGCGCCGGCCGCCGGCCGTGGGTGACCGCGGTCGTTGATGTCACAAGCCGATGTCAGAATCAGATGCCAAAGGCCACACCTCAACGTCGAGGTGTGGCCTTTGCGCTTGTGCCCCCGGCAGGATTCGAACCTGCGACACCCGCTTTAGGAGAGCGGTGCTCTATCCCCTGAGCTACGAAGGCGGGATACAACGCTCGACAGTGTAGCGGGTGGACTCGGCCCGGCCGGGGAGTCCGGGGAGTCCGGGGGAAGCGGGCCACGAGGCGCGGACCCGGGTGGCGTGCCGGATGGAGATCACCGGGGAGATCGCCGGGGAGACCGTCGGGGAGGGTGTGGACGAGGTCGGGCCGGGGCTGGGGCCGGCGATCACCGCGGACTGGCCCGAGACGATGGCGGCGCCGGTGAAGTGGGCGGGGGCCGGGCGCGCGCCGCGGGCGGGCTCGAACTGCCCGGCCCCGCAAGGCGGCTGGTGACCTGCCACACGCGAACGTTTACGATACGGACCAACCGGTTTTGTTTCCGCTTCCTTGTCGAACCGGTTGGGTGGTTTTATTCTCGAATTGTGGACGCGTGAAGCATCCGGTTGGAAACGCCAGCCTTACGGTCTACTTCGCACCGTGAGGTACGGAGGATGTAGTGGCACAGCAAGAACGCGCCATCCGCACACGTCAGAAGATCGTGCTCGCGGCGGCCGAACTGTTCGACGAGGTCGGCTACGAGGCCGCGACGATCTCCGAGGTGCTGAAGCGGTGCGGGGTCACCAAGGGGGCCCTCTACTTCCACTTCTCCTCCAAGGAGGAGCTCGCCCAGGAAGTCCTCGCCGGCCAGGTCTCGGCCCTGCCGCCCGTCCCGCAGCGTGAACTCTTCCTCCAGACCCTCACCGACGAGGCCCTCGTCCTCGCCCACCTCCTGCACATCGCCGACCCCATGGTGCGCGGCAGCGTGCGCCTCACCGTCGACCAGGGCTCGCCGCACGACGGCCTGGACCGCCGGGTCCCGATGCAGGGCTGGATCGACCACAACGTGGACATCCTGACCAAGGCGAAGACGGCCGGCGAGCTGCTGCCGCACGTCGACATCCCCGCCACCGCCAGCCTCTTCACGGGCAGCTTCACCGGTGTGCAGGTCCTCTCCAAGATCATGACCAAGCATGGCGACATGGTGGAGCGGGTCTCCGACCTCATGCGGACCATCGTCAGCGCCATCACCGTCCCCGGCGTGCTCGTCCGCCTCGACTTCTCGCCCTCGCGCGCGGAGTCCGCCTATGAGGAAGCGATCAGCGTGCGCGACGCGGCGGGATCGCAAGCCCTTCCCGCGCACTGAATTGACGGCCTGTCAGGGTGAGGTGTGCTGTCGGCCGTTGTGACCGCGTTCGTTGTTCACCGCTGACTTTCGGCCATGGTGTGGAGCCGTGGGGGTCCCGTCGGCCGCATGGTCCTCAGGTCATGAACTCGGCTGTCCAGCCGCGCTGTTGAGGTCTGTTTCCGGCTGTCATCCGGCCGCCTCGTGACCCTGTGGCGGGCAAGCTCCTTTCCGTGACGCGAAATACCGCTGGGCCGGTTTGTTAAAGTGCTGGCAAAATGATGGTTGGCGCTGTGTACGGAGGTCCCTTGGCCAAGCAGGAGCGGGCGATTCGGACGCGCAACGCCCTCGTCGAGTCGGCGGCCGCGCTCTTCGACCGGGACGGTTTCGAGGTCGCCTCGCTCGCGACCATCAGCGCCCGCGCCGGGGTCAGCAGCGGGGCCCTGCACTTCCACTTCCCCAGCAAGGCCGAGCTGGCCGACGCCGTCGTCGCGGCGGCCGGCGAGCGGCTCGTACGGATCACCCGGGAGCGCGAGGCGCTGCCGCTCCAGACCCTCATCGACGCCAGCCACGAACTCGTCGAGGGCCTGCGCTCCGACGCCGTCCTGCGCGCCGGCTTCGCCCTCGGCTCCGCGAACGGCACGACCGGGAGGACGACCGCTGGGGCACCGGCGGCGGACTTACGGCGGCTGTGGTGCGCGTGGGTCGAGTCCGTCGTCGCCCGGGCCGAGCGCGAGGGCCTCCTCGCCCCGGACGTCACGGCCGAGGAGGTGACGGCGACCGTCGTCGCGGTCGCCGCCGGGCACGCGGCCCTCGGCCACCACGACCCGAGCTGGCTGGAGCGCGCCCCGCTCACCCGCTTCTGGACGCTGTTGCTCCCACGGATGGTCGGCGCGGCCCGGGTGGGGCTCTTCGTGGCCTCGGGCGACGGGGCCGGGTCGTGGGACGAAGGTCAGGGAGAGGGCCCGGGTGAGGACGCGGGCGAGGGCGGAGGCGAGGGCGGGGGCGGGCCCGTGGAGCGCTCCTGAACGGCGCTGAGTAGCGTACGGGCGACGGCGGAGGCGGGGCGGCGGCAAGGCCGGAAAACGGCACGAGGGGACGAGGGGAGCAACCGTGGGCGAGCGGCACGATGACCGGCCGGCGGACCGGCAGGCAGCGGACCAGCACGCGGCCGGTCAGGGATCGGACGGTCAGCGGTCGGACGGTCAGGGTTCTCCCGGCCAGGGATCGGACGATCAGGGATCGGACGGCCTGGGCTGGCACGGCCAGGGTTCGGACGGCCTGGGCTCGCACGACCAGCGGTCGGACGGCCAGTCTTCGGACGACCGGGTTCCGCTCGACCGGGACCCGGCCGACAGGTCCGCGACCATCAACCACCCTCCCCACCCCCACTCCGACCACCCCCACCTCCTCACCGCCCCCGGCGCCCCCTTCGCCGTCGACGAGTACGGCGTCTACGTCGGCGGTCCCCGCACCCTGCGCGAGTTCGTCGAGGCCACCTGGGCCTTCGGTGACCGGCCGTTCCTCATCTCCGAGGACGGGGCGACGACGAGCTACCGCGCCTTCTTCGACGCCGCCTGCGGTCTCGCGCGGCGGCTCGTCGACGTGCACGGGCTGCGCCCCGGCGACCGGGTCGTCGTCGCGATGCGCAACCACCCCGAGTGGCAGACGGCCTTCTGGGCCGCCCAGCTCGCCGGGCTCGTCGCCGTGCCGCTCAACGCCTGGTGGACCGAGGCGGAGTTCGCGTACGCGCTCGACGACTGCGCGCCCCGCGGGCTGCTCGTGGACGGCGAGCGGGTGCCGCGCGTCGCCGCGTGGGCTCGCGCGCACTCCGTCCCCGGCATCGTCTTCCACGGCGCGGGAGCGGAGCCGGTCGAGGGCTTCGAGGCGTACGTCCCCGACACCGACCCGTTCCTCGGCCCGCCGCCCGTCGACGTGCTCCCGGAGCACGACGCCACGATCATCTACACCTCGGGCACCACCGGCCGCCCCAAGGGCGCCGTCGCCACCCACCTCGCGCAGGCGGGCGCGGCCATGAACCCCGGCTACTTCGCGGCCGCCTCGGCCCTGCGCCGCGGTGAGCGGCCGGGCGCCGGGCGGGTGCCGGTCTCGCTCGCCACGTACCCGTTCTTCCACGTCGCCGCCTTCACCTCCTTCTACTCGGTCATGGCGGCCGGCGGCACCCTCGTCCTGATGCGCAAGTGGGACCCGGCCAGGGCCCTGGAGCTGATCCGGGCCCACCGCGTCACGCACTACGCGGGCGTCCCCACCACCGCGCTCCAGCTCCTCGACCTCGCCGCGCGCACCGGCGATCCGCTGGAGTCGGTCACGATGTTCAACACCGGCGGAGCGGCCGCGCCGCCCGGGCTCGCGGGGCGGATCGCCGCCGCGTACGGGGAGCGGATCGAGCCCCGCAACGGCTACGGCCTCACCGAGACCTGCGGCGGTGTCCTCGCCAACTTCGGCGCCGACTACCGCGCCGACCCCGGCAGCGTGGGCCGGCCCACCCCCGCCACCCGGCTGCGGATCGACCGGCCGGACGCGGCCGGCGTCGGCGAGCTGTGGCTGCGCGGCCAGGCGCTCGTCCGCGGCTACTGGCGCGACGAGGCCGCCACCCGGGAGGCGTTCACGGCGGACGGCTGGTTCCGTACGGGTGATCTCGCGCGGATCGGGGACGACGGCCTGGTGACGATCGTCGACCGGCTCAAGGACATGGTGATCCGGGGCGGCGAGAACGTGTACTGCGTCGAGGTCGAGGGCGTGCTCCTCGACCACCCGGACGTCGTCGAGGCCGCTGTCCTCGGCGTTCCGCACCCCGTACTCGGCGAGGAGGTCGCCGCCGTGGTCCGCCTCCGCGAGGGGGCCACGGCGGGTCCGGACGGCCCGGCGGGTCCGGTGGGTACGGCGGAGCTGCGGGCGTACGTGGGGACGCGGCTCGCCGCGTTCAAGGTGCCCGCGCACGTCGTCGTGCGGGATGCGGAGCTGCCCCGCAACGCGGCCGGGAAGGTCCTCAAGCGCGAGCTGCGGGACCTGCCGGAGCTGCGCGGCCTGCGCTGACCTGCTGGACCTGCGCGTGCTGGGCCACCTGCCGGACCCGCGCGTGCTGGGCCACCTGCCTGACCTGCGCGGGCTGCGCGGGCTGCGCCACCTGCCGGACCTGCGCATGCTGTGCGTGCTGTGCGACCTGCCGGACCTTCGCGAGCCGCGGGATCCGCGGGATCCGCGGAATCCACGGGATCCGCGGGACGCTCCGCAGGCTCAGTTCCGCGAGACGCGGATCCGGTAGCCGCCCGATGCCGGGTCCTCGTCCAGGACCGTGATCCGGATGCCGTTGGCGCGGTCGGTGAAGGACTCGCCCGGTCCGTACGGGGCGTCCGACAGCTCCGCCTGGACGTTGGGGCGCCTGGTGCAGCCGCCGCTCTCGTGGTCGCTGTCGGTGACGGTGATCGGTCCGTGCCCGGTGTCCACGTCCGTGTCGATGCGGTAGACGAGGACGCCGGGCTTGCAGACGGCCTCGTCGTTGCCCTCGCGGGTGCGGACCTCGACGGCGTAGCCGGAGGTGCCGGAGAACGGGGCGAAGACGAGCTTGGGGCCGCCGGTGGCCGCCAGCGGGGTCAGCGTGTACTCGAAGTCGCCGGGCCGGGAGGCGCAGATGACCTGGTCGTCGTCGAGCCAGCCGAGCTTCCACTTGTGCCAGCCGAGCAGGTCGTTGTTGGCCCCCCAGTCCTCGGACATGATGTCCCAGTGCCCGACCGTGCCGCCGCCGTCCGCGGTGTAGAGGTCGGGGAGCCCGAAGACGTGGCCGTTCTCGTGCGGCAGCACCCGGTAGCCGGTGTCGGCGTAGCTGCCCGAGCCGTCGTCCTGGCGGCTGTAGACGAAGGACGTGTTGGAGAGCGGGACGCCGTCCGCGTAGGGGGCGTCGTCGTTGCCGGAGAAGGTCACGGACAGGACGGTGTCGAGCGCGGAGGGCCCGGCGTTCGGCGTGACGAGGACGTTGACCAGGTCGTAGGCGCTGAAGTCCACGCGCGTGTCGGCGGCCTTCACGATG
The DNA here is from genome assembly GCF_042873935.1 of Streptomyces sp. NPDC004327. Classification (NCBI taxonomy): domain Bacteria; kingdom Bacillati; phylum Actinomycetota; class Actinomycetes; order Kitasatosporales; family Streptomycetaceae; genus Streptomyces; species Streptomyces sp. NPDC004327. The sequence continues at coordinate 228,687 of NZ_JBIAME010000012.1, read as the reverse complement.
TCCTCGACGAGCTTGCGGTAACCCGGTTCGTACGGTGAGCCGCGCTCGACGCCGTACGAGGAGAAGGGGTGCGGCATCCGCAGCCAGTCGGGTATCGGGGCCTCGGGGCGGTACCGGAGGCGGCCGTACGAGCTGACGCGGAACCAGTCGGACGTCCGCGGGAAGAACTCGCGGAAGCGGCTCATGGCCGTGCCCTGCCCGGGCGCGTCCGGGAAGTCGATCATCAGGTTCAGGGCCCTGATCTGGCCGGTGGAGCGGGCGTACCCGGGAGTGGTCGGGACTCCCTCCGACATCTGCACACCCATCGTCGTGGCGATCCGGCACGGTCCCAGCGGCGCCTTCCCGGGCCCGTTGGCCACGGGTCCCGCGGAGGCGGGGGCCGGGCCGGGCAGGGTCGTGCTGGCGGTTGCCAGGGCGGCGATCGCGAGGGCGGCCGCCGAAGCCAGGGCGATGGGTCTGCGTATCCGCCGGGGGGTCTCCTGCATGCGGTCGCCTCTCTGAACGCCGTCAGCTCCGTCGGCTCCGTCGTCTCCTTCAGTGCGATCAGCCTGTGGCGGGCGGTCGGGGGGCGCGCGTCGGGTGGGCCGACCGGGGGACGTGACCGGGGACGGCCCCTGATGTGACCCAGGTCACATCAGGGTCGGGAAATAACCGGGGATCCGTTCCCCGTTTATGCCTGTGTTCGACGAAGTGGGGACTCGGTCCCCGGATCACTTGGATCACTCGGATCGCTCGAATCGCGTGGATCGCTTGGATCACCAGGGAGAGGTACGGCAGTGAGCATCAGCCCCGCTGACACCGCGGTCGCGTCCGCCGCGCCGGCCACCGCCACCGGACCGGTCGACGCCACCGGACCGGTCGACGCCGCCGGGCCGGCCGCCGGACCGGTCGACGCCGCCGGACCGGCCGACGGCGGATCCGCCGCGCCCGCCCGTCGTGTCCCGCGCCCGCGCGCGGACGCGCTGCGCAACCGCGAGCGGATCGTGACGGCGGCCCGCGAGATGTTCGTGGAGTTCGGCGCACAGGTGCCGTTCGACGAGATAGCCCGCCGCGCCGGCGTCGGCAACGCCACGCTGTACCGCAACTTCCCCGACCGCGACGAACTCGTCCGCGAGGTCGTCCTCTCCTCCATGTCCCGGATAGCGGAGCGGGCGCGGGAGGCCGGTGAGCAGGAGGGTGACTCCTTCGACGCGCTCCGCCGCTTCACCCACGCCGCCGCCGACGAGCGGGTCGGTGCCCTGTGCCCGATGCTCGACGGTGCGTTCGACAAGGACCACCCCGACCTGATGACCGAGCGCGCCCGCCTGGAGGAGGCCGTGCAGGGCCTCGTCGACGCGGCGCGGGAGGCCGGCCGGCTCCGCGCCGACGTGGGGGTCGGGGACCTGATGGTGGCGGTGTCGCAGCTGACCCGTCCGCTGCCCGGGAAGGCCTGTCTGGACATGGACCGGTTCGTCCACCGTCATCTGCAGGTGTTCCTGGACGGCCTGGAGGCGCCGGCCCGCTCCGAACTCCCCGGTGTCGCCGCGACCCTGGAGGACCTGAGGACCAGCTCCTGCGCCGCCCGGGAGTGACGCCCGTCGGTGCCGGTGCCGGTGGACCGCGCCCCGTCGTCGGCTTCGTACCCCCGGCTTCGTACCCCCGACCTCGTACCCCCGGCTTCGCACCCCGACTTCGTGCCCCCGGCTTCGCAGCCCCGGCTCCGTAGCCCCTGACCCGTCATTCCCTTCTCTTAAGCACCCCGCAACCCCCCTCCCCTAAGTCCCGTTTCATCTTCTTTCACCCTTTCGCGCCAAGAGGTGGCTACCCCCATGCCTAAAATCCCCCAGACCCAGGCCGATCCCAGTCGCTGGAGAGCCCTGGTCTTCATCGCCCTCGCGCAGTTGATGGTCGTGCTCGACGCGACGATCGTGAACATCGCGCTGCCCTCCGCCCAGCAGGACCTCGGCATCTCCGACGGCAACCGGCAGTGGGTCATCACGGCCTACGCGCTGGCCTTCGGCGGTCTGCTGCTCTTCGGCGGCCGCATAGCCGACCTGTGGGGCCGCAAGCGCACGTTCGTCGTCGGTCTGATCGGTTTCGCCGCGGCCTCCGCCCTCGGTGGCGCCGCGACCGGCGAGGCGATGATGCTCGGCGCCCGTGCGCTGCAGGGCGCGTTCGGCGCGCTGCTCGCGCCGGCGGCGCTGTCCCTGCTCGCGGTGATGTTCACCGATGCCAAGGAGCGCGCCAAGGCGTTCGGCATCTACGGTGCGATCGCCGGTGGCGGTGGCGCCGTGGGCCTGATCCTCGGCGGCTTCCTGACCGAGTACCTGAACTGGCGCTGGACGTTCTTCGTCAACATCCCGTTCGCGGTCATCGCGGCGGCCGGTGCCTTCTTCGTGATCCGTGAGCCGGCCGGCGGCCGCAACCGCTCGCCGCTCGACATCCCGGGCGTGGTCCTGTCCACCCTCGGTCTGGTCTCCCTCGTCTACGGCTTCACGCACGCCGAGCGGCCCGACGGCTGGACGGACCCGGTGACCATCGGTCTGTTCGTCGCCGCGGCCGTGCTGCTGGCGGCCTTCGTCCTCGTCGAGTCGAAGGTGAAGTCGCCGCTGCTGCCGCTGCGCGTCGTCACCGACCGCAACCGCGGCGGCGTGTACCTGTCGCTCGGTCTCGCGGTCATCGCGATGTTCGGCCTGTTCCTGTTCCTGACCTACTACCTCCAGGTCGTGAAGGGGTACTCGCCGGTCAAGACGGGCTTCGCGTTCCTGCCGATGATCGCGGGCATGATCACCGGTTCCACGCAGATCGGCGCCCGCCTGATGACCCGGGTCCCGCCGCGCTGGCTGATGGGGCCGGGCTTCCTGACCGCAGCGGTCGGCATGCTGCTGCTCACGCAGCTGGAGATCGGTTCGTCCTACGCCGGGCTGATCCTGCCGGCGCAGCTGCTGCTCGGTCTCGGCATGGGTACGGCGTTCATGCCGGCGATGTCCCTGGCCACGCTCGGAGTGGACCCGCGGGACGCCGGGGTCGCCTCCGCGATGGTCAACACCTCGCAGCAGGTCGGCGGTGCGATCGGCACGGCCCTGCTGAACACCATCGCCGCCTCCGCCACCACCGCGTACATAGCGGACCACGCGGCGGGCGCGACCACTCCGTCGGCACAGAAGCTGCTCCAGCTCCAGGGCATGGTCGAGGGCTACTCGGCGGCCATCTGGTGGGCCGTCGGCATCCTGGCCGTCTCCGCGACCCTCGCGCTGACCCTGATCACCACCGGGAAGCCGGGCGGCGGGGTCGTGGCGGGCTCGGGCTCCCGCGACGGTGCCGAGGACGAGGTGAAGATCCCCGTCATCGCGCACTGATCCGCAGGCCCACCTCTTCGGCGCTTCTCCTGCCCTGGCCCCGCTCGGCGTCCTCGCTCAGCGGAGCCAGGGCAGGTCCGCGTCCGGGCCCGTGGGCTGGAGGCCCTCGGAGACCGTCCGCATGATCGCGCCGAGCTGCTCGACCTGCTCCGGGGTGAGCCGGTCGAAGAGCGCCTGGCGTACGGCGCCGACATGGCCGGGCGCGGTGCGGCGCAGCACCTCGTAGCCGTCGTCCGTCAGCGTGGCGAACTGGCCGCGCTTGTCGGAGGGGCACTCCTCGCGCGCGACCCAGCCGTTCTTCTCCAGGCGGGCGACGGCGTGCGAGAGCCGGGAGCGGGTGATCTTGGCGTCCTTGGCCAGCTCGGTCATCCGCATGCGGCGGCGCGGTGCCTGGGAGAGCTGGACGAGCAGCCCGTAATAGATGTGGGGCATCCCGGCGTCGCGCTGCAACTGGCGGTCGAGATGGTCCTCCAGGAGGGTGGTGGCGTGGAGGTAGGCGCGCCAGGTGCGCTGTTCCTCGTCGCTGAGCCAGCGGGGTTCGGTCATGGAGCCATGGTACGACCAATTCTTGAAAGTTGAACTAGATCCGGTCTAAGCTGTGCGCGAGCAGTGAGCTTGAAACTTCAAGAATCGGGATCTTCTCCGGTCCCCTCGGATCTCGCGGTGAAGGAGGCGGACGCCATGGACGACGCCACGCCTGTACGAATGCCGGCCCTCTATCTCTCGCACGGCGCCCCGCCGCTCGCCGACGACCCGGTCTGGCCCGGCGAGCTGGCCGCCTGGTCCGCCGGCCTGCCCCGGCCCAAGGCGATCCTCATGGTCTCCGCGCACTGGGAGGAGGCCCCGCTGGCCCTCGGCGCCACCGAGACCGTGCCGCTCGTCTACGACTTCTGGGGCTTCCCCGAGCACTACTACCGGGTCCAGTACGCCGCCCCCGGCGCGCCCGGGCTCGCCGAGTCCGTCCGCAAGCTGCTCCGCTCGCCCGCCGTCCCCGTCCAGGACATGCCCGACCGCGGGCTCGACCACGGCGCGTACGTACCGCTCGTCGAGATGTACCCCGGCGCCGACATCCCCGTCCTGCAGATCTCCATGCCCACCCTCGACCCGCGCCGCCTCATGGACATCGGCCGCAGGCTCGCCCCGCTGCGCGACGAGGGCGTGCTGATCGTCGGCAGCGGCTTCTTCACCCACAACCTGGCCGCGCTGCGGCACACCGGCGGCGGCGTGCCGGGCTGGTCGGCCGAGTTCGACGCGTGGGGGCACGAGGCGCTCGCCGCGCAGGACGTCGACGCCCTGCTGGACTTCGAGCACAAGTCCCCGGCCGGCCGTCTCGCCCACCCGCGCACCGAGCACTTCGCCCCGCTCTTCGTCACGATGGGCGCGGCGGACGCGGCCGGCGACCTCGACGCGGAGCGCAGTGTCATCGACGGGTTCTGGATGGGGCTGGCGAAGCGGTCCGTGCAGTTCGGCTAGGCCGGCAACCCGGCGGCGGCACGGTGCGTCTTCACGGCCGGAGCGGAGCCGAGGAAGCCGCCGCTCCGGTGTGCGGGGCGGAGTGGGGCCGTATGTGACGACGGTCTCACGCGGATCGTCGCGGAGGGTGGGCGCGGGGCTGTACGGACGGCTCCGGATCACCCGCCGCGCCCGGCCTGACCTGCGGGTCCGCGAGGGCCCGGGCCCGGCGCTCCACGCCCTCGGAAGCGCGGCGGCGGCGCAGGATACTGCATGATCGCGAAAATCCATGTGCCGGGTGGGAATTCTGTCCTGATTCCAGTCGTTGTTTCCGTCGGATGCAGGGCACCCGACAGGGTGTCGCGACCTACTCAGCAAGGGAGCACGCATGGCAACCCGTGCCGTCGCCCGTCGTCAGTCGTCCGCCGCGAGCAGCACCGCGCGGGGAAGCAGCCGGGCCAGCAGCGTTCGCGTCGTGGGCGGGGAGATCGCCGACCGCGACCTGGTCGGCATGTACCTCGACGAGATCGCGCGTACGCCCCTGCTCGACGCCGCCAAGGAGGTCGAGCTCTCCCAGACGATCGAGGCGGGTGTCTACGCCCAGCAGATCCTCGACGGCGAGGCCGAGAGCGAGGCGGGCGGAGCCTCCCGCGAGGAGCTCGAGGCGCTGGTCGCCGAGGGCGAGCGGGCCAAGGACCTCTTCATCAAGTCCAACCTGCGGCTCGTCGTGGCCGTGGCCCGGCGCTATCCGCGCAGCGGGCTGCCCCTGCTCGACCTGATCCAGGAGGGGAACGCGGGCCTGGTCCGCGCGGTCGAGAAGTTCGACTACGCGAAGGGCTTCAAGTTCTCCACGTACGCCACGTGGTGGATCCGCCAGGCCATCACCCGCTCCATAGCCGACCAGTCCCGCACCATCCGGCTCCCCGTCCACCTGGTGGAGGAGCTCGGACGGATCCGCCGCGTCCAGCGCGAGTTCAACCGCGAGAACGGCCGCGACCCGGAGCCCGCGGAGATCGCGGAGGAGCTGGGCTCCACCCCCGAGCGGGTCACGGACGTCCTGGACTGGGCCCGCGACCCGGTCTCCCTCAACATGTCGGTGGACGACGAGGGCGAGACCCAGTTCGGCGACCTCCTGGAGGACACCTCCGCGATCTCGCCCGAGCAGTCCGTCCTCACCCTGCTGCGCAGCGAGGAGCTCGACGACCTCATCGACAAGCTGGACCACCGCACCGCCTCGATCATCCGCATGCGTTACGGCATCGAGGACGGCCGCGAGCGCACGCTGACCGAGGTCGGCAAGGAGCACGGCCTCACGCGCGAGCGCATCCGCCAGATCGAGAAGCACGCGCTGCTCGAACTGAAGAAGATGGCACGGGACACCGGCTTCGACGCGGTGGCCTGAGGCCGCCGCCGCGACCGCGCGGCGGCGCGAGACCAGGGCGTGCGGGCCCACAGGGCGGGGCCCGCAGGGCCCGCCGGGTGCCGTCAGCCCTGCGACGACGCCGCGCCCAGGCGCGCGCCCAGCTCCGCGGCGTAGGCCCGCAGAGGTTCCGGGCCGTGGATGGTGAAAGGCGCGTCGACCATCGCGAAGCGCACCGCGAGCCACTCGGTCGAGTCGGTCGTACGGGTCCGCAGCCGGCAGCCGTCGGGGCCGGTGGCCGTCGGCGTCAGGTGCGCGGGCAGGCGCGCCGCCACGAACTCGGCCGGGGCGCCGAAGCTGACGTCGAGGTCCAGCTCGGGCTGGGCGCGTGACATGGACTGCGTCATGTACGCGGCCGCGTCCCCGGCCGGCAGCTCGCGGGGCGAGAAGCGCGCACCCGTCGGGAAGGGTTCGCTGACCCGGTCGACGCGGAAGGTGCGCCAGTCCTCGCGCCCCAGGTCGTACGCGACGAGGTACCACCGCCGCCCCGTCGACACCAGCCGGTACGGCTCCACGAGCCGCTTCGTCTCCGTGCCGTCGCCCGCCCGGTAGCCGAACCGCAGGCGCTCCTGCCCGGTCACCGCGCCCGCGAGCGAGGTCAGGGTGCCCGGCGCGACCGTGGCGCCGTCGCCGCGGGTGAGCGGGATCGTCGCGTTCTGCAGCGTGGAGACCCGGTGCCGCAGCCGCGACGGCAGCACCTGCTCCAGCTTCGCCAGCGCCCGTACGGACGCCTCCTCGACGCCCTCGATGGCGTGCCCGGCCCCGGCCCGCAGCCCGACCGCGATGGCCACGGCCTCCTCGTCGTCGAGGAGCAGCGGCGGCATGGCGGTCCCCGCGACGAGCCGGTAGCCGCCCACCGCGCCCTTGCTGGCCTCGACCGGATAGCCCAGCTCGCGCAGCCGGTCGACGTCCCGCCGGATGGTGCGCGGCGACACCGAGAGCCGTTCGGCGAGTTCGCGCCCGGGCCATTCGCGCGGGGTCTGGAGCAGCGACAACAGAGTCAGGAGTCGTGCCGGTGTGTCCGTCATGTTTACCAGGATGGGGGCCAACTAGGACATGAGCTGACCTATATGGCCTTTACTTTTCCCGTATGAGTTCACACGACGCCGCCCTCGCCGCTCCGGACGCGGCCCCCCAAGCCGCGGACGCGGCCGACGCCGCCGACAGAAGGCGGTGGATAGCCCTCGCCATCGTCATGACCGCCGCCTTCATGGACCTGGTCGACGCCACGATCGTCAACATCGCGATCCCCAGCATCGAGCGGGACCTCGGCGCCACCTTCGGCGCGATCCAGTGGATCACCGCCGGCTACGCGCTCGCGTTCGCGGCCGGTCTGATCACCGGCGGGCGGCTCGGTGACATCTACGGCCGCAAGCGCCTCTTCCTCACCGGCACGGCCGGCTTCACCCTCGCCTCCGCGCTCTGCGGCGTCGCCGCGAACCAGGAGATGCTGGTCGGCTCCCGCCTCCTCCAGGGCGCGGCGGCGGCGATGATGGTGCCGCAGGTCCTGTCGATCGTGCACGTCACCTTCCCGGCGCACGAGCGCGGCAAGGTCTTCGGAATGTTCGGCGCGATCATCGGCCTGGGCGCGGTCTCCGGCCCGCTGCTCGGCGCGCTGCTCACCCAGTGGAACATCGCGGGCCTGGAGTGGCGCCCCATCTTCCTCATCAACCTGCCGGTCGGCGTCGCCGCGATCATCCTCGGCCGCCGCTTCATCACCGAGTCCAAGGCCCCGAAGGCGCTCCGCCTCGACCTGGTCGGCGTGCTCCTGGTGACCGTCGCGCTGCTGATGCTGATCTACCCGCTGACCCGCGGCCGCGAGCTCGGCTGGCCGCTGTGGGGCCACCTGATGATGGCCGGCAGCCTCGTCGTGTTCGCCGCGCTCGTCGCCTACGAGAAGTACAAGGCGCGCAAGGACGGTTCGCCGCTCATCGAGCTGTCGCTGTTCAAGGTGAAGTCCTTCGCGGCCGGCATCGCCGTCCAGCTGACCTTCGGCGTCGTGATGGGCATCTTCTTCCTGGTCTGGACGCTCTACATGCAGATCGGGCTCGGCTGGAGCCCGCTGAAGGCCGGCCTGACGGGCGTGCCGTTCTCGATCGCGGTGTCCATGGCGGCGGGTCTGTCCGTCCAGCAGCTGGTGCCGCGCTTCGGCCGCAAGGTGCTCCAGACGGGCGCCGTCACGATGGCGGCCGGCATCCTGCTCTACTTCTTCGTCGCCGGCCGCTACGGCGCGGACATCCATCCGTGGCAGATGATCCCGCCGCTGGTCGTGATGGGCCTGGGCATGGGCCTGATCGTGGCCCCGCTGACGGACGCCGTGCTCTCCGAGGTGCCGCGCGAGCACGCCGGCTCGGCCTCGGGCCTGATCAACACGACCGGCCAGATGGGCAACGCGCTCGGCCTCGGCCTGGTGTCGGTCGTCTTCTTCGGCACGATCGACGAGAAGCGCCTCGCGATGGCCCCGGCGGAGACGAGCGCCGCCTTCACCCACGCCTTCCAGAACTCGCTGGGCTGGGCCGCGGCGGTCCTGGCCGGCATCTTCCTGGTGATGTTCGCCCTCCCGGCGAAGCCGAAGCAGCACCTGGAGGGCGGCGGCGAGGAGGAGCCGGCGCAGGACGGCACGCCGACCGTCGAGAAGGAGCCCGCGCTGGTCTCCTGACCGGCCGTCTCTCACGAGGGAGGGTCCGAGGGGTCGCCCCTCGGGCCCTCCCTCGCCGCGTGCGGCGTCAGCGGACCCGGGAGCGGGACTCCATCGCCTCGCGCGCGGCGCGCTCGTCCTCGTACACCTCGCACATGTGCCGGCCGTCCGGCGTCGCCGTGTGCTCGACCTCCCACAGGCTGAGCTCGCTGCCGTCGAGCAGCAGGAACTGGTGCTCGTAGAGGGTGAAGCCGGCGTCCCGGCCGCCCTCCACGGGGCACTGGCGCCCGAAGGCCTGAGTGATGTGGTGCGCGAACGCGAGCCGCAGCCGGCGCGCGGTCGCCTCGCCCGGCCGGTCCGCGTTCTCCGCGCGGCGCAGCACCCTGCGGGCGTGGTCCGCCGAGTTGTCCGGCACGTACATCCGGGGCTGGGCCGGTATGGGGCGGGCCAGGAGCGCGCTCAGCAGCTCCAGGTCGTCGTCCTCGTCGGCGGGCGTGCCGTCGGGGCGCTCCGCGCTCCAGCCCAGCGAGGGTCCGGCCGGCAGCCGGGACGCGGCGAGCCGGGCGTCCGCCTCGGCCGCGTACAGCTCGTGGTGCTCGGTGCCGTCCCGGCCGGAGTTGTGCACCAGCTCCCACAGGCTGAGCGCCGTGCCGTCGGGGAGCAGATACGTGTGGCGGTACGTGGCACGGTGCAGCGACGCGCTGTGGTGCGAGGAATACAGCGCGTTGGAGTGCGCGAGGGCCGACTCCAGACGCTCGATCATGGAGTCGGGCAGGTCGAAGGAGTTGAGCGCCCGGCCGAGGAGTCGCTCAAGGTGGGTCTCGGTCGTCTCGTACGGATCGTGAGGGTGATCCTGCGGATCGTTCAAGAGGGTCTCCAGGCCGTCGCCGCATGTCACTTGATGCTTGCTAAACGTAGTCCCTGGGTCTGACATCGTGTCCGGCGTTCGGGAAAACGAACGGGGCGCACAATGAGTTTCCGCGCCCCCCGAAAGTTTTCTTCAACTTCCTTTGGTATACCGGCAGTCGGGGCGCCGGGCTAGTCGCCGTACGCGTCGGCCTGCGCGTCCCCGTACAGCTCGCGGTAGGCGGGGAAGTCCCCGCCCGGTCCCGAGATCCCGGTGGGCGGTGCGAGGACGGCCCGGACGATGGCCCGCGTGACGGCGTCCGCGCCCGCCGCGAGGATCTCGTTGAGCGCGAGCGGACCCGGCGCGGAGGGCAATTCGCGCGCCCCCGTCGCGAGCGCGAAGACCGTGTCTCCGTCGTTGAGCAGATGCACCGGACGGACGGCGCGCGCGATGCCGTCGTGCGCCGTCCCCGCGAACTTCTGCGCCTGCGCGCGGGTCAGCACCGCGTCCGTCGCCACCACCGCCAGCGTCGTGTTCATCGGCGGCGGCGCGAGCCTGGCCCGGGCCCGCGCGAGCCGGCGCCGCGCGGCCTCGTGCACGGCCGGGTCGGGGTCGGCGGGGCGCCCGCCTCCCGCGAAGCGGGCGCCGTACGGAACGCCCGTCTCCGGATCGATCGCCGCGCCCACCGCGTTCACGACCACCAGCGCGCCGACCGTGATCCCCGACTCCAGGACCGTGCTCGCCGTCCCCACCCCGCCCTTGAGCCCGCCGACCACCGCCCCCGTGCCCGCGCCCACCGCACCCGTCACCACGCGCGCGCGTGCCTCAGTCGCCGCCGCCGCCTCCACCGCCGCGCGGCCCGTCGAGGCGTCCGGCCGGGCCGCGAAGTCGCCGCCCCGGCCCAGGTCGAAGACGCAGGCCGCCGGCACCACCGGCACCACGTGCGCCGGGTCCGGACCGACCCTTACGCCGCGCCGCCGCTCCTCCAGCCAGGCCATCACCCCGCCGGCCGCGTCGAGCCCGTACGCGCTGCCGCCGGTCAGGACCACCGCGTCGATCCGCTCCACCAGATTGCGCGGGTCGAGCGCGTCCGTCTCCCGGGTCCCCGGGCCCCCGCCCCGTACGTCCACGGCGGCCACCATCCCGCCCTCCGGCGCGAGGACCACCGTCGTACCGGACAGCGCCCCGGCGCCCGGCACGCGCGCGTGGCCGACCCGCAGGCCGGCCACGTCCGTCAGTGCGTCATGCATGTGCTCGATCCGCGACCCGGCCTCCGTCATGCCTCCTGCGTAGCACGAATGTCAGCGCTTGGGGCCCAGGTAGGTGCCGCCCGAGGCGTCGATCACGGTGCCGGTGATCCAGCGGCCCTCCGGCGAGGCCAGGAACGCCACCGGGTCCGCGATGTCCTCCGGCTGGCCGACCCACGGCAGCGCCTGGCCCCCGAGCAGCATCTCCTCCAGCTGCGGCATCGCGGCGAGCGCGGCCGTGAGCCCGGCGGTCTGCGTCGGTCCGGGCGCGACCGTGTTGACGGTGATCCGGCGGGCGCCGACGACGTTCGCGAGCGTGCGGGTGAACGTCTCCATCGCGCCCTTGGTCATGGCGTAGGCCAGCTCGTCGGCGAGCGCGATCCGAGTGACACCGGAACCGATGTTGACGATGCTGCCGCCGTCCCGCAGCACCGGCAGCAGCTGCTGCACCAGGAAGTACGGGGCCCGGACGTTCACCGCGAACAGCCGGTCGAACTGCTCGACCGTCTCGTCCTGGAGGTGTCCGCCGGACGACGTGACGGCCGCGTTGTTGACCAGTACGTCGAGACCGGCGTCCCCGGCGTCCCGGGAGTGGGCGGCGAGCCCCGCCCGCACGCCCTCGGCGAGCGAGCGCACCCCGTCGTACGACCCGAGGTCGGCCGCCACCGTGAACGCCCGCCCGCCCCGCGCGGCGATCAGATCCACGGTCTCCTGCCCGGCGGCCGCGTCCGACCCGTAGTGCACGGCGACGAGCATCCCGTCCTGCGCGAGCCGCAGGGCGATGGCCCGCCCGATGCCGCGCGAGGAGCCGGTGACGAGAGCGGTGCGGGGGGCGGTGGTGTCGTTCTGCATGGTGGTGACTCTCCCTGTCGGGTCCTTCGGACCTTGGTGCCGGGCGTTCGCCGCGACAGGAGGAGAGTCGCCGGGGCCGCTGACGGGACGCGCACCGCACGCTGACGACCGCTGACAGGGGTTGTGCGGTCAGCAGTTGTTCGGTGTGCGGTCGGCTCGGGCTGACAGGGGTTGTACGGCGTGCGGTCGGCTCGCGCTGACAGGGGTGTACGGCATGTGGTCAGCCCGGCTCGGGCAGCCCCGCCCGCCGCGCCACCGCCGCCGCCCGGGCCCGGTCCGCCGCCGCCGGTCCGGTGTCGCCGGCGGCCTCGTGGACGGCGGCCCGCCTGCCCAGCAGGTCCACGATGTCCTCGGCGACGCCCAGCGACTCGAAGAGCTCCAGGGCCTCGGCGAACAGCGGCAGCGGGTCGGGTGAGAGCCCGGCGAGGCCCTCCAGCGCGGTGGCCGTGCCCCAGCGCTCCCCGAGGGCCCGGAAGCCCGCCAGGGCCTCGGTCAGGGCGGCCCGCGCCGCCGGCACGTCGCCCTGACCGAGCGCCAGATGTCCCTGGCCCGCGAGTCCGAGCGCCCGCGTCCAGGGGTCGTCCGGCAGCGGAAGGCGTGCCTCCGGCCGTTCCCCGGGCCCGGCCGCCGTGGCCCACAGGAAGGCGGTGAAGGGTTGACGCAGCGGTTCCGTACGGGAGGTGAGCAGGGTGCGGGCGCGGTCGAGGCGCCCGGAGTGCGGGCCCATGGCTCCGGCACCCGCGGCGAGGACGCACAGCACGTACTCCTCACCCAGACCGGCCGCCTCCGGGTCGATGCCGGCGCCGTCGACCGCGTCCAGGAGTTCTGCCGCCAGGCCGGCGACCTGGCCGCGCAGTCCCCGCAGCCACCAGTACGGGGTGAGGGCGGCCACCAGGCGGAGGGCGTCCGCCGGGGCGTGCGCCGTCGCGCGGCGCAGCGCGGCGCGCAGGTTCGCGTCCTCGGCGTCGAGGCGGGCCAGCCAGTCGAGCTGGGCGGGTCCGCGCAGCCGGGGGTCGGCGGCGCGGGCGAGGGCCAGATGGTGGGCGGTGTGCGCGGCGGGCGCCGGGTCGCCGGCCGGGAGCCGGCCGGCGGCGAAGGCCCGTACGGTCTCCAGCATCCGGTAGCGGACCGTGCCGGTGTCGAAGGCACCGGCCTCCACCAGCGACTTCTCGGCGAGCGAGGCCAGCACGTCCTCCGCGTCCGCCTGTTCCACCCCGCACACCCGGGCCACGGCCTCTGCCGTCGCGCCGCCCCGGAAGACCGAGAAGCGCGCGGCCAGTTCCCGCTCCTCCGCGCCCAGGAGCTCCCAGCTCCACTCGACGACGGCGGCCAGCGTCCGGTGCCGCTCGGGCGCGGTGCGATCGCCCCGCGAGAGCAACCGGAAGCGTTCCGCGAGCCGTTCGCCGGAACCATCGTCCGCACGCGTACGGGACTCCTCGCCGGGGCCCGCGCCGGCACCTGCGCGGGGCTTCTCGCGGGGGCCCGTACCGGAACCGGCGGGCGACTTCTCGCCGGGGCCCGCGCCGGAATCCGCGCGGGGCTCGTCGCGGGCGCTCGTGCCGGAATCCGCGGGCGACTTCTCGCGGGAGCGTTCACCGATCCGTTCACCGAATCCCTCGCCGAATCCCTCGCCGAGTCGCTCGCCGAGCCGGTCGGCTATCTGGTCGACGGTAAGGGTGCGCAGGCGGGCCGCCGCCAGCTCCAGGGCCAGCGGGAGCGCGTCCAGGGCCGCGCAGATCTCCGGCACGCGCGCGTGTCCGGCGAAACCGGGCCGGGCCGCCGCCCCGCGCCGTACGAACAGCTCCGCCGCCGCGCCCGGCGCGAGCGCGCCGACCGGCAGCAGCGATTCGCCGGTGATGCCGAGCGCCTCCCGGCTGGTGGCGAGGACCCGCAGCCCGGGACAGCCGGCCAGCAACTCCCGGACCAGCCCGGCGGCCTCCGCCACCACGTGCTCGCAGTTGTCGACGACGAGCAGCAGCGGCCGGTCCGCGAGCGCGCGCACGAGCCCGTACGGGCTTGCGTCCCGTACCCCCAAGGCCCGGGCGAACGCCGCCACCACCTCGCCGGGCCCCACCGCCGCCAGATCCACGAACACGGCCTCGCCGCCGACGCCCGCGCCCGTGCCGCCGTCGCCGACGGCTTCGACGGCGAGGCGGGTCTTTCCGGCGCCGCCCGGGCCGACCAGCGTCGACAGGCGCGCCGAGGCCAGCAGGGCGCGCAACTGCTCCCGTTCGCGCTCCCGGCCCACGAAGTCGGTGAGCGGGACGGGCAGCCGGGAGGCTCCCGCCGCACGGGCGGCCCCCGGCTCCTCGCCCCGCAGCACGGCCAGATGCGCCGCCGTCAGCTCCGCCGCCGGATCCGCGCCCAGCTCCTCGGCGAGCGCCCCGCGCACCTCCTCGTACACGGCGAGCGCCTCCGCCTGCCGGCCCGCGCCCGCGAGCGCCCGCATCTGGAGGGCGCGCAGCCGCTCGCGCAGCGGATGCGCGGCCGCGGCCCGCGCCAGCTCCGGTACGAGCGGGGCGGGGTCGCCGCCCGCGGCGAGCAGCGCGGCCGCCCACTCCTCCAGGGTGTCGAGCCGCAGCGCGTCGAGCCGGGCCGCCTGCCCCGCGGCGTACGGAGCCTCCCGCACGTCCGCGAGGGCCGGCCCGCGCCACAGCGCGAGCGCCTCGCGCAGGAGGCCCTCGGCCCGTACGGGATCCCCGGCCGCCCCGGCCCGGGCACCCTCCCGGGCCAGCCGCTCGAACCGGAGGGCGTCCACGTCGTCGGCGCCAGCGCCGGTCAGGCGGTAACCCGCCGGGGAGTGCTCGACCTTGACGCCGTCCGGGAGCGCCCGGCGCAGGCGCGAGACCTGCGACTGCAGGGCGTTGGCGGCACCGGCCGGAGGCTCGTCGCCGTACAGCCCGTCGACGAGGCGTTCGGCCGTGACCGTCCGGCCCGCGTCGAGCAGCAGCAGCGCCAGCAGGGCCCGGGCGCGGGGGCCGCCGGGGGCGGGGGCGCCGGAGACGGTGAGCGGGCCGAGCAGCCGGAAGGTCATGTCACGCATTGTGGCGCAGGGCCCCGACGGTCAGCGGGCGGACCGGGTGCGCCGGGCGTCCGGGTTGGTGGCCGGGTTGAGAGCCGTGAGGGTCACTCCCACGGCCACGGTCGCGGCGGCGACGAGACCGGCGGCCGGAACCGCCCACCGCCCGGCGAACGAGCACATCAGGATCGCGAGGGCGGAGACCGGACTCACGAGCTGCTGGGCGATGCCGACCTTGAAGTAGCGGGCGTGCAGGAACCACACGCAGAGCAGGAAGACGGCCGTCGGGATGGTCACGGCGGAGGACGCGGCCAGGGTGGAGATGTGCGCCTTGCCGACGGCCTGTTCGACCGCGATCTCGATGCCGGCGCCGATCGCGGCGGCCGAGGTGAAGATCAGGTAGTGGCCGTAACCCCACAGGAAGCCCTGCCGGTTGGAGGCGAGCCGGTCGTGCGCGGGCACGACGAAGTAGATCCACCAGGCGGCGAAGACGATCAGCAGCCCGCCGGCGGCGATCGGCAGCACCTCGGCCAGGGCGTCGTTCTCCGTGACGCCCGACTTCACGGCGACGGTCGCCGCCGCGATCGTCTCGCCGAGCACGATGATCGTGAACAGGCCGTACCGCTCGGCGATGTGGTGCGGGTGCCAGGCGGTGGTCACGTCCTTCTCCGCGTACATCGGCACGGCCATCTCCGCGAGCGCCATCACCAGGAAGACCCACGGGCGCACGTCCTCGGGAACGAGGAGCAGCGCCGTCCAGCCGATCTGGCAGCCGATGACCCCGGCCGCGTAACGGCGGCACATCGTCCGCTCGGCGGGATCGGTGGCGTGGTGCGCGGCGCGCAGCCACTGGGAGGAGAGCGCCAGCCGCATGACGACGTAGCCGATGTACACGACGAGGAAGTCGTGGTCCTCGAACGCCCGCGAGACGCCGGCGGCCAGGATCAGCACGCCCGCGATCTGGACGAGCGTGACCACGCGGTAGAGCACGTCGTCGTTGTCGTACGCCGAGGCGAACCAGGTGAAGTTCATCCAGGCCCACCAGATCGCCCAGAAAACCATCGCGTAGTTCACGATGCCGGACCCGGCATGCCCCTCGGCGACGGCGTGTACGAGCTCGGCCCCGGCCTGCGCCACGGCCACGACGAAACAGAGGTCGAAGAACAGCTCCAGCGGCGTGGCGGCACGGTGCGCCTCGTCGCGCGCGCGGGCGGTGAGGGGAAGGAAGGGTTGCGTCATGCCCCAAAGGACAACACAGACGCGCACCGGCCCTCACAGCGCGCCGCGCCACCACCGCACCCGTGCCGTCAGCGACCCCCCTTCCGCACGAGCGCTGCCGCAGATCCCGCCCCACCAGCGGCTACGGGCGACCCGCGGATCCGGCACACCCGCCCCGGCCCCGGTCCGGGAGCCGGGATCGAGCGGGATCCCGAACGCTCCGCGAAGCTCTCCGCCCGGCTGGCCCCCGCCCTGACGTGGTCATCGGCTACGCCGGACCGCGCCCGAACCCTCCATGGTCCCGCCACGCCGGCCGCCCGCCGACCCCGGTCCCGCGGATCGGCCGGGTCCGGGGCGGTGATCCCGGCGTACCCTGAGAACATGAGCACCGCCCCCGCCCCCGGACCGCGAGCAGCGAAGCGGACCGGCTCCGTACCCGAATCGCAACCCAGGCCGGCACTGATCTTCGACGATCCGCTGGACCGGCAGTCCACGGACGACACGGACCGAGGATGGGGCGAGCGGCCTCCCGCCGGCGGCGACAGCGCCGCCGACCTCGCGCGCTTCCTCGACGAGAAGCCGCCGCACCACCTCTGACGCCGACGCGAGCCGTCGGTCAGGAGGTGGGGTGCGTCCCCGAACCGCCGCCGGCGCGGGCGCTCGTCCCGGTGCCCTCGCTCGGACCACGCTGGGCGACCAGGTGGTCGCGGATCTCCTTGAGCACCTCCAGCTCGCTGATCTCCAGCGTCTCCTCGACGCTCTCCTTCACCCGGTCGTGCGCGGCCCGCTTGGCGAGGATCTTCGCCATGGGCAGGACCATCAGGAAGTAGACGACCGCCGCCGTGATCACGAAGCTGAGAACGGCGCTGAGGACCAGACCCCACTGGATCTGGATGCCCTGCATCTCGCCGTCGACCACCTTGCAGGGGGCCTTGAGGCAGGACGCGTAGCCCTCCAGGTCCTTCGTGCCGAAGGCGCCGACGATCGGGTTGATGATGCCCTTGACCACCGAGTTCACGATGTTGGTGAACGCGGCACCGATGACGACGGCGACCGCCAGATCGATCACGTTGCCGCGCATCAGAAAGGCTTTGAAGCCTCCCAGCAAGCTTTCCTTCTTCTCGGCCACCAAGGTGCCTTTCGTCGCGTGTGCTGCTGTGTGCGGAGCCATTAGGCCGCGATCGGCGCAGAGGCGTCCAATCCGTACACACGGGACGGTTACTTGACAGGCCGTCAGTGCGAATCAGCACAGCGTCACCGCCAGTTGGGACGTGATGCCGGCCCCGGCGAGCGCCGTCGCCGTCGGCCGTGGCACGGACAGCACGATCAGCGCCCCGCCGTCCGGACTGGTCTCGCCCGGCGGCGGCACCTCGGCCACCCGGGCGTCCGAGGCCACCACGCGGGCCTCGCCGCCCGCCCCCATCGGCGAGTTGGGCGCCGCGATCACGTCCACCCGGTCGCCGGGCCTGAGCAGCCGGACGGTCGCCGCGTCGGCGATCCGCACCGGAGCGGACACCAGTGGCACGGCGGCCGGCCGGTGCGTCGTGCGCGCGGTGTGCGAGGAAGGCGGCGGGGGATGTGGGACCAGGCCCTCGGCGCCGGCCGCCCCGGTCGCCGCGAGCGCGGCGGCCGTCATCGCGAGGACCGCGGCCGGCGCCCGTCGCTTGCGGCGCAGGGCCCGGCTCAGCCGTAGCCGCGCGCCGCGGACCCGCAGCGGATCGAAGTGCGGCACGCCGCACGGCGCGGGCACCGAGGTGCGGGTGTGGGGGAAGCAGGATTCTGTGTTCATCGCGCGACCGCCTGTCGTGACACGGGCCGTTCGCCGGACCGTCCGGCGAACCGCACCCACCGTCCCGCGGCCGCCGCGATCCTGCTCGGGCCTGTGGACTACCGGGCGGTTGTGGACAACTTCCTCACTCCGTCGAGCGATTGCCGTGGCGGGGTGGGCCGAGGAGGCTGGAGTCAGTCAGGTTTCCGCGGGTGGCCGACCCCCGGCCCGCGGGATCAGGGCAGTCCGATCGTGAAGCGCGCCCGTGCGTCCGGGCGCGGCTCGCGTACAAACGCCGAATGCCCCGCCGCGTGAGCGACAGGGCATCGGGTGGAGCCATGGACCTGCGGGACCTGTGGAGAGGAGGTCAGGCCGCCGAGGTGTTCGACGAGGCCGCCGGCTTCGAGTCCGAGGAGGACGACGAAGACGTCGACGGCGTGGCCGGCGTGGAGGTGGACGACGAGGTCGTGGAGGACTTCGACGACGCGGGCGTGCTGCTGGACGACGAGCCGCGGCTGTCGTTCCGGTAGAAGCCGGAACCCTTGAACACGATGCCGACCGCGGAGAACACCTTCTTCAGGCGTCCCTTGCAGTTCGGGCACTCGGTCAGGGCGTCATCCGTGAACTTCTGCACCGCCTCGAGGCCCTCGCCGCACTCGGTGCACTGGTACTGGTAGGTCGGCACTTGTCTTCCTCCTGGCACTCACACTCATCGAGTGCTAACGACGATCCATAGTGACGTATTCCGTCGGTTCAGTCCACCGACACCGGAACTCGGTGACCGATACCACGCGCGGCGACCCGGCTCGTCGCCTGGGGGCGCAGTCGCGAGCGGAGGGCGAGCAGGGTGACGAGGGCGAGCAGCGTGCCCGCCATCGGCACCAGGAAGCCGGTGCTCGCGCCGTGGGCGTCGGCGAGCCGGCCGGCGACCGTGACGGCGGCGGCCTGGCCCAGCGCCACGGCGCCGGTCAGCCAGGTGAAGGCCTCGGTGCGGGCGTTGGCCGGGATCAGGGTCTCGACGATGGTGTAGCCGGTGATCAGGGCCGGGGCGATGCACAGACCCACGACCAGACCGAGCGCGCCGAGCAGCAGGACGGAGTGCGCGGACCAGAGGAGGGAGGCGGCGATGGTGAGACCGGTGTAGCCGAGGAGCAGGCGGCGGCGGGGGCCGATCTTCCAGGCGATGGCACCCATCGCGATGCCGGCGAGCATGTTGCCGGCGGCGAAGACGCCGTACAGCAGGCCGTTGGCGCCCGGGTTGCCGATCTCCTCGGAGAAGGCGGTCAGGGAGACCTGCATGCCGCCGAAGACCGAGCCGATGCCGAGGAAGGCGATGACGAGGACGCGGACGCCGGGCACGGACAGGGCCGAGCGGCGCGGTTCGTCGGAGTGGCCGGCCGCGGCGGCCAGGCCGTGGGCGGGCTGGGTGCGGTGCTGGGCGGCGAAGAACAGGCCGCCGATCAGGGTGAGCGTGGCCTCGGCGATCAGGCCGGCGGCCGGGTGGATGCCGGTGCACAGGGCGGTGGCGAGGACCGGGCCGACGACGAAGGTGAACTCGTCCGTCACCGACTCGAAGGCGGCGGCGGTCGGCATCAGAGGCGTGCCGTCCAGCTTCGCCGCCCACCGGGCGCGGACCATCGGCCCCACCTGCGGCACGGAGGCGCCGGAGGGGATGGCCGCGAGGAACAGGGCCCACAGCGGGGCGCCGGCCAGGGCCAGCGCGACGAGAAGGGAGACGGAGGCGGTGTGGACGAGCACGCCGGGGATGAGGACGGCCCGCTGGCCGAAGCGGTCGGCGAGCTTGCCGCTCTGCGGGGCGAAGAGCGCCATGGAGACACCGGTCGCGGCGGCGACGGCGCCGGCGGTGCCGTAGGAGCCGGAGGTGTGCTGGACGAGCAGGACGATGCCGATGGTCAGCATCGCGAACGGCTGTCGGGCGGCGAAGCCCGGGAGCAGGAAGGAGAGAGCGCCGGGAGTGCGCAGCAGCTGTCCGTAACCGGGACGCTTCTCGGTGACGACCGTGGACGCCACGGTCCTGGCCTTTCTGCCGCCTGGTAGCGGTCCCGGGCACGGTAGTGGCGGGCTCGCCGAGAGCTGTCCTCTTGCGCGGAACTGCGGTAGATACCGGGACCCACTGCGGGAAGTGCCTCGGCCGCCATACGGTCGCGCCAGCTCTGCGTCAGGCAGAGTTGGTTCGATCAAGTGTGCCTTCATGGTACAGGGAAGGGCGTCTTCCCGCCTGGGAAAACGCCCTGAGACCTGAATTAATGCCTGGGATTAACCGGATGTTCGTCGGAACGGGTTCCGGTGGGGCCCGCGGCGGTGGTCGCGGTGGCGCTCCGGGGCGGCGACGGCGGTGGATCCCGCGGTGCCGAGCCAGCCGGCGAGCTTGCCGCCCTGGTCCACGGCGCGCAGCCGGCGCTCGGCGGCGTCCCGGACCGGGTCTGTGGCGACGACCAGGAGCTCGTCGCCCCGCCGCAGCACGGTGGCGGGGCCGGGGACGAAGCTCTTCTCGTCGCGGACGACCAGGGTGACGGCGGCACCGGCGGGCAGCCGGAGTTCGGAGACCTCGACGCCGTGCATCCTGGACTCGTCCGGGATCGCCACGGAGAGCAGGTGGCCGCGCAGCCGCTCCAGCGGGGCGGACTCGACGCCCAGGTCGGCGGCCTCGGCCTGGTCGCCGAGGCGGAGGGCCTTGGCGAGCCAGGGCAGGGTCGGGCCCTGGACCAGGGTGTAGACGACGACCAGCACGAAGACGATGTTGAAGATCCGCTCGCTGCCGCTGATCCCGGACACCATCGGGATGGTGGCGAGGATGATCGGCACCGCTCCGCGCAGGCCGGCCCAGGACATCAGGGCCTGCTCCTGCCAGGGGATGCGGAAGGGAAGGAGGCTGACGAGGACCGAGGTGGGGCGCGCGACCATGGTGAGGACGAGGCCGATGACGATGGCGGGCCAGAAGTCGTTGCCGAGCTCGTGCGGGGTGACGAGCAGGCCGAGCAGGACGAACATGCCGATCTGGGCGATCCAGCCGAGGCCCTCGGCGAAGCCACGGTTGGCGGGGGCGTGCGGCAGCCTGGCGTTGCCGAGCACCATCGCGGCCAGGTAGACGGCGAGGAAGCCGGAGCCGTGGCCGATGGCGCCTGCGGCGTAGGCGACGACGGCGATGGCCATGACGGCGATCGGGTAGAGGCCGGAGGCGGGCAGGGCGATGTGGCGCAGCGCGAGGGCGCCGAGGAAGCCGACGGCGAGGCCGACGGCGGCGCCTATGGCCAGCTCGAGGATGATCTGCCCGACGATGACGTACCAGGCGGCGTCGATCTCGCCGACGGTGGAGAAGGCGACGACGAGGATCACGACGGGGGCGTCGTTGAAGCCGGACTCGGCTTCCAGGACGCCGGTGACGCGGGCCGGCAGCGGCACCCTGCGCAGGACGGAGAAGACGGCGGCGGCGTCGGTCGAGGAGACGACGGCGCCGATGATGAGGGCCTGCTGCCATTCCAGACCCACGAGGTAGTGCGCGCCCGCGGCCGTGATGCCCACGCTCACCGCGACGCCGACGGTCGAGAGGACGACGGCTGACGGCAGCGCGGGTTTGATCTCCTTCCACTTCGTGCCCAGGCCACCCTCGGCCAGGATCACCACCAGGGCGGCATAGCCGATCACCTGGGTCAGTTCGGCGTTGTCGAAGGCGACGTTGCCGATGCCGTCCTGCCCCATGGCGACCCCGATCCCGAGGTAGAGCAGGAGGCTGGGGAGCCCGCTGCGGGATGAGATCCGCACCGCCGCGACGGCGATGAGCAGCACGAGCGAGCTGATGAGCAGGAGTTCGTTGAGCTGGTGGACAGTCAGTGGCCGTTCCTTCCCCTCGCGCGCCGCACGCGCAATACGGACCGCATCGCCGGATCGTTCCTCCGACGGCAGGTACTTCGTTACCTTACCTAATCTTTAACGCTTTCTTGACGCCTCTTTGACGATCGGACGTACATCAGTACGGATAAGTACGGTCTTCTTCCTGACTCCGCGTCCGGGCCGTTCGGGGGCTGCGCCTAAGGTTGCTCCCGTACTCCAGGACCACCCTGCCCCTCGAAGGACAGCGATGCC
This sequence comes from Streptomyces sp. NPDC004327, assembly GCF_042873935.1. Classification (NCBI taxonomy): domain Bacteria; kingdom Bacillati; phylum Actinomycetota; class Actinomycetes; order Kitasatosporales; family Streptomycetaceae; genus Streptomyces; species Streptomyces sp. NPDC004327. The sequence continues at coordinate 206,784 of NZ_JBIAME010000012.1, read as the reverse complement.
CTCCAACACGACCGCGCCCCCTGCCAAGAAGAAGGGGCGGCGCGCCCGCCTGATCGTCCTCGTCCTGGTCCTCGCCCTGGTCGGCGGCATCGGGTACGGCGCGTACTGGGGCGTCGACACCGTCCGGGGCTCGTTCCCGCAGACCACGGGGACGCTCAAGCTCGACAAGCTCTCCGGCCCCGTCGAGGTCAAGCGCGACGCCTACGGCGTCCCGCAGATCTACGCCGACAACGAGGCCGACCTGTTCCGCGCCCAGGGCTACGTCCAGGCGCAGGACCGCTTCTACGAGATGGACGTCCGGCGTCATCTGACGGCCGGCCGCCTCTCCGAGATGTTCGGCAAGAGCCAGGTCGACACCGACGCCTTCCTGCGCACCCTCGGCTGGCGGCGGGTCGCGCAGCAGGAGTACGACAAGGTGCTGTCGCCGGAGACCAAGAAGAACCTCCAGGCGTATGCCGAGGGCGTCAACGCCTACCTCAAGGACAAGGACCCGGCCGGCGTCTCCGCCGAGTACGCGGCCCTCGCCCTCGCCAACGACTACACGATCGAGCCGTGGACGCCGGTCGACTCGGTCGCCTGGCTCAAGGCCATGGCCTGGGACCTGCGCGGCAACATGCAGGACGAGATCGACCGCTCCCTGATGGCGAGCCGGCTGAAGCCGAGCGAGATCGCCGAGCTCTACCCGGGCTACCCGTACGAGCTGCACCAGCCGATCGTCGCCAAGGGCGCCGTCGACAAGATCACCGGGAAGTTCGACCCGAAGGCCGAGCCGCGGGACACCACCGGGACCGGCGCCGGCGACGGCACCGGCACGCAGGGCATCCAGTCGCAGCTCTCCGCGCTCTCCGACAGCCTCGACGAGATCCCGGCCCTGCTCGGCCCCAACGGCAGCGGCATCGGCTCGAACTCCTGGGTCGTCTCCGGCCAGTACACGACGTCCGGCAAGCCGCTGCTCGCCAACGACCCGCACCTCGCGCCGATGCTGCCGTCCCTCTGGTACCAGATGGGCCTGCACTGCCGCACCGTCTCCGCCACCTGCGGCTACGACGTCGCCGGCTACACCTTCTCCGGCATGCCCGGCGTGATCATCGGCCACAACAACGACATCGCCTGGGGCTTCACCAACCTCGGCGCCGACGTCACCGACCTCTACCTGGAGAAGGTCGGCACCGACGGCTACGTCGTCGACGGCAAGACCAAGCCGTTCACGGTCCGCGACGAGACCATCAAGGTCGCCGGCGGCGGCGACCGCACCATCACCGTCCGCTCCACCGAGCACGGCCCGCTGGTCTCCGACCGCTCCACCGAGCTGGAGAAGGTCGGCCGCTCCGCCCCCGTCGGCAACGCCGCCCCCGACCGCGGCACCGGCTACGGCGTCTCGCTGCGCTGGACCGCGCTGCAGCCCGGCAAGTCGATGGACGCCGTCTTCGAGCTCAACCGCGCCAAGGACTTCAAGACGTTCCGGGCCGCGGCCAAGGACTTCGAGGTCCCCTCGCAGAACCTGATCTACGCCGACACCGAGGGCCACATCGGCTACCAGGCGCCCGGCAAGATCCCGGTCCGCTCCGACGCCAAGGGCTACGACGGCACCATGCCCGTGCCCGGCTGGGACTCGAAGTACGACTGGAAGGGCTACATCCCCTTCGCCGAGCTGCCCTACGAGTACGACCCCGCGCGCGGCTACATCGTGACCGCCAACCAGGCCGTCATCGACGAGAAGAAGTACCCGCACCTGCTCACCCGTGACTGGGGCTACGGCTCGCGCAGCCAGCGGATCAACGACCTCGTCGAGTCGAAGATCAAGGACGGCGGCAAGATCTCGCCGGACGACATGCAGACGCTGCAGATGGACAACCGCAGCGAGATCGCGACCCTGCTCAACCCGCTGCTGCTGAAGGTCGACATCGCCGACCCGCAGGTCCGCGAGGCCCAGAAGCTGCTCGAGGGCTGGGACTACAAGCAGGAGCCGGACTCGGCGGCGGCCGCGTACTTCAACGCGGTGTGGCGCAACGTCCTCAAGCTCTCCTTCGGCAACAAGCTGCCCAAGGAGCTGCGCGTCAAGGGCGAGTGCATCAACGTCCGCGTCTCCGACACCACCGGCCCGGTCGACGAGCAGAACAAGCTGGTGACCGAGTGCGGCCAGCGCGACCCCGACAGCGCGCAGCCCGACGGCGGCGACCGCTGGTACGAGGTGGTCCGACCGCTCCTGGAGCAGGAGAAGAACCACTGGTGGAAGACGCCGGGTGACCGGCTCAACGCCCCCACCGAGACCCGTGACCAGCTGCTCGCGCAGGCCATGAAGGACGCCCGCTGGGAGCTGACCGCCAAGCTCGGCAAGGACGTCTCCACCTGGAGCTGGGGCCGCCTGCACCAGCTGAACCTCAACAACCAGACCCTCGGCACCGCCGGCCCCGACATCGTCAGGACGCTGCTCAACCGCGGCCCGTGGAACGTCGGCGGCGGCGAGGCCGCGGTCAACGCGACCGGCTGGAACGCGGCCGGCGGCTACGACGTCACCTGGGTGCCGTCGATGCGGATGGTCGTCAACGTCGGCGACTGGGACAAGTCCCGCTGGATCAACCTCAGCGGCGCCTCCGGCCACGCCTTCAACAGCCACTACACCGACCAGACGGACAAGTGGGTCAAGGGCGAGCTGCTGGACTGGGTGTACGGGCAGGGGGCGGTCGAGGCCGCCACCCAGGACACCCTCAAGCTGGAGCCGTAAGGCAGCAGGGCGACAAGACCGCCGGAGGAGCTACGACGCGAAGCGCCGGACCTCCTCCGGGGTCACCACCGCGTGCACGGGGTGGTCGTGCGGTTCCTCCGGGACCCGCGCGACCACCTCGTTCGCGTACAGGAGCACGACGAGCGCCGGATCCGCCGCCGCCCGTACCAGCCGGGCGAGTACCCGGTCGTACGAGCCGCCGCCGCGGCCGAGCCGCATGCCGCGCGCGTCGACCGCGAGACCCGGCAGCAGCACCGCGTCCGCGGCGCAGACGGCCTCGGGCCCGAGCCGCTCGCCGACCGGTTCGAGGAGCCCGCGGCCCGCCTTGGCGAGGCGCTCGGCCCCCTCGTAGACGGCCCAGTCGAGGTCGTTGTCGGCCAGCAGCACGGGCAGCAGTACCCGTACGCCCCGCGCGCGCAGCGCGTCGAGCAGCGCGCGCGTGCCCGGTTCGCGCCCCACGGAGACGTATGCGGCGACCGTGCCGGCGTCGGCCAGCTCGGGCAGTTCGAGGGCGTGGCGGGCCAGCGCCTCGGCGGCGTGCGCGACGTCCTCGGGGCCCTGCGCGGCGCGGGCCGCGAGCAGGGCGCGGCGCAAGAGCGCCTTCTCGGTCGGTTCCGCCTGGATCGGATCCACTCCCACGACTCTCAATATTCCTCTCATACCGAACGGCTAGGGTGCTCGGCATGACGCAGACGCCGCCCCTCACCAAGGCTGTCATCCCGGCAGCGGGCCTCGGCACCCGGTTCCTGCCGGCCACCAAGGCGACGCCGAAGGAGATGCTGCCGGTCGTCGACAAGCCGGCCATCCAGTACGTCGTCGAGGAGGCCGTCGCGGCCGGGCTCTCCGACGTGCTGATGATCACCGGCCGCAACAAGCGTCCCCTTGAGGACCACTTCGACCGGAACTACGAGCTGGAGGAGGCGCTGGTCCGCAAGGGCGACGACGAACGCCTCGCCCGGGTCCAGGAGTCCAGCGACCTGGCGACCATGCACTACGTGCGCCAGGGAGCCCCGCGCGGCCTCGGCCACGCCGTGCTCTGCGCGGCCCCGCACGTCGGCGACCAGCCGTTCGCGGTCCTCCTCGGCGACGACCTGATCGACCCGCGCGACCCGCTGCTCGCGCGCATGATCGAGGTGCGCGAGCGGTTCGGCGGCAGCGTCATCGCGCTGATGGAGGTCGAGCCCTCGCAGATCCACCTCTACGGCTGCGCGGCGGTCGCGCCGAGCGGCGAGGCGGACGTGGTGAAGGTGACGGACCTGGTGGAGAAGCCGGAGCCGGCCGAGGCGCCCAGCAACCTGGCCATCATCGGCCGTTACGTCCTGGATCCGGCCGTCTTCGCGATACTGCGGGAGACCGAGCCGGGCCGCGGTGGCGAGATCCAGCTGACCGACGCGCTGCAGCGCCTCGTGCAGGACGAGCGGCACGGCGGCCCGGTGCACGGCGTCGTCTTCAAGGGCCGCCGCTACGACACCGGCGACCGCGGCGACTATCTGCGTGCCATTGTCAGACTGGCGTGCGAACGTGAGGACCTGGGGCCGGACTTCCGGACCTGGCTCCGCGGTTACGTCAGCGAGGAGATGTAGGACCTTGAGCAGCAGCGGAACGGCACCGTCGGCGCACGGCCACTCCGACGAGGGGCCCGCCGACCCGTGCGCCGGCCCGGCCCGGGGCCTGTGGTCGGTCGACGAGCACCTCGACGACATCCTCGCGGCGGTCTCCCCGCTCGAACCCATCGAGCTGCAGCTGCCCGACGCCCAGGGCTGCGTCCTCGTCGAGGACGTGACGGTACCGGTCGCGCTGCCGCCCTTCGACAACAGCTCCATGGACGGGTACGCGGTGCGGGTCGCCGACGTGGCCGGGGCGAGCGAGGAGTTCCCCGCCGTCCTGACCGTGATCGGCGACGTCGCCGCGGGCGCCGGCGGGCTGCCCGAGGTCGGCCCCGGGCAGGCCGCCCGGATCATGACCGGCGCCCCGCTGCCGCCCGGCGCCGAGGCAGTCGTCCCCGTGGAGTGGACCGACGGCGGTACGGGCGGGGGCGCGGCGGGCACCATGCGCCCGGCCAGCGCCGCCCCCGAGGGCGCCGAGGGCGAGGTCCGGGTGCACCGGCCCGCCGAGGCCCGCGCCCATGTCCGGGCCCGCGGCAGCGACGTGAAGGCCGGGGAGCTGGCGCTCGCGGCGGGCACGGTCCTCGGGCCGCCGCAGCTCGGCCTGCTCGCGGCGATCGGCCGCGGCTCCGTGCGGGTGCGCCCCCGCGCGCGCGTGGTGGTGATCTCCACGGGCAGCGAACTGACCCAGCCCGGCGAGCCCTTGGCCGAGGGCCGGATCTACGACTCCAACAGCTTCGCGCTCGCCGCGGCCGCGCGCGACGCCGGAGCCATCGCCTACCGGGTCGGCGCGGTCGCCGACGACGCCGAGTCGCTGCGCGCCGCCATCGAGGACCAGCTGATCCGCGCGGACCTGATCGTCACCACCGGCGGGGTCAGCGTGGGGGCGTACGACGTGGTGAAGGAGGCGCTCACGGCGGACGGCGAGGTCGACTTCCGCAAGCTGGCCATGCAGCCGGGCAAGCCGCAGGGCTTCGGCATGATCGGCCCGGAGCACACCCCGCTGCTCGCCCTGCCGGGCAACCCGGTCTCCTCGTACGTCTCCTTCGAGCTGTTCGTCCGGCCCGCGATCCGCGCCCTGATGGGCCTCGCCGACCGGCCGGACACCCAGCGGCCCCGGGTGCGCGCGGTCCTCAAGGCGGACCGGGCGCTGTCGTCGCCGGCCGGCCGCCGCCAGTTCCTGCGCGGGACGTACGACCCGGTGTCCGGCAGCGTCAGCCCGGTGGGCGGGGCCGGCTCGCATCTGATCGCGGCGCTCGCGCACGCGGACGCGCTGCTCGTCGTACCGGAGGAGGTGACCGAGGTGGCGCCCGGCACGGAGCTTGAAGTGGTCCTCCTCGGCTGAGCGGCGCATGGTGGGGGTACGGTGTCGTCCCACAGAGCGACCGGGAGTGTCACCGCCAATGAGCACGCAGCAAGGACTCACCCACATCGACGAGGCGGGGGCGGCCCGCATGGTCGACGTCTCCGGCAAGGACGTGACGGCCCGCACCGCCCGCGCGAGTGGCCGTGTCCTGGTGTCGCCGCGCGTGATCGAGCTGCTGCGCGGCGAGGGCGTCCCGAAGGGCGACGCGCTCGCGACCGCCCGGATCGCCGGGATCATGGGCGCGAAGAAGACCCCGGACCTCATCCCGCTGTGCCACCCGCTGGCCGTCTCGGGCGTGAAGCTGGACCTGACGGTCGCGGACGACGCCGTGGAGATCCTGGCGACGGTGAAGACCACGGACCGCACGGGCGTGGAGATGGAGGCGCTGACGGCGGTGTCGGTGGCGGCGCTGACCGTCGTCGACATGGTGAAGGCGGTCGACAAGGGCGCGGTCATCTCCGACGTACGGGTGGAGGAGAAGACCGGCGGCAAGTCGGGCCACTGGACCAGGGGCGAGTCGTGACCCGGGCGGGCCGGGTGGCCGGAGCGCACGAGCACGAGACCCACGGGGCGGCTGCCGAGGCGGCGGAGCCCCGGGCGGCGAAGAGCTCGTACACCGCGTTGGTCGTCACCGCCTCCAACCGGGCCGCCGCCGGTGTCTACGAGGACAAGGGCGGCCCGCTGATCGCCGACGGCCTGCGCCGGATGGGCTTCGCCGTGGAGGGCCCGCAGGTCGTGCCCGACGGCGCGCCCGTCGAGGCGGCCCTGCGCGCCGGCGTCGCGGCCGGTTACGACGCGATCGTCACGACCGGCGGCACGGGCATCTCGCCCACCGACGAGACGCCCGAGGCCACCCGGCGCGTCCTGGACCGCGAGATCCCGGGCATCCCGGAGGCGATCCGCGCGTACGGCCGGGAGAAGGTGCCCACGGCGGCGCTCTCGCGCGGCCTGGCCGGGGTCGCGGGCGGCACGCTGATCGTCAACCTGCCCGGTTCGACCGGTGGCGTACGGGACGGGCTCGCCGTCCTGGAGCCGCTGCTCGCCCACGCGGTGGACCAGATCCGCGGCGGCGACCACCCGAGACCGGCGACGGAAACGGGCCCGGAGTCATGATCCCGTCCTGGCCCGTGGTCCTCGTGGACGGCGATGTGCTGCTCCGGCCGATAAGGATGCGCGACCACGCCGCCTGGCGCGAGGTGAACCGGCGCAACCGCGACTGGCTGCGCCCCTGGGAGGCGACGGTCCCGCCGGCCGGGCCCAGCGGCCCGGTGACGCAGCGTCCCACGTACCGTCAGATGGTGCGCCATCTGCGGGCGGAGGCGAACGCCGGCCGGATGATGCCGTTCGTCATCGAGTACCAGGGGCAGCTGGTCGGGCAGTTGACGGTCGCCGGGATCACCTGGGGCTCCATGTGCTCGGGCCATGTGGGCTATTGGGTGGACAGCGCGGTGGCCGGGCGCGGCGTCATGCCGACGGCGGTCGCGCTCGCCGTCGACCACTGCTTCCGCACGGTGGGGCTGCACCGCATGGAGGTCTGCATTCGCCCGGAGAACGGCCCCTCGCGGCGGGTCGTGGAGAAATTGGGATTCCGGGAGGAGGGGCTGAGGCCCCGTTATCTGCACATCGACGGCGCGTGGCGGGACCATCTGGTCTTCGCGCTCACGGCGGAGGAGGTGCCGGAGGGGCTGCTGCGCCGCTGGCACCAGGCGCAGACGGCCCGTCGCCAGCAGCACCACTAATTCCAATAAGTGTTCGAATTTAATCGCCAGTTGACCGCCGAACGGCGTCAATCGATCTGAAGAATCACAAAAAATTTCAGTGATATCAGCCAGATCGTGCGACACACCGGGCCAATTGGCCGATGCCTTCACCCGAACCCCTCTACCGTGTGAGGCGTGAGCAGCAGCGGCCTCATCTACGCAGTCATCGTCGGGGCCTGGGCCGCCTACTTGGTGCCGATGTGGCTCCGCAGGCAGGACGAGCTGAACGAAGCCCGTCCGACGGAACGCTTCAGCACCGCCATCCGGCTGCTGTCCGGACGGGCGGGCATGGAGCGCCGTTACGCCAAGGAGCTGAGGGACCGGGAACGGGCGGCGGACGGCGTGGCGCCCGACGTGGACCCGGACGCGGAGACGGAGCATCTGAGCTCGGTCGACGTCCGGGGCTTCTGCGCGCCCGCGGCCAGGACGGAAGCCCGCCTGGAGATCCCCGACGCGAGCCCCTCGGCCCAGGCCAAGGCGCCTTCCGGCAAGGCCCAGGCCCCGGTGCCTTCCGGCAAGGCGCAGGCCCCTTCGGGCCAGGCCCAGCCCCCGGTCAAGGGCCCCAAGCCCGCCGGGCGCCCGAACGCGTCCGCCGAGCGCGCCCGGAGAAGCAAGGTCCTCGCCCGGCGCCGGCGCACCACGGTGATGCTCTTCCTCACCTTCACCCTCGGCGCGGTCGTCGCGGCCGTCGGCGGTCTCGCCTTCCTGTGGGTGCCGGCGATCCCGGCCCTGCTGCTGAGCGCGTACATCGTCTATCTGCGCGCCCAGGAGCGGCGGCGCTTCGTCTACGTGATGGACCGGCGCAGCGCCGAGGCCGCCGCGGCCCGGCTGCGCGAGAGCCGCCGCCCCGCCCCGACGCCCGAACCGGCGCCCGCCCCGGCCGCCGCGCCCGCGCCCGAGCAGACCGTCTCCCCGCAGGAGGCGGACCGCCGCGCGCTGGTCGAGCAGACGGACCACGCGGAGTGGGTGGACCAGCAGCGCGAGCGCGGCCCGGCCCGCGGCGACAGCTGGGATCCGGTCCCGGTCCCGCTGCCGACGTACGTCACCGCGCCGGTCGCCCCGCGCGCCTCGGGCGGCGTCGACATCACGGACCCGGAGACCTGGAGCGCGGCCCGCTCCTCCACGGCCGCCGACCCCACCCCGCCGCCGGCCCCCCGCCAGCGCACCACCCCGCAGCGCCCGCGCCGCGACCACGGCCGCACCCCGCTCTTCGACCAGTACGCGGACGACGACCGCCCCCGCGCGGCCAACGAATGACCGGCCGGCCGGGGTCCGCGACGGCCCCCGGCTGACCAGCGGGGGAGCGGATTTCCGACTCAGCCGATCGGGATGCTAATGTTTCATCCGTCGCAAGGGCCTGTGGCGCAGTCCGGTAGCGCACCTCGTTCGCATCGAGGGGGTCAGGGGTTCGAATCCCCTCAGGTCCACAGACACAGAGGACCCCGTCCGATCGCAAGATCGGACGGGGTCCTCTGCTTTGTGCCCAGGGCTTGGCGCCCCTTCCGGGGCGCCTTCGCCTACCGCTTTTCGCCTCCCGCCTTCGCTCTCTCAGAGCGCCTTCGCGAAGCAGCGGCTGTTCGGGTAGTCGCGGTAGTAGCCGAACTTGGCGCACGGCTCGTAGCCGCTCGACGTGTAGAGGGCGATGGCCTCCGGCTGGGCCGTGCCCGTCTCCAGGACCATGCGGGTGCGGCCCGCGGCGCGGGCGTCGGCCTCCAGGGCGGCGAGGATGCGGCGGGCCAGGCCCAGGCCGCGGGCCTCGGGGACCACGTACATGCGCTTCAGCTCGGCGTCGCCGTCCGCGTAGCCCTCGTCGCCGGCCTCCTGGGCGCGCCAGCCGCCGGTGGCGACGGGGCGGCCCTCGGGGTCGTACGCGAGCAGGTAGAGGCCCTGCGGCGGGGTGAACATCGCGGGGGAGAGCGGGGTGAGGTCGCCCTCGCCCTCACCGTCGTCGTCCGCGTAGCGCTCGGCGTACTCCAGCTGGACGGCCTCGTTGAGCTTGACGGCGTCGGGGTGGTCGAAGGGCGTCGGGCGTATATTCATGCGTTCCACTGTACGTCTATGCGGGTCGGCGGCGGAGCGCCGGCCGGGGTGTCGGTATTCTCCCGGGATGCTCACCATCACCAGCGCGAATGTCAATGGTCTCCGAGCCGCCGCCAAGAAGGGCTTCGTCGAGTGGCTGGCCGCGACCTCCGCCGATGTGGTCTGCCTGCAGGAGGTGCGGGCCGAGGAGGCGCAGCTGCCGGCCGAGGTGCGGGCGCCCGAGGGCTGGTTCACCGCCCACGCGCCCGCCGCCGCGAAGGGTCGCGCCGGGGTGTCGCTGTACACGCGGCGCGAGCCCGACGCCGTGCGCGTCGGCTTCGGCTCGGCCGAGTTCGACGGCAGCGGCCGCTACCTGGAGGCCGACCTGCCCGGTGTCACCGTCGCCAGCCTCTACCTGCCATCGGGCGAGGTCGGCACCGAGCGGCAGGACGAGAAGATCCGCTTCATGGACGAGTTCCTTCCGTACCTGAAGGGGCTCAAGGAGCGCGCCGCCGCCGACGGCCGCGAGGTCGTCGTCTGCGGCGACTGGAACATCGCCCACCGCGAGGCCGACCTCAAGAACTGGAAGGCCAACCAGAAGAGCGCCGGCTTCCTGCCGGAGGAGCGGGAGTGGCTGGGCCGGGTCCTCGACGAGGCCGACGGCGGTTACGTGGACGTCGTCCGCGCCCTCCACCCCGAGCAGACCGGCCCGTACTCCTGGTGGTCCTACCGCGGCCGGGCCTTCGACAACGACAGCGGCTGGCGCATCGACTACCAGGTCGCCACGCCCGGACTCGCCGCGAAGGCCGTCAAGGCGTACGTCGAGCGCGCCGCGACCCACGCGGAGCGCTGGAGCGACCACGCGCCCGTGACGGCCGTCTACGAGCTCTGACGGCCCTCCTGGGGCCTGTGGGGCCTGTGGGGCTCTCGGTGGCCCTGGGGCCGAGCCGGCCCTACGGGCGCAGGCGCCGGTCGAGGGCGAGCGAGAGCTCGGCCTCGACCACGCTCTTGGCGAGCGGGCGCAGCCGCTGCGCGTCGGCGGCGGCGGTGTACTTTCCGAGGATCTCGGTGAACAGCTCCGCCAGCGCCTCCGCGTGCTCGCGCACCCGGCCGCCCGCCTCCAGGACGGCGGCCAGTGGCACGCCCTCGCGGACCAGGGCGGCGGAGACGTCGAGGAGCCGGCGGCTGATGTGGACGATGTCCTCGCCGTCGGTGGCGAGGTAGCCGAGGTCGAGTGCGGCGGCCAGGTTCTCCGGGGTGACCTCGCCGGCGAAGTGGTCGGCGAGCTCCTCCGGGGTGAGGCGGACGGGCTCCTCCTCGGTCGGCGGGCCGAGTTCGAGCACCTCGCCGACGTTGCGGCCGGACTCGAAGGCGGCGGTGAGGTCGGCGATGCCGTTGAGGGTGTGGCCGCGTTCGAGCAGGCCGGCGATGGTGCGCAGGCGGGCCAGGTGACGGTCGTCGTACCAGGCGATCCGGCCCTCGCGGCGGGGCGGCGGGATCAGTCCGCGCTCGCGGTAGAAGCGGAGGGTGCGTACGGTGATGCCGGCCGCTTCGGCCAGGTCGGCCATGCGGTACTCGCGCGGAGCCCGCGCGTCCGTCCCGGCGTCGCCGGCGGCGCCGGGGGCGTCGGAGGCACCGGCGGCACCCGGGGTGCCGGGGGCGTCGGCCCGTACCGCGTCCCGGCCCTGCTCCGGCCCCGAGTCCCGTACCCCTGCTTCTCCTGATCGTTTCGCCACGTCCGCCAGCCTATGTTGTACCGCCGGTAACTTTCCCTCGTCGTACCCCTACCGCTCGGTATGCCGCTGCTCTACAGTCCCGACTGTGCCAGTGATTGCTGGCGGAATCTTGGCCGGGCGCACGGGAGGCGGCATGGCGAAGCACGAGCACGTACGGGTGGCGGTGATCGGATCGGGATTCGGCGGCCTCGGCGCCGCCGTCCGGCTGCGCCGCGAGGGGATCACCGACTTCGTCGTCCTGGAGCGCGCCGACTCCGTGGGCGGCACCTGGCGGGACAACAGCTACCCCGGCTGCGCCTGCGACGTCCCCTCCCACCTCTACTCCTTCTCCTTCGCGCCCAACCCCGACTGGCCGCGCACCTTCTCCGGCCAGCGCCACATCCGGGCGTACCTGGAGCACGTCACCGACACCTTCGGGATCCGGCCGCACCTGCGGCTGAACCACGAGGTCATGAAGGCGGCCTGGAACGAGGACGAGCTGCGCTGGGACATCGAGACCAGCCGCGGCAGCTTCTCCGCCGACGTCGTCGTCTCCGCCACCGGCCCGCTCTCCGACCCGAAGATCCCCGACATCCCGGGGCTCGCCGACTTCACCGGCAAGGTCTTCCACTCCGCCCAGTGGGACCACGACTTCGACCTCACCGGCAAGCGCGTGGCCATGGTCGGAACCGGCGCCTCCGCCATCCAGATCGTCCCCGCCATCCAGCCGAAGGTCGGCAGGCTCACCCTCTTCCAGCGGACGCCCCCGTGGGTCATGCCCCGCGTGGACCGGGCCATCAGCGGCCCCGAGCGCTGGCTGCACCGGCAGCTGCCGTTCACCGCGACCGCCCGCCGCGGCCTCCTCTGGGGCATCCGCGAGCTCCAGGTCAGCGCCTTCACCAAGCGGCCGAACGAGCTGGGCCTGGTCGAGCGGCTCGCCAAGGCCAACATCGCCCGCTCCATCAAGGACCCGGAGCTGCGGGCCAAGCTGACCCCCTCGTACCGTCTCGGCTGCAAGCGGATCCTGCTCTCCAACGCGTACTACCCGGCGCTCGCCCGGCCCAACGTCGACGTCGTCGCCTCCGGCCTCAAGGAGATCCGCGGCAACGTCGTGGTCGCCGCCGACGGCACGGAGACCGAGGTCGACGCGATCGTCTTCGGCACCGGCTTCCACGTCACCGACCTGCCGATCGCCTCGCGCGTCATCGGCGCCGACGGCCGCTCGCTCGCCGACCACTGGAAGAACGGCATGGAGGCGCTGCGCGGCGCCACCGCCGCCGGCTTCCCCAACTGGATGACGATCATCGGCCCCAACACCGGCCTCGGGAACTCCTCGATGATCCTGATGATCGAGTCCCAGCTGAACTACATGGCCGACTACCTGCGCCAGCTGAACGTCCTCGGCGGCCGCGCCGCGCTCGCCGTGCGCCCCTCCGCCGTCGGCGTCTGGAACCGCCGGGTGCAGAAGCGGATGGAGACGACGGTCTGGAAGGCGGGCGGCTGCGAGAGCTGGTACCTCGACGCCAACGGCCGCAACACCACGCTGTGGCCGGGCACGACCTCCGAGTTCCGGCGCGAGACGCGGAGCGTCGACCTGTCCGAGTACGAGGTGCTGCGCGCACCCGCGAAGCCGTCGACGACCCGCCGCACGCCCCGCAGGAAGGAGGCCGTCCAGTGAGCGTCTCCGCTGTCCGCGACCTGATGGTGACCTCGGCCGACGGGTCCCGCATCCACGTCGAGGTGCACGGCCGGGCCGGCGCCCCCGCCGTCGTCCTCGCCCACGGCTGGACCTGCTCCACCCGCTTCTGGGACGCGCAGATACGGGACCTGGCCGCCGACCACCGCGTCATCGCCTACGACCAGCGCGGCCACGGCGGCTCGCCGACCGCCGACACCCTGGGGCTCGGCGCCGGCAAGGGCTACTCCACCGAGGCGCTCGCCGACGACCTGGAGGCCGTGCTCGCGGCCACCCTCGGCCCCGGCGAACGGGCCGTCCTGGCCGGCCACTCGATGGGCGGCATGACGCTGATGGCCGCCGCTCGCCGCCCGCTGTTCCGGCAGCACGCCGCCGCCGCGCTGCTCTGCTCGACCGGCCCGGCCCGGCTGACCGAGGAGGCGCGCGTCGTACCGCTGGGGCCCGGCGGGCTGCGGACCCGGCTCACCCGCGCCGTCCTCGGCTCGAAGGCGCCGCTCGGACCGGTCACCGCGGTGTCGAAGAAGGTGCTGAAGTACGCGACGATGGGGCCGGGGTCGGCGCCGGAACGGGTCGACGCGTGCGCCCGGATCGTGCACGCCTGCCCGCGCGGCGCCCGGCACGGCTGGTCGCAGGTCCTCGCCGGACTCGACGTGGCCGCGGAGGTGCGGGAGCTGCGGCTGCCCGTCGCCGTCGTCGTGGGCACCGAGGACCGGCTCACCCCGCCCGTGCACGCTCGCCGCATCGTCGCCGACCTGCCGCACTGCACGGGACTGACCGAACTGGCCGGCATGGGCCACATGACGCCGGTGGAGGCCCCCGAGGCCGTCACCGCGCAGATCCGCGAACTGACCATGACGTATCTGACGTATCCGGGCGCGGGCGCGGGTACGGGCACCGGAGCGAAGGAGGAGGCAGAGGCATGAGCAGGGTGAGCCTGGAAGGACAGGTGGCGGTCGTCACCGGAGGAGCCCGCGGCGTCGGCGAACTCCTCGCCCGCAAACTCTCCGCGCGCGGCGCGAAGGTCGCGCTCGTCGGCCTGGAGCCCGACCTCCTGAAGGAGGTCGCCGGGCGGCTGCACACCGAGGCCGACTGGTGGCACGCCGACGTCACCGACCACGTGGCCATGGCGCGGGTCGCCGAGGAGGTCAAGGAGCGCTTCGGCAAGGTCGACATCGTCGTCGCCAACGCCGGTGTCGCGGCGGGCGGACCGTTCGTCGACTCCGACCCGGTCGCCTGGCGCCGGGTCATCGAGGTCAACCTGATCGGCGGCGCCGTGACCGCCCGGGCCTTCCTGCCCGTCCTCATGGAGTCCCGCGGCTACTTCCTGCAGATCGCCTCGCTGGCCGCGATGACGCCGGCGCCGATGATGACGGCGTACTGCGCCTCCAAGTCCGGCGTCGAGGCCTTCGCGCACAGCCTGCGCGCCGAGGTCGCCTACAAGGGCGTCAAGGTCGGCGTCGGCTACCTCTCCTGGACCGACACCGACATGGTGCGCGGCGCCGACCAGGACGACGTCATGCGCGAGCTGCGTGCCCGGCTGCCCTGGCCGTCCAACCGCACCTACCCGCTCGGCCCGGCCGTCGACCGGATCGTCGCGGGCATCGAGCGGCGCTCGGCCCATGTGTACGCACAGTGGTGGCTGCGCGGGATGCAGTCCACCCGCGGCTATCTGCCGGGCATCATCGCCGGCGTCGGGCAGCGCGAGATGAAGCGCTTCGAGCCGCGGCTCGCCTCGGTCGGGAAGGGACTCGTGGGCGCGGGCGGAGCGGCGGACGAGCAGGCGCGCACGCAGGGCTCCTGACTGTCCGTATCCGGTCGACATGCACGGGTTGCCGCGCCGTGTCAGTCTGGTCGAGGCCCAAGGGGTGGATTTCCGCCCCGATCCCCTCACACCCTTCTAGGAGTGAACCTTCATGGGCGTTCAGGACCAGTTCAAGGACAAGGCGCAGCATCTCGCCGACCAGGCCAAGCGGGCCAAGGGCAGCGCGAAGGACGAGGCGTCCGAGCGCGCCCAGCAGGCGCGGGAGAAGCAGCAGCAGGCCCGTGACGAGGCACAGGACCGCTTCGACATGGACTACGACGCCTGACGCCGTCCTGTGAGGAAGGCGCACCCGGGACGCCGGGTGCGCCTTCGCGTTTGGCCTGCCTGTGGATAACTTCCTGCACGGAATCGCGGAGTTACGTACCGTGATCCCCATGTCCGTGACTGAGTTCGTACTTGAGCGACTGCGACCCGACCACGCGCCCGCCCTGCTCGTCTTCGAGCGGGAGAACCGGGCCTTCTTCGCCGCGTCCGTGCCCGACCGCGGGGACGCGTATTTCGACGAGTTCGACGCGCGGCACCGGGCCCTGCTGGCGGAGCAGGAGACCGGCGCCATCCTCTTCCACGTGCTGGTCGCGGGCGACGGGGAGATAGTCGGGCGGTTCAACCTGGTCGACGTGGCCGACGGAAGCGCCGAACTGGGCTACCGGGTCGCCGAGAAGGCGACCGGACGCGGGGTGGCGACCGGGGCGATACGCGAGCTGTGCGCCCGGGCCCGCGAGGAGTACGGGCTGCACCGGCTCACCGCCGCCACCACCCTCGACAACGCCGCCTCCCGGGCGGTGCTCGCCCGGGTCGGGTTCGGCGCGGTCGGCGGGGTCGTGCTCGGCGACGGGGAGCCGGGCACCGCCTACGAGCTGGATCTGGGCGGGAGCTTGGGCCGGGAGCGGTCCGGCACGGCCTCGTAGCCGGGCGGGCTCGCGGGCGGGTTCTCGTCCAGGAGGGCGACGGCGATGTGCACGGCGTCGTCCAGCTGGGCGTGCCGGCCCTCGGCCCAGTCGAGCGGGGTGCGCAGGATCGCGAGGTCCGGTGCCACGCCGTGGTTCTCGATGGACCAGCCGTACTCGGGGAACCAGGCCGCGTTCATCGGGACCGTGATCTGGGTGCCGTCGCCGAGCCGGTGGCGGCCCGTCATGCCGACGACTCCACCCCAGGTGCGCTGGCCGACGACCGGGCCGAGCCGCAGCAGTTTGAAGGCGGCGGTGATCATGTCGCCGTCGGAGGAGGTGGCCTCGTCGGCGAGGGCGACGATCGGGCCGCGCGGGGCGTTGGAGGTGTACGAGACGGGCTGGGCGTTGCGGGTGAGGTCCCAGCCCAGGATCTTGCGGGTCAGTTTCTCTATCACCAGCTCGCTGATGTGGCCGCCGGCGTTGCCGCGGACGTCCACGATGAGGGCCGGCCGGGAGACCTCCATCCGCAGGTCGCGGTTGAACTGGGCCCAGCCGGAGCCGCCCATGTCCGGGATGTGGAGGTAGCCGCAGCGCCCGCCGCTGACCTCCCGGACCACCGCGCGCCGCTTGGCCACCCAGTCCTGGTAGCGCAGCGGGCGTTCGTCGACGAGGGGGACGACGGCGACGCGGCGGGCGCGGCCCTCGCCCTCGGCCGGGGTGAAGGTGAGTTCGACGGTGGTGCCGCCGGTGCCGGAGAGGAGGGGATAGGGGCCGGTGACGGGGTCGACGGGACGGCCGTCGACATGGGTGAGGACGGCGCCCTCGCGGATGCCGGTGCCCGCGAGCGGCGAGCGGGCCTTGGAGTCGGAGGAGTCGCCGGGCAGGATCCGCTTGACCATCCAACCGCCCTCGCGGTGCACGAGGTTGGCGCCGAGCAGGCCCTGGGCGCGCTGGTAGTGCGGCGGTCCCTCGTTGCGCCGGGCCGGGCTGACGTACGCGTGGGAGGTGCCCAGCTCGCCCATGACCTCGCGCAGCAGGTCGGCGAACTCGTCGGGGGAGGCGACCCGTTCGACGAGCGGCCGGTACTGGTCGAGCACGGCCGGCCAGTCGACGCCGCCCATGTCCGGCTCCCAGAAGTAGGCGCGGACGATCCGCCCGGCCTCGTCGAAGGCCTGCCGCCACTCGGCGGCCGGGTCGACCTCGTGCACGATCCGCCGCAGGTCGAGGTAGACGGTGGAGTCGCCGTCGCCGGGTTCGTTGGCCGGGACCGCCCGCAGGTCGCCCTCGTCGTTCACGACCAGCCGGCTGCCGTCGCCGCTGACCGCGAACGAGTCGAGGTGATCGACGAGTTCGGTCTTGCGGGCCTTGATGATGCTGTAGTGCTCCAGCGTGGGACGGGGGGAGGGATCGGAGGGGTTGGCGAAGGTCTCGCCGAGGGCGCCGGAGATCGGCCAGCGCAGCCACACCAGTCCGCCGCCGGCGACCGGCTGGAGCGCGGAGTACTTGGAGGCGGTCACGGGGAAGGGCGTGACCCGGTCGGGCAGGCCCTCGATCTCGACGGTCACCGTGCCGTCCCCGGCGCCCGCCTCCTCGTCGGCGGGGTCCATGCCGCCTGCGGCGGGCCGTCCGTCGGGCAGCAGCGCGAAGGGAGAGGGGGTGGCCGAGGAGAGCGGCACGAGATAGGGGCGGCAGCCCAGCGGGAAGGACAGGTCGCCGGTGTGCACGTCGTACACCGGGTCGAAGCCCCGCCAGGAGAGGAAGGCGAGATAGCGGCCGTCGCGGGTGAAGACCGGGTTCTCGTCCTCGAAGCGCCCGTTGGTGACGTCCACGATGAGGCCGGCGCCCGGGCCGGCGATGCGGGCCATCTTGATGGAGCGCAGCGAGCGGCCGATGCCGGGGTGGGACCAGGTGAGCCAGCAGCCGTCGGGGGAGAACGCGAGGTCACGGACGGGGCCGTTGACGGAGCGGATCAGTTCGGTGACGACGCCGGAGGTGGAGTCGGCGGAGGAGGGGTCGGTGGAGGTGGAGTCGGCGGAGGAGGGGTCGGTGGAGGAGGCGTCGGTGGAGGAGGGGTCGGTGGAGGAGGGGTCGGTGGAGTCGGCGGTGGAGGAGGCGTCGGAGGAGGTGACGGAGGCGTCGGTTGCCGGGCCGTCGGTCGCGGGGGTGTCCTCTGCGGCAGCGTCTGCCGCGGAGGTGCTTCCTGCCGAGCCGGCCTCCGTCGAGCCGGCTTCCGTCGAGCCGGCTCCCGTCGGGCCGTCCGTCCCGCCTGGGTGCTCCGGGCCGGCGTCTTCGGCGGCGGGGGCCAGGGAGTCACCGGGCTCCCCGGGCGCGCCCGGTGCCTCGCCGAGCGCCGCCTCGTCAGGCTCCTCCGTGGTGTCGATGAGGAGCAGGCGGCCGTCGTTGGAGGCGATGGCGAGGCGTTCGCCGTCGGGGTCGGAGACCAGCTCCTCGACCCGGCCGAGCCGGCCGGAGGCGAGGCGGCGGGGGGCGCGGTCGCCGCTGGCCCGGGGCAGGTAGGCGACCTCGATGGCGTCCTCGCCGTCGGCGTCGGTGACGTAGGCGACCTGGCCGCCGCTGCCCAGCATCTCGGGCAGCCTGACCCGGACGCCGGGGGTGTCGGCGATGGTGCGGGCGGGGCCGTCGCGGTGGGTCAGCCAGTAGAGGCTGCCGCGCACGGTGACGGCGGAGGCGCGGCCGGTCTCGTCGACGGAGAGGGCGTCGACGTGGTGGGCGGCGGGCACCTGGTACGGGCGGCGGCCGGTGCGGGGGCCGCCGAGCCGGACGTCGAGGCGCCGGGGCCGGGAGCCGGCGGTCAGGTCGTCGACGATCCACAGCTCGCCGGCGCACTGGTAGACGACGCGGTGGCCGTCGCTGGAGGCGTTGCGGGCGTAGAAGTCGTCGTGGTCGGTGTGGCGGCGCAGATCCGTGCCGTCCGGGAGGCAGGAGTAGAGGTTGCCGACGCCCTCGTGGTCGGAGAGGAAGGCGACGCGCGTGGCGCCCGCGTGGCCGCCCTCGGCGGCGGGGGCGGTGACGATCATGGGCGCGGAGAGGTGGCCGCCGATGTCGGGGACCAGCTGCTCGCCGTGCAGCCACAGCCGGCCCATGGCGCCGCCCCGGTAGCGCTTCCAGGAGGCCGGCTCGTGCGGCGGGGTGCCGGTGAGGAGGAGGGTGCGGCGCTGGTCGTCCAGGTCGGCGACGGCGATGTCGGTGACCGGGCCCCAGGGCATCCGGCCGCCGGGGGTGCCGTCGGTGGGGACGGTGTACGCCCAGGAGAAGTACGAGAAGGGCTGGCCGTGGGAGGAGACGGCGAGGATGTCCGAGGTGCCGTCCTCGTTGGGCGGTGACCAGCCGCAGACCCGGGTGTCGGTGGAGCCCCAGTAGGTGAGCCGCCGGGAGGGGCCGCCGTCGACCGGCGCGAGGTGGATCTCCGGGTCGAGGCTGCGCCAGCTCGTGTAGGCGATGTGGTGCCCGTCCGGCGAGAAGCGCGGGTGGCCGACCCGGGTCCGGTCGGCGGTGATCCGCCAGGCCCGGCCGGGCCGGTGGCCCTCGGGGACGAGGGGGGAGACCCAGAGGTCGTCCTCGGCCGCGAAGCACAGCAGTTCGCCGTGGAGGTGCGGGAAGCGGAGATACGCGAGGTCGTCCGTCACCTCCTCATGCTTTCCGCGTAAAGGGGGTGCGGCAACTCGTACGTGTGTCCAGGGCTGACGCCCGGCAGTGGCCCGCCGTGTGGGCGAGGACACGTACGAAACGGTTTCGTTTCGTTAGGTCCCCGGGTATCGTCGTGGTGTACGAAACCGTTTCGTTCGCGCGCAGGGATCGGAGGCCGGACATGGCACGCAGCAGGCTCACCCCCGAACGGGCGGCCGAGCTGTACGAAGCCGTGCTCGACCTGCTGCGCGAGGTCGGCTACGACGCCCTCACCATGGACGCCGTCGCCGCCCGCACCCGGTCCAGCAAGGCCACCCTCTACCGCCAGTGGGGGAGCAAGCCCGAGCTCGTCGCCAAGGCCCTGCGCCACAACAAGCCGGTCACGCTCACGCGGATCGACACGGGCAGCCTGCGCGGCGACCTGCTGGCGGACCTGGAGCGGGCCGACGACTGCCAGATGGAGCGGGACTCCGCGCTGATGCGGGGCCTGGCCCATGCCGTTCACACCAACCCCGACCTGCTCGAGGCGCTGCGCGAGCACCTCATCGAGCCCGAGATGGCCAGCCTCGACGAGGTGCTCGACCGGGCCGTCCGGCGGGGCGAGATCAGTGCCGACAACCCGGCCCTGAAACTCGTGCCGCACATGATGATCGGAGCGTTCATCGCCCGCCCGCTGATCGATGAGCAGCCGGTGGACTCCGCGTTCCTCCGTGCCTACGTCGACGCCGTCGTGCTCCCCTCACTCGGCGCCTGACCCCTCCGCGGGACCCCCGCGCAAGACCACCCCGCGCAGGACCCCTTCCGCACCACCCGCACCACCTGACGTCGCACCGCTCACGCCGTCGGGCCGGCTCCCCATGCCCTGTCCCACCCACTCTTGGGAGTAGCCCCCGTGGCCACGTTCCTCTACAAGCTCGGCCGCGCCGCCTTCCGGCGCGGCCGGCTCGTCGCCCTGATCTGGGTGGCGCTCCTCGCCCTCGCCGGCGTCGGCGCCGCCACCGCGTCCACCGCGACGTCCAGCTCCTTCTCGATCCCCGGCACCGAGGCCCAGCGCGCCTTCGACCTGCTGGAGCAGCGCTTCCCGGGCGGCAACGCCCAGGGCGCCACCGCCCGCGTGGTCTTCCAGGCCCCGGCCGGCCAGACGATGAAGGACCCCGCCAACAAGGCCGAGGTCGAGAAGACCGTCGCCGACCTCAAGGCCGGCTCGGACCAGATCGCGCAGGTCACCGACCCGTACGCGGCGCAGGCGATCTCCCGTGACGGCCGCGTCGCCTATGTCTCGGTGTCGTACAAGGTCAGCGGGATGGAGCTGAGCGACGCGACCCGTGACGCGCTCAAGGAGTCCGGCGCCCAGGCGCGGGACCACGGGCTCACCGTCGAGATCGGCGGCGACGCGCTGCAGAGCATCCCGGAGACCGGCGCGGGCGAGGTCGTCGGCGTGGTCATCGCCGGCATCGTGCTCGTCATCACCTTCGGCTCGCTGGTCGCGGCCGGACTGCCGCTGCTCACGGCGATCATCGGCGTCGGCATCGGCGTCTCCACGATCACCGCGCTCGCCAACGTGCTGGACCTCGGCTCTACCACCTCGACCCTCGCGATGATGATCGGCCTCGCGGTCGGCATCGACTACGCCCTCTTCATCGTCTCCCGCTACCGTGCGGAGCTTGCCGAGGGCCGTGCGAAGGAGGAGGCCGCCGGGCGCGCGGTCGGTACCGCGGGCTCCGCCGTGGTGTTCGCCGGTCTGACCGTGGTCATCGCCCTGGTGGGCCTGGCCGTCGTCAACATCCCGATGCTCACGAAGATGGGCTTCGCCGCGGCCGGCACGGTCGTGATCGCCGTCCTGATCGCGCTCACCCTCATCCCGGCGCTGCTCGGCTTCGCCGGTGACAAGATCGTCGGCCGCAAGCAGCGCAAGGCCGCCGCGGCCGCAGCGGAGAAGACGGCCGCGGAGAAGGCCGCCCCGCGGCAGGCCGGTGCCGAGAAGAACGGCAAGGCGAACGCCGGCACCCGCTGGGCCCGCTTCGTCATCCGCCGCCCGCTGATCGTCATGCTCGTCGGCGTCCTCGGCCTCGGCGCCATCGCCGTGCCGGCAGCGTCCCTGGAGATGGGTCTGCCGGACGACGGCGTGAAGCCCACCTCCACCAGCGAGCGCCGCGCCTACGACCTGCTCTCCGAGGGCTTCGGCCCCGGCTTCAACGGCCCGCTGCTCGTGGTCGTCGACGGCTCGAAGGGCGCCGCCGACCAGGCGGTGTCGGCCATCAAACACCTGGACGGCGTCGCGGCCGTCACCCCGCCGACCCCGAACAAGGCCGGCGACACCGCGATGATCACGGTCATCCCGAAGGACCGCCCGTCGTCCGCCGCCACCGAGCAGCTGGTCCACGACATCCGCGGCGCGACCGGCGACAACGTCCTGGTCACCGGCCAGACCGCGATGAACATCGACTTCTCGCAGAAGATGAACGACGCCCTGCTGCCCTATCTGGCGCTCGTCGTCGGCCTCGCCTTCCTGCTCCTCATGGTGGTGTTCCGCTCGGTCCTGGTCCCGCTGAAGGCGGCCCTCGGCTTCCTGCTCTCCGTGGTCGCCGCCCTCGGCGCGGTCGTCGCGGTCTTCCAGTGGGGCTGGCTGGGCAGCGTGTTCGGGGTCGAGCAGACCGGCCCGATCATGTCGATGATGCCGATCTTCATGGTGGGCGTCGTCTTCGGCCTGGCGATGGACTACGAGGTCTTCCTGGTCACCCGGATGCGCGAGGCGTACGTCCACGGCGCCCGGCCGGGCCAGGCGATCGTGACCGGCTTCCAGCACGGCGCCCGGGTCGTCACCGCCGCCGCGGTGATCATGATCGCGGTCTTCTCCGGCTTCATCGGCTCCAGCGAGCAGATGGTGAAGATGATCGGCTTCGGCCTCGCCGTCGCCGTCCTCTTCGACGCCTTCGTGGTCCGCATGGCGATCGTGCCGGCCGTGCTCGCGCTCCTCGGCCACAAGGCCTGGTGGCTGCCGAAGTGGCTCGGCCGCGTGCTGCCCAACGTGGACGTGGAGGGCGAGGGCCTGGCGGCCGCCGACGCGCCCGCGGCCGCCGGCCCGGCCGACCCCGCGGGACCGGCCGAGAAGGAGCTGGTCAAGGCGTGAGCCCGGGCCGGGGGCCCGTCACACCGGGCCCCCGACCTCCCGAAATCCCCGGGGCCGCCGCTTGAGCGGGCGGTGCGCCCCGGACCGCGCCGGAACCTGTGGGGACGGGGAGCCGACGCGACGCGTACGCCGTCAGCGTGCCTTGAGAGGCGCGCGGGCGGCGTACGTGTGCCTCAGGAAGCGCAGCAGCACGGCCGTGTCGAACTGCACCACCGCGACCCCGTCGTCCGTGTGGAACTCGACCACCGTCTGCACCCGCCCGCACGGCCACACCCCGACGTCACCGCGCCGGGCGGGCGCGCGCAGCCCGGTCTCCAGGAGGGCGCGCGGGAAGGACCACTCGACGCTGCCGGGGAAGACGAAGCGCACGGTGGGTGGTTCGGCGGCGGGGTCGTAGCGGAGGGCCACCGGGACGGGCCGCGAGAGCGGGGCGTCGCTGATGATCCGGCCTTTGACGTGGTCCTCGACTTCTCGGTCACCAGCGGCGTGGGGCATCGGACGACTCCTCACACTCATTCGCCTTATCAGTCCCTAATGTCCCACTTATCCCGGGCGGGCGCCCGGGGTGGGTACCGCACTCCTGACCGCTGGGCGCTCTTGCAAACCATTCGCAGGTGCGCTCTATCATTCGGGACGTGCATGTACCTGACGGATTCATCAACGCCCCCGTATCGGCCGCCGCCGGTGTCGTCGCCGCCGGCGCCGTCGCCGTCAGCCTGCGCGGAGCCCGCAGGGAACTCGACGAGCGCACCGCCCCGCTGGCCGGCCTCGTCGCCGCCTTCATCTTCGCCGTGCAGATGCTCAACTTCCCCGTCGCGGCCGGCACCAGCGGACATCTGCTCGGCGGCGCGCTGGCGGCGATCCTCGTCGGGCCGTACACCGGCGTCCTGTGCGTCGCCGTCGTCCTGCTCATGCAGGGCGTGCTGTTCGCGGACGGCGGCCTCACCGCGCTCGGCGTGAACGTCACCGACATGGCCATCGTCACCGTCGTCGTCGCCTACGCGCTCTTCCGCGGCCTGGTCCTCGTGCTGCCGCGCACCCGCCGCTCGGTGACCGTCGCCTCCTTCGTCGCCGCGCTCGTCTCCGTACCGGCCGCGGCCGTCGCCTTCACCGCCATCTACGCGCTCGGCGGCACCACCGACGTGCCGCTCGGCAAGGTCCTCACCGCGATGGTCGGCGTGCACGTCCTCATCGGCATCGGCGAGGCCGTCATCACCATGCTGACCGTCGGCGCGGTCATCGCCGTCCGCCCCGACCTCGTGCACGGCGCCCGCGGCCTCACCGCCCCGCTGAAGCTCCGCGTCGACGGCGAACTCGTCGACGCGGCCCCGGCCGCCCGGCCGGTCGCCGCCCGCTCTCCGAAGAAGCTGTGGATCGGCGGCGTCGTCACCGCGCTGGTCCTCGCCGGCCTGGTCTCCTTCTACGCCTCCGCCAGCCCCGACGGCCTGGAGAAGGTCGCCGTCGACCAGGGCATCGCCGGCCAGGCCAAGCCGCACGCCGCCGCCGACTCCCCGCTCGCCGGCTACGGCGTCAAGGACGTCTCCGACGCGCGTCTCTCCGGCGGCCTGGCCGGCGTGATCGGCGTCGGCGCGACGCTCGCCGTCGGCACCGGAGCCTTCTGGGTCGTCCGCCGCCGTGCGGCCGCGCCCGCGCCCACCGCCACGGAAGCGGGCTGACATGGGTGCGGGCCACGCGCACAAGCTCTACCGGCAGGGGCGGTCGCCGGTCCACGCGCTGCCCCCGCACACCAAGCTCGCCGCCGTCTTCGGCTTCGTCGTCGTGGTCGTCGCCACGCCCCGCGAGGCGATCTGGGCCTTCGCGCTCTACGCGGTGCTGCTCGGCGCCGTCGCCGCGCGCGCCCGCGTCCCGGCCGGCTTCCTGCTGAAGCGGCTGCTCATCGAGATCCCGTTCGTCGCCTTCGCCGCGCTCATGCCCTTCGTGGTGCCCGGCGAGCAGACGACCGTCCTCGGTGTGTCGCTGAGCGTCCCCGGCCTGTGGGGCGCGTGGAACGTCCTCGCCAAGGGCACCCTCGGCGTCGCCGCCTCGGTCCTGCTCGCCGCCACCACCGAGCTGCGCGCCCTGCTCCTCGGCCTCCAGCGGCTCAGGCTGCCCCCGCTGCTCGTCCAGATCGCCTCCTTCATGATCCGCTACGGCGACGTGATCAGCGACGAGATGCGGCGGATGTCCATCGCCCGCCGCTCGCGCGGCTTCGAGGCGCGGGGCGTGCGGCACTGGGGCGTCCTCGCGAAGTCCGCCGGCGCGCTCTTCATCCGCTCGTACGAGCGCGGGGAGCGCGTCCACCTGGCCATGGTCAGCCGCGGTTACGCCGGCTCGATGCCGGTCATCGACGAGGTCACCGCCACCACCGCCCAGTGGCGCCAGGCCGCCGTGCTGCCGCTCACCGCCCTCCTGATCTGCCTCCTCGGATGGACGCTATGACCACTGCCCCCTCGCCGGCTCCCTCGCTCGACGTGCGCGGCCTCGCGTACGCCTACCCGGACGGCCACCAGGCCCTCTTCGGCGTGAACCTGACCGTCGGGCGCGGCGAGCGGGTCGCCCTGCTCGGCCCCAACGGCGCCGGCAAGACCACCCTGGTCCTGCACCTCAACGGCATCCTGACCGGCGGCGCCGGCGGGGTGACGGTCGCCGGGCTGCCGGTGGAGAAGAAGCACCTGGCCGAGATCCGGCGCCGGGTCGGCATCGTCTTCCAGGACCCCGACGACCAGCTGTTCATGCCGACCGTCCGCGAGGACGTGGCCTTCGGCCCGGCGGCGGCCGGTGTGCGCGGCGCGGAGCTCGAAGCGGTCGTACGGCGGGCCCTGGCCCGGGTCGGCATGGAGGACTTCGCGGACCGGCCCCCGCACCACCTGTCCTTCGGGCAGCGGCGCCGGGTGGCCGTGGCGACCGTGCTGGCCATGGAGCCCGAGATCCTCGTCCTCGACGAGCCGTCCTCCAACCTGGACCCGGCCTCGCGCCGCGAGCTCGCCGACATCCTGCGCTCCCTGGACGTCACCGTCCTCATGGTCACCCACGACCTGCCGTACGCCCTGGAGCTGTGCCCGCGTGCGGTGATCCTCAGCGAGGGCGTGATCGCGGCCGACGGGCGGACCGCGGAGATCCTGTCGGACGAGGAACTGATGGCGCGGCACCGGCTCGAACTGCCCTACGGCTTCGTGCCGAGCTCCGTCGCCTGACGGGCCGGACGGCTCCGGCGGACCCCGGAATCCCCTCGCGCGCGGCCGCGTTGCACCATGGGGGTCGTTCGTACGAGAGGAAGCGTGGATCAGGTGGACGTCCGGGGCACGGTGGCGGCGGGTTTCGAACCGGTCAGGGACGCGTTCCTGCGCAACTTCGAGCAGCGCGGCGAGAAGGGCGCGGCGGTCGCGGTCTACCGGGACGGCGCGAAGGTCGTCGACCTGTGGGCGGGCACCCGTGACGTCGACGGCGAGGCGCCGTGGGCGCTGGACACCGCGCAGGTCGTCCGCTCGGCCACCAAGGGCGTCTCCGCCGCCGTGCCGCTGCTGCTCCACCAGCGCGGCCAGCTCGACCTGGACGCGCCGGTCGGCACGTACTGGCCGGAGTTCAAGGCGGCCGGCAAGGACCGGGTGACCGTACGGCAGCTGCTCGCGCACCGCGCGGGCGTGCCGGTCCTGGACCGGCCGCTGACCCTCGCCGAGGCCGTCGACCTGGACACCGCGATGCGCGCGATAGCCGCGCAGGCGCCCGTCTGGGAGCCCGGCACCGCGCACGGCTACCACGCCCACACCTTCAGCTGGCTGCTCTCCGGCCTGGTCCACCGGGTCACCGGCCGCACCATAGGCCGCTGGGTCGCCGAGGAGATCGCCCGCCCGCTGGGCCTCGACCTGTGGATCGGGCTGCCCGAGGAGGAGGCCCACCGGGTCGGCCGCCTGGGCCCCGTGGACGAGATCGAGCCGGCCGACAGCCCGATGCTGAAGCTGCGCCCGAAGCCCTCGGTGACGGCGGCCTACCGGGACCCGGCGTCGCTGACCCGGCGCGCCTTCGGGGTCATCGAGCCGAGGCCCGACGAGAACGACCCGGTGTACCGGGCCGCCGAACTCCCCGGCTCGGCCGGTGTCGCCACCGCCCGCGCCCTGGCCCGCTTCTACGCCTCCACGCTCGGCCCGGTCGACGGCGGCCCGCGCCTGTTCGCCCCGGCCACGCTCACCCTGGCCCGCACCGAGGAGTCCGCCGGCCCCGACCGGGTCCTCGTCGTGGGCACCCGCTTCGGCCTCGGCCACATGCTCCACGGCCCGGCTTCGCCGCTCCTCGGCCCGAGCTCCTTCGGCCACCCCGGCCGCGGCGGCTCCCTCGGCTTCGCCGACCCGGACACCGGCGTCGCCTTCGGCTACGTCACCAACGGCATGCGCAAGACGGTCACCGCCGACCCGCGCGCCCAGGCCCTGGTGCGCGCGGTCCGGGCGGCTCTGTGACGCTCCCGCCCGGGCGTCAGCGGATGTACCACTCCTGGTCGAGGTAGTCCTCGCAGTCGTACTGGAACGGGATCCGCCCGGCCTCGGTGCCCTGCATCGCCAGGCACTTGCCGCTGTTGAGGTTCTTCAGCTTGAAGCGGTCCGGGTCGGGCGTGAGGACCTTCTGCCAGTACTGGTCCGCGAAGCCCCAGCAGTCGTACTGGAACGGGACGGCCCCGTTGTCGGAGCCCTGGACCACGAGGCACTTGCCGCTGTTCGCGTTCTTCAGCCGGTACACGCCGGGCGTCGGCGCGTCCGTCTCGTCGAAGATCCAGTTCTGGTCCGCGAAGTCCAGACAGTCCCATCCGAACGGCTTCGTCCCGCTCTCGAAGCCCTGCACGGCGACGCACTTGCCGCCGTACGCGTTCTTGAGGTGGAACGCCGGCTCCGGCTCCACGTAGTGCGCGGACGCGGATCCGGCGCCGACGACGAGCGTGCCGGCGGCGAGCACGGCGGTGGCCAGGGCGGTGCCGATGGTGCGCGACCTGATCATGTGATCTCCCTCGTAGGTGTGCGCGATCGATCTTTTCGAGCAGGACGATAGAGGGTGAGGTGCGCGGTTACGGTCGATTTGTCGATAGGTAGGGCGCCCTCCGGTTGGCCGGGCTCAACTCGCGTACAGCATCAGCCCGATGCCCAGCACCATCAGACCCGCCGCCGCCACCCTGGGGCCGCCGAAGCGTTCCTTGAACAGCAGCGCGCCGATGGCGGCGCCGACGATGATCGAGGACTCGCGCAGGGCGGCGATCGGGGCGAGCGGAGCCTTGGTCTGGGCCCACAGGACGAGGGCGTAGGCGGAGACGGACATGGCGGCGGCGAGGAGGCCGACGGCGGCGTGCGGGCGCAGGTCCGTCAGCAGGGCCGTGCGGCCGCGGGTGAACAGGGCGTACGCGGGGATCGCGAGGCCCTCGCAGAGCATCAGCCAGGCGATGTAGCCGAGCGGGGTGCCGGAGGCGCGGACGCCGAGGCCGTCGACGACCGTGTAGGAGGCGATGGACAGGCCGGTGGCGCCGGCGGCGAGCAGGGCCGGCCAGTGGGGGCGGGTGCCCTTGCCGCGGATGCCCCACAGGGCGAGGCCGGTGAGGCCCGCGCAGGCGACCGCGACGCCGGCGAGCTGGGCGGCGTCCGGGATCTCGCCGACGAAGACGGCGGCGAGCAGGGTGACGACGAGCGGCGCCGTGCCGCGCGCGATCGGGTACATCTGCCCGAAGTCGCCGAGCGCGAACGACTTCATGAGCAGCACGTAGTAGGCGATGTGCAGCACCGCCGAGGCGAGCAGATACGGCCAGGCGCCCGCCGCCGGCACGGGAGTGAAGCAGGCCGCGACGCCGCCGATCAGCGCGCCGCCGCCCGATATCAGCGTGAAGGACAGCAGCTGGTCCGTGACGCGCGCGGCGATCGCGTTCCAGGCGGCGTGCGTCACCGCGGCGATCAGCACCGCCACGGCGACCAGCGGCGTCACGCCGTGCGCTCGCGGACGTCCACGAGCCGGCCGCCCGCGTGGGCGATCAGCGACCGCGGGTCGAGCGCGAACACGCTGTGCGGATTGCCCGCCGCCGCCCACACCACCTCGTGGTCGAGCAGCCCGCGGTCGGCGAGCACCCGGGTGCGGGTGCGGTGCCCGAACGGCGGGACGCCGCCGATCGCGTACCCGGTCGTCTCCCGGACCACCTTGGCGTCGGCGCGGGTCACCGCCGCCACGCCCAGCTCCGCCCGTACCGCCTCCACGTCCACCCGCGACGAGCCGTCCATCAGGACCAGCAGCGGCTCCCCGTCGGCCGCGAACACCAGCGACTTCACGATCTCCGACACCGCGCAGCCGATCGCCTCGGCGGCCTGCTGCGCGGTGCGGGTCTCGTCCGGGAAGCGCCGCACCTCGACGTCGAGGCCCAACTCCCTCAGGGCCTCGGCGAACTGCGGATGGGCATCTGCGTGCGACATCGTCATGGGCCCGCACGCTATCGGTACGTCGAGGAGGCAGGCGACCCGGTTACGGCGCCGTCAGCGCGCGTTCAGCACCTGCGCCACCACCGGGCCGGCCGCCGTGCCGCCGTGCCCGCCGCCCTGCACGAAGGCCGCCGCCGCGAGGTCGTCCGCGAAGCCCGTGAACCAGGAGTCCGAGACGCCCTGGCCGTCGACCTCCGCCGAGCCGGTCTTCGCGCCCTTGTCCCCGGAGACCGAGGACATCACCCCGGTCGCGGTGCCGTACGGCGCGGTCGCCGTGAGCCGCATCATGTCCCGCAGCTGGCGCGCCACCGAGGACGGCAGCCTCCGCTCGGCCACGGCGAACTCGCGGTCGTCCACGTTCCTGGCGACCAGGTACGGCTGGCGGAAGGTGCCGTCCTTCGCCGTCGCCGTGATCGAGGCGATGTTCAGCGGGTTCATCGTGACGGTGCCCTGGCCTATGTACTGCTCCGCGGCCGCGCCGCCGCTCGCCTCGGGGACCGAGCCGTCCTCCGACGAGATGCCGGTCTTCCAGTCCAGGCCGATGCCGAAGACCTCCTTCGCCTCCCGGGCCAGCCCGAAGTCGTCGCCCTCGGTCTTCTCCACGTCGTCGATCTTCTTGATGAAGGCGGTGTTGCAGGACTTGGCGAAGCTCTTGCCGAACGTCGCGCCGTCCAGGGAGAAGCCGTCGAGGTTCCTGATCGTCCGCCCGTTGTACATCGCCGTGGGCGGACACTCCGTCACCCGGTCCGCCTGCACCAGGCCCTTCTCCAGGAGCAGCGCCGCCGTCACGATCTTCATCGTCGAGCCGGGCATGGTCTTGCCCTGGAAGGCCGTGTTGAAGCCCGTCGCCGGGTTGTTCGCGATCGCCCGCACCGCGCCCGTCGACGGCTTGACCGCCACCACCGACGCCGTGCCGTACCGCTTCACGGCCTTCTCGGCCGCCGCCTGCACATCGGCGTCGATCGTCGTCTCCAGCCGGCCCGGTTCGCCCTTGGCGAGGGTCAGCAGCGTCGTGTCGGGCACGCTCTGCGAGCCGGAGTCGATGTACACCTCGATGCCCGGCTTGCCGCCGAACGTGGACCCGTACCGCTGGCGCAGCTGGTCCAGGACCGGGCCGAGCGACGGGTACTTCTCCGCCGTCAGCTCCCGCCCCTTGTAGTCGACGGCCCTGATCTCGCCCGTCTTCGCCCCGCCGGTGCGGATCCTCGCCGTCGGCGTCGTCAGCTTGGGGTGCAGCACGCCCGGCTTCCAGTCGACCAGCGGCCGGCCCGTGGTCTGCCCGCGCACCACCGTCAACCGCGAGGTGTACGTCCAGGACCTGGAGATGCCGGTGGTGGTCACCGTCGCCTTCACCGTGAACGGCACCGTCGCCCCGCTCGCCGGGCCCGGCGTGATCGTCGCCGCGGAGACCTTCGCGTCCTCGCGGAAGCCGAGCAGGACCGGTCCGGCGGCGACCGGGTCGTTCGTCAGCCGGGCCGCCGTCTGCGACTCGCCCGTCGCCCAGGCGGCCAGGAAGTCCTTCGAGGTCGCCGTGACCTCCTCGGGCGTGACCGGCCCCGTCCTCCTCCCCTCGGACCCGGACGCCGAGTTCGTGCCCGAACCCGAGCCGCCGGTGATCCCGTTCCAGAGGTTGTACCCCCCGTAACCCACCCCGCTCGCGACCACGGCGAACACTCCGCCGACGATCGCGACCTTGGCACCACTGCGCATGACTGCGCCTCCTCCCCCAGGTATGGCCCCACAGGAACCCTACGAGGGAGGACCGACAGCCGCCCCGGTCGTTATCGGAAAGCGACCGTCCTGCCGGTTTTCCGCAACACCCGTCATCCGCCCGGCCGGTGCCCCGCGGATGCCGCCACTACACCCAGGTGTCCAGCCACATCCTGTTCCGCCACGCCTCCATCGGAATCGCCGTCCCGGTATACAGCGGCCAGAAGTAAATGAAATTCCAGACGATGAGGAGAACGAGCACACCCGCGCCCACCGCCCCGAAAGTCCGCCGCCTTTCCGAGGAACCCGGCGGTCCCACGATCGCCCCGATCATCATCGCCACCGCGAGGCACAGGAACGGCACGAACACCACGGCGTAGAAATAGAAAATGGTGCGTTCCTGATAGAGGAACCACGGCACCCAGCCCGCCGCGATCCCGCACGCGATCGCGCCCGCGCGCCAGTCGCGGCGGAAGGCCCAGCGCCACAGGATGTACAGGATCGCGAAACAGGCCGCCCACCACAGCAGCGGCGTGCCGAGGGCGAGGACCTCCTGGGCGCACTTCTCGGTGGCGCTCGCCGGGCAGCCGGCGGTGCCGGGCGCGGGGGACTCGTAGAAGTAGGAGACGGGGCGGCCGAGGACGATCCAGCTCCACGGGTTGGACTGGTAGGTGTGCGGCGAGGTCAGGCCCACGTGGAACTTGTAGACCTCGGTCTCGTAGTGCCACAGGCTGCGCAGCCACTCCGGCAGCCAGCCCCAGGTCCCGCCCCCGCCCATCCGGTCCTGCTCCGCGGCCCAGTGCCGGAAGTAGCCCTTGTCGGTGACGATCCAGCCGGTCCAGGAGGCGACATAGGTGAGGATCGCGACCGGGACGACGGAGAGGAAGGCCGGGACGAGGTCGCGCCTGGCCACCGCCGCGTACGGGCGGATCGCGCCGGCCGTACGGCGGGCGCCCAGGTCCCACAGGACCGTCATCAGGCCGAACGCGGCCATGATGTAGAGGCCGTTCCACTTGGTGCCGGCGGCCAGGCCGAGCATCACGCCCGCCATGAGCCGCCAGGGCCGCCAGCCGAGCCCCAGGGTCTCCGCGACCGACGCGTCCGGCCGCAGCACCCCTTCCTCGTCCGTCGGCAGCGCGCCCGCGAGCCGGGCCCGCGCCCGGTCCCGGTCGATCAGCAGACAGCCGAAGGCCGCGAGCACGAAGAACATCAGCACCTGGTCGAGCAGCGCCGTACGGCTCATCACGAAGTGCAGGCCGTCCACCGTGAGCAGCAGGCCCGCGACGCACCCGAGGAAGGTCGAGCGGAACAGCCGCCGCCCGATCCGGCACAGCATCAGCACCGACAGCGTGCCGAGCAGCGCCACCATGAAGCGCCAGCCCAGCGGCTCGAAGCCGAACAGCTTCTCGCCGATGCCGATCACCCATTTGCCGACCGGCGGATGGACCACGTACCCCGGATCCGTCGGCACGAGCACCGCGCCCGGGTCGGCCAGGATCGTCTTGTCGATGTCCTTGGGCCAGGCGCCCTCGTAGCCCTGGTTGATCAGGGCCCAGGAGTCCTTGGCGTAGTACGTCTCGTCGAATATCACCGCGTGCGGCTTGCCCAGGTTCCAGAACCGCAGCAGGCCCGCGACCAGGGCCACGAACAGCGGACCGCCCCAGGCGGCGAACCGCCACACCCGCTCGGCGCCGGCCGGCGAGATGCCGAACAGCGACCACAGCCGCGGCGAGGGCCGGGTGTACGGCGGCACGAGCCGCTCCCGCAGGCCGATCGACAGCGTGCCGGCGGCGCCCGCGACGGGCGGCCGGTAGCCGAAGCGCCGCAGCCGCTGCTGCCAGGAAGAGGGTTCTGCCACGGTCGGTGCCATGGGGTGCGGACCCTCCAGGGCCTCGGGTGCGGTACTGGTCACCGCGCCATCGTAGGGAACGCGCCTGTGCGCGTCGCCCGTAAGGGCGGGGAGTCCCGGGCTGGGTGGATGTCACAGCGGGCTGGGAGGATGTGAGGCGTGACTGGAACGCTCGTACTCGCAGGTACCCCCATCGGCGACATCGCGGACGCCCCGCCCCGGCTCGCCACCGAGCTGGAGAACGCGGACATCGTGGCCGCCGAGGACACCCGCAGGCTGCGCGGGCTCACCCGCGCCCTCGGCGTGCACACCAAGGGCAGGGTGGTGTCGTACTTCGAGGGCAACGAGTCCGCCCGGACGCCCGAGCTCGTCGAGGCGCTGGTGGGCGGGGCGCGGGTGCTGCTCGTCACCGACGCCGGCATGCCCTCCGTCTCCGACCCGGGCTACCGCCTGGTCGCCGCCGCCGTCGAGCAGGACGTCAAGGTCACCGCCGTGCCCGGCCCGTCCGCCGTGCTCACCGCGCTCGCGCTGTCCGGGCTGCCCGTGGACCGCTTCTGCTTCGAGGGCTTCCTGCCGCGCAAGGCGGGCGAGCGGCTCGGCCGGCTCCGCGAGGTCGCCGACGAGCGCCGCACCCTCGTCTACTTCGAGGCCCCGCACCGGCTCGACGACACGCTCGCCGCGATGGCCGAGGTCTTCGGCGCGGACCGCCGGGCCGCCGTCTGCCGCGAGCTGACCAAGACCTACGAGGAGGTCAAGCGCGGCCCGCTCGGCGAGCTCGCGCAGTGGGCGGCGGACGGCGTGCGGGGCGAGATCACCGTCGTCGTCGAGGGCGCCCCGGAGACCGGGCCGGCCGAGCTGGACGCCGAGGAGCTGGTGCGCCGGGTGCGGGTGCGCGAGGAGGCGGGCGAGCGGCGCAAGGAGGCGATCGCGGCGGTGGCGGCGGACGCCGGCATTCCCAAGCGCGAGGTGTTCGATGCGGTCGTCGCGGCAAAGAACGCGGCGGCACCGGGCCCCGGAAACGGTAAAGGACTAATCTGAAAGGCAAAGCGGAACCCGGCGGCGGGCCCGCTCCCAGGGCCTTTGGGCAAGGAAACGCCAAAGCGCGTCCATGGTTCTTCCGGAGCTGATGCGTTCCGGCCCGAAAAGGCGTCCACTGGTTCAGTGGAGAGGAGCTGGAATGACTGAGATCACCGGCACCGGAACGCCGTCCGTCGCCCATGAGGTCGCGCACGAGGCGTATGCCTTCGCCTGTATGAGATGTGGTTACGGCTGGGAGCAGGCGTACGACATCGAGCACCACGTCGACGCCCACGGGCACGGGTACGTCGTCTACAAGGCCGACGGCGCCCGGGTCCCGTCCCCGCTGTCCCGCCCCACCTGCATGAACTGCGGCAGCCACGTCGTCCGCATCATGCGCGCGGGCCAGGTCTCGTCCGTGCTCGACTCGGCGGCCGCGGCCGAGCACCACGGCCGCGGGGCCAGGGCGACGCGACCGGTGTCGATCGCCGGGCCGATCGGCCAGGAGCTGACCGAGGACGTCCCGGAGGCGGCGGGCGAGGAAAGGCCCCCCGTACCGCACCACTGGCATCTTTCCGACCTTCTCCACCCTTTCCGCAAGCGGTAATCCTTCGCGGGTGATCTCATGGCCCTCGTACGATCGGGGCCATGAGTTCCAAGGACGCCCCGCCGCCGCTGCCCGAGCCCCTGCTGGTCCCGGTCGCGGACTCGCACACCCATCTCGACATGCAGTCCGGCACCGTCGAGGAGGCCCTCGTCAAGGCCGCCGCCGTCGGCGTCACGACCGTCGTCCAGGTGGGCTGTGACATCAAGGGCTCGCAGTGGGCCGCGGAGACCGCCGCCCGGCACGAGAACGTGCACGCGGCCGTCGCCCTGCACCCCAACGAGGCCCCGAGGATCGTCCTCGGGGATCCCGACGGCTGGTCCCGCCAGGGCGCCCGCGAGGGAGGCGGGGACGCGGCGCTCGACGACGCGCTCGCCGAGATCGACCGGCTCGCCGCCCTGCCCTGCGTCCGCGCCGTCGGCGAGACCGGCCTCGACCACTTCCGCACCGGCCCCGAGGGCATGGCCGCGCAGGAGCGTTCCTTCCGCGCCCACATCGAGATCGCCAAGCGGCACGGCAAGGCCCTGGTCATCCACGACCGCGAGGCCCACGCCGACGTCCTGCGGGTCCTCGACGAGGAGGGCGCGCCCGAGCGGACGGTCTTCCACTGCTACTCCGGCGACGTCGCGATGGCGGAGATCTGCGCCGCCAAGGGCTACTACATGTCCTTCGCCGGCAACGTCACCTTCAAGAACGCCCAGCCGCTGCGCGACGCCCTCGCCGTCGCCCCGCTCGACCTGGTCCTCGTCGAGACCGACGCGCCCTTCCTCACCCCCGCGCCCTACCGCGGCCGCCCCAACGCCCCGTACCTGATCCCGGTCACCGTCCGGGCCATGGCGGCGGTCCGCGGGATCGGCGAGGACGAGCTGGCGGGGGCGATCGCCGCGAACACGGCCCGCGCCTTCGATTACTGATCCATAACGGTTACACCATGTGGTCGGGTCGTCGTGGAGAGTGACCGGCGCCGGGGCTAGGGTCCCGGCCTCGTGAGCACTCCCCAGGGCCACCGGTCCGGCGGCGGCGCCCGGCGGCGCAAGTCCGCCCCGCCCGCCGTCGAGGGCCTGCGCCGGATCGTCCCGCAGGCGCTCGTCGTCGCCTTCCTCGCCGGCGGCACCAGCGCCTTCGTGGCCAGCGACAAGGCCGTCCGGCTCTCCGTCGACGGCGTCCCGCGCACCCTGCACACCTTCGCCGACGGCATCGACGACCTCCTCGCCGACGAGGGCCTGGCCGTCGGCGAGCACGACATCGTCGCCCCCGCCCCCGGCTCCGGACTGGTCAGCGGCGACGAGGTGGTGGTCCGCTACGGCCGCCCCGTCGCCCTCACCCTCGACGGGCAGCGCCGCCAGGTGTGGACCACCGCGCGGACCGTCGACGGGGCCCTGCGCCAGCTCGGGGTGCGGGCCGAAGGGGCGTACCTGTCCGTCTCCCGCGGCGCGCCGATCTCCCGCCACGGCCTCGCCCTCG
This sequence comes from Streptomyces sp. NPDC004327, assembly GCF_042873935.1. Classification (NCBI taxonomy): domain Bacteria; kingdom Bacillati; phylum Actinomycetota; class Actinomycetes; order Kitasatosporales; family Streptomycetaceae; genus Streptomyces; species Streptomyces sp. NPDC004327. The sequence goes on along the minus strand of NZ_JBIAME010000012.1, from coordinate 171,328 downwards.
ACGTGCGCACCGAGCGCTCGGTCACCTTCCTCGCCGACGGCCGCGAACGGACCGTGCGCACCAACGCGGCCACCGTCCGCGAGGCCGTCGACGACGCCGGCCTCACCCTGTCCGGCCAGGACACCACCTCCGTGCCGGCCGACTCCTTCCCGCGCGACGGCCAGACCATCACCGTGCTGCGGATCAGCGGCGGCGAGGAGATCCGCGAGGAGCCCGTCCCGTACGCCGTCGAGCGGACCCGCGACCCGGAGCTGTTCGCGGGCACCGAGCTCGTCGAGCAGCGGGGCGTGCCGGGCGTGCGCCGGGTCACCTACGCGCTGCGGACGGTCAACGGGGTGCGGCAGCGGCCGCGCCGGATCGCCGAGGAGACCGTGCGCGAACCCGTCCCCCAGCGGATCCGGATCGGCACCCGGCCGCTGCCGGGCTCGGTGGCCGGCGCCGACGGCCTGGACTGGGGCGCGCTCGCCGCCTGCGAGTCAGGCGGCCGGCCGACCGCCGTCGACGCCTCGGGGACGTACGGCGGGCTCTACCAGTTCGATCCCGGCACCTGGCGCGCCCTCGGCGGCAGCGGCGTGGCGCAGGAGGCGACGGCGGCGGAGCAGACGTTCCGGGCGAAGAAGCTGTACGTGCGGCGGGGCGCGAGCCCGTGGCCGCACTGCGGGCGCAGGCTGTACGAGTGAGCCGGCGGCCCGGCGGCCGTAGGGCCCCGTACGCTGTACCGGTGAGCACCACCACCGGCCCCGACAGCCCCGACGCCCTCCTCGGCCCCGCCGACATCCGTGAGCTGGCCGCCGCCCTCGGCGTCCGCCCCACGAAGCAGAAGGGCCAGAACTTCGTCATCGACGCCAACACCGTGCGGCGGATCGTCCGCACGGCCGAGGTGCGCCCGGACGACGTGGTGGTGGAGGTGGGCCCCGGGCTCGGCTCCCTCACTCTCGCGCTCCTGGAGGCCGCGGACCGGGTGACGGCCGTCGAGATCGACGACATCCTCGCCGCGGCGCTGCCGTCGACGATCGCCGCGCGCATGCCGCGGAAGAAGGACCGCTTCGCGCTGGTCCACTCCGACGCCATGCACGTCGAGGAGCTGCCGGGCCCGCCGCCCACCGCCCTCGTCGCGAACCTGCCGTACAACGTCGCCGTCCCGGTCCTGCTGCACATGCTGGACCGCTTCCCGACCATCGAGCGCACCCTCGTCATGGTGCAGGCGGAGGTCGCGGACCGGCTCGCGGCCCGGCCGGGCAACAAGGTGTACGGCGTGCCGTCGGTGAAGGCGAACTGGTACGCGGAGGTCAAGCGGGCCGGTTCCATCGGCCGCAACGTCTTCTGGCCCGCGCCCAACGTCGACTCCGGTCTCGTCTCGCTCGTCCGGCGCACCGAGCCGGTCGCCACGACCGCGGCCAAGAAGGACGTCTTCGCGGTCGTCGACGCGGCCTTCGCGCAGCGCCGCAAGACCCTGCGGGCCGCGCTCGCGACCTGGGCGGGCTCGCCGGCGGCGGCCGAGGAGGCGCTGGTGGCGGCCGGCATCTCGCCGCAGGCGCGGGGCGAGGCGCTGACGGTGGAGGAGTTCGCCCGGATCGCCGAGAACAAGCCGGAGGCCAGGGGATGAGCGTGACCGTACGGGTTCCGGCGAAGGTCAACGTCCAGCTCGCGGTCGGCGGCGCCCGGGCCGACGGCTTCCACGACCTGGCCAACGTCTTCCTCGCCGTGTCGCTGTACGACGAGGTCACGGCGACCCCCGCCGAGACGCTCACGATCACCTGCGAGGGCCCCGACGCCGACCAGGTGCCGCTCGACCGCACCAACCTGGCCGCGCGCGCCGCCGAGCTGCTCGCGGCCCGGCACGGCATCTCGCCCGACGTGCACCTGCACATCGCCAAGGACATCCCGGTCGCCGGCGGCATGGCCGGCGGCAGCGCCGACGGCGCGGGCGCGCTGCTGGCCTGCGACGCGCTGTGGGGCCTGGACACCCCGCGCGCCGAACTCCTCGACATCTGCGCCGAGCTGGGCTCCGACGTGCCGTTCAGCCTGGTCGGCGGTGCGGCGCTCGGTGTCGGGCGCGGCGAGAAGCTGACCGGGCTGCCGGTCGGCGGGACCTTCCACTGGGTGTTCGCGGTCGCCGACGGCGGGCTGTCGACGCCGGCGGTGTACGGCGAGTTCGACCGGCTGACCGAGGGCGTGGCCGTGCCGGAGCCGGCCGCCGCGCCCGCGCTGCTCGACGCCCTGCGGACGGGGGACGCGGTCGCGCTGGCCGGCGCCCTCGCCAACGACCTCCAGCCCGCCGCGCTGTCCCTGCGGCCCTCGCTCGCCGCGACCCTGACGGCGGGCACGCAGGCGGGCGCGCTCGCCGGCCTGGTCTCCGGCTCGGGGCCGACGACGGCGTTCCTGGTGAAGGACGCGGAGGCCGCCGCGTCGGTCGCCGCGGCCCTGATCGCCTCCGGCACCTGTCGGACGGCCCGGGTGGCGACCTCCCCGGCGGCCGGGGCGAGCGTCCTGGCCTGAGCGGCTACTTGTCCTTGGAGATCCGGGCCAGGAGCAGGTTCGGGTCCGGGTCGGGCGTCGTGAAGTAGGCGGCGCTGTTGACGTAGACGGTCTTGCCGCGCACCGCCACCGAGGTCGGGTTGTCCAGCCCGTCCTTGGCGGTCAGGACGGCCTTGTGGGTGCCGTCGGGGCGTACGAGGTCGAGTTCGCTCTTCAGGATCCGCGCGGCGAGCACGGTGTCGCCGTGACCGGTGAAGGCGAAGTCGTCCACGCCGTCCAGGCCGGTCGCCCGCGTCTCGACCGGCCCGGCGGCCCGGTCCGGGTCGGGTCCGACCGGGATGCGGAGCAGCGTGCCCCGGTCGCTGTTGGTCACCCACACCGCCCCGTCGTGCAGCTTCAGCCCGTTGGCCCCGAAGCCGCCCGCGGCGGCGGGCAGCAGCGCGTTGCCCGACGCCCACACCCGCGGCTTCGGGTCGTCGAGCTGCACGCTCCAGACCCGGCCGAGCACCGAGTCGGCGGCGTAGAGCGTGCCGCACTCCTCGTCGATCGCGATGCCGTTCGGGAAGCCGTTCGCCGGCAGTTGGGCGATCTGCTCGGGCTCGCCGCCGTCCGGGGCGACGCGCCAGATGCCGGTCTCGGCCGTGCCGGTGGCGTAGGCGACGTACAGCACGCCGTCGTGCGCACGGGCGATGCCCGTGACGATCGCCGCGCCGATGTTGGGCGTCTGCGGGTCCGTGACGGCGGGCAGTTCGGCGAGGACCTCCGTGTGACCCTCCGGGTCGACGCGGGCGATCTGCCGTGCGAAGGCCCAGGTCACGTCGGCGGAGCCGTCGGGCTCCAGGGCGATGTTCTCGGGCGTCTGACCGGCGCCGAAGTCGAAGTGGGCCAGGACGCTCGGATCCGACACCGTCGGATCACCGCCCGGCTTGCCGGCCGCGGCGGGCGCGGGTCCGGCGGCGAGCACGCCGAGCGCGGCGGTGCCGGCGGCGAACACGACGAGACGGGGGAGACGGAGGAGACGGGGGAGACGAGGGCGATGGGGGAGGCGGGGCATCGGGCTCTCCTTGGGCGGTCGTGAGATGCCGGGAGCGGCACGAGAAGAACATGACGACCCGCCGGCCCGGCCCGGCGGCAGCCCCGGCCGGGAGATCGCTCGCGTGGCCGACGGCATGGCCCCGGTTGGCACACCGCCGGCGGGACCGACATCCGCCCGCCGCCGGTCCCGGCGCCCGTCGCCGCCGATCCGTTCGTCACTCAGGGTGAGCGCGCCGCCCGTTTGGTGTCGCCGTCTACCCTGGATGTCGATCGATCCCCCGGTACAGGAGTGAAATGGCCGTCAATCTGGTCAATGTCGAGTCCGTCAGCAAGGTGTACGGCACCCGTGCACTGCTCGACGGGGTGTCCCTCGGCGTCTCCGAAGGGGACCGGATCGGGGTCGTCGGGCGCAACGGCGACGGCAAGACCACCCTGATCCGGATGCTCGCCAAGCTGGAGGAGGCCGACACCGGGCGCGTCACGCACAGCGGCGGGCTGCGGCTCGGCGTGCTGACGCAGCACGACTCGCTCGACCCGGCGGCGACGATCCGGCACGAGGTGATCGGCGTGATGGCCGACCACGAGTGGGCCGGCAGCGCCAGGATCCGGGACGTGCTGACCGGGCTCTTCGGCGGGCTCGACCTGCCGGGGTTCGAGAAGGGGCTCGACACGGTCATCGGGCCGCTGTCCGGTGGCGAGCGGCGGCGGATCGCGCTCGCCAAGCTGCTCATCGAGGACCCGGACCTGATCGTCCTCGACGAGCCCACCAACCACCTCGACGTCGAGGGCATCGCCTGGCTCGCCGAGCACCTGCGCAACCGCCGCTCGGCGCTGGTCTGCGTCACCCACGACCGGTGGTTCCTCGACCAGGTCTGCACCCGCATGTGGGACGTGCAGCGCGGCGCGGTCTACGAGTACGAGGGCGGCTACTCCGACTACGTCTTCGCGCGCGCCGAGCGGGAGCGGATCGCCGCGACCGAGGAGGTCAAGCGGCAGAACCTGGTCCGCAAGGAGCTGGCCTGGCTGCGGCGCGGCGCCCCCGCCCGCACGTCGAAGCCGCGGTTCCGGATCGAGGCGGCGAACGCGCTGATCGCCGACGTCCCGGAGCCCCGTGACACCAGCGAGCTGATGAAGTTCGCCAACGCCCGGCTCGGCAAGACCGTCTTCGACCTGGAGAACGTCGCCGTCACCGCCGGCCCGAAGACCCTCCTCAAGCACCTCACCTGGCAGCTCGGCCCCGGCGACCGCATCGGCCTCGTCGGCGTCAACGGCGCCGGCAAGACCTCGCTGCTCCGCGCCCTCGCCGACGCCGCCGTCTCCGAGGGCGAGCAGCAGCCGGCCGAGGGGAAGATCGTCGTCGGCAAGACCGTGCGGCTCGCCTACCTCTCCCAGGACGTCACCGAACTCCCCGCCGAGCTGCGCGTCCTGGAGGCCGTGCAGCAGATCCGCGACCGCGTGGACCTCGGCAAGGGCCGGGAGCTGAGCGCCGGGCAGCTGTGCGAGCAGTTCGGCTTCGGCAAGGACAAGCAGTGGACGCCGGTCGGCGACCTCTCCGGCGGCGAGCGGCGCCGGCTCCAGCTGCTCCGGCTCCTCATGGACGAGCCCAACGTCCTCTTCCTCGACGAGCCCACCAACGACCTCGACATCGAGACGCTCACCCAGCTGGAGGACCTGCTCGACGGCTGGCCCGGCTCGATGATCGTCATCTCCCACGACCGCTTCTTCATCGAGCGCACCACCGACCGCGTCCTGGCGCTGCTCGGCGACAAGACGCTGCGGATGCTGCCGCGTGGCATCGACGAATACCTGGAGCGGCGGCAGAAGATGATCGAGGCCGCCACCCCGGCCCCCGCGCCCGCCGCGGCGCCCAAGTCCGGGGTGTCGGCCGCCGACGCGCGCGCCGCGAAGAAGGAGCTGCAGAAGGTCGAGCGGCAGCTCGACAAGGTCTCCGAGAAGGAGTCCAGGCTGCACGCTCAGATCGCCGAGAACGCCACGGACTTCGAGAAGGTGGCCAAGCTGGACGCCGAGCTCCGGGAACTCGCGGGGGAGCGCGAGGAATTGGAGATGCGGTGGCTGGAGCTCGCCGAGGACGCGTAGCGGACCCGCGTCGTGCGCGCGTCGCACGCGCGCCGCGCCCCCGACGCGTAGAGATGTCGTAGAAGACGAGTAACGAGGGCATCACGGGCCGGTCCTCCCTTGGGTACAAGGGACGGACCGGTCACTTTTGCGCCATCAGGTGAGTGGTAGAAAGAAAACCCGCTCACTTTCAAGGGGGAACGCGCTGATGACCCAGCCGCCGAGCAACCAGCCGCCGCCGCAGGGATTCGGCGCACCCGACCCGGACCCGCGCCAGGATCCGCCCCAGGATCCGCGCCTGGGCCAGAACGTTCCGCCGCAGGTCCCGGCCGCGCCGCCGGTCCCGCCGCAGGCGCCCGCCGCGCCGCCGATGCCGCCGCAGGCCCCGGCCGCGCCGCCGATGCCGCCGACCGTGCCGCAGGCCCCGCCGGTGCAGCCGCCGGCCCAGCCCGGCCCGTACGGCTACCCGCAGCAGCCGCAGTCCGGCCCGTACGGCTACCCGCAGCAGCCGCAGCCCGGTCCGTACGGCCAGCAGCCCGGCCCCTACGGCCAGCAGCCGAATCCTTACGGCGGTTACCCGACCGCCCCGATGCCCGGCGCCCCCGCGCCCGGCTCCGGCGGCGGGAACAACCCGTTCAAGGGCAAGCCCGGCGTCATCGTCGCCGCGGCGGCCGCCGCGCTGCTCGTCATCGGCGGCGGCACCTGGTTCGCGCTGAGCGGCGGTGGCGACGACAACCCGGTCGCCAAGCCCAGCAACTCCTCCAGCACCGTGCCCAAGCCGACCGACTCCGTCGACAAGGGCGACGGCAAGGGCGACGGCGGCGAGGACGACAACGACCTGAACTCCGGCCGCAAGCCCGGCGAGGCGAAGGTCGACTGGCTCCTGAAGAACAACGTCGACCTGCCGCGCAACGGCGCCGACGTCTTCGGCCCGTGGATCGTCGGCGACACCGTCGTCAAGGCCATGTACAAGGGCATCGACGGCTACAGCCTCGCCGACGGCTCCGCCAAGTGGCACCTCGACGTGCCGTTCAAGCTGTGCGCCGCCGCGCAGGAGCCCGCCGCCAACGGCGCCATGGTCTTCGCCTACCAGGAGAACGCCAAGGACGGTGCCAAGTGCACCGAGCTCCAGCAGGTGGACGCCACCAGCGGCAAGGCCGGCTGGAAGCAGTCCGTCCCCAAGGGCGCCGGCTTCTTCGGCTTCTCCGACAACACCCTCGCCATCAGCGGCAGCACGGTGACCGCGGCGGGCAGCAGCAGCGCCTACGGATACTCGCTCGCCGACGGCAAGCAGCTCTTCGGCTTCCCGGCCGGCGCCTCCAACGGCAAGTGCAAGCCCATCGCGTTCGCCGGCGGCTCCAAGCTCATCGGCGCCGTCAAGTGCCCCTCCGGCGACGCGAGCAAGGAGCAGCAGGCGGTCAGCGAGTTCGACCCGGTCACCGGCAAGGCCAAGTGGCAGTTCAGCCTGAAGCCGAACTGGGAGGTCGACAAGGTCTACTCGGTCGACCCGCTGGTCGTCTCCGCCACCCAGCGCGACGAGAAGAAGTGGTCCGTCTTCGCGCTCAACGCCAACGGCTCGCTGCGCTCCCAGATCCAGGGCAGCGGCAACGACAAGTACGCCCCGCACTGCGGCGGCACCTTCGTCATCTTCGGCCAGAACCTCCAGGGCTGCACCGGTGTCGCCGCCGACGCGAACACCTTCTACATGGCCACGGACACCTCCTACGGCACGTCCAACGAGGTCGTCGCCTTCGACCTCAACACCGGCAAGCAGAAGTGGCGTTCCAAGGCGCCCGCCGAGCAGCAGATGACGCCGCTGCGCATGGAGGGCTCGGACGTGCTGCTCTACGTCGAGCCCAAGTTCGACAAGGGCGGCGCGGTCGCGACCCTCGCCCCGACGGGCGGCGCGCCGAAGGTGGTGCTCCAGCACCAGGTCGCGACGGCCGAGATCGAGAGCTCCTTCTACAGCGCCCGGTACGCGTACTCCAACGGCACCTTCGTGATCGCGGCCGGCCGGGTCTCCGCCGCCAACGACCAGGAGGAGAAGGAGACGAAGACGATGATGGCCTACGGCAAGTGACGCACCGCGCCCCTTCCCTCCTTCCCTGAGGTACGAATGTCATGACGCAGCCGCCACCCCCGCCGAACCAGCCCCCGGGGCCTCCCCCGGGAGGCTTCGGGGCCCCGCAGGACCCTCCGCCCGGAGGGTTCGGCGCGCCCGTGCCGCCGCCGCAGCAGCCGGTCCAGCCGCCGTACGGCTACCCGCAGCAGCAGCCGCAGTACCCGCCGCAGCAGCCGCAGTACCAGCAGCCGCAGCAGTACCAGCAGCCGCCGACCGCGCAGCAGTACGGCTACGCCCCGCCGCCCCCGCCCGTACCCGGCGGTCCCGGCGGAAAGAAGCTGTCCGCGCAGATGCAGATCGTCATCGCGGCGGTCGTCGCGGTCGTGCTGCTCGTCGGCGGCGGCCTGTGGTACGCCAACTCCGGTGGCGGCGACAAGGGCGATGACGCCAAGGGCACGTCGGGCGCGGCGAGCGGCGGCAAGGACGGCGGCCAGGACGGCGGCATCGGCGGGGACGGCAAGGAGAAGGCCCCGGCCGACCCGAAGTCCAAGCTGGCCTTCCAGGTGCAGCTGCCGAAGGTCCCGGACGTCACCGACGTCTCCGGCTCCTGGATCACCGACAAGGCGTACGTGAAGACGGGCGTCAACTCGGTGGTCGGCTACGACCTCGACAAGGGCACGGTCCTGTGGACCCTGCCGCTGACCGGCCAGGTCTGCGGCGCCTCGCGCCACATGACGGCCGACTTCAAGGTGCCGGTCCTCTTCGAGGCCACCAAGCGGGTCGCGCCGCGCTACTACCAGCCGTGCACCGAGGTCGGCCTGGTCGACCTCGTCACCGGCAAGATGGTGTGGACGACGTCGGTCACCGGCGGTACGGCGGGCGACAAGAAGGCGACCTTCGCCGAGGTCACCCTCTCCGGCCGGACCGTCGCGGCCGGCGGCATGGACGGCGGCGCCGCCTTCGACGTGGCCAACGGCAACCCGCGCTGGAAGCCGCAGGCCAACGCCAACGACTGCGAGGACCTCGGTTACGGCGGCGGCGACGGCCTCGTCGCGGTGCGCAAGTGCGGTTCGTACAACGACCCGTCGGTCACCATCCAGAACCTCGACCCGATGACCGGTGCGCCGATCTCGCAGTACAAGATGCCCACGGGCGTCGACTTCGCGTCGGTCGTCTCCACCAAGCCGCTGGTCGTCGCGGCCGACGTGAACGACGCGGCCGGTGACGGCAGCGGCATCTCGGACTTCTTCTCCATCGACGAGAAGACCGGCAAGCTCAAGGCCAAGATCACGGCGGACGCGGACCACTACGCCGGCCGCTGCCGCTCGACCCACGTCGAGGCCTGCACGATGCTGGCGGTCGGCAACAACCGGCTGTACGTGCCCACCGAGGAGCACGAGGGCAGCACCGGCGAGTACGGCGACGAGACCAACGAGATCATCGCCTTCGACCTGAACACCGGTCAGTCGCTGCCGGCGAAGGCCGACGCGGGCGACAGGTACACGCTGGTCCCGCTGCGCATGGACGGCGGCGACCTCATCGCGTACAAGATCCCGCCGTACGACAAGGGCGGGCAGATCGTCTCCCTCAACGGCGGCACGATGAAGCCGACGCTCCTGATGGAGAACCCGGCCGACAAGCCGACCCGCGACGCGGAGACGAGCTTCAGCTCGACCGGCGCCGAGTACCTCTTCGGCAACGGCCACTTCTTCGTCGCCGACACCCTGGTCAGCAAGAGCACGTCCGCGTACGGCAAGCAGTACCTCGCGGTCGGCTTCGCCACCGCCGGCTGACGGCCGCTGATCGCCGCTCAGGCGTCAACGCGACGCCGCCGAGGGCCCCTCCGGGATGGAGGGGCCCTCGGTGTTTTGCGCGATTGGGGCAAAGCGGCGCGGGGGAGTGTGTAGCTTGCCGGGGCAGGGTGCGGGTCGGGGGACGGCCTGGCCCGGGAGGGGGAGGACAGATGGGGGTTCGGCTCATGGTGGTCGACGACCACCGACTGCACGCGGAGGCACTGGCCTCGGCGCTGAAGCTGCGCGGGCACCGGGTGCTCGCCGCGGCCGCGCCGGTGGCCGGGGCCGCGGAGCTGGTGGTGAGCCGGGCACCGGAGGTCTGCCTCCTGGGGACGTCGGCGCCCGCCGAGCCGGGCGTCTTCGACCCCGTCGTACGGATCAAGCGGGAGCGCCCGCAGATCGCCGTCGTCGTGCTCGGCCCGGTCCCCTCGCCGCGCGGCATCGCCGCCGCGTTCGCCGCCGGGGCGTCCGGCTACGTGCGCCACGACGAGCGCATCGAGGGCGTCGAGCGGGCCCTGGTGAAGGCCAGGGCCGGTGAGGCGGCCGTGGCGCCGCAGCTCATCCAGGGCGCCTTCGCGGAGCTGCTCAACCCGGCCGCGCAGCCCGACGACGAGGGGCAGCGGCTGCTGCGGCTGCTCACGCCGCGCGAGGCGGAGGTCCTGGTGCGGGTCGCCGAGGGCGAGGACACCCGGGTGATCGCGGTGGGCATGGCGATCGCGCCCAGCACGGCCCGGACGCATGTGCAGCGGGTGCTGATGAAGCTGGGCGTGGGCTCGCGCCTGGAGGCGGCGGCGCTGGCGGCGCGGACGGGGCTGCTGGATCGGGTGCCGCGGCCGCGCATGTAGCGGGTGCTGCTTTCGGGTGGTCGGCCAAGGTCGACTCTTGCGCATCGATGTTTGGTTGTGGTTTTTTGTGGGTGGTTCTGTTGGGTCCATCCCGTGAGGAAGCCCGCCGTGAGGAAGCCCGCCGTGAGGAAGACCGTCACCCGTCTCGCCGACGGGCGTGAGCTCGTCTACTTCGACGCGCACGACGAAGACCGCGCCGCCGTCGACCGGCGACCCCTCGACCCCGTCGTCTCCGCCTCGGAGATCCGCTACGACGCGCTGCTCGACGAGTACGTCGCCATCGCCTCCCACCGGCAGGGCCGCATCTACCACCCACCGGCCGACAGCTGCCCGCTCTGCCCCTCCACCGACGACTGGCAGAGCGAGATCCCGGCCACCTCCTACGAGGTCGCCGTCTTCGAGAACCGCTTCCCCTCGCTCGAAGGCGAGCACGGCCGCTGCGAGGTCGTCTGCTTCACCTCCGACCACACCGCGTCCTTCGCCGACCTCACCGAGGAGCGCGCCGCCCTCGTCCTCGCCGCCTGGACCGACCGCACCGCCGAGCTCTCCGCGCTCCCGGGCGTCGAGCAGGTCTACTGCTTCGAGAACCGCGGCGCCGAGATCGGCGTCACCCTCGCCCACCCCCACGGGCAGATCTACGCCTTCCCCTTCACCGCGCCCCGCACCGCGACCATGCTCCGCAACGCCGCCGCGCACCGCGCCCACACCCGGCGCAACCTCTTCGACGACCTCGTCGAGCGCGAGCGCAAGGACGAGCGGGTGGTCCTCGCCGGCGAGCACTGGACCGCCTTCGTGCCGTACGCCGCCCGCTGGCCGTACGAGGTCCACCTGTACCCGCACCGGCGGGTCGCCGACCTCACCGCGCTCGACGACGACGCCCGCGCCGAGTTCCCCCGGCTCTACCTGGAGCTGCTGCGCCGCTTCGACCGCCTCTTCGGCCCGGACGCCCCGCCCACCCCGTACATCGCCGCCTGGCACCAGGCGCCCACGGCCCGCTCCGGCGCCGCCGAGGACCGTGACGAGTTCGCGCTGCACCTGGAGCTTTTCACCGTCCGGCGGGCCTCTGGCAAGCTGAAGTACCTCGCGGGCACCGAATCCGGCATGGGCGCGTTCATGAACGACGTCTCGCCGGAGTCCGCGGCCGACAGACTCCGAGAGGTGGCAAGCAGTTGAGCAAGGCAGGCACGTCCAAGTACCTGGTGACGGGTGGAGCCGGCTACGTGGGCAGCACGGTCGCCGCCCACCTCATCGAGGCGGGGCACGAGGTCACCGTCCTCGACGACCTCTCCACCGGCTTCCGCGCGGGCGTCCCCGCCGGTGCCGCCTTCATCGAGGGCCGCATCCAGGACGCCGCGAAGTGGCTGGACTCCTCCTACGACGGCGTCCTGCACTTCGCCGCCTTCTCTCAGGTCGGCGAGTCCGTCGCCAAGCCCGAGAAGTACTGGGACAACAACGTCGCCGGCACGATGGCGCTCATCGCCGCCATGCGCGACGCCGGTGTCCGCCGCCTCGTCTTCTCGTCGACCGCCGCCACCTACGGCGAGCCCGAGACCGTGCCGATCACCGAGTCCGCGCCCACCGCGCCGACCAACCCCTACGGCGCCACCAAGCTCGCCGTCGACCACATGATCACCGGCGAGTGCGCCGCCCACGGCCTCGCCGCCGTCTCGCTGCGCTACTTCAACGTCGCCGGCGCCTACAAGGAGTGCGGCGAGCGCCACGACCCCGAGTCGCACCTCATCCCGCTGGTCCTGCAGGTCGCCCTCGGACAGCGCGAGGCCATCAACGTCTACGGCGACGACTACCCGACGCCCGACGGCACCTGCGTCCGCGACTACATCCACGTCGCCGACCTCGCCGAGGCCCACCTGCGCGCCCTCGACGCCATGACCCCGGGCGAGCACCTGATCTGCAACCTCGGCAACGGCAACGGCTTCTCCGTCCGCGAGGTCGTCGAGACCGTCCGCAAGGTCACCGGCCACCCCGTCCCCGAGGTCATGGCGGAGCGCCGCGCCGGCGACCCCGCCGTCCTCGTCGCCTCCGCCGACGCCGCCCGCGAGCGGCTCGGCTGGACGCCGTCCCGGCCCGACCTGGCCGACATCGTCTCGGACGCCTGGGCCTTCGCCCGCAAGAGGGAAGAGGAGAAGTAACGACGATGAGTGGTGTCGCGGCGGAGTTCGGCGAGCTGTACGGGCACGCTCCCGACGGGGTCTGGGCCGCTCCCGGACGGGTCAACCTGATCGGCGAGTACACCGACTTCAACGAGGGCTTCGTGCTCCCGCTGGCCCTGCCGCACACCGCCGTCGCCGCGGTGTCCCGCCGCGACGACGGGATCCTGCGGCTGCACTCCCGCGACGTCGACGGTCCGGTCGTCGAGCTCGGCGCGGACGCCCTGAAGCCCGGGGGCGTCGACGGCTGGGCCGCGTACCCCGCCGGCGTGGTCTGGGCACTGCGCGAGGCCGGGCACGCGGTCGGCGGCGCCGACGTCCACCTGGCCTCCACCGTGCCCACCGGCGCCGGGCTCTCCTCGTCGGCCGCGCTCGAGGTCGTCACGGCCCTCGCCCTGAACGACCTGTACGGGCTCGGGCTGACCCGGCCGCGGCTGGCGCTGCTGGCCCAGCGCGCCGAGAACGCCTTCGTCGGCGTGCCGTGCGGCGTGATGGACCAGATGGCCTCCGCGTGCGCCGAGGACGGGCACGCCCTCTTCCTCGACACGCGCGACCTGTCGTACCGCCAGGTGCCCTTCGACCTGGCCGCCGTCGGGCTGCGGCTCCTCGTCGTCGACACCCGGGTGAAGCACGCGCTCGGGGACGGCGCGTACGCGGAGCGGCGCGCCGGGTGCGAGGCCGGTGCGCGGGCGCTCGGGGTGCGCGCGCTGCGCGAGGTGGATGCCGCGCAACTGTCCGATGCGCTCGGGCGTTTGAGCGACGAAACGGTTCGCCGCTATGTCCGGCACGTCGTTTCGGACAACGACCGGGTGGCGCGGACCATCGCGCTGCTCGACGCCGGGGACGTACGGGCCGTGGGCGCCGTGCTCGTCGAGGGCCACGCCTCCCTGCGGGACGACCTGCGGGTCTCCTGCCCCGAGCTGGACCTCGCGGTCGCGGCGGCGGTCGGGGCGGGGGCGCTGGGGGCGCGGATGACCGGGGGCGGCTTCGGGGGGTCCGCGGTGGTGCTGGTCGACGCGGACGCGGCGGACGCGGTTGCCGGTGCGGTGCGGGCCGCCTTCCGCGAGGCCGGTCACGCGGAGCCGGGCGTCTTCACCGCCGTACCGTCGGGCGGGGCGCGGCGGCTGGGCTGACGCCCCCGCACGGCTCCCGCCGCCGTTCGGTTCACGCCGACTGCCGGTGGAGATCCGCGTTTTCCCCTCCTCGGCGCCCGGCCGCCCCTACTCTGGTCGCAGCACCGGTGGGGGCCGGTGCTGATCAGGGGTATCGAGACCCGCCGGGTACGGCGCCCGGGGCGGGGTAACTGTCCTTGCACGGCGGCGGCCGTGAACCGACGGTTCCTGCCCCTGGCGTCGTGCCCGCGCCGGGCCGTTCCTCGAACAGTTGGGGGTGTCCGTGGCCCGTATCCGGGTCCTGGTGGTGGACGACCACCGTGTCTTCGCCGAGTCGCTCGCCGCCGCCCTGGCCGCCGAGCCCGATGTCGAGGTCGCCGCGGCGGGCAGTGGTGCCGCCGCCCTGCGCTGCCTGGACCGTGCGGCGGGCGAGGGTCGGCGCTTCGACGTCGTGCTCCTCGACGGTGACCTGGGGGACGGCGACGGCGTCCCGCTGGTGGCCGAGCTGAGGGAGGGGCGGCCGCAGCTGCGGATCGTCGTCGTCGCCGAGAAGGACGACGCCCACCGGGCCGCGCTCGCCCTGCAGGCCGGCGCCTGGGGCTGGGTCGCCAAGGACTGCTCGCTGCAGCGGCTGCTCGCCGTCGTGCGCGGGGTGCTGCGGGACGAGACGCATCTGCCGCCCGCGCTGCTGACCGGGGTGCTGCGGGAGCTGACGGAGGCGCGGCGGCACCGTACGGAGAGCGAGCGGCTCGTGGAGTCGCTGACGCCGCGGGAGCGCGAGGTGCTGCGCTGCATGGTGGCCGGGCTGGGGCGGAAGGCGGTCGCCGAGCGGCTGTTCCTCTCGCCGCACACCGTGCGGACGCACATGCAGAACGTGCTGGGGAAGCTCGGGGTCCACTCGACGCTGGCCGCCGTCGCCCTGGCCCGGCGGGCCGGGGTCGGGCCGGTGGACGCGCCAGGGCCTGGCCGGCGGATCATGGCCGGGGCCGCGACGCCTGGCACGGCGCCCGGCCGCGTTGCCGAAATGCCGGAATAGCTCCTTGGGGCACTCCGGCGCCTTGCCGTGCACCGCACCAGACGCCGCGGCCTGTCCGACCCTGATCCGCCGGACCGGCCCTAGCCGGGGATGTTGTCGAACGGGGCGGTCAACTGGCGTAGCAGGTCCGCCAGTTCGCCGCGCTGGGTGTGGCTGAGCCTGGAGAGGATGGCCCGCTCCTGCGCGAGCAGGCCGGCCAGCGCCTGGTCGGCGCGGTCGCGGCCCTCGGGCGTGAGCCGGACGAGCACGCCGCGCCGGTCGCTGGGGTCGGGCAGCCGCTCGACCAGGCCCTTCTTGGTGAGCCGGTCGATCCGGTTGGTCATCGTGCCCGAGGTGACCAGGGTCTGCGTGAGCAGCTGGCCGGGGGAGAGCTGGTAGGGCGCGCCGGCCCGGCGCAGGGAGGTCAGGACGTCGAACTCCCAGGGCTCCAGCTGGTGCTCGGAGAACGCGAGCCGACGGGCGCGGTCGAGGTGCCGGGCCAGGCGTGAGACACGGCTGAGCACCTCGAGCGGTTCCACGTCGAGGTCCGGGCGCTCGCGGCGCCATGCAGCGACCAGTCGGTCGACCTCGTCCTCCATGACGATCAGTGTAGAGGGTCTGTTGACGTAAAGTCTCTTGGTGTCAAGAAGCTCGTGGTCAAGAGTCTTGATGTCGAGATATAGTCTTCTTGACTATGGGGAAGGGACCGGGCCGGAACTCCGTTCCGCTTCGGCAACTCGTTCCAGCAAGGGGGCTTCGAACATGCATTCCGTGGACTCGCCGGCACCAACGTGGGACCCACAGCAGTACCTGCGTCACTCGGAACACCGCACCCGGCCGTTCCTCGACCTGCTCGCCCGAATAGCGCAACTCCCCGCCCAGGACCGGCCCGCCCGCATCGCCGACCTCGGCTGCGGCCCCGGCAACGTCACCGTCCTGCTGGCCGACCGCTGGCCCGACGCCCACATCACCGGATTCGACCTCTCCCCCGAGATGCTGGAGCGGGCCGAGAAGGACTGGGCCGGCACCACCAGGGGCGGCGGCTGGCTCGACTTCCGGTCGGCCGACGCGGCCCACTGGACGCCCGACGACGCCTACGACCTGATCGTCTCCAACGCCGCCCTCCAGTGGGTGCCCAACCACCCCGAGTCCTTCGCGCCCTGGATCGACGGCCTGCGGCCCGGCGGCACCCTCGCCTTCCAGGTCCCCGGCAACTTCACCTCGCCCAGCCACGCCCTGCTCGGCGAGCTGTGCGCCGCGCCCGAGTGGCGCGACCGCGTCGGCGACCAGGGCCGGCGCTTCGTCCACATCCTCGAACCCGCCGAGTACCTCCAGCGGCTCACCGACCTCGGCTGCGCGACCGACGTCTGGGAGACCACGTACCACCAGCTGCTCCAGGGCGAGGACCCGGTCCTCGACTGGGTCAAGGGCACCGCCCTGCGGCCCGTGCTCACCGCGCTCCGGCACGACCGGGCGGCCGTCGAGCGGTTCCTCGCCCAGTACCGCGAGCGCCTGCGCGAGTACTACCCGCAGGGCCCGCACGGCACCGTGTTCCCGTTCCGCCGCATCTTCGCCGTCGCCAGGAAGGCCGCCTGATGTTAGTAGCCGTCGACCACGTCCAGCTCGCCGCCCCCGTCGGCAGCGAACCGCTGCTGCGCTCGTACTACGGCGGCGTGCTCGGCATGACCGAGATACCCAAACCCCCGGTGCTCGCCGCCAGAGGCGGCTGCTGGTTCGCCGCCGGGGCCGTGCAGCTCCACGTGGGCGTGGAAGCCGACTTCCGGCCCGCCCGGAAGGCGCATCCCGGGCTGCGGGTACGGGGGA
Source organism: Streptomyces sp. NPDC004327 (assembly GCF_042873935.1). Classification (NCBI taxonomy): domain Bacteria; kingdom Bacillati; phylum Actinomycetota; class Actinomycetes; order Kitasatosporales; family Streptomycetaceae; genus Streptomyces; species Streptomyces sp. NPDC004327. The sequence continues at coordinate 154,920 of NZ_JBIAME010000012.1, read as the reverse complement.
TCGACGCGTTCGCCGCGCGCGTGGCGAGGGCCGGCGGCGCCGTCGTCTGGGACGACAACCTGCCGGGCCACCGGCGGTTCTACTCCGAGGATCCCGTCGGCAACCGGCTGGAGTTCCTGGAGCCGGTGGAGCCCGTGGAGCCCGAGGAGTGATACGGGGACGGGGGCGCCGCACGGTCTTCGTGCGACGCCCCCGTCCCCGGCCCCGGAGCCCGCGGCCTCGGTTCTTGCCGGCTCGGTTCTCGCGGCCTCAGTTCTTGCGGTGGCCTATCAGGCGCGGCTTCTGCTCCAGACCGTCCAGGCCGTGCCACGCCAGGTTCACCAGATGCGCGGCCACCTCCGCCTTCTTCGGCTTGCGGACGTCCAGCCACCACTGCCCGGTCAGCGCCACGCTGCCGACCAGCGCCTGCGCGTACAGCGGCGCCAGCTTCGGGTCGAAGCCCCGGGCCTTGAACTCCAGGCCCAGGATGTCCTCCACCTGCGTGGCGATGTCGCTGATCAGCGACGCGAACGTGCCCGTCGACTGGGCGACCGGCGAATCCCGGACCAGGATCCGGAAACCGTCCGTGTAGCGCTCGATGTAGTCGAGGAGCGCGAAGGCCGCCTGCTCCAGGAGCTCGCGCGGATGGCCCGCGGTCAGCGCGCCCGTCACCATGTCGAGCAGCTGGCGCATCTCCCGGTCGACCACGACCGCGTACAGGCCCTCCTTGCCGCCGAAGTGCTCGTACACCACCGGCTTGGACACCCCGGCCTTCGCCGCGATCTCCTCCACGGACGTGCCTTCGAAGCCCTTCTCCGCGAAGAGCGTGCGACCGATGTCGAGGAGCTGTTCTCGGCGCTGCGCGCCCGTCATCCTCACCCGGCGGCCACGCCGGGGCTTCTGCTCGCTCGTGCTGCTGGAAATGCCGTCGATCGCCACGTCTTCCATCATGCCGCGTCGGCGGCGACATCCCGGCGCCGGGCGTCGATCCGCTCCTTGCCCGGCCAGCGCACGTCGGACGCCCAGCCCAGCTGCTCGAACCAGCGGATCAGACGGGCGCTGGAGTCGACCTGGCCGCGCAGCACCCCGTGCCGGGCCGACGTCGGGTCCGCGTGGTGCAGGTTGTGCCAGGACTCGCCGCAGGACAGCACCGCCAGCCACCACACGTTGCCGGAGCGGTCACGCGACTTGAAGGGGCGCTTGCCGACCGCGTGACAGATCGAGTTGATCGACCACGTCACGTGGTGCAGCAGCGCCACCCGGACCAGCGAGCCCCAGAAGAACGCGGTGAACGCGCCCCACCACGACATCGTCACCAGACCGCCCACGACCGGCGGGATCGCCAGCGAGACGACCGTCCACAGCACGAACTGGCGGGAGATCGCCCGGATCGCCGGGTCCTTGATCAGATCGGGCGCGTACTTGTGCTGCGGCGTCTGCTCCTCGTCGAACATCCAGCCGATGTGCGCCCACCACAGCCCCTTCATCAGGGCCGGCACCGTCTCGCCGAACCGCCACGGAGAGTGCGGGTCGCCCTCGGCGTCGGAGAACTTGTGGTGCTTGCGGTGGTCCGCCACCCAGCGCACCAGCGGCCCCTCGACCGCCAGCGACCCCATGACCGCCAGCGCGATCCGCAGCGGACGCTTCGCCTTGAACGAGCCGTGCGTGAAGTAGCGGTGGAAGCCGATCGTGATCCCGTGGCAGCCGATGTAGTACATCGCCGTCATCAGCCCCAGATCCAGCCAGCTCACCCCCCAGCCCCAGGCCAGCGGCACCGCCGCGACCAGCGCCAGGAAGGGCACCGTGATGAACAGCAGCAGCGTGATCTGCTCGATCGAACGCTTGTTGTCACCGCCGAGGGTGGCGGAGGGCATCGCCTGGGTGCCGGGGGTGCCGGGGGTGTCGAGCACCTCGGGTCGCGCGGACTCCGAGGTCACCTCGGGGCTTGTGGTCATGGGTGTCCCCTGGGGGGTGAGGGCGAGGGTGCGTAACGGAAAGGAGGCCCTTGGCTACGCTTCCGTAACCTACGGCGACGTAAGTATGGCAGCGCCCCGGCCCGCGGCAAGAGCGCCAAAGCCGGGGCGTGGCCCGCGCCGCGAAGCCGGACACCTATCCTGGGTGCGTCGGACAGCGCGGTCCGCAAGCCTCCAGTACCCCTCCAGACGTGCTCAAACACTGCAAGGAGCCGCACCTGTGAGCAGTGCCGACCAGACCTCCACCGCCAGCGCCGAGCTGCGCTCCGACATCCGCCGACTGGGCGATCTCCTCGGCGAGACGCTCGTCCGCCAGGAGGGCCCCGAGCTCCTGGAGCTCGTCGAGAAGGTCCGCCACCTCACCCGCGAGGACGGTGAGGCCGCGGCCGAGCTGCTGCGCGGCGTCGAGCTGGAGACCGCCGCCCGGCTCGTCCGGGCGTTCTCCACCTACTTCCACCTCGCGAACGTCACCGAGCAGGTCCACCGCGGCCGCGAGATGCGCGAGAAGCGCGCCGCCGAGGGCGGCCTGCTCGCCCGCACCGCCGACATGCTCAAGGACGGCGACCCCGCCCACGTCCGCGAGACGATCAGGAACCTCAACGTACGGCCGGTCTTCACCGCCCACCCCACCGAGGCCGCCCGGCGCTCCGTCCTCAACAAGCTCCGCCGGATCGCCGCCCTCCTGGAGACCCCGGTCATCGAGGCCGACCGGCGCCGCCACGACCTGCGGCTCGCCGAGAACATCGACCTGATCTGGCAGACCGACGAACTCCGCGTCGTCCGGCCCGAGCCCGCCGACGAGGCCCGCAACGCCATCTACTACCTCGACGAGCTGCACGCGAACGCCGTCGGCGACGTCCTGGAGGACCTCGCCGCCGAACTGGAGCGCGTCGGCTACGAGCTGCCCGCCGGCACCCGCCCGCTCACCTTCGGCACCTGGATCGGCGGCGACCGCGACGGCAACCCCAACGTCACCCCGCAGGTCACCTGGGACGTCCTGATCCTCCAGCACGAGCACGGCATCACCGACGCCCTGGAGCTCGTCGACTTCCTCCGCAGCCTCCTGTCCAACTCCATCCGCTACGCCGGCGCGACCGAGGAACTCCTCGACTCCCTCCAGCTGGACCTGGAGCGGCTGCCCGAGATCAGCCCCCGCTACAAGCGCCTCAACGCCGAGGAGCCCTACCGGCTCAAGGTCACCTGCGTCCGCCAGAAGCTCCTCAACACCCGCGAGCGCCTCGCGGCCGGCACCCCCCACCAGGAGGGCCGCGACTACCTCGGCACCGCCGAGCTGCTCCGCGACCTCACCCTGATCCAGACCTCGCTGCGCGAGCACCGCGGCGGCCTCTTCGCCGACGGCCGGATGGACACCACCATCCGCACCCTGGCCGCCTTCGGCCTCCAGCTCGCCACCATGGACGTCCGCGAGCACGCCGACGCCCACCACCACGCCCTCGGCCAGCTCTTCGACCGGCTCGGCGAGGAGTCCTGGCGCTACGCCGACATGCCGCGCGAGTACCGGCAGAAGCTGCTCGCCAAGGAACTGCGCTCGCGGCGGCCGCTCGCCCCGACCCCGGCGCCGCTCGACGACGCCGGCGCCAAGACCCTCGGCGTCTTCGGGACCGTCAAGGAAGCCTTCGAGCGCTTCGGCCCCGAGGTCATCGAGTCCTACATCATCTCGATGTGCCAGGGCGCCGACGACGTCTTCGCCGCCACCGTCCTCGCCCGCGAGGCCGGCCTGATCGACCTGCACGCCGGCTGGGCCAGGATCGGCATCGTGCCGCTCCTGGAGACCACCGACGAGCTCAAGGCCGCCGACGTCATCCTCAACGACATGCTCGCCGACCCCTCCTACCGGCGCCTCGTCTCGCTGCGCGGCGACGTCCAGGAGGTCATGCTCGGCTACTCCGACTCCTCCAAGTTCGGCGGCATCACCACCTCCCAGTGGGAGATCCACCGCGCACAGCGCCGGCTGCGCGACGTCGCCCACCGCCACGGCGTACGGCTGCGCCTCTTCCACGGCCGCGGCGGCACCGTCGGCCGCGGCGGCGGCCCCTCGCACGACGCCATCCTCGCCCAGCCCTGGGGCACCCTGGAGGGCGAGATCAAGGTGACCGAGCAGGGCGAGGTCATCTCCGACAAGTACCTCATCCCGTCGCTGGCCCGGGAGAACCTCGAACTCACCGTCGCGGCCACCCTCCAGGCGTCCGCGCTGCACACCGCGCCCCGCCAGTCCGACGAGGCCCTGGCCCGCTGGGACGCGGCCATGGACACCGTCTCCGACGCCGCCCACTCGGCCTACCGGCGCCTGGTCGAGGACCCCGACCTGCCCGCCTACTTCTTCGCCTCCACCCCCGTCGACCAGCTCGCCGACCTGCACCTCGGCTCGCGCCCCTCGCGCCGCCCCGACAGCGGCGCCGGGCTCGACGGACTGCGCGCCATCCCGTGGGTGTTCGGCTGGACCCAGTCCCGCCAGATCGTCCCCGGCTGGTTCGGCGTCGGCTCCGGCCTGAAGGCGCTGCGCGAGGCCGGCCTCGACGCCGTCCTCGGCGAGATGTACGAACGCTGGGGCTTCTTCCGCAACTTCCTCTCCAACGTCGAGATGACGCTGGCCAAGACGGACCTGCGGATCGCCGGCCACTACGTCGACACGCTCGTGCCCGACGAGCTCAAGCACGTCTTCGAGGACATCCAGGCCGAGCACGCGCTCACCGTCGCCGAGGTCCTCAAGGTCACCGGCGGCGAGCGGCTGCTCGACTCCAACCCGGTCCTCCAGCAGACCTTCGCCATCCGCGACGCCTACCTGGACCCGATCTCCTACCTCCAGGTCGCCCTCCTCGCCCGCCAGCGCTCCGCCGCCGAGCGGGGCGAGGAGCCGGACCCGCTGCTCGCGCGCGCCCTGCTGCTCACCGTGAACGGCGTGGCGGCGGGCCTGCGCAACACCGGCTGACGGCCCGTACGACAAGACGGTGCCCCCGTGGTTCTCCACGGGGGCACCGTCGTCATGCCGTCATGCCGTCGCGCTGGGTCAGTGCTGCTGCGCCTTGCGGCGGCGGCTCACCAGGAACGCGCCGGCGGCCGCGAGGGCCACGGCGACACCGGCGAGGATGCCGACGGGGGCGCTGGAACCGGTCTCGGCCAGGTTGCCCTTGTCGCCGCCGGTCGAACCGCTGTTGGCGCCACCGTTGGTGGTGCCGGCCGGCGTGCTGGCGGACGGCGAGGGCGACTCGGAGGAGCCGGGCGTCTCACCGGGCTTGGTCGGCTCGGTGCCCGGAGTGGTGGGCTCCGTACCGGGCGTCGTGGGCTCGGTGCCCGGCGTGGTCGGCTCGGTGCCGGGCGTGGTGGGCTCGGTGCCGGGCTTGGTCGGCGTGGGCTCGCCGGGCTTGCCCGGACCGTTGCCCTCGCAGTCGACCCAGAAGACCTTGTGCTTGGCCTTGCCGTTCTCGTTGTCGAACTTCCAGAAGAGCTTGTAGTGGCCCTCCGGAAGGGTGAGGTCGGCCGTGCGCTCGTGGCCCGTGCCGTCGAGCACCAGCGAACCCTTGGTGCCCTTCAGGTCCTTGGTCGGGGCCTGGCCCTCGATCGTCCAGTCGACCTTCTGAGCGCCGTCGAACTTGAAACCGTCGAGGTAGAAGATGCAGACGTGCGGCTCGTTCTTCATGAGCTCTTCGCCCGTCTTGGCATCGTGGATCTTCACGGTGCCGTTGTCGCCCTGGGGCTTGCCGCTGGCAGAGGCGACCGGGGCGAGCAGCAGGGAGGCAGCGGTGACGGTGCTGACGACCGTGGCTGCGGATATGAGGGTGCGTCGCATATGGCTGCTGTCCATCTGATGAGAGATGAGAAATTGCCGTGGGAGGTGGCGGGGGCAGCCTATCCGTCGCTTTAAGTCACCCTTACCATGGGTGGATAACGATTCGAACGGATCACGCCATCACGTCCGGAAAGCATCAGAGTGCGAAGAACGCGGCCAGCAGCACCGCCGCCCCCACCCCCGCGAACCACCACGCCGTCCGCACCATCCGCATCCCGCCCCCGACCAGCGGCGCCGCCAGCAACAGCGCCCCGCCCAGCGGCAGCCACGCGTGCAGCCCACCACCCCAGCCCGCACGCACCGCCTCCTGCGTACCCGGCTTCACCACCACCGGCAGCGTCTCGCCCTTCTCCGCCGCCACCGAGTGCGCGATCGACAGCGCACGGTGCTTCGACACCGCCGGATCGTCCGGCACATAACGCCCACTGCACGTCTGCTCGTTGCAGCCGGTCACCGTCAGCGTGCCGTGCTCGCGCCCCTGCGACAGCAGGACGTGCTGCGCCGTGTTCCACGACGCCCACACCCCCGCGACGACGAGGAACAGGACGACGAGGGCCACGGCGGTGTTACGGACATGCGTCATGACCCGCGATCGTACAGTCGTACGGGAAACGGGCCAGGGGACGGCGTCAGGAGTCGTACGGGAAACGGGCCAGGGGACGGCGTCAGGAGTTGTACGCCGACTGGGCCCGCTCCAGGCCCTCCTCCACCAGACACTCCACCGCGTCCGCCGCCCGGTCCACGAAGTAGTCCAGCTCCTTGCGCTCCGTCGACGAGAAGTCCTTCAGAACGAAGTCCGCCACCTGCATCCGCCCCGGCGGCCGGCCGATCCCGAACCGCACCCGGTGATACTCCGCGCCCATCGACTTCGTCATCGACTTCAGCCCGTTGTGCCCGTTGTCGCCGCCGCCGATCTTCAGACGCAGCACCCCGTAGTCGATGTCCAGCTCGTCATGGATCGCCACGACATGCGCCGTCGGCACCTTGTAGAAGTCGCGCAGCGCCGTCACCGGGCCGCCCGAGAGATTCATGTACGACATCGGCTTGGCCAGCACCACCCGGCGGTTCGCCGGCCCGGGCGGACCCATCCGCCCCTCGACCACCTGCGCCTGCGCCTTCTGCGCCCGCTTGAACTTGCCGCCGATCCGCTCGGCCAGCAGATCCACCACCATGAAGCCCACGTTGTGCCGGTTGCCCGCGTACTCCGGGCCCGGGTTGCCGAGGCCGACGATCAGCCAGGGGGCGTTCGCGTCGTCCGTCATCTGCGTCTCGTCTCCTCGTATGCGTACGTGTGCGTGTGCGTCCGAAATGCGTCCGCATGCTCCGCGCGGCCGTGCGCGGGCAGACGGAAACGGGGCGACAGGCCGTGGCCCGTCACCCCGTCTACGTCAAGCAGAGCCTACGGCTCAGGCCTCGGCGCCCTCGGCAGCCTCGGTCTCGGCCTCGGCGGCCGGCTCCTCGGCCTGCGCGGCCAGGACCTGCAGGACGACGGCGTCGCCCTCGGTCACCAGGGTCACGCCGGCCGGCAGGACCAGGTCCTGCGCGGCGACGGAGGCACCGGCCTCCAGGCCCTCGACGGAAACCGTCACGGACTCGGGCAGGTGGGTGGCCTCGGCCTCGACCGAAACGGTGTTCAGGACGTGCTCGAGCAGGTTGCCACCGGCGGCCAGCTCGCCCTCGGCGACGACCGGAACCTCGACGGTGACCTTCTCGCCACGCTTGACCAGAAGCAGGTCGACGTGCTCAAGGAAGCCCTTGATCGCGTCACGCTGAACGGCCTTCGGGATGGCGAGCTCGGAGCCCTTGCCCTCGATGTCCAGGGACAGCAGGACGTTCGGCGTACGCAGCGCCATGCCCGTCTCGTGGGCCGGCAGCGACAGGTGGACCGGGTCCGTGCCGTGACCGTAAAGGACGGCCGGAACCTGGGCGGCGCGACGGAGCTGGCGGGCAGCGCCCTTGCCGAACTCGGTGCGGACGGACGCGGTGAGCTTCACCTCGGACATGTGCACTCCTCGTGTGGTGCGGTGACGGATGCGACTGTCACCCGGCCCGACTGGCGTGGGCCTGCTACGAAGAGCGCGTCGATAACGGACCGCCGGACCCGAAACGGGTATCCGGCCTCCCTCGCCGAGCAACCACGACAGTCTAGCGGCAGCCCGCACCCCGCCCAAATGGATCACGCCCCGGAAACGGGAAGGACCCGCCTGCCCCGTACGAAGTACGGAACCGGCGGGCCCCTCTACCGGATGACTCAGTGCTCCTCGAAGAGGCTCGTCACCGAACCGTCCTCGAACACCTCACGCACCGCGCGCGCGATCGTCGGCGCGATCGACAGCACCGTGATCTTGTCCAGGTCCAGCGCACCCGGGTCCGGCAGCGTGTCCGTGAACACGAACTCGCTGACCTTCGAGTTCTTCAGACGGTCCGCGGCCGGGCCCGACAGGATGCCGTGCGTGGCCGTCACGATGACGTCCTCCGCGCCGTGCGCGAACAGCGCGTCCGCAGCCGCGCAGATCGTGCCCGCGGTGTCGACCATGTCGTCCACCAGGACACAGACACGGCCCTTCACGTCACCGACGACCTCGTGAACCGTCACCTGATTGGCGACGTCCTTGTCACGGCGCTTGTGGACGATCGCCAGCGGCGCGTCCAGACGGTCGCACCAGCGGTCCGCCACACGCACGCGACCGGCGTCCGGAGAGACGATCGTCAGCTTCTCGCGGTCGACCTTGGCACCCACGTAGTCCGCCAGGACCGGCAGCGCCGACAGGTGATCCACCGGACCGTCGAAGAAGCCCTGGATCTGGTCCGTGTGCAGGTCCACGGTCAGGATCCGGTCCGCACCCGCCGTCTTCAGCAGATCGGCGACCAGACGGGCCGAGATCGGCTCGCGGCCACGGTGCTTCTTGTCCTGACGGGCGTAGCCGTACGACGGGATGATCACGGTGATGCTCCGGGCCGAGGCCCGCTTCAGAGCATCGATCATGATCAGCTGCTCCATGATCCACTTGTTGATCGGAGCCGTGTGGCTCTGGATCAGGAAGCAGTCCGCGCCACGCGCGGACTCCTGGAAGCGGACGTAGATCTCACCGTTGGCGAAGTCGAACGCCTTGGTCGGAACGATCCCGACGCCCAGCTGGTGCGCGACCTCCTCGGCCAGCTCGGGGTGGGCGCGGCCGGAGAAGAGCATCAGCTTCTTCTCGCCGGTCGTCTTGATCCCGGTCACAGCACTGTCTCCTCGACGGTTATCTGGCCGCGCTTCCCCGCGCTCCCGTGCGCGTGTGCGAACCAGCCGAATTTGTGTGCACGTATCACGGTACGCCGACTTCGACGTACTCGTTTCCGGTCAGCTTTCGCCTGCGGAAGTCTCGGACGCGGCCTGGGCGGCCTGAGCAGCGGCACTGCCGGGCCGCTTACGGGCCACCCAACCCTCGATATTCCGCTGCTGGCCACGGGCGACGGCCAGCGAGCCGGGCGGCACATCCTTCGTGATCACCGAGCCGGCAGCGGTGTACGCGCCGTCCCCGATCGTGATGGGTGCCACAAACATGTTGTCCGAACCGGTGCGGCAGTGGGAGCCGATCGTCGTGTGGTGCTTCGCCTCGCCGTCGTAGTTGACGAAGACGCTCGCCGCCCCGATGTTCGAGTACTCACCGATCGTCGCGTCGCCCACGTACGACAGATGGGGAACCTTCGTGCCCTCGCCGATCGTCGCGTTCTTCATCTCGACGTACGTACCCGCCTTGGACTTCGCACCCAGGTCCGTCCCCGGACGCAGGTACGCGTACGGGCCCACGCTCGCACCCTCGCCCACCCGCGCCGAGTCCGCCACCGTGTTGTCCACCCGCGCGCCCCGGGCCACCGTGGTGTCCCTCAGCCGCGAGTTCGGACCCACCACCGCGTCCTCCGCGACGTGCGTCGCGCCCAGCAGCATCGTGTTCGGCAGGACCGTCGCGTCCGCCTCGAACGTCACCGTCACGTCCACGAACGTCGACGCCGGGTCGACCACCGTCACGCCCGCGAGCATCGCCCGCTCCAGCAGGCGCCGGTTCAGGAGCGTACGGGCCTCGGCCAGCTGCACCCGGTTGTTGATCCCCAGGATCTCCCGGTGATCGGCGGCCACGGAGGCACCCACCCGGTGACCCGCCCCACGCAGGATGCCGAGGACGTCCGTCAGGTACTCCTCGCCCTGACTGTTGTCCGTCCGCACCTGCCCGAGCGCCTCGGCCAGCAGCTTCCCGTCGAACGCGAAGACGCCGGAGTTGATCTCCCTGATCGCCCGCTGCTCGTCGGAGGCGTCCTTGTGCTCCACGATCTCCGTCACGGCACCCGTCGCCGGGTCGCGCACGATCCGGCCGTAGCCGGTGGAGTCCGGCACCTCGGCCGTCAGCACGGTGACGGCGTTGCCGTCCGCCGCGTGCGTCGCCGCCAGCGCCTTCAGCGTCTGGCCGGCCAGCAGCGGCGTGTCGCCGCACACCACGACCACGGTCCCCTCGGGCTCCCGCCCCAGCGATTCGAGCGCGATCCGCACCGCGTGCCCGGTCCCGTTCTGCTGCTCCTGCACGGCGGTCCGCGTCCCCGCGCAGTGCGCGTCGAGGTGCGCGGTCACCAGCTCACGCGCATGCCCCACGACCACGACCAGGTCCTCGGGCTCCAGCTCGCGCGCGGCGGCCACGACGTGCCCGACGAGCGACCGCCCGGCGATCTCGTGCAGCACCTTGGGGGTCTTGGACTTCATGCGGGTGCCCTCACCCGCTGCGAGGACGACGACGGCGGCCGGGCGGTTGGCGCTCACGGGAATGCCCTTCGGCTTCGGGTGGTGGACTTCCGAAGGATACCGGGGGGTACTGGGCGGGGTATGAGGAAGGGCCCCGACCTGGGAGGTCGGGACCCGAACCGAGCATGCGTGCTCCCGGGGGAGGACTCGAACCCCCATGATCAGAACCAAAATCTGACGTCTTGCCCTTAGACGACCCGGGATGGGCGTTATGTCCGATTCTCTCGGACCGCCGCTGAGGCAGCCCCTACTATGCCGCACCAGGCCCCCTCGATGCGACGGTACAGGTCGGCGCTTCCGCGAACCCGTACGGCCAGGCAGCCCCGGTAGGCGTCCGTGACGTTCTTGCGTGTGGTCGTGGAGATGTGGCGCTTGAGGCTTGTCTTCCCGAATCTGCCGGCGCCGGCGCCGGTGACGTCGGCCCAGTAGCGCTCGGCGGCGGCGACGTCCGCGCTCTCGTGGATCATCAGGTGGTACGTGTGCCGTGCCCGGTCGACGCCGATGAGGTCGAGCCAGGCGAGGAAGGTCCGGATCATTCCCGGGTCGCTGTTCACGAAGGTGACCCGCTCGCGGCGCTCGTACGGCTTGTCCTTGGTGCCCTCGGCCCAGTAGAGGGCCACCCCGACCAGGAAGAGCTCACGGTCGGTGAGTGGTCCCACCGCGCGTGCCGCGGCCTCCTTGGTCTGCTGCCGCTCCTCGTCGCGGATGCGCAGCGTCGTCTCCCAGCCCTTGCGGGCGAGTGCCGACGCCTCCTCCCGGGTGCGCTTGCGCTCCGGCTTCGGGAGGTCCCGTACCCAGAGCGAGATCGAGCTCTTCGAGCAGCCGAGCTCCACCTGGATCTGGTCGTACGTCCTGCCCTCCAGGCGCAGCTCGCGGGCGCGGGCCCGCAGGTTGTCCTTGGCGTTGGGGCGACGGGTCCACTCGGGCGGTGGCTCGCCTTCGAGGAGGCGGTTGAGGAGGTCGTTGTTGTCGACGTGGATGCGGTCGCGGATCTGGCGGCGACTGAGGCCCTCGCGGCGTAACGCGATCGCCTGCTCGCGCAGAGACTCGAAGTCCGCGTACTTGCTCGTGCTGGATGTCATGCGAACACCGTCGTCCGGAATGCGGACGTCCGGGTCGAAAACCCTGTCGATTCATGCGTTCGAAGGACGGGTGTCCGTGCGTGTTGACGGGTGCCGCTCGGTGGCCGGTGAGGGGCGGGAAAATCGGTGGCTCGCGCCCGTAGGGTGGGAGGCATGACCGCAATGGGGGCAGACCAGGACGCGGTGGTGCCGCGTACCTGGTGGTGGTGGGGGAGACGGCGCAGCGTGGTGCTGGACGTCGGGCTGGCCGTGGTGTCCGCGCTGGAGTGCGGCATCGAAGGGGTCGGGTTCGCGCAGCAGGCGTCGTTGCCGGTGCCGGTGGGGGTGCTGTTCGGGCTGGTCGTCGGGTCGGTGCTGCTGGTGCGGCGGCGGTGGCCGATCACCGTCGTGCTCGTCTCGATCGCGACCACGCCCGCCGAGATGGGCTATCTGATGGGGATCGTCGGCCTGTACTCGCTGGCCGCTTCCGACGTGCCCCGCCGTTTCACGGCCGCTCTCGCCGGGATGTCGACGGTCGCCGTCTACATCGTCACCGTGGTGCGGATGCGCGCGGAGGTCGCGCAGGCCGATGCCGGGTCGCCGGACTTCGATCCGAGTGGCTGGTACGTGCCGGTCGTCTCGCTGTTCATGACGCTCGGTCTCAACGCCCCGCCGCTGCTCTTCGGCCTCTACATAGGCGCCCGCCGCCGGCTCATGGAGTCGCTGCGCGAGCGCGCGGACAGTCTGGAGCAGGAGCTGTCGCTGCTCGCGGACCGGGCGGAGCAGCGGGCGCAGTGGGCGCGGCAGGAGGAGCGGCGGCGGATCGCTCGGGAGATGCACGACGTGGTGGCGCACCGGGTGTCGTTGATGGTGGTGCACGCGGCGGCGTTGCAGGCGGTGGCGTTGAAGGATCCGCAGAAGGCGGTCAGGAACGCGGCGCTGGTCGGTGACATGGGCCGGCAGGCGTTGACGGAGCTGCGGGAGATGCTGGGCGTGCTGCGTGAGGATGCGCCGGCGGCTCCGGCCGCCCCTGCGGTTCCGCTCGCGGCCGTCGGCCGGGCCGCGGCGGCTGCCGCGGAGGCGGCCGCGCTGGACGGCGGGCCGTGTCTGGACGCGTTGGCGGATCTGGTGGAGCAGTCGCGCCTGGCGGGTGCGGCGGTGGACTTCGTGGTGATGGGTGACGCCCGTCCGTACGGTGCCGATGTCGAGCGGACGGCGTACCGCGTGGTCCAGGAGGCCCTGACGAACGTGCACAAGCACGCGGCGGGCGCCCAGGTCGTCGTACGTCTGGCGCATCGTGACGCGGAGGTCGCGATGCAGGTGGAGAACGGCCCGTCGGACGCCACCGCCGCCGACGCCCATCTGCCGAGCGGCGGCAACGGGCTGGTCGGCATGCGGGAGCGGGTGACGCGGCTGGGTGGCGTGTTCGTGTCGGGGCCGACGGACGCGGGCGGTTTCCGGGTCAGCGCGGTGCTGCCGGTGGCGGACCCGGCTTAGGTTGACGGGCCCGGCCGGGTTTGTGGTCCATGACCGGGCTCAGGTCCCGGTCCGGGCTGACGGTCCCAGCCCAGGCTCATGGGCTCAGCCCGGGCTAACGGTTCCGGCCGGGCTGACGGCCCGGCTTGCCGCCCCGGCCCGGTTCTACGGCTGCGCCACCAGCCTCGTCGGCTGCGTTCCCGTGATCAGTGCGCCCAGTGCCGTGTCCATGTCCGCGCCCAGGTACCAGTCGCCGGTGTGGTCGATGCCGTACACCCGGCCTTCGGTGTCCATGGCGAGTACGCCGCGCTGTTCGCCGCCTTCGACCTCCTCGCCGAGCGGGGCCAGCTCGGTGTCGAGGGCGCGGCCGAGGTCGCCGAGGGTGCGGGCGAGGTGGAGGCCGGCGAGGGGGTCGACGCGGACGGTCGCGGGGGCTATCTGGCGGCCGTGGCCGGGGGCGGTGATCCGCAGGCCGCCGAACTCGGCCCATGCCTCGACGATGGCCGGGAAGACGGCGTGCCGGTGTCCGCCGGGGGAGACGTGGGCGCGCAGGGCGTCGGCCCACTCCTCGGCGAGCTTGATGTCCCAGCGGCCTGGCTGCCAGCCGGCTTCGCGCAGGGCGGCGTCGACGTTGACCGGGAATCGGGTGGTGTTGAGGTCGGTCATGGGGCGGTCGTCAGCTGTTCTCGTGGTTTTCGGGGGCCTCCGGGGAGGCGGTCGGGGTGGTCGGGTCGACCGTGCGTACGCCGAAGTGGTCGAGCATCGCCGTACAGGACCGGCAGGGCGCGGCGTAGCTGCCGTGCAGCGGGTCGCCGTCCTCGCGGATGCGGCGGGCGGTGAGTTTGGCGTGCTTGAGGGAGCGGCGGGCCTCGCCGTGGGTGAGCGGCTTGCGCTGGGCGCGCTTGGAGCGGGCGTTGTCGGTGGCGGTGAGGTGCCGCGAGAGCAGGATGGCCTCGGGGCAGCGTCCGGTGAAGCGTTCGCGCTGGCCGCTGGTGAGGGTGTCGAGGAAGTCCTGCACGAGCGGGTGGAGCGCGGGCGCGAGGTCGCCGCGTGCGGCGGTGCAGGTGAGGGTCTCGCCGCGGACGGAGAGGGCGGCGCCGACGGTGGGCAGGATGCCGTCGCGGCGGTGTCGCAGTAAGGGGGCGCGGCGGGTGTCGGCGTGGCTGCCCCAGCTGAGGCGTGGGTCACCCTGAGTGGGCATGGGTGCCTGTGTTGCGGTTGCTTGCATCGTGTTGTTCTTCCCCTCCTGCAATCCCCCGAGTTGCGTGAACAGCCTGCCAAACGCCGTGCCCGATGGGGAAGCTGGGGCGCGGAAACGTGCAATCGGCGTGTCGGAACCATGGCGGTTCTGTCATGCCGTCGTGACAGTTGGTCACCAAGTGACCGGTGGCCGGAGCGGACCTGATCGTGCCCTTGTGGCACCGCATAGGCTGTGCGGACCGGTCGGCGGAAGCCGCAGGGCGGAAGCCAGAAGGTGGAAGCCGCAGGGCAGAAGCCGCAGGGCAGAAGCAAGCCGGACGCAGCCAGCAGCAGCCACTCAGGGGGCAACCGCCATGACGACAGGTCGGCTCGGCCAGGACACCGCGCCGCCGAACGCGGCGTACGCCGGGCAGGTCGTGCACTTCCCGGACCCGGTCCGGGCCTCCCGTCACCCCCGAGGGGTGCGGGTGGACGAGCGCGGCTACCCGGACTTCTCTCCGTACGCGCGCGCGGCGGCGGAGATCGCCGATCCGCCGGAGGGTTTCGGCGTCGACGAACTGCGCCTGACGGATTACGTGTCGGCGAACGCGGCGCTCGCCGCGACGGGCCACGAGCTGTGGGACACGATTCCGGCGGTCGCGACGCCGCACGGCTGGACGTGGCACCACGCGGCGCACTCGCGCCGTCTGGAGCTCGTGCCCGTCGAGGTGAAGGCGCTGCTGCGCCATCACGGCGGCATCGCGACGGCGGTGGGCGTCGACCAGGCGAAGCGCGGCACCCGTCCGCTGCAGGAGACCCGTCCCGCGCACTTCGGGCTGCCGAAGCGGGTGGTGTCGGTGTCGGAGCAGCAGGTGCAGGGGCTCGAGGAGGATCTCGGCTACCGGCTTCCGGGCGCGTACCGCTCCTTCCTGAAGGCCGCGGGCGGCTGCGCCCCGGTGGGCACGGCGCTCGACGCGGAGCTGGGGCTCCTGGTCGACCAGCCGTTCTTCACGGTGCGCGAGGAGGCGGGGATCAATGACCTCGTCTACGTCAACAAGTGTCTGCGCGACCATCTCACCAAGGACTACCTGGGCGTGGCGTTCGCGCAGGGCGGGATCCTCGCGGTGAAGGTGCGGGGCGAGGCGGTCGGGTCGGTGTGGTTCTGCCCGTACGACGACGCGCGCGACGCGGGTGCGACGGCGGCCGGCTGGAGCGTGAACGAGCGCGTCGAGCGTCTGCTGCTGCCCTGTGGCGCGGACTTCGACGAGTTCCTGCAGCGTCTCGCGGGAAATCCGCCGGAGCTGGAGACGGTGGCGAACCTGATGGTGGACGGCGGCTTCGCGCGCGCCGTTCCCGTGGTCCCGGTGGGGGAGTGAACTGGCTGTGGTGACCTTCGCGCAGGCGCAGGAGCGCGCCGAGGAATGGATCAACGGCGATGTGCCGGCGTATCTGCACCGCGAGGTGCGGGTGCGCGAGTTCGCGCTCGGTTTCGTGGTGTGGGCCGAGGACCGGGAGGCGACGCGGACGCCGGACGGCGACCGGCTGCGTCTCGTCATCGCCCGTGACAGCGGTGAGGCGACGCTGTGGCCGGGGCTTCCGGTGGGTGAGGTCATCCGCCGTTACGAGGAGGAGTACGGCGCGGCCGCCGAGTCGGCCCCGTCGGTTCCGGCCCAGGCGGCGCCCCGTATCGACCTCAATCAGACGTCCTTCCTGTTGAGCCCTCCGGAATGGCTCCAGGAGGCCGCGGACAAGATCGGTCTGCCGCCGGTGTCGTCGAACGCGTCGCAGGCGACGGGTGAGTCGACGGGCGCGGAGGCGTCGACGGGGCTGGGCGCGGGAGCCCCGGCTGGTGCCGGTGCTTCGGCCGGTGCCGGTGCCGGTGCGCCGGATGCCTCGGCCGAGGGGTCGGCGTCGCCGTGGGCGGCGTCCGCGGACGCCACGCCGGCGGACGCCTCGGCGGCGGGCTCCGGCTCGGCCGGGTCCGAGGGCGCGGGTGCGTCCGCCGGTGGCCCCGGCGCTGTCGGCTCCGACGAGGCTTCGGGTACGGGCTCCGCCGCGGAGTCCGGTGTCGCCGCCGGCGCGGCGAAGAACGACTCGTCCGCCGCCGAGACGGAAGCGGACGCGGACGCGGGTGCGGGCTCTGCCGGTACGCCGTCGGCGCCGGGCGGCATGCCCGCCGACGCGGCCGGATCCGGGGCCGCGGCTCCGGCCGTGCCGTCCGCGCCGGAGGCCGCTTCGGCCACGGCGGACGCCGTTCCGCCCGTGCCGGGCGCCGCCCCTGCCGACGCGGCGCCCTCCGCGCCCGCCGGCACGCCCGGCGTCGGGGCCTCCGCGGCCACCGCCGTGCTCGGGGCCGTTCCCGCGCCCGCGCCCGCACCCGCACCCGTTCCCGAGGCCGCGCCCGCACCCGCGCCCGCGCCCGCGCCCGCACCCGTTCCCGAGGCCGCGCCCGTTCCCGCACCCGCGCCCGTGCCCGCTCCCGAGGCCGGTGCCGCCGCCCCGAGCCCCTGGGCCGATGCCAACGCCAGTGCCGGCGGGGCCGACGGAGCCGTGCCGCTGCCCGCGACGGTGTTCGCGCCGCCGTTGTCCGGGGCGGACGACGAGGACACGCCGCCGCCGGCGGTGGGGGCGGACGCGCCGACCGCGCTGATGAAGGGCGGGAGCGCGCTGCCGGCGACGGCGATCGCGCCGCGGATGAACGCGGACGGGACGTTCGGCCAGGGCGCGCCCGCCACGCCGCCGGCTCCTCCCTCCGCGCCGATGCCGCCGTCCGCGCCGCCGTCGGCCCCGAATGCTCCGTCCGCGCCGCCGTCCGCGCCGACTCCGCCGCCCGCGCCCTCCTCGCCGGCGCCGGCGTCCGGGGCGGCGGACATCGCGGCCGCCGCGACGAGCAAGGCGCCGCCGCCGCCCGGTGGCTACGTGCGCACGCAGTTGGTGTCGCAGCTGCCGGACGGCCCGCCGGCGCCGCCCGGGCCTCCCGGGACGCCGACTCCGCCGCCCGCCGTGCACCACGCGGCGACGATGCTCGCGCATCCGAACCAGGGCGGTCCGGGCGCGCCGCCGCCCCCGCCTCCGCCGCCGGGCATGCCGGGGGCGGGCACGGGCACGGGCGCGGGGACGCCGCCGGGCGGGGTCGCGCACGCGGCGACGATGCTGGCGCACCCGAACCAGGGCGGTCCCGGCGCGCCTCCGCCGCCGCCTCCGCCGCCGGGTGTGCCCGGGGCGGGCACGCCGCCCGGTGGGGTCGCGCACGCGGCGACGATGCTGGCGCAGCCCGGTCCGGCCGGGCCGCCTCCGCCGCCGGGGCCGGCGCCCGCGCCCGTACAGGGCCAGGCGCCCGCGTACGGCTATCCGCAGCCGCAGCCGACCGGTCAGCCGACCGTCGGTCCGGGCTACCAGGCCGTGCTGCGCTACCGTGCGCCCGACGGTTCGGAGCAGCAGATCATCCGCCGTTCCGCGCCGGGCACGCCGCACCCCGAGTGGCAGATCCTGCACGAGCTGCGCGCGCTGAACGTGCCGCCGCAGCAAGTGCTGGAACTGCACACGGAGTTGGAGTCGTGCGAGCTGCCGGGCGGTTACTGCGCGCGGATGATCCGGGAGACGTGGCCGCAGGCGCGGGTGACCAACATCGCGCCGTACGGCCGTGATCACGCGGGCCGTCAGCAGGGCATGCGGCAACTCCTCACCCACCAGGGCGAGCTGCACCAGGTCGCGGACGGTCCGGCGCGTCCGGCTCCGGTCCGTGCGCCGCTGCCGCAGGTGCAGCCGGCGCCGCCGCTGCCGCCGGACGGGGTCGCGCAGGAGCTGGCGGGGGCGTTCGGGCCGGGGCTCCTGCGCTTCGACCAGCGTGCGGTGTCCCGGCAGGGCGTGCCGGAGGTGGTGGCGGTCACGCTCCTGTGGGCGGGGCTGCCGGCGGACTTCGGACCGTTCTTCTGGGCGCAGCCGGCGATGCCGGTGATCCCGACGCTCGCGGAGCTGGCGGCCCAGCGGCAGGTCCAGCCGGCGGCGGACGCGAGTTCGTACCTCGTGCTGGGTTCGGACTTCGGCCGGGCGATCTGCGTGCAGTACGGGACGGCGAACATCGTGGCCGTGCCGGTGGAGGCGGGTCCGGGCGGGCAGTCGGTGCCGCCGCAGTTCGTGAACTCGGGGCTGCCGGAGTTCGTGCGCTGCCTGGCGCTGCTGGGCCGGATGTGGCGGCTGCGTTTCGGGCTCAACCCGGAGCAGGCGGGCCGCTGGACGGTGGACTTCCAGGCGCAGCTGGCGATGCTGGACCCGGCGGCGCTGTCGTCGCCGGAGAACTGGTGGTCGGTCCTGCTGGAGCAGATGTGGGACGGTCTGCTCTAGGGCCTGTCCGGCGGATCATGGCCGGGGCCGCGACGCCTGGCGCGGCGCCTGGCCGCGGCTCTGGTCCGGCCGTTTCGGTTCGCCCCTGAGCGGCCTCGTGCAATGTGACCAAAGGCGCTCGACGTGTATTCACGTCGGGCGCCTTTTGTCCGTTCTGATGCCGCATTCTTATTACATGAGCTTCTCCACGGGATCCTTCGGCCGCCGCGGCTATCGCCCGGAGCAGGTCGACCGGTACGTGGCCGCGCTCTTGTCAGAGCGCGACGCCGCCCGGGAGCGGGCGGCACGACTGACCGTCCTGGCCGAGGAGACGGAGGCGGAGGCGGCCCGGCTCCGCGAGGTCGTCGCCGCGCTCGCGCCGCAGCGTTACGAGTCCCTGGGCGAGCGCGCCCAGCGGATCCTGGAGCTCGCGGAGGCCGAGGAGGACGCGCTCGTACGGGCCGCGGAGGCCGAGGCGCAGTCGCTCGCGGCGGCGGCGGAAGAGGCCGGCCAGGAGGCGGCGGCCGCGGCCGGGGCGTACGCGCAGGGCGTGCGGACCGCGGCCGAGACGGCGGCCCGCGCGCACCTGGCGGCGGCCGGCGAGCGCGCCGAGGAACTGCGCGCCGACGCGCGGCGAGACGCCGACGAACAGCGCGCCGAGGCCCGTACCGCCTTCGAGGCCGTCGAGCGCGAGGCCGCCGCCCTGCTCGCGCGGCAGCACGAGGAGCAGTCGGCACGGCGCGAGACGGCCGACCGCGAGGAAGCGGCGCGCGTGGCCGAACAGACCGCCCGCCACGACGAGTCGACCGCGCTGGCCGAGGCCGCGCTCGACGAGGACCGGCGGGCCCTCGCCGAGACCGAGGAGGCCGCCCGGCACGGCCAGGAGGACGCCGAGGCGAAGGCGGCGGCGCTGCTCGCCGAGGCGCGCCTGAAGCAGGAGCGGATCGAGCGCGAGACGGAGCGGGTGCTGCGCGAGCACGAGGAGGCCCGCGACGAGATCCACTCCCACATGGAACACATCCGCGCCTCGCTGGCGGCCCTGACGGGCCGCGTCGCCGGGACCGACGCCCCCGACCCCGAGGACGGCTAGCGCCCGTCCGGCCCCGAGCCCGGCCCCGAGCCCGACCCCGAGGCCGGCCCCGAGGCCGGCTAGCGCCCGTCCGGCCCCGAGCCCGACCCCGAGGACGGTCAGGCCGCGCCCGCGAGCAGCGAACGGCCCAGCTCGCTCGCCCGGTAGTACACCTCGCGCCGGTAGCGGTGGCCGGTCACCAGGCCCGTGTCGCGCAGCACCGCCAGATGCTGCGAGACCGCGCCCGGCGTCAGGCCGGTCTGCGCGGCGAGGGCCGTGGTCGTGGACGGGGTGGTCGTACGGGTCAGCAGCTCCGCCCTGGTGCGGCCGAGGAGCCGGGCGAGCCCGTCACCGGCCGCGGCCCCGCGTTCCCACAGCAGCCCCACCGCGCGGGCCGGGTACACCAGGCACGGCGGCGTGCCGGGCCGGCCCGGCAGCAGTACGCAGCGAGCCGCGAAGGCGCTCGGTGCGAGAGTCAGCCCGCCGCCGTCCAGGGTGAGTTCGCCTCGGTCGAGCTCCGGGGACTCAAGGCGTTCGCCGGTCCAGCGCAGGTTCGGGTGCAGCCGGGTCAGCATCTCCTGGATGCCGTCCTCGGCCAACTGCCGTGTCCTGTGGGCGAGATCGGCCTCCAGTGCGGCCCGGACGCGCGGCCAGTGCGGCCGGACGGCCGCCTCCCACCAGGCGCGCAGCGCCTCGCCGCCCGGCCCGTCCAGCGCCGAGAGCTCCTCCTCGAACTCGGCGAGCGGACATCGCGGCGCCGGGACGGCGAGCCCGGCCGGGAGGGCCGGCCGGGGAAGCGCCAACGCCCGTTTGATCCAGGGCAGATGGAGGGCGTGGCCGCCCGGGTCGGCGACCGCCCGCAGCGCGGCGACCGTCTCCCACAGCGGTGAGATCGCGAACCTCAGCTGGGCGAGATCGTCCGCCCCGAACCGTATGCCGCCCAACCGCCCGGCCCCCTCTTCCCCCGCTGCTTCCTTTTAGCCCAGGCTAAAACAATGGGTGCGGGCCGCGCCGGGTGATGAGGTCCCCCGCATGACGACCACCCTCACCCCCTCCCCGCCCGGGCTGCACCGGATCGCGGACTTCCGCAGGCTGTGGATCGGCGACACCGTCAGCCAGGCCGGCACGGCGGTCACCGTCCTCGCGCTGCCGCTCGTCGCGATCGGCCCGCTCGGCGCCTCCCCGTTCCAGGCGGGGCTGCTCGTCATGTGCGAGTACCTGGGCTTCCTGCTGGTCGGGCTGCCCGCCGGGGCCTGGGTGGACCGGATGCGCCGGCGCCGCGTGATGATCGTGAACGACCTGGTCCGCGCCCTGCTCCTGGCGACCCTGCCGGTCGCCGCCTGGCTCGGCGTGCTCGGCCTGCCGCAGCTGTACGCGGTCGCCTTCGGGCTCTCCGTCAGCACCGCGTTCTTCGACATCGCGTACCAGAGCCTGCTGCCCCGACTCGTCGACGAGGAGCGGCTGATGGCCGCCAACGCGGCCCTGGAGTCGACCCGTACGATCACCGCCGCCGGCGGCCCGGGGCTCGGCGGCGCGCTGATCGCGGCCGTCACGGCGCCGGTCGCGATCGTCGTGAACGCGGCCACCTACCTCGGCTCCGCCCTCCTCCTCGGCCGGATCTCGCGCCCCGATCCGCGCCCGGAGGCCCGGCCGGCACAGGCGCGGCTGCGGGACGAGATCGGCGAGGGGCTGCGGTTCGTGTTCCGCACGCCGGTGCTGCGCGGGCTCACCCTCACCGCCGCGATCTCCAATCTGTGCGGCACGGTCGGCGCGTCCATGCTGCTCGTGCTGCTCGCGGGGGAGCTGCGGCTCTCGCCGTTCCTGTGCGGGCTCGTCTTCATGGCGGAGGCGATCGGCGGCCTCCTCGGCAGCCTGCTGACGGCCCGGGTGTCCGAGCGGTTCGGCGAGCTGCGGGCGATGGGGGCCTCGGTGGTCCTCAGCGGGGTGCTGTGGCTGGCGGCGCTGCCGTTCTTCCAGGCGGACTGGCGTTTCGCGGTCGCCGTGGCGCTCCAGGGGCTCGGCTGGACCGCCTTCATGCCCTTCAAGATCGGTTCGGTGGCGCTGCGGCAGCGGATCTGCCCGCCGGCCCTGCTGGGCCGGGTGACGGCGACCGTGCGGTTCGTGGTGTGGGGCTGCATGCCGCTGGGCGCCCTGGCGGGCGGGCTGATCGGCGAGCACCTGGGCGTGCGGGCGGCCCTGTGGACGGGCGCGACCGGCGAACTCCTCGCCGTCGTCCCGCTCGCCGTGACCGTGTCCGCCCTTCGGGTGCGATCAACGGGCAGGTCCGCCTAGCCTGGTCCGTACGAGCCCGGCGAGGTTCCCCGGCCAGGCCGGACGTGGTCGCGACGCGGCCCCGTCCGCCGCCCCCGGCGGCACGTGCCGGAGATCCGCCCGCCGTTGTGCGGGCCGTCGTCCGCCCCGCTCGTCCTCCTGGACCCCGCGGTGCGCGCCGGCCCGTCGTGCGGGGGAAGGAGATCGTGATGATCGTTGACCACGCCTTCGAGGACGGCGTCCTGCACGTGTCGCTCCTGCGCGACCTCGACGTCACCAGCCGCGGCGCCGCCTTCCTGGAGACCGAAGCCCTCGTCCACTCCCACCGGCCGCGCCTCGTCCGCGTCCAGCTCCCCACCGCGGATCCGTCCCCGGCCAGCCTGAGCGCGCTGTGCCGGGCCCGCCGGCTCTGCGAGAACCTGCGGATCCCGTTCACCGTCGTCGGCCCGGTCCGGGTCGCGGTCCGGGTGCCGGAGGCCGTCCCCTAGGGGTTCACGGGCTCGCCCTCGTCCGCCTCGGGCTCCTCCTTCAGGACCGGGAAGCGGCGCGGGGCGATCGTCAGCAGGACCACGACGGCGAGGGCGGCCGCGACCGCCGCGCCCAGGTAGACGGAGTCGACGGCGGTGGCGACCGCGTGCCGCAGCCGGTCGGCGGCCGCCTCGGTCAGCACGCCCGGCGTGTTCAGGTCGTGGACGAGACGGTCCAGGTCCCCGCCGCCGCTCCCGCTCCCGTCCCCGTGTCCGTTTTCGTGCCCGCCGCCCACCCGGGCGGCCAGCACGCCGTTGGCGACGGCCCCGAACAGGGCCGCGCCCACGCTCTGCCCGATCTGCCGGACGAACAGCACCGACGCCGTCGTCGTGCCCCGCTCCTCGTACGGCACGGTCGACTGCACGCCCACCACCAGCGGCAGCTGGAAGAAGCCGAGCGCCGCGCCGAGCAGCAGCATGAGCAGCGCCGGCTGCCAGGGCTCGCCGGGGAAGGGCAGCAGCGGGAAGGCGAGCAGGACGAGCAGCGCCAGCGTCATGCCGAGCAGCGCGGTCTGCCGGAAGCCGATGCGGGTGTAGAGCCGGTTGGCGAGGGCCGCGGTGACCGGCCAGCCGAGCGGCATCGCGGACAGCACGAACCCGGCCGCGATCGGGCCGAGGCCGAGGACGGCCTGGGCGTACGTGGGGAGGAAGACGGTCGGCGCGACCATCACCAGGCCGAGCGCGCCGAGCGCCAGGTTGACGGCGGCGATGGTGCGGCGGCGCCAGACCCAGCCGGGGATGATCGGCTCGGCGGCCCGCCGTTCGATGACGACGGTCAGGGCGGCGAGCGCGGCCGCCCCGCCGAACAGGCCGAGCGACGGCGCCGACAGCCAGGGCCAGGCCACGCCGCCCTGGACGAGCCCGGACAGGAGCAGCGTCCCGGTGCCGAAGACGGCCAGCGCCCCGGCCCAGTCCACGCTCACCCGCCGCCGAGCCCGCGCCCCGACCGGCACGCCGTCCCCGCCCCGTACGCCGTCCCCGCCCCGTATGCCGTCCCTGCCCCGTTCCCCGTCCCCTACGGGATCGCCCGGGGCAGATCTGCGGGGCTCCACCAGGTGGCGGCCGATCAGCCACAGCGCCGCCCCGCCCAGCGGCAGGTTGACCAGGAAGATCCAGCGCCAGTCCGCGTACCCGGCGAGCAGTCCGCCCGCCGCCGGCCCCGCGACGGCGGAGGTCGCCCAGACGGAGGAGAGCCGGGCCTGGATGCGGGGGCGTTCCTTCAGCGGGTAGAGGTCGGCGGCGATCGTCTGGACCGTGCCCTGGAGGGCGCCGCCGCCCAGGCCCTGCACGACGCGGAAGGCGATGAGCGAGCCCATGTCCCAGGCGGAGGCGCACAGGACGGAGCCGGCGAGGAAGAGCACGATGCCGGCCACGAGGACCGGTTTGCGGCCGAAGGTGTCGCTGAGCTTGCCGTAGACCGGCAGGGTGACCGTCACGGCCAGCAGATAGCCCGAGAACAGCCAGGAGAAGACCGACAGTCCGCCGAGGTCGCCGACGATCTGCGGCACGGCGGTGGCGACGACCGTGCTGTCGAGCGAGACCAGCGCCATGCTCAGCATCAGCGCGGCGACGACCGGCCCGCGCCGGGTCGTGCCGGCCCCCGGCGCCGCTCGTGTCGCCCGTCTCGCGGTCGCCCCGGTCTCGGACACCGGCCCACCCCTCTTCCCGCCCCGCCGCGGCGGATGCTTCGTACATCTAAGTGCGCCCGGGGCAGCCTCTCACCGGTACCTGGGTCGGAGGAACCCCTAGGGGGCCCTCCCCCATACAGCCCAGGGCCCGCTCGTACCGGCGGAGGACGAGCCGCGAGCCCGCCGTCCTTAGCTTGTTCTTACGAGGCGAGCGCGCGCCCGGACATCCGTTCCGACCGGGACATCCGTTCCGGCCGGACATCCGTTCCGACCGACACATGGGGAGACACACCGTGACTTCGGCTGTGACCATCCGCAGGCCCGGGGGTACCGGAGGGCGTACGGCCGTCGCCGCGCGGGCGCGGCAGGTCGTCAAGGCGTACGGGTCCGGGGAGACCCGGGTCGTCGCGCTCGACCACGTCGACGTGGACATCGCCCGCGGCGAGTTCACCGCGATTATGGGGCCCTCGGGCTCCGGCAAGTCCACGCTGATGCACTGCCTCGCCGGGCTCGACACCGTCAGCGGCGGCCGGATCTTCCTCGACGAGACCGAGATCACCGCCCTGAAGGACAAGAAGCTCACCCGACTGCGGCGCGACCGGATCGGGTTCGTCTTCCAGGCGTTCAACCTGCTGCCGACGCTGAGCGCCCTGGAGAACATCACGCTGCCGATGGACATCGCCGGCCGCAAGCCGGACGCCGAGTGGCTGGCGCGGGTCGTCGAGACCGTCGGCCTGTCCGGCCGGCTCTCCCACCGCCCCTCGCAGCTCTCCGGCGGCCAGCAGCAGCGCGTCGCCGTGGCCCGCGCGCTCGCCGCCCGGCCCGAGATCATCTTCGGTGACGAGCCGACCGGAAACCTGGACTCGCGGGCCGGGGCGGAGGTGCTCGGCTTCCTGCGGCAGTCCGTCGACGAGCTCGGCCAGACCATCGTCATGGTCACCCACGACCCCGTCGCCGCCTCCTACGCCGACCGCGTCCTCTACCTCGCCGACGGCCGGATCGTCGACGAGATGACCTCGCCGACCGCCGACCAGGTCCTCGACCGCATGAAGGACTTCGACGCGCGGGGGCGTACGTCATGAGCGGAGCCGTCCTCAGGACCTCGATGCGCAACTTCCTCGCGCACAAGGGCCGGATGGCGCTGTCCGCCGTCGCCGTCCTGCTCTCCGTCGCCTTCGTCTGCGGCACCCTGGTGTTCAGCGACACCATGAACACCACCTTCGACAAGCTCTTCGCCACCACCGCGTCCGACGTCACGGTCAGCCCGAAAGGCGCCGCCGGGAACGGCGAGATGCCGCAGACCGGCCGGCCCGAGGCGCTGCCCGGCTCGCTCGTCGCGCGGGTGAGGGCCGTCGACGGCGCCCGTAACGTCCAGGGGCTGGTCACCTCGACGGCCGTCACCGTCGTCGACTCCCGCGACGAGAACGTCGGACCCACCTCCGGCGCCCCGACCATCGCCGTCAACTGGACGCCGAACGAGCTGCGTTCGGTCGAGATCGCCTCCGGCCACCCGCCGCGCGGCCCGACCGAGGTCGTCGTCGACGCGGGCACGGCCGCCAAGCACCACCTGGAGATCGGTGACGAGCTGCGCACGATCGCCGTCACCGGTGACTTCCGGGCGCGGATCTCCGGCATCGCCGCGTTCAAGGTGACGAACCCCGGTGCCACGCTCGTCTGGTTCGACACCGCCACCGCGCAGCGCGAACTCCTCGGCCGGGAAGGCGTGTTCACGCACGTCACGGCCGACGCGGCGCCGGGTGTGAGCGACACGCGGCTGAGGGCGGCCGTGGCGGAGGAGATCGGCGCGGGCTACCGGCTGCAGACCGCCGCCGAGACCGCCGACGCCGGCCGCGAGGACGTCGCGGGCTTCCTCGACGTCATGAAGTACGCGATGCTCGGCTTCGCCGGGATCGCCTTCCTCGTCGGCATCTTCCTCATCGTCAACACCTTCTCGATGCTGGTCGCCCAGCGCACCCGCGAGATCGGCCTGATGCGGGCCATCGGCTCCTCGCGCCGCCAGATCAACCGTTCCGTGCTCGTCGAGGCCCTGCTGCTCGGCGTCGTCGGCTCGGCCGCCGGTGTCGGGGCGGGCGTGGGGCTCGCCGTCGGGCTGATGAAGCTCATGTCGGCGACCGGCATGAACCTGTCGACCGAGGACCTCACCGTCCGCTGGACCACGCCCGTCGCCGGCATCGTCCTCGGGGTCGTCGTCACCGTCGTCGCCGCCTTCGTGCCGGCCCGGCGGGCCGCCAAGGTCTCGCCGATGGCCGCCCTGCGCGACGCCGGCACGCCCGCCGACGGCGCGGCGGGCGCCGTGCGCGCCGGAGTCGGCCTGCTCCTGACCGCCGCGGGCGCGGCAGCGCTGTGGGTCGCGACCCGGGCCGACGAGGCCGGCCCGGGCTCCCTGTGGCTCGGCGCCGGCGTCGTCCTGTCCCTCCTCGGCTTCGTCGTCGTCGGCCCGCTCCTCGCGGGCGGTGTCGTGCGCGTCCTCGGCGCGGTCGTGCTCCGCGTCTTCGGGCCCGTCGGCCGCATGGCCGAACGCAACGCGCTGCGCAACCCGCGGCGTACCGGAGCCACCGGCGCCGCCCTGATGATCGGCCTCGCGCTCGTCGCCTGTCTGTCGGTCGTCGGCTCGTCGATGGTCGCCTCCGCCACACAGGAGCTCGACCGGTCCGTCGGCGCCGACTTCATCGTCCGGTCGCCGAACGGCCAGCCGATCGTGCCGCAGGCCGAGGCGGCCGTCGCGAAGGCCGCCGGGCTCGACCACACGACCCGCTACAAGTGGGTCGACGCCACGGTGACGGACGGGCGCGGGAAGGCCGAGAAGACCGGCCTGGTCGCCGCCGACCCGTCGTACGCGCGCGACGTGCGCCGCAAGACCACCGCGGGCCGGCTCGCGGACGCGTACGGGCCGGGCGCGATGGCCGTCGGCAGCGACTACGCCGGCCGGCACGGCGTCAGGGTCGGCGACCGGCTCACCGTCGCCTTCACCGGTGGCCGGCCGGCCACGCTGCGGGTCGCGGCGATCACGTCCGACGCCACACAGACGGACAAGGGCCGGATGTCCCTCGCCCTGGCGACGGCGGAGCGGTACGTGCCCGCCGACCGGATGCCGAAGAGCTTCCTCCTCTTCGGCACGGCCCGGGACGGCCGCGCGGACGCGGCGTACGCGGCGCTGAAGACCGCCCTGAAGCCCTACCCGCAGTACCAGGTCGCCGACCAGGCCGACTACAAGCGGCAGCTGAAGGACCAGGTCGGCCAGCTCCTCGACATCGTCTACGGCCTCCTCGCCCTCGCGATCATCGTCGCCGTCCTCGGCGTGGTGAACACGCTCGCCCTCTCGGTCGTCGAGCGGACCCGCGAGATCGGCCTCATGCGCGCCATCGGCCTCTCCCGCCGCCAGCTGCGCCGCATGATCCGCCTGGAGTCCGTCGTCATCGCCCTCTTCGGCGCGCTCCTCGGCCTCGGCCTCGGCATGGGCTGGGGCGCCGCGGCCCAGAAGCTGCTGGCCCTCCAGGGCCTCGGCGTCCTCGACGTCCCGTGGCCGACGATCGGCGCGGTGTTCGTGGGCTCGGCGTTCGTGGGCCTGTTCGCGGCGCTGGTGCCGGCGTTCAGGGCCGGCCGGATGAACGTGCTGAACGCGATCGCGAGCGAGTAGCGGGCGAGCGGGGGACGGCAGGGGCGGGGCGGGGGACGCGGTGCGGCCGGGCGCGGCGCGCACCCCCCGCCCCGCCCATAACCGCGCGGCGACCGGCCCCGCCTCGGCGTACGCTGGAGCCCCCGGCCCGTGAGACGTGTCGGGCGGTTCGCGTTGCCCTCTGCCGGGATGGAAGACCCATGAGCCTGCACGGTCTGCTTGATGTCGTCGTACGAGACGCGGCCCTTGCCGAGGCGGTGAAGGCCGCGCGGGACGGCAACCGCACGCACGTCGACCTGGTCGGGCCGCCGGCGGCCCGGCCGTTCGCCGTGGCGGCGCTGGCGCGGGAGGCGGGCCGTCCGGTGCTCGCGGTCACGGCGACGGGCCGGGAGGCCGAGGACCTGGCGGCGGCGCTGCGCTCGCTGCTCGACCCGGACACGGTGGTGGACTACCCGTCGTGGGAGACGCTGCCGCACGAGCGCCTCTCGCCCCGCTCGGACACGGTCGGCCGCCGGCTCGCCGTGCTGCGCCGGCTCGCGCACCCGTCGCCGGACGACCCGGCGGCCGGCCCGGTCAGCGTGGTCGTCGCACCGGTGCGTTCCGTGCTCCAGCCGCAGGTCAAGGGCCTGGGCGACCTGGAGCCGGTGGCGCTGCGGACCGGTCAGACGGCGGACCTGAACGCGATCGTCGAGGGCCTGGCGGCCGCCGCGTACTCCCGTGTGGAGCTGGTCGAGAAGCGCGGCGAGTTCGCGGTCCGCGGCGGCATCCTGGACGTCTTCCCGCCGACCGAGGAGCATCCGCTCCGGATCGAGTTCTGGGGCGACGACGTCGAGGAGATCCGGTACTTCAAGGTCGCCGACCAGCGGTCCCTGGAGGTCGCCGAGCACGGCCTGTGGGCCCCGCCGTGCCGTGAGCTGCTGCTGACCGACGAGGTGCGGGAGCGGGCCGCCGCGCTCGCCGAAGCCCACCCCGAGCTGGGCGAGCTGCTCGGCAAGATCGCCGAGGGCATCGCCGTCGAGGGCATGGAGTCGCTGGCTCCGGTGCTCGTCGACGACATGGAGCTGCTGCTCGACGTCCTGCCGAAGGGCTCGATGGCGGTCGTGTGCGACCCGGAGCGGGTGCGGACGCGGGCCGCGGACCTGGTGGCCACGTCGCAGGAGTTCCTGCAGGCGTCGTGGGCGGCTACGGCGGGCGGTGGCGAGGCGCCGATCGACGTCGGCGCGGCCTCGCTGTGGGGGATCGCGGACGTCCGCGACCGGGCGCGCGAGCTCGGCGTGATGTGGTGGTCGGTGTCCCCGTTCGCCGCCGACGAGACCGCGACGGAGACCTTCGCCGCCGACACGGCGGGGGACACGCTCAAGCTGGGCATGCACGCCCCGGAGACGTACCGCGGCGACACCGCCCGCGCGCTCGCCGACACCAAGGGCTGGCTGGCCGACGGCTGGCGCACGGTGTACGTGACGGAGGCGCACGGCCCGGCGTCGCGCACCGTCGAGGTGCTCGGCGGCGAGGGCATCGCGGCCCGTCTCGACGCCGACCTCACCGAGATCGCCCCGTCCGTCGTGCACGTGGCCTGCGGCTCGATCGACTACGGCTTCGTCGACGCGGAGCTGAAGCTCGCCGTCCTGACGGAGACCGACCTGTCGGGCCAGAAGGCCGCCGGCAAGGACGGCCAGCGGATGCCGGCCAAGCGCCGCAAGACGATCGACCCGCTGACCCTGGAGGTCGGCGACTACATCGTGCACGAGCAGCACGGCGTCGGCCGCTACATCGAGATGGTGCAGCGGACCGTGCAGGGCGCGACCCGCGAGTACCTGCTCGTCGAGTACGCCCCCGCCAAGCGCGGCCAGCCCGGCGACCGGCTCTACATCCCGACGGACCAGCTGGACCAGGTCACCAAGTACGTCGGCGGCGAGGCCCCGACGCTGCACCGGCTCGGCGGCGCCGACTGGACGAAGACGAAGGCGCGCGCGAAGAAGGCGGTCAAGGAGATCGCCGCGGACCTGATCAAGCTGTACAGCGCCCGGATGGCCGCGCCCGGCCACGCCTTCGGACCCGACACGCCCTGGCAGCGCGAGCTGGAGGACGCCTTCCCGTACGCGGAGACGCCCGACCAGCTGTCGACGATCGCCGAGGTGAAGGAGGACATGGAGAAGACGGTCCCGATGGACCGGCTGATCTGCGGCGACGTCGGCTACGGCAAGACCGAGATCGCCGTGCGGGCCGCCTTCAAGGCCGTCCAGGACGGCAAGCAGGTCGCCGTCCTCGTCCCGACGACGCTCCTCGTGCAGCAGCACTTCGGCACCTTCTCCGAACGCTACTCCCAGTTCCCCGTCAACGTGCGGGCGTTGTCCCGCTTCCAGACGGACACCGAGTCGAAGGCGACGATGGAGGGCCTGAAGGAGGGCTCCGTCGACGTCGTCATCGGCACCCACCGCCTGTTCTCGTCCGAGACGAAGTTCAAGGACCTCGGTCTCGTCATCGTCGACGAGGAGCAGCGCTTCGGCGTCGAGCACAAGGAGCAGCTGAAGAAGCTCCGGGCCAACGTCGACGTGCTGACGATGTCGGCGACGCCGATCCCGCGCACCCTGGAGATGGCGGTCACCGGCATCCGCGAGATGTCGACGATCACGACGCCGCCCGAGGAGCGGCACCCGGTCCTCACCTTCGTCGGCCCGTACGAGGAGAAGCAGATCGGTGCGGCCGTCCGACGCGAACTGCTGCGCGAGGGCCAGGTGTTCTACATCCACAACCGTGTCGAGTCCATCGACCGCGCGGCGGCCCGGCTGCGCGAGATCGTCCCCGAGGCGCGGATCGCGACCGCGCACGGGCAGATGTCGGAGCAGGCCCTGGAGCAGGTCGTCGTCGACTTCTGGGAGAAGAAGTTCGACGTGCTCGTCTCGACGACGATCGTCGAGTCCGGCATCGACATCTCCAACGCCAACACCCTCATCGTCGAGCGCGGCGACAACTTCGGCCTCTCCCAGCTGCACCAGCTGCGCGGCCGGGTCGGCCGGGGCCGCGAGCGCGGCTACGCCTACTTCCTGTACCCGCCGGAGAAGCCGCTGACCGAGACCGCCCACGAGCGCCTCGCGACGATCGCCCAGCACACCGAGATGGGCGCGGGCATGTACGTGGCCATGAAGGACCTGGAGATCCGCGGCGCGGGCAACCTGCTCGGCGGCGAGCAGTCCGGCCACATCGCGGGCGTCGGCTTCGACCTGTACGTCCGCATGGTCGGCGAGGCCGTCGCCGACTACCGGGCGCAGATGGAGGGCGGCGAGGAGGAGGAGACGCCGCTGGAGGTCAAGATCGAGCTCCCGGTCGACGCGCACGTCCCGCACGACTACGCGCCGGGCGAGCGCCTGCGCCTCCAGGCGTACCGGGCGATCGCCTCCGCCAACTCGGAGGAGGACATCAGGGCGGTGCGCGAGGAGCTCACCGACCGCTACGGCAAGCTGCCCGAGCCCGTCGAGAACCTGCTCCTCGTCGCCGGCCTGCGCATGCTGGCGCGCGCCTGCGGTGTCGGCGAGATCGTGCTGCAGGGTCCCAACATCCGCTTCGCGCCGGTGGAGCTGCGCGAGTCGCAGGAGCTGCGGCTCAAGCGGCTGTACCCGAAGACGGTCATCAAGCCGGCCGTCCACCAGATCCTGGTGCCGCGCCCGACGACCGGGAAGATCGGCGGAAAGCCGGTGGTGGGCCGCGAACTGCTGGCGTGGACGGGCGAGTTCCTGGCGGAGATCCTGGGTTCGTGACCGGCCCGTGCGGCACCCGGCGCCGTGGCGCCGGGTGCCGCGCCATGGGTCAGAGCTCGTCCGTGTCCAGCGCCTCGGCCATCGCCCGGTAGCCGGCGTCGCCCGGGTGCAGGTGGTCGCCGGAGTCGTACGCCGGGAGGATGCGGTCGGGGTCGGCCGGGTCGGCGACGGCGCGGTCGAAGTCGACGACGGTGTCGTACGCGCCGGAGGTGCGCACCCACTCGTTGAACGCCTCGCGCTTCGCCTCGTTCTCCGGGGTGAAGTAGAAGGAGCCCTTGATCGGGGTGAGCGTCGCGCCGACGACCTTGAGGCCGTGGGCGTGGGCCTGGCGGATGAGGGTGCGGTGGCCCTCGATGAGCTTGTCGACGGAGACCTCGGGGGTCGGGCCGCCGGGGAAGCTCGGACCGCTGCCGCCGATGTCGTTGATGCCCTCCAGGAGGATGACCGTGCCGACGCCCTTCTCCGTCAGCACGTCCTTCTCGAAGCGGGCGACGGCCTTCTCGCCCGCCCAGGTGGTGTCGTTGGTGACCTCGTTGCCGCCGATGCCGTGGTCGAGGACGGCGCGCGGGCGGCCGGTGGCGGCGAGGCGCTCGGCCAGCTCGTCGGGGTAGCGGTTGTTCGCGTCGAGGGTGGAGCCGACGCCGTCGGTGATGGAGTCGCCGAAGGCGACGATGCCGTCGCGGCGGTGCCCCTGCGCGGAGGCCGGGCCGCCGGAGACCTCGACGCCGGAGAGGTAGTACCAGGACGTGCTGGTCTCGGTGAACGCCGCGCCGGACGCGTCGGCGCGGTGGTCGCCGGAGGCGCGGTAGCTGGTGGCCGAGGCGAAGTTGTGGAAGGTGGCCGGTCCGGTCGGGCCCGCGAGGTACAGCGTGACGGTGACCGACTCCAGCGCGTGGGTGCGGAAGGGCACGCCGTCGCTGACGAGGGTGCCGCCGGCGGGCACGGTGACGGACGTGCGGCCGCCGCCGAAGGTGAGCGTGCGCACCGAACCGGGCTGCACGGCACCGCCCTTGGCCGTGCGGGCCACCGTGGCGCCCGTGACCCGCAGCGGCGTGGAGCCGTAACGGTTGGTGAGCTCGATGCGGGCCTTCGTGCCGCCCGTGGTGACCCGCACGGTCTGGCGCACGCTCTGGTCGTCGAAGCCCGACGTGGACCAGTTGGGGCCGAAGGGGGCCGTGGGGGACTGCGGGGAAGCGGCCCAGGCGCCGTGCCAGGCGGGCTGCGCGGCGGCGGGGGCGGCCGGCGCGGCCGCGGTGGCGGCGGTGGCGGGCAGGGTGGTGAGGGTGAGGGCGGCGAGCAGGGCGAGCCCTGCGCGCCGGGAGGTGGTGCGGCTGATCATGTCTGGTCCCCGTTGTCTGCGTGACTGCGTGTCTGCGTGACTGCGTGTGACAGGGACAAGGCGTGATCGACTCCGGCTATTCCCCTTCCGTTGCGGGGAGTTGACCGGAACCGAGCAGTCCGGTCAGCGTCCGGAACACCTCGCCCGGATCCCGCCCGCCCAGCGGGTCGTCCAGGTTGTGGGTGAGCAGCAGGGTCGAGAAACCGTGTGCGAGGGACCAGGCGGCGATGCCGGCGTCCCGGGCGGCGGACGGGTCCGGCGCGAGCGTGGCGGCGCCGGCGCGGAGCTCGGCGGAGGCGCGCGCCTTCGCGGCGAGCAGCTCGGCGTCGTCGGCCCGGTCCCGGTACAGGTCGGGCTGGAACATGACCTGGAAGTGCGCGGGGTGCGCGGCCGCGAACCGCACGTACCGCACTCCGCGCTCCCGCAGGCCGGGCGCGCCCGCGAGGGCCTCGGCGAGCAGGTCGTATCCCTGGGCGGCGATCGCGGTGAGCAGGCCCGTGCGGTCCTTGAAGTGGTGCGCGGGCGCGGCGTGCGAGACGCCCGCGCGGCGCGCGAGGTCGCGCAGGCTGAGCGCGCCGGGGCCCTCGGTCGCGATGACGTCGAGGGCGGCGGCGAGGACGGCCTGTCGGAGATCGCCGTGGTGGTAGGTGCGCCGGGGGCTGTCTGGGGTCATGGCAGCAGGTTACGCGGAATCTAGTCGTTGACAAGTTTGCCGGAGGGGCGCAATCTAGGCAGTGACAAGATGAGTGGGCGGGTCGAGGAAGGGACGTCGTCATGACCGAGGAGAAGACCACGGAAGCGACCACGGGAACGGCTGCGGAAGCGACCACGGGAACGGCTGCGCGGGCGACTGTGTCCGCAGCCGCGGAAGCGACTTCGGCCACGGCCACGGCCGTGGAACCCGCCCGCGTCCGCCAGATGTGGCACCTGATGGAGCCCCTGCACTCGGTGCTCTACTACGCCCCCGAGGCCTTCGACGAGGCCGCCGCCCTCGGCTACGACGTCTCCGACCGCTGGCCCGGCTACTTCGCCTGGCGCGCCGCCGCCCTCGGTCCCGTCGGCGCCGAGCGCGTCGCGTCCGCCTTCTACACGTTCAGCCCCGAGAAGGTCGCCCGGCACGTCCCCGCCGCCTGGACGGTCGCCGCGCCCGCCGACGTGCTCGCGGCCCGGCTGCGTGCCGTCGACCGCGCGTACCGCACGCTCCTCGGCGACGACGTCCTCGCGAGCCCCCAGCTCGCCGAGGCCGCCGGCCTCGCCCGCCGCGCCGCCACGGCCGCCCCGATGGCCGGGCGTCCCATGGCCGCCGCCCACGCCGAACTCGACTGGCCCGAGGTCCCGCACCTCGTCCTCTGGCAGGCCGCGACGATCCTGCGCGAACACCGCGGCGACGGCCACCTCGCCGCCCTTATTACCGCCGGTCTCGATCCCGTCGAGTCCCTGGTCTCCTTCGCCGCGGTGGGCGCCGCCGCCGAGGCCACCTTCGAGACCCGCGGCTGGTCCGCCGCCGACTGGTCGGCCGCCCGTGCCCGCCTCGCCGCCCGTGGCCTCGTCCACCCCGACGGCACGGCGACCGACGCCGGCCGCGCCCTGCGCGCCGAGGTCGAACTCCGCACGGACGAACTCGCCGCGGCGCCGTGGGTCGCGCTGGGCGCCGAGGCGACGGCGCGGCTCGACGAGCTGCTGGGCGGCCCGTGGCTGACGATCGTGGGCTCGGGCCTGCTGCCGGCGGAGAACACGCTGGGCATCGGCAAGGTGTGAGGCCCGTCCGGGAGTCCGTCACCCGGGCTCCCGCCTGCGGAAAATCGTTTCGCCGTGCCGCCCTGCCGCCGCTAGCCTCGCGATCATGGACCTGCACATCACGACGCTCGCCGAACGCCCCGCACTCGCCGGGAAGCTGTGGCAGATGAAGGACCTCTGGCCGGAGTTCATGATGTACGACCCGGTCGGGTGGAGCCACATCGGGCGCATCGTGGCCGAGTTCCCGGAGTACGTGCTGGTCGCGACCGACGGGCCCGACGGCGAGGACGTCGTGGCGCGCGGCTTCAGCGTGCCGTTCCAGCTGCGGGCGGAGGGTCGCGGGGAGCTGCCCGACACCGGGTGGGACCAGGTCCTGCTCTGGGCGTTCTCCGACCTGCGGCACGGGCGGACGCCCGACACCGTCAGCGCGATCGAGATCACCGTGGACACGAGCGCGCTCGGCAACGGCGTCTCGCACCGCATGCTGGCCGCGATGCGCGACAACGCCCGCCGGCTCGGTGTCTCCGACCTGGTGGCGCCGCTGCGGCCGAACGGCAAGCACCTGGAGGCCGCTTCGTCCATCCACGAGTACGCCCGGCGCACCCGCGAGTCGGACGGCCTGCCGCACGACCCGTGGCTGCGCGTGCACGTGCGGGCCGGGGGCGTCGTGGAGAAGGTGGCGCCGGCGTCGATGACGATCGGCGGCTCGGTGGCGCAGTGGCGCTCCTGGACCGGGCTGCCCTTCGACACCGACGGACCGGTCGAGGTTCCGGGCGCCCTGGTCCCGGTCCACTGCGACACGTCCCGCGGCTACGCGGTCTACGTCGAGCCCAACATCTGGGTCCGCCACCGCCTCTGAGCCCCCGGCGCGGACGACAGCGCAAAGAACGCGAAAGGCGTGACGGCCACCCCCCTCCGGAGGCCCTCACGCCTTTCGCGTGCGCAGCGGCTCGTCAGCCGAAGTCCTTCTCGTCCAGCACGTCCTTCTTCGGCGGCGTCTTCGCGTCCACCGGCTTGCCGAAGTTGGAGAGGGTCATCGTGCCGGGCTCCTTGCCGCCCGTCGTCACGAGCCGCAGGACGTACGGAGTGCCCTCGGTGGCGACGTAGATCGTGGTCTTCTCGCCGCGGACCGTCTGGGTCAGCGGGAGGACCTTCTGCCCCTCGATCGTGGTGACCGTGCCCTTCTTCACGCCCGCGTAGGGCCCCTCGAAGTCGCTGAGCAGGGACTTCAGGTCGCACAGGTCGAGCATGTCCTTGGCGTCCGGGTCCTTGGCGTCGGTCTTGATCCAGCGGCCCTTGAGCTGCTTGATGACCTCGCGCTGGACCTCGGGCGTCTCGTCCTTGGTCTGCTCCTTCAGGAGCGCCTTGTCGAGGCGGAGGTAGACGGCCTTGTCGGCGGGGCGGACGAGTTCCGCGGTGCCGGTGGCGCCGATGGACATCGTGCCGGCGCACAGGCCCTTGCGGTCGGCCGAGACGTACGCCTTCATCGGGCCGTCGGTGGTCTTGGCGTCGACGTCGAGGCTGAGCGACGTGGCGGCCTGCGTCGTGCTCATCGCCTTGTCCGCGACCTGGGACCCGGTCAGCTCCGCGAACGGGCCGGTGGCCTTCGGCTTGTCCGCGCCCGGGTCCGAGGCGGAGAAGGGACCGCAGGCGGTCGCGCCGAGGGCGAGGGTGGCGGCGCACAGGGCGGCGGCGAGGGCGGCGCGGCGCGGGCGGGCGGTGGCGAGCATGGTGGTTCTCCGAGGGGGATCGGGGCGGTACGCGGGGGTGCGGGGTTGCGGGGAATGCATGGGTTTCGGGAGTTACATGGGCTTGCGGGAGTTACGGGGGTTACGGGGCGGTCCGCCGGGTGGGCGGCGGCCCCCGCCGGGTGCGGGGGCGCTGGGGCCGGGGGAGGGCCGGGTCAGCCGGTCTTGACCCAGTCGCCGCAGCCCGTGGACTTGAAGTAGGCGTCGGAGGCGGAGACCTTCACGATCGCCGTGCCCGTGACGTTGGCGTTCGCCAGGATCGCATCCGTGCTGTGGCTGGCGTCCTTCGCCCGCTCCCAGTAGCAGGCGTCGTCCTTGTTGCCGGTCGACTTGTACGTGCCGGGGGCGATGTCGACGCCCACCTTGAACATGCCGCCGTGGCCCTTGAGCTCGTTCTTCGGGGTGCCGGTGGCCTTGGCGTCCACGGCCTCCCAGGACTGGCAGCCGGAGGACTTGAAGATCTTGTCCTTGGCCGTCACCTGGACGTAGCTGGTGCCGGTCACGTTGTCGTTGGCGAGGATCGAGTCGGTGTCGCCCGAGGAGTCCTTGGCGCGCTCCCAGTAGCAGCCGGCGTCGTCGCCGTTCCCGGTGGAGCGGTAGAGGCCGGGCTTCACGTCCTTGCCGACCTCGAAGTCGCCGTCGCCGTCGATCGTGGCGGCCTTCTTCTCCGCGGCCTTCCCGGCGTCGCCCTGGGTGCCGCTCTTCTTGTCCGTGCCCTTCTTCGCCGGCTCCTGGGCGCCGGCCTTCGGGGAGCCGCTGTCGTCGTTGCCGCCGCCGGCGCCCACCGCCGAGCCGATCACGACGACGGCGACGACCGCGCCGACGGCGGTGAGCACCTTGTGGCGGGCGAACCAGTTGCGCTGATCCTGCTGCTGACCGTTCGTGTTCCGAGACATGGCTAGGCACCTTCCGGGGCTGCTGTGAACTCCGTTTGCGATGGGTCAATCACAGCAGAGCCTGTGAACCGAGTCAACACGGTTTACAAAATTTGGGTCAGCTCACGCTGTGAAGTGGTGTCGCGAGGGTTCGTCAGTAAGATCGGGGTCACACACGAGGCACGAGGGCACGACGGGCACGAGGGGAGCGGCACATGCCGGAGAGCGCAGCTGGGGGGACCGCGGCCGAGGTGACCGCCGCGGGCATCGCCCGTCTCGCGGGTGTCGGCCGGGCGGCCGTGAGCAACTGGCGCCGCCGTCACGCCGACTTCCCCAAGCCGGTCGGCGGCACCGAGACCAGCCCGTCCTTCGATCTCGCCGACGTCGAGGAGTGGCTGCGCGCCCAGGGCAAGCTCGCCGAGGTGCCGCTCCGCGAGCGCGTCTGGCAGCAGATCGCCGCCCACCCCGCGGGCCCCGTCACCGCCCTCGTGCACGCGGGCTGCGCCCTCCTCCTCGTACGGGACCGGGCCGGCGCCTGGCCCGCGCTGGCCGCGGCGCCCGACGAGCGGCTCGCCGGCCTGCTGCCGGTGCCGCTGGAGGAGACGCTGACCGAGCGCCTCGGCGTCCCCCGGTCCGTCCGCACCCCGGCCGCGCACGAGCTCGTCCCGTCCGTGCCCCTGCTGCGCGCCGCCGCCGAGCTGGCCGCCGAGACGAGCCCCGCCGACGCCTTCGAGTTCCTGCTCGGCCGTCATCTGGACGCCAACCCGCGCCAGTACACGCTCACCCCGCCCGGCCCCGCCGCCCTCATGGCCGCCCTCGCCGGCCCCGCCGCCCGCGTCCTCGACCCGGCCTGCGGCACCGGTGCCCTCCTGCGCGCGGCCACCGGCGCCACCGCCCTGTACGGCCAGGACGCCGACCGCGACCTCGCCGCCCTCACCTCCCTGCGCCTCGCCCTCGCCGGGGACGCCGGCCGGACGGCCAAGGGCCCCGCGGTCGGCGTCCTGCCCGGCGACACCCTGCGCGCCGACGCCTTCCCCGCCCTCGCCGCCGACGCCGTCGTCTGCCACCCGCCCTTCAACGAGCGCAACTGGGGCCACGACGAGCTCGCCTACGACCCGCGCTGGGAGTACGGCTTCCCGGCCCGCACGGAGTCCGAGCTGGCCTGGGTCCAGCACGCCCTGGCCCGGCTGCGCCCCGGCGGCACGGCCGTCCTGCTCATGCCGCCCGCCGCCGCCTCCCGCCGCTCCGGCCGCCGCATCCGCGCCGACCTGCTGCGCCGCGGCGCGCTGCGGGCCGTCGTCGCGCTCCCGGCCGGCGCGGCACCCCCGTACGGCATCCCGCTGCACCTGTGGGTGCTGCGCAGGCCCGTCCCCGGCGAACGGCCGCCCGCCGAGCTGCTCCTCGTCGACACGGCGACCGAGACGAGCGCCGCCGCAGGCACCGGCACCGGCCGCGACCGGCTCGACTGGCCCGCCGTCGAGACCGCCGTCCTCGACGCCTGGCGCCCCTTCGACCGCGACGGCACGCTCGCCGAGACGCCCGGCGAGAGCCGCAGCGTCCCCGTCATCGAACTCCTCGACGACGACGTCGACCTGGCCCCGGCCCGCCACCTCCCGCCGCCCGCCGCGGCCGAGGGCGCGGCCCAGCTCGACGGCGTGCGCGACCGGCTGACGGCCGCCCTGCGCCGCACCATGGAGCTGGCCCCGCCGCCCGCCGCCGACACCGGCGGGCCGGCCGGCCGCCGGCCCGTCACGACGGTCGGCGAGCTGGCCCGCGCCGGCGCCCTCACGCTGCGCGCCGGCGGCACCGGCACGACCGCCGCCGGGGCCGCCCCGGTCGCCGTCCTCACCGACACCGACGTGCTCGCCGCCCAGCCGCCGTCCGGCACGCTGCCCGAGGCCGCGCCCGGCGAACCCGCCGAGGAGGCGGCGCTGCTCGCCGCTGGCGACGTCGTCGTCCCGGTCCTCGGCGGCGGCTCCGTCGCCC
Organism: Streptomyces sp. NPDC004327; assembly: GCF_042873935.1. NCBI lineage: Bacteria > Bacillati > Actinomycetota > Actinomycetes > Kitasatosporales > Streptomycetaceae > Streptomyces > Streptomyces sp. NPDC004327. The sequence continues at coordinate 115,772 of NZ_JBIAME010000012.1, read as the reverse complement.
GCGTCGTCGACGCGGCCGACCACCACACCGTCGGCGCCGCCCTCGGCCGAAACGTCCACCTGCTCCGCCCCGACCCGGCGGCCCTCGACCCCTGGTTCCTGGCCGGCTTCCTGCGCGCCACCGCCAACAACCGCCAGGCCAGCTCGTACGCCTCCACCGCCACCCGGCTCGACGTCCGCCGCCTCCAGCTGCCCCGGCTGCCGCTCGCCGAACAGCGGCGCTACGGGGACCGCTTCCGCGCCCTCGCGGAGTTCGAGGAGGCGCTGCGGCTCGCGGGCCGGCTCGGCGAACAGCTGGTGCAGGGGATGTACGACGGCCTGGCGGACGGGACGGTCGCGCCCTGACCGTGTGATTCCGCGTTCCGTACAACCCCTGGGTGGCTGTCGGAGTCGGTGTATACGCTCGTCTCCGACAGTCGGTTCGATCAGCGTGACCCGGGAGCAGGAATGTACGGCCAGGGCTATCCGCCGCCCCTGCCGCAGCCGCCGCAGCAGCAGCGCGCGGTGCCGGCGTCCGTCGTCGTGCTGCGCGTGCTGTTCGCGGTGCTGCCGCTGCTCAGCATCGGCTTCCTCACCTGGGCGACGGCGCTGCGCATCGCGCTGCTGACCCGCAAGGTCTGGGACTGGCTGCTGCTCGTGGTCTCGGTCGCGGTGGTCTTCGCGGGCCTGGTGCTGATGCCGGACGACCCGGACGCGCCCGACGGCGACTGGGTCGTCGGGATGATCCTGCTCAACGCGGTGGCGTTCACGGTGTACTTCCTGGTGACGGACATACGCCACGACCGCGCGCCCGCCGCTCCGGCGCCCGCCTTGTCCCCGTACAACCCGTACGCGGCCACGGTCCCGTCGCACCACCACGGCTACGGCTACCCGCCGGTCCAGCCCGCCCCGCAGCCCGTGGCGCCGCCCACCGCGCAGCCCCGGCCGCAGCCCCGGCCCCAGCCCGTGGCGCCCCCGAACCCGCGCATCCACCAGGTCCGCGCCGAGCTCGACGAGCTCAGCGACCTCCTGCGCCAGGACGCCCGGGACCCCCGGGATCCCCGGGTCCCCCGGGAAGGCGGCCGGTGAACGGCCGGATCGTCGGCGGGCGCTACGAGCTCTCCACCGTCATCGGCCAGGGCGGCATGGGCCAGGTCTGGACGGCCTACGACGGCCGGCTCGACCGGCGCGTGGCGGTCAAGCTGCTCCGGCCCGCCGGGCTCACCGGTCCGGCGACGGCCGCCGAGGAGCTGCGCCGCCGCTTCGTGCGCGAGTGCCGGGTGACGGCGCAGGTCGACCACCCCGGCCTGGTCACGGTGCACGACGCGGGCAGCGACGGCGACGAGCTGTACCTGGTCATGCAGTACGTGCAGGGCGCCGACCTCGCCGACCACCTGGCCGAGCACGACCCGTACCCGTGGCCGTGGGCGGTGTCCGTCGCCGCGCAGCTGTGCGCGGTGCTGGCCGCCGTGCACGCCGTGCCGATCGTGCACCGCGACCTCAAGCCGCGGAACGTGATGGTCCGCCCCGACGGCACGGTCACCGTGCTCGACCTCGGCGTGGCCTCCGTCCTCGACACCGACACCACCCGCCTCACGCACACCGGCTCGCAGATCGGCACCCCGGCCTACATGGCGCCCGAGCAGGCGATGGGCGGCGCCGTCGGCCCGTACACCGACCTGTACGCGCTCGGCGTGCTGCTGCACGAACTGCTCAGCGGCGACGTGCCCTTCGCCGGCTCCACGGCGCTCGGCGTGCTCCACCGCCACCTGTACGAGCCGCCCGCGCCCGTGCGCCGGCTGCGGCCCGAGGTGCCCGAGGCCCTGGAGTCGCTGGTGCTGCGCCTGCTGGCGAAGGACCCGCAGGCCCGGCCGTCGGGCGCGGCGGAGGTGTACGAGGAGCTGCTGCCGCTCCTGCCGCCGCGCGGCGCTCCGGGACCGGCCGGTCCGCTCGACCCGACCCGCCCCTTCCGCCGCCCGCACGCGCCCTGGCCGGAGCGGACCGGGTCGCAGCCGCCGCCGGTGGCCCCGCCCGCGCCCGCGCCCGCCAAGCCGGACGTGGCGGCGGCCGTCGACGAGGTGAAGCGGCTGCTCGGCGAGGGCTCGATCACCCGGGCCGTGGACATCCTCGGCGGCATCCTGCCCGCGGCCGCCGCCGAGCACGGCGAGCACTCGCCGGTCGTCCGCATCCTGCGCAAGCAGTACGCGAGCACGCTGATGGACGACGGCCAGTACCGCCGCGCGCTGCCCGAGCTGCGCCGGCTCGCGGCCGACCGCGCGGCGGAGGCGGGCCCGGCGGACCCGCAGACGCTGCAGTTCCGCTTCGACGCGGCCCAGTGCCTGGAGCAGCTCGGCGACCCGGCGGCGGCGCTCGCCGAGTACCGCGCGCTGCTGCCCTTCCAGCAGTCCGGCGAGCCGGGCTCGCGGGCCTTCGACATCCGGCACCGGATCGGCCTGCTGCTGCTCGCGATGGGCGACCACGCGGCGGGCCAGGCCGAGTTGCGGGCGCTGCTCTTCGACGTGGAGCGCGCCCACGGCCCGTACCACCCGCTCGCCGCCGACCTGCGCCGCGCGCTCGACCACCAGGGCCGGATGGACCCGCGCAGCTCCCAGGGGGCGTACGGCTGGGGCCCTTAGGGGCCGGTCAGGGCCCTCTTCCGGGTCCGGGTGCTGGTCTCGCGGTAGAGGTACGTCGCCACGACCGCGGCGGACATCAGCGCGTAGGGCCACATCGGGGTGCCGGAGGACGTGAAGCGGGACCCGGGCACGAGCAGCAGGATCAGGGTGCCGAGGGTGTCGAGCGCCGCGGCCGCGTACCCGGCCCCGCGCGCCCCGCTTCCGGAGCGGCGCGTGAGGGCCGCCGCGAGCGCCAGGGTCACGGCCTGGAGGAGGCAGTAGCTCAGCGCGCCCAGGCCGGACAGCGGCTGGTACGCCAGGACGAGGAACACGAACAAGGCCGCCGGGAGGGCGAAGCGGACCGCCGTCCGGTCGGGGCCCTTCGAGGGTGCGGAGGGAGCGGACGCGGGAGCCGCCGGCCGGAGCGGCTTCGTGGCGGCCACGGGAGGGGAGACGGGCGACGGACGGGGCGCGGGGCGCGAAGCGGGCGCGGCGGCACGTGCCACGGGGGTACGGGACGCGGCGGCGTCGTGCACGGCGCGCATCGCGGCGGCGAGCCGGGCGAGGAGTTCGGCGCGCGTCTCCGCCTCCGAGGGGACACGCTCCGGCCCGGCGGTCGTGGGCCCGTCCGCGGGGACGAGCCGCCGCAGTGCCCGGGCGAGCGCGGCCGCGTCCGGGTGCCGCCGGGCGGGGTCCTTGCTCAGCAGCGTGAGGACGAGCTCGTCCCAGGCGGGCGGGATGCCCGGGGCCACGGTGCTGGGCGCGGGCGGGTCCTGCGTGAGGTGCGCCGACAGGTAGCCCACGGTGTCCGGCGCCTGGAACGGCAGCCGGCCCGTGATCAGCTCGAAGAGGACGCAGCCGACCGCGTACAGGTCGCTGCGGGGCTCCGGGAAGCCGCGGGCCTGCTCGGGGGCCATGTAGGGCGGTGTGCCGACGATGAAGCCGGTCTGGGTCAGGCGGTCCGCCGTCGCGTACGGGTCGGCGGCCCGTGCGATGCCGAAGTCGAGGACCTTCACCGTGCCGGACGGCGTGACGAAGATGTTGGACGGCTTGATGTCCCGGTGCAGGATGCCGGACTCGTGCGCGTCGGCGAGCGCGTCGCAGATCTGCGCGCCCCAGTGCGCCGCGTCGGGCAGCGGGACGGGGCCCCGGCTCCGTATCGCGTCCAGGCCCTCGCCCCTGATCAGCTCCATCACCAGGAACGGCGCCCGGTCGGCCGCGTCGCCGGTCTCCCCGAGGTCGTGGATGGTCACGATGCCGGGGTGCTGCAGCCGGGCGGTGATCCGCGCCTCGCGCAGGAACCGGGCGCGCGCCTCGCCGCCGTGGCTGCCGCCGCCCGCGAGCAGGGAGATCACCTTGACCGCGACGGGCCGGTCGAGCGATTCGTCGCGTGCCTCCCACACCTGCCCCATGCCGCCTTCGCCGAGCTGCCGCACCAACCGGTAACGGCCTCCCATGAGTTGGTCTCGCACCGGCGCTTCCTCCACGGTCGACTCCGCCCCCCCGGGAATCATGGCGTGACGGCGCGCGCCCTTCAACGGCTGCCGGCGACCGACTACGGCCGCATACGACTGACGACGGCCGCATACGACTGACTAGGGCCGCCTACCGCTGGGGCAAGGCGAGTTCGCGGGTCGCGGTGACCGGCAGGGGATCGTGCCGCACCCGCTCCGCCGGGATGCCCACCTCGCCCAGGTGCCAGACGGCGGAGGTGACGAGCCCGGCCGGCCCGCTGACGTACGCCGTGTGCCCGGTCCAGTCCGTCCGGGCGTCGAGGACGGCGTCGAGGAGGCCGTCACCGAAGACGAGGCTCACGCGCAGCCACGGGCAGCGGTCCGTCAGCCGTTCGAGACCCGGCCCGTCGTACCAGTCCCCGGCCGTGCGCGCGCCCAGGAAGAGGTGGGCCGAGAGGCCGGGCGGGCGGCGGTGGGAGAGCTCCTGGAGCAGCGCCTTGGCGGTGGCCCAGCCGGTTCCGCCAGCGACGACGAGCAGGTCCCTGGTGGGCTCCTCGTCGAGCGTGGTCCGCCCCTGTGCCGGGCCGAGCCGCAGCTCGTCGCCGACCCGCGTGTGCGCGACGAGCGCGTCGGCGACCCCGCCGGGCGCGGTGCGCCGGACGTGGAACTCCAGCTCCTCGCCGGGCACGCAGGCGGGCGTGTACGGCCGCCAGGTGTGCGGCAGCAGCGGTGACTCCACGCGCGCGTACTGCCCGGCGCGATACGGGTACGGCTCGGCCGGCCGCACCCGTACGACGGCGAGGTCGGCGCCGCGACGTTCGTGCGCGGTCACCGTGGCGGGCCAGGACACCGGCTCGCCGACGGCCCGTTGGGCGCCGTCGACCATCGCGGCGGACACGTGCCGCACCATCCGCACCCAGGCCCGCTCGGCCTCCGTGCTCCAGGCGCCTCCCGCGAGGCCGCGCAGCGCCTCCACGAGCGACGCCTCGAACACCTCGTAGTGCACGGGCAGGACGCCGAGACGGCGGTGGTCGCGGCCGAGCCTGGCGAAGGACTCGGCGAGCTCGTCGGGCCGGTCGAGGCCGTCGATCATGAACCAGAACGCCCGCTCCAGATGCGCCTGCTGGAACTCCATGGCGTCGGGGAAGAGCTGCCGGAGGTAGGGGTGGCGGCCGAACATGACGGCGTAGAGGCGGTCGATGAGGTCGGCGAAGGGCGTGACGGCGGCGAGGTGCCGGGTGATGGTCTCCTGGTCGGCGGTTCCGGCGGCGCCGTCGTACGACGCCACGGGGGCTCTGGTCGTACGGGCGGGCCGCAGGAGGTTGTCCCGGAGCCGCATCGCCTCGCGGCGGGCGAGCAGGGCGTGGTAGTCGTCGCGGTGACCGGTCATCGGATCAGGCAATCGCACGGAAGTCCCAGGTGGGGAGGGCCGTTCGGCCCTCCTGGAGGGGCCGTCGGGCCCTCCGTCTGACGTGGCGCCAGAGTCACGACTCGGCATCTGATTGGGCAACGGATAGAAGAGATCCTTTTTGGTCGTTTTGCGCTGTGTAACGTGCGCGTTTGATCGTGTCCACGCCGCTCAAGGATTCCGAGATGACCACGCCTCCGCCGTCCGACCCGTTCGCCGCCGCTCCGGGTGCCCCGATGCAGCCCGCGCCCGCGCCCGCCCCGAAGAAGGGTGGCAAGTTCAAGGCGATCATCGGCTTCGTCGTGCTCCTCGTGGTCGTCGGCGCCGTGAAGTACGGCGTCCGCTACGGCTTCGACTTCCTCGCCGGTGACACCCCGGTCCACGCCTCGGTCGGCGACTGCGTCACCGTCAGCGGCCCGGAGAACGACCCGAAGGTCGACACCCAGGACTGCGGCTCGGGCAAGAAGGACCTGTACAAGGTCGCCCAGGTGTTCGACGACACCACCGACCTGAACAAGTGCGACCAGAACAAGTACTCGGCGCTGTCGCAGCAGTACGACATGGACAAGTTCGTCCTGTGCCTCGCGGACGTCAACGCGAAGTAACTCTTCGCAGCGAGACGCGTGGAAGGGGCCGGCCCGATGGGGCCGGCCCCTTCCACATGTCAGGAGGGCGGGGAGCAGCCCCGCTGCCGGGGCGCCGGGTCGTGGGAGGGCGCGAGCCGGGTGGGAGCTCGATGGTGAGGCCCGCGATCAAGATAAGTACCCAGGGAAAGAACCAACCCACCCACCCACCCCTCGCGTGTGCGGACGGGCGGGCGAGGGTGGGCGCGCGCGAGGCGCGTCACGGGCCGTCACCCACACGAGCGAACTATCTCAACTGGGCTGGATTCGGCCCGGGTTGCCTGGCATATGCTCGCGGCGACCAACCGAAAACAGTTCGGCCCCCGGCCGGGACGGCAATCCCGATCGAGGGCCTGACCAACGAGGAAGCGAAGACCTTCCCGATGGATATCCAGCACCCTAGCGCGCGTCGCCGCGTCCTGCCCGGGACTCCCGGGGCCGACACCACCCATTCCGGTGTCCGTCACCAGAACGTGAGCCACACCAGCCGCTTCACCGTCGTCGGCAACCACCTTCTCCAGCACGAGAAGTTGTCGCTCGCCGCCATCGGCCTCGCCGCCCACATCCAGTCCGTCCCCGAGGGCACCGACATCACCATCAGGGGCCTCGCCGCCCGCTTCCCCGAGGGCGAGATCCGCATCGCGGCCGCCCTGCGCGAACTGGAGGCGAACGGCTACCTCGCGCGGCTGAAGGTCAAACTCCCCGGCGGTCCCCTCGTCACCCACACGTACTCCTTCAACTGCCCGGAGGCGAAGGCCCTACCTCAGGAACAGGGGCAGGAGCAGGGGCAGGAGCAGGGGCAGGGGCAGGAGCGGGAGCGGCAGCAGGGACAGCGGCCGGAGCCGGAGCCGGAGCCGGAGCCCAGGGCCCTTGAGGCCCCGGCCCCGCAGCCCGACCCGGAGCCCGACCCCGACCCCGACCCCGACCCCGACCCGGAGCCGGACCCGGACCCCGACCCGCCGAAGGGCGGCGGCGCACCCGCGCCCGTACGGGAAGCCCCGCGGCGGTCTGCCCCGGTGGCGCCGCCGACGGGCCCCGCCGCCAACCTCCTCCGCAGTCTCGGCGCCACCGATCCCCGACTCGCCCTGTCGTCCCGCGAGGTGCACCGCCTGGCCCCGTGCGTGGACGAGCTGCTCGCCCAGGGCGCCGCGCCCGACTTCGTCCGCAGCCGCCTCACCAACGGCCTCCCGGCCGAGGTGAAGTACCCGGCCGGCCTCCTCGCCAGCCGCCTGGACGGCATCCTCCCGCCGCAACGTGAACCGGAGCGGCCGGCGGCGCCGCCGAGGCCCGACCCGCTCCAGAACTGCGACCGCTGCGACCACGCCTTCCGCGCACCCGTGCCGGGCCTGTGCAACCCGTGCCGCCGCGCGACGGGGCAGCTCGTCGCGTGAGCGGCGCGCCGGCCCGGCGGCCCGGCGGCCGGCGCTGTGGCCGGTCAGGCGGTCTTGAGGGTGCCGCCGTCGATGACGTGGTCGGCGCCGTGGATGTTGCCGGCGCGTTCGGACAGCAGGAAGGCGACCAGGTCGGCCACCTCCTCCGGTTCGGTGAGACGCCCCGAGGCCATGGCGAACCGCCCGGGCAGGGCCGCGAGGAGGTCGCCGTGGTCCACTCCGGACGCGGCGGCCACCATGCCGCCGAAGCCGTTCGGGTCGGTCCACGCGGGAGTGGCGGTGACGCCCGGGGTGACGGTGTTCACGCGGACGCCGCGCGGCGCCAGTTCCTCGCTGAGCCGCTTCCCGAACTGGCTCAGCGCCGCCTTGGCCTCCCCGTAGCCGACCGGCGAGCCGACGGGCATGCGGGCGTTGATCGAGGAGATGTTCACGATCGCGCCCGAGCGCTCCAGAATGCTCGGCAGTGCCGCCTTGGTGGTCCACACCGCGCTGAACAGGTTGAGGTCGAACATCCGCTGCCACTGCTCGTCGTCGGTGTCGAGGAACCCGCCGAGGGACAGCCAGTCCGGGTCGGCCGCGCCGACGTTGTTGACGAGGAAGTCGATGCCGCCGACCGAGGCGAGCGCCTCGGCGACGACGGCCCGCGCCCCGTCGCGGGTGCTCAGGTCGACGGACACGGAGGCGGCGGCGACCTTCTCCAGCTCGGGCGTGACGGTCCGGGCGGCACCGACCACCCTGACCCCCTCCGCGGCGAGGGTCCGAGCGATCGCGAGGCCGATGCCGCGACTCGCGCCGGTGACCAGAGCGGTCTTTCCGCTGATGCCGAGGTCCATGATCTCCCCATTCCTGCATTCCTGAAGACGGATTCTTGAACTGAAGGTCTAAAACGTGGGTACAGAAAAGCCGGCGCCGGAGGCGTCGTGACTCAGAGACCCGCCAGGGCCGTGTCGATGATCCGGTACAGGACCGGCCGGTCGAACGTCTTGGACATGACCCGCAGCCCCGCGAGGGTGGTCTGGAGCAGCAGCGCCCACGCCTTGGCGTCGAGGTCCCGGTCGACGTCGCCGTCCCGCTGGCCCTGCTCGATGCGGGCGGCGAACAGCCCGATCAGGTGCTCCTCCATGCGGTGCGCCACGCGCGTCGCCTCGGCGTCCCGCCCGGCAAGTTCCTCGACCGTGTTCTGCACCAGGCATCCGCGCCGGACCGGACCGTCCAGGTCCGTGTCCACGAGCATCACGAAGTACGCGTGGATGCGCTCCCTGGCGGTGCCCGGCTGCGCGAGGAACTCCTCGATCGCGGCCGACCCGGTCCGGCAGTAGAGGTCCAACGCCTTGCCGAACAACTCCCGCTTGGAACCGAAGGAGTGGTACAGGCTGCCCTTGCCCACCCCGGTGGCCTCGGCCAGGTCGGCGGGGGAGGTGTCGGCGTACCCCTTGGTCCAGAACGTCTCCATCGCCTGCGCGACGACGACGTCCGGCTCGAAGCTCTTCGGTCTTCCCACGTCGTCACGGTAATGACAACTTGACCTGAAGGTCAAATACTTGACCGCGCGTATGCCCCCTCCGGCCGGAGAGGGCACACGCGTACGAGGTGCGCGCAGCCGGGTCAGTCGCTGACCGGCGCCTGCTCGCCGACCTGCGTGTCGCGCAGGACCAGCTTGACGTCGGTCAGCCGCGCCTTGGTCGTGCCGTCCTCCGCGACCAGCGGCACGTCGCTCTCGGCGCGCAGCTCCGTGCCGTTGGCCTCCAGGTCGGTGGCCCGGCCGGAGAGCGGGGCGGACGCGGTGGCGTAGAGGATGCCGTGCGGCGTGGCCAGTTCGAGGTGCGCGTCGAGGTGCAGGTCGGCGGGGTAGCGCAGGCGGCTGAGGGCGTCCTCGTCGCCCTTGCCGAAGGTGCCGGCCGAGGGCCGCGCCCAGCTCGCCCGCAGCATCACGCGACCGCCGAGCTCGGCGCACTCGCCGACCACGGCCAGCCGGGACAGCCGGGCCCGCACGCCCGCGCCGTCGTCGTGCTTCTCCGGCCCGAAGAGCAGGATCTCCGCACCGGCGGCCAGGCTGCGCTCGCCCTTCAGCTCGACCTTCACGGTCTTGCCGTTGACCGCGAGGGTCAGCGAGCCCTCGATCGTGGCCTGCACGATCATCGACGGGTCGAGCAGCATGGTCATGAACGGGCTCGCGCCCGACCCGAAGAACAGCGACGGCGTGATGCCGATCGGCTCGTTCTCGTCGCTCGCCGGGTACCAGGCTTCGGGCAGGCCGGTGGCGCGCAGCACGCCGGGTGCCGGCACGGCCTCCGTCGCCGCTCCGCGCGGAACGCCCAGCGGGAGACCGGCCTGCGGCTTCGCGAACGGCGGCACGCCGTCCACCACGCCGACGGTCTCGATGACGCCCCGGTGGGTCAGCCGCAGCGTGCTGGTCTCCAGGATCCCGAACCGGCGGAGGCGGAACTCGGCCGGGAAGTTCCTGCCGGGCGCGATCTGCCTGATGTGCCCCGTGTTCGGCAGGAACGGGTTCGTCAGCAGCTGGACGCGGTCCGCCAGCTCATAGCTGTAGCCCTTGATCCCGACCTCGGGCGCGGAGATCAGCTCGGTCTCGAACGACGCGAACCCGTTGTCGTCGACGCGGTGCTCGAAGCCCGGCATGGGCCACTTGTTGATCTGGGTGAACCCGGAGAACGTGATCGTCTCCCGGCGCCCGTTGTAGTAGTCGTCGCCGACGACCACGGACGCGGCGCCGAGGACGTGCGCACGGATCGGCTTGGGTTCGAGGTTCAGGGACTCGTACGTCTCGCCACTCATGGGGATACCTCCGTCATCTGTGCATGCAGGGCACTTCCGACGGAGAGCCTTGTGGGCCGGGCGGCCGATTGCGCGGGTACGCCCGGCGCGGCACCTGAACGAGTGAGCCGAGATCAGGCCACCAGGCCGAGCGCCGCCTCCCCGAACGCCCGCACCCGCGCCGTCGCCCCGTCCGCCGGCCAGAGCAGGCCCCACTCCACCGGCTCGGCGTCTTCGATGAGCACGTACTCAACGTCGGGGCGCGCGAAGTAGCGCCGTACGTGGGCGCCGACGACGCAGACGCCCTCGCCGGCGCCGACGAGCGTCAGGACCTCGTTGTACGTGCGGGCCGACGGGCCGTACGCCGTCTCCGGAGCCTGCAGCACCGTCACGCGCGCGAGGTCGCCGACGGAGAGGGGCGTACGGCGGCGGGTGAAGGGATGTCCGGTCGGTACGGCGAGCATCCGGGCCTCCCGTACGAGCACCGGGCCCGTCGCCATGTCCGCCTCGCCCACCGGGTGCCCGGCCAGCGCCAGGTCCACCTCGCCCGCGCGCAGCCACGGCAGCACGTCCGACGGCCGCGCCTCCCTGATCTGCACCTCGCACTCGGGGTGCCGGGCCCGGAACGCCTGCGTGGCGCCGATCAGCAACTGCCCGGCCGCAGGCCCCGTGAACGCCACCCGCAGCAGCCCCGTCACGCCCCGCCCGGCGTCGACGGCCCGCTCGACCGCGTCGGTGATCCGCGACCAGGCCGGCCGGACCTCGTCGTACAACTGCCGTCCCAGCGGTGACAGTTCGACGCGGCGGCTGGTGCGGTGGAAGAGCGCGGTGCCGATACGGCGCTCCAGCTTCGCGATCGTCTGGCTGACCCGGGCCGTGGAGACGTGCAGGCGTTCGGCGGTGCGGCCGAAGTGCAGCTCCTCGGCGAGCGTCAGGAACGCCTCCAGCTCGTGCCGCTCCAGCATCCCGGCCCGCCCCCATCGTCAACCGACGCTTAACGATCGTTGCGCAGGTGCGCGTTGATGCGCGGTGCGCCCCGCAGCAGGATCGGAGACACCGAAAGCCCCCAACTGACCCGCACAGGAGCCATCATGACCGACATCGCCGCCGTCGCCGCCCTCGTCGCCGAACTCAAGGACCGCGCCGAGATCGCCGACGCCCTCTACCGCTTCGGCCTCGGCCAGGACATCAAGGACAAGGACCTCTTCGCCTCGGCCTTCGCCCCCGACGCCGAACTCGACTTCCGCCCCGCCGCCGCCAAATGGGGCGCCGAACCGCCGCTCATGGTCGGCCGCGACACCATCGTCACGACCATCCTGGCCCTCTTCGCCGGCCGCGTGGACACCACCCACCAGGTCACCAACATCCGCGTCACCCTCGACGGCGACACCGCCCACGCCACCGCCCTGGTCGAGGCCCAGCACCTCCTCACCGCCGACCACGCCACCCACGCGCTCCTGAAGAACCCCTACGACGTGGAGCTGGTGCGGGACGGCGAGGACGGTGAGCGGTGGGTCATCCGGCGCCTGCGCATCGAGAACACCTGGTACACCGGCGACCCCACCGCGATCTTCGGCTGACGCCGACGAGTCCGCTCAGGCGCCGAGCAGCGTGCCGAGCGGCGAGAGCTGGTTGCCCGACAGCGGCAGCCCGTCGAGCCCGGGCACGCCCTGCGCCGACGTCGGCGTCGGCGCGACCTCCGGCCGGGGCGTGGCGGCCGAGGCCGCTCCGGCGGCGCCGAGGGCCATGGCTCCGGCCAACAGCACGCCGCTGACGATCTTGGACTTGGGCTTCATGGGTCCACCTTCCGAGAGACACGACTGGTACGGCGTGCCCAACGAGAGGTGGACCGGCGAGATACGTCCCGGCTCAGCCCTCGCGCTTGACCCCGGCGACGAACGCGGACCAGGCGGTGGCGGCGAAGAGGAGGGCGGGGCCGGTGGGGTTCTTGCTGTCGCGGACGGGGACGAGGGGGAGGTTGTCGGCGACCTCCAGGCAGGCGCCCGCCTCGTCGTTGCTGTATGAGCTCTTGCGCCAGGTGATGGTGCTCAGGTCGACGGTTCGCACTTCGCTTCCTCCAACAGGCGCATGATGAACTCCCGTGAATCCTCCGGGGAAAGGGCGAGATCGCGAGCTCGATCGTATCGGAGCTGCAAGAGGTCCACGTCGGTCGTTCCTTCGATGAGGCTGCCCGAAAAGCTGGTCTCCAGCCAGACCGCCACGCGGCCGTCCTTCAGCCTCAGGAACGTCACATCGGTACTGCTCAGCGCGTACAGCCCGGCGGAGTACGGCACCACCTGGATGGTGACGTTCCGGCGGTCGCCCATCTCCAGCAGGTGCTCCAGCTGCTCCTGCCAATGCGCGTGATTCGGCATCGGCCGGCGTAGCACGGCCTCCGACAGGACCGCACGGTAGCCAAATGGATTGGCTCCTGTCAGCCGCTCCTTACGCCCCAGGCGCGCCTTGACCTGGCGGGCAAGCGCGTCGCCCTCAAGTAGGCCCGTTTCCATCAGCGTGCGCGCGTAGTTCTTGGTCTGGAACAGGCCCGGCATCACGCCGGCCGCGTGATGCCAGACGCTGACCGCCTCGGCCTCCAGCTCGAAGTACTTGCGGTACTTCGCCCGGAACTGCGTGTGGTCGCCCGCCGCCAGCTCCCACAGCGCCACCAGCATGTCCTTCTGTACGCCGTAATACGTCTCCAGCGCCTGGACCACCTCCGGCCCGCCCAGCGTCTCGCCCTTCTCCATCTTCGAGAACAGCGAGCCGTCCCATCCCGCCACCGCTCCCAGCGCCCGGTAGCTCAGCCTCCGTTCCAGCCGTAACCGCTTCAGCTCCTCCGCGTATCGCTTCCGCGGTTCCTGGCTGCGGCCCGTGATCACTCGTCTCGGTGGCAACGCACACTCCTTCGTGGAACGTGTGGAACTACCGGAACGAGCACGGGAACTACCACCGCGAATCCGGCTGTCCCTACCTGCCCCGGGTCCATATTCGACATGCCCCCTCACGGAGGGTAGCCAACGGCAGGAAGGGTTGTCATGGAGCGCGGCGATTTTGCGTACGACGAAGTGGCTTGTGTGGTAGGGGAGTTCCGCGGCCTCGCCGGGCCGTACGCCATGCTCCGGCCTCTCGGAGGCGGGCGCGAGTGGCAGGCCGATCCCGCACACCTGCGCCCCGCCACGCAGGACGAGCGGCTCAGCGCCGGCATCCGCGCCGTCAACGAGCGGGCGCGCGCCGCGGCCGTCGCGTTTCTCGACGTGGAGGTGCCGGCGCCGCCCGTGCCCGTACCCGGGTGTGCGGAGTGTGACGGGCTCGCGGATCGCCGCCGGGCCGCGCGGCTCGCGTACGACTTCAGCGCGGAGACCGACGCGAACGTGCTCCTCCGCCGTCATCTGGCGGAGGAGCACGTCGAAGGGGGGAAGGAGAGGGAGGTGGTGCCGGGGTGAGCTGTCAGAGGTGCTTGTACTGGCCGACCTCGTAGTTGCCCGCCGGCGTCTGGAGGATGACGTTCAGGCGGTTGAACGCGTTGATGAGGGCGATCAGCGAGGTGAGGGCGAGGAGCTGGTCCTCGTCGTAGTGCTTGGCGGCGTTCTCCCAGACCTCGTCCGGCACGCCGTAGCCGTCGGCGAGGCGGGTGCCGTGCTCGGTGAGGGCGAGGGCCGCGCGCTCGGCGTCGGTGTAGACGGTGGCCTCGCGCCAGGTGGCGACGAGGGCGAGGCGGACGGCGGTCTCGCCGGCGGCCGCGGCCTCCTTGGTGTGCATGTCGAGGCAGCCGGCGCAGCCGTTGATCTGGCTGGCGCGGATCCTGACCAGTTCCTGCGTCGCCATGGGCAGGGTGGTCTCCGTCAGGGCCATGCCCGCGGCGGCGAAGTGCTTGAAGATCTTGCCGGTGAGCGGGTTGCCGAAGGGGTTGAGGCGGGCTTCCATGGCGGGCTCCTCTGTGTTGTGCGGGCCGTTCGCTTTCACCCGTACGACGGCGCAGCCCGCCGAGTTGTGACGTCGCCGGGAGTGACCTGCGTCACGCGTTCGGTCGCGTACGTTGTCGGCATGACGACGACGCGACCGGTGATCCTCCTGCTCTCCGGCAGCCTGCGGGCCGCATCCACCAACGAAGCCGTTCTCCGCACCGCGTACGACGTGGCGCCGACCGTCGGTGTGGAGGCCGTGCGCTACGACGGCCTGGCCGGCCTCCCGCACTTCAACCCCGACGACGACCGCGACCCGCTGCCGCCCGCCGTCGCCACCCTCCGTACGGCGATCGAGAAGGCGGACGGCATTCTCATCTGCACGCCGGAGTACGCGGGCACGCTGCCGGGATCCTTCAAGAACCTGCTCGACTGGACGGTCGGCGGCGTCGAGATCAGTGACAAGCCGACGGCCTGGGTGAACGCGGCGGCGCCGGGGCGCGGCGAGGGCGCGGGGGCCACGCTGCGGACGGTGCTCGGCTACACCGGCGCGCGGATCGTGGACGAGGCGTGCGTGCGGGTGCCGGCGGACGGGGACGTGAAGCGGGCGCTCGGCGAGGTGCTCGTGACGCTGGCGAGGGCCGCGGCGGAATGACCGACGACGTGACGGGCGACGTGACCGACGACGTGACGGGCGGCGTGACGGGCGACGTGACCGACGGCGTACTGAACCTGTGGCGGCGGCCTCTGGACGCCGTACCGGAGTCGGTGTGGGAGCGGGGCGCGGAGCTGCGGGTGCTGATCCTCGCCGACACCGGGATCGCCGAGCTGCCGGCCGGGATCGGGCGGCTGCGCGGGCTGTCGACGCTGGACCTCGGGCACAACCGGCTGGGTTCGCTCCCCGAGGAACTGGGCGAGCTGACCGGGCTCGACGCCTACCTCTACGTGCACGACAACGCGCTGACCGAGCTGCCCGAGGCGCTGGGCCGGCTCGCCCGGCTGCGGTACCTCAACGTCGGGGACAACCGGCTGACGGCGCTGCCGGACGCGCTCGGGGACATGGCCTCGCTCGTCGAACTGCGGGCGCAGAACAACCGGTTGACGGCGCTGCCCGACTCGGTCGGCCGGCTCGCGCGGCTGCGCGAGCTGTGGCTGCGCGGCAACGCGCTCACCGGCCTCCCGGCCTCCGTGGCCGGACTGCGCGAGCTGCGGATCCTCGAACTCCGCGAGAACGCCCTGACCGCCGTGCCCGCCGCCCTCGCCGGGCTGCCGCTGCTGCGCGGACTCGACCTGCGCGGCAACCGGATCGCGCGGCTCCCGGAATGGGTGCTGGACGGGCTGCCGTCGCTGGAGAAGCTGGACCTGCGCTGGAACTGGTGCGAGCCGCAGGAGGAGTTGGTGGCGGAGCTGGAGCGCCGGGGCTGCGTCGTGCTGCTGTGAGCCGGGGCCGCCGCGGGCGCGGTCGCACGCATCGTCAAGAAGCGTCGCGCGCTGTGCACACGGCCGCACTCCGCTGGCGCCTAGGCTCCTTCACGAAGTCCGAGCGGGGCCGGGCCGCCTGCCCTCACACCATCCGGTCCACCCTCGCCGATATCCCCGCCGCCAGGCCGGTGAGCGGTGGCTGGTCAGCGACTGGCCTGCCCGGCTCGGACTTCCCTTTCGGACTTCCCTTCCCTGGATCCGCCTGCGGCCCATCGGATCCGCCTGGACCCGCCGGAGCCGCCCGGGACCCTTGGCCGCCGGGCCGCTCCTCACTCGGGGCCCCGCTCCCGGGTGCGCGGCGCGCGGAACTCGGTCGGGCTCATCCCGTACGCCTCCCGGAAGGAACGGCTGAACACGGCCGGACCGCTGAACCCCCAGCGGGCGGCGATCGCGGCGATCGGACGCCCGTGGAGATCGGCTCTGCCGAGGTCGGCCCGGCAGCGCTCCAGACGGCGTCGCCGGATGCGGGCGTGGACGGTCTCGCCCGTTCCCCGGAAGAGCTGGTGGAGTGTCCGCACCGAGATGTTGTGCCCGGCCGCGATCGTGGCGGGCGTCAGGTCGGGATCGCCGAGGTGGTCGTCGACGAAGGCGTGGACGCGCCGCAGGAGCGCCTGCCTGCGCACCTCGGCGGGGAGCCGTTCCTCGACGTCCAGGTGCTGCGCGAGGCCGGCGGCCAGCAGGTCGACGGCGATCGAGCCGAGCCGCTCCAGCTCCCGCCGCGACGCGCACTGGGCGGCGTGCGCTTCGAGGGACCGCAGGAAGCCGGCCAGGACCGCCGTCGTTCCCCGGTCGGCCGGAATGCGGCGGGCGAGCAGGCGGTCGGCGTGGTTCTCGCCCAACGGGAGAGCGTGACGGGGGAGTTGCAGCATGAGCAGCTCCATCGAGCGGGCGTGCGCGGGTATCTCCGCGTCGGAGGGCCGGGAGGTGTCCCAGAACACGAGGTCCCCGGCCGCCACGCCGCAGTCGTTGCGGTGCTGGGAGAAGGTCGCCGTGCCCGCGCGGATCAGCCCGAGCTGGTACTGCTCGGGGTCGCCCTGCCGGATCAGGGCCGGTGTGCGCCGCGACCGCAGCGACGAGAACGCGAACCTCGCCACCCGGACGTCCCCCAGCTCCAGCACGGCGGCCTCCGCCTCGAAGTCGGCGGGGCGCGGGGTGCTGAGCGCGGTGGGGATCACCTCCCGCGAGAGGAGGTCCGAGAACCACTCGAACCGCTCCCTCGGCGGTAACCCTCCCGACGACACCACGGACCACATCGCGTCCCCCCAGCCGCTCGTCCCACTGATCAGCCGATCACCGATCACCGATCACCGAGCATGCAGCGTCGCCGCGTTCGCCGCCGCATGGTTTTGCGCCCGGTCTGGCGCGGGTGGCGCCCTTGCGGCGCGCGGGCCGCGCGGTCCGGCATGCGTCCGTTTACTGAAGATTGACGTCCGCTTTGCAAGCTCGTCGAGTCCTTGCCGCCCACGCCGCACCAGCGGCCGAACAGGGCGGACGAGGGGGGACAAGGAGTCGCATCACATGCAGACGACGCAAAGGCGGGGGCTGCCGGCCCTGGCGCTGGCCATGGTGGCGTTCCTGCTCGCCTTCGGGGCCGTACTGGCCCCCACACCCGCGCAGGCCGCTCCGCCGGACGGCTGGAACAACCGCCATCTCGACGAGATCACGCTGCTCGGCAGCCACAACGGCTTCGCCAACGGCGCCGACAGCGTCAACATCGGGCGGAACCAGGGCTTCTCCCTGCGCGATCAGCTCAACAACCTGAACGTGCGGGCGACGGAGCTCGACATCTACGGCGGCAACGGGGTCTGGGTCCAGCACGGCGGCGACTGGAGCGGGGGCAAGCGGCTGTTCCTGCACATGCAGACCATCGTGGACTTCCTCCGCAACAACCCGCACGAGGTCTTCGTCCTCACCTTCGAGGACTACACGGACAACGGGCAGCTCCGGAGCGAGTTCGACATGGTGCCGGGCCTGCAGGACCTGGCCTTCAACCCCAACGCGTGGGACGTCTGGAACAAGGGCTGGCCGAAGGTCGAGGACATGGTGGCCGCGAACAAGCGCCTGCTGATGTTCTCGGGGAGGTACGACAAGCAGGACCTGAACGTCTTCCCCATGAAGGAGTGGACCGTCCAGAACACCTACAAGGACGGCGTCGGCGCCTGTAACGACCGCCTGGGTGACGGGATCTCCACCCAGCTGGGCAAGGCGTCCTGGGCCACGGGCGAAGGCGCCAACAGCCACGCCAACACCAACGCCCGCGCGTTCCAGAAGCTGTTCTTCAACAACAACTTCGACGCCCGCTCGTACGACGACTTCTACCGCTCGGTGAAGGCGTGCGAGCCGAAGACGCTCGGCCGGATGCCGAACATGATCTCCACCGACTGGATCGGCGACGGCGGCAACCGTGACGCCGAGCGCTTCGTCAACGACACCAACCGGGCCGTCGACTGGAACGTCGCGAGCACCAACCTGTGCCTCGACGTCGAAGGCGGCCGCATCGCGGACGGCACCCGCGTCCAGCTCTACGGGTGCAACTGGTCCAACTCGCAGGCATGGCGCCGGGTGCCCATCGACGACTCCCTGGACGGGTTCGAGCTCCGGGCCCTGGGCCAGTGCCTCGACGTGGCCGGCGGCGTCGCCGTCGAGCGCACCAGGATCCAGGTGTACGGCTGCAACGGCACGGTCGCGCAGCGCTGGGTCCACGAGGGCACCGGAAACAGGCTGCGCAACCTGGGCACGAACATGTGCCTGGACGTGACCGACGGGATCATCGCCTCCGGGACGAAGCTGCAGCTCTTCACCTGCAACGGCAGCCCCTCGCAGTACTTCGACTGGCGCATGGTCTGACCCCGCCGGACCGCTAGGCGGTCCCGCCCCGCTCCCGGTTCGCCGCCACCAGCGTGCGGGCCGGGAGCTCCGGCGCGTCGGGCGCCGCCGGGCCGCGCCGCCGGCGCCGTACGTCGAGGGCCACCCACAGCGCGAGGAGCAGCGCCGCCGCCCCGCCGCCGCCCAGGCCCGCCTTCAGGCCCAGCGGGCGGAAGGAGCAGCCGACCTCCCGCTGTCCACTCGTGACCTCGGTCGCGACCAGGCCGCCGTACGAGGAGGCCGGCCGGCCGTCGCAGGTCCAGCCGGGGATCCTCGGGGCGGAGAGGACGACCGTGCCCGTGGTGCCCGGCCGCAGGGTGGCCCGTACGCCCGTGTCCGTGACGTGGATCGAGGTGGGCGCGAGTGCGCGCAGGGCGTCCACCGCCTTCCTCAGCCGGGTGTGGTCCAGGCAGGCCAGCTCGCCCTTCGGCGGGAGCGCGGGGCGCAGGCCCGGGACCTTCTGCACGCCCAGGGACGTGAGGGTGGCGCGCCACTTCAACAGCTGGCCGCGCATCTTCACCGCGCGGTCTCCGAAGCGGACCTTGCCCGTGTAGTCGGGCGACCAGAAGAAGACCTCGGTGCCGAGGCGGCAGGCGCCGTCGGCGGCCGGGGGCTCGTAGACGCGGGCGCCCAGGAGGAGTTCCTGGTTGCGGAAGGGGGAGGGGCCGTAGACCGGGGCCGGGCCCGGGCGGCGGACCGTCAGCAGGGGCAGCGGCTGGGCCGTGCGCACCACCTTGCCGTCGCGCCAGCGCGCGCCGACGGCGAAGAGGGCGTCGGTGACGGGGTTGTCGAGGCTCTGGAGGTTGCGGCCGCGCGAGGTCCAGCCGACGCCGAGCGCGGCCATGGTGTGCGTGAGGACGTCGGGCGTGAGACTGCTGTAGTACGAGCCGCCCTGGCCGCCGATGTACATCGGCTCGTTGCCGGTGACCTGCGGGCGGCCGGAGTCCGTGCGGTACGCCGGCCAGCCGTCGGCCTTCGCGAGCGCGGCCGCCTTGCGGGTGTCGGCGGCGCTCCAGGCCGGATAGTCGTCGAGGCGCGCCAGTCGTTCCTTGTCGCCCCAGGCCGTCGTCGCCGCGGCCTGGGCCACCAGGACGCCCGCCAGGACGAGGACGGCTCCGCGGCGGGAGGAGGCGACGAGGAGGACCGCCACCAGGCCCGCGCCGAACAGCGCCCAGCCCACCGGCGTCGCCTCCCCGCTGCCCAGCGCGAACAGGCCGAGCACGGCCACCAGGCCCGCGCCGCCGAGGAGCGGGCGCGGGCCGGGCAGGCCGTCCGCGATCGCCGTCCACGCGGCGATGACCATGACGCCGGTGAGGACGAAGGTCTGGCGGTACGGGCTGCCGTTCGGCGTCGCGAAGATGTGCCACACCAGGTGCGTCGGCGTGAACTGGAACGACAGCGCCACGCCCGCCACCACGCACGGCCACAGCCACTGCCGCCGGAAGAGCAGCGAGGCCGCGAGCACCGGCACCGCCGTCGCCACGAACAGCGCCGGCGTCGAGAAGCCGTACGTCGCCGGCATCAGCCGGGCCGCGAGGTCCGCCCCGCCCGCCGGCACGAAGTCGCGGACGACGCCCGGGTAGGCGTACCGGGTGCCCAGGAAGAGCGGCACGAGCAGCGGCGCCGCGAGGCCGACGCCGAGCAGCACGGTCACCGCGCCGCGCAGCACCACCCGCCACCGGCGCACCGTCACGATCAGGACGAGCGCGGCGCCGAGCGTCGCCATGTACGCGGTGTAGAAGTTGGCGATCCAGCAGACCGCGACGACCAGCGGGCCGAGCAGCGGCCGCCGGCCCTCCCGCACCCACACGCCCACCAGGCACAGCAGCGGGAAGGCGATCAGGCCGTCCAGCCACATCGGGTTGTAGACGGCCTCCAGGATCGCCCAGCCGCACAGCCCGTACGCGGCGCCGAGCAGCCCCGCGCCCCACCACATCCGGGCGTCGGCGGCGGGCCGGAGCCTCGGCAGCACGAAGGCCATCGCGGCCGCCGCGGCCGCCATCTTCAGGATCGTGACGACGTACAGCGCACCGTCCAGGTCGCCGCGCGGGAACAGCGCGACCAGCGGCGCGAACGGGCTGGTCAGATACGTGCCCAGGTCGGGCAGGAAGCTGGTGCCGAAGCCCGACTGCCAGTTGAGCAGCAGCCCGCCGTCGGCGCGGCCGTGCAGCAGGTCCCACAACCGGGCGTGGAACGGCAGGAACTGGTTGCCCAGGTCGTTGACGCTGCGCCGGTGGTGCCCGAACGGGAAGGTGGTCGCGACGGCGTCCCCGGCGCACACGGCGAGGGCGACGAGCAGCGCCGCCAGGGCGGGCGCCCGGCCCGCGGCGGGCACGATCCTGGTGATCCTGGTCTTCATCTGGTCCTGGTCTTCATCTCGGGTCGAATATGACAGGAAGAATGGCGAAACACGGTCCCCGGTTGGGCAGTTCACGCAATGGTCGCCTGCCCTTCACCAGGCGAATCCGGCACCGACATCCGCAGCCGTTGTCGTGTCGTGCGTGCTGCTCTCGATCGTGGTCCCGTGCTTCAACGAAGAAGAGATCATCGGTCGCTTCCACGACCATGTGACGAAGGAACTCTCCCGCATCGACGGAGAATTCGAGATCGTCTACGTGGACGACGGAAGCCATGACCGAACCCTGCCGCTCCTGGAGGAGATCGCCGAAAAGGATCCCCGGGCGCGCTATGTCTCCTTCAGCCGCAACTTCGGCAAGGAGGCCGGCATGCTGGCCGGACTCCAGCACGCGACCGGCGACGCCGTCGTGATCATGGACGCCGACCTCCAGCACCCGCCGGAGCTCGTGCACCGCATGCTCGCCCTGCACGCCGAGGGATACGACCAGGTCATCGCCCGGCGCACCCGCGCCGGCGACCGGGTCACCCGGACCGTCACCGCCCGCGCCTACTACTGGGCGATCAACCGCCTGGTGGACGTCGAGCTGGTCGACGGCGTCGGCGACTTCCGGCTGCTTTCCCGGCGCACGGTCGACTCGATTCTCGAACTGACCGAATACAACCGCTTCTCCAAGGGCATCTTCGCCTGGGTCGGATTCAAGACGACGACCTTCGAGTACGAGAATGCGGTGCGAGAGGAGGGACGTTCGAAATGGACGTTCGGAAAGCTCCTCAACTACGGCCTCGACGGCCTTCTCTCCTTCAACAACAAGCCGCTCAGGGCCGCCGTCTATCTCGGAATGATCCTGGTCGGCGTGGCATTCGCGTACGCCGCCTGGATCGTGGGTGACGCCCTGGTGAACGGTGTGAAGACGCCCGGATATGTCACGCTGCTCGTGACGGTCACGGCGCTCGCCGGCGTGCAGATGGTGATGCTGGGACTGGTCGGCGAGTACGTCGGCCGTATCTACTACGAGGTGAAGCGGCGGCCGCACTACCTGGTGAAGGCCACCAACGCGGCCGTCCCCAGGCCCCGCAGCAGCAGTGACAACGGCAGTGACAAGGAGCTCCTGCGCCGATGAGGACGACCTGGCAGGTGGTGCGTTTCGGCCTGGTCGGCGTCGTCAACACCGGTACGTACTTCGGGCTCTACCTGCTCTTCGGGCAGTGGGTGCCGTACATCGTCGCGCACGTCCTCGCGTTCGCGCTGTCGATGGTCGGCTCCTTCTTCCTCACCTCGTACTTCACCTACCGCACCCGCCCCACCTGGAAGAAGTTCCTGCTCTTCCCGCTCACCAACGCGGCGAACTTCGTCATCACCACCGCCGGCGTGTACGTCCTCGTCGACCTCATGGGCGTCGACAGCACGTACGCGCCGCTGATCGCCGCCGCGGCCGCGATCCCGATCACCTTCGTCCTCTCCCGGACGATCATGCTGGGACCCGACACCACCCGAACGCGTGAGTCGTTGACCGAAACATCGGAATCAACCGAGACAGTCGCCGCCAAGTAGTGGCCCGCGCCACGGTGACTGCCTAACATCGATCACCGCACGGTCGTCCCACTGACGCACGACCCACGCCGGGAGGCTCCTTTGCACCGCCGCACTGCGCTCTCCGTCTCCGCCGCCGCTGCCCTGCTCGCCGCGACCCCGCTCCTCACCGCCTGCGGCAGCGACGCCCACCCGGGGGCGGCCGCCGTCGTCGGCGGCCGGCGGATCGAGGTGTCCAGCCTGCAGGCGCAGGTCAAGGACGTACGGGCGGCCCAGGCCGCGTCACCGCAGGGCGCGAACATGGTCAAGGAGACCGGCGACCTCAGCCGGCAGAAGCTGCACGGCATGATCTTCGACCGGGTCGTCGACCGGGTCGCCGAGAACAACGGGGTCGGCGCCAGCCGCGCCGAGATCCAGCAGACCCGCGAGGAGTTCGCCCGGCAGAGCGGCGGCGAGGCGCAGATGGCGTCCGTGCTGCTCCAGCAGCAGAGCGTGGCGCCCGACCAGATCGACGACGTCGCCCGCCGGGCCGTCCTCATGAACAAGATCGCGGCCAAGCTCGGCGTCACCAACACCCCCGAGGGCCAGAAGAAGCTCCAGGAGGCCTTCGGCCGGGCGTCCAAGGAGCTGAAGATCGACGTCAACCCGCGCTTCGGTGCCTGGGACGACAGCAAGATCCAGCTCGCCGCCTACACCCCGCCGTGGGTGCGGCAGATCAGCCGGTCCACCCCCGAGGCCGGAGCGTAGGCCGAGGTAGGTTCGAGGGGTGAACGCTGAGAACCCCGGTCGTATCGTCCTGCTCACCGCCAGCCATCGCGTGGCGCCCGGACTGCTGTCCTGGCCCGCCTGGCAGGCGCTGCACGCGGCCGACCGGGTCCTCAGCCCCGACGCCGCCCACCCGCAGCTGCCCTATCTGCGCGAGGCCGGCGTCGCCGTCGAGATCCTGCGGCCCGCCGCCGACGAGCTGGTCGAGGCGTGCGCCGGCGGCCGCACGGTGGTCGTGCTGCCGTCCGGCGAGGGCGACCGGGCGCTGACCGACGGGCTCGCGCGGATGGCCGGCTCCGGCCGCTTCGCCATGCCCGACCTGGAGCTGCTGCCCGGCTCCTACGACCTGCCCGGCGCGCGCCTGCTCGACCTCGTCCAGGTCATGGACCGGATCCGCCGCGAGTGCCCGTGGACCTCGCAGCAGACCCACAAGGGCCTCGCCAAGTACGGCATCGAGGAGGCGTACGAACTCGTCGAGGCCATCGAGGAGGACGATCGCGAGGCGCTGCGCGAGGAGCTGGGCGACGTGCTGCTCCAGGTCGTCTTCCACGCCCGGATCGCGGAGGAGGACGCCGAGGAGCCGTTCTCCGTGGACGACGTCGCCGCCACCATCGTCGAGAAGCTCGTCCACCGCCACCCGCACGTCTTCGGCGACGCGACCGCCGAGACGCCCGAGGACGTCAAGGCGCACTGGCTGCGGACCAAGGCCGCGGAGAAGCAGCGCGATTCGGTGACGGACGGCGTGCCGCTCGGCCAGCCGGGCCTCGCGCTCGCCGCCAAGCTCGCGGGCCGGGTGCGGACGGCCGGGCTCGACGTGGCGCCGCCGGCCGGTGACGGCATCGGCTACGAACTGCTCGCCCTGGCCGTACGGGCGGAGGCCGCCGGCATCGACCCGGAGGCGGCGCTGCGCGCCGCGGGCCGGATCTACCGGGACGCGATCCGCGCGGCGGAGGGGCTCGACACGTCCGCGTAGGAGAAGAGGGTGGTGCGCGCCCGGAGCGGCGTCGGGGCCGTGCGCCCCGCCCGGTCCAGGCACCCGGTCCCGGCTAGTACGCGCGCGGGGCGCGGGCCTCGGGGTCGTGCCAGTGCAGCGGGGGCGGTTCGATCAGCCACTCGGCGCGGGAGCCGGGGCGGGTGGTGAAGCGGCCCACGGCCGGCAGCCGGTCGTGGAAGACGCGGGCCGGGTCGGCGCCCAGCTCCTCCAGCTCCTCGGCGACCTCGGCGAGGAAGCCCGGCGGTCCGGCGAGGTAGACGTCGTGGGCCGGCCAGTTCACCGAGGCCCGCAGGGCCTGCACCAGGCGTTCGGTGGCCTGGTCGCGGGGGCGGCGCGGGGCCGCGGTGATGAAGGTGACGTGCAGGCCGGGTATCCGTTCTCGGAAGCGTTCGGCGTCGGCCCGCCCGTACAGGTACTCCTTCGCGCGGGCCACCAGGAAGAGCCGCCCCTCCAGCTCCGGCTCGTCCGCCGCCGCCTCCTCCAGCAGCGCCCTGACCGGCGCCCAGCCGGTGCCCGCGGCGATGTAGGTGCGGGGCTTGCCGGGCGGGGTACGGGCGGTGAGGCCGCCGCCCGGAGTGGACAGCCGCACCGTCTCGCCGACCCGGAGCCGCTCGGTGAGCGCGGTGCTCATCAGACCGCCCTCGACGCGGCTGACGTGCAGCTCGACCGTGCCGTCGGCGCGCGGCGCGTTGGCCAGCGAGTAGGTGCGCCAGACCCGGGCGACGTGCAGGGTGCTGACGCTCACGTACTGCCCGGGGAGATAGGGGTAGGGCCGGCGCGGCCGCAGGGTGATCAGCGTCAGGTCGTCCCCGTACCGCTCGTGCCCGACCACGTCCGCGTCCCACCAGGCGGGCTGCCCTTCGCGCACCGACTCCTCGGCGCCCGCCCGCATCGCCTCGGCGACGACCGCGTACGCCTCCGCCCACGCCTTCTCCGCCTCGATCGTCCAGGCCGCGCCCGCCGTGTGCGCGAACGCGGCGAGCAGGCTGGTGCCGACCGCAGCGTAGAGCGCCGGCGTGGCCAGGAACTTGCGGTGGTCGCGGCCCAGCCGGCCCAGATACCCCGTCAGGTCCGGGTCCTCCAGATGGGTCACCACATGGGTGAGCGCGGCGAACAGCCGGTCGCGCTGGGGGCGCAGGTTCTCGGGGAACAGCGCGCGCATGCCCGGGTTGTGCCAGAAGAGGTGCGAGTAGAAGAAGGCGACGGCGTGCTCCGCGCGTCTCTCGACGACCGCGAACGTGCTTCGGAGCAACGGGGGCAACTGGGCATCCACGCCCGTGAATCTAGGCGACGCGGTCCTTCGCATGGGCGACCTTCGACGAGTCGGCCACGCGGGGACCGCGCATGTGCCTCATGCCTTCGTGCTCATGCCCGCAGCCTCACGCCTCGGCGGTGAGGAAGGCGACGAGGGCCGGGGCCAGGACCTGCGGGGCGATGGTGTGCTCCTCGCCCGGGAAGACCCGGAGCGTGTAGTTGTCGCCCGACTCCGCCAGCTCGCGCGCGCCGGCCAGCATGTGCGGCGCGCCGGCGTCGCCGCTGCCGACGAGGACGGGCACGGTGACCGACGCCCAGCGGGCGAGGGGCAGCGGGCGGCCGGACATGGACTCGCCCATGACCGTGCCGTCGTAGGGCAGGGTGTGGGCGACGGCCTCCATGCCCGACCAGAAGGGCGCCTGGCGCATGCCCGCGACCATCTCCTCGGGCATGCCGACGGCGGCCGTCATGAAGTAGGCGGCCGCGTCCCCGGGAGCTCCCTTCGCGATCAGCTCCTTCAGGTGCGCCACGTAGTCGTCGGGCAGCGGCGGGCGGCTGTCGTCCGTGACGAACGGCGGCTCGTAGAGCGCGAGCCGGGAGACGGCGCTGCCGCGGGCCGTGGCCTCCAGGGCGAGGACCGCGCCGGACGACATGCCGAACAGCATCGCCGAGCCGCCGGCCGGGCCCTGGATCAGCGCGTCCAGGTCCTCGACCTCGCGCTGCACCTCGTACCCGGCGAGACCGGAGACGTCGCCGCTGTCGCCGCGGCCCCGGCGGTCGTAGGTGATCACGGTGACGTGCTCGGCGAGCAGCGCGGCCAGCTCGGCGGACGCGGCGCGGGTCATGAAGGCGCCGCCGACGAGGACGACGGTGGGGCCGGCGCCGGAGCCGTGCCGCTCGAAGGCGATGACGGTGCCGTCGGCGGAGGTCACCGTGTCGAAGCCCGTGGACTCGGTCGTGGACGTGGTCATGGCAGATCCCTTACCCCTCGACTGCGATCTTGCCGAAGACCCTACGGGTTGGGTCTGACAATCCCCGGCCTTGTACCGTCGGAGGGTGAGCGCCACCCCCTCCGTACCCCCCGTCCCGCCGCCGGCCCCCGAGCTCTTCACCTGGGAGTTCGCCACCGATCCGTACCCGGCGTACGCCTGGCTGCGCGAGCACGCGCCCGTGCACAAGGCCACGCTGCCGAGCGGGGTCGAGGCGTGGTTGGTGACGCGGTACGCGGACGCGCGCCAGGCGCTGGCGGACCAGCGGCTCTCGAAGAACCCGGCGCACCACGACGAGCCGGCGCACGCCAAGGGCAAGACGGGGATCCCGGGCGAGCGCAAGGCCGAGCTGATGACGCACCTGCTCAACATCGACCCGCCGGACCACACCCGGCTGCGCCGGCTGGTGTCGAAGGCGTTCACGCCGCGCCGGGTCGCGGAGTTCGCGCCGCGGGTGCAGGAGCTGACCGACCGGCTCATCGACGACATCATCGCGAAACAGCACGGAGAGAAGGGGAGCGCGGACCTCATCCACGAGTTCGCGTTCCCGCTGCCGATCTACGCGATCTGCGACATGCTCGGCGTGCCCCGCGAGGACCAGGACGACTTCCGCGACTGGGCCGGGATGATGATCCGGCACGGCGGCGGGCCGCGCGGCGGCGTGGCGCGGTCGGTGAAGAAGATGCGCGGCTATCTGGCCGAGCTCATCCACCGCAAGCGCGAGGAGCCGGGCGACGACCTGATCTCCGGGCTGATCAAGGCGTCCGACCACGGCGAGCACCTCACCGAGAACGAGGCCGCCGCGATGGCCTTCATCCTTCTCTTCGCGGGCTTCGAGACGACGGTCAACCTGATCGGGAACGGGGTCTACGCCCTGCTGCGCAACCCCGGGCAGCGCGCACGGCTCCAGGAGTCGATCGCGGCGGGCGAGACGGGCCTGCTGGAGACCGGGATCGAGGAGCTGCTGCGGTACGACGGGCCGGTCGAGCTGGCCACCTGGAGGTTCGCCACCGAGGCGCTGACCATCGGCGGGCAGGAGATCCCGGCCGGCGACCCGGTCCTGGTGGTCCTCGCGGCCGCGGACCGCGACCCGGCGCGGTTCGACGAGCCGGACACTCTCGATCTGGCGCGCCGCGACAACCAGCACCTGGGCTACGGGCACGGCATCCACTACTGCCTCGGGGCTCCGCTGGCGCGCCTGGAGGGGCAGACGGCGCTGGCGACGCTCCTGACTCGCCTGCCGGACCTGCGACTTGGGGCCGATCCGGCGGAACTCCGGTGGCGCGGCGGGCTCATCATGCGTGGCCTGCGCACGCTTCCGGTGGAGTTCAGCGCTTCCCACAAAGCCGCGCGAAACTGACGGAGCGTCAATAATGTGATGTTCGCGTGATCTCCGCTGCATCGACTTGTGACGTGCGTTCGAATGCCGCTACGTTCACCCGCAGTCTCAGCAGTCACGCGAAAGGCACTCCGCATGCGCTCCGGGAACGGACGTCACCGCAGACCCCGCCAGGCCCCCGCGATCGTCGTCGCCGCGGGAGTCACCGGCTCGGCCATGGCGCTGCCGCTGCTCGCCACCGGCTCCGCCTCCGCCGCCGACGCGCCCACCTGGGACCGGGTCGCCGAGTGCGAGTCGGGCGGCGCCTGGAGCGCCAACTTCGGCAACGGGCTCTACGGGGGCCTCCAGTTCACCCAGGACAGCTGGGAGCGGCACGGCGGCCTCGCCTACGCGCCCAGCGCCGACCTCGCCAGCCGCGCCCAGCAGATCGCGATCGCCGACAAGGCCCTCGCCGCCGGCGACACCCAGTGGGCCACCTGCGCGCCCATCGCCGGCCTGACGAACGACGGCAGGAAGCCCGCCGTCGACCCGGGACCGGGTGGAGCGCCCAAGCAGTCCACGACCCCCGTCCACGAGTCGAACCGCACGGAGGGGCTGCCCACCGAGTCGGGCACGAAGGCCACCGAGCCGCCGGCCTCCCCGTCGGCCCCGGCCTCCCCGTCGACCTCGTCCCCCTCGAACTCGGCCACGCCGACGACCCCGGCGACGACCCCGGCGACTCCCGGCGCGCCCACCACTCCCGCCACGCCCGACACCTCCGTAACGCCGGAAACACCCGATACGTCCACCTCGCCCGCTTCGGGCAAGGGCAAGCACCGCGGTGACGCCGCGACAGACGAAGCGGGCAACACGGACACCGCGCGCGAATCCGGGCGCCACGCCGCTCCGGCCGACGGGGCGACCGGTGACGCCGCCACCGGCAAGGTGGACGAGTCGGACAAGGCGGGCAACGGGGACGAATACACCGTCAAGCCGGGTGACAGCCTGTCGGACATTGCACAGCAGAACGCCCTGCCCGGCGGCTGGACCGCGCTCTACGACGCCAACAAGAAGACGGTCGGCACCGACCCGAACCTCATCCTGCCTGGTCAGAGCCTTGAGTTGGACCTCGGGACGCCGGCGGCCCAGGCTCCGCCTGAGGGGTAATTAGCTCCTGAATGTCCGTTTATGCGCAAGTGAGACATGAGTCTCTCTTGCCGAACGGCGGTATTGCGTCCGCACACTTTGCTGAAGTCGCCCCTCACCTGCGCAAACGTCACCTGACGGAGTGCAAGTAGGGGCGATTTTTCCGGGTTGATGGGCTTTGAACTTCCCCCGGACGTGTGTCTACGGTCGTGACCGCTCGCCACCGCGGGCCCCGCCGACCGGTACGCCGAATCCTGCCGCCGGACGCCGGGAACAGTCGTCGCGCAAGCGCCGAAGGCAGGAGCGGGGGACCCAAGGTAAGTGCCGGCCCCGGCCGTTGAGACAGACGGCCGACGACCGGCTTGGGGTGAAGCCGCGTGCAAGGACACGCGGCCGGGCAACTCACTCGCCCGAACCCGACAGCTCACCTCGCAGGCGTCGGTGAGGAGAACTTCCATGCTGCTTTCCGGCAAGGGCAAACACCGCCGCCCCTCCAAGGCCACCCGCGTCGTCACGCTCGCCGGTGTCGCCGGCGTCGCCGTCGCCGCCCCGCTGATGACCGCGGGCACCGCCTCGGCCGCCACCGCCTCCGAGTGGGACGCCGTCGCCCAGTGCGAGTCCGGCGGCAACTGGTCCATCAACACGGGCAACGGCTTCTACGGCGGCCTGCAGTTCACCAACTCCACCTGGGCCGCGTACGGCGGCACCGCCTACGCCTCCCGCGCCGACCTGGCCTCCAAGTCGCAGCAGATCTCCGTCGCCGAGAAGGTCCTCGCGGGTCAGGGCAAGGGCGCCTGGCCGAGCTGTGGCGTGGGCCTGTCCGGCGCCTCCTACGACGGCGGCTCCGCCGAGGTCTCCACCCCGAAGCCGGCCGCGCCGAAGACCGCCGCCCCGGCCCCCAAGCGCGTCGCCGAGCAGCCGACCACCCGCAGCGAGAAGCGCACCGCGCCGAAGCCCGCGGCCAAGACCGTCACCACCCCGACCGGCAAGAAGGTCAAGAAGGGCGACGGCGAGTACAAGGTCGTGGCCGGCGACACGCTGAGCAAGATCGCCCAGGCGCACCACGTCAAGGGCGGCTGGCAGAAGCTGTTCCAGCTGAACAAGGACATCGTCCAGGACGCCGACCTGATCTACCCGGGCCAGCAGCTCCACCTCAAGTGAGCATGACGGCTGTCCCCCCGCGGTGAACGAGAGACCGGCCCGGAGCACTACGCCCCGGGCCGGTCTCGTCGCCGTTTCGTACTAATCGGTAACCAGGTCTTTCGTCCTCTTGTGCATGCCCTTGGGTCCTTTTTCGTCCCAGGGGGCGGGCGCCCGGCTGGCCGGAGCCCCCGAGCCGGTTAGGCTCTTGTCGCAAGGCGAACGAGACCTTGCCGCATGCGTCACAACCAGCGTCACATCCCAGAAGGAGATGCTCGTGCCGTCCATCGACGTCGTCGTAGCCCGGGAAATCCTGGACTCCCGAGGCAACCCCACCGTCGAGGTCGAGGTCGGCCTCGACGACGGCAGCACCGGCCGTGCTGCCGTTCCCTCCGGTGCCTCCACTGGTGCGTTCGAGGCCATTGAGCTCCGCGACGGGGACCCCAACCGTTACCTCGGCAAGGGCGTCGAGAAGGCCGTCCTCGCCGTCATCGAGCAGATCGGCCCGGAGCTCGTCGGCTACGACGCCACCGAGCAGCGCCTGATCGACCAGGCGATGTTCGACCTGGACGCCACCGAGAACAAGGGCTCGCTCGGCGCCAACGCCATCCTCGGCGTCTCGCTCGCCGTCGCGCACGCCGCCTCCGAGGCCTCCGACCTCCCGCTCTTCCGCTACCTGGGCGGCCCGAACGCGCACCTGCTGCCCGTTCCGATGATGAACATCCTGAACGGCGGCTCGCACGCCGACTCCAACGTGGACATCCAGGAGTTCATGATCGCCCCGATCGGCGCGGAGTCCTTCTCCGAGGCCCTGCGCTGGGGCGCCGAGGTCTACCACACCCTCAAGAAGGTCCTGCACGCCAAGGGCCTGTCCACCGGCCTGGGCGACGAGGGCGGCTTCGCCCCGAACCTGGAGTCCAACCGCGCCGCGCTCGACCTCATCGTCGAGGCCATCAAGCAGGCCGGCTACACCCCGGGCAAGGACATCGCGCTCGCGCTCGACGTCGCCGCGTCCGAGTTCTACAAGGACGGCAAGTACCAGTTCGAGGGCCAGTCCCGCTCGGCCGCCGAGATGACCGAGTACTACGAGGAGCTCGTCGCCTCGTACCCGCTCGTCTCCATCGAGGACCCGCTGTTCGAGGACGACTGGGCCGGCTGGAAGGTCGTCACCGACCGCCTCGGCGCCAAGGTCCAGATCGTCGGCGACGACCTCTTCGTCACCAACCCGGAGCGCCTCGCCCGCGGCATCGAGGAGGGCAGCGCCAACGCCCTCCTGGTCAAGGTCAACCAGATCGGCTCGCTGACCGAGACCCTCGACGCCGTCGAGATGGCCCAGCGCAACGGCTTCAAGTGCATGATGTCGCACCGCTCCGGCGAGACCGAGGACGTCACCATCGCCGACCTCGCCGTCGCCGTGAACTGCGGTCAGATCAAGACCGGCGCCCCGGCCCGCTCGGACCGCGTCGCCAAGTACAACCAGCTGCTGCGCATCGAGGAGATCCTCGACGACGCCGCGGTCTACGCCGGCCGCAGCGCCTTCCCGCGCTTCAAGGGCTGAGCGACAAGGGCTGACCTGCCCTGACGCTGTAGTTACGGACGTCCCCGCACTCGGTCCCGTACCGTGTGCGGGGACGCACGTTTGCACCGGACACGCGACACAGGGGAGCCGCAGGACATGGCCGTGAAGGACCGGGACCGGTTCTCGACCGCGACCCGGATCAGGCTGCTCGGCGAGCAGACCGCCGCCCGTGTCTACCGCTCCCAGACCCGCCGCCAGGCCCGCCGCTCCCGGCTCACCGGCCGCGCGGCCTTCCTCGCGCTCGTCGTCTGCTCGCTCGTGGTGGCGCTCGCCTACCCGATGCGGCAGTACGTCTCCCAGCAGGGCGAGATCGCCGACCAGGAACGCAAGGCCGCCGACGCGGCGAAGCGGGTCGAGGAACTGCGCGACGAGAAGGCCCGCCTCCAGGACCCGGCCTACGTCCGCCGGCTCGCCCGCGAGCACCTGCACTACGTGCTGCCCGGCGAGACCGGCTTCACCGTGAACGACCCCGACGCGCGGACCCGGCCGCGCACCGACCAGGGCGGCACCGACCGCCCCTGGTACGACAACCTGTGGGACGGCGTCGACAGCGCCGACCGACGCTGACCCACCCGAACCACCGACGAGCAAGGCAGACATGGAAACGCCCCCTCCGCAGACCGCACGCACCGAGCCCACCGACGCCGACGTCGCCGCGTTCGAGGCCCAGCTCGGCCGGCCGCCGCGCGGCCTGCGCGCCATCGCGCACCGCTGCCCGTGCGGCAACCCGGACGTCGTCGAGACCGCGCCCCGGCTGCCCGACGGCACGCCGTTCCCGACCACGTACTACCTGACCTGCCCGCGTGCCGCCTCCGCCATCGGCACCCTGGAGGCCAACGGGGTCATGAAGGAGATGCAGGCCCGGCTCGCCACCGACCCGGAGCTCGCCGCCGCCTACCGGGCCGCGCACGAGGACTACATCGCGCGCCGCGACGCCATCGAGGTCCTGGAGGGCTTCCCGAGCGCCGGCGGCATGCCGGACCGGGTCAAGTGCCTGCACGTGCTCGTCGGCCACTCGCTGGTCGCGGGACCGGGCGTGAACCCGTTCGGCGACGAGGCGCTCGCGATGCTGCCCGAGTGGTGGGCGAAGGGCCCCTGCGTCACGCCGTGCGCGGAGAAGAGCGAGGACGGCCAGTGACCCGGGTCGCCGGAATCGACTGCGGCACGAACTCCATCCGCCTCCTCGTCGCCGACGTCGACCCCGGGACCGGTGAGCTGATCGAGCTGGACCGGCGGATGACGATCGTCCGGCTCGGCCAGGGCGTCGACAAGACGGGCCGGCTCGCGCCCGAGGCGCTGGAGCGCACCTTCGCCGCCTGCCGCGAGTACGCCCGGGTCATCGAGGAGTTCGGCGTCGGCGCCGACCGGCTGCGCTTCGTCGCCACCTCCGCCTCCCGCGACGCCGAGAACCGCGAGGACTTCGTCAAGGGAGTCGTCGGGATCCTGGGCGTCGAGCCCGAGGTCATCACCGGCGAGCAGGAGGCCGAGTTCTCCTTCACCGGCGCCACCGGCGAACTGCACGGCGACGACCGCCGGCTGGTCGTCGACATCGGCGGCGGCTCGACCGAGTTCGTCGTCGGCAACCGGCACGTCGAGGCCGCCCGGTCCGTCGACATCGGCTGCGTGCGCCTGACCGAGCGGCACGTGCGGCACGACCCGCCGACCGCCGAGGAGGTCGCCGCGATCCGCGCCGACGTGCGCGCCGCCCTGGACCTGGCCGCCGAGACCGTGCCGGTCACCGAGGCCGAGACGCTGGTCGGCCTGGCCGGCTCGGTCACCACGGTCGCCGCGATCGCGCTCGGGCTGCCCGAGTACGACTCCGAGCGCGTCCACCACTCCCGGATCTCCCGCGCCGAGGTCGACGCGGTGGTGGCCCGGCTGCTCGCCTCCACCCACGACGAGCGGGCCGCGATCCCGGTGATCCACCCCGGGCGGGTCGACGTGATCGTCGCGGGCGCGCTCGTCCTCGTCGAGATCATGGAGCGGACCGGCGCCGCCGAGGTCGTCGTCAGCGAGCACGACATCCTCGATGGCATCGCGCTATCCGTCGCATAGTGCGTGCCTATAACCCCCGATGAGCGGCCTCTGAGGATCCTCCGATACCCCTCCGGGGTGCCTTTCGGGGCGGCGCGTCGAAAAGCTTCGTGAAGTTCTTCACAAGAGAATGGGCCCTGCGGAGGCTCCTGGAGGGCCTTTAGTCCCTCCGAGGGGCTCCTCAGGGCCCTTTCGCAGGCGCGGGGGCGACTTCGCTCGAAGTTTCCATCGTGTGAACGTGCCCTGCGGTTCGGCGTCGAGGAAGGCTCTCCAGGCCAGTTCACAAGGGGTGAACAACGTTCGCGCAGACCCCTTGGTTCCTTTGCTGGAACATGACGTGGGTCACGTGGGCGGCGGAGTGTAGCAGAGGTCCCCCACAACCTTGTGAAGGGGCGCACGAGCCACCCCCTCCGAGGGGGTGGATACTCGGATGCATGAGCACCACGGAGCGTCCCAGGATCCTCGTAGTAGGCGGTGGGTACGTAGGACTGTACGCAGCTCGGCGCATCCTCAAGAAGATGCGCTTTGGCGAGGCGACCGTCACGGTCGTCGACCCGCGGTCGTACATGACCTACCAGCCCTTCCTCCCCGAAGCCGCCGCCGGCAGCATCTCGCCGCGCCACGTCGTCGTCCCGCTGCGACGCGTCGTGCGCGGAGCCGAGGTGCTCACCGGCCGGGTCACCACCATCGACCAGGACCGCAAGGTCGCCACGATCGCGCCGCTCGTCGGCGAGGCGTACGAGCTGCCGTTCGACTACCTGGTCATCGCGATGGGTGCCGTCTCCCGCACCTTCCCGATCCCCGGCCTCGCCGAGCAGGGCATCGGCATGAAGGGCATCGAGGAGGCCATCGGCCTGCGCAACCACGTCCTCGAGCAGCTCGACAAGGCCGACTCGACGACCGACGAGGAGGTCCGCCGCAAGGCGCTGACCTTCGTCTTCGTGGGCGGCGGCTTCGCCGGCGCGGAGACCATCGGCGAGGTCGAGGACATGGTCCGCGACGCGGCGAAGTACTACCAGAACGTCAAGCGCGAGGACATGCGCTTCGTCCTGGTCGACGCCGCCGACAAGATCCTTCCCGAGGTCGGCCCCAAGCTCGGCCTGTACGGCAAGGAGCACCTGGAGAGCCGCGGCATCGAGATCTACCTCGAGACGTCGATGGACTCCTGCGTCGACGGCCACGTCGTGCTGAAGAACGGCCTCGAGGTCGACGCCAACACGATCGTGTGGACCGCCGGCGTCAAGCCGAACCCGGCCCTCGCCCGCTTCGGTCTGCCGCTCGGCCCGCGCGGCCACGTGGACTGCAACGAGAAGCTCCAGGTCAACGGCCTCGACTACGTGTGGGCCGCGGGCGACAACGCCCAGGTCCCGGACCTGGCCGCGATGAAGGCCGGCACCCCGCGCGAGCGCGCCTGGTGCCCGCCGAACGCGCAGCACGCCCTGCGTCAGGCCAAGGTCCTCGGCGACAACGTCGTGTCCGGCATGCGCGGCTTCCCGCAGAAGGACTACTCGCACGCCAACAAGGGCGCCGTCGCGGGTCTCGGCCTGCACAAGGGCGTCG
Source organism: Streptomyces sp. NPDC004327 (assembly GCF_042873935.1). Classification (NCBI taxonomy): domain Bacteria; kingdom Bacillati; phylum Actinomycetota; class Actinomycetes; order Kitasatosporales; family Streptomycetaceae; genus Streptomyces; species Streptomyces sp. NPDC004327. Next base: position 80,611 of record NZ_JBIAME010000012.1, on the reverse strand, counting down.
CGATGATCGTCCTGGGCAAGACGAAGATCAAGCTCAAGGGCCGTCTCGCCTGGTACATGCACCGTGGCTACCACGGCATGGCGATGCCGACCTTCAACCGCAAGATCCGCGTCTTCGCCGACTGGACCCTGGGCATGTTCCTCAAGCGTGAGGTCGTCTCCCTCGGTGCCATGGAGACGCCGCGCGAGGAGTTCTACGAGGCGGCCAAGCCCGCCCCGGCGCCGGCCGCCCCGGCGCAGGAGAAGGCCAAGGCCTGACCCCGCGGCAGTGCCCGCAGTATCCGCAGTACCCGCAGTACCCCCGCAAGGGCCGTCCGCCATCCGTGGTGCGGACGGCCCTTCGCGTGTTTTTCCGGACGGATTTCCACGTGGCGGGACTGGATCGGCCACTGACGGTGTTCCCTTGGTGACAAGCATTTCTGGGGCTTCGAGATCACGGAGGTGTTGCACCATGGCCGACGCCGCGTCGCGGCTGACCGCGCTGGCCGAGGACGTGCTGGGAGCTTCGATCCCGGTGCGGCTGCGGGCCTGGGACGGCAGTGAAGCAGGTCCTGCGGGCGGCCCCGTCCTCGTCGTGCGCGACCGCCGCGCCCTGCGCCGACTCCTGTGGAAGCCGGGCGAGCTGGGCCTCGCGCGGGCCTGGGTGGCCGGCGAGATCGACGTCGAGGGCGATCTGTACGAGGTCCTGGACAAGCTCGCCGGCTTCATCTGGGAGCGCGGGGAGGAGTCGCGCGGCGCCCTGGAGACCGTGCGCGACCCGAAGGTGCGGGCGGCGGCCAAGGCGCTGCTCAGGCTGGCCGGCCCCCTCCCGCCGCCGAAGCCGCCGGTCGAGGAGATCCGCGGCCGCAGCGGCGCCCGGCACTCCCGGCGCCGGGACAAGCAGGCGATCAGCCATCACTACGACGTGGGCAACGACTTCTACGAGCTGGTGCTCGGCCCGTCGATGGTCTACTCGTGCGCGTACTGGACCGAGGGCGGCACCCTGGAGGACGCCCAGCGCGACAAGCTGGACCTGATCGCCCGCAAGCTGCGCCTCAAGGAGGGCGACCGGCTGCTCGACGTCGGCTGCGGCTGGGGCTCGATGGCCATCCACGCGGCCAAGGAGTACGGGGCCCGGGTCGTCGGCATCACGCTCTCGCGCGAGCAGGCCGCGTTCGCCCGCAAGCGCATCGCCGAGGAGGGTCTGACGGACCGGATCGAGATCCGGGTGCAGGACTACCGGGACGTCGTGGACGGCCCGTTCGACGCCATCTCGTCGATCGGCATGGCCGAGCACGTCGGCGCCGTGCAGTACCGGGAGTACGCCGACATCCTGTACCGGCTCCTGAAGCCGGGCGGGCGGCTGCTCAACCACCAGATCGCCCGCCGCCCGGAGGCCGACGAGGACGCCTACCAGGTGGACGCCTTCATCGACGCGTACGTCTTCCCGGACGGCGAACTGTCGCCGATGGGCAGCACCCTGACGACCCTTGAGGAAGCGGGCTTCGAGGTGCGGGACGTCGAGTCGATCCGCGAGCACTACGCGCTGACGCTGCGCCGCTGGGTGGACAACCTGGAGCGGGAGTGGGACCGGGCGGTGCGCGCCACCTCGCCCGGCCGCGCAAGGATCTGGCGGCTGTACATGGCGGCCTCGGCGGTGTCGTTCGAGCGCAACCGGATCGGCGTGAACCAGTTCCTGGCGGTGAAGACGCCGGCCGGAGGCGGCTCGGGGCTGCCGCTGCGGCCGCGGGCGTGGACCGAGTCCGCATAGGGTTCGCGGAGCGGAACGGGGTGCCGGTGCGAACCGGCACCCCGTTCTTCCTTGTGTCCTGATTGTCATGCATATGGCGATCCGCTACGACCCGGAGGAGAACCCTTGCGCCCGCGCAGCCGCATCGCCCGCCGCATCGCCCGCCCCCTGCTCGCCCTGGCCGCCGCCGCCGGCCTCCTCACCGCCGCCCCGGCCCCCGCCGGCGCCGCACCCGCTCCCGTGACCACCACGGCCACCTTCAACGACCCCTCGGGCGACGCCACCGCCCAGAACCGGATCCGCGACCACATCGCCGACCTGATCGGCCGCGCCGAGACCGGCTCCACCATCACGGCCAGCGTCTACAACTTCACCGACGACACCGTCGCCGCCGCTCTCGCCGCCGCCAGGGCCCGCGGCGTGAACGTCCGGGTGATCCTCGACCACACCACCCTCACCACCCCCGGCAACGAGTACGACAACCTCGTCCGCGACCTCGGCACCGACCGCACCCAGGGCTCCTGGGTCTACGCCTGCCCGGCCGGCCGCGGCTGCATCGGCACCCGGCAGCTGCCCGGCGACGCCGACGGCGCCATCAACCACAACAAGTTCTTCCTCTTCTCCGCCACCGGCGGGGCGAAGGACGTCGTCGTGCAGACCTCGGCCAACCTGACCGGCCTCCAGCGCACCGACCTCTTCAACAACGCCGTGACGATCGTCGACACCGGCCTCTACGGCATCTACCAGAGCTACTTCACCGACCTGCTCGCCTACGGCACGTCCGCCACCGGCCTGGACCACTACTACAGGACGCCGTCCAGCGGCCCGTACAAGGCGTACTTCTTCCCGCGCAAGGAGACCGCCGGCACCGCCTACGACGCCGACGCGGGCACCGACACCGTCAAGCTGATCCTCGACAACGTCGACTGCGCCGGCGGCGCCACCCAGGTCCGGATGGCCGCCAACCTCTTCACCCGCCGCGAGGTCGCCACCAGGCTCGTCGAGCTGAAGAACGCCGGCTGCACGGTGATCCTCGCCCACGACGGCGCTCCCGGCTCGATGAGCACGGACGTCGAGTCGATCCTCTACGGCAGGCTCACCAAGCGCGTGCAGTGCTACGAGGACCGGGGCGCCGGCGTCGCCAAGGTGGGGCTGCACTCCAAGTACCTGCTCGTGGAGGGCACGTACGCCGGAGCGGCCGGCAGGAAGCTGGTGTTCACCGGCAGCCACAACTACACCTACCCGGCGCTGCGCTCCGGCGACGAGACGCTGCTGAAGATCGACGACGCGGCGCTCTACGACCAGTACCGGGCCAACCACGACCAGCTGATGACGTACTGCGCGGGCAGCTGACCCGTAGCCGCACACGACGAGAGGGCCGGACTCCCCCGGGGGAGTCCGGCCCTCACCGCTCGTCCCTTCAGGGACTACTCGGCCTTGATCGCCTGGAGCATGTTCAGCTTCGCCGCGCTGCGCGCCGGCCACAGCGAGGCCAGCACGCCGACCAGTCCGGCGAGCACCAGGAAGAGCCCGATGCGGCCCCACGGCAGGACGAGGGAGTAGTCCGGCAGGCTGTTCCTCAGCGTCTCGCCGATCGCCCAGCCCAGGAACGAGCCGAGGCCGATGCCGACCACCGCGCCGAAGACCGAGATGACCACGGCCTCCAGACGGACCATCCGCTTCACCCGGCGCCGGTCGAGACCGATCGCCCGCAGCATGCCGATCTCCTGCTGCCGCTCGAACACCGACATGGCGAGGGTGTTGACGACACCGAGGATCGCGATGAGCAGGGCCATCGCGAGCAGGCCGTACATGATGTTCAGCATCATGTTGATGACGCCGCCCTGGGCGTCGCGGATGGCCTTGTGGTCCATGACCGTCATCGCCGGGTTGTCACCGAGCGACTTCTGGATCGCCTTCTCGGCCGCCGCCGACGGGCCGCCGTCCATCTTCACGAAGATCTGCGGGATGTACGGCTTGGGGTCGTGCGCGTTGAGGACCTTGGCGTCCACCACGAGCCCCGAGACGAAGGTGCTCTCCTCGAAGAGCGCGCCGACCTTCAGCTCGCCCTTCTTCTTGTCCGCGTAGGTCACCGACAGCGTCGAGCCGACCTTCCAGTGGTTCGACTTCGCCGTCTCCTCGCCGACCGCGACCTCGCCGCCGGCGAGCGAGCCGAGCGAACCGTCCACGACCTTGAGCTTGAGGACCTTGTCGACGTCACCCGGGGTGACACCGGAGACGGACTTGAAGCCCGGGCCCTTCACGTCGACGTAGCCGGACTGCTGCGGGGAGACCGCCGTCGCGCCCGGGGTCTTCGCCACGGCGTCCAGCGCGGCCTGGTTGAGGCCCTGGCCGCTCGCCATGGTGATCATGTAGTCGGCCTTGATCTGGTCCGTCGTCATCCGGTCCACGGCCGAGCCGACCGTGGCGCCGAGCACCGACAGACCCGTGACCAGGGTGAGGCCGATGGCGAGCGCGGAGGCGGTGGCGCCGGTGCGGCGCGGGTTGCGGACCGCGTTCTGGCCGGCGAGCGCGCCCGCCACACCGAAGGGCTTGAGCAGCGGCCGGGCCAGCGCGATGACCGGGCGGGACAGCAGCGGGATCAGCACGATCACACCGATGAGGGCGAAGAACGCGCCGCCCGCGATCAGCATCCGGCCGGTGTCGCCGCCCTTCGAGGCGCCGCCCGCGATCGCGACCGCGCCGAGGGCGGTGATGACCGCGCCGATGGAGTTGCGCACGACCAGCGACTTGGTGCTGGCGACCGCGTGGACGCTGCTCATCGCGGCGACCGGCGGGATCTTGGCGGCGCGGCGGCCCGGCAGCCAGGCGGCCAGCATGGTGACGAGGACACCGACGGCGAGCGCCGAGAGCAGCGGGGTGGAGGTGACGACCAGTTCGCCGGCCGGGACCTTCAGACCGAAGGTGCTCATCGCGGAGCGCAGCGCGACCGCGAGCCCGATGCCGAGCCCGAAGCCGATCACTGAGGCGACCAGACCGACCAGACCGGCCTCCGCGAGCACGGAGCGGGTGATCTGCTTGCGCGAGGCGCCGACGGCGCGCATCAGCGCCAGCTCCTTGGTGCGCTGCGCGACCAGCATGGTGAAGGTGTTGGAGATCAGGAAGATGCCGACGAAGAGCGCGATGCCGGCGAAGCCGAGCAGCATCTGGTTGACGGCGCTCATGCCGTTCTCGATGTCCTTGGCCTGCTGGTCGGCCAGCTCCTGGCCGGTCTGCGCGTCCGCGGTGTCACCGACGACGGGCTTCACGGCGGCGAGGATCTTGTCGGCGTCCGCGCCCGGCTTGGCGGTCACGGTGATGTCGAGGAAGTGACCCGGCTTCAGGAACAGCTTCTGCGCGACCTCGGTGTCGAACAGCACCAGGCTGCCGCCGGCGTTCACGGCGCCGTCCTCGGTGGTGAAGACGCCGGTCAGGGTGTACGTCTCGACGGGGCCGTTGGTGGCCACGCGGACCTGGTCGCCGACCTGGTAGCCGCCCTTGCCGGCGGTCTCCTTGTCGAGCGCGATCTCGTCGTCCTTCACCGGGCCGGTGCCGGAGGCGAAGGAGTAGGCGGAGTCCTTGCCGTCGGCGCCGGGCGAGAAGTTGGTGCCCTTGTTGGACCAGCCGGAGCCGATCAGCTTGCCGTCCTTGTCCGGCACGCCCGCGAAGCCGTTCACACGGCCGGTGGCGGAGGCGACGCCGTCGAGAGCGGCGATCTTCTGCCGGGTCTGCTCGGACAGGCCCGGAGTGGCGTTCGGGTCCTGCTGGTTCGGCGCGGCCGTGACGGCCACGGCGACGTCGTCGTAGCTCTTGGCGGACTGGCCGCGGAAGGCGTTGGAGAGGGTGTCGGTGAAGACGAGGGTGCCGGAGACGAAGGCCACGCCGAGCATGACGGCGAGCACGGTCATCAGCAGCCTGGCCTTGTGCGCGAGCACATTGCGCAGGGCGGTACGGAACATGGGAGGTCCTGGAGAAGGTGGGACGAAAGGACGGGGCCGGGGGCCGGGCGGAGCCCGCGCGGGTTCCGGGAGGCTCAGCTCGTGCGGCTCAGCTCGTGCGGCTCAGCTCGTACGGCTCAGCTCGTGCGGCCCTTGGCGTCGAACGCCTTCATGCGGTCGAGCACGCCGTCCGCCGTCGGGTGGAGCATCTCGTCGACGATCCGGCCGTCCGCGAGGAAGACGACACGGTCCGCGTAGGAGGCGGCGACCGGGTCGTGGGTCACCATCACCACGGTCTGGCCCAGCTCGCGCACCGAGTTGCGCAGGAAGCCGAGGACCTCGGCGCCGGAGCGCGAGTCGAGGTTTCCGGTCGGCTCGTCACCGAAGATGATCTCCGGCTTGGAGGCGAGCGCGCGGGCCACGGCGACGCGCTGCTGCTGGCCGCCGGAGAGCTGCGAGGGGCGGTGGGAGAGCCGGCCGGACAGGCCGATCATGTCGATGACCTGCTGCACCCACTGCTTGTCGGGCTTGCGGCCCGCGATGTCCATCGGCAGCGTGATGTTCTCCAGGGCGGTCAGCGTCGGCAGCAGGTTGAACGCCTGGAAGATGAAGCCGATCTTGTCCCGGCGCAGCTGGGTGAGCTGCTTGTCCTTCAGGGTGCCGAGCTCGGTCTCGCCGATCCGGACGGAGCCGGAGCTGAAGGAGTCGAGGCCGGCGACGCAGTGCATCAGGGTCGACTTGCCGGAGCCGGACGGGCCCATGATCGCGGTGAACTCGCCCTGCCGGAAGTCCACGCTGACCCGGTCGAGGGCGACCACCTGGGTCTCGCCCTGTCCGTAGACCTTGGAGAGGTCGGTGGCGCGGGCGGCCACCGCGGCGGTGGTGCGGGGCACGGTGGAGTAGGTGGTCACGAGGGGACTCCTGTCACTGCTGAGTACTACGGCTGTTCGGGAACCACTCCATCGTGTCGAACGTTAGGGCGCGGAACGTCCGTCCACGTGCCCGTTCCCGGGGCCGACTCGAGGCGGACCAGGAACGCGGGCCGTCATCCTGAGGTATGACGGCGACCCTGAGGAGATTCCTGGTGCGGGCGGTGGTGGCCGGGTGGCGGCGAGGTGACGGACCTGCACCCGATCCGGCGGCGAGTTTCCGTCAATCCGGGGCCGGGGGCTTTGCTGCCGCGATCCCCGTCACACTTCGCCCCAGGGCCTCTCACCTGCACTGACACACCCTCAGGTGTCAATAAAATAAGACAACATCGGGCCAGCGTTCGACTGATCGGGCGAACGGGCACCGATAGGCTCCTGTGCCAACGCGGAGCTTCGCGCAACGCCCGGATGGTGGAATGCAGACACGGCGAGCTTAAACCTCGCTGGCCTTCGGGCCGTGCCGGTTCGAATCCGGCTCCGGGCACCAGCCGCACCGAGCCCTCGGGCCTCCTCCCCGCAGCTCACCTGATCGTTATAAAGGATCCTCCTTGCGCACGAGGGAGTTTCTTTTGCCCTCGCATTACTCTTGACGCGAGGCCGCGCCAGTGCGGCCGTCCATGGAGGAGTGAGATGAGGAGCAGCAACCCGGTCTTCTCGCGACGGGGGTTCAGCCGCGACAACGGCTACGCGGGCTTCAACGCGCAGCAGCCGCAGGCCGGGGGCCCCGCCGTCGGAGCGAACCCGTACGCGACCGGCAACCCGTACGCGACCAACCCCTACGCGACGCAGGACGCGCAGTACGGCGCCCCGCAGCAGGTCCAGGCCGGCACGATGACGATCGACGACGTGGTGAGCCGCACGGCCATCACGCTCGGCACGGTCGTCGTCACCGCGGTCCTGTCCTGGCTGCTGCTGCCCGTGGACCCGGCCAACCTCGGCAAGTCGTACGGCATCGCCGTCGGCGCCGGTCTGGTCGCGATGGTCCTGTCGCTGATCCAGTCCTTCAAGCGCCGGCCGACCCCGGCGCTGATCCTGGGCTACGCGGCCTTCGAGGGCGTCTTCCTCGGCGTGCTGTCGGCCGCCGTCTCGACGTACATCGCCGACGGCGTGGTCGCCCAGGCCGTGCTCGGCACCATGGCGGTCTTCGCCGGCGTGCTCATCGCGTACAAGATGCGCTGGATCCGCGTCACCCGCCGCTTCTACGGCTTCGTGATGGCGGCCGCGATCGGCTTCGTCCTGCTGATGGCCGTCAACCTGCTGTTCTCGGTCTTCGGCGGCGGCGACGGCCTCGGCTTCCGCACCGGCGGCCTCGGCATCGCCTTCGGCGTCGTCGGCATCGTCATCGGCGCCTGCTTCCTGGCCCTCGACTTCAAGCAGGTCGAGGACGGCATCACCTACGGTGTCCCGCGCGAGGAGGCCTGGCTGGCGGCCTTCGGTCTGACGATGACGCTGGTGTGGATCTACCTGGAGGCGCTGCGCCTCCTGTCGATCCTCCAGGGCGACGACTGACACGGCCCCTGACAGTGCGAGGGCCCGTCCGGCAGCAGCCGGGCGGGCCCTCGCGCGTTCACGACACGGACGACGAGACGAACGTGTCCAGGAGGATGCGCGCCGCGTCCTTCGCCTGCGCGGCCGGCTCCGAGGTGCCGCTGATGCCGGCGACGGCCATGGCGCCGTTGGCGAGCAGGGCCAGCTGGTCGGCGAGGGAGGACGGGGCGTTCATGGCGTCGGTCTGCTCGGCGAAGTAGTCGCGCAGGGCCTGCTTGTGGCCGCGGGCGATCTCGGCGACGTCCGGCGAGATGCCGCCCATCTCGCCGAAGGTGTTGATGAAGGCGCAGCCGCGGAAGCCGGGGTCGGCGAACCAGCCGCCGAGGTAGTCGAAGACCGCCAGGCAGCGCTGGTACGGGGTGGTGGCGTGGGTGGCGCCGTGCGCGGCGATGGCGGAGCGCACGGCCTCGTCGCGGCGCTTGAGGACCGCCCAGACCAGATGGTCCTTGGACGGGTAGAGCTGGTAGAGCCGCTTGAGGGAGACGCCGGAGCCGCTGCGGATCGCGTCCATGCCGACGGCCTGGACGCCCTTCTCGTCGAAGAGGGTCTCGGCCGTCTCCAGGAGCTTGAGCTCAGCGGTTTCCGCGTCCATCACCGATCACTCCTCGAAGAGCGCCCCCGCGGGGAGAACCATCGTTCTCCCACTCTACCGACACCCCGGGGAGAACGGTCGTTCTCTCCTGCTCGGCGGGTGCGGCCACCGGCCGGCTCGACGCCGGGCACGTCGCCCCGGAGACGCACGGCGAGGAGACCGCGGAGCGGGTCCGCGACCTCCTCGGCCGGCACGTCGGGTGAGGCCCGCGGGGCCCGGGAGGCGGGCGTCGCGGGCCGGCGGTCAGAGCATCCGGCGGGCGGCCCGCCGGAGGTTGTACTCGTGGACGATCGCCTTGGCGTGGCCGTACGCGAGACCGTGCTCGCCGCGCAGCCAGCTGACCCTCTCCTCCAGACGGACCAGGGAGGGCCCCTCCTCCACGACTTTCAGCCAGTCGGCGATCTCACGACCGGTGCAGCGGGGGATGCGGGCGAGGAGGTTGCGGTGGGTCTCTTCGGAGAAAACGTGGGACATCGGCGCCTCCGGACGCGTTGTGCCGTGTGCTCCTTCACGTCACCGTGCCCGAGGGTTCGCCCGTTGGCAATGCTCCCCGGCCGACGCATAGGGTCGCGGAGTGCTTGATACGACTGAACTGACCGCCGCCGCCGAGCGCTTCGCCGACCGGCTGCGGGCCGCCCCGCAGAGCCGCCTCCAGCGCGGCGCCGCCGCCGAGGGCCTGGCGCTGGCCAGGGAGTTGGCCGCCCGGGCGCAGCGCCGGGAGTTCCCCGGCCGGGAGCCGCTGACCATGCCGGACGCGGGGCTCTTCGCGGTCGCCGACCAACTCGCCGTCGCCGCCACGGATCTGGCCGAAACACTGCGAACGGCCCCGGCGGACGCCCCGGGGACCGAGGGGGCGCTGCACGAGGCCGTGAGGCTGGTACGGGAGGCGGAGGCCCGCGCCGGACTCTGACCGCGCCTGCCGCACCGTCAGGCCCCTGGGGGCCTCGCGGGCTTTCAGGCGCCGCGGCGGCCCGCGGCCGCCGCTCCCGGCCCTGGAGCCGGGGAGGGACTACAGGCTGGCGATCACCCGGTCCGCAAGGATGTACACGTTGTCCTCGGCGGCCTCGCCGCAGGAGAACGTCAGCGCGTAGGCGCCGGACACGCCCGAGCCGCCGAGCAGCACCGGGGTGCGGCCCGAGCGCAGGGCGTCCGCGAGGCGCTCGGCGGTCTCGCGGTGGCCGGGGGTCATACAGAGCGTGGTGCCGTCGGCGAACACGTACACGTCGAGCGTGCCCAGCGGGCCGGGCCGCACGTCGGTCAGCGCGGTCTGCGTGTCGGCCAGCTCCTCCAGGCGGGACACCGTGCGCTCGTGGTCGGTCACCACCGGCGTCTGGACCGGCACGAAGTCCGGGTGCGAGGGGTGGCGGCGGCGGGCCGCGGCCAGCTCGGGGGAGTCCTCCGGGTAGTCGCCGGCTGCGGCCGGCTCCGGGAAGTCCTCGAACGTGTCGAAGCTGTCGAACATGTCCAGCGGGTCGACGGCGCCCGGCACGTCCAGGGCCTCGCGCGACTCGCGGTTCTCCAGCGCGGCGGCCTCCGCCTCCATGGCCTCCAGGGCCATCGCCTCCAGGCCCACGAAGTCGGACTGGCGCGGCACGAAGTACGGGCCCTCCTCGGCCGGGCCGGCCAGGCCGCCGAGCAGCGACGGCGCGTCGGCCGCGTCCCGCGCCTCCTGCGCCGCCCAGAAGGCGCGCGCCTCGGCGAGCTCGCGCTCCCGCTCCTCGGCCAGGGCCTCGGCGACAGCGGCCCGTATCTCGGCGGCCGGAGACTCCTGCCGGGCCGGGGGGACGGTGAGGCCGTGCGCGGAGGCGAGCTCGCCACGCAGCGCGGTGACCTGCTTGCGGAGACCGTGGGCAGCGTGCAGGGCGGCGGCGCCCACGACCGTGGCAGCGGCCGTGCTCACCAGCAGGGCAATGGACAGTGCGCTCACTGACGTACTCCCGATTCCGAGTCGATCCCCCGACTTCCTACATCAGCTTGTCGTGGGGGCGCACCGCCTGTCAGTGCATTACGTCACGAAATGGACAGGTATTTCGGCCGGGTGTTTAGTCCCGAAACCCCTGTGACCTGCGAAAACGACTCTCCCCCGGGATGTATGTCACATCCTGGGGGAGATTCGGTCACGGCTTGGACGCGGGGCGGTTAGCTCAGCCGCTCGATGACCATCGCCATGCCCTGGCCGCCGCCCACGCACATGGTCTCCAGGCCGAACTGCTTGTCGTGGAACTGGAGGCTGTTGATCAGGGTGCCGGTGATGCGGGCGCCCGTCATGCCGAAGGGGTGGCCGACGGCGATGGCGCCACCGTTGACGTTGACCTTGTCCAGGTCGAAGCCCAGGTCGCGGTAGGACGGGATGACCTGCGCGGCGAACGCCTCGTTGATCTCGACCAGGTCGATGTCGGAGGTGGTGAGGCCGGCGCGCTTGAGGGCCTGCTTCGACGCCTCGACCGGGCCGAGGCCCATGATCTCGGGGGAGAGGCCGGAGACGCCGGTGGAGACGATCCGGGCCAGCGGGGTCAGGCCCAGCTCGCGCGCCTTGGTGTCGGACATGATCACGAGCGCGGCGGCGCCGTCGTTCAGCGGGCAGCAGTTGCCGGCGGTGACCAGGCCGTCGGGGCGGAAGACCGGCTTGAGGCCGGAGACGCCCTCCAGGGTGACGCCGGCGCGCGGGCCGTCGTCCTGCGAGACGACCGTGCCGTCGGGCAGCGTGACCGGGGTGATCTCGCGCGCCCAGAAGCCGTTCTTGATGGCCTGCTCGGCGAGGTTCTGCGAGCGGACGCCGAACTCGTCCATGTCCTGGCGGGTGACGCCCTTCCAGCGCGCCAGGTTCTCCGCGGTCTGGCCCATGGCGATGTACGCGTCGGGGACCAGGCCGTCCTCGCGCGGGTCGTGCCAGGTGGAGCCCTCGGACTCGGCGACGGCGGCGGTACGGGCCTCGGCCTCGGCGAAGAGCGGGTTGTGCGTGTCCGGCAGCGAGTCGGAGTTGCCCTTCACGAAGCGCGACACCATCTCGACACCGGCCGAGATGAAGACGTCGCCCTCGCCCGCCTTGATCGCGTGCATGGCCATGCGGGAGGTCTGCAGCGAGGAGGAGCAGTAGCGGGTGACGGTGCAGCCCGGCAGGTGGTCCATGCCCATCTGCACGGCCACGATGCGGCCCAGGTTGTTGCCCTGCTCGCCGCCGGGCAGACCGCAGCCGAGCATCAGGTCGTCGATGTCGCGCGGGTCCAGCTCGGGGACCTTGGCGAGCGCGGCCTGGATGATCGTGGCGGTCAGGTCGTCGGGCCGCAGGTCCTTCAGGGAGCCCTTGAAGGCCCGGCCGATCGGCGAGCGGGCGGTCGAGACGATGACGGCTTCGGGCATCACGGCTCCAGAAGGGTGCGGAGTGGGCGGACTGAAAGGGAAGTTACCCGTACGTACCGCGTGGGTCACCGGCCACGGTGTGTGATGCGGACCTCTTTTCTAAGCGCTCGCTCAGGAGCGGGTCACTCCTGGGTGAGCGGGGCGGTGGCGTCCCTCTCCCCATCGTCCTCCGCGTCCTGCCGTACGTGGGAGATCCCGGGGACGGGCAGCCGGCGCCGCCTGCGGTGCTTGAGCAGCGCCCAGGGCGCCCGGGCCGCGGTGACCTCCGTACCGGCCTCCCGGGCCGCCTCGGCCGCCGCCTTCGCCACCGGCAGCCAGTTCTCGTTGCGCGCCACGTCGATCCGGTCCGGCTCCGGCCAGACGCCGAGCACGGCGCAGACCGTCGGCAGGATCGCCATCGCGGCCGTCGCGTAGCCCTCGGCCGACGGATGGAAGTTGTCCACGCCGAACATCTCGCGCGGATTGGCCGCGAACTCGGGACCGAGCAGGTCGCCGAGCGACACCGTCCGCCCGCCCTGCTCCACCACCACGATCGTCTGCGCCGCGGCGAGCTGCCGCGAGGCCCGCCGGGCCAGCCAGCGCAGCGGCTGGTAGACCGGCTCGATGGTGCCGAGGTCCGGGCAGGTGCCGACCACCACCTCCGCGCCCGCCGTGCGCAGCCGCCGGACCGCCGCCGTCAGGCAGCGCACGGACTGGGTGGCGGGCATCCGGTGGGTGACGTCGTTCGCGCCGATCATGATCACGCAGACGTCGGGCGCGCCGGACGGGCCGGCGAGCAGCAGCGACACCTGCCGGTCGAGGTCGTCGGAGCGCGCCCCGGGCAGCGCCACGTTCCGCAGGTCCACCGGGCGCTCGGCCACCGCCGCCAGGCCCGAGGCGATCAGCGCGCCCGGGGTCTGCCCGGTGCGGCGCACGCCCTGGCCGGCCGCCGTGGAATCACCCAGAAGGGCCAGCCGCAGCGGCTCCTCCGGGCCGTACTCGCGCCCGTAGCGCCCGTCCGCGCCCGGCGGCAGCGGTGCCACCCCGCCGCCCACCGACCTCCTGGCGAGCGCCACCTCGGCGAGCAGCACCCCGACGCCGGCGACCCCCAGCAGTCCGATGCTCCCGCCGCCGTACGCCGCACCCGCCGCGATCCGCCGCGCCACCCTCGCCCTGGACATCGGTAGCGGTCACCTCCCGTACGTCGCACCCAAGCGGTGTAACAAGCCGTCTTGCCGTCTACTGCCCCGTAAGCGGCACCGCCTACGCATTCCACGGAATACGCTGGCAGCACCATTACGGAGACCCCGGAGATTACGGTGCAATTCCACGACTCGATGATCAGCCTCGTCGGCAACACCCCGCTGGTGAAGCTCAACAGCGTCACGGCCGGCATTCAGGCGACCGTCCTCGCCAAGGTCGAGTACTTCAACCCCGGCGGCTCGGTCAAGGACCGCATCGCCCTGCGCATGATCGAGGCGGCCGAGGAGAGCGGCGCGCTCAAGCCCGGCGGCACCATCGTCGAGCCCACGTCCGGCAACACCGGCGTCGGCCTGGCGATCGTGGCCCAGCAGAAGGGCTACAAGTGCATCTTCGTCTGCCCGGACAAGGTGTCCACCGACAAGATCAACGTGCTGCGCGCGTACGGCGCCGAGGTCGTCGTCTGCCCGACGGCCGTCGACCCGGAGCACCCGGACTCGTACTACAACGTCTCGGACCGCCTCGTCCGTGAGACGCCGGGCGCCTGGAAGCCCGACCAGTACTCCAACCCGAACAACCCGCGCTCGCACTACGAGACCACCGGTCCCGAGCTGTGGGAGCAGACGGAGGGGAAGATCACCCACTTCGTCGCGGGCGTCGGCACCGGCGGCACCATCTCCGGCACCGGCAACTACCTGAAGGACGCCTCCAAGGGCAAGGTCCAGGTCATCGGCGCCGACCCGGAGGGCTCCGTCTACTCCGGCGGCTCCGGCCGCCCGTACCTGGTCGAGGGCGTCGGCGAGGACTTCTGGCCGACCGCCTACGACCAGAACGTCGCCGACCGCATCGTCGCGGTCTCCGACAAGGACTCCTTCCAGATGACCCGCCGCCTCGCCAAGGAGGAGGGCCTGCTCGTCGGCGGCTCCTGCGGCATGGCGGTCGTCGCCGCGCTGGAGGTCGCCAAGGAGCTCGGTCCGGACGACGTCGTGGTCGTGCTGCTGCCGGACTCCGGCCGCGGCTACCTGTCCAAGATCTTCAACGACGAGTGGATGGCCGACTACGGCTTCCTGGAGGACACCACCTCCGCCACCGTCGCGGACGTCCTCACCCACAAGTCGGGCGACGTGCCCTCGCTCGTCCACATGCACCCGGACGAGACGGTCGGCCAGGCCATCGAGGTGCTGCGCGAGTACGGCGTCTCCCAGATGCCGATCGTGAAGCCGGGCGCCGGCCACCCCGACGTCATGGCCGCCGAGGTCATCGGCTCGGTCGTGGAGCGCGAGCTCCTCGGCGCGCTCTTCACCCAGAAGGCGGCCCTGGAGGACCCGCTGGAGGACCACATGTCCGCCCCGCTGCCGCAGGTCGGCTCGGGCGAGCCGGTCGCCGACCTGATGTCGGTGCTCGGCGAGGCGGACGCGGCGATCGTCCTGGTCGAGGGCAAGCCGACCGGCGTCGTCAGCCGCCAGGACCTGCTCGCCTTCCTGGCCGCGAGCGGCAGCGCCAAGCAGCACTGACCGCCGGGTGGTGCGCGGGTACGTTCGCGCAAACGGTACGCGCGCGACACGTACCCGCAGCACCCCCTTAACAAGGCGGCGGCAGAGTAGTCCACGTCGGCGTCACGGACCTCCGGAGCGGCTCCCGGACCTCCAGGCCACGCCGTTGGACGCGGACCGGCCCTGACCCGGGCCCGTGTCCCCCGCGGGGACCGCCGTCGTCCCGCCCCCCGGAAACGGGGGTGCGGCGGTCCCCGCGCAATCTTTCCCCGGGGCTTCCTCTCGCCCGCCCCTTGCCTGGCTGCATATGCTCATGCAGAGTTCCCGGTTGATGAATAGCCGGTGGTGTGAGGTGGAAGGGGGACGGCAGGCATGAACGACAGTCCGGCCGGACGGCTGCAGGCACTCCTCGAAGGGCAGCGGCTCACGCCGACGCAGCGGCGCATCGCGCACTGCATGGTGCGGCGCGCCGCCGACGTGCCCTTCCTGTCCAGCGTGGAGCTGGCCGAGCTGGCCGGCGTGAGCCAGCCCTCCGTCACCCGCTTCGCCGTCGCGCTCGGCTTCGACGGCTATCCGGCGCTGCGCCGGCACCTGCGCGAGAGCATGCCCGCGGCGGCCGAGGAGGCCGCCGCGTACAACGAGTACCAGCAGGCCGTGCTCGGCGAGATCGAGAACCTCCGGCACCTCGCCGAGCTCCTCGCCGACCCCGCCCCCGTCGAGCGCGCCGGCCGGCTCCTCGCCGCGTCCCGCCCGCTGCCCGTGCTCGGTCTGCGCGCCGCGTCCTCACAGGCCCGCGGCTTCGCCTACTTCGCCGGCAAGGTCCACCCGGACGTCCGGCTGCTCGACGAGGGCGGCACGATGCTCGACGACCGCATCGACGCGGCCGTGCGGGCCGGGGCGACGGCGCTGCTCTGCTTCGCGCTGCCCCGGCACCCGCGCGAGGTCGTGGACGCCCTCGCCTATGCCCGCCGGGCCGGGCTCACCGTGGTCACCGTCGCCGAGTCGGCCTTCGCCCCGGTCGCCGCCCACAGCGACCTGCTCATCCCGGCCGCCGTCGGCACCGGCCTCGCCTTCGACACGGCGTGCGCGCCGATGCTGCTCGGGCGAGTGCTCCTCGAGGCGATGGCGGACGAACTGCCGGACGCGCAGGCACGCCTGGAGGAGTTCGACACCAAGGCGGCGACGCGGGGCCTCTTCGTGGACTGAGCCGGCCCCTCAGATCTCCAGCTCGGACTCGATCTTCTTCAGCTGGTGGCGGGCCATCGCCAGGTTCGCCCGGTTCCGGTCCAGGGCCAGGTAGAAGAAGAGACCGGCCCCGCCGCGGGCCCTGAGCAGCCGGATCAGGTGGTACTGGCTGCCCAGGGTGATCAGGATGTCCTCGATCTCGTCGTTGATGCCCAGCATCTCCATCGCGCGGACCTTGGCGCGGACCACGTCCGTGTTGCCGGCCGCGGCCACGTTCAGGTCGAGCTCCTTGCCGCCGCCGATGGTGCCGAGGGCCATGCCGCTGCCGTAGTCGACGATCGCGGCGCCGATCGCGCCTTCGATCTGGGCGGCTTCCTTGAGGGAGGTCTCGGTGTTCGCCATGGTTCTTCCTTCTTCTCGATGGGGTCAGTTCGGGTTGCTGCGGCCCAGGGCACCGTCGACCAGCTCGGCTATCCGGGCGCTGGAACGGCGGGCCTCCAGGTGGAGCCGGCCGACGTTGATGCGGGGCTCGGCGAGCAGGGTGAGGACGACCGAGGCACCTGCCGCGTAGGTCGCCACATAGCCCTGCTCGCCGCGTACGAGCAGTTCGCGGAAGCCGCCCTGGCCGGTGGTGTCGGCGAGCCGCTGTCCGACACCGAGCGCGGCCGCCGTCAGCGCGGCCACGCCCTCCGCCTCGCCGTCCACGGCGTCCTGGGCGAGCACCAGGCCGTCTGCGCTGGCCGCGAGCGCCCCGGTGAGCTGCGGCAGCCGGGCCCGCAGCCGTCTGAGCTCGCCGAGCACCTCGGCTTCTGCGGTCATCAGTTGTCTCCTCTCGGCGCGCAGGCGCAGGGCACGCCTCATCACAGGGTTGCCTCCAGGGCGTCACGGAGCCGGCGGAGCAGGGCGACGTCGGGGTCGGACGTGGCGGCCGCCGCGCCGACCCAGGCCGGTACGGGCGGCGGTGCGGGCGGCGGGGCCTCGTACGGGTTCTCGACCAGGCCGGCCGCGGCGAGGCGCCGTACGTCGAGCAGGGTGTGGAAGGCGGGCCGCCCGAGCACCCGGGCCAGGTCCGCCGGGGTCCGTACGCCGTCGGCCGCCGCGAGCAGCGCCCGCTGCCGGGTGCCGACGGGCCGGCCGGGGGCGGCGGGGCGGGCCACGACGGGCGCGGTGTCGATGGCCGGGTAGGGCCAGACGGAGTCGAGGAGCTCGCGGCGGCGCCGGGTCTCGCGCTCGACGGCCCTGATGTCGACCGGCCGTAACGCGCCGAACCAGTGCGCGACCCCGTACCGGAAGCGGGTCGGGCCGGAAGCGGGCGCGAGGGCGAAGAAGGCCGCGTCGAAGACGGCGCCGAGGTGGCATATCTCCAGCTCGCCGTCGTGCAGCCGGCCGCTGTCGACCAGGAAGCGTCCGACGGCTCCCCGCGCCCCGGCCCGGTCCACGGCCTCGTCCCAGCCCTCGCGGGGCAGCCGTCCGCCGGTGGTGAGGAGGACGTCGACGCCGGGGGCGCTGGGGCTCTCGGCGTGCACGACCCGGCCGTCGACGAGGTAGAGCGTGCCGTGGTCGCGGAGCAGGGCGCCGGTGGCCTTCTCGGCGGCGAGGCGGACCAGCATGGGGGAGACGGGGGTGGGCGGGGGCGGGGCCGGTATCGGGGTCATCCGAGGACCAGCCTCTCGGCGAGGTCGGCGAGGCGGATGCGGGCGAGGGCGAGGTTGCCGGCCGAGCGGTCGAGCCAGAGGTGGAGGAAGACGCTGCTGTCGAAGGCCGTCTCGACGAAGCGGATCACGTGGTAGCCGCCGCGGTTGGTGACGATCAGGTCCTCGGCGGGCGGGCCGCCCAGGGCGCCGGTCGGGTCCGGCGACTCGAACTCGGCCGCCGCGCGCGCCAGTTCGGCGCTCTCCGCGGCCGTCGTCTCGTGGTCGCCGGACGGCGACTCGCCCGCTGCCCCGAGGGCCAGCCCGCTGGTCCAGTCGACCAGCCAGGCTCCGCGTGCCCCCGGCAGGCTCATCGCCTCCAGCAGACACTCGTCGATTCCGGGCACGCGTCATCCCCTCCCGAGCGCGGCGTGCGGACGTACGGCAGTAACGGTGACGCTACTCAACGTCGCCTGCCCGGGCAGGAGTTCTGGCATTTTCCAAGGGAATTTGACGCGGGGAGGTGCGGATCCGGCCGAACGCGATCGGATCGCTCCGGCCCGCCGTGGCGCGCCCGGGTCCGCTCCCGCTCCCGCGCGCCCGGATCCGCCCGCGCCGCTGCCCCGCCGCTACCCGCGCCGCTCCACCGCCCGGGCGATCTCGTTCAGGTCCTTCGTGAGCGCCCGGGCGACGGCCCGGGCGCCGAGCCTGCTGAGCAGGCGGGTCAGCGCGCCGGGCCGGCGGTCGTAGGAGGGGCGGGCGGTGAAGGTCATCCGCAGGGTGGTGGTGCGGGCGCTGAGGGCCGGGCCGTCGGGAGCGAGGGAGAGCTCGGAGACGTAGTGCATGCCGTGCGAGTCGGCGACGGTGACGTACCGCTCGGCCGGTTCGCAGACGGTCACCGTCATCTCCTCGGTGGCCGCGCGGCCCATCATCCGGCGGGTCTCGCGCCAGCGGGTGCCCACGCCGAAACCGCCCTGGGTCAGCACCTCGACCTTCTCGACGGAGGAGAGCACCCGGGGCAGGTCGCGCAGGTCCGTGATCGACTCCCAGACCCGGCCGGGGGAGGCGGCGACCTTGCGCTCCACGACCACCGAGGTTTCTGTCATGGCTCCATGGGAGCACCTGTCGCGGGCGGGCGCAGCAGCGCGTCGGGGCGGTCGCCGCCCGATTCCGCGACGATCTCGTCGAGGGTCTGGGCCCGGCGCACGGCCCGGAAGGCGGTCCCGCCGTCCTCCGCCCGGGTGAATCCGTACACGGCGGGCCGGGGCAGGCTGTTGTACGCGTAGTGGTGGGCGAAGTAGTACGCGCCGGTGTCCGGCACGGCCACCACGTCGCCCGGCCGCAGCAGCGGCAGCGCCCGGCCGGCGGCGAGCAGGTCGCCGGCGAAGCAGGCGGGCCCGGCGACGTCCTGGATGACGGCCGGTTCGCCGGTGCGGGGGCGGCCCCGGGAGTCGTAGGCGAGGATCCGCAGCGGCCAGGACGCGGGCGCGTAGACGGTCCGGGCGGCGAGCTGGACGCCGGCGTGGGTGACGGCGATCGGGCGTCCGCCGGAGGTCTTGGCGTACTCGACGAGGGTGAGCACCGTGCCGTGCTTGGCCAGGAGCGACCGGCCGAACTCGGTGACCAGCGCGTACCGCCCGTCGAACAGCCCGGGCACGGTCGCGGCGAGCAGCCGCGCGTAGTCGGCGAAGCCGGGGGTGTCCTCGTCGGAGTCGAAGTTCACCGGCAGGCCGCCGCCGATGTCGAGGGTGTCGATCTGCTGCCGCCCGGCCTTGGCGTTGATCTCCTCGGCCAGCGCGTACGCCGCCCCGACGCCCTCGGCCATCAGCGCGAGCGGCACGCCCTGCGAGCCGGTGTGGGTGTGCAGCCGGGTGAGCCGTGGGCGGTCCAGGTACGCCTGGACGACGGCCTCGCGGGCGCCTTCGTCGCGCAGCGCGACGCCGAACTTGGAGGTGGCGGTCGCCGTGGAGAGCGCGCCGATGGAACCGGCTCCGACCTGCGGATTCACCCGGAGGCCGAGGGGCGAGGAGGTGGGAGCCTCGCGCGTCAGGGCGTCGATCCTCTCCAGTTCCCGGAGGTTGTCGGCGTTGACGGCGACGCCCAGCGCGAGGGCCTGGCGCAGCTCGGCGGTGGTCTTGGCGGGGGAGTCGAGGACGGTACGGGCCGCGGGCACGCCGGCGGCGCGGGCGAGGGCCAGCTCGCCGGGGCTCGCGACCTCGGCGCCGAGCCCGCAGTCGTGCAGGAGGCGGAGCACGGGCACCAGCGGGCACGCCTTCACGGCGAAGGCGTGCAGCACGGGCGCGTCGGTGACGGCGGAGAAGGCGCTGGTCAGGGCGGCGGCGGAGGCGCGGATGCCGGCGGTGTCGAGGAGGGCGACGACGGGTTCGGCGGCGGTGAGGAGCCCTTGTTCGACGGCGGCGCGGACGGCCTGGTCGCGGGTGTGTTCCCGGAGGGTCGCGGTCATGGATCCATGGCACCACCGAGTGCGGCGCGGACGCAGCGGCCGCGCACCTGTTGACTAACTCTATTCAGCCGGTCAGGATGTGAATATCTGGACCACATGCCGTGTCGTGTGTCCGATCCCCACTCCGAGGAGGCAACGCCATGTCAGGACCCCGCCCCGTACGGGCCGCGCGCGGTACGGAACTCAGCGCCCTGGGATGGCAGCAGGAGGCCGCCCTCCGGATGCTGCAGAACAACCTCGACCCCGAGGTCGCCGAGCACCCCGACAAGCTCGTCGTCTACGGCGGCACCGGCAAGGCCGCCCGCGACTGGCGCTCCTTCGACGCCATGCAGCGCACCCTGCGCACCCTCAAGCAGGACGAGACCATGCTGGTCCAGTCCGGCCGCCCGGTCGGCGTCATGCAGACCCACGAGTGGGCGCCGCGCGTCCTCCTCGCCAACTCCAACCTGGTCGGCGACTGGGCCAACTGGGAGGAGTTCCGCCGTCTGGAGGCCCTCGGCCTCACCATGTACGGCCAGATGACCGCCGGCTCCTGGATCTACATCGGCACCCAGGGCATCCTCCAGGGCACCTACGAGACCTTCGCCGCCGTCGCCGCGAAGAAGTTCAACGGCACCCTCGCCGGCACGATCACCCTCACCGCCGGCCTCGGCGGCATGGGCGGCGCCCAGCCGCTCGCCGTCACCATGAACGACGGCGTCGCCATCTGCATCGACTGCGACCCGCGCGCCATCGAGCGCCGCATCGAGCACCGCTACCTGGACGTCAAGGCCGACAACCTGGCCCACGCCCTCCAGCTCGCCACCGAGGCCCGCGACGCCCGCCGCCCGCTCTCCATCGGCCTCCTCGGCAACGCCGCCGAGCTGCTCCCGCAGATGCTCGCCGAGGGCGCGCCCATCGACATCGTGACGGACCAGACCTCCGCCCACGACCCGCTGGCCTACCTGCCCGTCGGCATGGCCTTCGAGGACATGGCCGACGCCGCCGCCAAGGACCCGGCCGGCTTCACCACCCGCTCCCGCGAGTCGATGGCCAAGCACGTCGAGGCCATGGTCGGCTTCATGGACGCCGGCGCCGAGGTCTTCGACTACGGCAACTCCATCCGCGGCGAGGCCCAGCTGGCCGGCTACGACCGCGCCTTCGCCTTCCCCGGCTTCGTCCCCGCCTACATCCGCCCGCTGTTCTGCGAGGGCAAGGGCCCGTTCCGCTGGGCCGCGCTGTCCGGCGAGGCCTCCGACATCGCCAAGACCGACAAGGCGATCCTGGAGCTCTTCCCGGAGAACGAGTCCCTGCACCGCTGGATCAAGATGGCCGGCGAGCGCGTCCACTTCCAGGGCCTGCCCGCCCGCATCTGCTGGCTCGGCTACGGCGAGCGCGACAAGGCCGGCGAGCGCTTCAACGACATGGTCGCCTCCGGCGAGCTCGCCGCCCCGCTCGCCATCGGCCGCGACCACCTCGACTGCGGCTCCGTCGCCTCCCCGTACCGCGAGACCGAGGCCATGCTCGACGGCTCCGACGCCATCGCCGACTGGCCGCTGCTCAACGCCATGGTCAACGTCGCCTCCGGCGCCTCCTGGGTCTCCATCCACCACGGCGGCGGCGTCGGCATGGGCCGCTCCATCCACGCCGGCCAGGTCACCGTCGCCGACGGCACCAAGCTCGCCGGCGAGAAGGTCCGCCGCGTGCTCACCAACGACCCCGGCATGGGCGTCATCCGCCACGTCGACGCCGGCTACGACATCGCCGAGTCGGTCGCCGACGAGCGCGGTGTCCGCATCCCGATGCGCGAGGGCTCCGAGGACGAGGCCTCCGCGTGAGCCAGAGCTTCCACGCCATGTGGACGTCGCTGCGGCCCATCGGCCGCAGCGACGCCTCGGGCGGCTACCGCCGCTACGCCTGGACCGGAGCCGACGCCGACTGCCGGCTCTGGTTCCGGATGCAGGCGGAGGCCCGCCGCCTCGACGTCGAGACCGACCGCAACGGCAACCAGTGGGCCTGGCTCGGCGACCGCACCGCCGGCGACGCCGTCGTCACCGGCTCCCACCTGGACTCCGTGCCCGACGGCGGCGCCTTCGACGGCCCGCTCGGCGTGGTGTCCGCCTTCGCCGCGCTCGACGAGCTCCGCGCCCGCGGCGTCTCCTTCAAGCGCCCCCTCGCCATCGTCAACTTCGGCGACGAGGAAGGCGCCCGCTTCGGCCTCGCCTGCGTCGGCTCCCGGCTCACCTCCGGCCAGCTGACCAAGGAGAAGGCGTACGAACTGCGCGACGCCGACGGCATCAGCCTCCCGCAGGCCATGGAGGCGGCCGGCTACGACCCGTCGGCGATCGGCCCGGACCCGGAGCGGCTCGCCCGCATCGGCGCCTTCGTCGAGCTCCACGTCGAGCAGGGCCGCGCCCTCGACCTGTCCGGCGACCCCGTCGGCATCGCCTCCGCCATCTGGCCGCACGGCCGCTGGCGGTACGACTTCCACGGCGAGGCCAACCACGCGGGCACCACCCGGCTCGTCGACCGCCGCGACCCGATGCTCCCGTACGCCGAGACCGTCCTCTCGGCGCGCAAGGAGGCCGAGCTCGCCGGCGCCGTCGCCACCTTCGGCAAGATCGCCGTCGAGCCCAACGGCGTCAACGCCATCCCCTCGCTCGTCCGCGGCTGGCTCGACGCCCGCGCCGCCGACCAGGAGTCCCTGGACACCGTCGTCGCCGGCATCGAGGCCGCGGCCCGCGAGCACGCCGTCCGCCAGGGCGTCGACCTCGCCGTCGTCCGCGAGTCCTTCACCCCGGTCGTCGAGTTCGGGCACGCCCTGCGCGACGAGATGAGCCGGCTGCTCGGCGAGGCGACCGGCGACAAGGTCCCGGTGCTCGGCACCGGCGCCGGACACGACGCGGGTATTTTGTCCGCCTCGATCCCGACCGCCATGCTGTTCGTACGCAACCCCACGGGCGTCTCGCACTCCCCGGCCGAGTTCGCCGCCGAGGACGACTGCCTGGCCGGGGTCCGCGCACTCGCCGACGTACTGGAGGGCCTGGCGTGCAGGTGACGTACTGGCTGGAGCATGCCTGGCTCGACACGAACGTCGAGCCGGGCGTGCTGCTCGAAACGTCCGACGGCCGCATCACCGCGGTCCGCACCGGGGCCGAGGCGCCCCCGCCCGGCGCCGTCGTGCTGCGCGGCTTCACGATCCCGGGCCTGGCCAACGCCCACTCGCACGCCTTCCACCGCGCCCTGCGCGGCACCGTCCAGGTCGGCTCCGGCACCTTCTGGACCTGGCGCGAGGTCATGTACACGGTCGCCCAGAAGCTCACCCCCGACAGCTACTTCGCACTCGCCCGGGCCGTCTACGCGGAGATGGCGCTCGCCGGCATCACCTCCGTCGGCGAATTCCACTACCTCCACCACGCGCCCGGCGGCACCCCCTACGCCGACCCCAACGCGATGGGCGAGGCCCTGATCGCGGCCGCCGCCGAGGCCGGCATCCGCATCACCCTCCTCGACACCGCCTACCTCTCCTCCGGCTTCGGCGCCGCCCCCGAACAGCACCAGCTGCGCTTCAGCGACGGCACGGCCGACGCCTGGGCGGAGCGCGTGTCGGCGCTCAAGGAGCGCGAGGGCGTGCGGCTCGGCGCGGCCATCCACTCCGTGCGCGCCGTCCCGGCCGAGCAGCTGGCGACCGTGGCCCGGTGGGCCGAGGCCCGCCGGGCCCCGCTCCACGTCCACCTCTCCGAGCAGACCGCGGAGAACGACGCCTGTCTCGCGGCGCACGGCCGCACCCCGACCCAGCTGCTCGCCGACCACGGCGTGCTCGGCGCGCGGACCGTGGGCGTCCACAACACCCACATGACGGACGCCGACATCGCGCTCATCGGCTCCACGTCCACCGGCACCTGCATGTGCCCGACCACCGAACGCGACCTCGCCGACGGGATCGGCCCCGCCGTCGCCCTCCAGCGCGCCGGCTCCCCCCTCTCGCTCGGCAGCGACAGCCACGCCGTCATCGACCTCCTGGAAGAGGCGCGGGCCATGGAGCTCGACGAACGCCTCCGCACCCGCACCCGCGGCCACTGGACCGCCGCCGCCCTGCTGCGCGCCGCCACCGCCGACGGCCACGCGGCCCTCGGCTGGGCCGACGCCGGCCGCCTGGAAGCGGGCGCGCTCGCCGACTTCACGACGATCGCGCTCGACTCCGTCAGGACAGCGGGGCCGGTGCCGCGTCTGGCAGCCGAGACGGCGGTATTCGCAGCGTCGGCCGCGGACGTGCGGCACACGGTCGTGGGCGGGCGCCAGATCGTCCGGGACGGGGCGCACGCCTTCGTGCCGGACGTGGCGAGGGCCCTCGCCGACTCGATCGCCGCCGTGCGCGGCTGAAGCCGAAGGGAAGATCTCTCACCATGAACACCGGCCCCGCGGCGACGAACAAGCCGGCGGCGACCTCCGCCCCCACGAGCGCGAACAGCGCCGTGGCGACGAACGCCACGGTCGTCACCAACATCGCCAGTCTCGTCACCAACGACCCCTCCCTCGGTGATGGTTCGCCACTCGGTCTGATCCAGGACGCGGCCGTCGTCATCGAGGGCGACACCGTCGTCTGGGTCGGTGAATCAAGCAAAGCACCCGCCTCTGACAACCGCGTCGACGCCGGCGGCCGGGCCGTGATCCCCGGCTTCGTCGACTCCCACTCCCACCTCGTCTTCGCGGGCGACCGCACGGCCGAGTTCAACGCCCGGATGTCCGGCCAGCCCTACAAGGCGGGCGGCATCCGGACGACGGTCGCCGCGACCCGCGCGGCGACCGACGCCGAGCTGTCCGCCAACGTCGCCCGCTACATGTGGGAGGCGCTGCGCCAGGGCACCACCACCTTCGAGACCAAGTCCGGCTACGGCCTCACCGTCGAGGACGAGGCCCGCGCCCTGCGCATCGCCGCCGAGCACACCGACGAGGTCACGTACCTCGGCGCGCACATCGTCTCGCCGGACTACGCCGACGACCCGGCCGGATACGTGGACCTGGTGACGGGCGAGATGCTCGACGCCTGTGCCCCGTACGCCCGCTGGGTCGACGTCTTCTGCGAGAAGGGCGCCTTCGACGGCGACCAGGCCCGCGCGATCCTCACCGCCGGCAAGGCGAAGGGCCTGCAGGCCCGCGTGCACGCCAACCAGCTGTCGTACGGCCCCGGCGTGCAGCTCGCCGTGGAGCTCGACGCGGCCAGCGCCGACCACTGCACCCACCTCACCGACGCCGACATCGACGCCCTGGCCCAGGGCAACACCGTCGCCACGCTGCTGCCCGGCGCCGAGTTCTCCACCCGCGCCGTGTGGCCGGACGCCCGCCGCCTGCTCGACGTCGGCGTCACCGTCGCCCTGTCCACGGACTGCAACCCGGGCTCGTCCTTCACCAGCTCGATGTCCTTCTGCATCGCCCTCGCCGTCCGCGACATGCTGATGACCCCCGACGAGGCCCTCTGGTCCGCCACCGCCGGCGGCGCCGCGGCCCTCCGCCGCACCGACGTCGGCCGCCTGTCCCCCGGCGCCCGGGCCGACCTCGTGATCCTGGAGGCCCCCTCCCACGTCCACCTGGCCTACCGCCCCGGCGTCCCGCTGGTCGCGGAGGTCTGGCGAAAGGGCGTGCGGGCGGCCTGAGCCAGGCCGGCCAGTGCGCGCCCAGAGCGCGCCGTGACGGTGGCGGGCCGGTGGGAGTCCGTCGCGTCCGCCGCCTCGACGGCGAGTCCGCCGTCCGCGGAGTCCACCAGCCGTACGACGATCCCGAGCCGCGCCCGCCGGTGAACGCGCGGGCGCGGCTCGCGCGCTCTACTCCTCGACCGTGAGTCCTCGGCGCAGTCGCGCCAGCGTGCGGGACAGCAGGCGCGAGACGTGCATCTGGGAGATGCCCAGCTCCTCGCCGATCTCCGACTGGGTCAGGCCCGCCGTGAAGCGGAGGGAGAGGATGCGGCGGTCGCGGGGCGGGAGCGAGGCGATCATCGGCTTGAGGGACTCGATGTACTCGATGCCCTCCAGGCCGTGGTCCTCGTAGCCGAGGCGGTCGGCGAGGGTGGCGCCGTCGGTCTCGGTGTCCTCGGGCGGGGCGTCGAGGGAGGAGGCGGTGTAGGCGTTGGCGGCGGCCATGCCCTCGACGACCTCTTCGGGGCGGATGCCGAGTTCGCGGGCGAGTTCGTCGACGGTGGGGGCGCGGTCGAGGCGCTGGGCGAGCTCGTCGCCGGCCTTGGCGAGGTCGAGGCGGAGTTCCTGGAGCCTGCGCGGGACGTGCACCGACCACGAGGTGTCGCGGAAGAAGCGCTTGATCTCGCCGATGATCGTCGGCATCGCGAAGGTGGGGAACTCGACGCCGCGCGCCAGTTCGAAGCGGTCGATCGCCTTGATGAGGCCGATCGTGCCGACCTGGACGATGTCCTCCATCGGTTCGCTGCGGGTGCGGAACCGGGAGGCGGCGAACTTCACGAGCGCCAGGTTGAGTTCGATCAGGGTGTTGCGGACGTACGCGTACTCGTGGGTGCCCTCCTCCAGGTCGCCGAGGCGGGCGAAGAGGGTCTTCGACAGGGCGCGCGCGTCGTGCGGCGCGATCTCGTCGGCGGTCGGGAGCACGGGCAGGTCCGCGAGCTCCGCGAGGTCGGGTACGTCGAGCCGGGGGGACATGGGTCTCCTCCATCGTGATGTCTTGCTGCGGTTTGCGGCGCCTCCGAAGCCGGCCATGTGGAACGTGTCCTTCTAGCCCTACCCGTTCGACCGCGATGGTTGCAAGTGGCAATTGTCCGGTTCATTACTTTTGGGGTGGAGCTCGTGTGCGCAAGCGGAGCCCCGACTTGTATGGTTCGACGCATGTACCGCCAGCACATCGGCAGCGCACCCGGGCGATTCCGGGTCGAGGTCCGGACCGTGGGGGCGAGCGAGGTGCTCACCCCGGTGGGTGAGCTCGATCACCACACCGCCGAACTGTTGCGTGCGCCACTCGACCGCGCGCTCGACGAAGGCCGGGCACGCCTCGTACTCGACTGCTCACGGCTCGAGTTCTGCGACTCCACCGGACTCAACGTGCTGCTGGCCGCTCGCCTGCGGGCCGACGCCGCGGGCGGCGGGGTCCATCTGGCGGGGATGCCGCCCCAGGTGGCCAGGGTCTTCGAGATCACCGGGGCGGACGCCGTCTTCACCCTGCACGAGTCGGTCGAATCGGCGCTCGCCCCCTGAGCCCGACCCCGTTCCGGCCCCTTACCGTCCCGACCGTCCTTGCGAGGTGAAGCGCTTGATGGAGACCGTCTCCGGCGACCCCGACGTCCGTCACCTCGCCCTCGGGGCCGCCAGCGGCACCGTACCGATGGCCCGGGACTTCACCCGGCAGCTGCTGCACGAGTGGGGCTGGCTGCCCGCCGCCACCGCCGACCGCCGGGCCGCCGCCGAGGACGTGCTGCTCGTCGTCTCCGAACTCGTCACCAACGCCTGCCTGCACGCCGAGGGCCCCGAGAGCCTGCGCGTGCTCCGCCTCGCCGATGTCCTCCGTCTGGAGGTCGCCGACCGCGGCGCCGGCCAGCCCGCCCCGCGCACCCCGCACCGGGCCGGACGCCCCGGCGGACACGGCATGTTCATCGTGCAGCGGCTCTGCCGCTCCTGGGGCATCGACCGGGTGCCGGGCGCCCCCGGCAAGACCGTCTGGGCCGAACTCGCCGCCCCGGCGTAGGCCCGCCCGCCGTCCGCACGACTTTCACAGCATCCTCTCTTCCCTCCGTAACCGCCCCGGCGTACCTTGACGGCCAATCTGATAGACCGTCAGTAACGGTGTGGTGAGGGGTGCTCGACGTGCCGAACCGGAGAAGAAGAGCCAGTGCGCTCGCGGCGGCGGTGGCGGTGGCCGGCTCGGCCGTGCTGCTCTCGGCCACCGCCGCGCACGCCGCCGTCGTCGACGTCGACTACGCCTGCGAGACGAAGATCGGCCCCAAGAGCGCCGTCTCGCCCGTCGACATCACGGCCGAGAAGAACGGCGGCTCGTACACGATCACCATGTCCTTCGACAAAGGCGTCTCCGACAGCCCCGTCGAACTGCCCAAGGGCGTCATGACCCCGCGCGCCGAACTCGTCGTCGGCGGTGCCGACAGCGGCAGGGTCCAGGTCAAGGGCACGCCCAACACCGCGGCCATCCCGCCCAACACGCCCATCAAGATCGGGCAGTTGACCGGCACGTACACGCCGAAGAAGAGCGGCAAGGTCAGCTTCACGGCCGGCACCCTCACCGTCCACGCGCTCGGCATGGACGCCGCCGTCTGCAAGCCGACCAACAGCCCCAAGCCGTCCCTGGAGCTGGACGTCACGGCCGCGGGCGGATCCGGTGGCGGCTCGTCCGGCGGGTCCTCCGGCGGGTCCGACGGCGGGCAGCTGCCCAAGACCGGGCCGCTCGACTCCGCCGCCGCGCTCGCCACCCTCGGCGGCACCGTGCTGCTGACCGGCGCCGCCGGGGTGCTCTGGCTCACCCGGCGCACGGCACGGCACACGGCGCGCTGATGCGGGGCGTACGGGTGGTACGGGGCGCGCTCGGGGCCGTCACCCTGCTCGGCGTGCTCGCGGCCGCCCCGCCGTCCCGCGCCGGCTCCTGGACGGCGGCACCCGCCGCCGGCCGCCCGTACGTCTATCTGGAGGGCGCCGCCGGCAGCGTCCTCCAGGACACCCTCTCCGTCACCAACCACGCCTCCGAGCCCGTCACCGTCCGCCTCACCGGCCGCGGCCCGGCCGTCGCCTTCGCCGCCCCGGCCGTGACCGTGCCCGCCCGCACCCGCGCCGACGTGCCCTTCGCCGTCACCGTGGCCGCCGGCACACCGCCCGGCGACCACCAGGGCGCGGTACGGGCCGAGGCCGCCGGCCGCACGACGGTCGTCCCGTTCCACCTCAGGGTCAGCGGGCCGCGGCTGGCCGCGCTCACCGTCGAGGGCGTGACGGTCGACCGGTCGAGCGGCATCCGCTACACCCTGGTCAACCGCGGCAACACCGTCCTCGCCCCGCGCCTCGCCGTGCACGCCGACGGCGTCCTCGGCACCGTCCTCGACCGCCCCGAACGCCCGCTCCCGCTCGTCCTGCGCCCCGGCGAGCGCGCCACCCGCACCGAACCCTGGCCCGACCCGCCCGCGCTCGACTCGGTCACCGTCCGGCTGACCGCCGGCGCCCCCGAGGCGGCCCCCGCGACCGCCCGCGCGGACGCCTCCTTCGCCTCCCCGGCGGGCCTCGGCGGCGCGGCGGCCGCCCTGCTCGCGGCGGCGGGCACGGCCACGTACGCGATACGCCGATCGAGGAGGCAACGATGACGTACCTGCGTGCGCTCGCCGTACCGCTCCTGCTGGTCCTCGGGCTGCTGTCCGCCGCCGCACCGGCCGCCGCCGCACCCGGCCCCACCGCCGCGCTCTCGCGGAGCGAGGGCGGCAAGGGCGGCGAGATCACCGTCAGCGGCTCCGGCTGGAAGCCCGGCGCGCTGCTGATGCTGCTGGTCTGCGGCCAGTCCGCGCCCGGCAAGGGCGTCATCGGCGGCACCAACTCCTGCGCCAACACCGACGGCCGCGCCGCCACCGTCGACGCCAAGGGCGCCTTCAGCCAGAAACTGCCGGTCGCCGAACCGCCGAAGCCCTGCCCCTGCGTGGTCCACGTCGCCGGCGTCACCGGCCAACAGGACTCCGTGGACGTCGCCTTCACCGTCGCCGGGCACCCGACCGCACCCCTGCCCGAGGCCACCGGCAGCGGCCGGCTCGTGCCGCTCACCTCGGCCCGGCTCGAAGGCTCCGGCGGCGTCCTCGTCTGGTTCGGCGCGCCCGCCCGCCGCGACATCGTCGTCACCGTCGGCAACCTCGGCCAGACCGCCGTCAAGGACCCCGTCTTCGAGGTCGGCACCAGCCACGGCGTCTTCTCGCCGCAGTACGACGAGCGGCAGTGGCGCGGCACGATCGCGCCCGGCCGCAAGGCCCTCGTCCGGCTGCCCGTCGAGCTCGGCGCGGGCGCGCACGGCGACTACCAGGTGTCGGTGAAGTACGGCGGGAAGGTGCTCGTCGAGCAGCCCTGGGGCGTCGGACGGCCCTGGGGCGTCACGCTGTTCTGGCTGCTGCTCGCGGTCGTCGTCCCGGCCGCCCTGTTCCGCATCGGCATGGCGGTCGTCGACAGGGTCCGGCCGCGGGCGCCCCGGTCCCGCCCGGCCACCGGCGCGCACGGGAAGCGGGCCCGCCGGGCCGCCCCGCCCGGGCCCGCGCCCGCACCCGCGCACGACACCGCCACGACCGCGGTCCTGCCGTGGTTCACCCCCGACTCCGCACCGTCAGAGAACAGCCCGACGAGCAGTTCGACAAGGAAGGAACCGTCGTGAGCACGCAACGGAGGATGAGCGCGGCCGGGATCGCGCTGATGCTCGGCGGCGCGGGGATCCTGCTGACCGCGAGTCCCGCCCTGGCCGCCGAGGTCTCGTACAAGACGGAGTGCATCCCGCCGCCCATCTCCGGCCTGCCGCCGGTCGAGGGCACCACCAAGGTGCAGATCACCGCGCCCGCGGAGGCCAAGGTGGGCGACGAGGTGGAGGTGGTCTGGAAGACGGTCGAGGCCGCGTCCAAGAACCCCGACATCCTCGACCTGGACAAGGACACCGTGAAGCCCACCGGGGTGATCAACCTCGGCGGAGCGGCGAGCGGCACGCTGGCGATGGAGGGCCCGCGGCAGAACCCGCCGATCAAGAAGAACAGCCCGATGGTCCTGCCGGACATGAAGGGCAAGCTGAAGCTGACCAAGGCCGGCGACGTCACGCTGACGCCGGACAAGTACACGATCAACGTGTCCAAGCCGATGTCGACGGACACCAAGTGCTCCCCGAAGGAGACGGTCGCGGCCGGCGCCACGATCAAGGTGAAGGACGCCGGAGGCACGTCCGGCGGCGCGGCGGGCGGCACGACGACGTCGGGCGGTACGACCACCACCGGAGGCGGTACGGGCGGCACCACGACGTCCGGCGGCACCACCACCTCCGGAGGGACCACCACCTCCGGCGGCTCCAGCGGCGGCGGAGGCGGCGGTCAGACCGACTTCCACGGCTCGCAGGTCGCGGTCGCCTTCGCCTGTCAGGCTCCCGGGCCCGCCTCCATCAACTCCAAGGTGACCATCGACGCCAAGAAGAGCGGCGGCTCCTACGCCCTCACCGTCAAGACGGCCAAGGGCGTCATGAACAGTCCCGCCGCGCTCCCCGCCGGCGCGCTCAAGCCCTCCATGGACGTGAAGCTCGGCGGCGCGGACTCCGGCTCGGTGAAGGTCACCGGGCCCGGCAACCCGGCCCCGCTGGAGGCCGGCAAGCCCGTCGACCTGCCGGACATGACGGGCACGTACAAGCCGGGCGCGAGCGGCAGGTCGACGCTGAGCCCCGGCAAGCTCACGATCACCGTCTCGCTCGGCGGCACGCCCATCGTGATCCCCTGCGAGGTCAAGGGCTCCGTCCAGGCCTCCCTGACGCTCGACACCAGCAAGCAGGCCGGCGGCGCCTCCGGCGGCACCGGTTCCTCCGGTGGCGGCAGCACCGCCTCCGGCGGTTCCGGGAGCTCCGGCGGCAACCTCGCCGAGACCGGCGCCGGCGACGACGGCGCCCTGCGCGCGCTCGCCCTCGTCGCGGGCACGGTGATCCTGCTGGGCGGCGCGGTGTTCACGTTCACCCCGTGGGCCCGCCTGCGCCGCTAGGAGCCGGAAGGCAGCAAGCCGGAGCCGGACCGGGAACGCAGTGAGCCGGAGCCGGACCCGGGAACGACGAAGGCCGCCGCACCGAATCCGGTGCGGCGGCCTTCAGAGCCGTACGGCGTCAGCCGGTCACGTCCGTCAGTGGACGTCACCCATCAGCGCCTGGACCTTCTTGCGGTACATGAAGACCGCGACGGCGGCGAGCGAGGCGGCCGCGGCCTGCAGGGCGATGATGCCCGTGCCGTTCAGGTCCACGCCCGCGAGGGAGAGCAGACCCGTGGTGCAGTCACCGGCGGTGACGGCGAGGAACCAGACACCCAGCATCTGCGAGGCGTACTTCTGCGGCGCCATCTTCGTGGTGACGGAGAGGCCGACCGGAGAGAGGCACAGCTCGGCGATGGTCTGGATCATGTAGATCCCGACCAGCCACATCGGGCTGACGCGGGCGTCGCCGGTGGCCATGCCGATCGGGGCGAGGAACACGAAGAACGAGATGCCGATGCCCAGCAGGCCCAGCGAGAACTTCACGATCGTGCTCGGCTCCTTGCCGCGGCGGGAGAGCCACAGCCACAGCCAGGCGAAGACCGGAGCCAGCGCCATGACGAAGAGCGGGTTGAGCGACTGGAACCAGGTGGCCGGGAAGCTCAGCGGGCCGATGTGGTCGGCGGTCTTGCTGTCCGCGAAGAGGGAGAGCGTCGAGCCACCCTGGTCGTAGATCATCCAGAAGGCGGCGGCGGCCACGAAGAACCAGATGTAGCCGGAGACCTTGGACTGCTCGACCTTGTCGAGGTCCTTGTCGCGCTTGATGCGGACCAGGACGGCGATCGGGATGATCAGACCGGCCAGGGTGATCGGGACCAGCGCCCAGTTCAGGGTGTACATGCCGAGGGCGACGATCACCGCGTAGAAGACGGCGGCGACGGCGACGACGACGGCGGCCTTGACGATGACGGCCTTGCGCTCGGCGGGGGAGAGCGGGTTCGGGACCTTGTTGCTCTTCTCGCTCAGGTGGCGGGTGCCGAAGAGGAACTGGGCCAGACCGATCGCCATGCCGATGGCGGCGAGCAGGAAGCCGAGGTGCCAGTTGTAGCTCTCGCCGACGGTGCCGATGACCAGCGGGGCGACGAAGGCACCGAGGTTGATGCCGATGTAGAAGAGCGTGAAGCCACCGTCACGGCGCGGGTCGTCCGGGCCGTCGTAGAGGTGGCCCACCATCGTGGAGATGTTGGCCTTCAGCAGACCGGAACCGGCGGCGACGAGGGCGAGACCGGCGAAGAACGCGGCCTGGCCGGGTATCGCGAGCGCCGTGTGGCCCGCCATGATCACGAAGCCGGCGATGGTGACCGTCTTGCGGGCACCCCACACACGGTCACCGAACCAGCCACCGGGCATGGCCATCAGGTAGACCATCGACACGTACACGGAGTAGATCGCCGTGGCCGTCGCGGCCGTCATGGCGAGGCCGCCGCCCTGACCGCCCTTGGCGGCGTCGACGCCACCGGAGACCAGGTACAGCACGAGAAGCGCGCGCATGCCGTAGTAGGAGAAGCGCTCCCACATCTCGGTCATGAACAGGGTGGCCAGGCCGCGAGGGTGGCCGAAGAACGTCTTCCCGGAACCGGAGGTTCCGGTGGAAGGCGTGGCGAGGGTGGACGCCATGTCGATCCTTGCTCTGTCGGGACGCGCGCTTCGTGAGCGGGGTGCGCCCGGTGGGGGAGGCCGGCACCGGTGAAGTGCGGTCGCACCTCCCCGGGATCCACGCCCTGACGCGTCAGCGCGTCGTCGGACCCGGCCCACAGGTCATTCACTGTCCTCAAGGCCGCCGACGGCCGCCTTGTGCAGAAAAGAGACCCTTGGCGCATCAACGCGGCCAAAGGTCCCCGATTACCGCTACAGAACTCTCGACACCATACGACACGACAGTGCCGCATATGGAAGGACTTGAGAGATGGATCACAGGTGCCGATGGAACCGATTTCCCTCATTCGAAGGTCGTAAGCCTGATAAGGGGCAAGATCCATAGGGCCGTCGATCGCAGGCGCACGGCGGGGGCACCGGGCTGTGGATCACGCCCCGGCACCGGTGCCGCGCGGACTACCATCAGCTCCATGACCCGTGTACTGCTCGCCGAGGACGACGCCTCCATCTCGGAACCGCTGGCCCGCGCCCTGCGGCGGGAGGGATACGAGGTCGAGGTCAGAGAGGACGGCCCGACCGCCCTCGCCGCCGGACTCCAGGGCGGGGTCGACCTGGTCGTGCTCGACCTCGGTCTGCCCGGCATGGACGGCCTGGAGGTCGCCCGGCGGCTGCGCGCCGACGGCCACACGGTGCCGATCCTGGTGCTCACCGCCCGCGCCGACGAGGTCGACACGGTCGTGGGTCTCGACGCCGGCGCCGACGACTACGTCACCAAGCCCTTCCGCCTCGCCGAACTGCTCGCCCGCGTCCGGGCCCTGCTGCGGCGCGGCGCCACCGAGCCGGCCACCGCGCCGACCACCCACGGCGTGCGCATCGACGTCGAGTCGCACCGCGCCTGGATGGGCGACGAGGAGCTCCAGCTCACCGCCAAGGAGTTCGACCTGCTCCGGGTCCTGGTCCGGGACGCCGGCCGGGTCGTCACGCGCGACCAGCTGATGCGCGAGGTCTGGGACACCACCTGGTGGTCCTCCACCAAGACCCTCGACATGCACATCTCCTGGCTACGCAAGAAGCTCGGCGACGACGCGGCCAACCCGCGGTACATCGCCACCGTCCGCGGTGTGGGCTTCCGCTTCGAGAAGAACTGACCGCGAGAAGAACCGACCGCGGGAAGAGCTGACCGCGGGAAGGACCGGCCTGCGGGAGGAACCCCCTCGGGGAACCGACCGCGAAGAACTACCTACGAAGGTGCGGGTACGGGGTGCGCCGCCGCCTGATCAACTCCACGCTCGCCGTGGTGCTCGTCGTCATCGCCGTCTTCGGCGGCGCGCTCGTCATCGTCGAGACCCGCACGATCACCAACAGCGCCCAGGAGAGCGTGGACTCCGAGGCGCTGCGGATCGTCTCCATCGTCGACAGCCGGCTGATCGGCGGCGAGCCGGTCACCCCGGACATCCTCGCCGAGCAGAGCGGCGCCAAGCGGTACGCGCACATCAGCATCCCCGGCCGCCCCCCGATCGAGATCGGCACCCGGCCGTCCGGCAGCGTCATCCGGGGCCTCGCCGAGGGCGAGCGCGGCGAGAGCGTGGTGGTCGAGGAGTCCCGCTCCACGATCACCTCCGAGGTCCTCAGCACCTCCATGACCACCGGCGGGGTGGCGCTGCTGTGCGTCGTGGCGGCCGTGCTCCTCGCCGTACGCCAGGCGAACAAGCTGGCCTCGCCGCTCACCGACCTCGCCGAGACCGCCGAGCGGCTCGGCTCCGGCGACCCGCGCCCGCGCCACAAGCGGTACGGCGTGCCCGAGCTGGACCGGGTCGCGGACGTCCTGGACTCCTCCGCCGAGCGGATCGCGCGGATGCTCACCGCCGAGCGCCGGCTCGCCGCCGACGCCTCCCATCAGCTCCGTACGCCCCTCACCGCGCTCTCCATGCGCCTGGAGGAGGTCGCCGTCGCCGACGACCTGGAGACGGTCCGGGAGGAGGCCACGATCGCGCTCACCCAGGTCGAGCGGCTCACGGACGTGGTCGAGCGGCTGCTCACGAACTCGCGCGACCCGCGGACCGGCTCCGCGGTCGCCTTCGACCTCGACGAGGTCGTCAAGCAGCAGCTGGAGGAGTGGCGGCCGGCCTACCGCAGCGCGGGCCGGGCCATCGTGCACTCCGGCAAGCAGGGCATGCGGGCCGTCGGCACGCCGGGCGCGGTCGCCCAGGTCCTCGCGGCCCTCATCGAGAACTCGCTCATGCACGGCGGCGGCACGGTCGCCCTGCGCACCCGCGTCACCGGCAACCAGTCCGTGATCGAGGTCACCGACGAGGGCCCCGGCGTGCCCGCCGACCTCGGCGCGCGGATCTTCGAGCGGGCGGTCAGCGGCCGCAGCTCGACCGGGATCGGCCTGGCGGTGGCCCGGGACCTCGCGGAGGCGGACGGCGGCCGGCTCGAACTGCTGCAGGCGCAGCCGCCGGTCTTCGCGCTCTTCCTGAGCCGCGAGGTCAGGAGCCGCAAGCAGCCGCCGCCGGAGCGCCCGGTGCGCTGATCACGCGTGGGCATCACCCTGCGGGATCACCCCCGCGGGTGTCGGCCGGTCGGACGCGGTCGGGTCGGGCGCGGTCGGTCAGACGTGGTCGGGCTGCTTGCGGGTGGCCTGGCGCGGCGCCTGCTCCAGGAACGATTCGGCGGTCTGCACCGCCTCCTTCGCCGGCAGCGCCTTGAACACCCAGGTGCGGTAGGACCAGAAGCGGAAGAGCGTCGCGACGCCGATGCCGGAGA
This sequence comes from Streptomyces sp. NPDC004327, assembly GCF_042873935.1. Taxonomy (NCBI): domain Bacteria; kingdom Bacillati; phylum Actinomycetota; class Actinomycetes; order Kitasatosporales; family Streptomycetaceae; genus Streptomyces; species Streptomyces sp. NPDC004327. The sequence goes on along the minus strand of NZ_JBIAME010000012.1, from coordinate 44,479 downwards.
ACTTGAAGAAGTTGCTCTGCAGCGGGCTGTCCCAGCCGAAGCCGTACGTCGCCACGAACAGCACGCCGTTCTCGATGACCATGCCGACGACGCTGAACAGCAGGAACAGGACCAGTTCCTTCGTACGGCCCGACTTGTCGCGGTCGCGGTACGTGAAGTAGCGGAACCCCACGTAGTTGAAGGCGATGGCCACGATCGTGGCGATGATGCTCGCCCGCACCACGGGGAGGTCGGTGGAGTGGCGGACCAGGTTGAAGACGGCCAGGTTCACGAGGACGCCGAGTCCGCCGACGACCCCGAACTTGGCCACTTCGCGGACGAGCCGGTCCACTCGCATGCGCAGCGCGCCGGGTTCACTCATCGTGATGGCTCTGTCCTGTTCGTTGACCCCTCGACGCCGGATGACGTCAACCAAGCCATGCTAACCACCCCTCCCCGCCCCCGCCCGGTAAGACCACGATCCGTGTGCGTTGCGTAGGCGAACCCACCCGACCTGTGACAAGACACAGCCGGACGAGGGTCCGCCACTTGTGCGGATACCCTAAGAGGGTGACGTTCCCGGTAGTCGGCATGGTCGGTGGCGGTCAGCTCGCCCGTATGACCCACGAGGCGGGCATCCCCCTCGGCATCAAGTTCAAGCTCCTCAGCGACACCCCGCAGGACTCGGCGGCCCAGGTGGTCAGCGATGTCGTCATCGGCGACTACCGCGACCTGGACACGCTGCGTGACTTCGCGCGCGGTTGTGACGTGATCACCTTCGACCACGAGCACGTGCCCGCGGAGCACCTCGCGGCCCTGGAGGCGGACGGCGTCGTCGTCCGGCCCGGCCGCGCGGCCCTCGCGCACGCCCAGGACAAGGGGGTGATGCGGGCGAGGCTCGACGAGATCGGCGTGCCGAGCCCGCGGCACCGCATCGTGGCCGACCCGGCCGACGCGGCGGCCTTCGCCGCCGAGGGCGAGGGTTTCCCGATCATCCTCAAGACCGTGCGCGGCGGCTACGACGGCAAGGGCGTGTGGTTCGTCCGGTCCGAGGCCGACGCCCACGACGCCTTCAAGGCCGGCGTCGCGGTGCTCGCCGAGGAGAAGGTCGACTTCAGCCGCGAGCTGGCGGCGAACATCGTCCGCTCGCCGCACGGCCAGGCCGTGGCGTACCCGGTCGTCGAGTCCCGTCAGGTCGACGGCGTCTGCGACACCGTCATCGCGCCCGCGCCCGACCTCGACCCCGAGCTGGCCGGACAGGCCCAGGAGCTGGCGCTGCGCATCGCCAAGGAGCTGGACGTCGTCGGCCACCTGGCCGTCGAGCTGTTCCAGACCCGCGACGGCCGCATCCTCGTCAACGAGCTCGCCATGCGCCCGCACAACTCCGGTCACTGGAGCCAGGACGGCGCGGTGACCTCGCAGTTCGCCAACCACGTGCGCGCCGTCCTGGACCTTCCGCTGGGCGATCCGCGCCCGCGCGCGAAGTGGACCGTGATGTGCAACGTCCTCGGCGGCGACTTCCCCGACATGTACTCCGCGTACCTGCACTGCATGGCGCGGGACCCGCAGCTGAAGATCCACATGTACGGCAAGGACGTGAAGCCGGGCCGTAAGGTCGGTCACGTCAACACCTACGGCGACGACCTGGACGAGGTGCTGGAGCGCGCCCGCCACGCCGCCGACTACCTGCGAGGGACGATCGTTGAGTAACCCGGCCGCCGGCACCCCGCTCATCGGCATCGCGATGGGCTCCGACTCGGACTGGACCGTCATGGAGGCCGCCGCCCAGGCCCTCGACGAGTTCGAGATCGCGTACGAGGTCAACGTCCTGTCCGCGCACCGCATGCCGCGCGAGATGATCACGTACGGCGAGGAGGCGGCGGACCGCGGCCTCAAGGCGATCATCGCCGGCGCCGGCGGCGCGGCCCACCTGCCGGGCATGCTCGCCTCGGTCACCCCGCTGCCGGTCATCGGCGTGCCGGTGCCGCTGAAGTACCTCGACGGCATGGACTCGCTGCTCTCCATCGTGCAGATGCCGGCCGGCGTCCCGGTCGCCACCGTGTCGGTCGCCGGCGCCCGCAACGCGGGCCTGCTCGCCGCGCGGATGCTCGCCGCGCACGACCCGGAGCTGCTCGCCCGGATGAAGGACTTCCAGCAGGAGCTCAACGACCAGGCGACGGAGAAGGGCAAGCGGCTGCGGCAGAAGGTCGAGGGCTCGGGCTCCTTCGGGTTCGCCCAGTGAGCACGGCCGCCGACCGTCTGGCGGAGGCCCGGCAGCTGCTGGCCTCGGCCCCCGTCGTCGACGGGCACAACGACCTGCCCTGGGCGCTGCGCGAGCACTGCGGCTACGACCTCGACAAGCTCGACATCGCGGGCGACCAGTCCGGCGCCCTCCACACCGACCTCGCCCGCCTCCGGGCGGGCGGCGTCGGCGCCCAGTTCTGGTCCGTGTACGTGCCCGGCGGGCTCGCCGGCGACCACGCGGTGAGCGCCACCCTGGAGCAGATCGACGCCGTCGACCTGCTGCTCGCGCGCTACGGGGCCGACCTCGCGCCCGCGCTGACCGCCGACGACATGGAGAAGGCCCGCGAGGAGGGCCGGATCGCCTCCCTGAAGGGTGCCGAGGGCGGCCACTCCATCAACAACTCGCCGGCCACCCTGCGCGCCCTGCACGCCCTGGGCGTGCGGTACATGACGCTCACCCACAACGAGAACAACGACTGGGCGGACTCGGCCACCGACGAGCCGCGGCACGGCGGGCTCACCGCCTTCGGCCGCGAGATCGTCCGCGAGATGAACCGCACCGGCATGCTCGTCGACCTCTCGCACGTCGCCGCGACGACGATGCGGGACGCACTCGACACCACCGACGCGCCGGTGATCTTCTCGCACTCCTCGTCCCGGGCGATCTGCGACCACCCGCGCAACATCCCGGACGACGTCCTGGAGCGGCTGCCGGCCAACGGTGGCGTGGCCATGGCGACCTTCGTGCCGAAGTTCATCCTGCCCGCGGCGGTCGAGTGGACGGCCCGCGCCGACGAGAACCTGCGCGCGCACGGCTTCCACCACCTCGACACCACCGCACCGGCGATGGCCCTGCACCGCGCCTTCGAGGCGGACAACCCGCGCCCGATCGCCACGGCCGCCACGGTCGCCGACCACCTCGACCACATGCGCGAGGTCGCCGGCATCGACCACATCGGCATCGGCGGCGACTACGACGGCACGGCGTTCACCCCGTCCGGCCTCGACGACGTCGCCGGCTACCCGAACCTGATCGCGGAACTGCTCGTACGCGGCTGGTCGCACGCGGACCTCGCGAAGCTGACCTGGTCGAACGCGGTACGCGTGCTCCGGGACGCGGAGGCGGTGGCGCGCGAACAGCGGGCGCTGCGGGGCCCGTCGGTGGCGACGCTCAAGTCCTTCGACTCGTCAGCGAAGTGACGCATGCTCAGCGAGGGCCCCGCTCCGGCGGGGCCCTCGGCGCATCCGCGGGGGGCCGGCGTCAGGCCCGCGGCCTGCCCATCGCGCGGTACGTCCAGCCCGCCTCGCGCCACCGCGCCGGGTCCAGGGCGTTGCGGCCGTCGAGGATGACGGGGGAGGAGACGACGGCGGCGAGGGCCGCCGGGTCGAGGGCGTCGCGGAATTCGCGCCATTCGGTGAGGTGGAGGACGACGTCCGCGCCGCGCACCGCGTCGAGCGCGGAGTCGGCGTAGCCGAGGGTGGGGAAGAGACGGCGGGCGTTGGCCATGCCCTTGGGGTCGTAGACGGTGACCTGGCCGCCCTGGAGGTGGATCTGGCCGGCCACGTTGAGCGCCGGCGAGTCGCGGACGTCGTCCGAGTCGGGCTTGAAGGTCGCGCCGAGGACGGCGACCCGCTTGCCGAGGAAGCCGCCGCCGAGGGCCTCGCGGGCCATCTCGACCATGGACGCGCGGCGCCGCATGTTGATGGAGTCGATCTCGCGCAGGAAGGTCAGCGCCTGGTCGGCGCCCAGCTCGCCGGCCCGGGCCATGAAGGCGCGGATGTCCTTGGGCAGGCAGCCGCCGCCGAAGCCGATGCCCGCGCGCAGGAACTTGTTGCCGATCCGCTCGTCGTGCCCGATCGCCTCGGCCAGCTTGGCGACGTCGCCGCCGGCGGCCTCGCACACCTCCGCCATCGCGTTGATGAAGGAGATCTTCGTGGCGAGGAAGGAGTTCGCGGAGGTCTTCACGAGCTCGGCGGTCGGATAGTCCGTCACGACGAACGGCGAGCCCTCGGCCACCGGCACCGCGTACACCTCGCGCAGCACCTTCTCGTACCGCTCGCCGTCCGCACCCTCGGGCACGCCGACGACGAGCCGGTCCGGGTGCAGGGTGTCCTGCACGGCGAAGCCCTCGCGGAGGAACTCCGGGTTCCAGGCGAGCCCGACGCCCTCGGGCAGCAGCGCGGCGAGCCGCTGCGCGGAGCCGACCGGCACGGTCGACTTGCCGACGACCAGGGCCCCTTCGCGGACGACTCCGGCGAGGGAGGCGAAGGCGGCGTCGACGTAGCTCATGTCGCACGCGTACTCGCCGTGCTTCTGCGGGGTGTTGACGCAGACGAAGTGGACGTCGCCGAAGGCGCCGGCCTCCTCCCAGGAGGTCGTGAAGCGCAGCCGCCCGCTGGACCCCTCGATCCCGGCGACGTGCCGCGCGAGCAGCTCCTCCAGGCCGGGCTCGAACATCGGGACGCGTCCGGCGGAGAGCATCTCGATCTTCTCGGGGACGACGTCGAGGCCGAGGACCTCGAAGCCGAGCTCCGCCATGGCCGCGGCGTGGGTGGCGCCGAGGTAGCCGGTGCCGATCACGGTGATCTTGAGGGCCATGCGGTCTCCAGTGAGGAGTCGAGGTCGGGCGGAATGCCTGCCCGAGCATAGTCGGGGCCCGGGCGCGCGCCCGGTAGTGCCCTGTCCCTTCGGGATACCGATCGGTAGTCGCACGGCGTCTGGCCGACAAGCCCCCATCGCGTCGAACGGACGACACGGCCGGCGGTACCGTGTGTCACGCGCCGCCGGCCCCGGGTCCCACCGGGGCGACCGGGCCCGCGTACCGCTCGATCCCAGTGAGGCCCCACCCATGACCGGCGAGTCCGCCCGGCTCCTCCCCGCGACCGCGAACCCCCGCGGGTCCGGAGCGTCCGGCGTGCTGCTCCTCGCGCTGCGCGGCGCGACCGTACTCCTCGCCGTCGGCGCCGTCCTGATGATCGGACGGCTGCCCTGGATCGGCGACCTCGGCGTGCACGCGGCGACCGTAGAGCGGCTGCGGCACGACCTGTTCCACCCCGGCAACCCGATGGTCGACTCGCCCACGGACAGCCCCTACTACTCGCCGTGGACGGTCACCCTCGGCCTGTTCGCCAAGGCCACCGGGCTCGGCACCTTCGACGTGCTGCGCTGCGCCGGCGCCGTCGGGCTGCTTCACCTGGCGACCGGCGTCCGGCGGTTCGTCCGCACCCTGACCCGCCACCCTGCCGCGCCGCCGCTCGCCCTGCTGTGCCTGCTGCTGCTGTGGGGCGCGCGGCCCATCATCTGGAGCGGCTTCGCCGGCCTCATGTCGCTGTCGGCGAACCTCTCCTACCCGAGCACCTTCGCGACCGGCCTCGGCTTCCACTTCCTCGCACTGCTCACGCACGCCCTGCGCCGCCCGGGCACGTCCGTGGCCGCGTACGCCGGACTCGGCGGGCTGTGGGCCGTGCTGACGCTCAGCCACCAGTTCACGGGCGTGGTCTTCACGTTCGGCGCGGCCGGCGTCCTCGTCGCCGCGCGCGTCCCGGCCCGCCGGGCCGCCGTCCTGCGCCTCGGCGCCGCGCTCCTGACCGGGCTCGCGCTGCTCGTGGCATGGCCGTACTACTCCTTCTTCGAGCTCCTCGGCGTCGGCGGCCTGGAGGAGATCCACCGGCCGCTCTACCGGCACCTGGGGTCGCTCTTCACCTTCGTGGTGCCGCTCGGCGCGCTCGCGCTCGCGCTGCGGTGGCGCAGGGACCACCGCGATCCGCTGGTGGTGTGGTGCGCGCTCGGCCTGGCGACGGTCGTCGCCGGCGGACTGCTCGGCAAGTGGTCGCTCGGCCGCACCGAGCCCGCCGTGCTCATGCCCGCGCAGATCGCCGTCGCGCTGTGCGTCCTGGAGGCCGGGGGCCGGCGTTTGCGTACGGGCGCCGGTGTGGTGCTCGCCGCGGCCCTGGCGGTCGGCGTCTGGGCCCAGCGGCACGCCGTGACGTTCGTCGTGCCCGCCGACCGGCTGCCCGCCGCGGTCACCCGGCACGGCTGGCCGCTGTGGAAGCCGGTGGGCTGGGCGATGCGGGACGCCGCCTACGGGGACGTCTTCCTGACCGGCGACCGGCGGGCCGCCGTCACCCTGCCCGCCTACGGCGGCTACACCGTCGCGCCCGGCTACCCGGACTTCTTCCTGCCCGACGAGCGGCGCCGCGTCGCCGACACCGAGCGCTACTTCGCGCCCGGCACCCCGCGCGCCGAACGCCTCGCCGTGCTGCGCCGCTATCACGTGCGCTGGGTGCTCCAGCGGCCCTCGCGCGGCGGGCTCCCGGCCGGGGACCCGGCCCTGCGCGAGGCGGGGACGGGCCCGGACGGCCGGGTGCTGTACGAGGTGACCGGCGCCGGGTGATCGGCGCGGTGTGATCGGCGCGGTGTGATCAGCGGCTCGACGTGACCGTGACCGGCTCGTCGTTCCTGATCTGCTCGACGAGCTGCTTCACCTTCGGCTGGTCCCACCGCAGCGAGTTCTGCGGGGCCGTGCCGTTGATCGGCATGTTCATCGACTTGCCGCTGCCGCCGCTGATGCCCTTCATCGCGAAGAACATCTGCGCCAGGTCGTACAGCGACATGTCCTTGTCCACGATCAGCGTGTCCAGGCCCGCGCCCAGCGTCGGGTACAGCTTGAACGGGTTGAGGATCGTGCCCGGCGTCGCCGCCTGGTTGGCGAGCGCCGACAGGAACTTCTGCTGGTTCTTGGTGCGCTGGAGGTCCGACTCGGCGAAGGCGTAGCGGGTACGGACGAAGGCCAGCGCCTGCTCGCCGTCGAGGGTCTGCGTGCCGGCCTGGAAGTCGGCGCCGGACTTCTTGTCCTTGAAGCCCTTGTCGATGTTCATCTCCACGCCGCCGAGCGCGTCCACGATGTTCGCGAAGCCGGCGAAGCCGATCTCCGCGTAGTGGTCGATGCGCAGGCCGGTGTTGAACTCGACGGTGCGGACGAGCAGCTCCGGGCCGTCCATCGCGTAGGCCGCGTTCAGCTTGGAGCCGCCGCGCTGGGCGTACTTCTTGCCGGACTCCGAACCGACGAACGACGGGATCGTCACCCAGGAGTCACGCGGCAGCGAGACCATCGTGTTCCCGCTGGAGCAGGCCGCGAGGATCATCATCGAGTCGGTCCGCTTGCCCTCGGCGGAGCCGGTGTGCAGCTTCTTCTTCTCCTCGGCCGACATGCCCTCACGGCTGTCGGAACCGACGATCAGATACGTGGTGCAGTCGCCCTCCGACGGCCGCTCGATGACCTTGGAGAGGTCGACCTCGTTGCGCATCCGCGAGCTGGCCCAGGCGTACGTGCCGGCGCCCCAGCCGACGACGGCGACGACGAGCACGATCGAGCCGATCTTGATCCGGCGGCCCCAGTTCGGGGCGGGCCGCCCGCCCGCGGGGCGCGGGTCGTACTGCGGAGGCACGGTGCCGCGGCCGCCGTGGCCGGGGCCCTGCGGGCCGCCGTAGACCTGGCCGTCGCTGTAGCCGGAGTCGTAGCCGGTGCCCTGCGCCTGCGTGAAGCTCGGGTTGTAGCCCTGGTCGTAGCCCTGACCGCGCTGCTGGCCGTACCCCTGGCCGTACTGCTGCTGGGGCTGCTGCGGGGGGACCTGCGGCCGCTGCACGTGGCGCATCCGGCGGGGTCCCTCGGGCTGGGCGTCGGGCCAGTCATTCATGCGGACCAGTGTGCCGTCCGGCCCGGCGCGGCCGACAGGGCGGGTGGGGAATCGGGTCGGCGCTGTTGCCAAGCTGATGCAAAGCGGACCGGGCCGGGACCGGTGCCAAGGCCGGGCATAAGGTAGAGGGCATGACAGATCAGGGCGACATCCCGGGCAAGCCCACTTCGGCCTCCCGCACCACGCTCAGCCACATCATGACCAGCCACGACACCAACCTCCTCGGTACGGTGCACGGCGGCGTGATCATGAAGCTGGTGGACGACGCGGCGGGCGCGGTGGCCGGCCGGCACTCGGGCGGCCCGGCCGTCACCGCGTCCATGGACGAGATGGCGTTCCTGGAGCCGGTCAGGGTCGGCGACCTGGTGCACGTGAAGGCCCAGGTCAACTGGACCGGCCGGTCCTCGATGGAGGTCGGCGTACGGGTCATGGCAGAGCGCTGGAACGAGTCCACGCCCGCCACCCAGGTCGGCTCCGCCTACCTCGTCTTCGCCGCCGTCGACGGCGACGGCAAGCCCCGCCCGGTCCCGCCGGTCGTCCCGGAGACGGAACGCGACAAGCGCCGCTACCAGGAAGCCCAGATCCGCCGCACCCACCGCCTGGCCCGCCGCCGCGCGATCAGGGAACTGCGCGAGCAGCGCAGGGCCGACGGCTACGAGGACTAGGGCGCGCCCCGACCCTGATCCACCGGACCCCTGCCGCCCCACCCCCTACGGGCACACCACCTGGTCTCCCCTGACCGCCTCGAACTGCCCCGACTGCGCCTCCCGCGCCCGCACCGGCGTCACGCCCCGGTAGTCCGCGCCCACCGTCACCTCCAGCGTCCCGCCCTGCCCCGGCACCGGCCGCAGCTCGGCCCCCGGCAGGGCCGCTGCCAGGGACTTCGCCGAGCGGTCCCAGCGCGGGTCGTACGCGATGACGGTCCGGGCGTGCTCCTGCCCGCCCGCGCCGGTCCGCGGCGCCCGCGTCGTGTCGAAGCCGGTGCCGCGCAGCGCCGTGTCGACGCGCCCGCCGAGCCCGTCGGTGCGGGTCCCGTTGTAGACCTGCACGCGGACCGTCTTCGGGGCGACGTCGACGTCGGCCGGCCGCGGCCCCTTCGGCGCCGCGGGCCGGGCCGGGGCGAGCGGCCGGTCGTCGCGCAGCGACTGGAAGAGCTTCTGCGCCTTGGCCGCGTCCCACTTCACCGTGGAGCCGATGCCCTTCACGTCGAAGCTCATCTCGCCGATCGGCACCGACACGAACTCCGACGACGCCGGCGTGAACCCGTGCATCGCCTTCGCGAGCGCCAGCATCTGCTCCGTGCCGAATCCCTGGTCCGCGCGCACCGAGCTCAGCATGCTCGACGCGACCTCCCGGAACCGCACCGGGTTCAGCAGCACCCCGCCGCTGGTGATCCGGTCGATCAGCGCCGCCAGGAACTTCTGCTGGCGCTGCATGCGCCCGATGTCCGCGGCCCCGTCGACATGGCGGGAGCGCACGTACTGCAGCGCCTGCCCGCCGTCCAGGTCGTGCGGCCCGGCGGGCAGGTCGAGGCCGGTGTAGGAGTCCTTGAGCGGCTTGGTGGTGCAGATCTGCACGCCGCCGACCGCGTCGACGGTCCGCATGAAGCTGGTGAAGTCGACCTCCACGTAGTGGTCGATCTTCACCCCGGTCATCGACTCGACGGTCCGCACGGTCAGCCCGGGCCCGCCCTCCGCGTACGCGGCGTTCAGCTTCACCGGGTGCGCGCGGTGGTGCCGGCCGGTGGTGAGGTCGGTGTGCTCGGGCATCTCGGCGTACGAGTCGCGCGGCAGCGAGACGACGCTGGCCCGCTCCCGGTCCTCGGAGATGTGGACGAGCATGATGGTGTCCGTGCAGTGGCAGGGCGCGCCGCCGAGCCGGTACTTCCGCCGCTCCTCCTCGGTGATCTTGTCGCGTCCGTCGGTGCCGACGAGCAGCACGTTCATGCCGTGCCCGGCCTGCGGGCGGTTCTTCATGTCCTTGAACGGGTCGATCCGGGTGATGCCGGTGTCCAGGCTGGTCACCACCGCGTGCCCGATGCCCCCGGCGGCGAGCACGACCACCGAGAGCGTCGTCGCCATCCGCGTCCCCCACCGGGTCCGTCTGCGGTGCCGCGGCCGCCGGCGTGCCGGCGCGGGCGCCGGTACGCGGCGGGCCGGGGGCCGGGGGCGGGGCGTGCGGGGCGGGCGGGGCGGTGTGGGCACCGGGGGACACCTCCGCGGGTGAGGCGGGTGAGACAGGGCAGACCGTGAGCACGGTAGGCCCATACGACGATCGCAAGGCCGTGTCCGCCGGACGGCGCGCGCCCGTGTCCCCCGTTCGCGGTAACGTGTCGGGCGATGAACGCCAATCCCCCTGTGTCTGTGATCATGCCGGTCCTCGATGAGGAGCGGCATCTGCGCAACTCGGTCCGTCACATCCTGGAGCAGGAGTACGACGGCGAGATGGAGGTGGTGATCGCGCTCGGGCCGTCCACGGACCGCACCGACGAGATCGCCGCCGAGCTCGTACGGGAGGACCCGCGCGTCCACACCGTGCCGAATCCCACCGGCCGCACGCCCGCCGCCCTCAACGCGGCGATCAAGGCGTCCCGCCACCCGATCGTGGTCCGCGTCGACGGCCACGGCATGCTGTCGCCCAACTACATCGCGACCGCCGTCCGCCTCCTGGAGGAGACGGGCGCGATGAACGTCGGCGGCATCATGCACGCCGAGGGCGAGAACGCCTGGGAGGACGCGGTCGCCGCCGCGATGACCTCGAAGATCGGCGTCGGCAACGCGGCCTTCCACACCGGCGGCCAGGCGGGCCCGGCGGAGACCGTCTACCTGGGCGTGTTCCGGCGCGAGGCGCTGGAGCAGCAGGACGGCTACAACGTCGAGTTCATCCGCGCCCAGGACTGGGAGCTGAACTTCCGCATCCGCGAGGCCGGCGGCCTGATCTGGTTCTCGCCGGAGCTGCGCGTGCAGTACCGGCCGCGGCCCAGCGTCCGCGCGCTCGCGAAGCAGTACAAGGACTACGGCCGCTGGCGGCACGTCGTCGCCCGCTACCACGAGGGCTCCATCAACCTGCGCTACCTGGCCCCGCCGACCGCCGTCTGCGCGATCGCCGCGGGCCTCGTGGTGGGCGCCACCCTCACTCCGCTGGGCTTCGTGATCCCGGCCGGCTACCTCGCCGCGATCACCGCGGGCTCGATCCCGGCCGGCAAGGGCCTCTCGCTGAAGGCCCGGCTGCAGATCCCGGTGGCCCTGGCGACCATGCACATGTCGTGGGGCTTCGGCTTCCTGACCAGCCCGCGCTCGCTGGCGCGGAAGGTCATCGCGAGCAAGCGCCCGGCCGTGAAGAACGTGCAGGCCGACGAGACCGTCTGAGTCCTTCGCACATCGTCCTTCGCACATCCGGACGCGAGCACGGATACGCGTACGGCGACGGCCGGGCCCCTTCGCGGGGAGCCCGGCCGTCGCCGTACGCGGTGATCCGTCAGCGGGTCAGCTCTTGCCGTCCCACTTGTAGACCGAGTAGACGTCCATGCAGTCCGTCTTGTCGTTGGCGCCCTCCGGCAGGTCGCCGGCCGCCACCGCCGATCCCTTGTAGGCCGTGCCCTCGCGCCAGTCCGCGCCGACGACGAGCGTGACGCGCTCGACCTCGGCGTCGGGGCGGGCCGCCGTCTCCGGCAGACCGAGCGCCACCGCCACGGACACGGCGTTGGCCTTGGCCTGGTCGCCACCGCTCTTCGGGTAGAGCACCACGCTGTCGCCGCGCGGCCGGGACTCGCGCGAGGACTCGGCGCGGGTGAAGCCCTTGCCGGTCAGTTCGCCGGCGATGGTGCGGGCCCGGCCCGGGACCGGCGACCGGCTGTCGCTGCCGGTGCCGTTGACGACCGTGACCCCGAAGGAGCCGGGCGCCTCGGCGGTGGCCGCCGGCTTCGCGGAGACGGGGGCCGTCGGCTTCGCCTTCTTCGGGTCGCCGTTCTTGTCGAAGGCGACGTCGTCGCGGAGCATCGACCACATCTTGTCGGCCTTCGACGGCACCACCTGGAGCCATGCCTTCGGGTTCGGCGGGTACGGGTCCGTCGGGACCGTCGCCGTCGTCAGCCGGTTCAGCTTCACGTTCTTCAGCTGCATCGACAGGTCGAAGAGCTTCTTCACGGTGCCGATCTCGTCGGAGACCTGGAACGCGTTGACGGCGGCCTCGGCGAGCCCCATCAGGCGCGGCGTGTCCGTCCAGGCGTCCTGCTCCTGGAGCTTCTTCATCAGACCGTTCATGTACATGTGCTGCGCCTGGGCGCGGCCCTGGTCGTTGCCCCAGGCATGCCGGGTGCGCAGCCACTGCAGGGCCTGCTCGCCCTGGATCTCGGTCGTGCCGGCCTTCAGCTTGAGGTGCGAGCCGCCGGGCGCCGCCGGGGTCGGCCGGTCGTACACGCCGGTCTTGACGCAGACCGGGACGCCGCCGACCACGTCGGCCATGTCGACCACACCCGCGAAGTCGACCATCATCCAGTGGTCGATGTAGACCCCGGTGAGCTTCTCCCAGGTGGTGAGGGTGCAGCCCGGGCCGCCGCGGCTCAGCGACTCGTTGATCGGCCGGTTGGTGGTCTCGGGGTACTTCTTGCCCTTCTCGTCCCGGCACTCGGGGATCTTCACGACCGTGTCGCGCGGGATGGACACGAGCGAGGCGTTCTGCCGGTCGGCCGAGACGTGCAGCAGCATCTGCACGTCGGCGAGCGGCGGCCGGTCCCGGTCGTTCTTGCCGCCGCCGAGCGCCACGTTCCTCGGGTCGCTGCGGTCGTCGGAGCCGATGAGCAGGATGTTCAGCGGGGTGTCGCCGAGCGCGGTCGGCTTCGTCACACCGCTCTCGCCGCCCGCGCGCCCACCGCTGCGGATCATGTCGTTGAGGTGCTGGTAATACAGGTATCCGGCGCCGGCCGTGCCGAGTATCAGCAGCGACAGCGTGATGGCCACCCAGCGGAATATCCGCCGCTTGCGGGACTTCTTGGCGCCCCGCTTGGGTGAACCGCCGCGCTGGCGCGCCGAACGGCCCGTGCCGTCACCGCCCTTGCCGTCGCCGGAACCGCGCCCGCCGCGCCGGGCACCGGGCACGCCGCCGCCCGGAGCGGCCTCGGCCGTCCCGTCCTCGTAGAGACTCTCGTCCCAACCCAACTCGCGGGTGCGCGGGACGCGTTCCCGCGCCCCCTCCCCACGCACACTGCTCTGTCCCACCCCAGGTCTCCTCGTCGCTCAGCTGCGGCGCTTGGCCAGACGACCGGAGAGCCCGGTCGGTTCCAGCTACTTGGCGCACACCTGCTTGTCTGCCGTCTGTGCACCTTCCGGCGCCTTCGCCGGACCGGTGAGGGGCACCCCCGCGCCCTTGAAGTCCGCGCCGAGGACGAGCGTCATCGGCTCGCGCTCCCCGGCGTCCTGCGTGCCCGGCTTGAGAGCCGAGGCGGGCAGGCCCATCAGGTCCGCGAGTTCGCGGGCCTGGTCGGCCTGGTTCGGTGCGTACGTGAGCGTGGTGGTCGCCGCCTTCTCGGGGGCGTTGCTCTTGTTGGACGACCGGGTCACGCCGTGCTCGTTCTGCAGCCAGTCGATGGTCTTCTGCGCCGCGCCGGTCATGCCGCTGCCGTTGTAGACGTCGACCCGGACCTCGTGGGCGGTGGAGCGCTTGCCCTCCAGGAGCTTCGCCTGCGCCTGGTTCTTGGCGTTCTTGGCGTCCTGCTCCTTCTTCTTCACCTCGCTCAGCGAGGTGTCGGACTGGAGCATCTCGAAGAGCCGCGGCGCCTTCACCGGGTCGGGGACCACGGTCGCCCGCTTGTTCGGCGGCTCGTCCGGGTTGTCGATGACCGGCATCGTGGTGAAGGTGATGTTCTTGGCGTCGATGTTCGTCAGCTCGCCGGCCAGGGACTTGAGCTTGGAGATGCTCCCTATGCCCTTGTCGACGGTGAGCGCCTTGGTGGCGGCGTCGGCGAGGTCGTACAGCTTGGTCGGCGACGTGAGCGTCTCGTCCGACTTCATCTGACGGATCATCGAGCTGAGGAACTGCTGCTGGGTCTTGATCCGGCTCAGGTCGCTCTCGTCGCCGAAGCTGTGCCGGGTGCGCACGAAGGCGAGGGCCTGCTCGCCCTCGATCGTCGACTCGCCGGCCGGCAGCTTGAGGTGCGACTTGGGGTCGTCGACCGGATGCGCGAGGCAGACCTTCACGCCGCCGACGGCCGTCGTCATCTCCTTGACGGCGTTGAAGTCGGCCATCATGAAGTGGTCGACGGTCAGCCCGGTGACCTCCTTGACCGTGGCCATGGTGCAGCCCGGGTCGCGGCCGTCCTGGCCGAGGCTCGTGTTGAAGCGCACCTTCGACTGGCCGGGGATCTTCTTGACGCTCCCGTCCGGCTGCTTGGTCTCGCACTCGGGGATGTCGATGACCAGGTCGCGGGGGATGGACATCGCCGTGGCGTTCGTCCGGTCCTTGGAGACGTGGAAGAGGATGTTGGTGTCGGCGTGGCCGACGCTGTTCTTGTCGCCGTAGCCCTCGTTGCCCGCACCGGTCCGCTTGTCGGTGCCGATGATCAGGATGTTGAAGGGCTGGCCCTCCTGGAAGCCCTCGGTGCCGCCGGCCACGTCGATGGTGTTGATGTTGCCGTCGAAGTGCTCGTAGAGCGCGTACACGCCGACGGCGCCGGCCACGAGGACGAAGGCCATCGTGCCGCCGGTCCAGAGCAGGACCTTCTTCTTGCGCGACTTCTCCGGCCGGCGTTTGCGGCGGCCCGCGAGGGGCGGCTGCCGGTCGGCGGGCTCGGGGGCCCGGCGGCGGCGCTGCCCGGGCACGGGCGGGGCGGCCTCGGTGGCGCGGTCCTGGTGGCCGGACCGGCCCTGCGCGGGCCGCTCCTGCGGGCGGGATCTCTGTCCCGGAGGGGTGGCCGCGTCGCCGCGCGAGGGGCGGGGCCGGGGGCGGGGAGAGGCGGTGGGCTGCTGCGACCGCTGCCCTGCGGAGCGGTCCAGTCGCAGTTCGTAGTTGCCGGTCTGCGGGTTGAAGACCCACTGGTCGGCGGGGTCGATCTCGTCCGCCCGTCCACGGCTGTGCGCGTCCACGGTTCCTTGAGTCCTCCGTCGGTACCGCCCGAGGCGCCTCCCCCTCAAGCGCTCGGTCGTTCGGTCCTTCGAGTGCGCGACCATGCGGTCGGCTGCACCGGATCGCGTCACACTATCCGCCCAGTTCAGCGTGGGGCGACGCCCGTGACAAATTCCACGCCCCTTACAACCGGGCAATTCGCTCAAACCTCATCCAGGGCCGTCCTCCCCTTGGCTCCGCCTTTACGAAACGCACAGGAAGCGCGCCGGCGGACGCCCCGGATCGCGCCCCGGCGGACGCATCGGCGGGCGCCCTCAGTGGCAGGAACCCTCCGCCGCGTTCCGTCCCGTGAAGGACGGCGTCGCCGAGGCGTCGGGCCCGTCGCCGGTCCCGTCCGGCTCCCCCTTGTCGCCCGCGTGCACGGTCACGGGCAGGTCGGCACGCAGCCGGGCGAAGAGCTGGTCGGCGGCGGGCTGCACCAGTTCGTCCCGGTTCGCGTTGTACGTGTAGGGGCGCCGCGGCACCGTCAGGAACTGCACCTTGTCGGTCGGCACGGCCCGCATCGAGCGCGCCAGGTCGTACAGGTCGCGCAGCGACGCGAGCCCCGGGTCGGTGGTGATCGACTTCGTGGCCGCGTCCAGGACCGGATAGAGCTTGGTCGGGTTGAGCAGCACGCCGTCGCTCTGCACCTTGTTGACCAGGGCGCCGAGGAACTGCTGCTGGCGGTCCATCCGCTCGGTGTCGCTGCCGTTCCCGAGCGACTTGCGCGCCCGTACGAAGCCGAGCGCCTGCTCGCCGTGGAGGGTCTGGCGGCCGGCCGGCAGCTTCAGATGGGCGTCCTTGTCGTCGATCGGCTCCTTGAGGCAGATCTCCACCCCGTCGACCGCGTCCACCATCTCCTTGAAGCCGCGGAAGTCGACCACCATGTGGTGGTCGATCCGGATGCCGGTCAGCTTCTCCAGGGTGCGGATGGTGCAGGCGGTGCCGCCGAACTCGAAGGCCCAGTTGAACTGTGCGAACTGCTCCCGCGTCATGCCCTTGTCCGGCTTCGTGCAGCTCGGGATCCGCACCATCAGGTCGCGCGGGATCGACACGGCCGTGGCGCCGGCCCCGTGCGCGGAGATGTGCAGCAGGATCGTGGTGTCCGAGCGCTGCGTGCCCGAGTTCCGGCCGTACGCGTCGTTCCCGGCGCCGGTGCGGGAGTCCGAGCCGATCAGCAGGATGTTCCGCGCCGCGTTCACCGCGGGCGACGGCCGCTCCTTCTCGTACTTCCGCAGCTCCGCGTCGGCCGTCGTGTCGGTGGTGATGTTCCCGTTCAGCTTCCGGTACGCCCACCAGCCCACCCCCGCCGCCGCGAGCACCACGACCGCCGCGGCCAGCGCCACCCAGCGCAACCAGTGCCGCTTGCGCTTGGCCCCGGCGGGCGAGTCTGCGCTGTCCGTCACGTCTGCGTCCGTCCTCGTGGCGTCTCGGAAGGAGTCAGTACCCCCTGGCCGATCATGACCCGGACGGGGCGCCGGAGGGCGCCCGGGCGGCGCGTCGGTGGGCCGGACGGGTGACGGTGCCCTCGTGCGGGCCGCGCGGGCCGGGGCTCCTGCCGTCGTACGGGCCGCGCCTTGGCCGGGGGCTAGCGCCCTCGCAACGCGAGGACGCGGCGCCCTCGTGGTGCGTTCAGCCCGCCGGTGTCAGCGTGACCCGCGCCCTCGCCGCGGAGAGCGTTCAGTCCGCCAGCGTCAGTGCCACCCGCTCGCTCTCCACCCGCTTCGCCAGCCCCTCCGCGTCGAGGCGGTCCAGGTGGCGGCACAGCACCACCGACCCGCCCGACGCCAGGGAGGCGTACAGCCCGGCCGAGACGCCGGCCCAGGTGTCGTACGGCCGGCCGGACAGCACCCGGGAGCCCGGCCCGAGGCCGAGCTCCGCCGCGTCCGCACGCGCGCGCTCGACGAGCTGGGCCGCCGTCAGCTCCGTGCCGTCGACGACGAGGGCGGGGGCGTCCGGGTCGACCGGCACGAAGGGCGCGAAGCGGTCGCCCTGGCCGGGGACCTCGACGGCGTAGTCGGCGTAGCCGGCCGGCGGGGCCGGGAAGCGGCGGCCGAGCGGCGCGAGGGAGAGCGCGACGCGGTCGCCGGTGCAGGCGAGGCCGGCCTCCAGGGTGTCCGGCCCGGCGACGACGTAGTCCGCGTCGGCCGGGTCGCCGCCCAGCTCGGCGGTCACGCCGACGGACGCGCAGGCGAGCAGCCACACCGCGGTCTGCCAGTGCGCGGGCAGCAGCAGCGCGAGCCGGTCGCCGGGGGAGGCGGACAGCTCGCCCTGGAGCAGGTTGGCGGTCTTGGCCACCCAATTGGCGAAGGTGGCCACGGACAATTCCACGCGTTCACCGGTGGCGTCGTCGTAGAAAGTGACCAAGGGGCGGGCCGGGTCCGCGGCGAGCGCGGATCGCAGCAGGTCGGCGGGGGTGCGGTCGCTGGCGTTCACGCGGGCAAGGGTACGCGCGAGGGCGCGGCGGGTCCGCCGTACCGGTGACGCCGTCCACCGGTCGGACCGACGGTCCGTCAGTTCGCCCGCGGATTCCCGACGGGCGGAACCGGGGCGCGGTACGGACGATCGCTCCATGCGTGCCTACCTCGCCTCCTCGATCGCCGTCACCTGTGCGGCGGCCCTCGCCCTGCCGCTCTCCCTGGCGACCGCGACCCCGGCCGGCGCCGGGCCGGCGGCAGCCGCTTCCGCGTCCGGGAACGTGAACCCGGCGGGCGCCGGGCTCGCGGGCTCCACCCAGTCGCTCCCGCTCGAACCCCTCGCCCCCGACGGCGCCCCGCGCGGCCGCGGCTCCGGCTTCGCCGCCCCGGCCGAGCGGGGACTGACCCGCCGTGAGGTCCGGCCCTTCTCGCTCGTGGGCGTGGTGTGGGACGACCCCCGAACGCCGCTGCACGGCAGCGTGCAGGTCCGCACCCGGGCCGCGGCGGGCGGCGCCTGGTCGGACTGGCAGGACGTGGAGACCCACAACGACGAGCACGGTGCCGACCCGAACACCGCCGAGGGCCGCTCGGCCGCCCGGCGCGGCTCGACCGCGCCGCTGTGGGTCGGCGACTCGGACGGCGTCGAGATCCGCGTCCACCCGGAGTACCGGGCGGCGCACGCGCTTCCGGCGGGCCTGCGCCTGGAACTGGTGGACCCGGGCCCGGAGACGGCCGGGGAGCGGGAGGCGGAGCCGTACGAGGCCACGGAGGCGGCGGGTCCGACGGCGGCCACCGACGCCGGGGCGCCCGCCGGCCAGGATGCTCGGGCGCACACCGCCACCGACGCGCGGGCGCTCGCCGCCGCCAACGCCGGGGCGCACACCGCCACCGACGCCGGGGCGCCCGCCGGCCCGGGCGCGCGGACTCCCGCCGCCACCGACGCGCGGGCGCTCGCCGCCGGCGACGCGCGGGCGCTCGACCGGGCCGGCTCCCGGGCCGCCGCCGTCACCGACGGCACGGTCCTGCCCGCCCTCACCCGCGCGCAGACCCTGGCGACCGTCCCGGGCACGCGCGCGGTCGCGAAGGCGCCGTTCATCGGCCCGCGGCCGAAGATCATCACCCGCAAGGGCTGGGGCGCCGACGAGAAGATGCGCGAGCGCGGCTTCGTCTACACCAAGACGATCAAGGCGGCGTTCATCCACCACAGCGCCACCGGCAACAACTACACGTGCCGTCAGGCACCCGCCGTCCTGCGGAGCATCTACCGCTACCACGTGAAGAGCCTCGGCTGGCGGGACTTCGGCTACAACTTCGCCGTCGACAAGTGCGGAAACATCTACGAGGGCCGGGCCGGCGGCGTCGGCAGGGCGGTGATGGGCGCGCACACCCTCGGCTTCAACACCAACAGCATGGGCATCGCCGTTCTCGGCACCTACGGCGGCACCACTCCACCGGCCGCGGCGGTGTCCGCGATCGCACGGCTGACCGCGTGGAAATTGGGGCTGTATGGGGTGAATCCGAACGGAACGACGTATCTCACCTCAGGAGGCGGAAACCTCTATAAAAAGGGCAAGAAGGTCAAGTTCCATGTGATCGCAGGGCACCGCGACGGCTTCGCGACCGAGTGCCCGGGCGGGCGGCTCTACAACAAGCTCGGCACCGCCCGGTCGGCATCGGCGAAGTACCAGGGAAGGCGCTGATGAGGTCATGGACTCAACCATCTGCATAAACTGACCGGTCATATCGTACGGACGGCCGAACGAACGCCGACCCCGGCGACGAGACCGGACCCGAACAGGAAGCAGAGACGACAGGTGACCGAAGCGATTCTCCTGGTCGGTGGCAAAGGCACCCGGCTGCGTCCCCTGACGGTCAACACCCCCAAGCCGATGGTCCCGGCGGCGGGCGTTCCCTTCCTGACCCACCAGCTGGCCCGGGCCCGGGCGGCCGGCGTCGACCACATCGTCCTCGCCACCTCCTACCTGGCCGAGGTCTTCGAGCCGTACTTCGGCGACGGCTCGGCGCTCGGGCTCAGCATCGAGTACGTCACCGAGGAGGAGCCGCTCGGCACCGGCGGCGCCATCCGCAACGTCGCCTCCCGGCTGCGCTCCGGACCCGAGGAGCCCGTCCTCATCTTCAACGGCGACATCCTCACCGGCCTCGACATCCGCGCCCTCGTCGCCACCCACGAGTCCTCCGGCGCGGACGTGTCCCTGCACCTCACCCGGGTCGACGACCCGCGCGCCTTCGGCCTGGTGCCGACCGACCCGACCGGGCGCGTCACGGCGTTCCTGGAGAAGCCGCAGACGCCCGAGGAGATCGTCACCGACCAGATCAACGCGGGCGCCTACGTGTTCCGGCGCTCCGTCATCGACTCCATTCCGGCGGGCCGTCCGGTCTCCGTCGAACGCGAGACCTTCCCCGAGCTGCTCGCCTCCGGCGCGCACCTCCAGGGCATGGTCGACTCCACGTACTGGCTCGACCTCGGCACCCCGCAGGCCTTCGTCCGCGGCTCCGCCGACCTCGTCCTCGGCCGCGCCCCGTCCCCGGCCGTCCCCGGCCGCTGCGGCGACCGCCTCGTGCTCGACACCGCCCGCGTCGCCGCCGACGCCAAGCTCACCGGCGGCACGGTCATCGGCCCCGGCGCCGTCATCGGCTCCGGCGCCCGCATCAACGGCTCCACCGTCCTCGCCGGTGCCGTCGTCGAGGACGGCGCCGTCATCACCGACTCCCTCGTCGGCACCCGCGCCCGCATCGGCGCCCGCACGATCCTCACGGGTGCGGTGATCGGCGACGCGGCGGACATCGGCCCCGACAACGAGCTCCGCGACGGCGTCCGCGTCTGGTGCGACGCCAAGCTCCCGGGCGGCGCGGTCCGCTTCAGCTCGGACCAGTAGAACGCCGGCGCGAGCCCAGCCCGGGGCCGGTTCGGACCAGTGGGACGCCAGCGCGAGCCCAGCCCGGGGCCGGTTCGGACCAGTGGGACGCCGGCGCCAGCCCCGCGCGGGGCTACGCTCGTACGCATGGCAGGCCGCTTCCCTCCCCGAGCCACCCGCACCACCACCCGCGGCGGCCACGTCCCCGTACCCGCCTCCGCCCCGGTCGACATCCATCCGGACCTCGATCTCGGGCTCACCCTCGGTCCGCTCCGCCGCGGCCACGGCGACCCCACCTTCCGGGTCACCGTCGACGGCTCGGTGTGGCGGGCCAGCCGGACGCCCGACGGCGCCGGGACGGTGCGCGTGGGACGGGGCGGGCGGGCCGAGGCCTGGGGGCCGGGCGGCGGCTGGCTCATGGCGCGGCTGCCGGCGCTGCTCGGCGCGGAGGACGACCCCGGCGCCTTCGTCCCGCGCCACAAGCTGCTCGCGCTCACCCACCGCGCCCGCCGCGGCCTCCGCCTCACCCGCACCGGGCTCGTCCTGGAGTCGCTGATCCCCTCGGTCCTGGAGCAGAAGGTCACGACGGACGAGGCCTACCGCTCGTGGCGCGTGCTCGTGCGCAAGTACGGGGAGCCGGCGCCGGGCCCCGCGCCGGACGGGATGTACGTGATGCCGGACGCCCGCGGCTGGGCGCTGATCCCGTCCTGGGAGTGGCACCGGGCCAACGTGGACGGCAAGCGCTCGGCCACCGTCGTCCGGGCCGCCCGCGTCGCCGCCCGCCTGGAGGAGGCCGCGCTGATGCCGCCGGCCGAGGCCCGCAAGCGCCTCGAACTCGTTCCGGGCGTCGGCGCGTGGACCTCCGCCGAGACGATCCAGCGGAGCAACGGCGCGCCCGACGAGGTCACCACCGGCGACCTGCACCTGCCCGGCATCGTCGGCTGGGCCCTGGCCGGCGACCGGACGGCCGACGACGCGGCCATGCTGGAGCTCCTCGCGCCCTACGCGGGCCAGCGCCACCGGGCCGCCCGGCTGATCCTGCTGAGCGGCCGGGTACCGCCGCGCCGGGCGCCACGGATGACACCCGGCGACATCACGGGCCTCTAGGCCTGTCCGGCGGTCAGCGTCGGACCGGCCCCGGGGCCTCCGTGCCTGCCCCGGATCAGGGCCGGGCAGGCCCCGGGGCCACCATGCCTGCCCGCCTGCTCAGCGCACCTCGATGAACGCCGCCGCCTGCCGCGCCGGCCGCTCCTTCGGCGGCGCCGCAGGCCGGCCCACCGCGACCGCGCCCATCGGGTCCCAGTCGTCCGGCAGCCCGAGCACGTCCCGCACCACGTCACGGCAGAACATCGTCGAGGACACCCACGCCGAGCCGAGCCGCTCCCCGGCCAGCGCGACCAGCAGGTTCTGCACGCCCGCGCCCGCCGCGACCACGAACATCTCGCGCTCGGCGGCGTCCCGGCGCGGATCGCCGTAGTGGTGGGCGCCGTCCGTGACGAGGCAGGGCACGATCAGGTACGGCGCGTTGCGCAGCACATCCCCGCGCCGGATCCGCCGGGCGACCGACTCCTCGGACCTGCCGTCGGCGCGCAGGTCCGCGATCCACGCGTCCCGCATGGCGTCGAGCAGCCGCACCCGCGCCGCCGCGGACTCCAACAGCACGAAGCGCCACGGCGTGGTGTGGTGCGGCGCGGGCGCCGTGACGGCGGCGGCGACGGCCCGCCGTACCGCGCCCGGGTCGACGGGGTCGTCGGTGAACTCCCGTACGGTGCGGCGCAGCGTCACCGCCTCCCGTACGGCCTCCGAGGTGCCGAGCCGGAACATGTCGTCGGCGGCGTTCCGCACCAGCGCCCGCGCGCCCGGCTCCTCGTCGCCGCCCACCAGGCGCCCGAGCCCGCGCACGACGGCCACCGGCCGCCCCGACGCCTTGCCCTTCACCAGGTCGCCGGCCGCGGCCAGTTCGTCCGCGGTGGCGACGACGGTCACGTTCAGCTCGTTGCCGTGCGAGTCGGTCACGCCCCGCAGGTCGTCGAGGACCCGCACCCCGGCCGCGCCGATGGCGACGTCGGTCAGGCCGCTGCGCCAGGGCCGGCCGAAGGTGTCGGTGACGACCACGCCGACGTCCACGCCGAGCGCCTCGCGCAGCCCGGCGCGGATCCGCGCGGCCGACGCGTCCGGGTCCTCGGGCAGCAACAGCACCGTGCCGGACGGGGTGTTGGAGGCGTCGACCCCGGCGGCGGCCATCACCAGGCCCTGCCGGTTCTCGACGATGCGAAGCGCACCGCGCCGCGCCACCACCCGGACCGTCTCGGCGTCGATGGCCTCCTCCCGGTCGGCGGCGGCGATCACCCGCCCCTCCGCCTTGCTCACGATCTTCGAGGTGACGAGCAGGACGTCACCGTCGACGAGCCCCGGGGACGCGGACGCGATCAGCTTGGCGACGTCGTCGCCGGGCGCGACCTCCGGGATCCCGTCGAGCGCCCAGACCTCGTACCGCGCGACGCCGTCCCGCGGCGTCATCCCCTGGCCTCCCCGAGCTCCGCCGCCAGCGCCAGCGCCTCGCGCGCCATCGCCGCCGTCGCGTCCAGGTCGGTCATCATCAGCGGGATCGCCCGGCAGCGGATGCCCGCCGCCTCGACGTCCGCGACCGCGCCCGCGTCGACGGTGTCGACGAGCCAGCCGTCGATCAGTCCGGAGCCGTAGTGCCGGGCGACGGCCGCCGCCGTGGACTCCACGCCGACCGCCGCGAGCACCTTGTCGGCCATGCCGCGCACCGGCGCGTCGCCGACGATGGGGGAGAGACCGACGACCGGCGCGGCCGCGTTGGCGACGGCCTCGCGGATGCCGGGGACGGCCAGGATCGTGCCGACGGAGACGACGGGGTTGGACGGCGGGAAGACGATGACGTCGGCCCCGGCGATCGCCTCCAGGACGCCCGGCGCGGGCTTCGCCTGCTCGGCACCGACCGGCACCACGGCCTGCGCGTCCACGGACGCGCGCAGCTTCACCCAGTACTCCTGGAAGTGCACGGCGCGCTGCTCGCCGTCCACCTCGATGGCGACGTGCGTCTCGACCCGGTCGTCGGACATCGGGAGCAGTCGCACGCCGGGCCGCCAGCGGGCGCACAGCGCCTCGGTGACGGCGCTCAGCGGATAGCCGGCGCCCAGCATCTGGGTGCGGACGATGTGGGTGGCGAAGTCGCGGTCGCCGAGGCCGAACCACTCGGGTCCGACCCCGTACGCCGCGAGCTCCTCCTTGACCGTGAAGGACTCGTCCTCGCGGCCCCAGCCCTGTTCCTCGTTGATGCCACCGCCGAGGGTGTACATCACGGTGTCGAGGTCGGGGCAGACCTTGAGACCGAAGAGATGGATGTCGTCACCGGTGTTGCCGACGACCGTGATCTCCGCGTCGGGCGCGGCCTCCTTGAGGCCGCGAAGGAAGCGGGCACCACCGATGCCACCGGCCAGAACCACAATGCGCATGCGGACAGTCTGTCAGCCGGGGGCTGATCGTCCGAGGGGTGGTGGCCGGCGGCGGGCGGGCTCCTCAGGCGGTCACGGCCCCGGAGGCCGCGGGGGCGGAGCCGCACCGCGAGGTCGGCGACTCGTGCGTCGACTCGTGCGTCGACTCGCGCATCGGCATCTCGGTGAGGCCCGGGTAGTAGACGTGCAGGCTCACGGCGGGTTCGAGGGACTCGTTGACGATCTCGTGCACGTACCCGGGCGCGAACACGCGCTGCGCGCCGGCCGCGAGCTTCCGCGCGCCCCGCTCCGTACGCTCCGTCAGCTCGCCGGACAGCAGCGTGAGGACGCCGGAGGACGGGCCGTGGTCGTGGCGGCCGCTGTCCTGGCCGGGCAGCCAGGAGAGCAGCCAGACCTCGTATCCGGGGCCGGTGCGCAGCCGGTGGTACCAGCGGGTGGTGGCGTCGTACTCGACGTAGGGGGCCCACAGGGCCCGGTCGCCGGCGATCTCGCGGGCGAGCCCGGCGAACTCGGCCACGGTGGCCGGGTGCTCGCGCTGGGGCTGGAGGAGGTGCGGGACCTCAAGGATGTCGCCGGCGATCTGAAGGTCGCTGTCCATGTTCATGGGATGCGGTGGTTCCTCGGCAGAAGTGCGGGGTGTCGCAGAGCTAAGGGTGGAGCGAGGGGCGGAGCCAGGGATGGAGCCAGGGGCTGAGCCAGGGGTACGGCAGAGGCGGCGGGACGGCCGCGGGAGAGAGCCGGAGCGCTACGCGAGGAAACGGGCGCGCATCAACAGCTGGGACAGCAGCAGCGACAGGAACGCGTCTGGACAGCGCGGCGGAACCCACGGGCGTGGGTCGCGGAGGGCGCTGCGTTCGCTGGCATGCCACCAAAGTGGCCGGAGGGACACCCGACTGTCAACTCAATGACCGATTTGGGGGCTATGTTTCACCTCATCCGGTTACTGTGCCCGGAGAAAGGTTTGTGCAGTGCGTGACCAGGAGACATGGCGCAACATCCGTCGCCGTAAACACGGTGGAGATCCTGTGATCAGACTGTGATCCGGATCGCTTCCGTGGCCGGATCGCAACAAGATCCACGTCTCTGTCGTCCTTCTTCATGGGGCGTGACGGAGACGTCGTGCCGGCGGCATGTGTCACGTTTTTTGCTGATTTGAACACTTTCCGTATACGCTTGGTTCCGCAGAGTGAATACGGGGCCCAATAGCAGATCTCGGCTTGACTCGCACAGAGCACGAACTTGTAATTTCACTCGTGTCGTTCGGCCGGATCGATCCGGGATCGATGCCGGCCACAGCACGGGGACGCACAGACCGACGAGGGGCGCACATGACCGAGACGTTCCAGGAACTGCTGGTCGAGGACGCGGGCGAGGAACTCGGCTGGCAGGAGCGCGCACTGTGCGCCCAGACCGATCCCGAGTCCTTCTTCCCCGAGAAGGGCGGCTCGACCCGGGAGGCCAAGAAGGTCTGCCTGGCCTGCGAGGTCCGCTCCGAGTGCCTCGAATACGCGCTGCAGAACGACGAGCGCTTCGGCATCTGGGGCGGCCTGTCCGAGCGCGAGCGCCGTCGGCTCAAGAAGGCCGCGGTCTGAACCGCTCCGGCGGCCGCTCTCCCGGCCACCATCCGAATCCGGCCACCCGCCACGCGCGCGTACGGCGGCACATACGCACGACGCACACATCCAACGGTCCGCGACCTGTGCTCCATCCACAGGCGGCGGACCGTTCTCGTGCCAGCCGTTAGTGTGGGCCTCCGTCCGAGACGCAAGCACCCACGCACCCGCCCCTCGTGGGCGACCCCCGGCCGGAGGGCCCGTAGCTCGATGTCCTCAACTCCTGAGTTCCCGCGACACGTCGTCACCGCCGTGCTCGTCGCCCACGACGGCGCCCGCTGGCTGCCGGACGCCCTCGCCGGGCTCCTCGCCCAGGAGCGCCCCGTGCAGAACGCCGTCGCCGCCGACACCGGCAGCGCCGACGACTCCGCCCGGCTGCTCGGCGAAGCGCTCGGCGACGACCGCGTCCTCCACCTCGCCCGCCGCACCGGATTCGGCGCCGCCGTCGAGGAGGCCGCGCGCACCGCGCCCGTCCTCGGGCCGGAGGAACTCACCTACCTGAAGCGGCCCAGCAGTTGGGACCCCGTCACCCGGACCTGGCAGGACGAGAACTACGACCTGCCCGAACTCCCGCACGGCGAGCCCGTCCAGTGGCTCTGGCTGCTGCACGACGACTGCGCCCCCGAACCCGGCGCGCTCGGCGAACTCCTGCGCGTCGCCGACAGCGACGAGTACGCGGCCGTCATCGGCCCCAAGCTGCGCGGCTGGTACGACCGCAAGCAGCTGCTCGAAGCCGGCGTCTCCATCGCCCGCAGCGGCCGCCGCTGGACCGGACTCGACCGCCGCGAGCAGGACCAGGGCCAGCACGACCAGATCCGCTCGGTCCTCTCCGTCTCCAGCGCGGGCATGCTGATCCGCCGCGACGTCTTCGAGGAGCTCGGCGGCTTCGACCGCCGGCTGCCCCTCATGCGCGACGACGTCGACCTGTGCTGGCGCGCCCACGCCGCCGGCCACCGCGTCCTCGTCGCCCCCGACGCCGTGCTCCGCCACGCCGAGGCGTCCGCCCGCGAGCGCCGCACCGTCGACTGCGCCGGCCGCTCGGCCGCCAACCCGCACCGCGTCGACAAGGCCGGCGCCGTCTACACGCTGCTCGCCAACAGCCGCGGCGCGACCCTCCCGTACGTCTTCCTCCGGCTCGTCGTCGGCACCGTCCTGCGCACCCTCGGCTATCTCGTCGGCAAGGCCCCCGGCCAGGCCGTCGACGAGGTCATGGGCCTGCTCGCCACGCTGCTGCGCCCCGAGAAGATCCTCGCCGCGCGCCGCCGCCGCAAGAACCCGGCCGTCCCCGCGAGCGAGCTCCGCCCGCTGTTCCCGCCGCCCGGCGCCACCGTCCGCGCCACCGCCGAACAGTTCGCCTCCCACTTCGGCGGCTCCGACGCCGACTCCGGCGGCTCACGCCACGGCTCCGCCGAGTCCGGACCCGGCGGCGACGACGCCGACTTCCTGGAGATCGAGCAGTTCGCCCGCCTGAAGAAGATCGCCCGCAAGCCCGGGCCCGTCCTCTTCGCGCTCCTGCTCCTCGTCTCCGTCGTCGCCTGCCGCAACCTCTTCGGCGGCGGCTCCCTCGCCGGCGGCGCCCTGCTGCCCGCGCCCGACACCGTCTCGGAGCTCTGGTCGCGCTACGCCGACGGCTGGCACGCCATCGGCACCGGCGGCACCCAGACCGCCCCGCCCTACCTCGCCGTCCTGGCCGCGCTCTCCGCGCTGTTCCTCGGCTCGACGTCCTTCGCGCTGACCCTGCTGCTCGTCTGCTCGGTCCCGCTCGCCGGCTTCACCGCCTACTTCGCCTCCCGCGGCATCGTCGAGTCCAAGCTGCTGCGCGCCTGGGCCGCCGTGGCCTACGCCTTCCTGCCCGCCGCCACCGGCGCCCTCGCCACCGGCCGGCTCGGCACCGCCGTCCTCGCGATCCTGCTCCCGCTGATCGCCCGCGCCGCCGTCTCCTCCTACGGGCTGAACCGCTCCGCGGGCGAGCGCGGCAGCTGGCGCGCCACCTGGGCGTACACCTTCCTCCTCACCTTCGCGACGGCGTTCACGCCGGTCGTCTGGCCGCTCGCCGTCGTCCTCGGCCTCGGCGTGCTCGCACTGCGCCGCGGCGACATCACCGCCTACGCGCTGCGCTTCCTCGCCACCGTCGGCACCCCGATCCTCGTCCTGGCCCCCTGGTCGCTCTCCCTGCTGACCAGCCCCACCGCCTTCCTGCGCGAGGCCGGCCTCGACATCCGCACCGGCAGCGCCGGCGCGCTCGACCTGCTCGGCGCCAGCCCCGGCGGCCCCGGCACCACCGGCGGCCTCGTCCTGATCGGCCTCGTGCTCGCCGCGCTCGGCGCGCTGCTGCGCGCCGAGCGGGTGCTCGCCGTGCGCGCCGCCTGGGCCGCCGCGCTCGCCGGACTGCTCTTCGCCGTCCTCACCAACGGCGCCGGCGACGGCGGCACCGGCTGGGCCGGACCCGCCACCCTCGTCTACGGCGCGGCGCTGCTCGCCGCCGGCACGATCGGCGCCGAGGGCGGCCGCAGCCGCGTCGCCGCCCACGGCTTCGGCTGGCGCCAGCCCGTCGCCGCGCTCGTCGCCCTCGCCTGCGCCCTCGGCCCGGTCGTGGCCGCCGCCGGCTGGATGATCGGCGGCGCCGACGGCCCGCTCACCCGCCGCGACCCGGTGCAGGTGCCGGCGTTCGTCGCCGAGGAGAGCGGCACCCGCGACCAGGCCCGCACCCTCGTCCTCGGCGGCGGCTCGGCCGGTGAGGTCGCCTACACCCTGGTCCGCGGCTCCGGCGGCCGCCTCGGCGACGCCGAGCTCGCCGGCACCGGCGGCAGCGACCCGCGCCTCGACCAGGTCGTCGCCCACCTCGTGGCCGGCTCCGGCGCCGACCAGACCGAGGAGCTGAGCGGCTTCGCGATCCGCTACGTGCTGGTACGGGACGGGGCACCGCGCGCGATGAGCCGCGTCCTCGACGCCACCCCGGGCCTCACCCGGCTCAGCCAGCTCGACGGCAGCGCGCTGTGGCGCGTCGACCGCGAGGTCGCCCGCGTCATGATCGTGCCCGGTTCGAACGGTGCGAGCGGTGCGAGCGGCGAGAGTGGTGCGAGCGGGGCCGCGGAGGGCGCCGCCCAGCCCGTCGCCGTGGCCGCCGGTCCCGTCGAGGCCCACACCAAGCTCCCGGCCGGCCCCGCCGGACGCGTCCTGCGCGTCGCCGACCGCGCCGACAGCGGCTGGACCGCCACCCTCGACGGCAAGGCCCTCAAGCCGGTCACCGTCGACGGCTGGGCCCAGGGCTTCGAACTGCCCGCCGAGGGCGGCCGCCTCGACCTCACCTTCGAGGACCCGATCACCCACACCGCGTGGATCTGGACCCAGGCCGGCCTCGCCCTCGTCCTGCTCGTCCTCGCCCTGCCCGGCCGCCGCCGCGACATCGACGACGACCTGCCCGACGAGGAACTCGTCATCCCCGCCCAGGCCGCCGAGGGCGACGGCCGCCGCGCCCGCCGGCTGCGCGCCGCGGCGGAGGCCGAGGCCGCCGCGGAGGCCGCGGCCCAGGTCCCCGTACCCGTACCCGAGCCGGAGCCGGCCGCGGAGCCCGTGCCCGTACACGTGCCCGTGCCCGTGCCCGAGGAGCAGCCGGAGTGGGACGGCTCCTACGCCGCCGCGCCGCAGCAGGGCTACTACCAGGAGCAGTACCCGCAGGACCAGCAGTACGCGTACGACCCCTACGGGCAGCCGCAGTACGACCCGCAGCAGTACGCGCAGCCGCAGTACGACCCGTACGGGCAGCACCAGCAGCACCCGCAGGAGCACCAGCAGCACCAGCAGGAGCAGCAGCCGAACGGCTACGACCAGCAGCAACAGCCGTACGACCCCTATGACCCGTACGGGTACGGGCAGCGTCCCGACGGGAGCAGCAACCAGTGAAGCGCACCACCCTCTCCCTGATCGCGGTCGCCACCACCCTGGCGGCCGTCACCGGCGTGGCCGCCCTGACCGCCCCCGACGGCACCGCGCCGGCCGCCGCCGCGCAGCCGACGCTGCTGCCCGTCGAGCGCGCCGGCCTGCTCTGCCCGGTGCCGAGCACCTCGGAGGTGGCGGAGACGGCGTACACGTCGTTCACGCCCGCGGCGTCCAAGACCGGGGGACAGCCGCAGGGCGGGCAGAAGGCGGCCAAGGCCGCGCTGACGCCCGCCTCCGCCGCCGTGCTCCCCGGCGAGGACGCCTCCTCCGGCGACAAGTCGAAGAAGCCGAAGGCCCCCAAGGCCCCGGCGACCGTCACCACGCCCGGCACCCCCGTCACCGCCGAGGCCGACGGCCCCGACGTGCCCGCGCTCGTCGGGACGGCGAGCGGCGCCCTCGCGCCCGGCTGGACGGTCCAGCAGACCACCGTCGTCACGGCCGGCGGCGCCCGCGGCCTGCTCGGCGTCAGCTGCACGCCGCCGGACACCGACTTCTGGTTCCCGGCCGCGTCCACGGCCAAGACCCGCCAGGACTACGTCCACCTCACCAACCCCGACGACACCGCCGCCGTCGCCGACATCGAGCTGTACGGCCCCGAGGGCCGGCTCAAGTCCCAGGTCACCGAGGGCATCCCGGTCCCCGCGCACGCCAGCGTCCCCGTGCTGCTGCCCACCCTCACCACCGACGCGGCCCAGCAGGACGTCACCGTCCACGTCACCACCCGCAGCGGCCGCGTCGGCGCCGTCGTCGGCAGCGCCGACGAGAAGGCCGGCAGCGACTGGATCCCGGCCTCCGCCGACCCGGCCGGCACCGCCGTGCTGCCCGGCATCCCCGGCGACGCGACCTCGGTCCGGCTGGTGGCATACGCGCCGGGCGACGACGACGCCGACCTGAAGGTCCAGCTGGTCACCCCGACCGGCACGATCGTCCCGGCCGGCGCGGGCACCCTGCACGTCAAGTCCGGCATGACCGCCGCCCTCGACCTGCCCGACCTCACGCGCGGCGAGCCCGGCTCGCTGCTGCTCACCCCGACCGACCCGAAGAAGGCCACGCCGATCGTGGCCGCCGTCCGGGTCGTGCGCGGCAAGGGCGAGCAGCAGGAGGTCGCCTTCATCCCGGCCACCGGTGCCGTCGCGGGCCGCGCGACCGTCGCCGACAACCGTGCCAAGGGCGCCACGCTCGCCCTGACCGCGCCCGCCGCGAGCGCCGAGGTCAGGATCACCGCCTCGGCCGGCTCCGGCGGCGGCACGCCGGTCACCAAGACGGTCACGGTGAAGGCGGGCACCACGGTCTCCATGGACGCGCCCGTCCCCGACGGCCTCAAGGGCTCCTACGCGATCACCGTCGAACACCTCTCCGGCGGCCCGGTGCACGCCTCGCGCACGCTGGCGCTGCCGCAGGACGGCATCCCGATGTTCACCGTCCAGCCGCTCAACGACGACCGGGCCACGGTCCAGGTGCCGCGCGCGCGGCAGGACCTGACGGTGCTGGGCGACTGAGGGTACGGCCGAGGGGCCCGTACGGGAGCGGCCGCGGCCCGGTCCTGCCGTACCGCGGGAGCGCCCGGGGCCCTACGGGCTCCCGCGGGGGTGACGGGGGTCGGTCCCCCGCCCGGTCGGTCCTGCCGGGGTCGGTTTCGCCGGGGTCGGTTCTCCCGGGGTCGGTTCTCCCGGGGTCGGCCCTGCCGGGGCAGCCCCGTCGGGGTCAGTCCTGCCCGTACCTCGGGTCGACCGACTCCGGCGAGAGGCCGAGCAGATCCGCGACCTGCTCGACGACGACCTCGTGGACGAGCAGGGCCCGCTCGTCGCGGCTCTTCGAGCGGATCTCCACCGGCCTGCGGTAGACGACCACGCGGGCCGGCTCGTTCTTCTCCGCCGGCGTCGAGCCGCCCAGGGGCACGACCGGCTCGCCCGGCACCGACGGCGGGACCTCCATCACCAGGAACTCCACGTCCGCGAGCTGCGGCCAGCGCCGTTCGAGCCGCTCCACCGAGTCCAGGACCAGATCGCGGAAGGTGTCCGCCCGGCTCGCGGACAGCGGGACCTGCGGCGGGGCGACCGGCCCCCGCATGCCCCGGCCGTGCCGGTCACGGCGCCGCACGCGCGGTACGGGAGCGGTGTTGTCCTTGCTCTCGGTGGTGTCCGTCACTGACGCAGCGTAACTCTCTCCGGTGGTCCGGGACCGGTGCGATGCGGCCGTAACGGTGGCGGGCGCCCGTCACCGCTGTCGGAAGCTGTCGGAAGGCGACCGTTCCGGCCGGACGGCGGCACGATTTTCCGGCCTCTTGACGGCCTTGCCGGATCGGCCATCTGGCCGTCCCTGACCGGATTTCTCCTCCCGGCTGTCCGGATCCCGCCCCGCCCCGGCCCCCGTATCCCAGCGCCTGCGCAGGTCGGAACGGCCCTCCGGGACGGCCCCGTGGCGGACGTCACACCGCGACACGGTGGAGTGACCTGGGGGAGAGTCGTCGCGGCCCGCTCAAGAGTGCGGTACCGTCCAACGTCGTGAGCCCTGTACGTCGCTGTTCGCGCACCGCGTGCGGCCGCCCTGCCGTCGCGACACTGACGTACGTCTATGCCGACTCGACTGCGGTCCTCGGCCCGCTCGCCACCTACGCCGAGCCCCACTGCTACGACCTGTGCGCCGAGCACAGCGAGCGCCTGACCGCCCCGCGCGGCTGGGAGGTCGTGCGACTCACCGACGGCACCGCCCCCACCCGCCCCAGCGGCGACGACCTCGAAGCCCTCGCCAACGCGGTACGGGAGGCGGCCCGCCCCCAGGAACGCGCCGCCGAGGCGGGCGGCAAGGGCGGCCCGGGCGGCCGCGGCGGCGACCCCATGGAGGTCGGCCGCCGGGGACACCTCCGCGTGCTCCGTTCCCCCGAAAACTGATCAAGGCCCCCTTCCGGGTAGTTTGGGCACCGCGATTTTCGCGAGCCGAGACCTCAGGAGGATTGATCCGTGGCTGCTGATCTGTCGCAGATCGTGAAGGCGTACGACGTCCGCGGGGTGGTGCCGGATCAGTGGGACGAGTCGCTCGCCGAGCTCTTCGGCGCCGCGTTCGT
Source organism: Streptomyces sp. NPDC004327 (assembly GCF_042873935.1). Lineage (NCBI taxonomy): Bacteria > Bacillati > Actinomycetota > Actinomycetes > Kitasatosporales > Streptomycetaceae > Streptomyces > Streptomyces sp. NPDC004327. The sequence continues at coordinate 12,070 of NZ_JBIAME010000012.1, read as the reverse complement.
CCGGGTCGTCGACGCCGATGCCGTCGTCATCGGCCACGACATGCGCCCCTCCTCGCCCGCTCTCGCCGCCGCCTTCGCGCGCGGCGCGGCCCGCCTCGGCGCCGACGTCACCATGATCGGGCTCTGCTCCACCGACCAGCTGTACTTCGCCTCCGGCCTGCTCGGACTGCCGGGCGCGATGTTCACCGCCTCGCACAACCCGGCCCAGTACAACGGCATCAAGATGTGCCGCGCCGGCGCCGCCCCGGTCGGCCAGGACACCGGCCTTTCCGACATCCGCGCGCTCACCGAGCGGTGGATGGAGCAGGGCGCGCCCGAGCCGGCCGACAAGCCCGGCACGGTCGGCGAGCGCGACACGCTCAAGGACTACGCGGCCCACCTGCTCTCCCTCGTGGACCTCGCCGCCATCCGCCCGCTCAAGGTCGTCGTCGACGCCGGCAACGGCATGGGCGGCCACACCGTGCCCACCGTCTTCGCGGGCCTGCCGCTCGACGTCGTACCGATGTACTTCGAGCTCGACGGCACCTTCCCGAACCACGAGGCCAACCCGCTCGACCCGAAGAACATCGTCGACCTGCAGGCCCGCGTCCGCGCCGAGGGCGCCGACCTCGGCCTCGCCTTCGACGGCGACGCCGACCGCTGCTTCGTCGTCGACGAGAACGGCGACCCGGTCTCGCCGTCCGCGATCACCGCGCTCGTCGCGGCCCGCGAGCTCGCCAAGCACGGCGGCAGCGGCACGATCATCCACAACCTGATCACCTCCTGGTCCGTCCCGGAGGTCGTCCGCGAGCACGGCGGCACGCCGGTCCGCACGCGCGTCGGCCACTCCTTCATCAAGGAGGAGATGGCCAGGACCGGCGCCATCTTCGGCGGCGAGCACTCCGCGCACTACTACTTCAAGGACTTCTGGAACGCGGACACCGGCATGCTCGCCGCGCTCCACGTCCTCGCGGCCCTCGGCGGCCAGGACGGCCCGCTCTCCGCCCTGGTCTCCTCCTACGACCGCTACGCCGCCTCCGGCGAGATCAACTCCACCGTCGCCGACCAGTCCGCCAGCCTCACCGCCGTGCGCACCGCCTTCGCCTCCCGCGACGGCGTCACCCTCGACGAACTCGACGGCCTCACGGTCACCGCCGCCGACTGGTGGTTCAACCTCCGCGCCTCGAACACCGAGCCGCTGCTGCGCCTGAACGTGGAGGCGCGCGACGAGCTGACGATGGAGAAGGTCCGCGACGAGGCGCTGGCCCTGATCCGCGGCTGAGCCGCACGACGCGGGGCAGCGGCTCGCGCGCTGCCCCGGGTCGTGGAGGGGGGCGGGTCGCGCTGCCCCGCCAGCGTGGGGCGTTCGCCCCGCCTCCCGACGCCCCTCCCCGTGTGGGCATTCGTTCCGCTGGGGCGATGGGGGTCCCCCCGGACGAAGTCTGAGGGTGGGCACACGGAACGGCGCCCTGGCGGTGGCGCGTTCCGCCCCTGGACCTACGCCGCCCACGACCGCGCCGCGCTCACCAGGGCCGCCCGCCCGGTGGGCGTCCCTCGACGGGGCCGCGCTCACCAGGGCAGCCTGCCCCGCCGCCGCCGCCGCCGCCGCCCGCCCCGCACGAACCTCACGTCCAACCCGTCGCCCCGCGTTTCCCACCGCGTTCCCCCCGCGCCGCCCCCCGGTCGGCCGCGCCGCGCAACGTAACCCCCGGCGCCCGGCCCCGCATCAAGGGCGCCGCCCGCGGCCCGGCGGTAGGCTGACCTGGCCCGAAGACCGTCCGTACCGCCCCCGAAGGGACCGCACATGCCGCTCGAAGCCGGCCTCCTGGAGATCCTGGCCTGCCCGGCCTGCCACGCCCCGCTGGACGACCGTTCCGCGGAGGAGAGCCCGGAGCTCGTCTGCACGTCCGCCGACTGCGGTCTCGCGTACCCGGTCCGCGACGGCATCCCGGTCCTGCTCGTCGACGAGGCCCGCCGCCCCGCGTAACCCGTACGCGTCCCGTACGCCACCCGCATGCGTCCCCGTACGTGACCCGTACGACGGGAAACCGGCGGGGAGGCGACGGGGAAGCGACGGGGAATCCGAGACGGGGAATCCGACGGGAGACCTCTGGGGACAGGCCCCCGGGGGTAGCCCTCGGGGGACAGACCACGCGGAACCCGGCCACCGAACCCGCCCCACCCGGCCGAGCGTCCCGCCACCGACGACCGGAGGCCCGCCACATGCTCGACGAGACCCTCCTCGACGCACCGGAAGCCCTCGCCCTCGCCGACCACCGCGGCCTGCTCCGCGGCGCCGCCGAGGCGGGCGCGCGGGTACGGACCGCCGCCCGGCACGCGGCCGAGGCCGGCATCGCGGAGCTCCGCCCCGACGGCCGCCCCCGCGCGGTCCTGGTCGCGGGCCCCGGCACCGCCGCCGCCGGCGTCGCCGATCTGGTCGGCGCCCTGGCGGGCGCGGCCGCCCCGGTGATCCGCCTGCAGCCGACGGGCGTCGCCGCGGCCGCCGGAGCGCTGCGCTGGGCCCTGCCCGGCTGGGCGGGCTCGGTCGACCTCCTCCTCGTACCGACGACCGACGGCTCCGAGCCGGGCCTCGCCCTCCTCGTCGAGCAGGCGTACCACCGTGGCATCACCGTCGTCGCCGTCGCCCCCAAGGGCTCGCCGCTCGCCGAGTCCATGGGCGGCTCGCGCGGCCTGCTCGTGCCGATGGCGATGGCCCCGCACGAGGCACCCGACGAGTACGGCGAGTCGTTCGCCGCGAGCCCGGGCGCGCTGTGGGCGCTGTTCACGCCGCTGCTCGCGCTGCTCGACCGCGTCGGCCTCCTCGAAGCCCCGCCGGAGGCGCTGGAGCAGGTCGCCCAGCGCCTGGACCGTATGGCGGAGCGCTGCGGCCCGGCCATCGCCACGTACAGCAACCCGGCGAAGACCCTCGCCGCCGAGCTGGCCGACTCGCTGCCGCTCGTCTGGACCGAGGGCGATTCGGCGGGCCCGGCAGGCCGCCGGTTCGCCGCGGTCCTCGCCGAGCTGGCCGGACTGCCCGCGCTCGCCGCCGAGCTGCCGGAGGCGCTGCCCGCCCACGGCATGCTGCTGACCGGCGACTACGCGGCGGGCGCCGACCCCGACGACTTCTTCCGCGACCGCGTCGAGGAGCCGCAGGCGCTGCACACCCGGGTGGTGCTCCTGCGCGACCGGCCCGCCGAGGGCAACGCGCTCAGCGCGGCGCCCGCCGCCCGCGAGCTCGCACTCGGCCACGACACGGCCATCAGCGAGGTGGAGCCGGAGGAGGGCAGCACGCTGGAGACCCTGGCCGAGCTGCTCGCCGTCACCGACTTCGCCGCCGTGTACCTGTCCCTCGCCTCCTCGGGCCTCCCCGCCGAGTAGCCACACCGCACCCGCCGCCCGCGAGCACCCGCATGACGCCCCCACGCGCGAAGCCACCCCGCACCACGGCCGCGCGCGGCCCCCGCACGCCCCGAACCCCTACCCCGACCGCCACGCCACCCCCGCGCCGATCGCCTTCAATACCGCCCGCACGCCGATCGTCTTCGAGACGACCCGCACGCCGACCACCTTCGTCGCCGCCCGCACGCCGTTCACCTTCAATACCGTCCGCACGCCGTTCACCCTCCTCACCCTCATCGCCGCCCGGACGCCGCTCACCCTCGTCACCGCCCGCACGCCGTTCACCCTCGTCACCGCCCGCACTGCCCGCATTGCCCGCACCGCCCCCACGTCCATCACCGCACCCACCGCACTGAAAAGAGCTGGAAGCCCCATGGACCGCCTCGTCAACACCGTCCGCCCCTACGCCTGGGGTTCCACGACGGCCATCCCGGAACTGCTCGGCACCGCCCCCACCGGCGAGCCCCAGGCCGAGATGTGGATGGGAGCCCACCCCGGCGCCCCCTCGCGCACCGACCGCGGTCCGCTCAACGAGCTCATCGACGCCGACCCCGTCCGCGAACTCGGCCCGGCCACCGTCGAGAAGTTCGGCCCGCAGCTCCCGTTCCTCTTCAAGATCCTCGCCGCCGGTGCCCCGCTCTCCCTCCAGGTCCACCCCGATCTCGCCCAGGCGCGCGCCGGGTTCGCCGCCGAGGAGGCCGCCGGACTGCCGGCCGACGACCCGCGGCGCAACTACAAGGACGCCAACCACAAGCCCGAACTCATCTGCGCGCTCACCGAGTTCCACGGCCTGTGCGGCTTCCGCGACCCGGTCGAGGCCGCCGACACCATGGCCGCGCTCGGCGTCGACGCGCTCAAGCCGTACGTCGACGTGCTGCACGCCCACCCTGAGGAGGACGCCCTCCGCGAGGTCTTCACCGCGCTGCTCACCGCCGACCCCGCCGAGATCGCCCACACCGTCGCCGAGGCCGCGCACGCCGCCGCCCGCCTGGGCGGCGCCCACACCATCTACGCCCGGATCGCCCACCACTACCCGACCGACCCCGGCGTCCTCGCCGCCATGCTGCTCAACCCGGTCACGCTCCAGCCGGGCGAGGCGCTCTTCCTCGGCGCGGGCGTGCCGCACGCGTACGTCGACGGCCTCGGCGTCGAGATCATGGCCAACTCCGACAACGTGCTGCGCTGCGGCCTCACCCCGAAGCACGTCGACGTGCCCGAACTGCTGCGGGTCGTCCGCTTCGAGCCCGGCGAGCCGGGCGTGCTGCGCCCGGAGGCGTCGGTGACGGGCGAGGAGCTGTACGACACGCCGATCGACGAGTTCCGGCTCTCCCGCCACGTACGGGCCGAGGGCGCCGTCCCGACCGACCTCACCGCCCCGACCCCGCAGGTCCTGCTCGCCACCGCCGGCCGGCCGGCCGTGGGCGACGCGGTCCTCGCGCCGGGCGAGTCCGTCTTCGTACCGGCGGGCGAAATGACCGAACTGTCCGGTGCGGGAACCGTTTTCCGTGCCACTGTGGTGGCCTGATGCAACAATGACCGGCCGTACCACCGCAGTCACACCCCGCGCGGTACGGGCGGTACGGGCGGTACAGGCGGTACGGCCGGAGCATCGACGAAGGGAAGACGGAGACCGATGAGCGCGTCAGGCGGAACCAAGGCGATCGTGGCGGCACTCGCCGCCAATCTCGCGATCGCCGTGGCCAAGTTCGTGGCCTTCCTCTTCAGCGGTTCGTCCTCGATGCTCGCGGAGGCCGTCCACTCGCTGGCCGACTCCGGCAACCAGGGCCTGCTCCTCCTCGGCGGTAAGCGCGCCCAGCGCGAGGCCACCCCGCAGCACCCCTTCGGCTACGGCCGCGAGCGCTACATCTACGCCTTCCTCGTCTCCATCGTGCTGTTCTCCGTCGGTGGCATGTTCGCCATCTACGAGGGCTACGAGAAGATCAGGCACCCGCACCCGATCGAGTCCTGGTACTGGCCGGTCGGCGTCCTCGTCTTCGCGATCATCGCGGAGGGCTTCTCCTTCCGCACCGCGATCAAGGAGTCGAACGAGCTGCGCGGCGACCTGTCCTGGAAGGAGTTCGTCCGCCGGGCGAAGGCCCCCGAGCTGCCCGTCGTCCTCCTGGAGGACTTCGGCGCCCTCATCGGTCTCGTCCTCGCCCTCGGCGGCGTCGGCCTGGCCGTCCTGACCGGCGACGGCATCTGGGACGGCATCGGCACCGTCTGCATCGGTGTCCTCCTCGTCCTCATCGCGCTCGTCCTCGCCTCCGAGACCAAGTCGCTGCTGCTCGGCGAGGCCGCGGGCACCGAAGAGGTGAAGAAGATCGAGGACGCGATCGTCGACGGCGACACCGTCACCCGCCTCATCCACATGCGCACGCTCCACCTCGGCCCCGAGGAGCTGCTCGTCGCCGCCAAGATCGCCGTCCGCCACGACGACACCGCCGCCGAGGTCGCCCGCGCGATCGACGCGGCCGAGGTCCGCATCCGCGAGGCCGTCCCGATCGCCCGGGTCATCTACCTGGAGCCGGACATCTACAGCGAGAAGGCGGCGGCGAAGACCGCGTGACTCGTCTGACTCGTCTGACCCGTGTGACCGTGTGACGCGCTGGACCGTGTGACCGCGTGACGAAGGGCCCCTGACCGGCTACCCGGTCAGGGGCCCTTCGGCGTGAACCTCAGCGATGCGTGTGCGGAGGGGCGGGGTACGGAGGAGCCGGATACGGAGGCGCCGCGGGCGCCACCCGGCGCCGCGCCGCCCGCCCGGCCAGCCACCCGCCGATGCCGAGCCCGGCGCCGACGACCAGCACCACGCCGCCGCCGAAGGCCCCGGCGAGCGCGCCGAGCGCGCCCAGCGGACTGTCCGCGACCCGCTCCCGCACGGCCGCGACGGCAACCGTCCCGCCCGGGGAGGTGTCCTGGTGGAAGCGCGAGTCGAGCGAGTTGCCCCGGTTGTCGCCGAGCAGGAACACCCGCCCCTTCGGCACCTCCACATCGAAGGCCGGCCCGCCGCCGATCGGGTCGCCGTGCGCGACGTACGGCTCCGCCAGCGGCTCCCCGTTGACGTACACCCGCCGCTCGTCCGCCGTCACACGGTCGCCGCCGACCCCGATCACCCGCTTCACCGCCAGCCCCTCGGTGATGCCCCACTCGGGCACGGAGACGAGGACGACGTCCCCGCGCCGCACCTCGGACGGCTCGATCCGCTCGGCGAAGAGCCGGTCACCGGGCGCGTACGTCGGCCGCATCGAGTCGCTCGGCACCGTGTGCCCGGGGTACGCGCTCCGCAGCCACAGGCCCCCGACGATCAGCACCGCCCCCAGCGGCACCAGCACCCACCCCGCGATCCGCAGCCCTCGTCCCGGCCCCATCGCCCAGCCCTCCCACGCTTCTCGCCCGCACGCGCGCGTCCGCACGCACCACAGCTCGAACACGCACCCGTCCGCACGCGCCACCGCTCGAACGCGCACCCGTCCGCGCGCGTACCTGTCCGAATCCGGCCCGCACCCTATCCACGGGCCCCGGAGCAAGGACCCGGGAGGGTCCGCGAAGCCCTTGTCGAGCCCTGATCCGGCCACTCTGTGGCCGGTCCGCGGGCCGGGGTGGACTGTGGGCCGCTGCGCCGATCGGTGTAGATTCGTGACCAGCCAGACGTCGCTGCTGATGGCGGTCGGGCGGTCCGCACGCGGACCGGCCGAGGGAGAGAGGGCCTCCGACGACTGCACCGCGGGAGCACCCGGGCATTCGTATGCCCGCGTCGCCCCACAGCCGCGGTGCCAGGCCGCCCACTCGACCCTCGAACCCGAAACACGAGGAGCAGCTCCAGTCATGACGACTGCCGCCACGCAGGACTTCAAGGTCGCCGACCTCTCCCTGGCCACGTTCGGCCGCAAGGAGATCACCCTCGCCGAGCACGAGATGCCCGGCCTGATGTCCATCCGCCGCGAGTACGCCGAGCAGCAGCCGCTCGCCGGCGCCCGCATCACCGGCTCCCTGCACATGACCGTGCAGACCGCCGTCCTCATCGAGACCCTGGTCGCCCTCGGCGCCGAGGTCCGCTGGGCCTCCTGCAACATCTTCTCCACCCAGGACCACGCCGCCGCGGCCATCGCCGTCGGCCCGAACGGCACCGTGGACAACCCGCAGGGCGTCCCGGTCTTCGCCTGGAAGGGCGAGACGCTGGAGGAGTACTGGTGGTGCACCGAGCAGGCCCTCACCTGGCCGAACTCGCCCACCGGCGGCCCGAACATGATCCTCGACGACGGCGGTGACGCCACCCTCCTCGTCCACAAGGGCGTCGAGTTCGAGAAGGCCGGCTCCGCCCCGGACCCGTCCACCGCGGACAGCGAGGAGTACGGCTACATCCTCCGTCTCCTCAACCGCACCCTCGGCGAGAACCCGCAGAAGTGGACCCAGCTGGCGTCCGACATCCGCGGCGTGACGGAGGAGACCACCACCGGTGTCCACCGCCTCTACGAGATGCAGCAGGCCGGCTCCCTGCTCTTCCCGGCGATCAACGTGAACGACGCCGTCACCAAGTCGAAGTTCGACAACAAGTACGGCTGCCGCCACTCCCTCATCGACGGCATCAACCGCGCCACCGACGTCCTCATCGGCGGCAAGACCGCCGTCGTCTGCGGCTACGGCGACGTCGGCAAGGGCTGCGCCGAGTCCCTCCGCGGCCAGGGCGCCCGCGTCATCGTCACCGAGATCGACCCCATCTGCGCTCTCCAGGCCGCGATGGACGGCTACCAGGTGACGACGCTGGAGGAGGTCGTCGAGACCGCCGACATCTTCATCACCACCACGGGCAACAAGGACATCATCATGGCGTCCGACATCGCCCGCATGAAGCACCAGGCGATCGTCGGCAACATCGGCCACTTCGACAACGAGATCGACATGGCCGGCCTGGCCCAGATCCCGGGCATCGTCAAGGACGAGGTCAAGCCGCAGGTCCACACCTGGACCTTCCCCGACGGCAAGGTCGTCATCCTCCTCTCCGAGGGCCGCCTGCTGAACCTGGGCAACGCGACCGGCCACCCGTCCTTCGTGATGTCGAACTCCTTCGCGGACCAGACCCTGGCCCAGATCGAGCTCTTCGCCAAGACCGCCGAGTACCCGGTCGGCGTCTACACGCTGCCGAAGCACCTCGACGAGAAGGTCGCCCGCCTCCACCTCGACGCCCTCGGCGTCAAGCTGACGACCCTCCGCCCCGAGCAGGCCTCGTACATCGGCGTTCCGGTCGAGGGCCCGTACAAGCCGGACCACTACCGCTACTGATCCCACGACCGGCGGGTGACAGCCCCGGGTGAAAGCCCGCTGACACCCGCCCGTCGCAGGAACCCGTGACGGAAAAGGCAGGCCCCCGCACCCCCGTGCCGGGGGCCTGCCTCGTCTCTTGGCGACGACCGCTCACGTCAACCGCAACACGACGACCGCTCACATCAACCGCTGGTGAACGCCACGCGCAGCTCCCACTGGCGACCACCGCTCGCGACCACCGCTCGCGTCTACCGGTCGCGACCACCGCTCCAGGAAGCACCCGAGGACCCATGCCCCGCGGCCGCTATTCGCTCCATGACCCGCACGATCACACTCCCCTCGGTGCAGAGCACTTCAACTGCGCGCCCGGACCCTCCGGCTGGCGCTACGTCTCACAGATCATCAGCCCCTCCGGCGAGCCCGCCGGCTCCGTCGACCTGGCCATCGACGAACTGGGCCGCCCCATCCGCCTCGAACTCCACGCCGCGCACTGGCAAGTCCGCGGCGCCGCCCTCGACGGCGTCACCTGGGTCCGTACCGACCCCACCGGAACCCACGCCGACGAAGGCAATGTGCGCGCCCACGCCTTCACCGGCACGTCCCCGGCGTTCCTCGTCGCGATCTCCCGGCTCCTTCGCCTCACCCCCGATTCCCCGGAGACCCGCGTCCGGCTCGTCGCCTTCACGGATCCCGTCCTCGCCCCCCTGACGGTCGACCAGTCCTGGGCCCTGGTGAACAGTGAAGCGCACGCCACTGACAACGGCCCCCTGATCGTGGACGAGTACCAGGTCAGCGCCCTGGACACGGGGGAGCGGCACACCGTCCACATCGCCGGCGACGTCGTCCTCGCGGCCCCCGGCATCGAACTCGAAGAGCTCGACACCCCGCCGAACGTCTTCTGATCCCGCCGCCCCGTCTCAGGCGGGCGGCGCGAACCCGGTCGCGGGCGGCCGGGGAGCGACGGGCTCGGTCCGCGCGTCCACGGGCACGGCAGGATCCTGGGCGGCAGGAGCGGGAGAGACCTGAGGAGGGGAAACCGGAGCGGGAGAGACCGGAGCCGGGGAAACCGGAGCCGGGGAGACCGGAGCCGGGGAGACCGAAGCGGGAGAGAAGGGAGTGGGGGAGACCGGAGCCTGCGGCACAGGAGCCGAAGACCCTCCCGTCCCCGTCCCGGCAGACCGCCCCGCCGGCGGCGCGAACACCCGCCGCGCCTCACGCGCCTGCCGCTCGCCCACCACACCCGCCAGATACGCGGCGGCCGGCACCCCCGGCGGCGGAGGCGTGCCCGTCCGCGCCACCAGCTCGTCGGCGAGCCGCTCCGCCAGCCGCTGCCCGATCGCCGGGTCCAGCTGCCCCATTCGCGTCAGGTACTGACGTATCTCCAGCCACAGCGCATCCGGCACCGCCGACAGGTCGAGCCCCGCGAACCGGCCCACCAGCCACGGCGGCGGAGGCGGCACCACCATGCCCGCCGCCGGCGCCACCCGCTCCCGGACCACGAGCGTCCCCGCGAACACGTCACCGAGCCGCCGCCCCCGCTCCGACACCAGCGACGCGACGCAGGCGACCGCGCCGAAGGTCATCAGGATCTCCACGACCCCTATCGCCCCGCGCATCAGCGCGTGCCGGAACCGGATCGGCCCCCCGTCGTCCCGCACCACCCGCAGCCCGCACGCCAGCTTCCCCAGCGACCGCCCGTGCGACAGCGTCTCCACCGCGATCGGCGCCCCGACGAGGACCAGCAGGAAGGACACGACCGACAGCGCCATCGCCGCCGCCTCGTCCAGCGACGCCGTGGCGAACACCAGCCCCACGCTGATCAACAGGTACGCCACCCAGACCACGATCAGGTCGATCAGCAGTGCCAGCGCGCGGCTCGGCAGCCGTGCGGGCTGCAACCCCAGATAGACGGCATCCCCCGTCACCACCCCGCTCACGGCGCCCACCCCTCTTCCGTCAGCCACTTCACCCGGCCGAACCCGGTCCGAACGCCAGTCTGCCAAGCTGACCGACAGCGCGCCGCAGTACTCAGACCCCGTACGACGACCCCGTACGCACCCGTGCCTGGAGCAGCAGCCGATCATGGACCTCGACGTCTTCGTCACCGCCCACCGAGCCGAGTGGGACCGCCTCGACCACCTGCTGCGCCGCGGCCGCCGGCTCACCGGCACCGAGGCCGACGAACTCGTCGCCCTCTACCAGCGCACCGCCACCCACCTCTCGCTCATCCAGTCGAGCGCCCCCGACCCGACGCTCACGGCCCGGCTCACCCAGCTCGTCGCCCGAGCGCGCGCAACGGTCACCGGCGCGCGCCGCGCCTCCTGGCGCGACGCGGCCACCTTCCTCACCGCGGGCTTCCCGGCCGCCGTGTACCGCTCGCGGCACTGGTGGATCCCGACCGCCGTCCTCTCCACGCTGCTCGCGGCCCTGATCGGCTGGTGGATCGGCACCCACCCCGAGGTCCAGTCCGCCCTCGGCGCCTCCGCCGAACTGCGCGAGATGACCCGACCCGGCGGCCAGTACGAGACCTACTACTCCAGCCACCCGGCGGCGTCCTTCTCCGCCCAGGTCTGGACGAACAACGCCCAGGCCGCCGCCACCTGCCTCGTCCTCGGCGCCTTCCTCGGCATCCCGGTGCTGCTGATCCTGTTCGCCAACATGCTGAACCTGGGCGTCGGCATCGGACTGATGGCCTCCGCCGGCCGCCTCGACGTGTTCCTCGGCCTGGTCCTCCCGCACGGCCTCCTCGAACTGACCGCCGTCTTCGTCGCCGCCGGCACCGGCCTCCGCCTCGGCTGGACCCTCGTCGACCCGGGCCCCACCACCCGCCGGGCCGCCCTCGCCCAGCAGGGCCGCGCCGCCATCGGGATGGCCATCGGCCTCGCCTTTGTCCTCTTCGTCTCCGGCCTGATCGAAGGCTTCGTCACCCCGTCCGGCCTGCCCATCTGGGCCCGCGTCGGCATCGGAATCGCTGCTGAACTGGCATTTCTCGCGTACGTCTACATCCTCGGCGGCCGCGCGGCCCGCGCCGGCGACACCGGCGACGTCGAGGAATCCGACCGCACCGCCGAGCTGCCCACCGCCGCCTGATGTGCGGAGCACCCCGCTGACCTGCTAGTCTCCTCTTCGCCCACAAAAACCATTGACATGGTCGGCGTGGGGAGGTAGATTCAAACGGTTGCCCGGGGAGCTGGACAAGCTCCTGGCAGACGAGATAGAATCTCTCTCGCTCCAGTCGGAGCCATCCCGATTCCTTATCCGAATCAAAGAAGTCGCCGATTAGGTCGACGGAAATGAATCTGATAAAGTCGGAAAGCGCCGGAAGGCCCCGAAAGAACGACGAAAGTCGAGAAAGCGGGACCGGAAAGCACCGAGGAAATCGGATCGGAAAGATCTGATAGAGTCGGAAACGAAGGAAGCGCCCGGAGGA
>NZ_JBIAME010000011.1:0-372365 GCF_042873935.1 Streptomyces sp. NPDC004327 | reverse complement strand
GCCTCGCCGATGAGGGTGTCGGCCTGTTCGGCGGCGTCGGCGCGGCGCTTGTCGGCGGCCTGGCGTGCCTCGTCGAGGAGCTGGTCGCCGTCGGCGCGCGCGGCGGCGCGCAGGGCTTCGGCCTCGGCTTCGCCGTCGGCCTTGACCTGTTCGGCCTCGGTGAGGAGCTGGGCGACCTCTTCGGTGATGCGCTCGGCTTCGGCGCGGGCCTCGCCGATGAGGGTGTCGGCCTGTTCGGCGGCGTCGGCGCGGCGCTTGTCCGCGGCCTGGCGGGCCTCGTCGAGGAGCTGGTCGCCGTCGGCGCGCGCGGCGGCGCGCAGGGCTTCGGCCTCGGCTTCGCCGTCGGCCTTGACCTGCTCGGCCTCGGCGAGGAGACGTGCCGCCTCCGCGCCGATCCGCTCGGCCTCGGTCGTGGCCTCGCCGATCAGCGTGTCGGCCTGCTCGGCCGCGTCCGTACGCCGCTTGTCGGCGGCCTGGCGGGCCTCGTCGAGGACCTGCTCGGCCTCCTCGCCGATCCGCTCCGCCTCCGCGCGGGCCTCGCCGACGGCCTTCTCGCCGGCCGCGGCCGCCTCGGAACGGATCCGGTTGGCGTCCTCGCGGGCGTCCGCACGGGTGCGGGCCGCGTCCTGCTCGGCCGAGGCCAGCGCGTCGGTGACCTCGGTCCGTACCCGCTGCGCGTACTCCGCGGTGTCCGAACGCAGCTTCTCCGCCTCGGCCAGCGCCTCCGTGACCGTGCGCTCGGCCAGCGCCTTCGCCGCCTCGGACTCCTCCTGGGCGCGCTCGCGCGTGCGGTTGGCGTCCTCGGTGGCCCGCTCCCGCTCCTCGTAGGCGTCGGCGCGGACCCGGTCCGCCTCCTCCTGCGCCTCGGTGCGGGTGCGCTCGGCGGCGTGCTCGGCCGCGCTGCGCAGCCCGGCGATCTCCTCCTCGGCCGTCTCGCGCAGGCCCGAGACCGAGTCCCGTACCTCCTGCGCGGTCGTCTCGGCCGTCGTGACCAGCTCGGTCGCGCGGGCCTCCGCCTCCTCGACCAGCCGGTGCGCCTCGGTCTGCGCCTCCTCGACCCGCTTGCGGGCCGACGCGAGCAGCTCCTCGCTCCGCTCCCGCGCCAGCTCGCGCTCGCGGCCGGCCTCGGAACGCGCCGAATCCAGCGTCTCCTCGGCCTCCCGGCGCCGCCGGTTGGCCTCCTCCTGGGCGGCGGCCAGCGCCTCCGCGGCCTCGGCGGCGACCCGCTCGGCGGCGGACGCGGCCTCGGCGCGCACCCGGTCGGCGGTCTCCTGCGCCTCGGACTTCAGCCGCTCGGCCTCGGCCTCGGCGGACTCGCGCAGCGCGTTCGCGGCGGCCTCGGCCTCGGTACGGGTCGTGGACGCGTCCCCGGCCGCCTCCGCGCGCAGCCGCTCGGCCTCGGTCTCGGCCTGCGCCTGGAGCGTACGGATCCGCTCGGCGGACTCGGTGCGCTGCCGCTCGCTCTCCTCGGCGGCCTCGCGCCGGATCCGCTCGCCCTCGGCGCGCGCGTCGGTCAGCTCCTGGCCGGCCGACGTCAGCTTGGCCTCGGCCTCGGTGTGCAGCCGGGTCAGCTCGTCGGCGGCCTCCGCCTGCCGGGCCGCGGCGGCCCGCTCGGCGTCCTCGCGCAGCGTCACGGCGGCGGCCTGTGCCGCCTCCCGGACGGACTCGGCCTGCTCCTCGGCCTCCGCGCGCATCCGCTCGGCCTCGGCCCGGGTGCGCTCCAGGGTCTCCTCGGCCTGGGTGCGCAGCGTCTGGGCGCGCTCCATGGCCTCGCCGCGCACCCGCTCGCTCTCGGCGCCCGCGCTCGCGCGCAGCTCCTCGGCGTCCGTACGGGCCTTGGTGAGTAGCTCCTCGGCGGTCTTCGCCGCCTCCTCGATCTGGCCCACGGCCTCGCGGCGGGCCTCGCCGCGGATCCGCTCGCCCTCGGAGATCGCCTCGGCGCGCAGCTGCTCGGCCTCGCCGCGCAGCCGGCGCGCCTCCTCCTGCAGCTCGACCGTCTTGGCGCGGTACTCCTGGGTGTCGTCCTTCGCCGAGCCGAGCAGCTCGTCGGCCTGCTCCTCGGCGGTGCGCCGCAGCCGGTCGGCCTCGGTCTCGGCCTCGCGGCGCAGCCGCTCCGCCTCCTCGGCGGCCTTGCGGGTGGTCTCCTGGGCGTCCTCGGACGCCTTGGTGAGGATCTCCTCGGCCTGCCGGGCGGCCTTGGCGAGCGCGGCGGCGGAGTCCTCGGCGGCGGCCGTACGGGCCTTCTCGCCGGCCTCCGAGACCATCTTCTCCGCGGCGGCGGTGGCCTCCCGGAGCTGCTCCTCGGCCTGCTCCTTGAGCGCCTCGGCGTCCTTGGTGGCCTCGCCGACCAGGCGCGCGATCTCGGCCTTCGCGGTGCGGGTGCGCTGCTCGTTGGCGGACTCGGCGGCCGTCAGCTGCCTGGCCGCGGCCTCCTTGGCCTCGGCGAGGGTCCGCTCGGCCTCGGTGCGGGCCTCGCGCAGCCGCTCCTCGGCCTCCTGGACGCGGACTTCGGCCGCACGCGACAGCTCGGCGGCCTCGCGGCGGGCCTGCTCGGTCTCGGTCGCGGTGCTGGAACGCAGCTGCTCGGCGTGGCTGGTGGCCTCCTGCGCCTGGCCGGCCGCGGTGTTCAGGAGCCGCTCGGCGTCCTTGCGGGCGCGCAGCAGAATCGCTTCGGCCTCGGCCCGGGCGGCCTCCGCGTCGGCGCCGACCCGGCGCCGGGTCTCCTCGGTGATCCGGGCGGCCTCGGCACGGGCCGCGGCGAGCGAGGCATCGGCCTCGGCGCGCGTCTCCTCCATCAGGCGCCGGGCCTGCGACTCGCTGCGGGCGCGCAGCTGCTCGGCCCAGGCCACGTTCTCGTTGACGTGCGACTCGACCGTCTGGCGGCGCTCGTTGAGCTCCTGGTCGAGCTGCTGGCGGCGCGTGACGGCCTCGGTGTGCAGCTCGGCCTGCAGGCGGGCCTGCTGCTCGGCGTGCTCCTGGAGGATGCGCTGCGTCTGGGCGCGGGCCTCGCGCAGCTCGCGCTCGGCGTCCTGGCGCAACTGCTCGGCCTGCGCCTGCGCGTTGCGCAGCATCTGCTCGGCCTGGTAGCCGATGTCCGCGCTGTCGTAGGCGGGCCGGGACGCGATGGTGCGGCGCGCCTCGTGGAGCTTGGCACGCAAGACCTCGACCTGGTAACCGAGGTCCTCGGCGTGCTGGACGGCCTTCTCCCGCTCCTTCTTCAGCCGCTCCATCTCGGCTTCGAAGCGCGAGAGATGGTCGTCTTCAGCTCGGTGGCTCTCCTGGCGTTCGTAGCCCCGCACTGCGCGGTCCATCCTTCCCCGAGCTCTTCGAGCAGGGGAGACCCCAACCCTGGTCGCAACTCCAACGAGCTCGCCCTCACGGCCGAGGACGGGCCCCCCGGGGAATCGGCGCAGATCGGACGACCACGACATCCCGACTTCGGTGCCGTGCGCACACGGCTCCGACCGGCCCCGGCCCGGAGCCGCCCACTCTACCGGGCCGGGAATCCGGAGGTCAGTGCTCCGCTGAGGAGTGGTCAGCGGAAGGCTCTGCCGAAGTGACCAGTTCCGTCAGGACACCATGGCAGTCCTTGGGGTGCAGGAAGGTGATCCGGGAGCCCATGGAACCGATCCGCGGCTCGTCGTAGAGGACCCGGACGCCCTTGTCGCGGATGGCCGCGGCGTCCCCGTCGACGTCGGCGGTGCCGAAGGCGATGTGGTGCACGCCCTCGCCGTTCTTGGCGAGCCACTTGCCCACCGCCGAGTCCTCCCGGGTGGGCTCCAGGAGCTGGAGGTAGGAGGCCCCGCCGTCCGAGGTCTCGTTGATCTTGAGCATGGCCTCGCGGACGCCCTGCTCCTCGTTGACCTCGCTGTGGAAGACCTCGAAGCCGTAGGTGGCCCGATAGAACTCGACGGTCTTGTCCAGGTCGAAGCAGGCGATCCCGATGTGGTCGATACGCGTCAGCATGCCTCCAGTGCAGCGCCGACCGGATGGTTACGCAACGTGCGCGCCGTCACACCGGCAGGCCGGTGACCCGGCGCGCCGCGGCTCAGTACATTGGCCGTGCACCTTTCTTTTGGGGGATCCCCCCAAACCCCCGTCTCGTTCACTCCTCATCCCAAGGGGCTGCGCCTCATGTCTGGAACGACCGGTACCACCTCAGTGATCGTCGCGGGCGCCCGCACGCCCATGGGTCGCCTGCTGGGCTCGCTCAAGTCCTTCTCGGGCGCGGACCTGGGCGGCTTCGCCATCAAGGCCGCCCTGGACCGGGCCGGCATCGGCGGCGACCAGGTGCAGTACGTGATCATGGGCCAGGTGCTCCAGGCGGGCGCCGGGCAGATCCCCGCCCGCCAGGCGGCCGTCAAGGGCGGCATCCCGATGAACGTCCCCGCGCTCACCATCAACAAGGTGTGTCTGTCGGGTCTCGACGCCATCGCGCTCGCCGACCAGCTGATCCGCGCCGGCGAGTTCGACATCGTCGTCGCCGGCGGCCAGGAGTCCATGACGAACGCCCCGCACCTGCTCCCGAAGTCCCGTGAGGGCTACAAGTACGGCGCGATCGAGATGCTCGACGCCATGGCGTACGACGGCCTCACCGACTCCTTCGAGGGCATCGCCATGGGCGAGTCCACCGAGAAGCACAACACCCGCCTCGGCATCCCGCGCGACGTCCAGGACGAGCTCGCCGCGCTGTCGCACCAGCGTGCCGCCGCCGCCCAGAAGAACGGCGTCTTCGAGGCCGAGATCACCCCGGTCGAGATCCCGCAGCGCAAGGGCGAGCCGGTCGTCTTCTCCAAGGACGAGGGCATCCGCGCCGAGACCACCGTCGAGTCCCTCGGCAAGCTCCGCCCGGCCTTCACCAAGGACGGCACCATCACCGCCGGCACCGCCTCGCAGATCTCCGACGGCGCGGCCGCCGTGGTCGTCATGAGCAAGGCCAAGGCCGAGGAGCTGGGCCTGGAGTGGATCGCCGAGATCGGCGCCCACGGCAACGTGGCCGGCCCGGACAACTCGCTGCAGTCGCAGCCGTCCAACGCGATCCTGCACGCCCTCAAGAAGGAGGGCCTGGACGTCGCCGACCTCGACCTGATCGAGATCAACGAGGCGTTCGCCGCGGTCTCGCACCAGTCAATGAAGGACCTGGGCGTCACCCCCGAAAAGGTGAACGTCAACGGCGGCGCCATCGCGCTCGGCCACCCGATCGGCATGTCCGGCGCCCGTCTGGTGCTGCACCTGGCCCTGGAGCTCAAGCGGCGCGGCGGCGGCGTGGGCGCGGCGGCCCTGTGCGGCGGCGGCGGCCAGGGCGACGCCCTGATCGTCAAGGTCCCCGGCAAGTAAGTCACCTCCGCACGACGCACGCACGCAAGGAGCAGCTGCACATGGTGGACGTCCCCGCACTGGTCGACCAGGCACGGGAGGGCCGGCCGCGCGCCGTGGCCCGGCTGATCTCGCTCGTGGAGGGGGCGTCCCCGCAGCTGCGCGAGGTGATGGCGGCGCTCGCCCCGCTCACGGGCAACGCCTACGTGGTGGGCCTGACCGGCTCGCCCGGCGTCGGCAAGTCGACGTCGACGTCGGCGCTGGTCTCCGCCTACCGCCGGGCCGGCAAGCGGGTCGGCGTGCTCGCCGTCGACCCGTCCTCGCCGTTCAGCGGCGGCGCGCTCCTCGGTGACCGGGTCCGGATGGGCGAGCACGCCTCCGACCCGGGCGTCTACATCCGCTCCATGGCCACCCGCGGCCACCTCGGCGGCCTCGCCTGGTCCGCCCCGCAGGCCATCCGGGTGCTGGACGCGGCCGGCTGCGACGTGGTCCTGGTGGAGACCGTGGGCGTCGGCCAGTCGGAGGTGGAGATCGCCTCCCAGGCCGACACCTCCGTCGTGCTGCTCGCCCCGGGCATGGGCGACGGCATCCAGGCCGCCAAGGCGGGCATCCTGGAGATCGGCGACGTGTACGTGGTCAACAAGGCCGACCGGGACGGCGCCGACGCCACCGCCCGGGAGCTCAACCACATGCTGGGCCTCGGCGAGGCGCGCGGGCCGGGCGACTGGCGGCCGCCGATCGTGAAGACGGTCGCGGCGCGCGGCGAGGGCATCGACGAGGTCGTGGAGGCCCTGGAGAAGCACCGGGCGTGGATGGAGGAGCACGGGGTCCTGGCGGAGCGCCGCCGCTCCCGGGCGGCCCGCGAGGTGGAGACCATCGCGGTGACGGCCCTGCGCGAGCGGATCGGCGACCTGCACGGCGACCGCCGCCTCGACGCGCTCGCGGAGCGCATCACGTCCGGCGAGCTGGACCCGTACGCGGCCTCGGACGAGCTGATCGCGAGCCTGACGGGCCGCTAGGGCCGGGGAGCGTCGGTGTTCGTGCACGGGAAGGGCCCGGCACCCCTCACGGGTGCCGGGCCCTTCTGCCGTGTCCGCGGTGCGGCTACGGCTTGCCGCGGCGCCCGCGCAGCTGCTCCGCGATGGGCTTCAGCGACTCGTGCAGGTCGCCGAGGGCCTCGGGGGTGAGCTGGTCGATGAAGTGCTTGCGCACCGACTCGACGTGGTGCGGGGCGACCTTGCGCATGGTCTCCATGCCCTGGTCGGTGAGGACCGCGTACAGCCCGCGCCGGTCGGACTCGCAGTTGGCCCGCTTGACCAGACCGGCGTTCTCCATGCGGGTGATCTGGTGGGAGAGCCGGCTCTTCGACTGCAGGGTGGCCGCCGCGAGATCGCTCATGCGCAGACGCCGCTCCGCCGACTCCGAGAGGTTCACGAGGATCTCGTAGTCGTTCATCGTCAGGCCGAAGGGCTGGAGGTCCTTCTCCAGCTGGTACGTCAGCATTCTGGTGACGTCCAGATAGGTGCGCCAGGCACACTGCTCGGTGTCGGTGAGCCAGGGGGTGGCCGTCTCGGTCTCCATGTATGGATTCTACCTAAGAAGTTGAAAACTTGACGAATTCTGGGAGTGTGTTCGACGCGTCACGCTCCGCAGACTACCGCTCACAGACCGAAGCGACGCTGTAGGTCGCCGAGCTGTCCGGGAAGACGCGGTACCGAACCGAGCGGCCCCTGGCCGGAACCATGCGCCCCGGGCACACCCTGACCGCCCGCGACCCCCGGCCCCGCCCCCGGCTCGCCGATCGCCCGCTCCGGCATCATCAGCTCCGTCGACTGCAGCAACACGGTACCCGCCCCGACGAACTCGAACTGGTGCTCCTCGCCCGACGAGCCGCCGATCCCCGTCAGCGCCCGTACGCCGCCCATCACGCCCGTCAGATAGCCGTGGTCGTAGTGGTGGCACGGCGACGGGCAGTCGGCCCAGCCGACCAGCGCCTGCGGATCGACCCGCAGCGGCGGCTCCATGAAGACCACGGGACCGTTCGACGCCGCCACGAACTTGCCCGTGCCGATCAGCGTCACGAACCCCGGCACGATCGACTGCTTCAGCGCCAGCGAGGGCTGGTACGCGAGCAGGTTGCCGGACCGGATCGTCAGATTGCCCTCGTCCAGGTCGAACGAGTTCACGTCGAAGGCCCGGTCGGCGAGCAGCATCTTGCCGCTGCCCTCGGCCACCACCCAGTCGCTCGCGTGCAGCGGCGAGTGGAAGGAGGTGCGGACCAGCCGGTCGAGCCGGCCGTGGCCGATGCCGTTGAACTCGATGCGCCCGTAGTAGGCGATCATCTTGCCCTTCTGCAGGAACCAGGGCGATCCCTTGAGCTCGACGCAGAAGGTGTAGGAGTTGACGTTGTCGTCCGACGGCAGGGTCATCGGGTCATGGATCACGGGACCGGTCACAACTTCTCCTCAGACGCCTGCACGTACACCACACCGCTTCCGCTCAGCTCCAGCTGGAACGCCTCGCCCGAGCCGCGCCCCACCATGTCCCGCCAGCCCAGCGCGGTCGACAGCTTGTTGCGCACGTCGCCGTGGTGGGCGACGTACGCCTGCGGGTCGACGTGCACCGGACGGCCCGGGGTGATCGGCAGCTCGATGACGCCGCCGTGCGCCATGACCGCCACCGCGCCGTGCCCCCGCAGGGTCGTGGTGAACAGGCCCTGGCCGGTGACCTGGCCGCGCACCATGCCCATGACCCCGCCCTGCGAGCCCATGAACATCGTGCCCTGCTCCAGCGTGCCCTCGAAGGCGAGCAGCCGGTCGGCCTCCACGTAGAGCGTGTCGCCGGTCAGCCCGATCACCTGGACGTGGTGGCCGCCGTGCCCGAACATCACCGTGCCGCTGCCCTCGACCGTCATCAGCGGCGTCGCCTCGCCGGCCACCCGGCGGCCGATCATCGACATCAGGCCGCCCTGGCCGCCGGTCAGGTTCGGCGTGAAAGTGACGTCGCCGCGGTACGCGAGCATCGCGCCGCGCTGGCTGAAGAGCCGCTGCCCCGGGACGACCGTGGCCTCGATCATCTTGGAGTTGACCTCGCGGAAGGACATCAGGCGTCGCCCCCGATCGTGTTCCGCTCGCTCGGCTGGACATAGACGAGGCCGTCGCCCTCGAAGCGGATCTGGAAGGCCTCGCCGCCGCCCTCGCCCATGAACGTGCGGAAGGTCACACCGGACTGGAAGTGCTGCTGGAGGTTGCCCTGGTGGGCGATGTACGCGCCGGGGTCCACGGACAGCGGGTACTGCGGGCTCACCCGCAGCACCACCGCCGGGCCGTCCGACATGATCGCCGCCTGCCCGGTGCCCTCCACGGTCGTGGTGAACAGGCCGTTGCCCGTCGCCCCGCCGCGCAGCCCGGTGAAGGTGGTGCCGGTGCGCAGACCGGCGTCGGTGCAGAGCAGGTTGCTCGCCTCGACGAACAGCTTGTCGCCGTGCAGCTGGACCAGGTTGATCTCGGAGGCCCGGTCGGCGAACCAGCAGGTTCCCTGCCCGCGGACCTCCATCACCTCCATCTGCTCCCCGGTCAGCCGGCGGGTCACCATGCCGCGCAGGCCCTCACCGCCGCCGCTCATCTTCTTGAACGCCATCTGGCCGTCGTAGGCCACCATGGAGCCGTTCTTCGCCTTCACGGCGTCGCCGGTCATGGTCACGGCGAGCACTTTGCTGCCCTGGAGTCGAAACGTTGCCACGGAGGGACGGTACTGGCCCCCCGGACAAAGGGACAGCAAAGTCGCCATGCACAATGGAACCGCCCTTGTGCATCCGTTCACAAGATCGAACGAAGGTGACCCCCGTCGTGGACATCAAGACCGCTTCCTCGCTGCACCGGCTCCGGCTCGTCTCCGCTCCGGAAGGCGTGTCGTTCCTCCTTCTCCTGGTCTGCTCGGTGCTGAAGCGGACGACGAGCTTCGACGCGGTGCCCGTGATGGGCATGGTCCACGGCATCCTCTTCATCCTCTACGTGCTCTTCTGGCTGGACGCCTGGAACCGCACCAAGTGGTCCTTCAAGACCGCCGCCCTCTACTTCGTCCTCTCCGTGCTCCCCTTCGGTGGCTTCGTCGCCGAGCGCAAGCTCAAGCGCGAGGCCGAGGACGCGGTCATCGCCTCCCGCGCCCGCCGCGAGGGAGTGGTGAACGCATGATCGTCGCCTTCTCCGTCACCCCGCTCGGCGTCGGCGAGGACGTCGGCGAGTACGTCGCCGACGCCGTCCGCGTCGTCCGCGAGTCCGGCCTCCCCCACCGCACCGACGCCATGTTCACCTCGATCGAGGGCGAGACGTGGGACGAGGTCATGGACGTCGTGAAGCGCGCCGTCGCGGCGGTGGAGGCGCGGGCGCCGCGCGTCTCGGTCGTGATCAAGGCGGACATCCGCCCGGGCGTCACGGACGGCCTCACGTCGAAGGTCGAGACGGTGGAACGCCACCTGGCGGAGGGCTGACGCCCAGCCCGCCACCCGACGTCCAGGGCGGCCCCCGGCATCTGCCGGGGGCCGCCCTTTTCATCATCCGCGTCCCTGCGCCGGCAATCTTGAGCGACCGCTCAAAACCCGCTACCGTCCGGGTGGGCGCTGCTTGAGCGGTCGCTCAAAACGGGGGAGGGGGCGGAGCCTTGGGGCTCTACGTCGAGGCACGCGTGCGCGCCGGCCTGGAGACGCTCTGGGAGCGGACCCAGGATCCGGCGCAGCACCAGCGCTGGGATCTGCGGTTCACCGAGATCACGTATCTGACGCCGGCCGGTCCGTCTTCCGACGGGGCGGCCCGGCGGTTCCGGTACGCCGTGCGCGTGCTGCCCTTCCTGGTCGTCGCCGGCACCGGTGTCTCCGCGGGGGAGCGCCACCGGGCCGGCGGCGACCGGGTCTCCTCGCTGCGGTTCGCGTCGCCCGACCCGCTGTCCCCGCTCGCCGGGGGCAGCGGGTACTGGCGGTACGTCCCCGGACCGGCGGGGATCCGCTTCCTCACCGGCTACGACTACCGCACCCGCTGGGGGCGCTTCGGCGCGCTCGCCGACCGGTTCGTCCTCCGGCCGCTCATGGGCTGGGCCACCGCCTGGTCATTCGACCGGCTGCGCCTGTGGTGCGAGCACGGCCTCACCCCGGAGCGCGCCCGCACCCACTGGCAGCTCGAACTCGCCGCCCGGGCCGGCACTGTGGCCCTGGCCGCCGCCGTCCGCCCCACGGCCCCGGTGCTGCTCCTCGCCTGCGCCGCCGCCTTCTTCCTGCCGCCGTCGCCGCGCACCCCCGCCGCCCGCCGTTGTCTGCGCACCCCGCCTGGGAAACCGGAGAAGCCATGAGCTCGATCTTCCGCACCGCCATGGGCGAGGACGCCTTCGCCCGCCTGCACCCCGAGCTGCGGCGGCGCTTCTCCGTCGGGCTCGCGAGCGGTGAACTCTGCGTCGGGCGCGGGGTCATGGACCGGATCTGGCACGGCAGGGGGCTCACCCGGCACCTGATCCGCCCGTTCCTCGCCCTCGGCTCGACCCGCAACATCCTGCTCCCGCACACCGGCCGGCAGGTGCCCTTCGTCATCGAGAACGTGCCGTACCTCGACTCGTACGGCCGCGAGACCGTCACCTTCGTGCGGACCTTCGAGCTCCCCGGCGGGCCGCGCCGCTTCGACGCGACGATGGTGGCCGGACCGGCGCCCGGCAGCGTCCTCGACTACCTCGGCACCCACCAGCACCTCGCCAGCGAGCTCGAACTGTCCGCCGAGCCCGACGGCTCGCTGCTCATCCGCTCCGGCGCACACCGCTTCCGCGAAGGCCCGGTGGACGTGCGCGTGCCCGGTCTCATCGGCGCCGACGCCGAGGTGCGCGAGTCCTTCGACGAGCGCACCGGCCGCTTCCGCATCCGCGTCCGGGTGGTCAACCCGTACGTCGGGCCGCTGTTCGGGTACGAGGGCTCCTTCACCGCCTCGTACGCCTCCGTCCGCGAGTGCGGTGTCCGGCCGGGGCTGCGCCCCGTGCGCGAGGAGGCGCGGGCGTGAGCACCGAGGAGACGCGGCGCAAGCTGCTCGAAGGCGCCCTGCGCGTCCTGGTCGAGCAGGGGATCGCGAAGACGTCGGCGCGGTCGGTGGCGACGGCCGCCGGGGTCAACCAGGCCTTGGTCTTCTATCACTTCGGCTCGATGGACGAACTCCTCGCCGCCGCCTGCCGGTACGGCGCCGAGCAGCGCGTCGCGCTGCACCGGGAGCGGCTCGCCGAGGTCGGCAGCCTCACCGAACTGCTCTCCTTCGCGCGGGAGATGCACGCCGAGGAGCGGGCCGCCGGGCAGGTCGCCGTGCTCGGGCAGCTGCTCGCCGGGGCGCAGACCCATCCGCGGCTCGGCCCGGCCACGGCCGCCGGGCTCGACCTGTGGATCACCGAGATCGAGGAGGTGCTGCGCCGGGTGCTGGCCGGCGGCCCGCTCGACGGGGTCGCCGATCCGGCCGGGCTCGCCCGCGCCGTCGCCGCCTCCTTCGTCGGGCTCGAACTGTACGAGGGGGTCGACCCGGCCGGCGCCGGCGCCGCGCTCGACACGCTCGAACACCTGGGCGCGCTGCTGGCCGCGCTCGACGGACTCGGCCCGGTCGCCCGGAAGGCGGTCCGCCTCGCACTGCGCCGAAAGGGTGCTCTTCCGTAAAACCGCTCACTCGGACGCCTCCAGTCGACACGTCGATGTATGTCCCTTTTCGTGGGGCTATCGACCCGTTCGACAGCAGCTGGAGGCACCGTGCGGCCGGGAGGCTACGACTACGACACCTACAGCCGACTCGCCGGTCCGCTCACGGAACCGGACCCGGCGGCCGGCGGGTACCGGGTGCGGTACAGGAGCCTGCTCTCGAAGGAACCGCACCGAATACGAGCCGTCCTCCTGATGGGCCTCGCCCCCCTGCTCTCCGCGCTGCTCCTGGTCTACCTCGTCTGGCCGAGCCACTGGACCGTCCGCGAGGGCGACGACGTCTGGCGGGTGCCGTACGACACCGTGATGCTCGTGTCGATCGGGCTCATCTGCTTCTTCATGCTGGTGAACGTCACCTCGATCGCCCACGCCACCCTCGTCGCCCGCGACCCCATACCCGTGCGCGCCGAGCCCGGCACCCGGGTCGCCTTCCTCACCACCTACGTGCCCGGCAAGGAACCGCTCTCCATGGTCCGGGCCACCCTGGAAGCCGCGGTGCGGCTGCGGCACGACGGGCCGCTCGACGTGTGGCTGCTCGACGAGGGCGACGACGCCGGCGCCAGGGCCCTGTGCGAGGAGCTCGGCGTCCGCCACTTCACCCGGGCCGGCGTCCCCGAGTGGAACCGCCCGAAGGGCGCCCACAAGGCCCGTACCAAGCACGGCAACTACAACGCCTGGCTGGCGCGGCACGGCGACGCCTACGAGTTCTTCGCCTCCGTCGACACCGACCACGTGCCGCTGCCGAACTTCCTGGAGCGGATGCTCGGCTTCTTCCGCGACCCCGACATCGCCTTCGTGGTCGGCCCGCAGGTCTACGGCAACTACACCGCCGCCGTCACCAAGGCCGCCGAGTCGCAGCAGTTCCTCTTCCACGCGCTGATCCAGCGGGCCGGCAACCGCTACCGCGCCCCGATGTTCGTCGGCACCAACAACATCGTGCGGATCGCCGCCCTGAAGCAGATCGGCGGCCTCGTGGACTCCGTCACCGAGGACATGGCCACCGGCTTCGAGCTGCACCGCAGGAGGAACCCGGTGACCGGGCGCTTCTGGCGCTCCGTCTACACGCCCGACGTGCTCGCGGTGGGGGAGGGTCCGGCCTCCTGGACGGACTTCTTCACCCAGCAGCTGCGCTGGTCCCGGGGCACGTACGAGACGCTCCTCAAGCAGTACTGGAAGGCGCCCTTCCGTACTCCGCCCGGGCGGCTCCTCAACTACACGCTCATGCTCGTCTACTACCCGATGACGGCCGTCAACTGGCTCCTCGGCATCCTCTCCTGCGTCCTCTTCCTCTGGATCGGCGCCTCCGGCACCCAGGTCTCCTCCTCGGTCTGGCTGATGATCTACAGCGACGCCGTCGCCCTCCAGATCGGCCTCTATCTGTGGAACCGGCGCCACAACGTCTCGCCCCACGAGCCGGAGGGCTCCGGCGGCCTCGCCGGCATGGCGATGTCCGCGCTCTCCGCGCCGATCTACCTCACGTCCCTCGGCTCGGCGATGCTCCGCACCCGCGGCCGCTTCGTCGTCACCCCCAAGGGCGGCGAGGCCAGCCCCGACCGCGTCCTCACCTTCCGGATCCACCTCTTCTGGGCGGCCGTGCTCGTCGCCTCCCTCGTCGCCTCCGTCCGCTTCGGCCACACCCACGCGGCCATGCGCACCTGGGCGGTCCTCGCCCTGCTCATCGCGCTCGCCCCGCTCGCCGTCTGGGCCGTCACGGGCCTGCGCGCCCGCGGCCGGGTGCGGGCCCGTGCGACGGCCCCCGCGAAGCCCGCGCCCGCCCCCACCACCGCGCCCACGACGACCGGAGGGAACTGAGCCATGGCCTACCGGCCGTCCAAGCAGTTCAAGAAGACCCTGTTCGGCAGCGGTGCCGTCCTCGTCCTCGCGGCGCTCAACGCGCCGGCCGCGCTCTCCTTCGCGAGCGAGAAGTACCACGCGTACAAGATCGCCCAGCCCGGCTACCAGAAGAAGTACGGCTCCTGGGCCGTCGTCGACGTGCCCCCGCAGTTCAAGATCAACGCCATTCACGCCGCCCTGCTGCACACCGGCAAGGTGCTGCTCGTCGCCGGCTCCGGCAACAACCAGAAGAACTTCGACGCCGGCACCTTCGAGACCATCCTCTGGGACCCGGCGAAGAACACCTTCAAGAAGATCCCCACGCCCGAGGACTTCTTCTGCTCCGGCCACACCCAGCTCGCCAACGGCCACCTCCTCGTCGCCGGCGGCACCGCCCGCTACGAGGTCCTCGACGGCGAGGTGAAGAAGGCCGGCGGCGGCATGCGGGTCAAGAACGAGAGCCCCGACAAGCCCGTCACCCTCAAGAAGGGCACCGTCTTCCGCTCCCCGTCCGGCGTGGAGTACGTGTCGAAGTTCGACGTCACCGTCCCCAGGGCCAAGCGCGAGTTCGAGATCTCGTACTTCAAGAGCGGCCAGATGAAACCGTGGAAGACCAAGGTCACGGCGGCCGAGGCGCGCGTCTTCGTCGAGGCGGTCAAGGAGGGCCCGCAGGCCCTCACCACCGAGGCCGCGCAGTACGAGGTCGTCGGCCTCAAGGGCGACGAGGCCGACAACGTCTACGGCCTCGCGCAGAAGCTCACCACCGAGAAGCAGGACTTCCAGGGCATCAGGGCCGCCTACGAGTTCGACCCGAAGGCCGAGCGCTACATCCCGGTCTCGCCCATGAAGGACGCCCGCTGGTACCCCACCCTCGTCACCCTCGACGACGGCAAGGTGCTCGCCGTCTCCGGACTCAACGACGTCGGCGACGTCGTCCCCGGCGACAACGAGCTCTACGACCCCGCGACGAAGAAGTGGTCCAAGGGCCCCTTCCACTACTTCCCGACCTACCCCGCGCTCTTCCTCACCAAGGGCGGCAAGCTCCTCTACACCGGCTCCAACGCCGGCTACGGCCCCGCCGACAAGGGCCGCGAGCCGGGCCTGTGGGACCTGAAGAAGAACTCCTTCACCAAGCTGCCCGGCCTCACCGACCCCGACCAGCTGGAGACCTCCGCCTCGCTGCTGCTGCCGCCCGCGCAGCAGCAGAAGGTGATGGTGCTCGGCGGCGGCGGCGTCGGCGAGTCGCCCGCCTCCACCGCCCGCACCTCGATCATCGACCTGTCCAAGGACAGCCCCGTCTTCCAGGACGGGCCGCGGCTGCCGCAGGGCACCCGCTACCTCAGCAGCGTGCTCATGCCCGACGACACCGTCTTCACCAGCGGCGGCTCGGCCGACTACCGGGGCCGCGGCGCCAGCGACATCCTCAGGGCGCAGTTCTACGACCCGAGGAACAACGCCTTCAGCGAGGCCGCCGAACCCACCGTCGGCCGCAACTACCACTCCGAGGCGCTGCTGCTGCCCGACGGCCGGGTCGCCACCTTCGGCTCCGACCCGCTCTACGAGGACGCCGACAACACCAAGCTCGGAACCTTCGAGCAGCGCATCGAGGTCTTCACCCCGCCGTCCCTGCACCGGGCCGGCACCGACCGGCCGGTGCTCGGCGAGGGGGCGCAGGAGCTGGACCAGAACGGCCGCGCCACCTTCAAGACCAAGGACGCGGGCCGGATCGCCACGGCCCGGCTGATGCGCCCGAGCGCCGTCACGCACACCACCGACGTCGAACAGCGCTCGGTGGAACTGGGCCTGACGAAGGACCCGGACGGCGTCACGGTCACCGTCCAGGTGCCGAAGGACCGCACGCTCGTGCCGCCCGGCTGGTACATGCTCTTCGTCACCGACCGCGACGGCATCTCGTCCGAGGCCAAGTGGATCCAGGTCGGCTAGGAGATCAGCCCTTCGCCCGGCGCGCCAGGCCGAGGGCGTACTCCGGCCACCAGGTCCCGGCGGCCGGGCCGCCCCGGCAGGTGCCGTCCGAGTCGCCGGGGCGCTTGATCCACAGATACGCGTCGACCAGCTCGTCCCCGGTCCGGTCGGTCGGCGGGGTGCCGAGGGACCGGCCGGGCGGGTTGCACCAGCCCTCCGCCCGGTCGCCCGGCAGCGGCCCGTCGCCGTTGCGGCTGGTGTCGATGGTGAAGTGGGCGCCGCCGAGCAGCCGCGACAGACCCGCGCCGAAGCCCCGTACGACGTCGTTGGTCTGGAAGTTCGACACGTTCAGGGCGAAGCCGTCGGCCTTCGCGACGCCCGCCCGGCGCAGCGGCTCCACCAGCTTCTCCGGGGTGTGCAGCCAGGCCGGGTTGCCGGCGTCGAGATAGACCCGGGTGCGCGGCTGCTTCTTGAAGCGGTCGACCGCGTCCGCGAGCAGCCGCAGCCGCTCCTCGTGGTACTCGGCCGGGGTGCAGCCGTCCACGATGTGCGGCACCGCGTCCGGCTCCAGGATCACCACCGCCGGCGCGTCCCCGATCGCCGAGGCGAAGGCGTCCACCCACTTCCGGTACGCCTGTGCGTCGTGCGCCCCGCCCGCCGAGTACATCCCGCAGTCGCGGTGCGGGATGTCGTAGGCGACGAGGACCACCGTCCGCAGATCGCGCGCCGCGCCGCGCACCGCCTTGGCGACGTCCGGCACCGGGTCGACGCCGTCCGGCCAGTCGGCGACCGGCCGCTCCGAGATCCGCCGCAGCACCCTCGCGTCCTCGGTGCGGCCCTGCGACTCGTACGCCCTGACCTGCCGGGCCGCGTCGCTGTCCGGGTCCACCCAGAACGGCGAGCCGCCGGTCGGCGCCACCTCGCCGCGCGCCGAGGGCGGGCCGACGGGCGAGGCGGGCCCGTCGTCGTCCGTGCCGCAGCCGGTCAGCAGGAGGGCGGCGGCGAGGGCGAGGGGGCAGGCGCGGGCGGCGGTG
The DNA here is from genome assembly GCF_042873935.1 of Streptomyces sp. NPDC004327. Taxonomy (NCBI): domain Bacteria; kingdom Bacillati; phylum Actinomycetota; class Actinomycetes; order Kitasatosporales; family Streptomycetaceae; genus Streptomyces; species Streptomyces sp. NPDC004327. The sequence continues at coordinate 355,553 of NZ_JBIAME010000011.1, read as the reverse complement.
GAGACGTAACGGCGACGGGACATCCGGCCCCCAGGTTCGGGCGACAGCGGGCTACGGGACGATGGCACGTGACAGGTCGGGCCAATCGTGACATAACGGTCAGTCAGGGTCCGGCTGCGACACCGCGAGCGCGATCCCCAGCGGCGTCCGCTCGTACAGCACCTGGTGACCGTAGCGCCGCGAGACGAGCAGGCCGGCCGCGCGCAGCACCGACAGGTGCGCCGACACGGAGGAGGGCGCGAGCCCGAGCCGGTGCGCGAGCGCCGAGGTCCCGGCCGGCTCGTCGAGCGCGCACAGCACCTCCGCCCTGGCCCGGCCGAGCAGCCGCGCCAGCGCGTCCGGCGTGCGCTCGCGGGCCTCCGTCCACAGCCCGCCGATGCCCCGCGCCGGATACGCGACCGTGGGCTGCCACGGCGGATCGAAACCGCTCACCACGTCCGGCCAGGTGAAGACCGACGGCAGCAGGACGAGACCCTGCCCGTCGAGCGCCCGTACGTGCTCCCCGCGGTAGTCCACCGTCAGCGTCGACGTCTCCTCCGTCCACGCGAACGCCGGATGCAGCTCGGCGAGCAGCCGCTCCAGACCGACCTCGGCGAGCCGCCGCGAGTGGTACGCCACGTCCGCCTCGAGCAGCGCCCGCAGCCGCGGCCACTCCGGCGCCACCAGTGCCCGCCACGCCTCCTCGACCAGATCCGCCAGCCACTGCAGGGCCCCCGCCGGATCCGCGAGCATCCGCCGCCCGTGCGGTGTCCCGGCCGCCCCCGGCGTCTCGGCGAGCGCCCGCCGGAAGTCGTCCAGGGCGAGCGCCGGATCCGTCTCCCGGACGGCCGCGAGCTCCTCCTCGAAGGTCGCCGCGGGCCCGATCGGCGGCGGATAGAGGCAGTCCGGGTTGTGCCCCCGCTGCGGCATCAGCAGATGCAGCGGCGCCAGGTCCACCGCGCGCGCGGCCTCGGTGATCCGCCGCAGCCACGGCAGGTGGTACCCCTGCTTGCGCGGCCGGGCCAGCACCCGCACCGCGCACTGCGTCTCCCACAGCGGCGAGATCGCGAACCGGATGCGCAGCGGATCGGCCTCGCCGAAGTGCAGGTGATACGGCACAAGACCCCCAAAGCCACGGCGGTGATTCGGCTGGAGCCGAAAGTCTAGGGCGGCGGCCCCGGCGGGCCGCACGCTGCCGTCATGCCCACGAACGACACCCGGGCGCGCGAGGGCGCGCCCGCGCCCGACGCTGCCCAGGGGCCCCCGGCCCCGGCCGCCCCCGGCTACGGCGCCGTCTTCGCCGTGCGCGAGTTCCGCTCCGTCTTCGCCGCCCACCTCTGCTCGCTCCTCGGCGTCGTCGTCAGCGAACTCGCCCTCACCGTCCTCGTGTACGACCTCACCCGCTCCCCGCTGCTGTCCGCGCTCACCTTCGCGCTCGGCTTCCTGCCCTACCTCGTCGGCGGCACCCTGCTCGCCGGCGCCGCCGACCGGTATCCGCCGCGCCGGGTGCTCGTCGGCTGCGACCTGGTGTGCGCCGGGTGCGTGGCCCTGATGGTCGCGCCCGCCACCCCGGTCGCCGGGCTCTTGGCGCTGCGCGGCGTGATCGCCGTCGTGTCGCCCGTCTTCACCGGGACCCGGATGGCGACGCTCGCCGACATCCTCGGCGAGGGCGACCTCTTCGTGCTCGGCCGCTCGCTCCTGCGGATCGTGTCGCAGAGCGCGCTGCTCACCGGCTTCGCGGCCGGCGGCCTGCTGCTCACCGTCGTCCGGCCGCGCGGCGCCCTCGTCATCACCGCCCTCACCTTCCTCGCCTCCGCGCTGCTCCTGCGCCTCGGCACCGCCCGCCGCCCGGCCCGGGGCGGCGCCTCCGGCGGCAAGGGGCTGCGCGGGACCTTCGGCCTGCTGCGCGACCGGCGGATCCGGGCACTGCTGCTGATGTTCTGGCTGCCGCCGCTGTTCGCCGTCGTGCCCGAGGCGCTCGCCGCGCCCTACGCCGACGAGATCGGCGTCTCCACCGCCGCCCTCGGGCTGCTGATGTGCGCGCTGCCCGTCGGCACGATCGCGGGCGAGCTGGCCGCCGGGGCGTTCCTGGGCGCCGGGGCGCGGGCGCGGATCGTGCTGCCGCTCGCGGCGACCGGGCTGCTGCCGTTCCTGCTGTACGCGGCCGGGCCGGGCCTCGCGCTCGCGGCCGTCGCGCTCTTCCTGGCCGGCGCGACCGGCGCGTACACCCTGGGGCTCGACGCCTGGTTCGTCGCCGCCGTGCCGGACGGGCGGCGGGGGCGGGCGATGACGCTGATGAGCGCGGGCATGATGACCGCGCAGGGCGCCGGCATGGCGGGCGCGGGCGTCGCCGCCGAGTTCGCCCCCGTGCACGCCGTCGTCGCCGGGGCCGGCGTCCTCGGCACGGTGGTGCTCGGCTGGCTGGTTCTGGAGGTCAGGGCGACGGCCGGGCGAGGGCCGGGCGACCGAAAGGCGAGACGCGGCTGACCGCCAGATGACCCATGGGTAAGGTCGACGCGTGCCGAAGCCGCTCAGTCTCCCCTTCGACCCCATCGCCCGCGCCGACGAACTCTGGCAGAAGCGCTGGGGCCCGGTCCCCTCGATGGCCGCGATCACCTCGATCATGCGCGCCCACCAGATCCTGCTGGCCGAGGTGGACGCCGTGGTCAAGCCGTACGGGCTGACCTTCGCCCGGTACGAGGCGCTGGTGCTGCTGACCTTCTCCAAGGCCGGCGAACTGCCGATGTCCAAGATCGGCGAGCGGCTGATGGTCCACCCCACGTCCGTGACGAACACGGTGGACCGCCTGGTGCGCTCCGGCCTGGTGGCCAAGCGCCCCAACCCCAACGACGGCCGCGGCACCCTCGCCTCCATCACGGACAAGGGCCGCGAGGTCGTGGAGTCGGCCACCCGGGACCTGATGGCGATGGAGTTCGGCCTCGGCGCGTACGACACCGAGGAGTGCGCCGAGATCTTCGCGATGCTGCGGCCGCTGCGGGTCGCGGCGGGCGACTTCGACGAGTCCTGACCGGGCCCTGTCACGCCTTCCGACCGGGCGCTTTCACGCTTCCCGGCCGGGCCGGACCCGCGCGAAGATCGCCCGGATCGTGCCGTTAGTCTCGACGGCATGAAATCCAGCGTGCTGACCCGCTACCGCGTCATGGCCTACGTGACCGCCGTCATGCTGCTCATCCTCTGCGCGTGCATGGTCGCCAAGTACGGCTTCGGCGTCGGCGAGGACCTGACCCTCGTGGTCTCCCAGATCCACGGCGTCCTCTACATCGTGTACCTGATCTTCGCCTTCGACCTGGGCTCCAAGGCCAAGTGGCCGTTCGGCAAGCTGATCTGGGTCCTGATCTCCGGCACGATTCCGACGGCCGCGTTCTTCGTCGAGCGCAAGGTCGTCGCCGAGACGCTTCCGCTGGTCAGCGGCGCGCAGGCGCAGCCCGTCAAGGCCTGACCGAAGCCCCGCACATATGTGCGGGGCTTTGCCATCGACATTTACTAGGACGTCCTAGTAAATTTGAAGCATGGACGCTGACGCCATCGAGGAAGGCCGCCGTCGCTGGCAGGCCCGTTACGACAAGGCCCGCAAGCGCGACGCCGACTTCACCACGCTCTCCGGCGACACCGTGGAGCCGGTCTACGGCCCGCGCCCCGGGGACACCTACGAGGGGTTCGAGCGCATCGGCTGGCCGGGCGAGTACCCCTACACCCGCGGTCTGCACCCGACCGGCTACCGGGGCCGCACCTGGACCATCCGCCAGTTCGCCGGCTTCGGCAACGCCGAGCAGACCAACGAGCGCTACAAGATGATCCTCGCCGCCGGCGGCGGCGGGCTCTCGGTCGCCTTCGACATGCCGACCCTGATGGGCCGCGACTCCGACGACCCGCGCTCGCTCGGCGAGGTCGGCCACTGCGGTGTCGCCATCGACTCCGCCGCCGACATGGAGGTCCTCTTCAAGGACATCCCGCTCGGCGACGTCACCACCTCGATGACGATCTCCGGCCCGGCCGTCCCGGTCTTCTGCATGTACCTGGTCGCCGCCGAGCGGCAGGGCGTCGACCCGGCCGTCCTCAACGGCACCCTGCAGACCGACATCTTCAAGGAGTACATCGCGCAGAAGGAGTGGCTCTTCCCGCCGGAGCCGCACCTGCGCCTGATCGGCGACCTGATGGAGCACTGCGCGGCCGGCATCCCCGCGTACAAGCCGCTCTCGGTCTCCGGCTACCACATCCGCGAGGCCGGTGCGACGGCCGCGCAGGAGCTCGCGTACACCCTCGCCGACGGCTTCGGCTACGTCGAACTCGGCCTCTCCCGCGGCCTCGACGTCGACGTCTTCGCGCCCGGCCTGTCCTTCTTCTTCGACGCGCACCTCGACTTCTTCGAGGAGATCGCCAAGTTCCGCGCCGCCCGCCGGATCTGGGCCCGCTGGATGAAGGAGGTCTACGGCGCCAAGACCGACAAGGCGCAGTGGCTCCGCTTCCACACCCAGACCGCCGGTGTCTCGCTCACCGCGCAGCAGCCGTACAACAACGTCGTGCGGACCGCGGTCGAGGCCCTCGCGGCCGTCCTCGGCGGCACCAACTCCCTCCACACCAACGCCCTCGACGAGACCCTCGCGCTCCCCAGCGAGCAGGCCGCCGAGATCGCGCTGCGCACCCAGCAGGTGCTGATGGAGGAGACCGGCGTGGCCAACGTGGCCGACCCGCTGGGCGGCGCCTGGTACGTCGAGCAGCTCACCGACCGGATCGAGGCCGACGCCGAGAAGATCTTCGAGCAGATCAAGGAGCGCGGTCTGCGCGCCCACCCGGACGGCAAGCACCCGATCGGCCCGATCACCTCCGGCATCCTGCGCGGCATCGAGGACGGCTGGTTCACCGGCGAGATCGCCGAGTCCGCCTTCCGCTACCAGCAGGCCCTGGAGAAGGGCGAGAAGAAGGTCGTCGGCGTCAACGTGCACCACGGCTCGGTCACCGGCGACCTGGAGATCCTGCGGGTCAGCCACGAGGTCGAGTGGGAGCAGGTCCGCGTCCTCGGCGACCGCAAGGGCAAGCGCGACGAGTCCCGGGTGCGCGCCTCGCTCGACGCCATGCTGGCGGCGGCGCGCGACGGGTCCAACATGATCCCGCCGATGCTCGACGCCGTACGGGCCGAGGCCACGCTCGGCGAGATCTGCGACGTGCTGCGCGGCGAGTGGGGCCTCTACACGGAGCCGGCCGGCTTCTGACGCATCGCCACACACGAAGCGGCGGTACGGGAACTCCCGTACCGCCGCTTCGCGCGTTCCCGTCCGCGCTCTACGTCTCGGCCGCCGCGCCCAGGCCGCCGAGCAGCAGGGCGGAGAGACGGGCCGCCCAGGGCCCGTCGACCGGCTCGGCGCTGACCAGGGCGCGGTGCACCACGGCGCCGGCGACCACGTCGAAGATCAGGTCGTCGAGCGCGGCCACGGTCGCCGGCTCGCGCTCCGAGGGGAGTTCGCCGCGCTCCTGGGCGCGCCGGCGGCCCTGGAGGACGAGGCGCTTCTGGCGTTCGACGATGGAGGTGCGGATGCGCTCGCGCAGCGGCTCGTCGCGGGTGGACTCGGCGACCACGGCCATCAGGGCGGTCTTGGTCTCGGGGCGTTCGAGGAGCGCGGCGAACTGCAGCACGACGTGTTCGATGTCGGCCTGGAGGGAACCGAGATCGGGGAGTTCGAGTTCGTCGAAGAGGACGGCGACGGCGTCGACGACGAGTTCGTTCTTGTTGCCCCAGCGGCGGTAGAGCGTGGTCTTGGCGACCCCGGCGCGGGTGGCGACGTCGCCCATGGTCAGCTTGGACCAGCCGAGGTCCACCAGGGCCGCCCGGGTCGCCTCCAGGATGGCCGTGCCGGCCTCGGCGGAACGCGGGCGTCCGGTGCGGCTCTGAGGGCTGGTGCGGCGACACATGGGGGACATGGACGACGACCATACCCGTCAGTAGGTATTGCGCCAGGGGGCGGTGATGTGAGGCAGTTCACCCGCGATCCCGCTGCGGCGCCCCGGGCTCGCCCCTTACGCTACGACGCGTAGCGAAAGGCTGCCCGGCACGCGCCGGTCACCTCGCGACGACCACCGCGCCGGGTGGGGACCCGGCGCACACGAACACACATGCCGTGCCGTCCCGCCCCGGACGGCACGGTTCGGCCATGACTTACCGGTTACGCGCGCGGAAGGGGGAGGATGGACCCATGCAGCCCAGAAACATGTCCATGAGCGGCGTCGTCGACCTCGCCGCGGTGAAGGCGGCCGGTGAGGCCAAGGCGAAGGCGGAGCAGGCGCGCGCCGAGGCGGCGCGGCACGGCGGTGCGCCGGCCGTCACCCCTTCCGCCCTGGTGATCGACGTCGATGAGGCGGGCTTCGAGCGCGAGGTGCTCCAGCGTTCCGCCGAGGTCCCGGTCGTCATCGACTTCTGGGCCGAGTGGTGCGAGCCCTGCAAGCAGCTCGGCCCGCTGCTGGAACGCCTCGCCGTCGAGTACAACGGCCGCTTCCTGCTCGCCAAGGTCGACGTCGACGCCAACCAGATGCTGATGCAGCAGTTCGGCATCCAGGGAATTCCGGCCGTTTTCGCGGTCGTCGCCGGCCAGGCCCTGCCGCTCTTCCAGGGCGCGGCGCCCGAGGCCCAGATCCGCGCGACGCTCGACCAGCTGATCCAGGTCGGCGAGGAGCGCTTCGGTCTCACCGGCCTCCAGGTCGACGCCGGCGCGGACGCCGCGGCCGGCGACGCGGACGCGGTGCCGGCGGGCCCGTACGACGCGCTGCTCGAAGCGGCGATGTCCGCGCTCGACGCCGGTGACATGGCCGGCGCGGTCCAGGCGTACAAGAACGTGCTCGCGGACGACCCGGAGCACCCGGAGGCCAAGCTCGGTCTCGCCCAGGCCGAACTGCTCGCGCGGGTGCAGGACATGGACCCGGCCGAGGTGCGCAGGAACGCGGCGGACAACCCGGCCGACGTGGCGGCGCAGATCGCCGCCGCGGACCTGGATCTGGTGGGCGGTCATGTGTCGGACGCCTTCGGGCGGCTCGTCGACACCGTGCGCCGCACGTTCGGCGAGGACCGGGACGCGGTCCGGCTGCGGCTCCTGGAGCTCTTCGAGGTGATCGGTCCGGAGGACCCGCGGGTGATCTCGGCCCGGCAGGCGCTGGCGAGCGCGCTGTTCTAGTCGGCACGCCGTCCCCGCAAGGGGACGATTTGGCGACACAGTGACATTCGGCGGCCGCGCTTTACCAAAACTTGGTAATCGCGGCCGCTGTTACTTGCAGTAAATCGATCATGTGATTCTGTCCGGATTCCTCCGGCCTTCCCCTTCTTTGTCGTGCGACCCGGCGGCACCCTGTGTGCCCGCCCGGCGGCAGCCTGTCGTCTCGTGGTTATCAGGCCGTTACTAGCCAGTAACGAACCCCCTTGTGCGGGCGCCCGGAATGGACCACGATCGGCCACGCTCGGTCCGACACCGCACCAGCCCGGCACACCCGCCGAACGGCGCGGCGGAGGGTCCCCACCGAGCGGGCCGGTGGCCCCGCCGCCGGCCGTGGACAGGGGGGTTCCTGCTCTGACCGGCAGGGCCTGTCCAATCCGGCCGCGCGCACGGCGTGGCCAGTGGTTGTCGCTCGGGGGTGATCGCCGGTGATTCGGACGCGCGTCGTGCCGCCTGAGCCCTCGGCGCTCTCCTTCCCGAGGACGTAGCACTTCTCCCATCCCAGGACGGGCCCTGGGCCCATCCGGAGATGTACGTCCGAGAAGGAGGAATTCTCATGAAGTCCCAGGTTCGTGGCGGGACCAGATGGAAGCGGTTCGCCGTCGTCATGGTGCCGAGCGTGGCCGCGACGGCCGCCATCGGTGTCGGCCTGGCCCAGGGCGCGCTCGCCGCGTCCTTCAGCATCTCCGGCCAGGAGTTCAAGGTGACCGCCGACAGCCTCGTCGGCAATGACTTCGTGCAGTACGGAAGCGTGGACGGCGGCAAGGACCTGGCGGGCAAGGACTTCGCCGCCCCGGTCGCCGTGTCCGGCTTCTCGGAGGCATGGATCACCAACATGTGCCAGTCCGTCGTGACGCCGAACGTTCCGTTCGTCGGCGACGTGACGCTGGTGCTGAAGGCCGGTACCGCGGGTGCCGGTGACGACGCGAAGAAGGTCTACGCGAAGAACATCTACCTGGATGTCTCCTCGCTGAAGACCGACGCCGAGTTCGGCAACATCGACATCGGCGTCGCGGCCGGCAACCTGGCCAAGGCCCCCGGCAAGCCCGGCATCCAGCCCGGCACCGAGGCCAAGGCCAACCCGTACGGCTTCGCCCAGCGCGCCGACACCGCGAAGCTGAGCAAGGTGCAGCAGACGGCGTGGGCGACCACCGCCGGCACCTTCAAGCTGCCCGACCTCGACCTGTCGCTGCACCGCGGCAAGGCCGAGTGCTTCTGACGCGAAGGTCCGTGACGGACTGACGCCTGGGGTGTGGGGCCGCCGGTGCGGCCCCGCACCCGCTCCCCGGGTCAGAAGCCCGCTTCTCACCTCTTTCTCAGTACCACCGCTTTCAGGGAGCTGTTTCCATGAGCGCCGAGACCACTGCTTCCAGCGGAGTTCGCAAGGAGAACCGGTTCCGTGTCTGGCGGCAGACGCGGCCGTTCTGGGCGGGCCTGTTCACCATGATCGGCGGAGTGCCGATCGCCTACCTGCCGTACGGCGACATGCGGCTCGGCAACGTCACGCTGGCCATGTCGACGACGGCCGGCGCCGGTGCGCTGATCATCGGCGTCCTGCTCATCACGCTCGGACTGACGATGTGGTTCCAGCCCATGGTCAGAGTCTTCGCGGGCGTCGCGGCGATCGTGCTCGGGCTCATCTCCATCCCCGTCTCGAACTTCGGCGGCCTGGTCGTCGGCTTCCTCTTCGCCCTCGTCGGCGGCGGCATGTCCGTGTCCTGGGCACCGGCCGACCCGGCGGCGGAGACCGACGGGGAGCCGGACGCGGAGACGGCCGGGGAACAGCCCGTGGCCGTGGCCGCGACGGCCGAACCGGCCGAGCACCACCTGCACGACGGCACGACCGGCATGACGCAGCCGCTGATCCCCCAGCAGGGTGCCGCGGCGCCGGTGGCCGAGACCACGACCGAAGCCAACGGCGGGAGGAACAGTGCGGGGTGACGAAACACAGTCGGCAGGGACGGCGAGAGGACCGCGTCACGCGGCCCCCCGCAAGTCCCTCCTGAACAAGCTCCACGTGCCGGCCGGAAAGGCGATGGCCCTCGCGGCCATGCCCACCGCCGTGCTCGTGGGCATGGGCCTGGCACCCCGGCTCGCCCTCGCCGACACCAACGGCACGGACATCCCGTTCGCCCCCGGCCCGTGCGTGACCCGCTCCGACGAGCCGACCGCCGACGCGACGACCAAGCCCGCCGAGACGCAGACCCCGACGCCGACCGCGAGCGCCACCGCGACCGACGCGCCGGCGCCGGACCCCTCCACGAGCACCGGGCCCACGCCGACCGCGACCGCGACCACGGGGGCCACCACCGCCGCGACGACGCAGAAGCAGACCGACGCGCCCGCGCCGAAGGCCACGGCCACCACCGCGCCGAAGCCGACCGCCACCAAGTCGGCCAACCCGCTCGACCCGCTGGGCGTCGGCGACGCGCTCAAGGACATCCTCGGGATCCCGGCGAAGACCCAGGACCCCGCGCCCAAGCCGACCGCCACCACGGCCGCGCCGAAGCCGACGTCCTCGACGGCCCCGAATCCCGGGCCGACGGCCGACACGCCGGCCGGCGGCGCAGGCACGGACAAGCCGGCGAGCGGCACGACCGCGGACAAGCCGGCCGGCGACGCGGCCGACAAGACCAAGGACGCCATCAAGGCCGCCGCCGCCACGGCCGGTGCCACCACCAGCGAACTGGCCGACTCCGCCAAGGGCCGCGACGCCAAGCCGGACACCGCCATCCCGGACGGTGCCAAGCCGCGCTTCCCGTGCCCCGAGCCCGACCCGAAGGCGCTCGCCGCGGCCGACCTGGAGCAGGGCATGCCGCTGCTCCCGGACGACCCGTGGATCCTCCAGACCAGCAAGCTGGAGCTGCGCGGCCTGAAGTACCACGGCATCGTCGAGGTGAAGACGGGCAGCGGAAAGATCAAGAAGGTCCTGAAGTTCACCGCGGACCAGATCGACATCACCAACCTGCACCAGCTGACCGTCCACTCCGACGGCCTGACCGGCCACGTCCGCTCCAGGCCCGGCTCGATGTCGACGCTGCGCAACGGCACGGTGACCATGTACACGGAGGAGCTGAAGGGCAATCTCTTCGGCCTCATCCCGGTCACCTTCAGCCCCGAGACGCCGCCGCCGCTCGACGTGCCGTGGGCCATCTTCACCAGCTGCACGGTGAAGCAGGCCGGCCAGTTCGGCGGCACGCTCACGGTGCCCGGCCTGCACAACACGATCGAGCCGAGCTGAGCCCCGTACCGCGACAAGACCCGCGAGACCCTTCCGGGAGCCGCACACGACGGAGCCCCCGCCCCTCCGAGGAGGGACGGGGGCTCCGTCGTGTGCCGGGGTGCCGGGCGCGTCAGGCGCTCTCGGCGCCGCCCAGGTGGTGCACCCGGACCATGTTCGTGGTGCCGGGGACGCCGGGGGGCGAGCCGGCGGTGACGACCATGGTGTCGCCCTGGTTGTAGCGCTGCAGCTTGAGCAGCTCGCCGTCGACCAGGTCGACCATGGCGTCGGTGTTGTCCACGAACGGCACCAGGAAGGACTCGACGCCCCAGCTCAGGGTGAGCTGGTTGCGGGTGTTCTCGTCCGTCGTGAAGGCCAGGATCGGCTGGGACGCGCGGTAGCGCGACAGCCGGCGGGCGGTGTCGCCGGACTGGGTGAAGGCCACCAGCGCCTTGCCGCCCAGGAAGTCGGCGATCTCGCAGGCCGCGCGGGCGACCGAACCGCCCTGGGTGCGCGGCTTCTTGCCCGGGACCAGCGGCTGCAGGCCCTTGGACAGCAGCTCCTCCTCGGCCGCGGTGACGATCTTCGACATCGTCTTCACGGTCTCGATCGGGTAGGCGCCCACCGAGGACTCGGCGGAGAGCATGACCGCGTCCGCGCCGTCCAGGATCGCGTTGGCGACGTCGCTCGCCTCGGCGCGGGTCGGCCGGGAGTTGGTGATCATCGACTCCATCATCTGGGTGGCGACGATGACCGGCTTGGCGTTGCGGCGGCACATCTCGACGAGGCGCTTCTGCACCATCGGGACGCGCTCCAGCGGGTACTCCACGGCGAGGTCGCCGCGGGCCACCATGACGGCGTCGAAGGCGGCGACGACCTCGGCCATGTTCTCGACCGCCTGCGGCTTCTCCACCTTGGCGATGACGGGGACCCGGCGGCCCTCCTCGTCCATCACCTTGTGGACGTCCTTGACGTCGGCGGCGTCGCGGACGAAGGACAGGGCGACCATGTCGCAGCCCATGCGCAGCGCGAAGCGGAGGTCCTCGACGTCCTTCTCGGACAGGGCCGGCACGTTGACGGCCGCGCCGGGCAGGTTGATGCCCTTGTGGTCGGAGATGACACCGCCCTCGACGACGATCGTCCGCACCCGCGGGCCCTCGACCGCGACGACGCGCAGCTCGACGTTGCCGTCGTTGATGAGGACCTGGTCGCCCTTGGAGACGTCGCCGGGCAGGCCCTTGTAGGTGGTGCCGCAGATGGACTTGTCGCCGGGGACGTCCTCGGTGGTGATGGTGAACTCGTCACCGCGCACCAGCTCGACGGGACCCTCCGCGAAGGTCTCCAGACGGATCTTGGGGCCCTGCAGGTCGGCCAGGACGCCGACGGCACGGCCGGTGTCCGCCACCGCCCGGCGGAGACGGTCGTACCGCTCCTGGTGTTCTGCCTGGGTCCCGTGGCTCATGTTGAATCGGGCCACGTTCATGCCGGCCTCGATGAGAGCCTTCAGCTGCTCATAGGAGTCGACGGCGGGGCCCAGCGTGCAGACGATTTTGGAACGGCGCATGAGGCGGATCCTATCGGTTTGTTTCGCGGCGGAATATTCCGTCTGGTGGAAAGTACAAATGGGCGGGGCCCCGCTCAGGCGTTCACTCCTTCGGGCGTGGATCCGCTCACAAGTGCGTAGCTCTGCCGGGCGATCTCCAGCTCCTCGTCGGTCGGGACGACCGCCACCGCGACCCGCGCGTACTCCGGCGAGACGATCCGGGCCTCGTCGGACCGTACGGCGTTGAGCCCGGCGTCCACGGCGAGGCCCAGCTCCTCCAGACCGGCGATGGCGGCCTCGCGCACCGGGGCCGCGTTCTCGCCGACGCCCGCCGTGAACACCACCGCGTCCACCCGGCCGAGCACCGCGTAGTAGGCGCCGATGTACTTCTTCAGCCGGTGCACGTAGATGTCGAAGGCGAGCGCCGCGCGCTGGTCGCCCGCGTCGATCCGGCGCCGGATCTCCCGCATGTCGTTGTCGCCGCACAGCCCGACGAGGCCCGACCGCTTGTTGAGCAGCTCGTCGATGTCGTCCGCCGACATGCCCGCCACCCGCTTGAGGTGGAAGGTGACCGCCGGGTCGATGTCGCCGGAGCGGGTGCCCATGACCAGGCCCTCCAGCGGGGTCAGACCCATCGAGGTGTCGACGCACCGGCCGCCCCGCACCGCCGAGGCGGAGGCCCCGTTGCCCAGGTGCAGCACGATCACGTTCACCTCCTCGGGCGTCTTGCCGAGCAGCCGCGCCGTCTCCCGGGAGACGTACGCGTGCGAGGTGCCGTGGAAGCCGTAGCGCCTGATCCGGTGCGCGTCCGCCGTCTCCACGTCGATCGCGTAGCGCGCCGCCGACTCCGGCATCGTGGTGTGGAAGGCGGTGTCGAAGACGGCGACCTGCGGCAGGTCGGGGCGCAGCGACATGGCCGTACGGATGCCGGTGAGGTTCGCCGGGTTGTGCAGCGGGGCCACCGGCACCAGGCGCTCGATCTCGGCGAGCACCTCGTCGTCGATGACGGTCGGCGCGGTGAACCGCAGCCCGCCGTGCACCACCCGGTGGCCGATCGCGGCGAGTCCGGGGGAGTCGAGGCCGATGCCGTCGGCGGCCAGCTCCTCGGCGACGGCCTTCAGCGCGGCCGCGTGGTCGGCGATCGGACCGTTCTTCTCGCGCTTCTCCCCGCCGCCGCCGAGCAGCGGGGTGTGGACCAGGCGCGAGGTCTCCTCGCCGATCCGCTCGACCAGGCCGACCGCGAGCCGGCTGCTGTCCCGCATGTCGAGGAGCTGGTACTTCACCGACGAGGAGCCGGAGTTGAGGACCAGGACGCGGGTGGGGGCGGTGGCGGTCATGCGGAGTGCTCCTGACCCTGGGACTGGATCGCCGTGATGGCGACGGTGTTGACGATGTCGCTGACGAGCGCGCCGCGCGAGAGGTCGTTCACGGGCTTGCGCAGGCCCTGGAGCACCGGGCCGACGGCGATCGCGCCGGCCGAGCGCTGCACGGCCTTGTAGGTGTTGTTGCCGGTGTTGAGGTCCGGGAAGACCAGCACGGTCGCCTGGCCGGCCACCTCCGAGCCGGGCAGCTTGGTCGCCGCCACGGACGGCTCGACGGCCGCGTCGTACTGGATCGGTCCCTCGATCATCAGCTCCGGCCGGCTCTCGCGGACCAGCTTGGTCGCCTCGCGCACCTTGTCGACGTCGGCGCCGGAGCCGGAGGTGCCGGTGGAGTACGACAGCATCGCGATGCGCGGCTCGACGCCGAAGCGGGCGGCGGTGGCCGCGGACTGCACGGCGATGTCGGCGAGCTGCTCGGCGTTCGGGTCCGGGTTGACCGCGCAGTCGCCGTACACGAGCACCTTGTCGGCCAGCAGCATGAAGAAGACCGACGACACGATCCGCGCGTCCGGCTTGGTCTTGATGATCTCGAAGGCCGGGCGGATCGTCGCGGCCGTGGAGTGCACCGAGCCGGACACCATGCCGTCGGCCAGGCCCTCCTCGACCATCAGCGTGCCGAAGTAGTTCACGTCCGAGACCACGTCGTACGCGAGCTCCACCGTCACGCCCTTGTGGGCGCGCAGCCGCGCGTACTTCTCGGCGAAGGCGTCGCGCAGCTCGGAGGTCTGCGGGTCGATCAGCTGCGTGTCGCCGAGGCTCACGCCCAGGTCGGCGGCCTTCTTGCGGATGGCCTCGACGTCGCCGAGCAGGGTGAGGTCGCAGACGTCGCGGCGCAGCAGCACGTCGGCGGCGCGCAGCACCCGCTCCTCGGTGCCCTCCGGCAGCACCACCCGGCGCCGGTCGGCCCGGGCCTGCTCCAGGAGCTCGTGCTCGAACATCATCGGGGTGACCCGGCCGCTGCGGGCCACCGAGAGCCGGCGCAGCAGGTCGGCGGTGTCGACGTGGCGCTCGAAGAGGCCGAGGGCGGTCTCCGCCTTGCGCGGGGTCGCCGCGTTCAGCTTCCCCTCCAGGGAGAAGAGTTCGGCGGCGGTGGGGAAGCTGTTGCCGGGCACCGAGATGACCGGGGTGCCGGGCGCGAGCTTCGCGGCCAGCGTGAGGATCGCGTCGCTGGGCCGCTCGTTCAGGGTGAGCAGCACGCCGGCGATCGGCGGGGTGCCGGCCGAGTGCGCGGCGAGCGCGCCGACGACCAGGTCGGCCCGGTCCCCGGGGGTGACCACGAGACAGCCCGGGGTCAGCGCGTTGAGGAAGTTCGGCAGCATCGCGCCGCCGAAGACGAAGTCGAGGGCGTCCCGGGCGAGCCCGGCGTCGTCGCCGAGGACGACGGAGGCGCCGAGCGCCTGGGTGATCTGGGCGACGGTCGGCGCGGCGAGGGCGGGCTCGTCGGGCAGGACGTAGCAGGGCACCGGCAGCCGGGCGGCGAGCCGCTCGGCGATCGCGGCCCGGTCCTCGCCGGCGACCCGGTTGACCACCATCGCGAGCACGTCGCAGCCGAGCCCGTCGTAGGCGCGGAACGCGTTGCGGGCCTCGGCCCGTACGGACTCGGCGGGCTGGCCCTTGCCGCCGACCACCGGTATGACCGAGGCGCCGAACTCGTTGGCCAGCCGGGCGTTCAGCGCCAGCTCGTCCGGCAGCTGGGTGGCGGCGAAGTCGGTGCCCAGGATGAGCACGACCTCGTACGCGCGGGCGACCGCGTGGAAGCGCTCGACCAGGACGGAGACCAGCTCGTCGGTGCCGCGTTCGGCCAGCAGCGCGGACGCCTCGTGGTAGTCCATGCCGTAGACGGTGGCGGGGTCCTGGGTGAGCCGGTAGCGGGCGCGCAGCAGGTCGAAGAGGCGGTCGGGGCGGTGGTGCACCAGCGGCCGGAACACCCCCACGCGGTCCACCTGGCGGGTCAGGAGCTCCATGACTCCCAGCTCGACGACCTGCCGGCCGTCTCCGCGGTCGATCCCGGTCACGTACACGCTGCGCGTCACGCCGTGGTCTCCTGTCCGAATTCCTACGGGCTTGATGTCAACCCTGTGTGTGTAAAACCCACCGATAGGGCGGCAATGCCCTCTTGACAATACCCCTGCGGCTCGATACGACGCCCGCTGGACGAAGGGCCCGGAAGCCCGGGACCAAAGGCCCCCGAGGCCCGCCGGAGGCCTCCGCGCGCCGGACGCGCGGAGCGGCCGTGAGCGCGCTCGCACCGCCGACCGTGTGAGAATCGACGCGGCTCACACGTACCACTACCGAGCAGGAGACCCAGCACGATGCGCATCGGAGTTCTGACAGCGGGCGGCGACTGTCCCGGCCTGAACGCGGTGATCCGGTCGATCGTGCACCGGGCCGTGACGCACTACGGCGACGAGGTCATCGGCTTCGAGGACGGCTACGCGGGCCTGCTCGACGGGCGCTACCGCCGCCTCGACCTGGAAGCCGTCAGCGGCATCCTCGCCCGCGGCGGCACCATCCTCGGCTCCTCCCGTCTGGAGCGCGCCCGCTTCCGCGCCGCCTGCGACAACGTCAAGGAGATCGTCGAGAAGAGCGGCTTCGACGCGCTCGTCCCGATCGGCGGCGAGGGCACGCTCACCGCCGCCCGCATGCTCTCCGAGGCCGGCGTGCCCGTCGTCGGCGTGCCCAAGACCATCGACAACGACATCTCCTCCACCGACCGCACCTTCGGCTTCGACACCGCCGTCGGCGTCGCCACCGAGGCCATGGACCGGCTCAAGACCACCGCCGAGTCCCACCAGCGCGTCATGGTCGTCGAGGTGATGGGCCGGCACGCCGGCTGGATCGCCCTGGAGTCCGGCATGGCCGCCGGCGCCCACGGCATCTGCCTGCCCGAGCGCCCCTTCGACCCGGCCGACCTGGTCAAGATGGTGGAGGAGCGCTTCGCGCGCGGCAAGAAGTTCGCCGTCGTCTGCGTCGCCGAGGGCGCCCACCCCGCCGAGGGCACCATGGACTACGGCAAGGGCGAGATCGACCAGTTCGGCCACGAGCGCTTCCAGGGCATCGGCACCGCCCTCGCCTACGAGCTGGAGCGCCGCCTCGGCAAGGAGGCCCGGCCCGTCATCCTCGGCCACGTCCAGCGCGGCGGCACCCCGACCGCGTACGACCGCGTCCTCGCCACCCGCTTCGGCTGGCACGCCGTGGAGGCCGTGCACCGCGGAGACTTCGGCAACATGACGGCGCTGCGCGGCACGGACGTGCGGATGGTGCCGCTGGCCGAGGCGATCACCCAGCTGAAGACCGTGCCGGCGGACCGGATGCGCGAGGCCGAGTCGGTCTTCTGAGCCGGGCCGAAATCCGGGCTTGAGCCCGGCGCCGCGATCCACAAGGCTGGGGCCCTGTGTTCGCGGCGAAGGGGCGGCAGGCATGACCACGGGGGACGAGCCGGAGGAGGGCCCGCTCGTCTGGCCCGGCTGCGATCCGGCCGCCGGCGGCACCGAGGACGCCGCCGGCGAGGAGCAGCCCGGCCCCCGCTCCCGGCTGCGCCGCGCCCTCGTCGCCGGCATCGCCCTGACCGGCCTCGTCCTCGCGACCGTCAGCGTGGTCGCCGTCGTGCGCGACGGCGCCCCGCACACCGGCGAGCGCCACCCGGTGCTCACGGCGCCCGCGGACGGCCCGGTACGGATCCGGGTCGTCGGCTCCGGCCTCTGCCTCGGCGAGCGGCGGGACGGCGGGAACGGGCAGGTCTACCAGCGGGACTGCGCCGACGGCGACGGGCCGGCCTACGCGCTGAACGGGCTCGGGGCCGGACACTGGCGGATCGTCACGGACCGTCCCGACCGCGGCCCCGGCTGCGTCGGGATCCGCGCCGCCGCCCGGATATCCGGCGCCGCGCTCACGGACACCGAGTGCGGCGACCCCGCCCGCGTCGAACGCTTCGCCCTGGAGCCCTACGGCAGCCCCGTCGCCGGCTACCGCATCCGCCCGGTGGACACCGAACCTCCCGGCCCCGGGTCCGGCCCAGGCTCGGGCATCGCCCCCGGGTCCGGCCCCGGCTGCGTCACCGTCGTCGGCGACCCGAACGCGCCATGGGCCTCGCTCGCCCAGGCGCCCTGCCGCCCGGACGCCCGCGGCCAGCTGTTCGGCTTCGACCGCGTGCGGCCCTGAGCCGCAGTGGCTACTGCCCCACCGCGGCCCAGAAGTGGTCCATGATCCCGTCGAGGTACGTGCGGCCCTCGTCGCCCGTCGCCCCCGACGCGCCCCAGCTGCTCGTCGCCGCCATCCGGGCGTGGTAGTCGGCGTGCAGCCGCTGCAGCGCGTTCTCCACCGTCCGCTTCGGCAGCGGAAGCAGCTTCACGACCGGCTTCACGTACGCCTGCCAGCGTGTCGTCGCCCCGTCCCGCAGCAGCGCGGCCAGCTTCTCGTCGCCGCCGGTCGCGGTGAGCAGCGCGCGCGGCCCGAGCCCCAGCGCCTCGGCGAGGGCGGCGGTCTGCCGCTCGTTGCCGCGCCACTGCCCGGACTCCTCCATCCGCACGTACGCGGCCGGGTCCAGGCCCAGCCGGCGGGCCAGGTCCTCGGGGGCGAGCGCGCGGGCCATCCGGTGCTCGCGCAGGGTCGTCGCCGCGGCGAGCAGCTCGGCCGGAGAACACCACAGCACCCCGGCGAGCGCGGTCAGCTCCTGGGAGGTGGGAGCGATCCGGCCGCGCTCCCAGGCCATGACCGTCTCGGGGGTGACGAGGAGGCCGTACTGGGCGCGCAGACCGTAGGCGACGTGGCCGTGCTGCATGCCGAGACCCTCGCGCAGACGGCGCGCGGCGAGGGCGTTGAAGGGTGGAGAGGGTTGGTGCACCCCGCCACGGTAGGAGCGCAGGGTGACCGCTGGCTACGGTGCGTTCACCCAACGCTGATGGTCGTAGGAACGTGGGAACCGATCAGTAACGTGTCAGTGACCGCGAGTGGATCTTTCTGTCGCCGTGGCCGCCGCCCCGAGCCAGCGGTACTGCAGCTCGGGCCGCCCGATCTGCCCGTACTGCGGGGCCCGCGTCGCGCGGCCCGCCGTCACCAGGTGCTCCAGATAGCGGCGCGCGGTGATCCGCGAGATCCCGACGGCCGCGCCCGCCTCCGCCGCCGTGAGCCCGTCGCCCGCCGCCCGCAGCGAGCGGGTCACCGCCTCCAGCGTCGGCCCGCTCAGGCCCTTGGGCAGCGCGGCGGGCTGCGGGGCGCGCAGCGTCGCCAGCGCCCGGTCCACCTCGTCCTGCCCGGACGCCTCCCCGGCCGCCGCGCGGAACTCCGCGTACCGGGCGAGCCGGTCGCGCAGCGTGGCGAACGTGAAGGGCTTGAGCACGTACTGCACGACGCCCAGCGACACGCCCTCGCGCACGATCGCCAGGTCGCGCGCCGAGGTCACCGCGATCACGTCGGCGGCGTGCCCGGCCGCGCGCAGCGCCCGCAGCAGCTGGAGCCCGTGCCCGTCCGGGAGGTAGAGGTCGAGCAGGATCAGGTCCACCGGCACCCGGTCCAGCACCCGCACGGCCTCGGCCCGCGAGTGCGCCACCCCGACCACCGTGAATCCGGCGACCCGGCCCGCGTACAGCGCGTGCGCGTCGGCGGCGACCGGGTCGTCCTCGACGACGAGCACCCGGATGCCGGGCCGCGTCTTCATGTCGCTCATACGAGAACCTCCTCGGCGGTACGGTCCAGGGGCAGCCGGACGGTGAACTCCGCGCCGCCCAGCGGGGACGCGGCCAGCGTGAGGCTCCCCGACGCCCGGGTCACGGCCTGCTGCACGAGCGCCAGGCCGAGCCCGCGGCCCGGGCCCCGCGTGGACCAGCCGCGGTCCAGCACGGCGGCGCGGTCCTCGGGCCGCACGCCGGGCCCGTTGTCGCCGACGCGCAGCAGCAGCTCGCCGCCCTCGGCGAGCGCGGTCACGGTGACCCGCCCACTGCGCGGGGCGGTCGGCCCGACGGCGTCACCGAGCGAACCGGGCTCGTGACCGGGGCGACCGGGCGCGGGTGCGGGCGCCGGTGCGGGTGCGCTGGGTGTGGCGGGTGTGGCGGGTGTGGCGGGTGTACGGGGCGCGGGGACGCTGCCGCGGCTCGCGACGGGCCCGCCTCCCGGGGCCGGTCCGTCGTGCGTCACCGTTCCACCGTCCGCCACCGGCTCGCCGTCCGAGGCCAGTCCGTCGCGCGCCCCGGGTCCGCCGTCCGCCACCGGCCCGTCCGAGGCCAGTCCGTCGCGCGCCCCCGGCCCCCCGGTCGCCCCCGGCCCGCCGCCCGCCGCCTCCACCGCGTTGTCGACGAGGTTGCCGAGGATCGTCACCAGGTCGCGGGCCGGCATCGACACCGGCAGGACGCCGTCGTCGATGCGGCTGTCCTCGGTGAGGATCAGTTCCACGCCCCGCTCGTTGGCCTGCGCCGCCTTGCCGAGCAGCAGGGCGGCGAGCACCGGCTCGCCGACCGCGCTCACCACCCGGTCGGTCAGCGCCTGGGCCAGCTCCAGTTCGGCGGTGGCGAAGCCGACCGCCTCCTCGACCCGGCCGAGTTCGATGAGCGAGACGACGGTGTGGAGGCGGTTGGCGGCCTCGTGGGCCTGTGAGCGCAGCGCCTCCGTGAAGCCGCGCTCCGAGTCCAACTCGCCCGACAGTGCCTGGAGTTCGGTGCGGTCCCGGAGGGTGACCACGGTGCCCCGGCGCTCGCCGCCCACCACCGGCCGGGTGCTGACCACGAGCACCCGCTCGTCCGTCAGATGCAGCTCGTCCACGCGCGGCTCCGACGCGAGGAGCGCGCCCGTGAGCGGCGCCGGCAGCCCGAGCTCCGCCGCCGAGCGGCCCACGGCGTCGTCGGCGAGCCCGAGCAGCTCCCGCGCCCCGTCGTTGATCAGCGCGATCCGCCGCTGCCCGTCCAGCATCACCAGGCCCTCGCGCACCGCGTGCAGCGCGGCCTCGTGGTAGTCGTGCAACCGGCTCAGCTCCGTCGCGTTCATCCCCTTGGTCGTCCGCCGCAGCCGCGCGTTGATCACGTACGTGCCGGCGCCGCCGAGCGCGAGCGCCGCGCCCGCCATGCCGAGCAGCGCGGTCACCTGCTCCCGTACCTGCTCGCTGATCCGCTCGATCGTGATGCCCGCGCTGACCAGTGCGATCACCCGCCCGTGGTCGCCCGCGTCCCGCACCGGCGCGACCGTGCGCACCGAGGGTCCGAGCACGCCCAGGTGCGTCTCGGAGAAGGTCTCGCCGCGCAGGGCGGGCGCGATGTGGCCCAGATAGCCGCGGCCGATCTGCTCCGGCTCCGGATGCGTCCAGCGGGTGCCGTCCGGCGCCATGATCACGACGAAGGTGACGCCGGTCCGCCGGCGCAGCTCCTCCGCGTACGGCTGGAGCGCGGTGGTCGGGTTCACCGTCCGCGCCGCGCGCGCCGCCGCCACCACCGAGGGCGAGGCGGCGACGGCCGTCGCGGTCGCCGTCGACTGGCGGCGCGCCGTCTCCTCGGCCTGGGCGCGGTCCGTCACGTACGCGAAGACGGCGCATCCCGCGACGACGACGGCCACGAGCACGACCTGCATGGCGAAGAGCTGACCTGCGAGGCTGCGGGGCCGGGGGAGGGGGAGGCGCATGCGTGCCAGTGTGCCCCGCCCGATTTGCTCCCTCGTACCGGGCGGCCCGAATCGTTATGCCGATCGCCGATATCCGTTCGGCCGTGAACGAAACGTACGCAAGCGTGACCCCGGTCACAGGCTGGTGGATAGTCGCGGAGGTCCACCGGGACGTGGACACCCCCAGAGCACGAGGAGGACCCCGTGGCCGCAGTCGCCCGACGGGACCGCACCCACTATCTGTACCTGGCCGTGATCGGCGCCGTCCTGCTCGGCATCGCCGTCGGCTTCCTGGCGCCCGGCTTCGCCGTGGAGCTGAAGCCGCTCGGCGCCGGCTTCGTGAGCCTCATCAAGATGATGATCTCGCCGATCATCTTCTGCACGATCGTGCTCGGCGTCGGCTCGGTGCGCAAGGCCGCCAAGGTCGGCGCGGTCGGCGGCCTCGCCCTCGGCTACTTCCTCGTGATGTCGACCGTCGCGCTCGCCATCGGCCTCGTCGTCGGCAACCTCCTGGAGCCCGGCTCCGGCCTCCACCTCACCAAGGACCTGGCCGCCGCCGGCGCCAAGCAGGCGGCGGGCGCGAGCGAGGGCACCGCCGACTTCCTCCTCGGCATCATCCCGAAGACCATGGTCTCCGCCTTCACCGAGGGCGAGGTCCTGCAGACGCTCCTCGTCGCCCTGCTCGCGGGCTTCGCGCTCCAGGCCATGGGCAAGGCCGGCGAGCCGGTGCTGCGCGGCATCGGGCACATCCAGAAGCTCGTCTTCCGTATCCTCGCCATGATCATGTGGGCGGCCCCGGTCGGCGCCTTCGGCGCGATGGCCGCCGTCGTCGGCGCCACCGGCACCGCGGCCCTGAAGTCGCTCGCCGTCATCATGATCGGCTTCTACGTCACCTGCGCGCTCTTCGTCTTCCTGGTGCTCGGCGCGCTGCTGCGGCTCGTGGCGGGCGTGAACATCCTGGCCCTGCTGAAGTACCTCGGCCGCGAGTTCCTGCTGATCCTGTCGACCTCGTCGTCCGAGTCGGCGCTGCCGCGGCTCATCGCCAAGATGGAGCACCTGGGCGTCAGCAAGCCGGTGGTCGGCATCACCGTCCCGACCGGCTACTCCTTCAACCTCGACGGCACCGCGATCTATCTGACGATGTCCTCGCTGTTCGTCGCCGAGGCGATGGGCAAGCCGCTGGCGCTCGGCGAGCAGATCTCCCTCCTCCTCTTCATGATCATCGCCTCGAAGGGTGCGGCGGGCGTGACGGGCGCCGGGCTCGCGACCCTCGCGGGCGGCCTGCAGTCCCACCGCCCCGAACTCGTCGACGGCGTCGGCCTGATCGTCGGCATCGACCGCTTCATGAGCGAGGCCCGCGCCCTGACGAACTTCGCGGGCAACGCCGTCGCCACCGTCCTCGTCGGCACCTGGACCAAGGAGATCGACAAGGCCCGCGTCACCGAGGTGCTCGCCGGCCGCGTCCCCTTCGACGAGACCACGCTCGTCGACGACGGCCACGGCGCGCCCTCGGCCGTACCGGACCAGCGGCCGGCGGGCGAGGGCGAGGAGAAGGCCCGGGCCGGAGTCTGACCCGGCCGTCCCCACGCTCCCGGCCCTCTGTGCCGTCTCCGCCCTTTCCGCCCCCGGGCCCCGGGCCTTGAGCCGGATCCGGGTCCCGGTGCGGAACGCCCCCGGTCGCGCGAGCCGCGCGGCCGGGGGCGTTCCGTCGCCGTCAGTCGCCGAGTTCAGCCAACTCCTCTTCGCTCAGCGTCAGTTCGACGGCGAGGGCCGAATCCCGGGCGGTCTCCGGGCGGCTCGCGCCCGGGATCGGCAGCACGTGCCCGCCCGGCCGGGCCAGCAGCCAGGCGAGCGCCACCCGCTGCGGGCTGACGCCGCGGGCCGCGGCCACCCGGTGGAAGGCGGCGAACCGCGGATCGGCCTGCCGGCCGGACGGTCCGTCCAGCGAGCTGCGCGAGATGCCGCCGAGCGGGCTCCACGGCAGGAACGCCAGGCCGAGTCCCGCGCAGAGGCGGAGTTCGGGCTCGCTGTCGCGGACGGCCGGCGAGTACCGGTTCTGTACGCAGACCAGCGCGTCGCCCAGGATCTCGCGGGCCAGCAGGATCTGCTCGCGGTCCACGTTGGAGATCCCGGCCAGGCGGACCGTGCCCGCGTCGACCAGCTCCCGTATCGCGCCGAGGGATTCGGCGTACGGGACGGCCGGGTCCGGCTTGTGCAGCTGGTACAGGCCGATCGCCCCGCCGCCCAGCCGCAGCGCCGAGTCCTCGGCCGCCCGCCGCAGGTGCTCCGGGCGGCCGTCGACCGTCCAGCCGCCGTCCGCGCTGCGGCCCCGCCCGCCCTTGGTGGCGACGAGGACGTCGTCCCGGCCGGCGAGGGCGCGGGCGACCAGGCGTTCGTTCTCGCCCGGCTCGCCGCCCGGCGGGTGGTACGAGTCGGCCGTGTCGAGCAGGGTCACGCCGGCGTCCAGGGCGGCGTGGACGGTGGCGAGGGCGCGGGCCTCGTCCGGGTGCCCCTCGATCGACAGGGGCATGGCGCCGAGTCCGACGGCGCTGACGGCGATGCGGTCGCCGAGCGTGCGGTACAGCATCAGCCCTCCATGGAAAGAGAGTCGGAAGGGGTATCGGAAAGAGTCTCGGAAAGGGTTTCGGAGAGGGCCTTCCGGAGCCATTCACGGGAATGCGAGAAGGTATGTCCGAGCCGTTCCGCCCGGGAATTGTCCATGCCGTAGGAGCGGGCGAAGGAGAACGGCGACACTTCCCCGACCTCCACTTCCTGGAATACGGTCCGTCCGCCCACCAGGTCCTCGATCTCGGCGCAGATGTCCGCCGTCGTCAGTGGCCCGTGGGAATGCGCGTTCACCGGCCCGGTGAATTCCGTACCGGTCGCCGCCCAGGCGAGGAACGCGGCGATCTCCTCCACGTACACATAGGTCGCCGGGCGGTTCGTCCGCGGTACGGCGACGGGCGCGCCGGCCCGGATGCGGTCCGCGTAGTGCGCCACCCGGCCCGTGAAGTCGTCGGCCCCGCCGAGGACGTGCGCGACCCGCACCGAGGCCCACGGGAAGCCGGACTCCGCCGCGGCCGCCGCGAACACCGCCTCGGCCTGCCGCTTGCCCTCCCCGTAGTGCGCCTGAAGGAACTCCGGCTCCTGCCACGGCAGTCCGAGGTCCACGGTGACGGTGGCCAGGTCGAGGGCGTCCTCGGTGACCGGGGCCGCGGAGTCCTCGTACTCGTACACCTCCACCGTCGACGTCATCACATAACGCCGGGTCCGCCCCGCGAATACCCGCCGGGCGATGTCCGCCTGACGCGGGGTGTAGCAGACCTGGTCGACCACGACGTCGAATGTCCGCCCGGCGAGCGCCTTTTCCAGGGCGGCCTCGTCGTCGCGGTCGGCGACCAGGAAGCGCGTTCCCTCCGGCGCCGGGGAGGAACCGCGGTTGAGTACCGTGACGTGATGTCCCGCGTCGAGCAGACGCGTTGTCAGACGCTTTCCGAAATAGCGGTTGCCGCCGATGACCAGAATCTCCATGCCTCTAGTGTTACGTTGGGCGCTCGCTGTCTGAAGGGGGAAACATGGGAATCCAGGCCGTCGCACCGAAGGAACCACGGCATCCGCGCGCCGCCACCGTCGAAACGTCGGCGGGTGCCTATGACCCCATCGACCGGCAGATCCTGGACCTGCTGCAGAGCGACGGCCGCATCAAGCTCAGCGAGCTCGGCCGCCGGGTCCGGCTCAGCCCCGCCGCCGTCACCGAACGGGTCCGCCGCCTGGAGGCGTGCGGCGCCATCACCGGCTACGGCGCCCAGGTCGCCCCGGCCCGGCTCGGCTACGGCATCCAGGCCTTCATCCGGGTCAACCCGCACGGCGGCTACACCCTCAAGCACCCCCGCACCCTCGAACTCGTCGCCCGCCCCGAGATCCGCGAGGTCCACCACGTGGTCGGCGAGGACTGCTGGATCCTGAAGGTCGCCGTCACCGACACGGTGCACCTGGAGGAGATCCTGGAGCAGACCTCGCAGCTCGGCCGCACCACGACCTCGGTGGTCCTGTCGTCGCCGGTGGAACGCAAGCCCCTGCTCCCGCCGGCCGTCTGACCCTCGTGCTTGCCTTGACGCCGACGTCAAGGCGTACGTTCGTCGGCATGCGAATCGGCGAGCTGGCCGAGCGGGCGGGCACGACCACGCGGACTCTGCGGTACTACGAGTCACGGGGCCTCCTGACCGCACGGCGCACGGAGAACGGTCACCGCACCTACGACGAGGACGACCTGCGGCTCCTCCGGCAGATCCGGACCCTGCAGGACTTCGGCTTCGAGCTGGAGGAGACCCGGCCCTTCGTGGACTGTCTGCGCGCCGGCCACCCGGCGGGCGACGCCTGCCCCGCGTCCCTCGACGGCTACCGGAGCAAGCTCGCCGAGCTCGACGCGCTCATCGGCCGGCTCCAGCAGGTGCGCGACCAGGTCGGCGCACAGCTGCTCCGCGCCGAGGCGGAACTGCCGGCCGGCCCCGAGCCGCGCTGCGAACTGACCCCCACCGAACAGGGAAGGCGAAGAGAATGATCCGAGCGAAGGGCGTGGCCGAGGTCACCGACACCGACTTCGACCGCGAGGTCCTGGGCGCCGGACTCCCGGTCCTCGTCGAGTTCACCGCCGACTGGTGCGGCCCCTGCCGCCAGCTGGCCCCCGTCCTCGCCGCCGTCGCCGACGAACTGGCCGGCCGGCTCAAGGTCGTCCAGATCGACGCCGACACCAACCCCGCCACCGTCTCCCGCCACGCCGTCCTCTCCCTGCCCACCCTCCTCCTCTTCCGCTCCGGCGAACCCGTCATGTCCCTCGTCGGCGCCCGCCCGAAGCGCCGCCTCCTGGAGGAACTGTCGGACGCGCTGGAGCCGGCGCGGGCGTAGCGGTCACCGGCCCGGGGCGTACGGACAGCTACGTCCGTGCGCCCCGGGCCCCTCTCGTGGGCGCGTCCTAGCCGGCCCACAGCTCCACCGAGTGAGCCCCCGCCAACCCCCGTACCCGCTCAAGCAGTTCCTCCGCCGGCATCGGGTCCAGCCGGCGGCCGTCCCGCAGGCGGACCGAGACCTCGTCCGCCGCGGCCTCCTTCGGGCCGATGACCACCTGGTACGGGGTGAGGCGGGAGGCGCGGATGCGGGCGCCGAGGGTGCCGCGGGCCGGGGAGAGCAGGTCGGCGCGCAGGCCGAGGGCGGTGCAGCGGGCGACCAGGGCGGCGGCGGAGTCGTGTTCGGCGTCGGAGAGGGGGAGGACGGCGAGCTGGACGGGGGCGAGCCAGGCGGGGAAGGCGCCGGCGTGGTGCTCGACGAGGTGGGCGACGGCGCGTTCGACGCTGCCGACGACGGAGCGGTGGATCATCACGGGGCGGTGTTTGGCGCCGTCGGCGCCGATGTACTGGAGGTCGAACCGCTCGGGCTGGTGGAAGTCGACCTGCACGGTGGAGAGGGTCGACTCGCGGCCGGCCGGGTCCGCGACCTGGACGTCGATCTTCGGCCCGTAGAACGCGGCCTCGCCCTCCGCCTCCTCGTAGTCGAGCCCGGACGCGTCGAGGACCTCGCGCAGGAGGGCGATCGAGCGTTCCCACTTCTCCGGCGCGGCCACGTACTTGCCGCCCGGGCCGGGCAGCGAGAGCCGGTAGCGGGCCGCCGCGATGCCCATCGCGGCGTGCGCCTCGCGGATCAGCTCCAGCGCGCCGGCGGCCTCCCCGGCGACCTGGTCGAGGGTGCAGAAGATGTGCGCGTCGTTGAGCTGGATGGCCCGGACCCGGGTGAGCCCGCCGAGCACGCCCGACAGCTCGGACCGGAACATGCCGCCCAACTCGGCCATACGCAGCGGCAGTTCGCGGTAGCTGTGGGCGCGGGAGCGGAAGATCACGGCGTGGTGCGGGCAGAGGCTCGGCCGCATCACCATCTCCTCGCCGCCGACGTCCATCGGCGGGAACATGTCGTCGCTGTAGTGCGCCCAGTGCCCGGAGATCTCGTACAGCTCGCGCTTGCCGAGCACC
The DNA here is from genome assembly GCF_042873935.1 of Streptomyces sp. NPDC004327. NCBI lineage: Bacteria > Bacillati > Actinomycetota > Actinomycetes > Kitasatosporales > Streptomycetaceae > Streptomyces > Streptomyces sp. NPDC004327. The sequence goes on along the minus strand of NZ_JBIAME010000011.1, from coordinate 328,611 downwards.
GGCGAGTACACGTGCCGGTAGCCGGCCCGCCGCTCGGCCTCCCGTACGTACTCCTCGAGGGCGTGCCGTACGACGGCCCCGTCCGGCAGCCAGTACGGCAGCCCGGCCCCGATCAGCGGATCGGTGTCGAACAGGTCGAGCTCTCGGCCCAGCTTGCGGTGGTCCACGTTCATGGTCGCTCCTCGTTCGGGGAAGGGGAGCGAGTGCCCGGCCGCACGACGAAGCCCCGGGGCACTCGCCCCGGGGCTTCGGACAAAGACAGCTGTCAGCGCACCGGGACACTCTCCGGCGTCGTCGTGCTGATCGCAGCGCGCTTCATGCAGCTCATGCGGGCGACGCTAACAGAGGGCCGGCGGCCGCGCACCGCATTAATCGAGAGCACAAAAAAGCCCCGGACTAGAATTGACAGCCGGGGTCGCGTCTCGCGTATATTGGTGGATTCCGTGTCCGGACATGCTGAAGACACGGTGAAGTTCACTAAAAGCACTGTAACCCGCCGGGAGTCGAATTGTCAACCGAGGAACTCCGGAAAGAGCAGCTGTTCATCACCGAGCTCTACGCCCGCCTCGACGACCTGAGGGACCAGGCCGAAGCCGGAGTCGCCCACGCCCTCGGCACCCCCGGCGTGGGCAACGCCCAGGCGCGCCTCGAACGCGACGTGCTCGTCGCCGAACAGTCCGGGCTGCTCACCGCGCTGAACGCCGGGGAGAGCGGGCTGTGCTTCGGGCGGCTGGTCTTCAAGGACGGCCGCGACCACCACATCGGCCGCATCGGCGTCCGCGAGGACGACGAGCAGCGCACCCCGCTCGTCGTCGACTGGCGCGCCGAGATCGCCCGCCCCTTCTACCTCGCCACCGGCTACGAGCCGATGGGCCTGACCCGGCGCCGGCACCTCGCCACCAAGGGCCGCGAGGTCCTCTCCCTCCACGACGAGGTGCTCGACCTCGCCGACGCCACCCGCACCGGCCACGAGAACCGCGACGCCGACGAGGTGCTGCTCGCCGCGCTCGACGCGGCCCGCACCGGGCGCATGCACGACATCGTGCAGACCATCCAGGCCGAGCAGGACGCCATCATCCGCTCCCCGCACCGCGGCGTGCTCGTCGTCGAGGGCGGCCCCGGCACCGGCAAGACCGCCGTCGCCCTGCACCGGGCCGCCTACCTGCTGTACGCGCACCGCGAACAGCTCGCCAAGCGCGCCGTGCTCATCGTCGGCCCCAACCCCGCATTCCTCGGCTACATCGGCAACGTCCTGCCCTCCCTCGGCGAGACCGGCGTCCTGCTCGCCACGCCCGGCGAGCTCTTCCCCGGCGTCCACGCCACCGGCACCGACACCCCCCGCGCCGCCGCCGTCAAGGGCTCGGCCCGCATGGCCGGGGCGCTGGCCGCGGCCGTACGCGACCGGCAGCAGGTGCCCGAGCGCGGCGAGCCGCTGATCGTGCCGCACGACGACGGCGACCTGGTCATCGACTGGGACATGGCCCTCGAAGCCCGGCACAAGGCCCGCGAGACCCAGCTCCCGCACAACCTGGCCCGGCCCTACTTCGTCTTCCACGTCCTCGACGCGCTCGCCGAACAGCTCGCCGACCGCATCGGCGCCGACCCCTACGGCGGCCCCAACTTCCTCGGCCCCGACGACCGGGCCCTGCTCGCCAAGGGCGTCGCCGCCAACCCCGACGTGCACACCGCCCTCGACACCCTGTGGCCCGCGCTCACCCCGCAGGAGTTCCTCGCCGACTACCTCGCCGAGCCCACCCACCTCGACGACGAGACCGACCTCGCGGCGATCCGGCGCGACGCCGCCGACTGGACCCCCGCCGACGTGCCGCTCCTCGACGAGGCCGCCGAACTCCTCGGCGAGGACGACTCCGCCGCCCGCGCCGCCGAGGAGGCCGAGCGGCAGAAGCAGATCGCCTACGCGCAGGGCGTCCTCGACGTCTCGTACGCCTCCCGGACCTACGAGTTCGAGGACAAGGAGGAGGTCGACAAGGACGCCTCCGAGGTGCTCTCCGCGCACGACATCATCGACGCCGAGCGCTTCGCCGAGCGCCACGAGGAGGCCGACCACCGCAGCGCGGCCGAGCGCGCCGCCGCCGACCGCACCTGGGCCTTCGGGCACATCATCGTCGACGAGGCGCAGGAGCTGTCCGCGATGATGTGGCGCCTGCTCATGCGCCGCAGCCCGACCCGCTCCATGACCCTGGTCGGCGACCCGGCGCAGACCGGCGACCCGGCCGGCGTCGGCGCCTGGCAGGACATCCTCGGCCCGTACGTCGAGGACCGCTGGGAGCACGTCCGGCTCGGCGTCAACTACCGCACCCCGGCCGAGATCATGGCCGTCGCCGCCGAGGTGCGCAGGGCCGCCGACCCCGCCTTCGAGCCGCCGCGCTCGGTCCGCTCCACGGGCGTCGAGCCCTGGGACCGTACGGCCGAGGACCCGGTGAAGGAGACCGCCGACGCGGTCGCCGCCGAGCTGCGGCCGGAGGGACGGCTCGCGGTCATCGCGCCCGAGGAGCTGCACCCCGGGCTGCTCGCCGCCCTCCCCGGCGCCGCGTACGGCGCCAAGCCCGACCTGACCCGGCCGGTCGTGCTCCTCGACCCGCGCCAGGCCAAGGGGCTGGAGTTCGACACCGTCCTCGTCGTCGACCCGGACGGCATCCGGGCCGGCGCCCCGCACGGCGTCAACGACCTGTACGTGGCGCTGACCCGGGCCACCCAGCGGCTCGGCGTCATCAGGCGGGCGCTCTGACCGGTCGGCGCTCCGGCCGGCCGGGCCCTGATCAGGCGGGCGCCCTGATCAGGCGGGCGCCCTGATCAGGCGGGTCAGGCGGGCCTGAGCCAGACCGTCGCCAGCGGCGGCAGCGTCATCCGCAGGCTCGCCGGCCGCCCGTGCCACGGCACCGACTCGGTCTTCACCGGGTCGGTGCCGACCACGTCACCGCCGCCGTACCGGGCCGCGTCCGTGTTCAGCACCTCCGACCAGGCGGCGAAGGCGTCCGGCACACCGAGCCGGTAGTCGTGCCGGACGACCGGCGAGAAGTTGCAGACGGCGAGCAGCGGGGAGCCGATCGCGTCGTGGCGCAGGAACGCGAAGACGTTGTCCTCGGCCGCGTCGCCCGCGATCCACTGGAAGCCCTCCGGCGAGGTGTCCCGCTCCCACAGCGCCGGCGTCGCCGCGTACACCGTGTTCAGGTCGCGGACCAGGTCCCTCACACCCCGGTGGTCGGGCTCCGCGGCGTACGACGGGTCGAGCAGCCACCAGTCCGGGCCGTGGTCCGCCGACCACTCCGCGCCCTGCGCGAACTCCTGCCCCATGAAGAGCAGTTGCTTGCCCGGGTGGGCCCACATGAAGCCCAGGTACGCGCGGTGGTTGGCGCGCTGCTGCCACCAGTCGCCCGGCATCTTCGACACCAGCGCGCGCTTGCCGTGCACGACCTCGTCGTGCGAGATCGGCAGGATGTAGTTCTCGCTGTACGCGTACACCATCGAGAACGTCATCTCGTGGTGGTGGTACTTGCGGTGCACCGGGTCCTTCTCGACGTAGCCGAGCGAGTCGTGCATCCAGCCCATGTTCCACTTCAGGCCGAAGCCGAGCCCGCCGAAGCCGCCCGGGCCCACCTGGTCGGTCGGCCGGGTCACGCCGTCCCAGGCGGTCGACTCCTCGGCGAAGGTGACCACGCCCGGGCAGCGCCGGTAGACCGTGGCGTTCATCTCCTGGAGGAACGCGACCGCGTCCAGGTTCTCCCGGCCGCCGAACTCGTTCGGCAGCCAGTCGCCGCCCTCGCGCGAGTAGTCCAGGTAGAGCATCGAGGCGACCGCGTCGACGCGCAGTCCGTCGAGGTGGAACTGCTCGCACCAGTACACGGCGTTCGCCACCAGGAAGTTGCGCACCTCCTTGCGGCCGTAGTCGAACTCCAGGGTCCCCCAGTCCGGGTGCGCCGAGCGGCGCGGGTCCTCGTGCTCGTACAGCGGCCGCCCGTCGAACTCCGCGAGCGCCCAGTCGTCGCGCGGGAAGTGCGCCGGCACCCAGTCCATCAGCACGCCGATGCCGGCCCGGTGCAGCGCGTCGACCAGGTGGCGGAAGTCGTCCGGGGTGCCCATGCGGGCGGTCGGCGCGTAGAAGCCGGTGACCTGGTAGCCCCAGGAGCCGTGGAACGGGTGCTCGGCGACCGCCATGAACTCCACGTGCGTGAAGCCGAGATCGCGGACGTACCCCGGCAGCTGCTCGGCGAGCTGCCGGTACGTCAGACCGGGCCGCCAGGACGGCAGATGCAGCTCGTACACCGAGATCGGCGCCTCGTGGTGCGGGCGGGCGCCGCGCCCGGCCATCCACTCCGCGTCCTGCCACACGTGGTGGTCGGCCGTCACGACGGACGCGGTGTTCGGCGGGCACTCGGTGCGGCGGGCCATCGGGTCGGCGCGCAGCGTGTGCGAGCCGTCCGGGCGGGCGATGTCGAACTTGTACAGCGCGCCCTCGCCGACGCCCGGCACGAACAGCTCCCACACGCCCGACGACCCGAGCGAGCGCATCGGCAGCGCGCTGCCGTCCCAGTACGTCCAGTCGCCGGTGACCCGGACGCCGCGCGCGTTCGGCGCCCAGACCGTGAACCGGGTGCCGTCGACGCCCTGGTGGGTCATCACCCGGGCGCCGAGCGCCGTCCACAGCTCCTCGTGCCGGCCCTCGCCGATGAGGTGCAGGTCGAGCTCGCCGAGCGCGGGCAGGAAGCGGTACGGGTCGACGAGCGCGAGCTCGCCGGAGGCGGAGGCGTCGCCGCCGCCGTCGTAGCGCACCCGGAGCTCGTACTCCGGGACCTTGCGGAGCCGGGGGAGCAGCGCCGAGAACAGCCCGTCGCCCTCCGGCAGCAGCTCCACCCGGCGCCCCTTCGGCAGCACCGCGGCCACCTCCCGCGCCCACGGCCGCAGCACCCGGAGCACCACCCCGCCCGGCACCGGGTGCGCGCCGAGCAGCCCGTGCGGATCGTGGTGCTCCCCGGCGACCAGCCGGGCCCGGTCGGCCGGGTCGAGCGGGGGCGCCGTACGGGGCTGCGTGCCGGCCTTCTTTCCTGCGGGCTTTCCTGCGGGACGGGCGGTCACCGGGGGTGCCTCCTGGGGGTGCGAGGGGGGTACGGGTACGGAACGCGGGCGCGCCGGTCCGGACACTCGGCCGAACGGGGCGTGTGCGGATCTGCGCAGGCGGGAGCCCCGGTCGGCCGGGGTCGCGCTGGGCCGGACGGGGGAGGGCGCTTCACGCTCCCCCCGCAAGACGTTCGATCGCCGCCATCGGGACCGGGAGCCAGTCCGGGCGGTGTCTGGCCTCGTAGACGACCTCGTACACCGCCTTGTCCGTCTCGTACGCCCTCAGCAGCGCGGGCCGCTCGCGCGGGTCGGTGCCCGACGCCTCCGCGTAGCCCGCGCAGTAGGCGGCGCGGCAGCGGGCGGACCAGTCGGCGTTCCAGGGGCGGTGGGTGCGGGCCGCGTAGTCGAAGGAGCGGAGCATGCCGGCGATGTCGCGGACCGGGGGCTGCGGGCTGCGGCGTTCGTCGAGCGTCTTGGCCGGCTCGCCCTCGAAGTCGATGACCGCCCAGGCGCCGTCCGAGCCGCGCAGCGTCTGGCCGAGGTGGAGGTCGCCGTGGATGCGCTGGAGGCGTCCCGCTCCCAGCGAGTCGCCGGCCGCGGCGAAGACGGCGCGCAGGCCGGGGACGTACGGCAGGAGCGCGGGCACCGCCTGGGCGGCGGCGTGCAGCCGGGCGTCCATCGCGGCGGCGAGGTGCGCGGCGCGGTCGCGCGGGAGGCGCTCGGTCGGCAGGGCGGTGGCGAGCGCGAGGTGGACCTCCGCGGTGGCCCGCCCCAGCGCGCGCGCCTCCGTCGCGAAGTCCCGTCCGTCGGCGAGCGCGTCGAGGGCGAGCCGCCAGCCGTCCCGCGAGCCGCGCAGATAGGGCTGGAGCACGCCGAGCGTGGCCGCGCCGGTCTCGAACCAGGCGACCGGCGCCGGGACCCGCGCGCAGCCGGCCCCGGCGAGGGCCAGCGGCAGCTCCAGATCCGGGTTGGCGCCCGGCGAGACCCGCCGGAAGATCTTCAGGATGAGCGAATCACCGAAGACCAGCGACGAGTTGGACTGTTCGGCGTCGAGCATCCGCGGCGCGAGCGCCGGCGGCAGCGGGGCCGTGGCGTGGAAGCGCAGCGGGCCGATCCGGCCCGGGGTGCGCAGCCGCTCGTACAGCAGACCGGCGAGCCGCGGGTCGCGCAGCCCCTCGTAGACGGCCCGGCCGGCCAGCGGGCCCTGCCGGATCCGCCCGATCAGGGCGGGGGCGAGCCGGGGCGGCAGCTGCGGCCGTACGCCGAGGAGCAACTGGTAGCAGTCGGGGGGCGTTCCGGCCGGCCGGGCCGGCTGCTCGACGCGGACGAGGAGGTGGAGGAGACCGGGCCCGGTGCCGTCGAGCGGCAGCAGCTCGGTGGCCGCGTCCAGCGTGAATCCGGTGACCCGGCGGCCCTTGCCCGCGAACCAGCGCTGCCGCGGCAGCCAGGCGTGGAGCAGCGGCGCGAGTGACGGAAGGAGGGCGTCCTGGGCCTCGGTGGTGGATGCGGTCTCCGGCATGGCATCGCGTCCTTTCCCCGGGGCGCGCACGTGGCGTTCGTATGCGTTCAAATGCGCAGAGTGTCCCGGATGGCGGCTTCGGCTGTCCGGCTGTGCGGGACGTGTCGGAAGGGGAAGATCCGTATGGGCCCGGCAAGAAGGCCCGTATGGACCTGAGGTGACCCGGCGGGTGCCCGGGTCGTGCCTGAATCGTGTGTGGGATCGGTTCCCGGTGTGGGGCGGAGGAAACCGCCCCACCCGGGACAGAACTGAACTGACGGTACTTCAGGATCGCTTGAGGCGGAACCAGTAGAAGCCGTGCCCGGCGAGCGTGAGCAGATACGGCAGCTCGCCGATGGCCGGGAACTCCACCCCGCCGATCAGCTCCACCGGCCGCGTCCCCGCGAAGCGGCGCAGGTCCAGCTCCGTCGGCTGCGCGAACCGGGAGAAGTTGTTCACGCAGAGGACGAGGTCGGCGTCCTGTCCCTCCTCGGCGGCGGACTCCCTGAGGAAGGCGAGAACGGCCGAGTTGGACGAGGGCAGTTCGGTGTACGTGCCGAGCCCGAAGGCGCGGTTCTGCTTGCGGATCTCGATCATCCGCTTCGTCCAGTGCAGCAGCGACGACGGCGAGGCCATCCCCGCCTCCACGTTGGTCACCTGGTAGCCGTGCACCGGGTCCATGATGGTCGGCAGGTAGAGCCGGCCCGGATCGCAGGACGAGAAGCCCGCGTTGCGGTCCGGCGTCCACTGCATCGGGGTGCGCACCCCGTCCCGGTCGCCCAGCCAGATGTTGTCGCCCATGCCGATCTCGTCGCCGTAGTAGAGCACCGGCGAGCCCGGCAGCGAGAACAGCAGCGCGGTGAACAGCTCCATCTGGTTGCGGTCGTTGTCGAGGAGCGGGGCGAGCCGCCGCCGGATGCCGATGTTGGCCCGCATCCGCGGGTCCTTGGCGTACTCGGCGTACATGTAGTCGCGCTCCTCGTCGGTGACCATCTCCAGGGTCAGCTCGTCGTGGTTGCGCAGGAAGATGCCCCACTGGCAGCCCGCCGGGATCTCCGGGGTCTTCGCCAGGATCTCCGAGACCGGGTGGCGCGACTCCCGCCGCACCGCCATGAAGATCCGCGGCATCACGGGGAAGTGGAAGGCCATGTGGCACTCGTCGCCGCCCGAGCGGAAGTCGCCGAAGTAGTCGACGACGTCCTCCGGCCACTGGTTCGCCTCGGCGAGCAGCACCCGGTCCGGGTAGTGCTCGTCGATCTCCTGCCGCACCCGCTTGAGGAAGGCGTGGGTGGCGGGCAGGTTCTCGCAGTTGGTGCCCTCCTCCTGGTACAGGTACGGCACGGCGTCGAGCCGGAAGCCGTCGATGCCGAGGTCCAGCCAGAAGCGCAGGCTGGACATGATCTCCTCCTGCACCTTCGGGTTCTCGTAGTTGAGGTCCGGCTGGTGCGAGAAGAAGCGGTGCCAGTAGTACTGCTTGCGGACCGGGTCGAAGGTCCAGTTGGAGGTCTCGGTGTCGACGAAGATGATCCGGGCGTCCGCGAACTGCTTGTCGTCGTCGGCCCAGACGTAGTAGTCGCCGTACGGCCCGTCCGGGTCGGTGCGCGACTCCTGGAACCACGGGTGGGCGTCGCTCGTGTGGTTCATGACGAAGTCGATGATCACGCGCATCCCGCGCGCGTGCGCCGCGTCGACGAACTCCACGAAGTCGGCCAGGTCGCCGAACTCCGGCAGCACGGAGGTGTAGTCGGCGACGTCGTAGCCGCCGTCGCGCAGCGGGGACTTGAAGAACGGCGGCAGCCACAGGCAGTCCACGCCCAGCCACTGGAGGTAGTCCAGGCGGGAGGTGATGCCCTTCAGGTCGCCCACGCCGTCGCCGTTGCTGTCCTGGAAGGAACGGACCAGGACCTCGTAGAAGACCGCCCGCTTGAACCAGTCGGGATCGCGGTCCTTGGCGGGAGTGTCCTCGAAGGTGTCGGGGACGGGTTCGTTGACAGTCATGATGCGGGTGACCCTCCGGTCTGCGGGGACGGTCGCAGGGCGAGTACGTGCGCGGGCGTGACACCCGGCTCGAGGCGCACGTAAGCGGCCCTGCCCCAGTGATAGGTCTCGCCGGTGAGCTCGTCGCGCACCGGCACGGTCTCGTGCCACGCGAGGCCGAGTTCCGGCATGTTCAACGAGACCGTGGCCTCCTGGGTGTGGTGGGGGTCGAGGTTGGCGACCACGAGCACGGTGTCGGGACCGGTGCGCTTGCTGTACGCGATGACGGCGTCGTTGTCGGTGGCGTGGAAGGTCAGGTTCCGCAGCCGGCGCAGCGCCGGATGGCGGCGCCGGACCCGGTTCAGGGTGGTCACCAGCGGGGCCAGCGAGGCGCCCGAGCGCTCCGCCGACTCCCAGTCGCGCGGCCTCAGTTGGTACTTCTCCGAGTCCAGGTACTCCTCGCAGCCCTCGCGCAGCGGGGTGTTCTCGCACAGCTCGAACCCCGCGTACATGCCCCAGGTGGGGGAGAGGGTCGCGGCGAGCACCGCCCGCACCTCGAACGCCGGCCGGCCGCCGTGCTGCAGATAGGCGTGCAGGATGTCCGGCGTGTTCACGAAGAGGTTCGGCCGCATGTACGCGGCGGCCTCCCCGGACAGCTCCGTCAGATACTCCGTGATCTCCTCCTTGGTGTTGCGCCAGGTGAAGTACGTGTACGACTGCTGGAAGCCGACCGCGCCGAGCGTGCGCATCATCGCCGGCCGGGTGAACGCCTCCGCCAGGAAGATCACGTCCGGGTCGGTGCCGTTGATCTCGGCGATCACCCGTTCCCAGAACACCACCGGCTTGGTGTGCGGGTTGTCCACGCGGAAGATCCGCACCCCGTGGTCCATCCAGTGGCGCAGCACCCGGACCGTCTCCGCGACGATACCGGCCATGTCGTCGCCCGCCCGGTCGAAGTCGATCGGGTAGATGTCCTGGTACTTCTTCGGCGGGTTCTCGGCGTACGCGATCGAGCCGTCCGGGCGCCGGGCGAACCACTCCGGGTGCTTCTCCACCCACGGATGGTCCGGCGAACACTGCAGCGCGAAGTCCAGCGCGATCTCCAGACGCAGCTCGCGCGCCCGCGCCACGAACGCGTCGAAGTCCTCGATCGTGCCCAGGTCCGGATGGACCGCGTCGTGCCCGCCCTCCGGCGAGCCGATCGCCCACGGCACGCCCACGTCCTGGGGGCCCGCCGACAGCGAGTTGTTCGGGCCCTTGCGGTGGGTCACGCCGATCGGATGGATCGGCGGCAGGTACACCACGTCGAAGCCCATCGCCGCGATGGCCGGAAGCCGCTCCGCCGCCGTACGGAAGGTGCCCGGCCGGGTGCGGCCCCTGACCTTCCGCACGCCCTCCGAACGCGGGAAGAACTCGTACCAGGAACCGAACAGCGCCCGCTCCCGTTCCACCCGCAGCGGCAACGCGGGCGAGGCGGTGAGCAGTTCGCGCAGCGGGTGGCGCTCCAGGGCGCCGAGGACCCGGGGCGCGAGCGCCGCCGCGAGCCGTACCGCGGCCGGCCGGGACTCGTCGCGCAGCGCGTCCGCGACGGCGAGCACCGCCTCCCGGCCGCCGCCCTTCTTCGGCACGCCCTTCGCGGCGCGCTCGTGCAGCTCCGCGCCCTCGGCGAGGACCAGTTCGGAGTCGATCCCGGCCGGGATCTTGATCTTCGCGGTGTGCCGCCAGGTGGCCAGCGGATCGCTCCACGCCTCCACCGTGTACGTCCACGGGCCCTCGGCGTCCGGGGTGACCTCGGCGCCCCAGCGGTCGGTCCCCTCGGCCAGTTCTCGCATCGGGGTCCACGGACCCGGCCGGCCCGACGGGCCGCACAGCACGACATTGGCGGCGACCGCGTCGTGTCCCTCCCGGAAGACGGTGGCCGTGACCTCGAAGGTCTCGCCCACCACCGCCTTCGCGGGACGGCGGCCACAGTCGACCAGCGGGCGGACGTCCAAGACGGGAATACGTCCCATGAGCGGATTCACGGCATCACCTGACGGTTCGCGGGGGTGCGGGTGGTGTGCGCTCTTTCTAGCTCCGTCGACGGCCGGTTGGTTGCGGGCATCGCCGCTCCTGTGCGCGTTCACTCGGATGGCGGGTCTGACGACGGTCCAGCGGGGTACGAGGAGGAGCCTTCCCCCCGAATTCGGGTGGGCAATCCGGCGCTTTGTTAACTACTAGGGCGTAGCCGCAGCGGCAAGAACACGTCCCGGACAAGAAACCGGCCCCGTCCTTGTGGGACGGGGCCGGTTCCCCCCGGGTCCGGACCGTGGCTCCGGTGCCGGGAGGCTGTGGAAAGGAGGGACTCAGGCGGGCTGTTCCTCCGCGTCCTCGCCCGGCTCTCCGTCCGTGTCCTGGGCGCGCCCGGTGTGCTCGGTGCGCTCGTTGGGCCCGGTGTGCCCGGGGTTCACCGCGTTCGCGATGCTCGCCGCGTTCTCCGGGGCCGCAATGTCCTCTGCGTTCCCTGCGTTCCCTGTGTTCCCTGCGTTCCCTGTGTTCCCTGCGTTCCCTGCGTACTTCGCGTTCCTCGCGCCTTCCATGTCCGCCGCCCACACCTGCCAGGGCTGCCGGGCCACCCACTCCTCCACGCTCGCCGGCACCACCCCGAGCGCCTCCGCCGACTCCCCGTCGTCGCCCGCGAGGAGCAGCGGATCGCTGCCCGCCGCCAGGTAGTGGTAGATCCCCGCCACCCCGGCCGCCGTCTCCGGCCCGGCCAGCTGCGCGAGGCTCCGCTCGAACACCTCGGGCCGCAGCGGCACATAGCGCACCGAACGCCCGAGCCCGCGCCCGAACGCCTCAGCCAGGGCCTCGCCGGTCAGCGTCACCGCCCCGCCGATGTCGAAGGACCGGCCCGTCAGCCCGTCGCGGGCCAGCGCCGCGCACGCCGCCTCCGCCAGGTCCCGGTGCGACAGCCACGCCGTCGGCAGCGCCTCCGGCAGCGGATAGGCGAGGACGCCGTCGTCCACCAGCTCCGGGCCGTTGAACGGCGAGAACAGGTTGTCCAGGTACACCGGCGGCCGCAGGACCACCAGCGGCACCCCGCTCGCCCGGAACACCTCCTCCGCGATCCGCCGCGTCTCGAACGCCGGCACCGGCGTCGGAGCCTGCGGCACGCGCGTGTTGGCGTTGAACACCAGGCGCTCCACCCCCGCCTCGCGGGCCGCCCGCGCCACGTTCGCCGCGTACCGGCGCACCCGCGCCGCGTCGTACACCAGCGGCATCGTCACGAACGCGTGCGTCACGCCCTCGAAGAGCCGCAGCACCGCCGCCGGATCCCCGAGCCCGCCCGGCGTGAACTCGGCGCCCGGCAGCGGCGGACGGTCGCCGTCCGGGCGGCGGGTCAGCGTCCGCACCAGGTGCTGCCGCTCGGCGAGCAGCCGGGCCACGGCCCCGCCCTGGAAACCGGTCGCGCCGACGACCGCCACGCGCATCGGCCGCGCCTTCGGAATCGGAGTGGACATGAGTGGAGGAGGCCCTTCGATAGGCTGTGAGCGCCGCTGTCGCCGGTCCCTTCCAGACTGCGACGCGGGCTTCGTCCGTTCAATTAACAAAATGGGGCGGAAATTGAAGGATCGTCCATGGAAACCGAGAACCATGACCTCCTGAGCGAACTGCTCAAGCCGCTCCGGCTCACCGGCGTCTTCGACAGCCGCTGGCACGTCAGCGCGCCCTGGGCCATCGAGGGCGACGCCGAACAGGACTGCGCCGTCCTGCACTACGTCGTCGAGGGCGGCTGCTGGATCACCGGCGCCGGCCGCGCCCCGTTCCACCTGAGCGCAGGCGACCTCGTCGTCTTCCCCACCGGCGCCGCCCACCGCCTCGCCGACTGCCCCGACCGCCGCGGCGTCCCGCTCAAGGCCGTGCTGCCCGGACGCCGGCCGGGCGCCTCCGGCGAGATCCGCATCGAGGGCACCGGCGTCCAGAGCCGCCTGCTGTGCGCCGGCCTGCACTACGACGCCAGCGCCGCCACCGGCCTCTACCGCTCCCTGCCCGGCGCCCTCGTCCTCGACCGCCCCCAGGTCGACCGCGAACCCCTGCTCCGCGACACCCTGCGCCTGCTCGCCACCGCCGACCGGCCCGACGGCCCCGGCGACCGGCTCATCACCCTGCGCGCCTTCGAGATGGCCCTCGTCCTCGCCCTGCGCCCCCTCCTGCGCCAACTCGCCGACAACCCCGCCGCCCTGCCCGTCCTCGGCCACCCCGGCATCAGCCGCGCCCTCGTCGTGATCGCCACCCGGTTCGCCGAGCCCTGGACCCTCGACACCCTCGCCCGCGAGGTCGGCATGTCCCGCTCCGCCTTCACCGCAGCCTTCCGCGACCTCGTCGGCGACCCCCCGGCCCGCCACCTCACCGCCCGCCGCATGCAGGAAGCCGCCCGCCTCCTCACCGAGACCACCCTCCCCCAGTCCGCCGTCCCCGCCCGCGTCGGCTACCAGAGCGTGGTCGGCTTCCACCTCGCGTTCCGCAAGTGGTTCGGCAGGACACCGGGGGAGTACCGGGCGGGCGAGCCGAAAGCGGCCTGAATCAGTTGCTTCGCACGGGTTGATCCGCCGCCGCGGAGTCTGATAGACCATCGCCACTTTCGGTGTGCATGACGCCACCGCCGATCTGGGGGGATCACCGAGTACGTGAAGAGAGCTGCCCGCGTGCGGCGTTCAGCGGCCTTGGCCGCGGCCGTCGCCCTCGCCCTGGCCACGACATGGGGGACCGCGACCCCCGCCGCCGCGCACCGCGACGGCTGCCATCGCTGGCACTCCTGCCCGTCCGACACCGGCTCGTACGTCTGCGGAGACACCGGGCATTTCAACGAGTGCGGCTACACCTCGCTGCCCGGCTCCGGATCGGACTCCGGTTCGGGCTCCGGATCCGGTTCCGGGAACTCGGAGCCGTACGACCTCGATCCGCCCGCCACCCCGACCGTCAAGGACCCCGCCGCGGGCCCGGGCGGCCGGGTGACCCTCACCGTCACCGCCGAACGCGGCTCGCGGATCGAGGTGCACGACACGAGCGGCGACGTCGTCGCCAAGGCCACCGCCACCGGATCCGCCCAGCGGATCGCCTTCACCGCGGCGGACGGTGAGCACAGCTACTCGGTGGTGGCGGTCGACCGGGCCGACAACACCAGCGAAGCCACCCCGGAGTTCACGCTCAGCACGGACGCGGCCAAGCCGGCGGCCGAGGCGCTGACCGCGGCCCCCGTCGACGCCACGACCGCGGCGGTCTCCGTGTCGTTCACCGCCGAGCCCGGGGCCTCGTACGAGCTGGCGGCCGAAGGGCGCGGCGGCAAGGTGGCCGGGACCGTCGAAGCCGGCGGATCGGTGCGTCAGGAGCTGTGGCTGCCCGACGGGACGCACCGCATCACCGCCACCGTCCGGGACGCGGCGGGGAACACGACGGTCCTCACCACGCAGGCCACCGTCGGCCTGGCCGCCTTCCAGCCCCGGATCGGCCACGACCCGGCGTACCGCACCCGCACCCCCGCTCTGCGGATCACCGGACCGCGCGGTGCCAAGGGCACCCTCTCCGTCGCCGGAACCCGCCACGGCATCGCCCTCGACACCTACGGGCAGGCCACCGTGCCGCTCACCCTGTCCGACGGCTCCTACACGGCCGAGCTCGCGCTGACCGATCCCTTCGGCCGCCGCGGCGAGGCGCGCTCGACGGGCTTCACCGTCGACACGAGGCCGCCGGCGCTCACGCTCGGGTACGACGGCGACCGGGCCCGCTACGGCGAGGCCGTGCTGCTCCTCGAAGGCGAGAAGGGTGCCGCCGCCGTCATCACGAGCCCCGGCGGCACGCCTCGGCGCACCACGCTCACCGGCGCGCGGCAGACCGTGGCCCTGCGTCTGCCGCAGGGCACGCACACCATCACCGTCACGGCCACCGACGCGGTCGGCAACGCCACCCGCAGGACCGTCGGCCTCCGGCTGTCCGACGAGTGGACGGCCGGCGAGATCTGGCGGGCGCTGCTCTGGTGGCTCGGCGTCATCGCCGCGCTGGCCGTCGCCGGCCTGCTCCTGTGGCGCAGGCGCCGCCCGCTCATCGTCTGGTGGGCGCGCCGGCGTGAGGCCGTGCGGGTCGCCGCCGAGCGGAGGGCCGCCCACGCGCGCGAACAGGCCGGGCGCCGGGCCAGGGAGACCTACGAGACCGACCTCGCGGGCTGGCGGCGCGAACGCGACCGGCTCGCCGGGCTGCGCGACCTCGCGGAGAACCCGCCCGCCGTCGAGTACGCCGGCGCGGACTTCCGCTGGGGACGGCGCAAGGCCGGCGAGAAGGTGCATCTGGTGACCACCGCCACCCTGGTGGAGGTCCGCACCCGCCAGGGCGTCAGCCACACGGAGCGGACCGAGGCCGGCGAGATCGCCGTCACCGACCAGCGCGTGTTGTTCCTCGGCCCCGCCAAACGGCGCGAGTGGGACTACGGCCGATGGCTCGGCCACGACCACGACGCCCGGGCGAGCCAGACGCTGATCATGGTGAGCAACCGGCAGAAGACGTCGGGCGTGGCCTATCCGGCCGCCGACGCCGACCGGATCCGGCTGGTGATCGACCTCGCCCTGGCGAGGTCGCGCGGCGAGCGCTCCGGCCTCGCCGAAGCGGCGCGCCGGCGACTGACCGAGCACGAACGGCTCAGGCCCGTCGCACCCGTAGGGGTCTGACCCCGGCCGGGAGCGCCGAGGCCGGGGCGAGCCCTGAAGGGGGTGCCCGGGCGGCGACGACGCGGGGACCCCGGCCATCCGGCGCCGCCGGCCCGGGCTCCCCCGCGCGGCCCGCCCGCGCCCGTGTCCCCCTCGTGCGCCGTCCCCGGGGCGGCGGTCGTCGTCTAGGCTCCCGGAGCGGAACCGCGGGCGCACAGCGTGGTGCTTCCGCTCCGCTCCGTCACGGCCTGCGAAGGTGGAACACGTGAAGGCAATCCGTCGATTCACCGTGCGTCCCGTCCTCCCCGACACCCTTCGACCCCTCGCCGACCTGGCGCGCAACCTGCGCTGGTCCTGGCACGAACCCACCCGTGAACTCTTCGAGACCGTCGCCGTCGACGGCGACGGCGCCGACCCGGTAGGGGTGCTCGGGCGCCTCGACGCCGGGCGGCTCGGCGCGCTCGCCGGCGATGCCGGGTTCCTGGCCCGGCTGGATGCCGCGGCCGCGGAGCTCGACCGGTATCTGACCGAACCGCGCTGGTACCAGCGGCAGTCCGAGGCGGCCGGGCTGCCCGCCTCGATCGCGTACTTCTCGCCCGAGTTCGGCGTCGCCGCCGCGCTGCCGCAGTACTCCGGCGGCCTCGGCATCCTCGCCGGCGACCACCTCAAGGCCGCGAGCGACCTCGGTGTGCCGCTCGTCGGTGTCGGGCTGCTCTACCGGCACGGCTACTTCCGGCAGTCGCTCTCCCGCGACGGCTGGCAGCAGGAGCACTACCCGGTCCTCGATCCCGGCGAGCTGCCCGTCACCCTGCTCCGCGAGGCCGACGGCAGCCCCGCCCGGGTCAGCCTCGCCCTGCCCGGCGGGCGCAGCCTGCACGCGCACCTCTGGCTCGCGCAGGTCGGCCGGGTGCCGCTGCTCATGCTCGACTCGGACGTCGAGGAGAACGCGCCCGGCGAACGCGAGGTCACCGACCGGCTCTACGGCGGCGGCAGCGAGCACCGGCTGCTCCAGGAGATGCTCCTCGGCATCGGCGGCGTGCGCGCGGTCCGCACGTACTGCCGGCTCACCGGCACGCCCGCGCCCGAGGTCTTCCACACCAACGAGGGCCACGCCGGCTTCCTCGGCCTCGAACGCATCCGCGAACTCGGCGGCGAGGGAATCGACTTCGACGCGGCCCTCGAAGTCGTCCGGGCCGGCACCGTGTTCACCACCCACACCCCCGTGCCCGCCGGCATCGACCGCTTCGACCGGGCCCTCGTCGCCCGCCACCTCGGCGAGGACGGCGCGCTGCCCGGCGTCGACACCGGCCGGATCCTCGCCCTCGGCGACGAGACCTCGCTCGGCGGCGAGCCCGGCGTCTTCAACATGGCGTACATGGGGCTGCGGCTCGCCCAGCGCGCCAACGGCGTCTCCACCCTCCACGGCGCCGTCAGCCGCGCCATGTTCGCCGGCCTGTGGCCCGGCTTCGACGCCGACGAGACCCCGCTCACCTCCGTCACCAACGGCGTCCACGCCCCCACCTGGACCGCCCCCGAGGTCGCCCGGCTGGGCGCCGACGCGAGCGACCGCGAGCTGTGGAAGCTGCGCCGGACCCTGCGCGAGCGGCTCGTCACCGACGTACGGCGACGCCTGCGGGCCTCCTGGCGGCAGCGCGGTGCGGCCGGCGCCGAACTCGGCTGGACCGACTCCGTCCTCGACCCCGACGTCCTCACCATCGGCTTCGCCCGCCGCGTCCCCTCGTACAAGCGGCTCACCCTGATGCTCCGCGACAAGGACCGGCTGCGGGCGCTGCTGCTGCACCCCGAACGGCCGGTGCAGCTGGTCGTCGCCGGCAAGGCGCACCCGGCGGACGACGGCGGCAAGCAGCTCGTGCAGGAGCTGGTGCGGTTCGCCGACGACCCGCGGGTGCGGCACCGGATCGTCTTCCTGCCCGACTACGGCATGGAGATGGCCCGCGGCCTCTACCCCGGCTGCGACGTGTGGCTCAACAACCCGCTGCGCCCCCTGGAGGCGTGCGGCACCAGCGGGATGAAGGCGGCGCTCAACGGCTGTCTCAACCTGTCCGTCCTGGACGGCTGGTGGGACGAGTGGTACGAGCCGGACTTCGGCTGGGCCATCCCCACCGCCGACGGGGCCGCCGCGCTCGACGAGGAGCGCCGCGACGACCTGGAGGCCGCCGCGCTCTACGAGCTGATCGAGCGCCGGGTCGCGCCGCGCTTCTACGACCGCGGCGCGGACGGCGTGCCGGCCGGCTGGACCGCGATGGTCCGGCGCACCCTCGCCGACCTCGGGCCCAAGGTGCTCGCCGACCGGATGGTCCGGGAGTACGTGGAGCGGCTGTACGCCCCCGCGGCCACCGCCCACCGTGCCCTCGGCCCGGCCGCGGCCCGCGAACTCGCCGCCTGGAAGGCCCGGGTGCGCGCGGCCTGGCCCAAGGTCTCCGTCGACCACGTGGAGGTCGGCGACGACCTCGCCGACGCCGAGCTGGGCGCGACCCCGGCGGTCCGGGTCCGCGTCACCCTCGGCGAGCTCGGTCCCGACGACGTCGAGGTCCAGGCCGTCACGGGCCGCGTCGACGCCGACGACCGGCTCCTCGACCCGCGTACCAGCATCCTGAAGCCCGCGGCCGGCCCCGACCTGGAAGGCCGCCTCCCCTACGCCGGTGCGCTCTCGCTCGACCGCACGGGCCCCTTCGGCTGCACGGTCCGCGTCCTGCCCGCCCACCGGCTCCTGGCCCACCCGGCCGAACTGGGCCTGGTGGCCCTGCCGACGGAGACGACGGGGGCGGGAGCGGGGGTGCTGCTGCGCTGACCCGTCGCCCCGGCACCCGTTCCCTACGGCACCCGCGCCCGCCCCTCCGGCCCCGCCCCGTTCCCTACGGCACCCGCGCCCTCGCCGCCAGGCGTCCGTCGACGTAGCACAACCGGTAGACCGGGATCGCCGCCAGCAGCGTCGAGCGGTAGTAGAGGCACTCGTCCATGCCGGGCGGTTCGGCGGGGGTGCGGGCCGGGCGGCCGTCGAGGTGGCGGTCGGGGAGGCGGGTGGCGGTTTCGGCGCGGGTCTGGCCGAGGCGCAGGCGGGCGTAGTCCTCCGCCTCCAGATAGGTCTGGTGCTGGGTGTACAGGGCGACGCCCGCCATCAGCAGGCCCAGCGCGGCGAGCAGGGCCAGCGGGATCCAGATGGCGCGGGCGAGGCCCTGGCGGACCTGGCGGCGGGCCAGGTCCAGTTCGCGTGCCGAGCGGGGCGCGGCGGCGCGGGGCGCGGGTGACCGCAGCGGGAGCACGGCCTCGACGGCGAAGCCCCCGTCCGCCCCGGACTCGTGCCGCAGCGTCCCGCCCGCGAGGCGGACCCGTTCGTCCAGGCCGACGAGCCCGGTGCGGCCGGAGGCGAGGCCCGACGGGGAGGTGTCCGGGCCCGCGGGAGCGTTGGCCACCCGGACGCGGATCCGGCGGGCGTCGCGTTCGACGGCCACGGACACCGGCGCGCCGGGCGCGTGCTTGGCCGCGTTGGTGAGGGCCTCCTGGACGACGCGGTGGAGGGCGCGTCCGGTCATGCCGGCGGACGGCGGGGCGGGCGCCGCGTCCGCGGCGGCGTCGGTGAGGGTGACGGTCATGCCGGAGGCGCGGGCGCGGGCGACGAGGTCGGCGACCGTCTCGTCCGGCGGGGCGACGGGAGCGTCGTCGCCGTCCTCGCGCAGCACGCCGATGATGTCGCGGAGCCGCGCGGTCGCGTCGGCGGCCGCGCCGCGCAGTTCGCCGGCGGCCCGCTGCTGGGCCGGGCCGAGCGCCGGGTCGAGTTCGAGGGCGCCGGCGCGCAGCGCGATGAGTGCCAGGGCGTGGCCGAGCGAGTCGTGCATGTCGCCGGCGATCCGGGAGCGTTCGCGCAGCCGCTCGCGGTCGGCGACGGCGGCCTGTTCGCGTTCCATGCGGTCGGCCAGTTCCCAGCCGCTGCGCACCAGCCGGTCGTACTGCCGTACGTAACGCCCGATCAGCCAGGGCGCGACGACCGCGAGCGCCGTCGACAGCAGCAGCGCGAACCAGTGCGCCAGCGTGTCGCCGGTCGCCACGACGAGCCCGAGCCCGGCGGCCGGCACGCCCGCGAACAGCCACAGCGCGGGCCGGGTCCGCTCCGCCCGGCGGCCGGCGAGATAGCCGAAGGCGACGAGCGCGAGCACGTACGCGGGCGTGAAGAGACCGGGCCCGGAGGCGAACGAGACGATCACGGTGAGCGCGAGCGGCACCACCGGCCACCGCCGGGCGAGCGCCACGCACACGGCGAGCAGCGCCACGCCGATCGCGACCCTGGTCCACGAGCCGCCGTCGTCCGGGTCGGACTTGAGCAGGACGGGGACGCAGAGGAGCACCCACAGCGCGACGTCGAAGGCCCGCTCGAAGGCCCGCTCGGAGCGCCGCTCCGGCACTGGCACCCGCCCGGGCTCCTGTCCGCGACCTCCCCCGAAAGCCCGCTCGTCGCCCGCGCCGCTCGCCCGCGCCTCAGGCATCCGGCACCAGTCCGGCCTCGTACGCGAGGATCGCGAGCCGTACCCGATTGCGCAGTCCGAGTCTTCCCAGGACCGCGCTCACGTGCGCCTTGACCGTCGCCTCGACGACGTGCAGGCGTTCGGCGATCTCCTGGTTGGAGAGTCCCGCGCCGACGAGCGCGACGACCTCGCGCTCCCGTCCGGTCAGCGGGGCGAGCCGGGCGCGGGCGTCGGCGGCGCGGGTGAAGCGGGCGCTGCCGAGGGTGTCGATGACGCGGCGGGCGACGACGGGGGAGAGGAAGGCGGCTCCCTCGGCGACGGCCCTGACGCCGGCGATCAGTTCGCGCGGGTCGCCGGACTTCAGCAGGAAGCCGCTGACCCCGCTGCCCAGCGCCCGTTCGACGTACGCGTCCTCGGAGAAGGTGGTGAGCATGACGAGCCCGGCGTCGGGGGCGACCCGGCGCAGTTCCTCCGCGGCGCCGAGTCCGTCGAGCCGCGGCATCCGGATGTCGAGGAGGACGACGTCGGGCCGGTGGAGGAGCGCGAGTTCGACGGCCTGGTGGCCGTCGCCGGCCTCGGCGACCACCTCGATCCCGGGGTCGGTGTCGAGGATCGCCCGTACCCCGGCCCTGATCATCGTCTCGTCGTCGGCCAGCAGCACCCTGATCATCGGGCCAGCCTACGCAAACGGCCGACGGCCCCCGGGGTGTCTCCACCCCGGGGGCCGTCGGTCGGATTCAGCTCAGCTCTTCAGCGGCTTTCCCGGGTTTACGGGAAGGTCAGCTTGAAGTCGTTGATCGTGCCGGTGTCGAGCGACGCCTTGTCCTGGACACGGAGCTTCCAGACGCCGTTGGCGACCTCGGAGGAGGCGTTCACGGTGTAGGTCTGGTTGATGTCGTGCGTGCTGGAGCCGGTCCGGTTGTGCAGGTTGTAGACCGAGCCGTCGGGCGCGATGAGGTCGACGATCAGGTCACCGATCCAGGTGTGGCTGATGTTCACGCCGACCTGGAGGTTGCTGGGCGCGTTGCCCGTGATGCCGGAGACGGTCACCGACGAGGTGACGGCCGGGCCGTTGTCCGGGATGGCGACCGGGGTGCTGTTGTCGAAGACCGTGCCGCCGGGGTTGCCGCCACCGCCGGGACGGGTGCCGACGTTGATGGCGGCCCAGGCGTTCTGGACGGCCAGGACCTCGGGGCTGTTCGCGCCGTAGAGGTCGGTGGCCGCGGCGACCGTGCCGGTGCGGGCGCCCGCGTAGTTGGTGTTGGAGCTGAACTTGGTGCTCAGCGCCTTGTACCAGATCAGCGCGGCCTTGTCGCGGCCGATGCCGGTGACGGGCAGGCCGTCGGAGGTCGGCGAGTTGTAGCTCACGCCGTTGACGACCTTCGCGCCGCTGCCCTCGGACAGCAGGTAGAAGAAGTGGTTGGCCGGGCCCGAGGAGTAGTGGACGTCGATGCTGCCGATGCCCGAGTACCACGAGTCCTTGGAGCCGCCGTCCTTGCTCGGCTTGTCCATGTAACGCAGCGGGGTGCCGTTGCCGTTGATGTCGATCTTCTCGCCGACGAGGTAGTCGCCCGGGTCGGACGGGTTGTTGGCGTAGAACTCGACGGCCGACGACATGATGTCCGAGGTGGCCTCGTTGAGGCCGCCGGACTCGCCGCTGTAGACCAGGCCCGCGGTGTTGGAGGTGACGCCGTGCGTCATCTCGTGCGCGGCCACGTCGATCGAGGTGAGCGGGTGGGTGTTGCTGGTGCCGTCACCGTAGGTCATGCAGAAGCAGGAGTCGTCCCAGAACGCGTTGACGTACGCGCTGCCGTAGTGGACGCGGGAGTACGCGCCGACGCCGTCACCGCGGATGCCGGTGCGGCCCTGCACGTTCTTGTAGTAGTCCCAGGTGAGCGCGGCACCGTAGTGCGCGTCGGCGCCGGCGGTCTCCTTGTTGGAGGCCAGGCCGTTGCCCCACGTGTCCGTGGTGTTGGAGAACAGCGTGCCGGTGCCGGAGCTGCCGCCGTTGAGGTTGTACGTCTTGTGGTTGCCGCGCGTCGTGTCCGTGAGGGTGTACGACGGGGCGGTGCCGAGGGTGACCTGACCGCTGTACATCGTGTTGCCGATGCCGGTCTCGATGGCCTGCCACTCGTACAGCTTGGCGCCGGACTTGGCGTCCGTGATGACGTGCAGCCGGCTCGGGGTGCCGTCGTCCTGGAAACCGCCGACGACGGTCTCGTAGGCGAGGACGGGCGTGCCGTTGGCGGCCCAGACGACCTTGCGCGGGGCGCGGTCGGCCTTGGGGGACTTGGCGCCCTCGGCGTTCGCGCGGCCGAGCGCCTGCTTCGTGGCGCTGGCCGGGGCGATGGTGGCTGCGGCCGTGTCGACCTTGTTGATGTCGGCGCGGTTGGCCTTGATGACACCGGTCTGGGCGCCGGCCTTGGTCTCGTCGACGATCAGGTCGCCACCGAGGACCGGGAGGCCGTCCAGGGTGCGCTCGTAGCGCGTGTGGGTGGAGCCGTCGCGGTCCTGGACGACGTCGCGGACGACCAGCTTCTCCTGGGCACCGAGACCGAGGCGCTTCGCCGTGGCGGCGGTGTCGGCCTGCGCGGCCTTGATCAGCGCGGCGCGCTGGGCCGGGGAGAGGTCGGCCGGCAGCTTGCCGGGGTTGGCGTTGTGAGCGGCCTGCGCCTTGGGGGCGACGCCCCAGTTGCCGCCTTCGGCGGTGGCGGTGCCGGTCTGGACGCCGACGGCGATCATGGCGGCGGCAGCGATCAGGGCGCCGGTCGCGGTGGCGCGACGGCTGGGCGTGGTTCTCACGCAGACTCCTTTTGCGAGGGGGGTTCCGGAGGGCTGGGTGGGGCCAACCGGGCGGAGCAAACAGAGCTGTGGAGCACGTTCGGGTGAATCAGTGAACGTTGGTTCGCATGAAGCTTTGGAGAGATTGGCAGCCCTGGCGGGTACCTGTCAGGAGCGCGTCAACAACTTGGCCAGAAATCGTCCGTTGCCCGTACGTCGCTGTTCGTTAAGCGGACGTTTCGGCAATCGGAACGAAGGTGTCGTACGGTGCCTTCCGCCGCGCGGGTACGGGGTTTCTGCCCCGGTCCGGCGCCACGCGCGAGCAACATCCAGGGCCCGTGGCGGGCCGGAAAAAGGTCGTGGCGCGTTCCCTACCGTCCGCCATGCGGACACCCCCCGCGAGGCCCGTCCGGCCCGCGGTCAGCCCACCAGGCTGTCCCGCCAGGCCCGGTGCAGACCCGCGTACCGGCCCTCGCCGCCCACCAGTTCGGCCGGCGAGCCGTCCTCGACCACCCGGCCCGCCTCCATCACCAGGACCCGGTCGGCGACCTCCACCGTGGAGAGCCGGTGCGCGATCACCACCGCCGTACGGCCCGCGAGCACCGTGTCCATCGCCCGCTGCACCGCCCGCTCGCCCGGCACGTCGAGCGAGCTCGTCGCCTCGTCCAGGATCAGCACCGCCGGATCCGCCAGCAACGCCCGGGCGAACGCCACCAGTTGCCGCTGACCGGCCGAGATGCGGCCGCCGCGCTTGCGCACGTCGGTGTCGTAGCCGTCCGGCAGGCCCACGATGAAGTCGTGCGCGCCGATCGCCTTCGCCGCCTGCTCGATCTCCGCGCGGGTCGCGTCGGGCCGGCCGATCGCGATGTTCTCCGCGACCGTCCCCGAGAACAGGAACGCCTCCTGCGTCACCATCACCACACCGCGCCGCAGCTCCGGCGTGGCCAGATCGCGCAGGTCCACCCCGTCCAGGAGCACCCGGCCCTCGGTCGGGTCGTAGAAGCGGGCGAGCAGCTTCGCCAGCGTCGACTTGCCCGCGCCCGTCGCGCCGACCACGGCGACCGTCTGGCCGGCCGGGATCGTCAGCTCGAAGCGCGGCAGCACCTCGCCGCCGGTCCGGTACGCGAACCGCACGCCCTCGAAGACCACCTCGCGCCCCGGCGCCGAGCCCGTCCGGGCCGGCAGCTCGCGCGGCGCGGCCGCCTCCGGGACGCCCGGCTCCTGCGCGAGCAGCCCGGCGATCTTGGCGAGCGAGGCCGCCGCCGACTCGTAGGAGTTGAGGAACATGCCGAGCCGGTCGATCGGGTCGTAGAGCCGCCGCACGTACAGCACCGCCGCCGCGAGCACGCCGAGCTCCAGCGAACCGTGCGCCACCCGCCACGCGCCCCACAGACACATTCCGGCCACCGCCGTGTTGGCCACCAGTCGGGAGCCGACGACATAGCGGGCCATTTCGAGGAGCGCGTCGCCGTTGCTGCGCTCGTGGCGCCGGTTCAGGACCGCGAACTCGGCGTCGTTGACCGCCTCCCGGCGGAACGCCCGCACCGGCCGGATCCCGTTCATCGTCTCCGCGAACTTCACGATCGCCCCGGCGGCCGCCGTCGACCGCTCCGCGAACACCACGGCCGAGCGGCGCCGGTAGATCCGCACGAGCAGGTACAGCGGCCCGAACGACGCCACCGCGACCGCGCCGATGCCCAGGTCCAGCCAGAGCAGCATCACCGAGATCGCCACGAAGGACAAGGCGACGCCGATGAGCTCCTGGAGCCCCTCGGAGAGCAGCTCGCGCAGCGACTCCACGTCCGTGGTGGAGCGGGAGATCAGCCGGCCCGAGGTGTAGCGCTCGTGGAAGTCGACGCTCAGCACCTGCGCGTGCCGGAAGATCCGCCCGCGCAGATCGAGCAGCACGTCCTGGTTGACCCGGGCCGCGACCCGTATGAAGGCGTACTGCAGCGCCCCGCCGAGCGCCGCGCACAGCAGATACCCGGCCGCGACCGCGATCAGCGGCCCGTGCTCCCCGGCCCGGAACGCCGGCACGCCCCGGTCCAGCGCGTACGCCACGATCAGCGGCCCCGCCTGCAGCGCCGCCTGCTGCACCAGCAGCAGGAGCGCGCCGAGCCCGACCCGCCCCCGGTGCGCGGCGAGCAGCGAGCGCAGCAGCCGCCCGGTGGCGCCGGGCGCGACGGGCAGGTCGTCCTGGTCGAAGGGGTCGGCGGCGGGGGAGGCGGGAGTGGTGGGGTTGGCGGGCGCCTGCGGCGTCCCCGTGCTCGTGTCCGTCATCGGTCCCGGTCCTCCTCGCGCTCGCCGGACATCAGCCAGGCGTACTCGGCGCTGGTGCGCAGCAGTTCGTGGTGGGTGCCGACGGCCGTGATCCGGCCGCCGGACAGCAGGGCGACCCGGTCGGCGAGCAGCACCGTGGACGGGCGGTGGGCGACGACCAGGGCGGTCGTCTCGCGCAGCACCTCCCGCAGGGCCGCCTCGACCCGGGCCTCCGTGTGGACGTCGAGCGCCGACAGCGGGTCGTCCAGGATCAGGAAGCGGGGCCGGCCGACCACCGCGCGGGCCAGCGCGAGCCGCTGCCGCTGGCCGCCGGAGAGGCTCAGGCCCTGCTCGCCGACCTCGGTCGCGGCGCCGGCCGGGAGCCGGTCCACGAAGCCCTCGGCCTGGGCGACGGCGAGCGCGCGCCGCAGCTCGGGCTCGGCGGCGTCCGGGCCGGCGCCCATCAGCACGTTCGCGCCGACGGTCGCCGAGAAGAGCGTCGGCTCCTCGAAGGCCACCGCCACGAGCGAGCGCAGCCGCTCCCGGGGCATCAGCGCGATGTCCTCGCCGTCGAGCAGGATCCGTCCGCCGCCGACCTCGTGCAGCCGCGGTACGAGCGCGGTGAGCGTGGTCTTGCCGGAACCGGTCCCGCCGACGAGCGCCAGCGTCTCGCCGGGCCGGATGTGCAGGTCGACGCCGTCGAGGACGGGCGTGGTGCCGGCCGGGGCGTCCGGGAAGCGGAAGCTGACGTTCTCAAACCGGATGCCGTCCCGCACGCCGTTGCGCAGACCGTCCCGGACACCCTCCCGTACGCCGTCCCGCGCCTCCTCGGGCGCGTCCGCGACCGGGGCGGTCGCCGCGGCGGCGTCCGGATCCGTCTCCTCCGCCGCGTCCATCACCTCGAAGTACCGTTCCGTCGCCGTCGCCGCCTCCTGGCTCATCGCGAGCAGGAAGCCGATCGACTCCACCGGCCAGCGCAGCGCGAGCGCCGTCGACAGGAACGCCACCAGCGTGCCCGCCGACAGCGTCCCGTCCGCCACCTGCACCGTGCCGAGCACCAGCGCCGCGCCCACCGCGAGCTCCGGCAGCAGCGTGATGACCGCCCAGATCCAGGCGAGCATCCGCGCCTTGACCAGCTCCGTGCCGCGCAGCTTCCCGGCCAGTGCCCGGAATGCCTCGGCCTGGCTGCGATGGCGCCCGAAGCCCTTGACGATCCGGATGCCGAGCACGCTCTCCTCGACGACCGTCGTCAGATCGCCCACCTGGTCCTGCGAGCGCCGTGCCACCACCGCGTACCGCCGCTCGAAGACCGAGCAGAGGATCACCAGCGGCACGACCGGGCCGAGCAGCACCAGGCCGAGCGTCCAGTCCTGGGCGAGCAGCAGCGCGTAACCGGCCAGGATCGTCACGCCGTTGACCAGCAGGAAGGTCAGCGGGAAGGCCAGGAACATGCGGACCAGCATCAGGTCCGCCGTCGCGCGCGAGAGCAGCTGGCCGGAGGCCCAGCGGTCGTGGAAGGCGATCGGGAGCCGCTGCAGCCGCCGGTAGAGGTCGGCCCGCATGGTCGCCTCGACGTTGGCCAGCGGCCGGGCCACCAGCCAGCGGCGAACGCCGAAGAGGACGGCCTCGGCCATGCCGAGCAGCAGCAGGTACAGGGCGCCGAACCACACGCCCGTCGTGTCGGCCGCCGCGACCGGGCCGTCGACCAGCCACTTCAGGACGAGCGGGATGACGATGGAGAGCAGCGAGGCGACGACCGCGACGAACGCGGCCGTGAAGAGCCGGGCGCGCACCGGCCGGACGTACGGCCACAGGCGCAGCAGCGTACGGGTGGTGGAGCGGCCCGGGGCCGCTTTACTGGTGGGTACATGTTCTGAGGGCATCAGGCCCGAGCCTAAGGTTCACCCCTGACATCCCTCATGTGGTTTTCCGGCCACCGGCGGCCACCGCGGCCCTGGTCGTAGCCGTCCGTCAACCGATCGGTTGATCGCGGTTCGAGCGCGATGGCCGATACCGCCGGCCGGCCCCGCGGCCGAACCTTGAGTCATGCCCATGATCGAGGTTCAGGACCTGCACAAGGCCTACGGCGAGCGCAAGGCCGCCGACGGCGTGACGTTCACGGTCGAGGAGGGGGAGATCTTCGGAATCCTCGGCCCGAACGGCGCCGGCAAGACCACCACCGTCGAGTGCGTCGCCGGACTGCGCGTCCCCGACGCCGGCACCGTCCGGGTCGCCGGACTCGACCCCGTCGCCCGGCACGCCGAGGTCACCCGGCTGCTCGGCGTCCAGCTCCAGCAGAGCGCGCTGCAGCCCAAGCTGACCGTCCGCGAGGCGCTCGAACTGTACGCGTCCTTCTACGAGCGGCCCGCGGACTGGCGGGAGCTGGCGGAACGGCTCGGCCTCACCGACCAGTTGGACAAGCGGTACGGCAAGCTGTCCGGCGGCCAGCAGCAGCGGCTCTTCATCGCCCTCGCGCTCGTCGGCAACCCGCGCGCGGTGATCCTCGACGAACTCACCACCGGCCTCGACCCGCGCGCCCGCCGCGACACCTGGGCGCTCGTCGAGTCCGTCCGCGACAGCGGCGTCACCGTCCTCCTCGTCACCCACTTCATGGAGGAGGCCCAGCGGCTGTGCGACCGGATCGCCGTCATCGACCGCGGCCGCGTCACCGCCCTCGACACCCCGGCCGGACTCATCCGCAGGGCCGGGGCCGCCAAGTCCGTCTCGTACGAGGACGACGGGCTGATCGGCCGGGCCGAACTCCTCGCCCTGCCCGGCGCCGCCGCCGTCGACGCCCAGGCCGGCCGCACCGTCCTCACCGGCACCGACGCCACCGTCGACGCCTTCGTCCAACTGCTCGCCCGCCGCGGGATCACCGCCCGCGGCCTGCGCGTCACCGACGCGACCCTCGACGACGCCTACCTCGACCTGACCGGAGCCGACCAGTGACCACCACGACGCCCCTGACCACGTCCGCCGCCACCGCCGCCCGGCGCGGCCGCCCCGTGCTCACCCTCCTGCGCACCGAGCTCCGCCTCTTCGCCCGCGAACCCGCCTTCCTCTTCTGGGTACTGGCCGCGCCGACCGTGCTCCTCGTGATCCTGGGCTCCATCCCGTCCTTCCGTGAGCCCTCCGCCGACCTCGGCGGACTGCGCACCGTCGACGTCTACGTCCCCGTCGCCGTGCTCTTCGCGCTGATCACGGCCGGACTCCAGGCCGTGCCGCCGGTCCTCGCCGGCTACCGGGAACGCGGCATCCTGCGCCGCCTGTCCACCACCCCGGTCCGCCCCGGCGCCCTGCTCGCCGCCCAGCTCGCCCTGAACGGGGCCGCGGGGCTCGGCTCCGCGCTGCTCGTCATCGCCGTCGGCCGGCTCGCCTTCGGCGTCGCCCTGCCCGGCAACCTCCCCGGCTACGCCCTCGCCCTGCTCCTCGCCACCGCCGGCAGCCTCGCCCTCGGCGCGACGGTCTGCGCGGTCTCCCGCACCCAGAAGATCGCCCAGGGCATCGGCTCGGCCGTCTACTTCCCCAGCATGTTCACGTCGGGCATCTGGCTGCCGGTCCAGATGATGCCGGATACGCTGCGCGGGATCGTCGAGTTCACCCCGCTCGGCGCGGCCACCAGGGCCCTGTCCGCCGCCGCGTCCGGCGCCTGGCCGGCCTGGACCGCGCTCGGCACGATGGCGCTGTGGGCGGTGCTGCTCACCGGGTCGGCGGTCCGCTGGTTCCGCTGGGAGTGACGTCAAGTGACGTATGTGAGGGGCGATGTGACCACCAGTACCGTGACGTCGGTCGAGGAACGCCGGCGGCAGTTCTTCCGCTGGGCGCCGTACGCGCTGCTCGCCGTCGCCACGGTCCTCGCCCTCGCCACCGCCGAACGGATCACCCCCGGCCCCCTCGCCGCGCTCATCGCCCTCCTCGCCGCGACCCTCGTCCTCCAGCTCTGGTGGACCCGCCGCGAGCGCGCCTTCGCCGCGAGCGAGCCGCCCGCGCAGGACACCCCCGGCGTCGTCCGCATCCCCGGCGCCCCCGGTCCCGCCTCCGTCACGTACTTCGTGCTGCGCACGGCGCTCGGGTTCGCGCTCACCTGGGTGAGCCCGTTCTTCGCCGTCTTCGCCTGCATCGGGTACTTCGACGCCGTCGCCCTGCTGCCGCCCCGCCCCGCGTACACCCGCGCCGGACTCCTCGCCGTGGCGCTGACGCTCGGCGGCTCGCAGTCGGGCGGGCTGCCGCCGCGGTCCGCCGTCCAGTGGGCGGCGTTCGGCGGACTGTTCGCGCTCAACGCCTGCCTCGCCCTCGGCCTCGCCCACCTCGGCGGCAAGGAGATCGAGCGGGCCGCCACGCTCGCCCGCACCAACGCCCGCCTGGAGCAGGCCCTCACCGAGAACGCCGCCCTCCAGGCGCAGCTCCTCGTGCAGGCCCGCGAGGCGGGCGTCGCCGACGAGCGGCGGCGGCTGGCCGCCGAGATCCACGACACCATCGCGCAGGGCCTCACCGGCGTCATCGCCCAGCTCCAGGTCGTCTCCATGACCACCGACCCCGAGCTCGCCCAGGTCCACCTCGGGCGCGCCGCCGACCTCGCCCGGCACAGCCTCGGCGAGGCCCGCCGCTCCGTGCAGAACCTCAGCCCGGTCGCCCTGGAGCACGACTCGCTGCCCGAGGCGCTGAAGAAGACCGTCGCCGCCTGGTCCGAACGCACCGGCATCACCGCCCGGTTCACCGTCACCGGCACCGAGCGGCCGCTGCACGAGGAGATCGCCGCCACCCTGCTGCGGATCGCCCAGGAGGCCCTGGCCAACGCCGAGCGCCACTCCGGCGCCGCCCGCGCCGGCGTCACCCTCTCCTACATGGGCGACGAGATCACCCTCGACGTCCGCGACGACGGCCACGGCTTCGACCCGGCCGCCGTCCCGGCCCGCTCCGGGGCCGGCGGATTCGGCCTCGACGGCATGCGCGCCCGGGCCGAACGGCTCGCCGGCAGCCTCGCGTTGGAGACCGAACCCGGCCATGGCACCGCCATCAGCGCTCGCGTACCGTTGGGGCCCGATGAGCGCCACGACTGAGATCACCCTCCTCCTCGTCGACGACCACCCCGTGGTCCGCGACGGCCTGCGCGGCATGTTCGAAGCCGACCCCGCCTTCCGGGTGCTCGGCGAGGCGTCCAACGGCGTCGAGGGCGTCGCCCTCGCCGAGCGCCTCGACCCGGACGTCGTCCTGATGGACCTGCGGATGCCCGGGGGCGGCGGCGTCGACGCCATCGCCGAGCTGGCCCGGCGCGGCGCCCGCGCCCGGGTCCTCGTCCTCACCACGTACGACACGGACACCGACACCCTGCCCGCCCTGGAGGCCGGCGCCACCGGCTACCTCCTCAAGGACGCCCCGCGCGAGGAGCTGTTCGCCGCCGTCCGGGCCGCCGCCGAGGGCCGCACCGTGCTCTCCCCGGCCGTCGCCGGCCGCCTCGTCACCCGCGTCCGCACCCCCGCCGCGCCGCCCGCCGACGAGTCCCTGTCCGCCCGCGAGCGCGAGGTCCTCGAACTCGTCGCCAAGGGCACGTCCAACCGCGAGATCGCCGCCGAGCTGTTCATCAGCGAGGCCACCGTGAAGACCCATCTCACCCACATCTTCGGCAAGCTGGGCGCCAAGGACCGGGCGGCGGCGGTCGCCGTCGGCTACGAGCGCGGCATCCTCGGCCGGACCGGCTGACGGCGGCTCCCGTCCGCCCTCGCGTAAGATCACACTCCGCGCCGGACGCCTGGGTGCGGGGCGCCCGTCCCGCCGGCACGTACTACACCTACGGCGGCGGCTCCTCCAGCTCCTCCTACACCGGCCCGGACGCCGAGACCGAGGGCGCCTACACCTGCTACGCGCAGCTGTCCTGAACCCCGGCCACCCGCAGCAGCACCACCGACCGCTCCGCCACCGTGACGGCCGACCCGCCCGGGTGCACCGTGCCCGGCGGGCCGGACTGGTCCTCCAGGGCGGTGTCGACGACCAGTTCGTACGACTCCGCCCAGGGCGGGCCAGGCAGCCGGAAGCGCACCGGGCGCGGCCCGGCGTGCAGCACCGCGAGGAAGCTGTCGTCGAGGACCTGCTCGCCGCGGGCGTCCCGGCCCGGTATGTCGCGGCCCGACAGGTACAGGCCGAGCGTGGCGGCGGGCGCGTACCAGTCCCGCTCGGTCATCTCGGCGCCCTCGGCGGTGAACCAGGCCAGGTCCCGCAGCCCGTCCGCGCCCTGCGGCCGGCCGGAGAAGAACGCCCCGCGGCGCAGCACCGGATGCCGGTGGCGCAGCGCGAGCAGCCGCCGGGTCAGCGCGAGCAGCTGGGCCCGGCCCGGCTCCTCGGGCAGCGACCAGTCCAGCCAGCTCGTCTCGTTGTCCTGGCAGTAGGCGTTGTTGTTGCCGCCCTGGGTGCGGCCCATCTCGTCGCCCGCGACCAGCATCGGCACGCCGGTCGACAGCAGCAGCGTCGTCAGCAGGTTGCGGGACTGCCGGCGGCGCAGCGCGCCCACCGCCGGGTCGTCGCTCTCGCCCTCCGCCCCGCAGTTCCAGGACCGGTTGTCGTGGGTGCCGTCCCGGTTGCCCTCGCCGTTGGCCTCGTTGTGCTTGCGCTCGTACGTCACCAGGTCGCGCAGGGTGAAGCCGTCGTGCGCGGTGACGAAGTTGACCGAGGCGTACGGGCGCCGCCCGCCCCACGCGTACAGGTCGCTGGAGCCGGAGAGCCGGTAGCCGAGGTCGCGCACGTCCGGCAGCGCGCCGCGCCAGAAGTCGCGCACGGCGTCCCGGTAGCGGTCGTTCCACTCGGTCCACAGCGGCGGGAAGGCGCCCACCTGGTAGCCGCCGTTGCCGACGTCCCACGGCTCGGCGATCAGCTTCACCCGGCGCAGCACCGGGTCCTGGGCGATGACCGCGAGGAACGGGGAGAGCATGTCGACGTCGTGCATCGACCGCGCGAGGGCCGCGGCCAGGTCGAAGCGGAAGCCGTCCACGCCCATCTCGGTCACCCAGTAGCGCAGGCTGTCGGTGATCAGGCGCAGCACCTGCGGCTGCACCACGTGCAGGGTGTTGCCGCAGCCGGTGTAGTCGGCGTAGCGGCGGGCGTCGGACTGGAGCCGGTAGTAGCCGCGGTTGTCGATGCCCTTCAGGGAGAGCGTCGGGCCCAGCTCGCCGGCCTCCGCCGTGTGGTTGTAGACGACGTCGAGGATCACCTCGATCCCCGCCGCGTGCAGCGCCCGCACCATCCGCTTGAACTCGCCGACCTGCTGGCCGGTGGTGCCGGACGAGGAGTAGCCGGCGTGCGGGGCGAAGTAGCCGATCGAGTTGTAGCCCCAGTAGTTGGCGAGCCCGCGCCGCAGCAGGTGGTCCTCGTGCGCGAACTGGTGCACCGGCAGCAGCTCCACCGCCGTCACCCCGAGCCGTACGAGGTGCTCGACGGCCGCCGGGTGCGCGAGGCCCGCGTAGGTGCCGCGCAGGTGCTCGGGGATGCCCGGGTGCCGCATGGTGAAGCCGCGCACGTGCAGCTCGTAGATGACCGAGTCCGGCCAGGGCGTCTTGGGCCTGCGGTCGTCGGACCAGTCGTCGTCGTCCTGGACGACGACGCCCTTGGGCACGTGCGGGGCGGAGTCCCGCTCGTCGCGGACGGTGTCGGCGACGTGCTGCTGCGGCCAGTCGCGGACGTGGCCGTACACCTCGGGCGGCAGGGTGAAGTCGCCGTCGACGGCGCGCGCGTACGGGTCGAGGAGCAGCTTCGCCGGGTTCCAGCGGGCCCCGGTCCACGGGTCCCAGCGGCCGTGCACCCGGTAGCCGTAGCGCTGCCCGGGGCCGACACCGGGCACGAAGCCGTGCCAGATCTCATGGGTCAGCTCGGCCAGCGGCAGCCGGGTCTCGGTGCCGTCCGAAGCGAACAGGCACAGCTCCACCGCCTCCGCCCCGCCCGCCCACAGCGCGAAGTTGGTGCCCAGGGTCCCGTCGGGCCCGACCCGGACACGGGCCCCCAGCGGCATCGGCGCCCCCGGCCACACCACCGGCGCCAGCGGCTCGTGGGCACGCTGACGCACCGCCTCCTGCTCGGCTGCGCTCGACACCGTCCGGCCTCCCGCGGCTCTCGTACGGCGGAGTGGGCCCGGCCGTCGGGCCACGGCCGGGCCCGCGGCGTCCCGGCCGCGGCTCCCCGTACGTCCTCCCGACTGTTCTGCCCGGTCGGCCCCGCTCCCAACATGACCCGGCCGGACGTTTCCCCTGGAGGGGGGCCGTCGTTGGGCCGGGCGTGAGACATGTACTGAAGCGGGCGGCACACGCGCTCGCCGTGGCGGGCCTGCTCGTGGGCCTCGCGGGCTGCACCGGAGCGGACGGCGGCGGGGGCGGTGGGCTCTTCGACGGGCCCCTGCCCGGAAAGGCCCGGGCGCCGGGCGATGTGATCCGGGTGAATCCGGAGGACGGCACGCGCGGGATCCCCGCCGAGGGCCCGGTGGAGATCTCGGTCGACAGCGGGCGGCTCGAACGGGTGAGCGTGGTCCAGGTGGAGGACGCCCAGCGCACCGCCGTCGCGGGGGAGATCTCCACCGACGGGCTGCACTGGCGGCCCCGGCCCGGCACCCGGCTCGCGCTCGCCGCCAAGTACAGCGTGGACGCGGTCGCGCTCGACGGGTACGGCCACCGCTCCGCCCGGCACACCACCTTCACCACCGTCGTCCCCGAGCACCGCTTCATCGGCTACTTCAAGCCGGAGAACCGCTCCACGGTCGGCGTCGGCATGATCGTCTCGTTCTCCTTCAACCGCGAGATCGACAACCGCGGCGAGGTCGAGCGGGCCATCAGCGTGACCTCCGACCCGCCGGTCGAGGTCGTCGGTCACTGGTTCGGCAAGGACCGGCTCGACTTCCGCCCCGCCGCGTACTGGCAGCCGGGCACGAAGGTCACCGTCGAGCTCGCCCTGCGCGACGTCGAGGGCGCGCCGGGCGTGTACGGGATCCAGCGCAAGACCGTCGCCTTCACCGTCGGCCGCTCGCAGGTCTCCCTCGTCGACGCCGAGAAGCACACCATGGACATCCACCGCGACGGCGAACTGCTCACCACGCTGCCGATCACCGCGGGCGCGCCGAAGACCACCACGTACAACGGGAAGATGGTGGTCACGGAGCTGTTCGACGTGACGCGGATGGACGGGCGGACGGTCGGCTTCGGCGGCGAGTACGACATCAAGGACGTGCCGCACGCGATGCGGCTCACCGACTCCGGCACCTTCCTGCACGGCAACTACTGGGCCTCGGCGGACACCTTCGGCTCGGCGAACGTCAGCCACGGCTGCGTCGGGCTGCGGGACGTGAAGGGCGGCGCCACGGACACCCCGGCCGGCTGGTTCTTCGACCGGACGCTCGTCGGGGACGTCGTGGAGGTCGTCAACTCGCGCGATAAGCAGGTCGCTCCGGACAACGGGCTCGGCGGCTGGAACCTGGAGTGGAACCGCTGGAAGGAGGGTTCGGCCCTGAACTGAGGGGGCAGCTTCCGCTCTATCACGCCAACTGCGACGGAACGGTGACATTCACGAGGAAGATTCGTGTCCTGCGGTGTGATTATCTAACGCCGTGTGCGCGAGAGGATGCGCACGGGGGTGGGGCCCAGGCGGTGCCGGGTCGCGCGAGGGGAGAAGCATAGTGAACGGGCAGCCGATATCCGGGACGACCGCCGGACGACGGCGCCGCGGCGCCCGCCTGGGCGCGCTGACGACGGGGACGCTGCTCCTCGTCCTCACGGCGTGCGGGGGCGGTGCCACCGGCGGTGGCAAGGGGGGCCAGGACCAGGCCGGCGGCGCCGGCGGCAAGCAGGAGAACGCGGCCTCGCAGGCAGTCGTCACGGTCGCCCCGAAGGACGGCGCGGACTCCGTCGCCACCAACGGCGCGCTGAAGGTGACGGCCGACCAGGGCAAGCTGACCACGGTCACGGTCGCCGACTCCGAGGGCAACAAGGTCGACGGGAAGATATCCGCCGACGGCGCGAGCTGGCAGCCGACCGGGCACCTGTCCGCGAGCACCCAGTACAAGGTGCACGCGATCGCCCAGGACTCCGACGGCCGCGAGTCGGCGAAGGACACCACCTTCACGACGCTCGTCCCGAAGAACACCTTCATCGGCCACTACACGCCGGAGAACGGCGAGACCGTCGGCGTCGGCATGCCGGTCTCCGTCAACTTCACCCGGGGCATCACCAACCCGGAGGCCGTGGAGCGCGCCATCAAGGTGACGGCCGTGCCGGCCGTGCCGATCGAGGGCCACTGGTTCGGCAACGACCGCCTCGACTTCCGTCCCGAGGACTACTGGGCCGCCGGCACCAAGGTGACCGTGCAGCTCAACCTCGACGGCGTCGAGGGCCGGCCGGGCGTCTACGGCAAGCAGAAGAAGACCTTCTCCTTCACCATCGGCCGCCGCCAGGTGTCCACGGTGGACGCCTCGGCGCACACCATGAAGGTCGAGCGCGACGGCAAGGTCATCAAGACCATCCCGATCAGCGCGGGCGCGCCGTCCACGACCACGTACAACGGCCAGATGGTCATCAGCGAGAAGTACAAGGTGACCCGCATGAACGGGGCCACCGTGGGCTTCGGCGGCGAGTACGACATCAAGGACGTGCCGCACGCGATGCGCCTGTCAGCCTCGGGCACCTTCGTGCACGGCAACTACTGGGGCTCCCCGGGCATCTTCGGCTCCACCAACACCAGCCACGGCTGCGTCGGCCTGCGCGACGCCCGCGGCGCGGGCGACAGCTCCACGCCGGCGGCCTGGTTCTACGACCGCTCGCTCATCGGTGACGTCGTCGTGGTGAAGAACTCGAAGGACAAGCAGATCCAGCCGGACAACGGCCTCAACGGCTGGAACATGTCCTGGTCGGAGTGGAAGGCGTAAGCCCCTTCCGTACGCGTGACGAGGGACCCGGTGCTGTGACCGAACGCACCGGGTCCCGCGTCGTTAACGGCGGCTAACCTTCGGTCCATGACTGTGAACCTCGAAGTCGCCGAAGGCGTCGGCACGATCCGTCTCGACCGCCCCCCGATGAACGCCCTGGACATCGCCACCCAGGACCGGCTGCGCGAGCTGGCCCAGGAGGCCACCGACCGCGACGACGTGCGCGCGGTCGTCCTCTACGGCGGCGAGAAGGTGTTCGCGGCCGGCGCGGACATCAAGGAGATGCAGGTCATGGACCACGCGGCCATGGTCAAGCGGTCCCGCGGTCTGCAGGACGCCTTCACCGCGATCGCCCGCATCCCCAAGCCCGTCGTCGCGGCCGTCACCGGCTACGCGCTGGGCGGCGGCTGCGAGCTGGCGCTGTGCGCCGACTACCGGATCGCGGGTGACAACGCCAAGCTCGGCCAGCCCGAGATCCTGCTCGGCCTGATCCCGGGCGCCGGCGGCACCCAGCGCCTCTCCCGCCTCATCGGCCCCTCCAAGGCCAAGGACCTCATCTTCACCGGCCGCATGGTGAAGGCCGACGAGGCGCTCCAGCTCGGCCTGGTCGACCGGGTGGTCCCGGCCGCCGAGGTGTACGAGCAGGCGCACGCCTGGGCCGCGAAGCTCGCCCAGGGCCCGGCCGTCGCGCTGCGGGCCGCCAAGGAGGCGATCGACCAGGGTCTGGAGGCGGACATCGACACCGGCCTCGCCATCGAACGCACCTGGTTCGCGGGGCTGTTCGCGACGGAGGACCGCGAGCGCGGGATGCGCAGCTTCGTCGAGGAGGGTCCGGGCAAGGCCAAGTTCGTCTGAGCCCGACCGGGTGAGGGCGGTCTTCGGACCGTCTTCACGCCCCGTTCCGACTGACTTTGGCATATGCCAGGGTCAGTCTCGTGGAATTGTCGATTCCGGGGGGTCGATTCCCCCGGAACGGCCCCGCGGGCGGCCCGGTGCGGCCATGATGGTGGGCATGGCGGGCCTGGAGGGTACGGAACAACCGCGGCAGCATGGCGGTGCGACGGCCGCACGGTGGGTGCCGGGCGCCGAGGACGAACAGGCCGCGGAGACGCACCACTTGGCGACCGAGGCGCTGGCGCTGTACGGCAACCCGGCCGAGGAGGACGCCCGGCTGCCGTCCCGTCCCGAGTCCGCCGCGGTCGCCCGCCGGCTCACCGAATGGGTGGTGCTGCGCCACTGGAGGCTGAGCCCGCAGATCGCCGAGCACGCGGTGCTGCTCGTCTCCGAGCTCGTCGGCAACGCGGTCCGGCACACCGGCGCCCGGGTCTTCGCCCTGCGGATGCTGCGCCGCCGCGGCTGGATCCGGATCGAGGTGCGCGACCCCTCGCGCGGACTGCCCTGTCTGATGCCGGTGTCGGAGATGGACACCAGCGGCCGCGGCCTCTTCCTCGTCGACAAGCTCTCCGACCGCTGGGGCGTCGACCTCGCGCCGCGCGGCAAGACCACCTGGTTCGAGATGCGCGTCATGGACCGCTGACCGCTGACCGCTGACCGCGGGTGGGGCGGGGTCCGGACGCACGAGAGCCCCCGTTCGCCGTGGTGGGGCGGTTGGGGGCTCTCGTGAGGTGCGCCGTGGGCTAGGGGGGGGTGTTGCCCACGGCAGCCAAGTCGACCTGGCCCGGGTCAATGGGGGTCGTGTCATCGACTATGGCAGACAGGTGGCCTTGGCGCCAAAAGTCCCTACCGGGTCATATCCGGACATACATGGATGCTTCGCCGATGAATCGTTGGTGACCTAGAGCACCTACCTTGTAAACGATGAATAAATATGGGGTTCAACGGGTGTTTCCCGGGCTCGTCCGCATAGTGGACGGATGACCGCGACCCGTAAACGTCCTGAATCGGCTCAATCGTTATCTTTCAGGCCTAATCGTCTTTAAATAGTGCCCGTGATGCCGACCGACCGCCGCGGTGCCCTCCGGGCCGGCGCGGCCACCGCCCTCGCCGGAGCCCTCGCCACCGCCTGCGGTACGGAGCCGGACCCCGCCCCCCGCCCGCACAGCCCCGCCCCCGCGGCCCCCGTCGCCGCCCCCGCGCCCCGCCGCTATCCCGGCCGCCCCGCCGAGATCGCGAGCGGCCCGCCCGGCCGGCCCAGGGTCGCCCTCACCTTCCACGGCCAGGGCGACCCCGCCCTCGCCCGCGCGATCCTCGACCGCGCCGAGCACGCCGGCGCCCACGTCACCGTCCTCGCCGTCGGCGAGTGGCTCGACCAGCACCCCGAGATGGCCCGGCGGATCCTGGACGGCGGCCACGACCTCGGCAACCACACCCAGCGCCACATCGACATCAACGCGATGAGCGAGGCCGACGCGCACGCCGAGATCGAGGGCTGCGCCCGCCGGCTGCGCCGCCTCACCGGCTCCATCGGCACCTGGTTCCGGCCCTCGCGCACCCAGCACGCCGGCCCGGCCGTCCAGCGGGCCGCCCGCCGCGCCGGCTACCCGCACGTCCTGTCGTACGACGTCGACTCGCTCGACTTCACCTCGCCGGGACCGGCGGCCGTCCTCGCCAACGTCACCGGCCGGATCCGGGCCGGCTCGGTCGTGAGCCTCCACTTCGGCTACCCGGACACCGTCGCCGCGCTGCCCCTCCTCCTCGCCGACCTGGACCGCCGCGGCCTCTCCGCGGTCACCACCACGGAGCTGCTGAGCTGATGCCGACCCTCACGTCACGAACCAGGACCCTGGCCGCCGCCGCCCTGCTGCTCGCCCTCGGCGCCGGCCTCGCCGGCTGCGGCAGCCCCCACCCGGCGCCCCCGCGCACCGGCACCACCAAGGAGGCCGGCGCGCTCGCCGCCGTACCGAAGAAGAAGACCCCCGCCGACACCGGACTGCCCGGCATGCCACCGCTGCTCAAGCCCGACGACGTCTACGCCGCCGACCGGCCGAACGCGCTCTCCCCGGTCGTCAAGGACTTCCCGTCCCGGGTCTACGTCCCCAACACCAACTCCAACACGGTCTCCGTCATCGACCCCGCCACCTACAAGGTCGTCGAGACCATCCCGGTCGGCAGCCAGCCGCAGCACGTCGTCCCCTCCTGGGACATGAAGACGCTCTGGGTCAACAACGACCGCGGCCACACCCTCACCCCCATCGACCCGGCCACCGGCACCGCCGGCAAACCGGTCGAGGTGCACGACCCGTACAACCTGTACTTCACGCCGAACGGCAAGTACGCCGTCGTCATGGCCTCGCTCGACCGCGAGCTGGTCTTCCGCGACCCGCACACCATGGAGCGGAAGAAGACCGTCCCCGTCAGCTGCTACGGCGTCAACCACGCCGACTTCTCCGCCGACGGGCGCTACTTCGTCGTCTCCTGCGAGTTCTCCGGCGAGCTGCTCAAGGTCGACACCGAGAAGATGGAGGTCGTCGGCCAGCAGAAACTGCCCTTCGAGGGCGCCATGCCGCAGGACGTGAAGATCTCACCCGACGGCAAGACCTTCTACGTCGCCGACATGATGGCGCACGGCATGTGGGTCCTCGACGGCGAGAAGTTCACCACCCCGACCCTGCTGCACACCGGCAAGGGCTGCCACGGCCTGTACGTCTCCCGCGACTCCAGGGAGATGTACGTATCCAACCGCGGCGAGGGCTCCGTCTCCGTCTTCGACTTCACCAGGAACAAGCTCACCAAGAAGTGGTGGCTCCCCGACGGCGGCTCCCCGGACATGGGCGGCGTCTCCGCCGACGGCAAGGTGCTGTGGCTCTCCGGCCGCTACGACTCCGAGGTGTACGCGATCGACACGACGAGCGGCAAGCAGCTGGCCCGCATCCCGGTCGGCAGCGGCCCGCACGGCCTCGCGGTCTACCCGCAGCCGGGCCGCTACTCGCTCGGCCACACCGGCATCTTCCGCTGAGCCCGACCGGATCAGCGCGCCACCAGCAGCGCCTCCGCGCCCACCGGACGGTAGCCCGCCGCCAGGAAGGCGCGGACGCTGCGCGCGTTGCCGGGCGTGTTCTGCGCCCACACCACGGCGTCCGGGGTCAGCTGACGGGCCGCCGTCGCGAGCGCCCGCCCCAGGCCCCGGTGGCGCGCGTCCTCGTCCACCTCGACGGCGACCTCCATACGGCCCGCCACGCCCCGGCCCAGGGTCACCAGACCGCCGTCGGCGACCCACACCCGTACGTCGTCGCGGTACTTCAGCGCCCGCGCCACCCGCGGATGGTCCTGGTCGTCGATCTCCCGCAGCCCGATCTCCGGCTCGCCCGGCAGCGCGTCCGCGACCGTCATCAGGTCGACGGTGGTCAGCTCCCGGCCCGTGCGGGCCGCGAGGGCCGTCAGGAAGCCCGGGGTCATGCTGGCCACCAGCGGGTCCGTGGACGCCGCGGCCAGCTCGGCCCGGATCCACTCCGGGTCCTCGTCGAGGAACACCACCGAGTGCGCCGTGAAGGACAGCACCCCCGCGTCCCGGCCGTTCGGCTGCGGCACGATCGTCGTCGAACCGTCGGGCGCCGGGAACTCGCCCCGGGCCGCCGCCGCCAGAATCCCCGCCACCGTCCCGTACATGCCAGCGCTCATGCCCCCATCATGCGGCACCGCCGCGTCCGGCTAATCTGGCCCTCTCAAACGAAGCACCATGAAGGGGCGGAAGCAGTGGCGGACATCAACGAGGCCGAGGCTCGCACGGCATTCAACAAGTTCGACGTGGACGGCGACGGCTTCATCACCGCCGCCGAGTACAAGCACGTCATGGCCGAGATGGGCGACTTCAACGTCACCGAGACGGTCGCCGCGGCCATCATCAAGCAGCGCGACGACAACGGCGACGGCATGCTCTCCTGGGACGAGTTCTGGTCGCACCTCAGCAAGGCCTGAGCCGTCCGGGACGCGGACGGGCGGCGCGGGGCCGCCGAGCCCCGCCGGCCGCGTACGACCATGCGTACGTACGCGAGTTGCCGCCCGTCCGGGCCCCGGTGACGATCGTCCGGTGACGCTCCCCGGACCCTTCGGCACCCCGGCCCGCCTGACGGCGGCGGTCCTCGCCGTGACCGCCGTCCTCGCGGTCGCCCTCCTCGGCGCCGGACTCGCCCAGACGGGCACCGGCGAACTGGTGATCCCCGCCGCCGGCAGCATCACCCTGCTGCGGCTCCTCGTCCTCGTCGCCTTCGCCGTCACCGTCGGCGAACTCGCCGGCGTCCGCATCGCCGGGCAGGGCCCGCTGCCGCGCCGCTGGTCCCTCGCCGCCGCGGCCCTGGGCTGCGCGGCCTCCGCGGGACTGCTGCTCCTGCTCGCCGCCATCAGCGGCCTGCGGCTCACCACCGTGTACGGGCTCCGCGAGGGCCGGCTGATCCTCGTCACCGCCAACGCCTTCGCCCTCGCCGCCATCTGCGCGGCCACCCGCCGCCCGGCCCTCGCCGCGCTGCCGCTCGCCGTCGCCGTCGGCGCCGAGGCGATGCGCGCCCACCCCGAGTCCTACACGCCGGCCATCGGCATCGGCCTCACCGTTGTCCATCTGACGGCCGCCTCGCTCTGGTCCGGCACCCTGCTGTACGTGCTGCGCACCATGCGGCTGCGCGGCGGCGCCCGGGACGTCCTGCTGCGTTACGCGCGGATGGCCGCCTGGCTCTTCGGCGCCCTCTGCGCCACCGGCACGGTCTCCACCCTGCGCCGGCTCCCGCTCGACGGCGTGCTCACCACCGCCTACGGCCGCGTCCTCGTCGTCAAGCTGGCCCTCTTCGGCGTCACCGCGCTGCTCGCCCTCACCGCCCGCCGCCGCATGCTGCGCGGCGCCGACGCCCAGCCCCCGGCCCGGGTCGAGCTGGGCGTCCTCGGCGCGGTGGTGCTGGTCTCGGCGCTGCTCACCGTGGTGCCGGACCCGCACTGGCTGCTGCCGCCCTGACGCGGGGGGAAGACGGCGAGCGCCGGCCTCGGTGGTCGTGACGTCACTACAGCGGGAACCGGCACGGTGGTCGGTTTCGCCGAGGATCAAGGATTGGCCTAGACCTATTGTGCGGCCGTGTCCGTGACGGTACGTTCGTCCCCGGCTGCGCAGCCGGTACGAAACGCACCACATCGCATCGTCAGGCATTCCGCCGGGGCATCCCGGCGTTTTCAGGAGGACATGCCATGTACCGTCGCACCGCAGCCGCTCTCGCCACCGCCGTGACCGCCGGGGCCCTCGCGCTCGGCGCCGCCGGCGCCGCCCAGGCCAGCCCGGGCCCGGGCTACTACGCGAACAGCTCCTACTCCTCGTACGCCGACTGCCAGGCCGCCGGCCGGGCCGGCTACCGGATCTGGGGCCCGGTCTTCTCCTGCGAGCCCTTCAGCTCCGACCGCCCGGACATCATCGTGCTCTGGGTCCGCGCCTGACGCGGGACGGCCGGCCCCGGGAGAACCCCGGGGCCGGCCGTCGCGTGCGTGCGAGGGGCGGTGCTCAGCACTCGATGATGTTCACCGCGAGGCCGCCGCGCGCGGTCTCCTTGTACTTCACGGACATGTCCGCGCCCGTCTCCTTCATGGTCTTGATGACCTTGTCGAGGGAGACCAGGTGGCTGCCGTCGCCGCGCATCGACATCTTCGCCGCCGTCAC
Source organism: Streptomyces sp. NPDC004327 (assembly GCF_042873935.1). Taxonomy (NCBI): domain Bacteria; kingdom Bacillati; phylum Actinomycetota; class Actinomycetes; order Kitasatosporales; family Streptomycetaceae; genus Streptomyces; species Streptomyces sp. NPDC004327. The sequence continues at coordinate 286,382 of NZ_JBIAME010000011.1, read as the reverse complement.
GGCCTTGACCGCCGCCATGCCGTTGCGCTCGATGCACGGGATCTGCACCAGGCCGCCGACCGGGTCGCAGGTCAGGCCCAGGTTGTGCTCCATGCCGATCTCGGCCGCGTTCTCCACCTGCTCGGGGGAGCCGCCGAGGACCTCGGCGAGGGCGCCGGCGGCCATGGAGCAGGCGGAGCCGACCTCGCCCTGGCAGCCGACCTCGGCGCCGGAGATCGAGGCGTTCTCCTTGAAGAGCATGCCGATGGCGCCGGCCGCGAGGAGGAAGCGGACCACGCCGTCCTCCTTCTCCTCTTCCGAGGCCCCGCCGGCCCCGAAGTTCATGTAGTAGTGCAGGACCGCCGGGATGATGCCGGCCGCGCCGTTCGTCGGGGCGGTGACCACACGGCCGCCCGCCGCGTTCTCCTCGTTCACGGCCATCGCGTAGAGGGTGATCCACTCCATCGCGTGCGCGGCCGGGTCGCCCTCGGAGCGCAGCTTGCGCGCGGAGGTGGCGGCGCGGCGGCGGACCTTGAGGCCGCCGGGGAGGATGCCCTCGCGGGACATGCCGCGCGAGACGCAGGACTGCATGACGCGCCAGATCTCCAGCAGACCCTCGCGGATCTCCGTCTCGGTGCGCCAGGCCTTCTCGTTCTCCAGCATCAGCGAGGAGATCGACAGGCCGGTGTCCTTGGCGAGCCGCAGCAGCTCGTCACCGGTGCGGAACGGGTACTTCAGGACGGTGTCGTCCGGGATGATCGGGTTCTCGCCGGCCACCGCGTCCTCGTCGACGACGAAGCCGCCGCCGACCGAGTAGTACGTCTTCTCCAGGACGAGCGCGCCCCCGGCGTCGTACGCGAAGATCGTCATGCCGTTGGCGTGGTACGGCAGCGCCTTGCGGCGGTGCAGGACCAGGTCGTCGTCGAAGGAGAACGGGATCTCGTGGGCGCCGAGCAGGTTGATCTTCCCGCTCGTCCTGATCTGCTCGACCTGCTCGTCGGCGGTCTCCACGTCCACCGTGCGCGGCGAGTGGCCCTCCAGGCCGAGCAGGACGGCCTTCGGGGTGCCGTGGCCGTGGCCGGTGGCGCCGAGGGAGCCGTACAGCTCGGCCCGGACCGTGGCGACGTGGGCGAGCAGCCCCTCGTTCTTCAGGCGGCGGGCGAACATGCGGGCCGCGCGCATGGGGCCCACCGTGTGGGAACTCGACGGGCCGATGCCGATCGAGAACAGGTCGAAGACCGAGATGGCCACGGGGACTCCTTGTGGGGCTGGACGCCGTTGTCTGCCGGGGTGGTGCAGAACAAGCAGGAAGAGCGGGAGGGACGTGCGGGACGTGCGGGGCGGTAAAGCGGTGGGGCACCGCGCTCACTGTCCAGTGTGCGCGGTGCCCCGGAGTTTTCGTACGAACGAGCGCTGGAACTAAAGCGTACGAAATTACTTCAGGCCGGGGTACAGCGGGTGCTTCTCGGCGAGAGCCGTGACCCGGGCCTTCAGGGCCTCGGCGTCGAAACCGGGCTTCAGGGTCTCGGCGATCACGTCGGCGACCTCGCGGAAGTCCTCGGCCTGGAAGCCGCGGGTGGCGAGGGCCGGCGTGCCGATGCGCAGGCCGGAGGTGACCATCGGCGGGCGCGGGTCGTTCGGAACGGCGTTCCGGTTGACCGTGATGCCCACCTCGTGGAGCCGGTCCTCGGCCTGCTGGCCGTCGAGCTCCGAGTTGCGCAGGTCGACGAGGAGCAGGTGCACGTCGGTGCCGCCGGAGAGGACCGAGACGCCGTGCTGCGTGACGTCGTCCTGGACCAGGCGCTCGGCGATGATCCGGGCGCCGTCGAGGGTGCGCTGCTGGCGCTCCTTGAACTCCTCCGAGGCCGCGACCTTGAAGGAGACGGCCTTGGCCGCGATCACGTGCTCCAGGGGGCCGCCCTGGAAGCCCGGGAAGACGGAGGAGTTCAGCTTCTTGGCGAACTCCTTCTTCGCCAGGATGATGCCGCCGCGCGGGCCGCCGAGCGTCTTGTGCGTGGTGGAGGTCACCACGTCCGCGTACTCGACCGGGTTCGGGTGCAGACCGGCCGCGACCAGGCCCGCGAAGTGGGCCATGTCGACCCACAGGTACGCCTCGACCTCGTCGGCGATCCGGCGGAACTCGGCGAAGTCCAGCTGACGCGGGTAGGCGGACCAGCCCGCGATGATCACCTTCGGGCGGTGCTCCTTGGCGAGGCGCTCGACCTCGGCCATGTCGACCAGACCGGCCTCGTCCACGTGGTACGCGACCACGTTGAACTGCTTGCCGGAGAAGTTCAGGCGCATGCCGTGGGTGAGGTGGCCGCCGTGCGCCAGGTCCAGGCCGAGGATCGTGTCGCCGGGCTGGGCGATCGCGAACAGCGCGGCCTGGTTGGCGGAGGCACCGGAGTGCGGCTGCACGTTGGCGTACTCGGCGCCGAACAGGTCCTTGATCCGGTCGATCGCGATCTGCTCGGCCACGTCGACGTGCTCGCAGCCGCCGTAGTAGCGGCGGCCCGGGTAGCCCTCGGCGTACTTGTTGGTGAGGACCGATCCCTGCGCCTCCATGACCGCGACCGGAGCGAAGTTCTCCGAGGCGATCATCTCGAGGGTGGTCTGCTGGCGGCGGAGCTCGGCGTCGACGGCGGCGGCGACGTCCGGGTCCAGCTCGTGGAGAGGGGTGTTCAGAAGCGACATGAATCGATCCCTGGGGGTCTCGGTCAGCCTGCGATGAAGGCGTCGTACTCGTCTGCGGAGAGCAGGTCGGCCGGCTCGGCCGTGATGCGCACCTTGAACAGCCAGCCACCCGTGAACGGAGCCTTGTTCACCAGCTCCGGGTCGTCCACGACGTCCTGGTTGGCCTCGACGACCTCACCGGTCACGGGGGAGTACAGCTCGCTGACCGACTTGGTCGACTCCAGCTCGCCGCAGGACTCGCCGGCGGTCACGGTGTCGCCGGCCTCGGGGAGCTGGACGTACACGATGTCACCGAGGGCGTTGGCCGCGTGCTCGGTGATGCCGATGGTGGCGACGCCGTCCTCGACGGCCGACAGCCACTCGTGCTCCTTGCTGTAGCGAAGCTGCGTGGGGTTGCTCATGACCTGATTCTCCTGGATGCGGGGAGTGCTGATGTACGGGGGTCTTGCGGGATGAGACGTGTCCTGAGACGAATGCGTCACGTCACATGCCGGGGGAGCAGTGCAGAAAGGTCACTTCTGGCGCTTGTAGAACGGCAGTGCGACGACCTCGTACGGCTCGTGGGTGCCGCGGATGTCGACGCCGACGCCCTCGGTGCCGGGCGCGGCGAAGGCCGCGTCGACGTAGGCCATGGCGATCGGCTTGCCCAGGGTCGGGGACGGGGCGCCGGAGGTGATCTCGCCGACGACCTCGCCGCCCGCGACGACGGACATGCCGGCGCGCGGGACGCGGCGGCCCGTGGCGATGAGGCCGACGAGCTTGCGCGGCGGGGCGGACTCGGCGCGCTCGGCGGCCTTCTCCAGGGCCTCGCGGCCGACGAAGCGGCCCTCGTTCGTGGTCTTCTCGAACTTGACGACCCGGCCCAGGCCCGCGTCGAACGGGGTGAGCGCGGTGGTCAGCTCGTGGCCGTACAGCGGCATGCCCGCCTCCAGGCGGAGCGTGTCACGGCAGGACAGGCCGCACGGGATCAGGCCGACGTCCTTGCCCGCCTCGGTCAGCGCCTGCCACACGCCCTCGGCGTGCTCCGGCTTCAGGAACAGCTCGAAGCCGTCCTCGCCGGTGTAGCCGGTGCGGGCGATCAGCGCGGGGACGCCGGCGACCGTGCCGGGCAGGCCCGCGTAGTACTTCAGGCCGTCCAGGTCGGCGTCGGTGAGCGACTTCAGGATGCCGGGGGACTCCGGGCCCTGCACGGCGATCAGGGCGTAGGCGTCGCGGTCGTCGCGGACCTCGGCGTCGAATCCTTCGGAGCGGGCCACCAGGGCGTCGAGGACGACCTGGGCGTTGGAGGCGTTGGCGACGACCATGTACTCCGTCTCGCCGAGGCGGTAGACGATCAGGTCGTCGAGGATGCCGCCGTCCTCCTGGCAGATCATCGTGTAGCGCGCGCGGCCGTTGCCCACGGTGGAGATGTTGCCGACCAGCGCGTAGTCCAGGAGCTCCACGGCCTGCGGGCCGGTGACCGTGATCTCGCCCATGTGGGAGAGGTCGAAGAGGCCGGCCTGGTTGCGGACGGCGTTGTGCTCGTCGCGCTCGCTGCCGTAGCGCAGCGGCATGTCCCAGCCGGCGAAGTCGGTCATGGTCGCGCCCAGCGAACGATGCAGCGCATCGAGGGCGGTCAGGCGGGGGGCAGTGCTCATGGGGTGGCTCCCGGGTCCCAGGGCGTGCAGGGCACGACGTACATGACGGTGAGGACGTTCCTCCCCATCTGTCATGGAACCTGAGAGGTTCACCGAGGGCATCCTCGGCTTGCACCTTGGGTGGGGCCGCGACGACGCGGCCCGCTTTTCAGATCTGCCTCATCCACGCGGTACGGGGCCTGAGAGATTCAAGGGAGGTGCTTGCTCCTTCGGCGCCCGGGTGCACGAGGTGCCCCGGGACTCTCCCGCGCGGATTCGAGCGGCCGGTATGCGGTTGTGCGCGCTCGTGCGAGCGCGTGGCGCGCTCATCATTGCACGGCGGGTCCGCGCGGCAAATCGCTTGCGTCTCATTACCGTTTCTTTACACTTCGTGGGCAGAGGTGTCCGCAGGACCCGACGGGGGGAGCGAGCGATGACGATCCGGCGCACCGGTGCCTACGCCACGAGCGCCGGCATACCGGCCGTGCGCACCCGCCGCCGGGTGCGCCGCGGCCGGCTCCTGCGCGACCTGCGCGAGCGCGGCGGCCACAGCCCGCGCGTGCTCAGCTTCGCCGCCGGCGACATCGTCGTGGTCTCCGGGCTGCCGGGCGCCGGCAAGTCCACGCTGATGGGCCGCGCCGCCGACGGCCGGGCCGTCGACTCCCAGCACACCCGCGAGCGCTGGGAGGCCCGGCTGCCCCGCTTCCTGCCGTACGCCCTCTACCGCCCGCTCGCCCGCCTCGCCCACTACGCCGGCCTGCGCCGGGTGCTGCGCTCCGGCGCCGGCGTGGTCGTCCACGACTGCGGCACCCAGTCCTGGGTGCGCGGCTGGCTCGCCCGCGCGGCCCGGCGGCGCGGCGCCGGGCTGCACCTGATCCTGCTCGACGTCGACCCCGGCCTCGCCCTCGCCGGCCAGCGCTCCCGCGGCCGCGGCGTCTCCGGCTACGCCTTCGCCCGGCACCGCCGCGCCGTCGGCCGGCTGGTCCGCACCGCCGAGGCGGGCGCCCTGCCACCGGGCTGCGCCTCGGTCACCCTGCTCGACCGGGACGCCGCCGACGCCCTGCGGAAGATCGCCTTCCGGGAGCTGTGAGCGGCCGGGAGGGGCGGTGGGGGAGGACCGTGACGGGGCGGGCAGTGACGAACCACGCACCCCTTTCGGTCACACGGGCACGGACACGCCGTTAAGGTGCTGGACGCAGCCGCAGCCGGAGAAGGGGACGACGACAGCGTGGACGTGATGTGGCCGGGCAATGAGCTCGAGGAAGTACTGGCCGCCTCGCTCGGCAACGCCGCCGCCGGAGGCCGCCTGGTCGAGGTCCTCGGCCGCAGCGCCGTCTGGGTGCCCCTGCCCAACGGCGGCGGCCCCGACAGCCCCGACCTCGACCTGCCCACCCTGGAGCTCGACGGCGCGCCCTACGTGCCCGTCTTCAGCTCCGAGCGGGAGTTCCGCAGCAGCGTCGGCGACCACATGTCGTTCACCGTCGCCCCCGCCGTCGAGTTCGCCCGCGGCCTGCCCCCGCAGCTCGGCATCGCCGTGAACCCCGGCGGCACCGTCGGCGTCCCGCTGCCCCCGCCCGCCGTAGCCGAGCTCTGCCGGGCCGGCCGCACCGAGCTCGACGGCCCCGCCGCCGGCGGCCGGGTGCGGCTCTTCGAGCCCGACTGGCAGGACGACCCGGTCGACTTCCTCGCCGCCGCCTCCGCCGAGTTCGAGGCCACCGGCGTCGTCGCCACCGCCCGCCGCGCCCTCGCCAGCGTCGAGGGCACCGAACCGGCCCTCTTCGTCGGCGTCCAGCTGCTCGGCGGCGCCGGCGACCTGGCCGTCCCGCTCGACGCCCTCGGCCGCGCCCTCGGCCGGGTCGAGGTCGCCTGGCCGGTCAACCTCATCCTGCTCGACGTGGCCCAGGACCCGGTCGGCGACTGGATGCTGGAGAAGGTGCGCCCCTTCTTCCAGCGCGCCGCCGTGTGACAGACCCCCTGTCTAAGCTGAACTCAGTCAAGCGGGCCGTACAACGAGCCGTACAACAAGCCGTACAACAAGAGGGGCGGGACCCAGGGTGAGCGCGTCAGGCACCGCTGCGACCGGACAGGTCGAGCACATGCTGCGCCAGGTGGCACCCGGGCGGCACGACGCCTACGAGCAGCTGCTGCACGCCCTGGCCGGCTCCGAGGTCCGGATGCTGCTCTGGCAGGGCACCGCCGGCTCGCCCGACGCCCAGTACGGCAACATGCAGGTCGACGGCCACGGGTACGCGCCCTGCGTCACCTCCGCGCAGGAGCTCGCCGCCTCCGGCTGGACCCGCGCCCACGAGCTCGTCTCCGGCCTGGAGATCGCCCGCGCCCTCTACCCCGACCGCTGGGGCATCTGGCTGAATCCGCACGCCCCCGGCGGCGGCGTCGGCATCCCCTGGGCCGATCTGCGCCGCATCGCCACCGGCCTCGACCGGATGCCCGCGGGCCCGCTGCGGCTCTCCGAACCCGCGCTGGAGATCCCGCAGTTCTACGCGCTGCTCACGCAGAACGCGCACCGCACCCCGGCCGTCCGCTCGCTGCGCCGCGCCTGGGTGCAGCCCGCGCTCGGCTCCCCGTACCTCGCCATCGGCCTCGACCTGTACGACTCCTCGGCCGCGTCCGTCGAGGCCGTGCGGGCGATGATGCACCAGACGGTCGCCGCCGTCCCCGACGGCCTGCCCGTCTCCACGGTGGCCATGTCCGACACGTACGACCCGGTCGCGATGTGGCTGTACGCCCACTCCCGTCCGTTCTACGACCGCGACGCGCACGCCGCCCCCGCGGCGCCGCCCTCGTCCGGCTACGGCTACCCCCCGACCGCCCCGCGCGCCTACTGAAACGTCCGTTTCAGGCCTTCCTGTCGCCCCAATTCCCATCGGCGCGACAGGACTTGAGCGAGATGCCCGATCTGGCCGAATAGCGGCCGAGATGGTCCGCTCACACGATCACGACGTCCGGATAACGGAAGACACCGAACCGCATCACGGTTGCGCAAACATTCCCCATCAGGTCTGGCGGGTGATCGCGGACACATTGAAGACTCCCCGGAACACCGGGCGTTCGGCTGTACGAGGCCGGTGCCCTGCAGTTGTTCCACCGAGCCGCTACCCGCGGCGGGCAAGGGCCGGCGACCCGGCGGCCGAGAGGGGTCCTCACCACGATGACGGCACCACTGCACGAGACGAGTGCGGCCGAGAGCGCCGATGCCGTCGACGCCGTGCCCGGCGCGCCGGCCAAGGCGATCGAGGGCCGTTCCCCCTGGCAGATCGCCTGGATGCGACTCAAGAAGGACAAGCTCGCCCTCGCCGGCGGCTTCGTCGTCCTGTTCCTGATCCTCGTCGCGCTCTGCGCCCCGCTGATCGTCGGTCTGCTCGGCCACCCGCCGGACCAGTTCCACGAGGACCAGATCGACCCGCTGTTCGGCACGCCGATCGGCAGCTACGGCGGCATCAGCGGCGACTTCCTGCTCGGCGTCGAGCCGGTCAACGGCCGTGACGTCTTCAGCCGGATCATCTACGGCGCCCAGATCTCGCTGCTCGTCGCCTTCGCCGCCGCCCTCTTCGCGGTCGCCCTCGGCACGATCCTCGGCATCGTCGCCGGCTACTTCGGCGGCTGGGTCGACGCCGCGCTCAGCCGCGTCATGGACGTCATGCTGGCCTTCCCGCAGCTGCTCTTCACCATCGCGCTGGTCTCCGTGCTGCCGAACTCGCTGTTCGGCCTGGAGGGTTCGGGGGTCCGCATCCTCGCCCTGGTCGTCGTGATCGGCTTCTTCGGCTGGCCGTACGTGGGCCGCATCGTCCGCGGCCAGACGCTCTCCCTGCGCAACCGCGAGTACGTCGAGGCCGCCCAGTCGCTCGGCGCCGGCCGGTTCTACATCCTGCGCAAGGAACTGCTGCCGAACCTGATCGCCCCGATCATGGTCTACGCGACCCTGATGATCCCGACCAACATCCTCACCGAAGCGGCCCTCAGCTTCCTCGGTGCCGGCGTCAAGGCGCCCACCTCCTCGTGGGGCCAGATGCTGTCGACGGCGATCACCACCTACGAGTCCGACCCGCTGTTCATGATCTTCCCGGGCCTGGCGATCTTCATCACCGTGCTTGCGTTCAACCTCTTCGGCGACGGCGTGCGTGACGCGCTCGACCCGAAGGGCTCCCGCTGACCGTACGCCGCTCCCCCGCAAGACCAGCCCCTGCCGCTGTCGACAGGAGGCACATCCCCCAACGGCGGACCACCGCAAGACGGCCGCCACTACTTCGGAGGTTGCACGACATGGCTCTGAACGGCTCCCAGAGGCGCAGAATCGCCGCGGGTGCGCTGCTCGCGGCGGCCACGATGGTCGCCACCACCGCCTGTGGCGGCGGCAACGGCAGCGGTGGCGACAAGGGCAAGGGCGGCGCGCCCGGCTTCAACGCGGGTGTGAACCAGATTGCCAGCCCCTCCGACAAGAAGGGCGGCGAGCTGAAGTTCATCGCCTCCCAGGAGGCCGACAGCTGGGACCCGGCGCGCACCTACACGGGCTTCGTCTTCGACTTCGCGCGCTACTACACGCGTCAGCTGGTCACCTACAAGCCCGTCCCCGGTTCCGGCTCCACCGAGCTGGTCGGCGACCTCGCCACCGACACCGGCAAGATCTCCGCCGACGGTCTGACCTACACCTTCACGCTGAAGGACGGGGTCACGTGGGAGGACGGCAAGCCGATCACCTCCAAGGACCTCAAGTACGGCATCGAGCGCACCTGGGCCCAGGACGTCATCTCCGGCGGCCCGATCTACATGCAGCAGATGCTCGACCCGAAGAAGACCTACGCGGGTCCGTACAAGGACACCACCCCGGACAAGCTCGGCCTGAGCTCCATCCAGACGCCGGACGACAAGACCATCGTCTTCAAGCTGCCGGTCGCCAACGGTGACTTCCTGCAGATGCTGGCGCTGCCGATGGCCTCGCCGGTCCGCCAGGACAAGGACACCAAGGCCCAGTACGGCCTGAAGCCGTTCTCCTCCGGCCCGTACAAGTGGGACTCGTACACCCCGAACAAGTCGCTGAAGCTCGTCCGCAACGACAAGTGGGACGCCAAGTCGGACTCGGTCCGCAAGGCCCTGCCGGACAAGATCAGCGTCACGTTCACCACGAACGCCGACGACATGGACAACCGTCTGGTCGAGGGCGAGTACGACCTCGACCTCAACGCGACCGGTGTCGGCGCCGCTGCTCGCCAGAAGGTGCTGCAGCAGCACAAGGAGAACGTCGACAACCCGCAGACCGGCTTCATCCGGTACGCGGCGTTCCCGCAGACGGTCATCCCGAACATCGAGTGCCGCAAGGCCATCATCTACGCGGCCGACTCCAAGTCGCTGCAGACCGCCCGTGGCGGCCCGCAGGCCGGTGGCGACATCGCCCCCAACATGCTTCCGCCGGCCATCAAGGGCGCCGACCCCAAGGCCGACCCGTACGGCAAGCTCTCCGGCGCCCCGGACCTGGCCAAGGCCAAGGACGCGCTGAAGAAGTGCGGCAAGCCGAACGGCTTCAAGACCACGATCGCGGTCCGCAACAACAAGAAGATCGAGATCGCCACCGCCGAGTCGCTGCAGAACTCGCTGAAGGCCGTCGGCATCGACGCCCAGATCGACGCCTACGACGGCGCCCAGTCCTCCGGCATCATCGGCTCGCCGAAGGTCGTCAAGGACAAGGGCTACGGCATCATCATCATGGGCTGGGCCGCCGACTTCCCGACCGGCCAGGGTTTCCTGCAGCCGCTCGTGGACGGCCGCTTCATCCTGCAGTCCGGCAACAACAACTTCTCCGAGCTGAACGACCCGGCCATCAACGGCCTGTTCGACAAGGCGCTGAAGGAGACCGACCCGACCAAGGCCGGCGAGTTCTACAAGCAGATCAACGCCAAGGTCTCGGACGCCGCGGTCTACCTGCCGTTCACCAACGAGAAGAACATCATCTGGCGCAGCTCGCGACTGACCAACGTCTACACGGCCGACGCGTTCAACGGCCGCTACGACTACGCGTCCATCGGCGTCGTCAAGTAATCCCACTCAACTCGCTCCAACGGCGCACCCGCCGCTAGGCCCGAAGGGCAGGTGAGGGCCGTGCGCGGCGGCCGGGGGATCCGATCGGATCCCCCGGCCGCCGACCGGCCGACCGCATGCTTGCATACATAATCCGACGGCTCTTCGCCGTCGTCGTGATGCTGCTCGTCGTCACCCTGGTGACGCTCAGCATCTTCTTCCTCATCCCCAAGATGACCGGCAGCGACCCTGCCGCGATGTTCGTCGGCAAGCAGGCGGATCCGGCCTCCATCGAGGGCATCCGGCAGAAGCTGGGCCTCGGTGACCCGATCCTGGTGCAGTTCTGGCACTTCGTCTCGGGCATCTTCGTCGGCCGCGACTACGTCGGCGGCGGCGACAGCATCCACTGTGCGGCGCCCTGCTTCGGCTACTCGTTCCGCACCGACCAGGACGTGTCGTCGATGCTCGTCGACGCCTTCCCGGTCACCCTCTCCATGGTCATCGGCGCCGCGGTGCTGTGGCTCGTCATGGGTGTGGCCACCGGTGTCGTCTCCGCGCTCAAGCGGGGCACGATCATCGACCGGGCCGCGATGATCACGGCGCTCGCCGGCGTCTCGCTCCCCATCTTCTTCACCGCCATGCTGGCGATGCTCGTCTTCCGCACCCAGCTGGGCTGGCTCGACGCCACCTACGTGCCGATCACCGAGTCCTTCGGCGGCTGGTTCGGCGGCCTGCTGCTGCCCTGGGTGACGCTCGCCTTCCTGTACGCGGCGATGTACGCGCGGCTCACCCGCGCCACCATGCTGGAGGTCCTGGGCGAGGACTACATCCGCACCGCCCGCGCCAAGGGCCTCCCGGAGCCGGTCGTGCTCGGCAAGCACGCCATGCGCTCCACCATGACCCCGATCCTGACGATCTTCGGCATGGACCTCGGCGCCCTCGTCGGCGGCGCGATCCTCACCGAGACCGCGTTCAACCTCAAGGGGCTCGGCGGCCTCGCCATCAAGGGCGTGAGCGAGCGCGACCTGCCGATCATCATGGCGGTCACCCTCATCACCGCCGCCTGCGTCGTCCTCGCGAACCTCGTGGTCGACCTGCTGTACGCCGTGATCGACCCCCGAGTGAGGCTCGCATGACCGACAAGCTCACGAAGACCGGCGCGGCCGTGGGAGAGCCGGTCGCCTCCGGTGAGAACGCCCCGTCGAACGCCTTCCTCGACGTCCGCGACCTGAAGATCCACTTCCCGACCGACGACGGCCTGGTCAAGTCCGTCGACGGCCTCAGCTTCCAGCTGGAGAAGGGCAAGACCCTCGGCATCGTCGGCGAGTCCGGCTCCGGCAAGTCGGTCACCTCGCTCGGCATCATGGGCCTGCACACCGTCGGCCAGTACGGCCGGCAGAAGGCCCGGATCTCCGGCGAGATCTGGCTGAACGGGCGCGAGCTGCTCACGGCGAACCCGGACGAGGTCCGCCGGATGCGCGGCCGCGAGATGGCGATGATCTTCCAGGACCCGCTGTCCGCGATGCACCCGTACTACACGGTCGGCAACCAGATCGTGGAGGCGTACCGCGTCCACAACGACGTCGACAAGAAGACCGCCCGCAAGCGCGCCGTCGAACTCCTCGACCGGGTCGGCATCCCCGAGCCGGCCAAGCGCTTCGACAACTACCCGCACGAGTTCTCCGGCGGCATGCGCCAGCGCGCGATGATCGCGATGGCGCTGGTCAACAACCCCGAGCTGCTCATCGCGGACGAGCCGACCACCGCGCTCGACGTGACCGTCCAGGCCCAGATCCTCGACCTGATCCGGGACCTGCAGAAGGAGTTCGGCTCCGCGGTCATCATCATCACGCACGACCTCGGCGTGGTCGCCGAGATCGCCGACGACATCCTCGTGATGTACGGCGGCCGCTGCGTGGAGCGCGGCTCGGCCGAGGACGTCTTCTACGAGCCGAAGCACCCCTACACCTGGGGCCTGCTCGGCTCCATGCCGCGCATCGACCGCGAGCAGACCGAGCGGCTCATCCCGGTCAAGGGCAACCCGCCGAGCCTGATCAACGTCCCCGACGGCTGCGCCTTCAACCCGCGCTGCCCGTACGCGGACGTGCCCAAGGGCGGCATCACCCGGACCGTGCGCCCCGAGCTGGCCCAGTCCGCGGACGGCAGCCGGCACTTCTCCGCCTGCCACATGTCGCAGGAGGAGCGGACCCGGATCTGGACCGAAGAGATTGCGCCGAAGCTGTGAGCGACACCAAGGGCAAGAACGAGGGCGAGAACGCGATGGAACCCCTCCTCAAGGTGACGGGCCTGCAGAAGCACTTCCCCATCAGGAAGGGCCTGCTGCAGCGCCAGACCGGCGCGGTCAAGGCGGTCGACGGCATCGACTTCGAGGTCTACCCCGGTGAGACCCTCGGCGTCGTCGGCGAGTCCGGCTGCGGCAAGTCGACGATGGGCCGGCTCATCACCCGGCTCCTCGAACCGACCGACGGCCGGATCGAGTTCGAGGGCACGGACATCTCCCACCTCGGCGTGGCCAAGATGCGTCCGCTGCGCCGCGACATCCAGATGATCTTCCAGGACCCGTACGGCTCGCTGAACCCGCGCCACACGGTCGGCACGATCATCTCGGCCCCCTTCCAGCTCCAGGGCGTCGTGCCCGAGGGCGGCGTGAAGAAGGAGGTCCAGCGGCTGCTCGGGCTCGTCGGCCTCAACCCGGAGCACTACAACCGTTACCCGCACGAGTTCTCCGGCGGCCAGCGCCAGCGCATCGGCATCGCCCGCGCGCTCGCCCTCAAGCCGAAGCTCGTGGTCGCGGACGAGCCCGTCTCCGCCCTGGACGTCTCCATCCAGGCGCAGGTCGTCAACCTCCTGGACGACCTCCAGGAGGAGCTGGGCCTCACGTACGTGATCATCGCGCACGACCTGTCGGTCATCCGGCACGTCTCCGACCGCATCGCGGTCATGTACCTGGGCAAGGTCGTCGAGCTCGCCGACCGCAAGTCCCTGTACGAGTCGCCGATGCACCCGTACACCCGCGCGCTGATGTCCGCGGTGCCGATCCCGGACCCGCGCCGCCGGGGCCAGAAGACCGACCGCATCCTGCTCACCGGTGACGTCCCGTCCCCGATCGCCCCGCCGTCCGGCTGCCGCTTCCACACCCGCTGCTGGAAGGCGACCGAGGTCTGCAAGACCCAGGAGCCCCCGCTCCTGGAGCTCCGTCCGGGCCAGCGCGTGGCGTGCCACCACCCGGAGAACGCGGAGGGCGTGACGGTGCCGGCGGCGCGTCAGTCGGTGGAGGTCACGATCACGAAGAAGCCCGAGGGCGAACCCGAGGGCGAGCCGGCGGAGACGTCGGCGTCGGCGGAGACCTCGGTGGAGACGCCGGCGGACAAGCCGGCGGCGAAGGCGGAGCAGAAGCCGGCCGCGGCGCCCGAGGCCGCGGAGGCCGCCGAGGAGTCCTCGGCGGAGGCTCCGGCGGAGTCGCCCGAGGCGTGAGCCGTGAGCGAGGCCCCCGCCGCCCCACCCGGGTGGCGGGGGCCTCGCGTCATGACGCGCCCGGGACAACCGGGACAATGGGGCGGTGTTCCACGAACTGTTCAACCCGTCGGTCCAACACGCCCTGGACCTCGTCGGCATCTTCGTCTTCGCGATCTCCGGCGCCCTGCTCGCCGTCCGCAAGAACTTCGACGTCTTCGGCATCGCCGTCCTCGCCGAGGTCACGGCCCTCGGCGGCGGCCTCTTCCGTGACCTGGTCATCGGCGCCGTGCCGCCGGCCGCCTTCACCGACCTCGGCTACTTCCTGATGCCGCTGGTCGCCTCGGTGCTGGTCTTCTTCCTCCACCCGGAGGTCGAGCGCACCCAGACGGCCGTCAACGTCTTCGACGCGGCCGGCCTGGGCCTGTTCTGCGTGACCGGCACGACCAAGGCGTACGACTACGGGCTCGGCCTCACCTCCTCCGCGGTGCTCGGCCTCGCCACGGCCGTCGGCGGCGGTGTGCTGCGCGACGTGCTGGCCAACGAGGTGCCGTCGCTGCTCCGCTGGGACCGCGACCTGTACGCGGTGCCGGCGATCGTGGGCGCGACGATCGTCGTCCTCGCCATCCGCTTCGACGCGCTCAACGGATTCACGAGCGGCGTGGCCGTGCTGACCGCGTTCGCGCTGCGGCTGCTCGCCATGCGTTACCACTGGCGGGCGCCGCGCGCCTGGAACCGCCGGTCGAGTGCCCGCGAGGAGATGGAGACGGGTGTCGGGGGCGGTGGCGCCGGCGGGGCAGGAAAAGCTACCGCTTAGTAGCTGAATCCTGTACGGTCCCGGATATGAGCACGAGCAGCATCGAGACGACGAGCGAGTTCGACCGCGACACCGCCGTCACCCTCCGCGAACCCGGCGTCTACGACGCCGAGCTGTCCGCCGGCTGGACGATCATCCAGGCCGTCAACGGCGGCTACCTCCTGGCGCTTCTCGGCCGCGCGCTCGGCCACCACCTGCCGCACCCGGACCCGTTCACGATCTCGGCGCACTACCTGACGCCGTCCGTGCCGGGCCCCGCGGTCATCCGCACCGAGACGGTCCGCACCGGCCGCACGCTCTCCACCGGCCAGGCCTCCCTCTTCCAGTACGCGGAGGACGGCACCGAGGTCGAGCGCATCCGCGTGCTCGCCTCCTACGGCGACCTCGACGCGCTCCCGGACGACGTCCGCACCACCGCGACGCCGCCCGCCTTCGCCCCCGTCGAGCAGTGCTTCGGCACCTCCGACGGTCCGGCCCCGCAGATCCCGGGCTCGTCCGCCATCGCCGACCGCCTGGACCTCAAGCTCGACCCGGCCACCGTCGGCTGGGCGGTCGGCGCGCCGTCCGGCAAGGGCGAGATGCGCGCCTGGTTCGGCCTCGCGGACGGCCGCGAGCCCGACGCGCTCTCCCTGCTGCTCACCGTCGACGCCCTGCCGCCGACCTCCTTCGAGCTCGGCCTCAAGGGCTGGACCCCCACCGTCGAACTCACCACCCACATCCGCTGCCGCCCCGCCCCCGGCCCGCTCCGCGTCTCCATCACCACCCGCAACCTCGCGGGCGGCTTCCTGGAGGAGGACGCCGAGGTCTGGGACTCCGCCGACCGGCTCGTGGCACAGTCGCGACAGCTGGCACGGGCACCGCGGGGCTGACGCCGGCGGCTCCGACGGGAGCGGGGCCGCCCCGAAGGGGCGACGCCCCGGAGGCCCCCTCGGGGTCCCCGACGGGGCGACGCCCCACCGGACCCCGCCCCACCGGACCCCGCCCCACCATCGGGGCCCGTCCAACGGACCACGGCGGGGTTCCTGATGCGCCGGGCGCGGCCCCACCGGGGCCCGCCCCAAGGGCCACGGCGGGGTCCCTGATCCACCAGCCCCCGTCCCGCCGACCACGGCCGGGGTCCCCGATCCGCCGGACGCCCCCTACCGTGGCCCCGTGAAGTCCGACCGGCTGCTCTCCCTCCTCCTGCTGCTCCAGACCCGGGGCCTCGTCCCCGCCACCGAGCTCGCCGAGCGGCTCGACGTGTCCGTGCGCACCGTCTACCGGGACGTCGAGGCGCTGTCGGCCGCCGGGGTGCCCGTGTACGCGGAGCGGGGGCGGTACGGGGGGATCGCGTTGCTCGCCGGGTACCGGACCGACGTCACCGGGCTGACCGCCGACGAGTCGCGCGCGCTGTTCGTGCTCGCCGCGCAGGGCGCGCACACGGCGCTCGGGCTCGACCGGGCGCTCGGGTCCGCGCTGCGGAAGGTGATGGCCGCGCTGCCCGCACCGCACCGGCCCGCCGCCGAGCTGACGAGCCGGCGGATCCTCGTCGACCCGGACCGCTGGCGCGGCGGGCCGCGGCCGGACGTCGACCTGGACGTGCTGCACCGGGCCGTCTTCGCCGACCGGCGGCTCGCCCTGCGCTACCGGAGCAGCGGGGCGCCCGCCCCGAAGACGTACACGGCCGACCCGTACGGACTCGTCGTCAAGGCGGGCGTCTGGTACCTGGTCGCCGACCACGAGGCCGAGCCGCGCCTCTACCGCGCCGACCGCGTCCAGTACGCCGAACTCCTCGACGAACCCGTCCGCCGCCGCCCGGGCGTCGAACTCGCCGACGTGTGGGCGGTGCTGCGCGAGCGCGTCGAGCGGCGCCCGGCCGGCACCGCCGTCACCGCCCGGGTCCACCGCGACCGCTACGACCGCTTCCTGCGCCTGTACGCCGACCTCCTCGGCGCCCCGCCCCCGCCGCGCGCCACCGCCGACTGGACCACCGTCGAGCTGGCCGCCGGCGAACTCGGCGAGCTGCGCCCGCTGCTCGCCATGGGCGCCAGCCTGGAGATCCTCGCTCCGCCCGAGGCCCGCGCCTACCTGGCCGAGGTCGCCCGCGAGACGGTCGCGCGGTACGCCGGGACCCCACCGGCGGACGAGCCCGCCCACCCCGCCTCGTAGAATCGTTGCCACCATGGCTTACCTCGACCACGCCGCGACCACGCCCATGCTCCCGGAGGCGATCGAGGCGATGACCGCCCAGCTCGCCGTCACGGGCAACGCCTCCTCGCTGCACGCCGCCGGCAGACGCGCCCGGCGCACCGTCGAAGAGGCGCGCGAGACGCTCGCCGGCGCGCTCGGGGCGCGCCCCAGCGAGGTCGTGTTCACCTCCGGCGGCACCGAGGCGGACAACCTCGCCGTGAAGGGCCTGTACTGGTCCCGCCGGGCCGCCGACCCGCGCCGCACCCGCGTCCTGGCGAGCCCCGTGGAGCACCACGCGGTCCTCGACGCCGTCGACTGGCTGGCCGCCCACGAGGGCGCCACCGTCGAGTACCTGCCCGTGGACGCCTACGGCCGCGTGCACCCCGACGCCCTGCGCGAGGCCGTCGCCCGCGACCCGGACTCCGTCGCGCTCGCCACCGTCATGTGGGCGAACAACGAGATCGGCACCCTCATGCCGGTCCGCGAACTCGCCGACGTCGCCGCCGAGTTCGGCGTACCGCTGCACGCCGACGCGGTCCAGGCGTTCGGCCAGGTGCCGGTCGGCTTCGCCGACTCCGGCCTCGCCGCGATGACCGTCTCCGGCCACAAGATCGGCGGCCCGTACGGCATCGGCGCGCTGCTCCTCGGCCGCGAGTACACCCCGGTCCCCGTGCTGCACGGCGGCGGCCAGGAGCGCCACGTCCGCTCCGGCACGCTCGACGTGCCCGCCGTCGCCGCCTTCGCCGTCGCCGGCCGGCTCGCCGACGAGGGCCGCGAGGAGTTCGCCCGGACCGTCGGCGCGCTGCGCGACGAGCTCGTCACGGCCGTCCGCACCGCCGTCCCCGACGCCATCCTCGGCGGCGACCCGGTCGACCGGCTCCCCGCCAACGCGCACTTCAGCTTCCCCGGCTGCGAGGGCGACTCGCTGCTGCTGCTCCTCGACGCCGCCGGCATCGAGTGCTCCACGGGCTCCGCCTGCACCGCCGGCATCGCCCAGCCCAGCCACGTCCTCCTCGCCACCGGCGCCGACCCGGACCTGGCCCGCGGCACGCTGCGCTTCAGCCTCGGCCACACGTCGACGAAGGAGGACGTGACGGCCGTCGCGGAGGCGATCGGCCCGGCGGTCGAGCGGGCGCGGACCGCCGGCCTCAGCTGAGCGGCGGCGCCTGAGCCGGCGGGGTTCAGGCGGCTGCCGGGATCTTGGCGTGCCGGCCCGGCGGTCGAGCGGGCGCGGACCGCCGGCCTCAGCTGAGCGGCGGCGCCTGAGCCGGCGGGGTTCAGGCGGCTGCCGGGATCTTGGCGTGCCGGCCCGGCGGTCGAGCGGGCGGGGACGGCCGGCCTCGGCTGAGTGGCGGGGTCTGAGCCGGCGGGGCCTGAGCGCGCGCGGTTCAGGCGGCCGCCGGGATCTTCGCGCGCTCCTTCTTCACCAGCGCCATGTACCGGGGCCAGTCCCAGTGCGGCCCGGGGTCCGTGTGGTCGGTGCCCGGCACCTCCACGTGCCCGATGACGTGCTCCCGGTCCACGGGTATCCCGTACCGCGCGCATATGTCGGCCGTGAGCCGCGCCGAGGCCGCGTACATCGCCGGAGTGAAGTCCTGCGGCCGGTCGACGAAGCCCTCGTGCTCGATGCCGATGCTGCGCTCGTTCATGTCCCGGTTCCCGGCGTGGAAGGCCACGTCGAGCTCCCGGATCATCTGCGCGATGTGCCCGTCCTTGCGGACCACGTAGTGCGCGGCGGCCCCGTGCCCCGGGTCCTTGAAGACCCTCAGGGCGGTGTCGTAGCTGCCCTGGACGACATGGATCACGACCCGGTCGATCACGTAGTCGTCGGGGCGGTCGGCCCGCCGCCAGTTGTACCGGGACGCCGCCGTCCACTCGGCGCCCTTGTGGTCGAGCACGCCCTCGACGCGCTTGCGCTCGATGCCGGGCAGCCGCCAGTAGAGCCGCGCCAGCTCGTCGCGGGCGAGCGCGGCCGTGCCGACGACGGCGACCGCGCCGCCGATCAGGAACGCCCGCCGCCCGGGCGCCGCGCTCTTGCCCGACCCCCTGCCCTTGGCCGAGCCCTTGCCCTTGGGCGCGGTGCCTCTGAGCACATTGGTCTTGGCCAAGCCCTTCGCCTTGCCCTTGGCCCGGCCCGTGTTCTTCCCCTGCCCCGTTTTTCCCACGTGACCGAGAACGCTCACTCCCACGACCACGGTTCCCGGGCCCCGTACCCTGGTAGGGCTATGACTGAGACCTCGCCGCAGCGCCCCTCCGCCCGCCCCCTCCGGGTCCTCGCCGCCATGTCGGGCGGAGTGGACTCCGCCGTCGCCGCCGCCCGTGCCGCCGAGGCGGGCCACGACGTCACCGGTGTGCACCTGGCCCTCTCCGCGAACCCGCAGTCCTTCCGCACCGGAGCGCGGGGCTGTTGCACCATCGAGGACTCGCGCGACGCCCGGCGGGCCGCCGACGTCATCGGCATCCCGTTCTACGTGTGGGACCTCGCCGAGCGGTTCCGCGAGGACGTCGTCGACGACTTCGTCGCCGAGTACGAGGCCGGCCGCACGCCCAACCCGTGCCTGCGCTGCAACGAGAAGATCAAGTTCGCGGCGCTCCTCGACAAGGCGCTCGCCCTCGGCTTCGACGCCGTCTGCACCGGCCACTACGCCACCGTCGTGCTGCGCGAGGACGGCGGCCGCGAACTGCACCGGGCCTCCGACATGGCCAAGGACCAGTCGTACGTGCTCGGCGTGCTCGACGAGAAGCAGCTCGCCCACGCCATGTTCCCGCTCGGCGACACCCTCACCACCAAGGACGAGATCCGCGCGGAGGCGGAGCGGCGCGGCCTCGCCGTCGCCAAGAAGCCCGACAGCCACGACATCTGCTTCATCGCCGACGGCGACACCCAGGGCTTCCTCGCCAAGCATCTCGGCACGGCGGAGGGCGACATCGTCGACGAGTCCGGCGCGAAGGTGGGCAGCCACACCGGCGCGTACGGCTTCACCATCGGCCAGCGCAAGGGCCTGCGCATCGGGCACCCGGCGCCGGACGGCAAGCCGCGCTACGTCCTCGACATCTCGCCGGTGAACAACACCGTCACCGTCGGCCCCGCCGAGGCCCTCGACGTCACCGCCCTCACCGCCATCAAGCCCCGCTGGTGCGGCACCGCCCCCGACGGCCCCGGCCGCTACACGGCGCAGCTCCGCGCCCACGGCGACGAGACCCCGGTCAGCGCGGAGATGACGGACGGCGAACTGTCCGTCACCTTCGACGCGCCGGTCCGCGGCGTGGCCCCGGGCCAGGCGATCGTGCTCTACGACGGCACGCGCGTGGTCGGCTCGGCGACGATCGCGACGACGGTGCGGCGCACGGCCCAGCCGACCACTGCCTGAGGTCCCGGCCAGGATCCGCGTGAGGTCCCGGCCAGGATCCGCCTGAGGTCCCGCCGAGGATCCGCCTGAGGTCCCGCCGAGGATCCGCGTGAGGTCCCGGCCCGGGCCTCGCCGGAGATCCCGCCGAGGGCCTCGCCCAGGCCGCCGGAGACCCGTTCCGAGGCCCCGTCAGCCCCCCGCCTGCTCCTCCGCGTAGAAGTCGGCCAGGACCGGCGCGAGCACGTGCGGGGACACCTCGTGCGTCTGGCCGGTCAGGGTGCGGTGGCGGCCGCGCGGGACGGCCGCCGCGACCGTACGGGCCGCCCGCCGCGTCGAGGACGGGCTCGCGCCGCCGTCGACCACGAGAACGCGCGCGGGCACCCGGCCCAGCCGGACCGCGGCCCCTTCGCCGCCGACCGGGTAGGGCGGCTCGTACACCGACACCGGCCCGACCGGGACCCCGGCCGCCGCCGCGGCCAGGGCGAGCGCCCCGCCGGACGCCGTGCCGTGCACCGCCGCCGGGCCCGCCGGACCCGCCGCGCCCACCGCGTCGACGAGCGCCGCCAGATCGGCGATCTCCCGCTCCACCCGGCCGGCCCCGGGCCCGGTGCGCCGCTCGTACGCCACCACCGGGAACCGCTGCGCGAGCAGCCCGGCGAGCACCGAGTCGTTCCCGCCCGCCCCGCCGGCGCCGCCCACCAGGATCAGCGGCGGCCCCTCACCGAACCCGTACCTCTCGTACGCGATCCGCGTCCCGTCCTGCGCCGTGACCAGGCCCCTGGCCCGGCACGGCACGGTCTTCACCTCGTCCATGCCAGGACAGACCGGCGCCGCGCCCGGAACTCATCGCTCTCCGGCGGAACTTCCCGGAAAAACCCGGATGCCGGTGCCGGGCCGTACGGTGGAGACCATGAACATCTGCGTCTTCCTCTCCGCCGCCGACCTCGACGACCGCTACACCGTCCCCGCCCGCGACTTCGCGAACCGCCTCGGCAAGGCGGGCCACACCCTGGTCTGGGGCGGCTCCGACACCGGTCTGATGAAGGTCGTCGCCGACGGCGTCGAGGAGGCCGGCGGCCGGCTGGTCGGCGTCTCCGTCGACTTCCTCGCGGCCAAGGCCCGCCCGGTCGCCGACCAGATGGTCATCGCCCGCGACCTCGCCGAGCGCAAGGCCCTGCTGCTCGCCAAGTCCGACGCGATCGTCGTCATGGTCGGCGGCACCGGCACCCTCGACGAGGCCACCGAGATCCTGGAACTGAAGAAGCACGGCAAGCACGCCAAGCCCGTCGTCCTGCTCAACACGGCCGGCTTCTACGACGGCCTCAAGACCCAGTTCCGCCGCATGGAGGACGAGGGCTTCCTCCCGCTCCCGCTCACCGACCTCGTCTTCTTCGCGGACGACGGCGCGTCGGCGCTGGCCTACCTGGAGGAGACCGTCTCCGCCCGCGGCTGACGCCCCTCCCGCCGATGATGCGAGCATGGGGCCATGGCTACACATGTGATCACCGGAGCCGGCTCCGGCATCGGCGCCGCCGTCGCGCGGCGGCTGCACGCGCGCGGGGACGAGCTCGTGCTGCACGCGCGGAACGCGGCGCGGGCGAAGGAGCTGGTGGCGGAGTTCCCCGGCGCGCGGACGCTGGTCGGGGACCTGGCGGAGCCCGACAGGCTGTCGTGGGCGTTCTCGCACCAGACGCTGCCGGAGCGGGTGGACACCCTGCTGCACATCGCGGGCGTCGTCGACCTCGGACCGGTCGGCGAGCTGACGCCGAAGACCTGGCACCACCAGCTCGACGTCAACCTGGTCGCCCCGGCCGAGCTCACCCGGCACTTCCTGCCGCAGCTGCGCGTCTCCAAGGGCCATGTGCTGTTCGTGAACTCGGGCGCCGGGCTCAACGCGCACGCCGAGTGGGGCGCGTACGCCGCCTCCAAGCACGGACTCAAGGCGCTCGCCGACTCGCTGCGCCACGAGGAGCACGCCAACGGGGTGCGGGTGACGTCCGTGTACCCGGGGCGGACGGCCAGCCCCATGCAGGCCAAGGTGCACCAGCAGGAGGGCAAGGAGTACGACCCCGAGCGCTGGATCGACCCGGAGTCGGTGGCGACGACCATCGTCATGGCGATCGACCTGCCGCGTGACGCCGAGGTCAACGACCTGACCGTGCGCCCGGGACGCTGACCCGGGATGACGGGGGCGGGAGCGGGGCCCGGGGGCAACGCCGTGTCGGGCGGGAGGCACGGGACCGTCGTCCAGGCCGGGCACATCGAGCACCTCGTCGTGCACCAGGCCCCGCCGCCCGCCGACGAGGTCACCGTCGCCCCGCCCTTCGGACGGCGCGGCACCCCGCTCCGCGGCCGTGCGGAACTGCTCGCCCGGCTGTGCTCCGCCTCCGGCACGCACGTGCTGTACGGGCTCGGGGGCGTGGGCAAGACCAGCCTCGCCCTGGAGGTCGCCGACGTCCTCGCGCGGCGCGGCGCGCCCGTGTGGTGGGTGGCGGCCCAGGACGCCGGGCGGCTGGCGGGCGGGCTGCGGGCGGTGGCCCGCCGGGTCGGGGTCCGCGAGGACGAGCTGGCGAGCGGCCAGAGCGCCGACCTGTTGTGGGAACGCCTCGCCGCGTTGCCCGGGCCCTGGCTCCTCGTCCTCGACAACGCCGACGAGCTGGCGCTGCTCGACGGCCCGGGATCGCTCGCGGCCGGTACGGGCTGGGTCCGCGCGGCCCGCACCGGCGGCCTCGTCCTCGTCACCACCCGCGACGGCGACCCCGCCGCCTGGGGCACCGGCCCCGTCCTCCACCCCCTCGCCGCGCTGCCCGCCCCCGACGGCGCGCGCGTCCTCGGCGACCGCGCGGGCGAGACGGCCGGCCCCGCGACGGACGCCGAAGCGCTCGCCGAACGCCTTGGCGGCCTGCCCCTCGCCCTGGACAGCGCCGGCCGCTACCTGGCCTCGGTCGCCGAACGCCCGGCCTTCCTGCGGGCGCCCACCGAACCCGCCACCTACGCCGCCTACCTCGCCGCGCTGGGCGCCGGGGACGTCACCGTGGACGGCGACGGCACCCTCGCCCGGATCTGGTCCATGGCGCTGGGCCTCCTCCACGACCGCGGCCACACCCACGCTGAGGACCTGCTCCGGCTCCTCGCCGGGTTCGCCGACGCGCCGGTGCCGCTGCGGGTGTTCGCGCCGGAGCGGGTCGCGATCCCGCCGGGGGAGCTGTGGAGCTGTCTGCGGGCGCTGGACCGGCTGGGGCTCGCGGCGCTGCGGAGCGAGGGGGAGCCGGTGGTGACGGTGCATCCGCTGGTGCGGGACGCGTACCGCGGGGAGCGGGAGCGGTTGTCGGCGGAGTTGGCACGGGAGCTCGGCGACCCGGAGGACCGGCACCCGCTGTGGCCGCTGCTCGTCCCTCATCTGCTCGACGACCTCGGGCCGGAGGTCCCCGAGCGGACGTGGCGGGCGGCCGTGACCGCGATCAGCGTGCTGGATGTCCTGGGCCTGGTGCGGGAGGCGGCCGAGGCCGGCCGGACCGTGCGGGACGGTGCCGTCGGCGCGCTGCCGGAGCATCACCCCACGGCGCTCTTCGCCCGGCTGGGGCATGCCCGCGGCCTGCTGGCGGCGGGGCTGGCCGAGGAGGTGCTGCCGCTGCTCGACGGCCTGGCCGAGGAGTGCACGCGCGCCTTCGGCCCGGACGACAAGCTGACCCTGGTGGTCCGGAACGAGCGTGCCAACGCCCTGCACCTGGCCGGCGACGACGAGCGGGCCGCCGTGGAGAACGCGGAGGTGCTCGCCCTGCGCCTCGGCCTCTTCGGGCACGAGCACCCGATGACCCTGGCCACTCGTAACAACCTCGCCGTCAACCTGGCCGTTCTCGGACGGCACCGGGAGGCACTGACGGAGCTGGACGCCTTGCACGCGACGGAGATCCGGTTGCACGGCCCGGAGGATCTCCGCGTCCTCGTCACCCGCGAGAACCGGGCCTGCGTACTCCGAGACTTCGGCGACCCCGAGGCCGCCCGCCCGGAGCTCGAAGCCGTCCTGGCGGTCAGGCTCCGGCTCCTGCCCGCCGACCATCCGGAGACCCTGACGGCCCGTTCCAACCTCGCCACCGTCCTCGACCCGGCCTCCGCCGTCCCCGAGCTCACCGCCGTCCTCGAAGCCCGCAACCGCGTCCTCGGACCCGGCCACCCCGTCACCGTCGCCACCCGCGCGACCCTGGAGCGCACGGCACGTACGCTGCGTGGGTGAGCGACAAGACCAACTTCCCCTGGGCCCCCGCCACCGGCGTCGGCTCCCTCCCCGGCACCGACGCCCG
The DNA here is from genome assembly GCF_042873935.1 of Streptomyces sp. NPDC004327. Lineage (NCBI taxonomy): Bacteria > Bacillati > Actinomycetota > Actinomycetes > Kitasatosporales > Streptomycetaceae > Streptomyces > Streptomyces sp. NPDC004327. The sequence goes on along the minus strand of NZ_JBIAME010000011.1, from coordinate 261,952 downwards.
CGAGGCCGCCAAGACCGTCACCGGCTCCTTCGAGGACTTCCCGTTCCTCGCCGAGCTGCCCGCCCGCGGGCCCGGCGCCGACATGATCGGGCGGACCACGGGGATGCTCGCCGAGCTGTACGCGCACGTGGAGCCGAGCGGGTGGCGGATCAGCGACCGGCCGGGGCGGGACACCCGGCGGGCGCGGTCGTGGCTGGGCGAGGACCTGGACGCGCTCGAGGAGTTCACGCAGGGGTACGAGGGCGCGCTGAAGGTGCAGGCGGTGGGACCGTGGACGCTCGCCGCCGCCCTTGAGCTGCACGGGGGAGAGGCGGCGCTGTCGGACGCCGGGGCCTGCCGGGACCTGGCCGCCTCGCTCGCGGAGGGGCTGCGCGGGCATCTGGCCGACGTGCGCAGGCGGGTGCCGGGGGCCAGGGTCGTGCTCCAGCTCGACGAGCCCTCGCTGACGTCCGTGCTCCTCGGCCGGATCCGTACCGCCAGCGGCTACCGCACCCACCGGGCCGTCGACCGGCAGGTGGTGGAGGCGGCCCTGCGGGAGGTGATCGCCGTGCACGACGGGCCCGTGGTCGTGCACTCGTGCGCGCCGGGGGTGCCGTTCGCGCTGCTGCGGCGGGCCGGCGCGGCCGGGGTGTCGTTCGACTTCTCGCTCCTCACCGAGCGTGACGAGGAGCCGATCGGGGAGGCCGTGGAGGCCGGGACCAAGCTCTTCGCCGGTGTGGTGCCGTCCACGGACCCGGTCGCGGGGGCATTGTCAGACCCGGGCGGTAGCGTCATGGGTGTCAGGACGCTGTGGCGCAGGCTGGGGCTGAATCCGGGGACTCTCGCCGAGTCCGTGGTGGTCACCCCCTCCTGCGGTCTCGCGGGTGCCTCGGGCGCGTACGCGCGCAAGGCCCTCGCGCAGTGTGTGCGGGCGGCGAAGTCGCTCGCGGACAACCCAGAGTGACCGGGTTTCAGGCTTCGGGAGGACGAGAAACGGTGGCAGTCGAACAGGGGGCCCCCGCGGAGGCGCGGGAGAAGCACGCCGAGCTGGCGGAGCAGGTCGAGGAGCACCGCTTCCGGTACTACGTGAACGACCAGCCGGTCGTCAGCGACGCGGAGTTCGACCGGCTCCTGCGCGACCTGGAGGCGCTGGAGGAGGAGTATCCGGAGCTGCGCACGCCCGACTCGCCGACCCAGAAGGTCGCCGGGTCGTACGCGACGGACTTCGCGTCCGTGCAGCACCGGGAGCGGATGCTGTCGCTGGACAACGCCTTCGACGACGAGGAGCTGGCCGCCTGGGCCGAGCGGATCGCCAAGGACGTCGGCACCGGCGACTACCACTTCCTGTGCGAGCTGAAGGTCGACGGCCTGGCCGTCAACCTCACGTACGAGCACGGGCGGCTGACCCGCGCGGCGACCCGCGGCGACGGCCGCACCGGCGAGGACATCACTCCGAACGTGCGCACGATCGCCGACATCCCGGACCGGCTGCGCGGCGAGCGCGTCCCGGACCTGGTGGAGATCCGCGGCGAGGTCTACTTCCCGATGGAGGCGTTCGAGGGGCTCAACGCGCGCCTGGTCGAGGCCGGCGACAAGCCCTTCGCCAATCCGCGCAACGCGGCGGCGGGCTCGCTGCGCCAGAAGGACCCCAGGGTGACGGCCACCCGCCCGCTGCACATGGTGGTGCACGGCATCGGCGCCCGTGACGGCCTGGAGATCGCCCGGCTCTCGGACGCGTACGAGCTGCTGCACGAGTGGGGCCTGCCCACCGCCCGGCACAACAGGGTGGTCGACACCCTCGCCGGCGTGAAGGACTTCATCGCGTACTTCGGCGAGAACCGGCACTCCGTCGAGCACGAGATCGACGGCGTCGTCGTCAAGCTCGACGAGATCCCGCTCCAGGGCCGGCTCGGCTCCACGGCCCGCGCCCCGCGCTGGGCCATCGCGTGGAAGTACGCGCCGGAGGAGGTCAACACCAAGCTGGTCGACATCAAGGTGGGCGTCGGCCGCACGGGCCGCGTCACGCCGTACGCGCAGGTCGAGCCGGTGACGGTGGCCGGCTCCGAGGTCGAGTTCGCCACCCTGCACAACCAGGACGTGGTGAAGGCCAAGGGCGTGCTGATCGGCGACACCGTCGTGCTGCGCAAGGCCGGTGACGTCATCCCGGAGATCCTCGGACCGGTCGCGGACCTGCGGGACGGCACCGAGCGGGAGTTCGTGATGCCGGCCGAGTGCCCGGAGTGCGGCACGCCGCTGAAGCCGATGAAGGAGGGCGACATCGACCTGCGCTGCCCCAACGCGCGGTCGTGCCCCGCCCAGCTGCGCGAGCGGCTGGCCTTCCTGGCCGGGCGCTCGTCCCTGGACATCGAGAACTTCGGCATGGTCGCGGCGGCGGCGCTGACCCGTCCGCTGGAGCCGGCCGAGCCGCCGCTGGCCGACGAGGGCGACCTGTTCGACCTGACGATCGAGCAGCTGCTGCCGGTCCGGGCGTACGTCCTCGACGCGGACAGCGGGCTGCCCAAGCGGGACCCGAAGACCGGCGAGCCGAAGGTCGTCTCCGTCTTCGCCAACCAGAAGGGCGAGCCGAAGAAGAACGCCCTCGCCATGCTGGCGAACATCGAGGCGGCGAAGACCCGCCCGCTCGCCCGCTTCCTCAACGGCCTGTCGATCCGCCATGTGGGCCCGGTCGCGGCCGAGGCGCTGGCCCGCGAGTTCCGTTCCCTGGAGCGGATCGAGCAGGCGACGGAGGACGAGCTGGCCGCCGTCGACGGCGTCGGCGGGATCATCGCCACCGCCGTGAAGCAGTGGTTCGCCGAGGAGTGGCACCGCGAGATCGTGCGCAAGTGGCGCGCGGCCGGGGTCGCTTTCGAGGACGAGGGTGCCGGCGAGGAGCAGGGGCCGCGGCCGCTGGACGGACTGACCGTCGTCGTCACCGGCACCCTGCAGAACTACACCAGGGATGGCGCAAAAGAATCGCTCCAGGCCCAAGGAGCGAAGGTGACGGGTTCCGTTTCGAAGAAGACCGCCTTCGTGGTCGTCGGTGACAACCCGGGCTCCAAGTACGACAAGGCGATGCAGCTGAAGGTTCCGGTTCTGAACGAGGACGGCTTCGCCATCCTGCTCGAACAGGGGCCCGAGGCAGCTCAGGAGGCCGCGATCCCGACCGAGGGCTAGCCGCCCACGAGGCCGCGGAAGCTCACCCGTTCGGCGCATACCAGATCGTTACGGGTGGCCGGGTCGCATTCGGGCAAGAGATGGAGAGCGCTGCCCGTAGCGGCCCTCCGCGGCCTACTGTGGTGACCGTGCGTCCGTCGCGCACGGCCGCGCGAGGGTCCCTGCCGGCGCGTGCGGGAGCAGGACGCGCACCACCCGCTGTGAGAGGGACGGGAATGAAACCGACCGAGAGCGCCGCCCCGGTCGCACGGCCCCAGGGCCGAGCGGCCTTCGTGGGCATCACCGCAGGACTCCCCGGAGCCCTGGTGGGCATCGCCGCCGTCGCACTCACCGCCGGGCTCTACCATGCGCTGAGCACCGGTCAGGCGCTCTTCCCCGGCGGCGCCCAGGGCTGGTCGCTGGCCGTGCTCACCGGCATCATCGTCGGCCATCTGGTCGCGCTCGGCCGCGACCGCTGGTGGGGCGGCACCGGCTCCGGCGCCGCCCTCACCCTGGCCGTCCTGCTCCTCTACGGCTGGGTGCCGGCCTGTCTGGTCTCGCTCGCCGTCGTCGTGCTCGTCGCCGGCGCCCGCCGGCACCGCTGGCGCCAGGGCCTGCTGCACGGCGCCGTCGACGTCATCGGCACCGGCGCCGCCGCCCTCGTCCTCGCCACCTTCGACTCCGTACCTTCCGTCGCGCGGCCCTGGCAGCCCCTCGACTGGGGGATCGGCGCCGTGCCGGAAGTGGCCCTCGCCGCCGTCGCCTACCTCGTGGCGACCCGGATGCTGCTGTGGTACGCGCTCGCGCCGCAGGGCCGCGGACTGCCCACGGCCGCCCGCAGCGCCCTGGTCCGCCAGGGCCTGGTCGCCGTCGCGCTGCTCGCCATCGCCCCGCTCATCTGCGTCGTCGCCGCCTCCCGGCCGCCGCTCCTGCCGCTCTTCGCGGTCCCGCTCATCGCCCTCGACTCCACCCTGTGGATCGCCCGCGCCCGCGCCGAGGAACAGCTGCGCGACCCGCTCACCGGCCTGCCCAACCGCCAGTGGCTCCTCGAACGCACCTGGACCGCCCTGGAGGAGGCCGAGGGCGAGGGCGTCCGCTCCGCCCTGGTCCTGATCGACCTCGACCGCTTCCGTTCGGTCAACGACACCCTCGGTCACCTCGCCGGCGACCGGCTGCTGCTCCAGATCGCCGAGCGGCTGCGGCTCGCGCTGCCCCGCGGCGCCGAGGCCGCCCGGCTCGGCGGCGACGAGTTCGCCGTGCTGCTGCCCACCGCCGACTCCACCACCAGCGCCCAGCGGGTCGCCCGCCACCTCGTCGCCGAGCTCTCCTCGCCGCTCGACCTCGACGGGCTCACCCTCGTCCTGGAGGCCAGCGCCGGCGTCGCCGTCTTCCCCGAGCACGCCCTCGACGCCGAGGGCCTGCTGCGCCGCGCCGACGTGGCGATGTACCAGGCCAAGCGGGACCGCACCGGCGTCGAGGTGTACGAGTCCAAGCGCGACTCCAACACCCCCGACCGGCTCGGGCTCCTCGGCGACCTGCGCCGAGCCCTCGACGCCGGCGAGGTCGAGCTGCACTACCAGCCCAAGGTCCGCTTCGACGGCCACGTCGCCGGCCTGGAGGCCCTGGTCCGCTGGGTGCACCCCGAGCGCGGCAAGGTCCCGCCGGACGAGTTCATCGCCATCGCCGAGTCCTCCGGCCTGATGCCCCACCTCACCGAGTACGTCCTGGAGACCGCCCTCGCCCAGGTGGCCCGCTGGCGCGCCCAGGGCCTCGACGTGCCCGTCGCCGTCAACGTCTCGCCGCGCGACGTCCACACCCCCGGCTTCGCCGGCGCCGTCGCCGCCCGGCTCGCCCGGCACGGCGTCCCGGCCGGCGCGCTCCAGCTGGAGATAACGGAGCACGTCCTCCTGGAGGACCCGCAGCGGGCCGCCGACACCATGGCCGGTCTCACCGGCCACGGCGTCAAGATGTCCCTCGACGACTTCGGCACCGGCTACTCCTCCCTGGTGCACCTGCGCCGGCTCCCGGTCAGCGAACTGAAGATCGACCGCTCCTTCGTCGCCCGGCTCGCCGTCGACACCGAGGACGCCGAGATCGTCCGCTGCACCGTCGACCTCGCCCACTCCCTCGGCCTGCTCGTGGTCGCCGAGGGCGTCGAGGACGACGAGACCTGGGAGCGCCTGCGCGACCTGGGCTGCGACGCCGTCCAGGGCTGGCTGGTGGCCGCCGCCATGCCGCCCGCCGAGGCCACCGCCTGGCTCCGCGCCCGCGGCGAACACGGCTGGCGCCGCCCCTCGGAGATCGCCGCGAGCGCCGCGCTCGCGGACTCCGAGCACCCCTCCGAGCACCCCTCCGAGCACCCCTCCGGACACGTCGTGCAGTAGCCGTGCGCGCGCCGTCACGGCAAACCGTTTCACGGGCAGCGGTGCGGGCCCCATAGGATTGGGCCAACACCATCACACTCACCCCGTGAGGATCTGCATGCCTGGCATCACGCGCGAGGAGGTCGCACACCTCGCACGGCTGGCGCGTCTGGAGCTCAAGGCCGAAGAACTCGACCACTTCGCCGGACAGCTCGACGACATCATCGGCGCGGTCGCCCGCGTCTCCGAGGTCGCCGACCAAGACGTACCGCCGACCTCCCACCCGCTGCCGCTGACCAATGTCATGCGCGCGGACGAGGTCCGTCCGTCGCTCACCCCCGAGCAGGCGCTCTCCGGCGCCCCGGCCCAGGAGAAGCAGCGTTTCAAGGTGCCGCAGATCCTGGGGGAGGACTAAGAACGTCATGACGGACAACAGCACCATCATCAAGCTCACCGCCGCCGAGACCGCGGCGAAGATCGCCTCCGGCGAGCTCACCGCCGTCCAGGTCACCGAGGCCCACCTGGCGCGCATCGACGCCGTCGACGAGAAGGTCCACGCCTTCCTGCACGTCGACCGCGAGGGCGCGCTGGCCCAGGCCCGCGCCGTGGACGAGAAGCGCGCCCGGGGCGAGCGGCTCGGCCCGCTGGCCGGTGTGCCGCTGGCGCTCAAGGACATCTTCACGACCAAGGGCGTGCCCACGACGGTCGGCTCGAAGATGCTCGAGGGCTGGATCCCGCCGTACGACGCGACCCTGGTCAAGAAGCTCAAGGCCGCCGACGTGGTCATCCTGGGCAAGACCAACATGGACGAGTTCGCGATGGGCTCCTCCACGGAGAACAGCGCCTACGGCCCGACCGGCAACCCGTGGGACCTGACCCGCATCCCGGGCGGCTCCGGCGGTGGCTCCTCGGCAGCGCTCGCCGCGTACCAGGCCCCGCTCGCCATCGGCACGGACACCGGCGGCTCGATCCGCCAGCCCGCCGCCGTCACCGGCACGGTCGGCGTCAAGCCGACCTACGGCGCGGTCTCCCGCTACGGCATGGTGGCCTTCTCCTCCTCGCTCGACCAGGGCGGCCCCTGCGCCCGCACGGTGCTCGACGCGGCCCTGCTGCACGAGGCGATCGCCGGGCACGACCCGCTCGACTCCACCTCCATCGACCTGCCGGTCCCGCCGGTGGTCGAGGCCGCCCGCAACGGCTCGGTGGCCGGGATGCGCGTCGGCGTCGTCAAGCAGTTCCGCGGCGAGGGCTACCAGGCCGGCGTCATGCAGCGCTTCGACGAGTCCGTCGAGCTGCTGAAGTCGCTCGGCGCCGAGATCGTCGAGGTGGACTGCCCGTCCTTCGACCTCGCGCTCTCCGCGTACTACCTGATCGCGCCGTCCGAGTGCTCCTCCAACCTGGCCCGCTTCGACGGTCTGCGCTACGGACTGCGCACCGGCGACGACGGCACCCGGTCCGCCGAGGACGTCACCGCGCTCACCCGCGAGGCCGGCTTCGGCCCCGAGGTCAAGCGCCGCATCATCCTCGGCACGTACGCGCTGAGCTCGGGCTACTACGACGCGTGGTTCGGCTCGGCCCAGAAGGTCCGCACCCTCATCACCCGCGAGTTCGAGAAGGCGTTCGAGCAGGTCGACGTGATGGTGTCGCCGACGACGCCGACCACCGCCTTCCCGATCGGCGAGCGCGCCGACGACCCGATGGCGATGTACCTCGCGGACCTGTGCACCATCCCGACCAACCTGGCCGGCAACGCCGCCATGTCGCTGCCCTGCGGCCTGGCGCCGGAGGACGGACTGCCGGTCGGCCTGCAGATCATCGCCCCCGCCATGAAGGACGACCGGCTGTACAAGGTCGGCGCCGCCGTCGAGGCCGCCTTCGTGGAAAAGTGGGGTCACCCGCTGCTTGAGGAGGCTCCGTCGCTGTGAGCACCAGTGCACTGCAGAAGGCCAAGGGCTTCAAGAAGTCCAAGACCGGTACGTACCTGTCCATGGCCACCACCGCGTTCGGCGCCGTGAGCGTGACGAAGCAGATCAAGAAGGCCCGCAACGAGCACGACACGCTCAAGCTCGTCGACGCCGTCGTGTCCGCCGCCGCGATCGTCACCGGCCTCGCGATCCTGTACCGCGAGCTGAAGCGTCTCGGCGACGACGACGTCCTGCTGGGCTGAGAGGGAAGTTCCACCGTGACTGTCACTGAACTGCTGTCGTACGAGGCGGCGCTCGCCACGTACGACCCCGTCATGGGCCTGGAGGTCCATGTCGAGCTGGGCACGAAGACGAAGATGTTCTGCGGCTGCTCGACCGAGCTCGGCCAGGACGCCAACGCCCAGACCTGCCCGACCTGCCTCGGCCTGCCCGGCGCCCTGCCGGTCGTCAACGCCGTCGGCGTCGAGTCCGCCATCAAGATCGGTCTCGCGCTGAACTGCGAGATCGCCGAGTGGTGCCGCTTCGCCCGGAAGAACTACTTCTATCCGGACATGCCGAAGAACTTCCAGACCTCCCAGTACGACGAGCCCATCGCCTTCGACGGCTACCTGGACGTCCAGCTGGAGGACGGCGAGATCTTCCGTGTGGAGATCGAGCGCGCCCACATGGAGGAGGACACCGGCAAGTCCACCCACATCGGTGGCGCGACCGGCCGCATCCACGGCGCCTCGCACTCGCTGCTCGACTACAACCGGGCCGGCATCCCGCTGATCGAGATCGTCACCAAGCCGATCGTCGGCGCGGGCGAGCGGGCCCCGGAGGTCGCCAAGGCCTACGTGGCGGAGCTGCGCGAGCTGATCCGCGCCCTGGGCGTCTCCGAGGCGCGCATGGACAAGGGCCAGATGCGCTGCGACGTCAACCTGTCGCTGATGCCGAAGGGCTCCAGCACCTTCGGTACGCGCTCGGAGACGAAGAACGTCAACTCGCTCCGCTCCGTGGAGCGCGCGGCGCGCTTCGAGGTCCAGCGTCACGCGGCGATCCTGTCCGCCGGCGGCACGGTCGTGCAGGAGACCCGTCACTTCCACGAGGACGACGGCACCACCACCTCCGGCCGCATCAAGGACAACGCCGAGGACTACCGCTACTTCCCCGAGCCGGACCTGGTGCCGGTGGCCCCCTCCCGCGAGTGGGTCGAGGAGCTGCGGGGCGGTCTGCCCGAGCTGCCGCGCGTGCGCCGCAACCGGCTGCGCGAGGAGTGGGGCGTGTCCGAGCTGGACATGCAGTCCATCCTCAACGCGGGCGCGGTCGACGCGATCGTCGCCACGACCGAGGCGGGCGCCGACGCGGCGTCGGCCCGCAAGTGGTGGATGGGCGAGCTGGCCCGTAACGCCAACGAGCGGGGCGTCTCCCTTGAGGAGCTGCCCATCACCCCGGCGGACGTCGCCCGCGTGTCGGCCCTGGTCGCCTCCGGCGACCTGAACGACAAGCTGGCCCGTCAGGTCATCGAGGGCGTCCTCGCCGGCGAGGGCACCCCGGACGAGGTCGTCGAGAAGCGCGGTCTGAAGGTCGTCTCCGACGACAGCGCGCTCGGCACGGCCGTCGACGAGGCCATCGCGGGCAACGCGGCCATCGCCGACAAGATCCGCGGCGGCAAGGTCGCCGCGGTCGGCGCCCTGGTCGGCGCGGTCATGAAGGCCACCCGTGGCCAGGCGGACGCGGCGAAGGTCAAGGACCTGATCCTGGAGAAGCTGGGCGTCAGCGAGGGCTGATCGTCCACTCAGCCGCACCACAGTGGCCTCGCACCGGAGTTCCGGTGCGGGGCCACTGTCGTGCGGCGCGTCCGTGCGCCGGTCGGCGATTTCCGGACAGTTTCCGGACAGGTGGGGGAAGAGGCCGTCGGGGCCGGGCTCCACGGCGGCCCGGGCGGGGTGGGCGGCCGAGTGACGTGCTGCCGATTGGCCGAAATGCGATCGGGTTGCCGCTGTATTCCACTGCTATACGATCGCGCCTGATCTGTCTCTGATCGTATGGGGGAAAGAGATGTCCGTTATCCGAAGAGCCCTGGCGCTGGCCGCCGTCGGCTCCCTCGGCCTCGCCGGCGTGGTCGGCCTGCAGGCCGGCCCGTTCGCCGCCACGGCGGCCGCCGCCACCGCCCCGGACAGCAGCCGGTTCCACGGCGTCAACTGGGCCGACCCGCGCGACAACTACGCCGACGACGAGGTCGTCCCGTCCGGACTGTCGACCGCGGACGACTACCTGACGACGTACCAGAAGTCCGCCGCCGTCGTCGGCCAGTTCCAGACCAAGTTCGGCGCCGACACCGTGCGGCTGCCGGTCAACCCGGCCACCGTCAACGGCCCGTGGTGGGGCTCGTACACCGGAGCCATCGACGCCGCCGTCGGCAAGGGCGCCAAGGTCCTGCTCGCCTACTGGGAGGGCACCGCCGCCAAGGACGGCCGGATCGACGACCAGGCCGCCTACGACACGATGTGGTCGACGATCGTCGACCGCTACGGCGACAACGACCGGGTCTACTTCGAGCCGATGAACGAGCCGTTCGGCTACAGCGCGAGCGAGTGGACCGACACCGCCGCCCGCTGGCTCGGCGACCACGGCCGCAGCATCCCGCGCGACCGCGTCTTCGTCGGCGGCACCGGCTACAGCGAGGACGTCCGGCCCGTGTGCGCCGACAGCCGCCTCGCGGGCACCCACCTCTCGCTGCACCAGTACGGCTTCTGGCACGCGGACTGGAACCAGCACGCCAACTGGTCCGCCGACCTGCGCACCAAGGTGGGCGGCTGCGCCTCGCGCACGGTCCTCACCGAGTTCGGCGCCACGCTGACCACCGGCCTGGACTACAACGGCCCGGTCAGCGCCAACCACGAGATCGCCTACCTCCAGGCCGCCACCGACACCCTGCGCGAGCTGAACATGGGCTCGGTCTACTGGCCCGGGCTCCGCAACGGCGACTGGTACAGCCTCACCGAGCTCCAGGGCACCGGCACCGACCTGACCCTGCGCACCACCAACACCTCCGCCGCCGACCGGCTCGCCTGGTCCTGGTTCGGCACCGGCCGCCCGGCCATCACCTCCGGCGCGCTGCGCGGCGTGGGCTCCGGCCTCTGCCTGGACGTGCCCGGCGTCTCGCGCGAGCCGGGCACCCGGATGGCCATCTGGTACTGCAACGGCGGCGAGAACCAGCAGTGGACCTACACCGCGGCCAAGGAGCTGCGGGTGTACGGCGACATGTGCCTGGACGTCGACCACGGCGGCACCGCGGGCGGCACCCCGTTGATCCTGTGGCCGTGCAACGGCGGCAGCAACCAGAAGTGGAACATCAACGCCGGCGGCTCGATCACGGCCCAGGACTCCGGCCTGGCCCTCGACGTCGGCGGCCAGGCCACGTCCGCGGGCAGCGCGGTCGGCCTCTGGTACGGCAACGACGGCACCAACCAGAAGTGGCAGCGCAGCTGACCCGCTGACCGCACGACCGGTGAGGCCGGCACGACCGGCATGACCGGCATGACCGGCATGACCGGCACGACCCGTACGGGCGGTCGCGGCGAGGAGCCGCGGCCGCCCGTACGTTCATTCCGGGGCCGCTGCCGGGCCTCCTTCGCGTCATCCCGTCTCATTAGCGTCCCCGCCGTACCACCCCGTGGCCCGGCGAAGGAGCCGCGGGCTGTCGAGGAGAGAGGTCGGGGCGTTGACACCGGAGTTTTCGCGCAGAAGGCTGCTCGCGCTCGGCGGAGGCGCGCTGGGCGTCGCCGCCACCGGGTCGCTGCTGCCGCCGTCGTTGCAGGCGGCGATGGCCGCGGAGCCGCCGGCGGGCGGGATGTCGGCGGTCCGGCACGTGGTGGTCCTGATGCAGGAGAACCGTTCCTTCGACCACTACTTCGGCACCCTGCGCGGCGTCCGCGGCTTCGGCGACCGCAACGCGGTCGAACTGCCCTCCGGCGCGAACGTCTTCGAGCAGCCGGGCCCGCTCGGCCGGACCGTGCTGCCCTTCCCGGTGCGCGGCGCCGCCGCGGCGCAGGCGAAGGACCTCCAGTACATCGGCGCCCTGGACCACTCCTGGAGCGGCGGCGCCCGGGCCTGGCGCGACGGCTGGATGGACGGCTGGGTCTCCGCGAAGACCGCGGCCACGATGGCGTACTACGACCGCCAGGACATCCCGCTGCACTACGAGCTCGCCGACTCCTTCACCATCTGCGACGCCTACCACTCCTCCATCCACACCTCCACCAGCCCCAACCGCAACCACCTGTGGTCCGGCTGGACCGGCTACGAGGCCGACGGCGGCCGCGCCGTCACCAACGCCGCCTACGCCGAGGACACCCACCCGGGCTACGGCTGGCCCACCTACGCCGAGCGGCTCGAAGCCGCCGGGCGCAGCTGGAAGACGTACACCGAGTGGGAGAACTTCACCGACAACAACATCGAGTTCTTCACCACCTTCAAGCAGGTCGCCCGCAAGGCGCTCGCGAGGACCGGCACGGGCGGCGCGGCGCCGCACACCTTCATGGAGTCCTTCTACGCGGCCGTCCGCGAGAGCGCCGACCCCGCCGAGCGGGCCAGGCTCCTCGGCCTCCTGGAGGAGGGCGTGGCCACCCTCACCGACGCCGAGCACTCGCTCTTCGAGCGCGGCCTGCGCCGGGTCGAGAGCGGCACCCTGGCCGACGCCTTCCGCGCCGACGTCGCCGCCGGCACGCTGCCCGAGGTCTCCTACCTGGTGCCCTCGGCGATCGACTCCGAGCACCCCGGCTCCTCCTCGCCGGTCGCCTCCGCGAGCCTCGTCTACAAGGTGCTCGACGCCCTCGGCGCGCACCCCGAGGTGTGGCGCCACACGGTCGTGCTGATCAACTACGACGAGAACGACGGCTTCTTCGACCACGTCCCGCCGCCCGTCCCGCCGGCCGGGAACACCGACGAGCGCTGGCAGGGGCGGCCCACCGGCCTCGGCATCCGGGTCCCGCTGCTCGTGGTCTCCCCGTGGACGGTCGGCGGCTACGTCTGCTCCGAGACCTTCGACCACACCTCCGTGATCCGCTTCCTGGAGCGGCTGACCGGCGTCCGGGAGCCCAACATCACGCCCTGGCGCCGGGCCGTCACCGGCGATCTCACCTCCGCCTTCGACTGGCGGCGCACCCGCGCCCTGCCGCCCGTCGAGCAGCCCGGCCCGGTCCCGCCGTTCAGCGGCCGCTGGCGGCCGCAGCCGCCGGCCGTCCAGACGATGCCGGTGCAGGAGCCCGGCACGCGCCCGGCGCGCCCGCTGCCGTACCAGCCGGACGCCTCGGCCACGGTCGGCGACGGTGCCGTCACGGTCGCGCTGAGCAACACCGGCCGGGCGAGCGCGCACTTCGCGCTCTACCCGTACGCGGGCGAGTTCGCCGTCCCGCAGCACACCGACGTCCGGGGTGCGGGGGAGTGGCGGGTCCCGGTCGCCGGGGAGCGCTACCGCTTCACGGTCACCGGGCCCAACGGCTTCCGCCGCGAGTTCGCCGGCCCGGCCGCGGGCGGCGCCGGGCTCGCCTCGCGCATCGACCACCACGACCGCGACCTGCACCTCACCCTGCGCAACGACTCCGCGGCCCCGGTCGCCTTCACCGTCCGGCCGCTCGGCTACGTGGACGCCGACGACCTCACGGACTGGACGCGCACCGTCACCGTGAAGCCGGGCCGGTCACGCACGGTCGTGCACTCCGCCGCCGACGCGCACGGCTGGTACGACATCGAGGTCACCGCCCCCGACGGCTTCCGCCGCCGGCTCATGGGCCACATCGAGAACGGCCGCCCGAGCGTCTCGGGCTGAGGTCGCGCAGCTCGCTGAGGTCCCGTAGCTCACAGGGCCCTTATGGCCCTGTGAGCATTGCCACGAAACGGACAAAGGATCACGTTTGGCTGCGACAGTGGGCGGAACACCGATCCATCCAGGGAGCGCGTCCGTTGGCAGCCATCGCCCGATGGTGCGTGAAGCACCGCCTCGTCGCCGTCCTGCTCTGGCTCCTCGCCCTCGGCGGGGCCGTCACCGGAGCGGCGCTCGCCGGGAACGCGTACTCCAACGACTACGAGGTCCCCGGGACCGAGTCCGGCCGTGCCACCGCCCTCCTGGAACAGGGCTTCCACGGCGCCGGCGGTGACACCGACACCATCGTCTGGCACACCGACCGCGGCAGCGTGAGCGCCGCCGGCGTCGAGCAGCGCATGACCGGCATGCTCCGCCAGGTCGAGGCCCTCCCCGGCATCGCCTCCGTCACCTCCCCCTACGGCTCCGCGCAGGGCCAGATCAGCGCGGACGGGCACACCGCCTACGCCACCGTCGCCTTCGACGCCCAGGCCAACGACATCCCCAAGGCCCAGGCCCAGGCCCTCGTCGACACCGCCAAGGCCGCGGCCACCGACGACGTCCAGGTCGAGCTCGGCGGTGCCGCCGTCGGGGCCACCGTGGGCACCGGCGGGCACATGGCCGAGATCGTCGGCGTGGCCGTCGCCGCCGTCGTGCTCTTCCTCGCCTTCGGCTCCCTCGCCGCCGCCCTGCTCCCCATCGCGACCGCCCTGGTCAGCGTCGGCATCGCCTTCTCCGGCATCGTGCTGCTCGGCCACGTCATGACGGTCGCCGACTTCGCCCCGATGCTCGGCACGCTCATCGGACTGGGCGTCGGCATCGACTACGCGCTGTTCATCGTGACCCGGCACCGCAAGGGCCTCAAACGCGGCCTGCCGGTCGCCGAGGCCGCCCGCATCGCGGTCGCCACCACCGGCCGGGCCGTGGTCTTCGCGGGCGCCACCGTCTGCATCGCGCTGCTCGGCATGCTGATCCTGCGGCTCAGCTTCCTCAACGGCGTCGCCATCGCCGCCTCGCTGACCGTCGTCCTCACCGTCGCCGCCTCCGTCACCCTGCTGCCCGCGCTGCTCTCCCTCATCGGCATGCGCGCCCTCAGCCGACGCGAGCGCCGGCAGCTCGCCGAGCACGGCCCGCAGCCGGAGCTGCCCACCGGCTTCGCGGCCCGCTGGTCCGCCTTCGTCGAGCGCCACCCGAAGCTGCTCGGCGCGGTCGCCGTCCTCGTCATGGCGGTGCTCGCCCTGCCGACGTTCTCGCTCCACCTCGGCTCCTCCGACCAGGGCAACAACCCGGCCACCGCGACCACCCGCAAGGCCTACGACCTGATCGCCGACGGTTTCGGACCCGGTGCGAACGGGCCGCTCACCCTCGTCGCCTCGCTCGACGGCGCCGACGACCGGCTCGCCCTCGACGAGCTGCCGGCCCGCCTCGCCCACACCAAGGGCGTCGAGTCGGTCTCCCCGATCACGTACAACGGCTCCGGCGACACCGCCGTGATCACCGTCGTCCCGGACTCCTCGCCGCAGTCGACGGCCACCAGCGAACTGGTCGACCGGCTGCGCCACGACGTCGTGCCGAGCGTCTCCGACGGCACCTCGCTCCAGGTCCACGTCGGCGGCGTCACCGCCTCCTTCGACGACTTCGCGCAGATCATCATCGGCAAGCTGCCGCTGTTCGTCGGCGTCGTGATCGCCCTCGGCTGCGTGCTCCTGCTGCTCGCCTTCCGGTCCATCGGCATCCCGCTCAAGGCCGCGCTGATGAACATCATGGCCGTCGCGGGCGCCTTCGGCGTGGTCGTCGCGATCTTCCAGTGGGGGTGGGGCAGCGAGGCGCTCGGCCTCGGCAGCGCCGGGCCCATCGAACCCTTCCTGCCCGTGATCATGGTCTCGGTGCTCTTCGGCCTCTCCATGGACTACCAGGTCTTCCTGGTCAGCCGGATGTACGAGGAGTGGCTGGAGACCGGCGACAACCGCCGTGCGGTCCGGGTCGGCCTCGCCGAGACCAGCCGGGTGATCAACTCGGCGGCGGTCATCATGATCTCCGTCTTCCTCGCCTTCGTGCTCTCCGGCGACCGGGTCGTCGCGATGTTCGGCATCGCGCTCGCCGCCGCCGTCGCCCTGGACGCCTTCGTCCTGCGCACCCTCCTCGTCCCCGCCCTCATGCACATGCTCGGCGGCGCCAACTGGTGGCTGCCCCGCTGGCTGGACCGCCGTCTGCCCCGGATCAGCATCGAACCGCCCGAGTGCCGCGTGGCCGCCGACGCCCGCGCGGACATCGCGGCACGGACCGCCGGCGCCGTGGATGCCGCGGGTGCCGTGGAGGGCGCCGCGATCCCCGCGCAGCGGGTGTCCGTGGCCAGGACCGAGGACGCCTAGGACCCGCTCGGACAGGCCCTAAGGCACCCCCGGGTACGTCTAAGGCCCCCCGTACTCCGAACATGCGGCACCCGCCCGATGCCGCGCACCCCCCTGGGAGACGAAAGTAGAGGCATCGCAAGGAGCGATACCGAAACCGAAATCACCGGGGAGAACACGATGTTCGAGTACCAGCTGCACGTCGCCCACCACAACGAGCTCGTCGCCGAGGCCGCCGCCCAGCGCCTGGCCCACGAGGCCGCCCGCGCCGGCCGCCGCGCCCGCCGCACCGGCCGCCAGGAACCGGAGGGCCGGGTGAGCGCCGACCGCAACCGCTTCGCACGGGCCGCGTGACCACCCGATGCGCACCCGTACGAGCGGAGCACCGGATCTCTGTGCGATGCTCGGCGCCGTGGAGACCAGGTCAGTCAGCCCCGTCTTCGTCGGCCGCGCCGGCGAACTCACCGCCCTCACCGAGGCGCTCTCCCGCGGCGGCGCGGGAGAGCCCCAGGCGCTGCTCGTCGGAGGCGAGGCAGGTGTCGGAAAGACCCGCCTCATCGAGGAGTTCACCGCCCGGGCCCGCGCCCAGGGCGCCATCGTCGCCCTCGGCGGCTGCGTCGAGGTCGGCGCCGACGGCCTGCCCTTCGCGCCCTTCTCCACCGCCCTGCGCGCCCTGCGCCGGGAACTGCCCGAGGAGTTCGCCGCCGCCGCCGACGGCCAGGAGGGCGAACTCGCCCGGCTGCTCCCCGAACTCGGCGACGTCGGCGGCCTCGAACCCGCCGCCGAGGACGCCACCGCCCGCCTCTTCGAGCTGACCGCACGGCTCCTGGAGAACGTCGCCGGGGACCGCGCCCTCGTCCTCGTCCTGGAGGACCTGCACTGGGCCGACGCCTCCACCCGGCACCTGCTCGCCTACCTCTTCCGCACCCTCGACCGCGGCCGGATCACGGTCGTCGCCACCTATCGCGCCGACGACATCCACCGGCGCCACCCGCTGCGCCCGCTGCTCGCCGAACTCGACCGGCTGCGCTCCGTCCGCCGCGTCGAACTCGCCCGCTTCACCCGCGCCGAGGTGCACCGCCAGCTCACCGGCATCCTCGCCGCCGAACCCGAACCGGCCCTGCTCGACGAGGTCTTCCGCCGCTCCGACGGCAACGCCTTCTTCGTCGAGGAACTCGTCGCCTCCCACGAGTGCGGCCGCGAGGTCGGCACGCTGAGCGAATCCCTCCGCGACATCCTCCTGGTCCGCGTCGAGACCCTGCCCGAAGAGGCCCAGCGGGTCGTCCGGATCGTCGCCGAAGGCGGCTCCACCGTCGAGTTCGACCTGCTCGCCGCCGTCGCCGGACTCCCCGAGGACACCCTCATCGAGGCCCTGCGCGCCGCCGTCGGCGCCAACATCCTGCTCGCCGCCCCCGACGGCGACGGCTACCGCTTCCGCCACTCCCTGGTCCGCGAGGCCGTCAGCGACGACCTGCTGCCCGGCGAGCGGACCCGGCTGCACCGCCGCTACGCCGAGGCCCTGGGGGCCGACCCCGGCCTCGTCCGCGCCGACGAGCGCGCCAACCGGCTCGCCACGTACTGGTACCACGCCCACGACGCCGCCCGGGCGCTGCCCGCCGTGCTCCGCGCCTCCGTCGAGACCCGCAAGCGCCACGCCTACGCCGAACAGCTCCGGCTCCTCGAACGCGCCCTGGAACTCTGGGACAAGGTCGCCGACGAGGTCCGCCGCTCGCTGCGCCCCATCGACTACGCCGAGGCGTACCCGGCCTGCGGCGGCGACCGCGAGAACACCCCGCTGCGCTACGTCGACCTGCTCGCCGAGGCCGCCTTCGCCGCCCGCCTCTCCGGCGAACGCGAACGCGCCCTGAAGATCGGCCGGATGGCGCTCCGGATCCTCGACGAGGACGGCGAGCAGGACCCGCTGCGCGCCGCCTGGTTCTACGTCGAGGCGGCCCGCATGAAGTCCAACCTGGCCCGCGGCGACGGCTGGGCCGAGATCGCCCGCGCCCAGGAACTCGTCCGTGGCCTCCCGCCGTCCGCCGTGCACGCCGTCGTGCTCGCCGTCGCCGCCGGCTGGGGCATGCTCCGCAACCCCGGCCCCGCGGCCCTCGCCGCCGCCGAACGGGCCGTCGAGTACGCCCGGCTGGTCAAGGCCGAGTCCACCGAACTCAACGCGCGGCTCACCCTCGGCACCATCCTGGTCCTCGCCGGCGACGTCGAGGACGGACTCGCCGAGATGCACGCCGTACGGACGCGGACCACGGCCCTCGGCCAGTTCCACGAGGCCGCCCGCGCCCACGTCAACATCTCCTCCTCCCTGGAGGGACTCGGCCGCTCCCGCGAGGCGGTGGAGACCGCCGTCGCCGGCATCGAGCTGGCCCGCTCCCGCGGCCTCGTCGACAGCGCCGGCTGGATCCGCGCCAACCTCGCCGAGTCGCTGCACTCGCTCGGCGAGTGGGACCGCGCCCAGGAGGAGTCCGAGACGCTGCTGCGCACCGCCGCCGGCGGCACCAAGCCGGGCGGCAGCGCCCTGGCCCTGCTCGCCCAGCTCGCCGTCGCCCGCGGCGACACCGCCGCGGCCGCCGCCCGCCTCGCCGAGGCCGCCGACCGCTACGGCCAGGGCCGCGACCCCATACCGCAGTACAACCTGATCACCGCGCACGTGACGCTCCTCGTCGCCGTCGCCGAGGGCCGGCTCGCCGACGTGCGCGCCGAGCTCGCCGCCGCGGTCGAGGCCGGCTTCCCGCCCGGCTCCCACCGCTACGGCTGGCCGATCCTGCTCGCCGCCGCCACCGCCGAGGCCGACAACCTGGGCCTGCCCGCCGCCGCCGAGGGCCGCGCCGCCGCGCTCGACCTGATCCGCCGCGGCGTCCGCGGCCTGGCCACGCCCGCACCCGTCTGGCAGGCCCACTCGCTGCACCTGTCCGCCGAACTCGCCCGCGCCGAGGGCCGCGACACCGCCGAGCGCTGGGCCGAGGCCGTCGCCGCCCACGAGCCCCTCGACCGGCCCTACGACCTCGCCCGGGTCCGGCGGCGGCTCGCCGACGCGCTGCTCGCCGAGGGCGGCCGGCGCGACGAGGCCGCCGCGCTGCTCCGTGACGCCCACACCACCGCCGTACGCCTCGGGGCGCACCCGCTGCGCGAGGACGTCGAGCTGCTCGCCGCCCGCGCCCGGCTCGCCCCGGTCACCGGCCCGGCCGCCGTGCCCGCGCAGCCCGAGCCGGAGCAGGACGACGCCTTCGGTCTGACCCCGCGCGAACAGGACGTGCTGCGGCTCGTCGCCGAGGGCCGCACCAACCGGCAGATCGCCGAGGCGCTGTTCATCTCACCGAAGACGGCGAGCGTCCACGTCTCCAACATCCTCGCGAAGCTGGGCGTCGCGGGGCGCGGCGAGGCGGCGGCGATGGCCCACCGGCTGCGCCTCCTGGAGACCTCCGCCTGATCAGCCGTCGCCGGCCGCCGCGTCGGCGGCGGCCGGCTTCCGTATGGTCACCTTCCCGGAGGTCAGGTCTATCGGCCCCCGGGAGGGATCGCCGTCGCCCATGTCCTCCCGGGTCAGGGCGAGCCGCTGCCGCTCGTCCTCGGTGTGCTTGCGGCCGGGCGCGAAGAGCTCTTCCATGAAGCTGAACATCGGCCTCGCCTTCCTCGGGTCCTCGGGGCGCTAGGGCGAGATCTCCAAGCGGAGGATCCGGTCGTCCCCCGGGCCCGGGGTGCCCCGGGTGTCGGTCTCGCTGGTCACCAGCCAGAGCCGGGTGCCGCCCGCGGTCGCGAGGACCGTGCGCAGCCGACCGTACTCACCCTTCAGGAACGCCTGGGGCTCCCCGGAACGTTCCGCTCCGGAGACCGGAACGCGCCACAGTCTCTGCCCGCGCAGCGCGGCAGCCCAGATCGCTCCCCGGGCGTAGGCGATGCCGCTCGGCGACGCCTCGTCGGTGGGCCACTGGACCACCGGATCGGTGTAGCCGGGCCGCCCGGCGCGGCCCTCGACCACCGGCCAGCCGTAGTTCCGCCCGGGCTCGATCAGATTGAGCTCGTCCCAGGTGTCCTGGCCGAATTCCGATGCCCACAGCCGCCCGTCCGCGTCCCAGGCGAGTCCCTCGACGTTGCGGTGGCCGTAGGACCAGACGACGGAGCCCGGGAAAGGGTTGCCGGGCGCGGGGCGGCCCTCCGGGGTCATCCGGAGGATCTTGCCGGCGAGCGAGCCCTTGTCCTGGGCGAGCGAGCCCTTCCCGGTCTCGCCGGTCCCGGCGTACAGCATCCCGTCCGGACCGAAGGCGATCCGGCCGCCGTCGTGGATCGGCCCCTTGGGGATGCCGGTGAGCACCGGCTCCGGCGCCCCGAGCCGGTCGCCGGGCCCGCCGCCGTACCGCATGCGCACGATCCGGTTGTCGGTGGCCGAGGTCAGGTAGGCGTACACCCGTCCGTCCCGCAGCGCGAGCCCGAGCAGCCCGCCCTCGCCGCCCGGGACGACGCCCGGCACCTGGCCGAGCGAGGTCTTCCGGCCGGTGCGCGCGTCGACGCGGGTGATCGTCCGCTCGTCGCGCGAGGAGACGAGCAGATCGCCGCCGGGCAGCTCGACGAGGCCCCAGGGGGACTTCAGGTCCCGGGTGAGGGTGCCGACCACGCGGACGCGGGCGGGCGAGGTGGCGGTGGAAGCAGTGGCGGACGAAGGAGCCGACGGGGACGACGGAGGCGCCGACGGGGCGGACGGGGGCGACGAGCACCCGGCGGCCAGCAACAACGCGGCGACCGCACCCGCGACGAACCCGCTCCTGCCCATGCTCCCGGTCCTCTCCGTCGTACCCGGCCCGCGTCCAGGGGGTGTCCCGCCGATCACGCCGGGCCCGCGACGCCCGGCACCGCGCCTCGCGGAGTCAGTCCCACGACCCCCGGGGCGCCGGCAGCCCCGCGATCTCCGCGAGGTCCGCCGCGTCCAGCACGAGCTCGGCCGCCCGCGCGTTCTCCACGGCCCAGCGCTCCCGCTTCGCGCCCGGGATCGGGATCACGTGCGGGCCCTGCGCCAGCACCCAGGCGAGCGCCACCTGCGCCGGGGTGACGTCCGCGCCGTGCCGGGCCGCGACCCGGCGCAGCCCGGCCACCAGCGGCTGGTTGGCGGCCATCATCTCGGCCGTGAAGCGCGGGTGCCGGGCCCGCGGGTCGTCCTCCTCGAAGCCGCCGCCCGGCTTCAGGGTGCCGGTCAGAAAGCCGCTGCCCAGCGGCATCGCGGCCAGGAAGCCCACGCCGCGCGCCGCGCACCAGGGCAGCAGCCGCTCCAGGACCTCCGGCGACCACACCGACAGCTCGGCCTCGACGGCGCTCACCGGGAAGACCTGCTGGATCCGCTCCAGCTGCCGGATCGTTCCGTCAAAGGCGCCGGCCCGGGTGCCGCGCCGCGTGGTGCGGGCGCCCACCGCGCACAGCCCGAGCGACCGCACCTTGCCCGCCCGGACCAGCTCCGCCATCGCGCCCCAGGTCTCCTCCACCGGCACCTCGGGGTCGGCCCGGTGCAGCTGATAGAGGTCGATCACATCGGTCTGCAGCCGCCGCAGCGAGGCGTCGCAGGCCCGGCGGACGTAACCGGGGCGGCCGTTGGCCACCACGTGCCCGTCGCCCACGAGGAGCCCGCACTTCGTCGACACGAACGCGTCCGCGCGGCGCTCCTTGAGCACCCGGCCGAGCAGCAGCTCGTTGGTGAAGGGGCCGTACATGTCGGCGGTGTCGAGCAGGTCCACCCCGGCGTCCAGGGCCGCGTGCACCGCCCGCAGCGAGCGGTCACCCCGCCGCTGCGACCCGCTGTACGCCCAGCTCATCGGCATGCAGCCGAGCCCCACCGCCCCCACTTCGAGCGCCGCCGCCCCGATCGTCCTGCGCTCCACCGTGCCGCTACCCCTCCCTGTGCCGCCCCCCAAAGTAACCAATGGCGTGCGGGTTCCTTCGCATAGCCTCGCGGACATGACACTCGAACAGACCGCTGCCGGCGCGAGCGCGTCCGCCGCCACGGACGTGTGGCTTCCGATTCCGGCCGAGGAGATCGACGGACTGCCCGATCCGGGCACCTCGGGCCTCAACTACCGTTTCTGGGACGGCGGGCCGGACTTCCCGGCCGATCCCGCGCGCTGCGCCTTCTACGTCGTGCCCTACATGAAGGGCGAGGCGGTCGCCGTCCGCCCGCTCGCCGGGATGGGCAACGTCCGCGCCGTGCAGACGCTGTCCGCCGGCATCGACCACGTCACGCCCGGGATCGGCGCGCTGCGGCCGGGCGTCCGGCTGTGCAACGCCAAGGGTGTGCACGAGGCCAGCACGGCCGAACTGACGCTCACCCTGATCCTCGCCTCGCTGCGCGGAGTCCCCGGCTTCGTGCGCGGTCAGGACGCGGAGGAGTGGCGGGCCGGCTTCTATCCGGCGCTGGCCGACAAGTCGGTGCTGATCGTCGGGTACGGGTCGATCGGCGCCGCCATCGAGGACCGGCTCGCGCCCTTCGAGTGTGCGCGGGTCGTGCGCGTCGCGCGCTCCGCGCGTGCCACGGAGCGCGGTCCCGTGCACCCGCTCACCGAACTGCCCGCGCTGCTGCCCGAGGCCGACGTGGTCGTGCTCTCCGTGCCGCTGACCCCCACGAGTCGACACCTCGCCGACGCCGGCTTCCTCGCCCGGATGAAGGACGGCGCGCTGCTGGTCAACGTGGCGCGCGGCCCGGTGGTGGACACCGCCGCGCTCCTGAAGGAGGTGGAGAGCGGCCGGATCACGGCGGCGCTCGACGTCACCGACCCCGAACCGCTGCCGGCCGGTCACCCGCTGTGGCACGCGCCCGGCGTCCTCGTCACCCCGCACGTGGGCGGCTCCACCTCGGCGTTCATGCCGCGCGCGAAGCGCCTGCTCGCGGCCCAGCTGACGCGGTTCGCGGCGGGGGAGGGGCTGGCCAACGTCGTCCTCACCACCTGAGGACGTCCGGGCGTGCGCGCCCCCGGAGTGCGCCGGTCACAAGCCCCCTGCTCATCACGCAGAGTACTTACACCCTGTCCCTGAGTGACGATCCTGGTGTATCGTCCCGGAGCGGGGGACTGCGTCGAGGTACGGGCAGACGCTGGGGAGCGAAGTGACGGGTCATCAGATTCCGAGGGGGGCGACGGGTGGAGCACGGCCGGACGACCGTCGGACCGGCGCGGCGACACCGCCGCCGGCCGCCCTCCCGCGTCTCGCGCCGGCCCTTCCGGACCCCGCGGTCCCGGACCAGCCCGGCGGCTCCGCCCGCCCCGCCGCACCCGGGCCGGCGCCCGGCGGGCGCCGCCCGCCCGTCACCGACCGCCCCCTCGCGGTCCCCGCGCCCCGCGCCGGCGGCGAGCCCGCCCCGGACGCCTGCGGCCGCGGGCACGCCGTGCCCCGCACCGGCGGGTGCGACGCGGATCTCGGCACCCCGCCCGCGCACGAGCATCCCGGCGAGCTCCCGGGGGAGCCGGTGAGCACCGGGACGCTCGCCCGGCGCCGGTGCGTCACCGACGGCGGCCGGGCCGGGGCGGCCCGGCCGCGGACACCGGAGCGGCCCGCGGGCGGGGCCGGCGGAGTGCTCGGGCAGATCGGGCTCGGCCTCGTCTGCGGCGGATACGCGACCGGCGCCGCGCTCGGCTGGGGATCCGAGGAACTCGCGCTCGTCATGGGGGACTTCGGGCTGAGTGCCGCCGCGCTCGCCGCCGCCGTGTCCTGTCTGCTCTACGCCCGCGGCCACCACCGCGTCTTCCGCCCCGCCTGGCTGCTCTTCGCCTTCTCGTCCTTCATGGCCTCCGCCGGCAACGCCGTCTGGGGCTGGTACGAGGTGGTGCTGCGCCGCCCGGTGCCCAGCCCCTCCGTCGCCGACCTCTGCTTCCTGCTCTTCGCCCCGCCCGCCATCGTCGGCCTGCTCGTCCTCGCCAAACGGCCGGTCACCCGGGCCGGCTGGGTCTGCCTCGGCCTGGACGCCTGGCTCATCGGCGGCTCGCTGCTCACCCTCTCGTGGAGCCTCGCCCTCGCCCACACCGCGTACGTGCCGGGCGAGAGCGTCGCGCGGGCCGCGCTCTCGCTCGCCTACCCGCTGCTCGACATCGTCCTCGTCAGCATGGTGCTGGCGCTGCACTTCCGCCGCTCCCACCTCAACCGCTCCGCCGTCAACACGGCCATCGCCGCCCTCGCGCTCACCGTGCTGTGCGACGCCCTGTTCACCTCGCCGCTGCTGCGCGAGCACTACAGCTCGGGGCAGCTCCTGGACGCCGGCTGGTTCTCCGGCTCGCTGCTGCTCGCCTACGCGCCCTGGGGTGCGCGCCGCCACGCCGAGCCGCCACCCCTGCCGCCCCGCGCCGCCCGCCTCCCGCACAGCCGCCCCCTCGCCGGCTCGCTGGCCGCCCTCACGCCGTACCTCGCGGCGGCGGTCTGCACCCTGAGCATCCTGTACAACGTCGTCGAGGGACGCAGAGTGGACCGCGTCGTCGTCCTCACGGGCTGCGCGGTGGTGCTCGCCCTGGTGGTCCGGCAGGGCATCATGCTGCTCGACAACATCGCCCTCACCCACGAACTGGCCCAGAAGGAGAACCACTTCAGGTCCCTCGTGCAGGGCTCCAGCGACGTCATCATGATCGCCGCCCCCACCGGCATGCTGCGGTACGTCAGCCCCGCCGCCGCCGGCGTGTACGGCCGCGAGGCGGAGGACCTGGTCGGCTCCGAGCTGGCCTCGCTCATCCATCCCGAGGACCTCGGCGCCGTCGTCCACGAGGTGCGCCGCTTCCTCGCCGCGCCGCCCGCCGAGGAGCCCACCACCCGGATCGAGTGCCGCTTCCGCTCCGGCACCGGCGCCTGGCTGAACGTCGAGTCCACCGTCAACCGCCACCAGGGCGGCCTGCTCTTCAACAGCCGCGACGTCACCGAACGGGTCCGCCTCCAGGCCCAGTTGCGCCACAACGCCGAGCACGACCCGCTCACCGACCTGCCCAACCGGGCGCTGTTCACCGAACGGGTGCGCGGCGCCCTCGGCGGCCGCCGCGCCACCGACCCCGGCACCGCCGTGCTCTTCATCGACCTCGACGGCTTCAAGGCGGTCAACGACCGCCTCGGCCACCAGGCCGGCGACGAGCTGCTCGTCCAGGCCGCCCGCCGGCTCCAGGACGCCGTACGGGCCGGGGACACCGCCGCCAGGCTCGGCGGCGACGAGTTCGCCGCGCTCATCCTCGGCGACGGCACCCGTGACCAGGCCGCCCGCGAGCGCCGCGTCCACGACATCGCCGACCGGCTGCGACTGCGGCTCTCCCAGCCGTACCGCGTGGAGGCGGGCGAGGTGCGGGTCGCCGCGTCCATCGGCGTCGCCTTCGCCGAGCCCGGCATCGGCGCCGGCGACCTGCTGCGCAACGCCGACCTCGCCATGTACCGGGCCAAGGCCGGCGGCAAGGACCGGGTCGAGCTCTACGCCCCGCAGATGCAGGCCGAGGTGGTCCGGCGCACCGAGCTCGCCGCCCGGCTGCGCACCGCCCTGCACGACGGCGAGTTCGCCCTGCTGCACCAGCCCGTCGTGGACCTCGCCACCGGCCGGATCACCGCCGTCGCCGCCCAGGCCCGCTGGCGCTCCGCGCAGGGCATCCTGTTCACCCCGGCCGAGTTCCTGCGGGCCGCCGACGACGGCGAGCGCACCGCCGAGCTCGGCCGCTGGCTCCTGGAGGAGGCCGTCGAGCAGGCCGCCGAGCGGGCCGGAATCGGCCACCGCACCCCGGTCACCGTCCGGCTCTCCGCGCGCCGGCTGCTGGACCGCTCCCTGCCGCTCGGCTCCGTCGAGGCCCTGCTCACCCGGCACGGACTGCCCTCCGGCTCGCTGATCGTCGAGCTCGCCGACACCGACCCCCGGGACCCCCGGGTCACCTTCGACGAACTGGAGCAGCGGCTCGCCGCCCTGCGCCGGCTCGGCGTCCGGATCGCCCTCGACGGCTTCGGCAGCGGTCACGCGGCCATCAACGCCCTGCGCCGGCTCCCCGTCGACCTGGTGAAGCTGGACCGGGGGCTGGTCGAGGGCGTGGTGGAATCGGCCAGACTGCGCAAGATCACCAGCGGTCTGCTGCGCATCGCCGGCGACCTCGGGATGCAGTCCGTCGCCGACGGCGTCGACATGCCCGAGCAGGTGCTCGCCCTGCGCGCCATGGGCTGCACCCACGGCCAGGGCTTGGCCTTCTCCGGTCCGCTCGACGAGTACCGGCTGCGCCGCGCCCTGGTCCGGGACGAGTACCCGCTGCCGGGCGCACCCGTTCCGGTGACCCCCGCGGGCGCCGTCAGCGCCCTGACCGCCGGAAACCGGCCCCCCGTGCGCTCACATGATGAGACGCCCGTCCCACCCACTTGACAGTGACTGTGCGTCGGGGGGAGGGTCAGTGCCATGCGCACCCGAATTCTCGTACTTGGCAAGCGCGTCGGCTGAGGCAGGGCCCCCAAGAAGGTCCGCCTGAAAAGCACCCGACGCGCTCCCCTCGCTTGCCTCACGGCACGAGGGGTTTTTTGTTGCACCGGAACACCCCGAAGTCGTACCAAACCCTCGCAAAAACCCTCTGCTTCGAGAAGAGAATGCTGATGACCGAGCAGGCCACCGGGCACCATCCGCAGCCGCGACCCCGTAGCGGCGCGCAGCCCGCCTCCCCCGTCGAGCACGTCACGGGTGCGCAGTCCCTCATTCGCTCTCTCGAGGAAGTGGGCGCCGACACCGTCTTCGGCATCCCGGGCGGCGCCATCCTCCCGGCGTACGACCCGATGATGGACTCGCAGCGCGTCCGCCACATCCTGGTCCGCCACGAGCAGGGCGCGGGCCACGCCGCCACCGGCTACGCGCAGGCCACCGGCAAGGTCGGCGTCTGCATGGCGACCTCGGGCCCCGGTGCCACCAACCTGGTCACCCCGATCGCCGACGCCCACATGGACTCCGTCCCGCTGGTCGCGATCACCGGTCAGGTCGCCTCCAAGGCGATCGGCACCGACGCCTTCCAGGAGGCGGACATCTGCGGCATCACGATGCCGATCACCAAGCACAACTTCCTGGTCACCAAGGCCGAGGACATCCCGCGGACGATCGCCGAGGCCTTCCACATCGCCTCCACCGGCCGCCCCGGCCCGGTCCTGGTCGACATCGCCAAGGACGCCCTCCAGGCGAAGACGGTCTTCAGCTGGCCGCCGCAGACCGACCTGCCCGGCTACCGCCCGGTCACCAAGCCGCACGCCAAGCAGATCCGCGAGGCCGCCAAGCTGATCACCGCCGCCAGGCGGCCCGTCCTGTACGTCGGCGGCGGCGTCATCAAGGCCGGCGCCACCGCCGAGCTGAAGGTCCTCGCCGAGCTCACCGGCGCCCCGGTCACCACCACCCTGATGGCGCTCGGCGCGTTCCCCGACAGCCACCCGCTGCACGTCGGCATGCCCGGCATGCACGGCGCCGTCACCGCCGTCACCGCGCTGCAGAAGGCCGACCTGATCGTCGCCCTCGGCGCCCGCTTCGACGACCGCGTCACCGGCAAGCTGGACAGCTTCGCCCCGTACGCCAAGATCGTCCACGCCGACATCGACCCGGCCGAGATCGGCAAGAACCGCGCCGCCGACGTCCCGATCGTCGGTGACGCCCGCGAGGTCATCGCCGACCTGGTCCAGGCCGTCCAGGCCGAGCACACCGAGGGCCACAAGGGCGACTACACCGCCTGGTGGAGCGACCTCAACCGCTGGCGCGAGACCTACCCGCTCGGCTACGACCTGCCCGAGGACGGCAGCCTGTCGCCGCAGCAGGTCATCCAGCGCATCGGCGCCCTGGCGCCCGAGGGCACGATCTTCGCCGCCGGCGTCGGCCAGCACCAGATGTGGGCCGCGCACTTCATCGACTACGAGAACCCGCGCACCTGGCTCAACTCCGGCGGCGCCGGCACGATGGGCTACGCCGTCCCGGCCGCCATGGGCGCCAAGGCCGGCGCGCCGGAGCGCACCGTCTGGGCGGTCGACGGCGACGGCTGCTTCCAGATGACCAACCAGGAGCTGGTCACCTGCGCGCTGAACAACATCCCGATCAAGGTCGCCATCATCAACAACGGCGCCCTCGGCATGGTCCGGCAGTGGCAGACCCTGTTCTACAACCAGCGCTACTCCAACACCGTGCTGCACTCCGGCCCGGACGACGTCAACCCGGACGCCCGGGGCACCCGCATCCCGGACTTCGTCAAGCTGTCCGAGGCCATGGGCTGTGTCGCGCTGCGCTGTGAGGACCCGGCCGACCTCGACAAGGTCATCGAGGAGGCCAACGCCATCAACGACCGTCCGGTCGTGATCGACTTCATCGTCCACGAGGACGCCCAGGTCTGGCCGATGGTCGCCGCCGGCACCTCCAACGACGAGGTCATGGCCGCCCGGGGCGTCCGCCCCGACTTCGGCGACGGCGAAGACGACTGAGCCGCAGGCGCAGAAGAGCTACAGGGAAGAGACCCACACCATGTCCACCAAGCACACGCTCTCCGTCCTGGTCGAGAACACCCCCGGCATCCTCGCCCGGATCGCCGCCCTGTTCTCCCGTCGCGGCTTCAACATCGACTCCCTCGCCGTCGGTGTCACCGAGCACCCCGACATCAGCCGCATCACCATCGTGGTCGGTGTCGAGGACCTGCCTCTCGAGCAGGTGACCAAGCAGCTCAACAAGCTGGTCAACGTCCTGAAGATCGTCGAACTCGAGCCCAGCGCCGCGATCCAGCGCGAGCTCGTCCTGGTGAAGGTCCGCGCCGACAACGAGACCCGCTCCCAGATCGTCGAGATCGTCCAGCTCTTCCGCGCGAAGACCGTGGACGTCTCGCCGGAGGCGGTCACCATCGAGGCCACCGGTTCGAGTGACAAGCTCGAGGCGATGCTGAAGATGCTGGAGCAGTTCGGCATCAAGGAGCTCGTCCAGTCCGGCACGATCGCCATAGGGCGTGGCGCCCGGTCCATCACGGACCGGTCCCTGCGGGCCCTCGACCGCAGCGCGTGACACTCCCCGTCGTCAACGGGCGCTGACCGCCGGTCCACCCGGTGGTCCGCCTGGCGAGACCCGAAAACCAACCTCCCGCACCCCGCCGTACGGTGGGACGCAACACCAGCACCTCAAGGAGAAACTCCAGTGGCCGAGCTGTTCTACGACTCCGACGCCGACCTGTCCATCATCCAGGGCCGCAAGGTCGCGGTGATCGGCTACGGCAGCCAGGGCCACGCCCACGCGCTGTCGCTGCGGGACTCGGGCGTCGACGTCCGCGTCGGTCTGCACGAGGGCTCCAAGTCCAAGGCCAAGGCCGAGGAGCAGGGCCTGCGCGTCGTGACGCCCGCCGAGGCCGCCGCCGAGGCCGACGTCATCATGATCCTCATCCCGGACCCGATCCAGGCCCAGGTCTACGAGGAGTCCATCGCCCCGAACCTGAAGGACGGCGACGCCCTCTTCTTCGCCCACGGCTTCAACGTCCGCTTCGGCTTCATCAAGCCCCCGGCCGGCGTCGACGTCGCCCTGGTCGCCCCGAAGGGCCCGGGCCACCTGGTCCGCCGCCAGTACGAGGAGGGTCGCGGCGTCCCGGCGATCGCCGCCGTCGAGCAGGACGCCACGGGTGGCGCGTTCGCCCTGGCCCTGTCGTACGCCAAGGCCATCGGCGGCACCCGCGCCGGTGTCATCAAGACGACCTTCACCGAGGAGACCGAGACCGACCTCTTCGGCGAGCAGGCCGTTCTCTGCGGTGGCGCCAGCGCCCTGGTGAAGGCGGGCTTCGAGACCCTGGTCGAGGCCGGCTACCAGCCGGAGATCGCCTACTTCGAGTGCCTCCACGAGCTGAAGCTGATCGTGGACCTCATGTACGAGGGCGGCCTGGAGAAGATGCGCTGGTCCGTCTCCGAGACCGCCGAGTGGGGCGACTACATCACCGGCCCGCGCATCATCACGGACGCCACCAAGGCCGAGATGAAGAAGGTCCTCACGGACATCCAGGACGGCACCTTCGCCAAGAACTGGATGGACGAGTACCACGGCGGTCTGAAGAAGTACAACGAGTACAAGACCCAGGACGAGCAGCACCTCCTGGAGACCACCGGCAAGGAGCTGCGCAAGCTCATGAGCTGGGTGAACGACGAGGAGGCGTAAGCCTTCCGGGCCCGGGGGCCGGACACACCGTCCGGCCCCCGGGCCGCATCCTGGACACCTCGTCACGGCCTTGGACAGCCCGTCCAACCACGGACGGGTGATCCTTCCAAGGAGGCGCAGGAACCGCGCCGCCGCACCACTACACTGCTCAACAACATCGCGTCTGGCCCACAGCGTCGTGCGCTTTCACGCGGCTAGCCCCCCTCCACCGCTGCGGCCGTCGGGACGGCCGTCCGCACTGCCTTTGTGAGGACTCAACGTGAGCTCGAAACCTGTCGTACTCATCGCTGAAGAGCTGTCGCCCGCCACCGTCGACGCCCTGGGCCCGGACTTCGAGATCCGGCACTGCAACGGCGCGGACCGTGCCGAGCTGCTGCCCGCCATCGCCGACGTGGACGCGATCCTGGTCCGCTCCGCGACCAAGGTCGACGCCGAGGCCATCGCCGCCGCTCGGAAGCTGCGGGTCGTCGCCCGCGCCGGTGTCGGCCTGGACAACGTGGACGTCTCCGCCGCCACCAAGGCCGGCGTGATGGTCGTCAACGCGCCGACGTCCAACATCGTCACCGCCGCCGAGCTCGCGTGCGGTCTGCTCGTCGCCACCGCGCGCAACATCCCGCAGGCCAACACCGCGCTGAAGAACGGCGAGTGGAAGCGCTCGAAGTACACGGGCGTCGAGCTGAGCGAGAAGACCCTCGGTGTCGTCGGCCTCGGCCGGATCGGCGTCCTGGTCGCCCAGCGGATGTCCGCCTTCGGCATGAAGATCGTCGCGTACGACCCCTATGTGCAGCCGGCCCGCGCCGCCCAGATGGGCGTGAAGCTGCTGTCCCTGGACGAGCTGCTGGAGGTCGCCGACTTCATCACCGTCCACCTGCCGAAGACCCCGGAGACCCTCGGTCTCATCGGCGACGAGGCGCTGCACAAGGTCAAGCCCTCGGTGCGGATCGTCAACGCCGCGCGCGGCGGCATCGTGGACGAGGCGGCGCTGTACTCGGCGCTCAAGGAGGGCCGGGTCGCCGGCGCCGGCCTCGACGTGTACGCGAAGGAGCCCTGCACGGACTCCCCGCTCTTCGAGCTCGACCAGGTCGTCTGTACCCCGCACCTCGGCGCCTCCACGGACGAGGCCCAGGAGAAGGCCGGCATCGCCGTCGCCCGCTCGGTGCGCCTGGCGCTCGCCGGCGAGCTGGTCCCGGACGCGGTCAACGTCCAGGGCGGTGTCATCGCCGAGGACGTCAAGCCGGGTCTGCCGCTCGCCGAGAAGCTCGGCCGGATCTTCACGGCGCTCGCCGGCGAGGTCGCGGTCCGTCTCGACGTCGAGGTGTACGGCGAGATCACCCAGCACGACGTCAAGGTGCTCGAACTCTCCGCGCTCAAGGGCGTGTTCGAGGACGTGGTCGACGAGACCGTGTCGTACGTGAACGCGCCGCTGTTCGCGCAGGAGCGCGGTGTCGAGGTGCGCCTGACCACCAGCTCCGAGTCGCCCGACCACCGCAACGTGGTCACCGTGCGCGGCACGCTCTCCGACGGCCAGGAGGTCTCGGTCTCCGGCACGCTCGCGGGCCCGAAGCACCTGCAGAAGATCGTCGCCGTCGGCGAGTACGACGTGGACCTGGCGCTCGCCGACCACATGGCGGTGCTGCGCTACGAGGACCGTCCGGGCATCGTCGGCACGGTGGGCCGGATCCTCGGCGAGGCCGGTCTGAACATCGCGGGCATGCAGGTCTCCCGGACGACCGAGGGCGGCGAGGCGCTGGTCGTGCTCACCGTCGACGAGACCGTCCCGGCGAACGTGCTCGCGGAGATCTCGGCGGAGATCGGCGCGGCCTCGGCCCGCTCGGTGAACCTGGTCTGACCTGAACCTGGTCTGACCGCTCCGCGCCGACCGCACGCCGCACCGACTGCTGCCCGGCGCGCTAGACGCCCGTCTTAGACGGGCGTCTAGCGGCCGGGTACAGTGCTGTCATGGGACACAAGGAAGATCTGCTCGAAGGCGCCAAGCGCTGCCTTCTGGAGAAGGGGTACGGGCGCACCACGGCCCGCGACATCGTCGCCGCCTCGGGCACCAACCTCGCCTCCATCGGCTACCACTACGGCTCCAAGGACGCCCTGCTCCAGCAGGCGTTCTTCGCGCTGACCGAGGAGTGGGGCCACCGGGCCGGCCCCGCCGAGGAGGTCACCAAGGACCTGCCCGCCGACCCGTACCAGCGCTTCCACGACGTCTGGGAGCGGCTCATCGCCACCGCCGGGGCCAGCCGCCCGGTGTGGAAGCTGCAGACCGAGGTCGTCACCCGCATGGACGACGACGAGAAGCTGCGCGAGGCCGTCAAGGAGCCGCAGCGCGAGGGCCGGCTCGGCATGGCCCAGGGCTTCCTCGGCATCGACCCGGAGCAGGAGCCCGAGAAGGCCCGGGTGGCCGGGCTGCTCTGCCAGGCGCTGGCGACCGGCGTGATGATCCAGTGGATGGTGGACCCGGAGACGGCGCCGAGCGCGGACGACCTGACGGCCGGGCTCAGGGTCCTGATGGGGGACCGGTAGCGGCCCGGCGGATCCGGCGGTCCGTCAGCCGCCCTACAGCCGCGCCGCCTTGAGCGCCATGTGCAGCAACAGCCGGTCCTCGCCCTCGTCCAGGTCGAGGCCGGTGAGCTGTTCGACGCGGGAGAGGCGGTAGTAGAGGGTCTGCCGGTGGATGCCCAGGGCCGTCGCCGTGCGGCCCGCCTGGCCCGCGTGGTCGAGGAACACCTCGGCCGTGCGGGCCAGTTCGGCATGGGTCGGGGAGAGCAGGGTGCGCACCGCCGGGTCCGGCTCGGCGGGCGGGAGGGCGGTCAGCATCCGGTACGGGCCGATGGCGGCCCACTCGGCCAGCGGGCCGAGCAGCGGCTGGGCGCCCGCGGCCCGGGCCGCCGACGCGGCCTCCCGCCAGGCGATGTCGAGGTCCGCGAGCCCGCGGCGCGGCGCGGCGATGCCCGCGACGGCCGCGGTCCCGGCCGCCTCCGCCGTGGTGCGCAGCCGGCCGGCCGCGCCGGCGGCGGGCGAGAGGTTGTCACCGGAGCGCAGCCGCACGAGCGCGGCGAGGGCACGGGGCGCGCCGCCCTCGCCCGGCGCCGCCGTCCGCCACGGCACCGTGCACAGGGCCGCCGCGGCCGGCACCGTACGCGGGGAGGGGGAGTCCTCGTCCGGCCAGGGGGCCAGGCAGACCAGGGCGTGCAGGCCGTCGGCGTCCGGGCCGAGGGCGGTGCGCAGGGCGGCGACCGCCATGTCGTACTGCCAGCCGCGTTCCGCCGTCAGGGTGGCGCGCAGCTCGCGGGAGAGGTCGGCGCCGGCCCGTTCCTCGTCGGCGAGCAGGTCGCCGATCCGGGCGGCGACCTCCATGGCGGCGGTCAGCTGGGCGTGCGAGGGGCCCGGCTCGGCGTCGAGCAGCCACACGTACCCGAGGACGACCCCCCGATGGCGTACCGGCAGACAGATCCGGCCCCGGTTCACGCCCGCGTCAGGGGCGGCCGGGATGCGCACCGGGCCGGTCGCCCGGGTGATGCCGAAGCCCTCGAACCAGGCCCGGACCGCCGGGGTGGACTTCCGGGTCAGGATCGAGCGGGTCCTGACCGGGTCCATGGCGCTGTCGTCCTCGGAGTCGTGCGCACCGAAGGCGATCAGCCCGAAGTCCCGGTTCTCCAGGGTCGCGGGGGCGCCGAGCAGCGCCGAGATCTCGTCCACCAGGTCCTGGTAATCGGCCTTCACGGCGCCCATTCTCGCACCGTTCGCCCGTGCCTTCAGACAGATGTCTGAGCCCGTGGCCACGGATGCGTGACAGCTGTAGATGGCGGACGATCGGAGCGATCCTTAGGTTTCACGGTGGTTCTTCGTGCTGTTCCCGATTGGTTACGAATCCTCGGGTACCGCACCTTTCGTCACCCTGCCCTCAGGAGGTGCCCCGTGCTGGGTCCCGTGATCCTCGCCGCGTCGCGCAGCGACAAGATGCGCCGTTTCGTGTCGGCCGCCCCCGGGACCAAGCAGGTCGTGGCCCGCTTCATCGCCGGCGAGTCGGTGAACGACGTCGTCCCGATCGTGCAGGACCTCGCCGCCCGCGGCCTGGAGGTCACCCTCGACGTCGTCGGTGAGGACATCACCACCGTCGAGCAGTCCTACGCCGCCCGGGACGCCTACCTGGAGCTGATCGGCCGCCTCAAGGAGCTGGGCCTCGGCGCCCGGGCCGAGATGTCCGTCAAGCTGTCGATGTTCGGCCAGTCGCTGGACAACGGCCACGAGCTGGCCCTCGCCAACGTGCGCCCGGTCGTCGCGGCCGCCGCCGAGATCGGCACCACCGTCACCCTGGACGCCGAGGACCACACGACCCTCGACTCGATGTTCGCCATCCACGAGGAGCTGCGGAAGGACTTCCCGCAGACCGGATGCGTCATCCAGGCGTACCTCTTCCGTACCGAGGACGACGCACGCCGCCTGGCCGCCAACGGCTCGCGCGTGCGCATCGTGAAGGGCGCCTACAAGGAGCCCGCCTCGGTCGCCATCCAGGACAAGCCCGAGATCGACAAGGCCTACGTCCGGATCATGAAGATCCTCATGGAGGGCGAGGGCTACCCGATGATCGGCTCCCACGACCCCCGGCTCATCTCCGTCGGCCAGGAGCTCGCCCGCCGCGCCGGGCGCAAGCTGGACGAGTACGAGTTCCAGATGCTGTACGGCATCCGCAGCGAGGAGCAGAACCGTCTCGCGGCCGAGGGCCACCGGATGCGCGTCTACACCGCGTACGGCACCGACTGGTACGGCTACTTCATGCGCCGTCTGGCGGAGAAGCCGGCCAACCTCCTCTTCTTCGTCCGCTCCATCCTCACCAAGGGCTGAGCCCACACCCCTCCGAAGGAGTATCGCGACTCATGGACGCTGTGACCCAGGTCCCCACTCCCGTCAACGAGCCGGTGCACGGCTACGCCCCCGGCTCGCCCGAGCGCGCCCGCCTGGAGGCCAAGCTCAAGGAGCTGGCCGAGAACCCGCGCGAGCTGCCGATGACCATCGGCGGCGTCAAGCGCATGGGTGGCGGCGAGCCGTTCGACGTCGTCCAGCCGCACAACCACAAGGCCGTCATCGGCACCTTCCGCGGTGCCACCCAGGCCGACGCCCAGGACGCCATCGACGCCGCCCTGGCCGCCGCCCCGGCCTGGCGCGCGATGTCCTTCGACGACCGCGCCGCGATCATCCTGCGCGCCGCCGAGCTGCTCGCCGGCCCGTGGCGCGAGACGCTGGCCGCCTCCACCATGCTCGGCCAGTCGAAGACCGCCCAGCAGGCCGAGATCGACACCCCGTGCGAGCTCGTCGACTTCTGGCGCTTCAACGTGGCCTACGCCCGCCAGATCCTCGCCGAGCAGCCGCCGGCGAACTCGCCCGGCGTGTGGAACCGCCTCGACCACCGCCCGCTCGAGGGCTTCGTCTACGCGATCACGCCGTTCAACTTCACGGCCATCGCGGGCAACCTGCCCACCGCCCCCGCCCTCATGGGCAACGTGGTGGTCTGGAAGCCGTCCCCGACCCAGACCCACTCCGCCGTGCTCCTCATGGAGCTCCTGGAGGAGGCCGGTCTGCCGAAGGGCGTCATCAACCTGGTGACCGGCGACGGCATCGCCGTCTCCGAGGTGGCCCTGAACCACCGCGACCTGGCCGGCATCCACTTCACCGGCTCGACCCGGACCTTCCAGCACCTGTGGAAGACCGTCGGCACCAACATCGAGAAGTACCGCTCCTACCCGCGGATCGTCGGCGAGACCGGCGGCAAGGACTTCGTCGTCGCCCACCCGAGCGCCGACCGCGCCGTCCTGAAGACCGCGCTGACCCGCGGCTCCTTCGAGTTCCAGGGCCAGAAGTGCTCCGCGTCCTCGCGTGCGTACATCCCGGCCTCCATCTGGAACGACGGCTTCAAGGAGGAGTTCGCGGCCGAGGTCGACGGCATCACCATGGGTGACGTCACCGACCTGTCGAACTTCATCGGCGCCGTCATCGACGACCGCTCCTTCGCCAAGAACAAGGCCGCCATCGACCGCGCCGCCGCCGACCCGAGCTGCACGATCGTCGCCGGTGGCACCTACGACGACTCCGAGGGCTACTTCGTCCGCCCGACGGTCATCGAGTGCACCGACCCGGAGAACGAGGTCTTCAAGGCCGAGTACTTCGGCCCGATCCTCGCGATCCACGTCTACGAGGACGAGAAGTACGACGAGATGCTGGCGCAGATGGAGTCCGTCTCCGACTACGCCCTCACCGGCTCGGTCATCTCGAACGACCGCGCCGCCGCCGCGTACACGATGGAGAAGCTGCGCTTCGCCGCCGGCAACTTCTACATCAACGACAAGTCGACCGGCGCCGTCGTCGGCCAGCAGCCCTTCGGCGGCGGCCGCGCCTCCGGCACCAACGACAAGGCCGGTGCCCCGCAGAACCTGATGCGCTGGACCCTGACCCGGGCCATCAAGGAGACGCTGGTCCCGCCGACCGAGTACGGCTACCCGCACATGGGCTGAGCCCACACCCCCAGTCACCGCCCCCTTCCTCGGTCCCCCAACCGAGGTCGGGGGCGGTTTCCATTTCCCGCCGGGTCCGCGGCGGGCCGGAGGACACTGGTGAGCATGATCCTGCGGACCGCTCCCACCCATGACCTCGGGCCCGCTCGGCTGCGCGCCGTCCGCGCCCTGCTCGACGGCGCCTTCGACGGCGACTTCGCCGACGAGGACTGGGACCACGCGCTCGGCGGGCTGCACGTCTGGGCCGAGGACGGGCACGGGGTCGCCGCGCACGGCAGCCTGGTGATGCGGCGGGTGCTGTACCGGGGGCGGTCGTACCGGATCGGGTACGTCGAGGCCGTGGCCGTGCGCGCGGAGCTGCGGCGGCAGGGGCTCGGCGGGCGGGTGCTCGGGGAGCTGGAGCGGGCGGTCGACGGGGCGTACGCCTTCGGGGCGCTGTCCGCGTCGCGGGACGGGGCCGGGCTCTACCGCGGGCGCGGATGGCGGCTGTGGCGGGGCCGGATCGAGACGCTGAGCCCGGCGGGGATCGTCCGGCTGCCGGACGAGGAGGACTCGACGTATCTGTGGGCGGCGGCCGGGCGGCCGCTACCGGACCCGGCCGAGCCGCTGGTCTTCGACTGGCGCGACGGGGACGTGATGTGACGTTCGTCAGTCCTGGTCGGTGCCGGTACGGGCCTTCACGGCCCTGCCCTTCCTCGTCTCCAGCTTCGCCGTGTAGACCGCCGACAGCGCGCTGCCCAGCGCGATCAGCATCGCGAAGCCCGGCAGGCCGAGGGAGAGGTACGCGGCGCCCGACGCCAGCGCCCACAGCGCGAGCAGCGCCTTGGCGCGGCGGCTCAGGAACCAGGACCGGTCCGGCGCCGCCGGCGGCGCGTCCAGGCTGCCGGCCGGGCCGGCGGTCGCCGCCTTGGGGCGCTTGAAGTAGCCGTAGACCACCCACTCGCCGCACAGCTCCCAGCCCTCCGGGTCCAGCTCGGCGAGCACCCGGGCCCGGCGCCGGCCGGCGATCACCTCGCGGCGGTACTCCCAGGCGAGCGCGACGCCGGGCGCCCGGCGGCACACGAAGCGGCCGATCGAGTCCAGGTGCTCCACCTCCCAGCCCTGGTCGCCGTGGACCGCCAGCATCCGCCGGTCGTTGAACAGGTCCGCGGTCCACGTCCAGTGCTCCGCCCGGCGGTCCGGCTCGCCGGGCTCGGGGGCGAGCCCGCCGAGCGAGGCCGCGAAGAGCGCGGCCGGGCCGAACTCCTCCTCCGGCGCGGTCCCCGACTCCGCGAGATGGGCGCGCAGTTCGTCGACGGTGCGCGCCAGCTGGTCCGCCGGCACGCCGGACGCGCGCAGCGCCCCGGCGAGCTCGGTGAAGTAGGCCTCGGTGGCGTCGGTGTTCATGCGTTTCCCCCCGCTTGCAGCGTGCCTCGTACGGCCCGGTGGAACTCCGTCCAGGCCGCGCTCTCGGCCGCCAGATGGGTGCGCCCCGGCTCGGTGAGCCGGTAGTAGCGCCGCCCCGGTCCGCGCTCGGCGGCCCGGAACTCGGCCTCCACCAGGCCCGCCTCCTCCAGGCGGTTCAGCACGGGATACAGCGTCCCGCCCTTGATCTCGCCCAAGCCCGCCTCGGCGAGCGACTTGGCGATCTCGTACCCGTAACTCTCGCCGTCGGTCAGGCAGGAGAGGACGAGCAGGTCGAGGACTCCCTTGAGCCAGCTGGATCTGCGGTCTGCGGCCATGACCGCATTCCATCACTACCTAGGTAGGAATGCAATCTAGCTAGCTCTCCAGACCATGCGCCGCGACGAGTGCCTTGCCGGTGTTCTCGCCGCGCAGCATCCCCAGGAACGCCGTCACGATGTGCTCGAAGCCCTCGGTCACCGTGACGTCCGGCGCCAGCCGCCCGCTGCGCAGGTGCGGCACGGCGAAGTCGTACAGCTCCTCCTGCGCGTCCATGTGGTCGCGCACCAGGAAGCCCTCCAGGCGGGCGTTCTTCTCCACCAGGTCGAAGAGGTTGCGCGGGGCGGGCGGGGGAGTGGCGAGGGAGTGGTACTGGGCGACCGCGCCGACCCAGGCGATCCGGCCGCGGTCGCGCAGGGAGCCGATCGCGGCTTCCAGATGGTCGCCGCCGACGCCGTCGAGGACGGTGTCCACGCCGTCCGGGGCGGCCCCGGCGAGCAGTTCGGCGACCGGGCCGTCGTGGTAGTCGAAGGCCGCGTCGAAGCCGATGCGCCCGGTCAGGTACGCCACCTTGGGCGCCGAGCCCGCGCTGCCGACGATCCGGCCGGCGCCGAGCAGCCGGGCGAAGCGGCCGGCCGCCGTGCCGACCCCGCCCGCCGCCGCCGACACGAACAGGTCCTCGCCCGCCTGGAGCCGGGCGATCCGGGTCAGGCCCACGTACGCGGAGAGCCCGGTGCCGCCGAGGATGCTGAGGTGTGCGGCGAGCGGCACTCCGGGGCCGAAGTCCGGGACCGGGCGGACCTCGGCGCGGCCGACCAGGGAGTGGGTGCGCCAGCCCTTGCGGTGCAGGACCAGGTCGCCGGGGCGCAGCGCCGGGTCGCGGGAGTCGAGCACCCGGCCGAGCGTCCGGCCCTCCATGGGTGAGCCCAGCGTCCACAGGACGTCGCCGTCCATCGCCTCGCGGTGGTACGGGTCCACGGACCAGAGCAGGTTCTCGACCAGGGCGGTGCCCGGCTCGGGGGCCGGGACCGGGGACTCGGCGAAGGTGAAGAGCCCGGGCGTCGGGAAGCCGTCGGGACGGGCGGTCTGATGGACGGTGATCATGGTCTCGTTCGTCATGCGGGAGACGGTAGGAAGGAATCCGGCGGCCGGGCAGGAGGTAGCGTCGATGGCCGCTGCCGATCCATGAATCCTGCTCATACGACGAGGTGAGAGCCCCGATGGCGACCGAATCCCTGCCCGCGGTGGGCGAACTGCGGATCATGCTCGCCGTGGCGCGCGCGGGCGGCTTCTCGGCCGCGGCGGCGGCGCTCGGCATGACCCAGTCGGCGGTCTCCCACTCCGTGCGCGTGAGCGAGCGCAAGCTCGGGGCCGTGCTCTTCGAGCGGGGCCGGACGGGCGCGGCGCCCACGGCGGCGGGAGAGGTGGCGCTCGGTCACGCCCGGCGGGTGCTGCGGCTGCTGGAGGTGATGGGCGCCGAGGTGCGCGGCGCCGGAACGGGCGGCGCGGGGCCGGTGCCCGCGGGGCCGCTGCGGATCGCCGCCTTCCGCAGCGCCGCCCTCCATCTGCTGCCGCCGGCCCTGGAGCGGCTCACGGCCCGGCATCCGGAGATCGCGCCCGAGGTGCGGATCGTCCGGGAGGTCGGACGCGGCACCGCCGGCGAGGTCCTCGACGGGCGGGCGGACCTCGGCATCGCGACGATCGGCACCACCTCGCCCGTACCGCCGGAACTGATCGGCGGCGTGCTCCTGGAGGAGGGCTACGCCCTGGTGCATCCGGCCGGGCATCCGGCGCCGCGCTCGCTGCCGCTGGTCGACTGGGTGGAGAACTGCACCTCGTACACCCGGCAGTGGTGGGCAGCCCAGGAGTGGCTGCCGCCGGCCACCGTGGAGGCGGAGGACGACGGAGCGGTGCTCTCGATGGTGAGCAGTGGTTTCGGCATGGCCGTGATGCCGGAACTGTCGCTGATCGGAGCACCGCCCTCGGTCGAGATCACCGATCTCGGAACGGCCCGCCCGACCCGCTCCGTCGGCTATGTCACCACTCCTGAGCTGGGCGGATCCCTCGCCGTGCGGGCACTGATCCGGGAGCTGCGGGCCCAGGCGGCGAGCAGGGCGGGCCGGTCGCCGTCTCAGATAGTAGGAAGTCCGAGTAATTGTGGAGACAGATGAGTCCGGCTGACCTAGCTTTGTAGAAGCCGAACGTCCCGCTCCATCGAGCGCAGGGCGGTCGAGAGTGCCACGCCCCGAGCAGGCAACCCCTGCGGCGTCGCTCCCCGCCCCTTCCGGCGCCTTCGATCACCACGCCCCTCCGTACCCGCACGTCCGGAGTACCGATCGCATCGATCGCACCGATCTCAAGGAGTCGATCCCTCATGGCCGCTCAGACCGCCCGCCGCGTCCGCCACTCCGCCGCCCGTCCCTCCGACGAGGCCCGCCAGAACGCCGCCGCCGCCCTCCAGCGCGCCCTCGACCGCCGTGACAACGGCGGCTCCACCGGCCACTGACCCACCGGTCGCCGATCCAGGTCGCCGATCGCCGGAAGTCCGTCCGCCGCCTGTTCGTTCGTCCACATGATGGACGGAACGTGTCAGACAATGGGACGAGGAGTAGGGTGCCGACATGTCTCACAGCATCGATCTCGCAGTCATCCCCGGCGACGGCATCGGCCAGGAGGTCGTGGCCCAGGGCCTCAAGGTCCTCGCGGCCGTCCTTCCCCAGGATGTGAAGCTGGAGACGAAGGAGTACGACTTCGGCGCCAAGCGCTACCACGCCACCGGTGAGACCCTCACCGACGCCGACCTCGACGCCCTCAAGCAGCACGACGCGATCCTGCTCGGCGCGATCGGCGACCCCTCCGTCCCGTCCGGCGTCCTGGAGCGCGGCTTCCTCCTGAAGCTGCGCTTCGCCTTCGACCACCACGTCAACCTGCGCCCCTCGAAGCTGCTCCCCGGCGTGGCCACCCCGCTCGCCGGCCAGCCCGAGATCGACTTCGTCGTCGTCCGCGAGGGCACCGAGGGCCCGTACACCGGCAACGGCGGCACCATCCGCAAGGGCACCGAGCACGAGGTCGCCACCGAGGTCTCGGTCAACACCGCCTTCGGTGTCGAGCGCGTGGTCCGGGACGCCTTCGCCCGCGCCCAGGCCCGCCCCCGCAAGAAGCTGACGCTGGTCCACAAGAACAACGTGCTGACCTTCGCGGGTCACCTGTGGACGGACATCTTCAACAAGGTCGCGGCCGAGTTCCCCGAGGTCACCACCGACTACCTGCACGTCGACGCCGCGACGATCTTCCTCGTCACCGACCCGGCCCGGTTCGACGTCATCGTCACCGACAACCTCTTCGGCGACATCATCACGGACCTCGCCGCGGCCGTCTCCGGCGGCATCGGCGTCGCCGCCTCGGGCAACATCAACCCGAGCGGCGCCTTCCCGTCCATGTTCGAGCCGGTCCACGGCTCCGCGCCGGACATCGCGGGCCAGGGCAAGGCCGACCCGACGGCCACCGTGCTCTCGGTCGCCCTGCTGCTGCGCCACCTCGGCCACGAGACCGAGGCCGCCCGGATCGAGGAGGCCGTCGCGGCCGACCTCACCGAGCGCGGGGACAGCGTCCGGACGACGGACGAGATCGGCGACGCGCTCGCGGTACGCGTAGCGAGCTGACCCGCCGCTGAACTCCACCCAGCCGCCGGGTCGCAAACCAGGACCCGGCGGCTGTACCTGTGCGGTCGCCGGGTGCCACCATCGAACCCTTGGACCGCGCACGCGTCTCCACGCGTCTACGCGTACCCACCCGTTTCGTGCCGTGGCCCCACGCGCGATAATCGGACGTGGGGCCGCGGCATGCGGGAAAGCTCGGACGTCCCAGCAGTTGTTTGCGTGACTGCGGAGCGGCGTGAGCGCGGTCCGACACACACAACCGGTGAAGGACAAGCACCCATGACGACGCCCACCATCGAGCTCAAGCCCTCCTCCAGCCCGCTGTCCGACGCGGAGCGCGAGGCGATCCTGGCCAACCCGGGATTCGGCCGCCACTTCACCGACCACATGGTCACCATCCGCTGGACCGAGGGCCGCGGCTGGCACGACGGCCAGCTCGTGCCGTACGGCCCGCTCTCCCTCGACCCCGCGACCAACGTCCTGCACTACGCGCAGGAGATCTTCGAGGGCCTGAAGGCCTACCGCCGCCCCGACGGTTCCGTCGCGTCCTTCCGCCCCGACGCCAATGCCCGGCGCTTCCAGGCGTCCGCGCGCCGGCTCGCCATGCCGGAGCTGCCGGTCGAGACCTTCGTCGAGGCGTGCGACGTGCTGGTCCAGCAGGACAAGGCGTGGGTCCCGGCGCACGGCGGCGAGGCGTCCCTCTACCTGCGCCCGTTCATGATCGCGACCGAGGTGGGCCTGGGCGT
This sequence comes from Streptomyces sp. NPDC004327, assembly GCF_042873935.1. Taxonomy (NCBI): domain Bacteria; kingdom Bacillati; phylum Actinomycetota; class Actinomycetes; order Kitasatosporales; family Streptomycetaceae; genus Streptomyces; species Streptomyces sp. NPDC004327. The sequence continues at coordinate 219,635 of NZ_JBIAME010000011.1, read as the reverse complement.
CCGCCCGGCCAACGAGTACCTGTTCGTGGTCATCGCCTCCCCGGCCGGCCCGTACTTCCCCGGTGGCGTCAAGCCCGTCTCCATCTGGGCCTCCGAGGACCGCGTCCGCGCCGTCCCCGGCGGCATGGGCGACGCCAAGACCGGCGGCAACTACGCGGCCTCCCTGCTCGCGCAGGCCGAGGCGGCGGCCAAGGGCTGCGACCAGGTCTGCTACCTCGACGCGGTCGAGCACAAGTGGGTCGAGGAGCTCGGCGGCATGAACCTGTACTTCGTGTACGGGGCCGAGAACAAGATCGTCACCCCGTCCCTCTCCGGCTCCATCCTGGAGGGCATCACCCGCGACTCGCTCCTCCAGGTCGCGAGCGACCTCGGCTACGAGTCCGTGGAGGCCCGCGTCTCCATCGACCAGTGGCAGCAGGACACCGCGAACGGCACCCTCACCGAGGTCTTCGCCTGCGGCACCGCCGCCGTCATCACCCCGGTCGGCACGGTCAAGTCCGCCCGTGGCGACTGGCAGCAGTCGGGCGGCGAGCCCGGCGAGGTCACGATGAAGCTGCGCGACGCGCTGCTCGCCATCCAGACCGGGAAGTCCGAGGACGTCCACGGCTGGATGCACGAGCTGGGCAAGTGACCGGGTAGGTCAGTCCACCAGGGCGCCCGGGACGGTCTCCGTCCCGGGCGCTTCCGTGTGCTCCGTGCCCCGCTGGGCGCGCCGGCCCGGCGTCAGCACCACGTACAGCACTCCGCCCACGATCCCCGAGAACACGAAGCTGCAGTCGACCCCGCCGGTCAACGAGAGCAGCGGGCCCTCGTAGAGCGGCGTCGACACCGCGGCCAGGCCGACCGCCGCGCCGAGCGCCCAGGCGACCGTGGCGCGCGGGTGCCAGCCCGCCCGGTACCAGTAGACGCCGCCGCGCGAGCGCCGGTTGTAGACCTGGAGCGCCTCGGCGTCGTACGTGCCGCGGCAGCGCCGGTGCCCGATCAGGGTGATGACCGCCCACGGCGTGCCGATGGCGGTGAGCAGCAGCACGAAGGACGTCATCGCGGTCTGCGCGTCCGAGGCGAAGTGGCCGAGGAAGACGAAGGCGGTGGCGACGGCGGCGACGACCAGGGTGGCGCGGGCGCGGGTGGCCTTCGGCAGGATCGCGTCGAGGTCCAGGCCCATGGAGTAGAGCATCAGGCCGGCGTTGCCGACCGAGCCGGCGGTCGCGGCGAGCAGCAGCGGGACCAGGTACCAGACGGGCGAGGCCGCGACGAGCGGTCCGGCGTACTCGGTGCCGGCGCGGGCCGCGAGCGCCGTGAACGTGCCGAAGAGCTGCGGTACGAGCAGGCCGACGACCAGGCCCAGACAGGTGGCGCGCCAGACCTTTCGCGGGCTGTGCTTCGCGGGCGAGATGTAGCGGGTGTAGTCGCCGAGCAGCGTGATGAAGGCGACCGGGCCGCTGAGCCCGGCGGCGACCGCGGCGAGCAGCCAGGTCGGCCGGAAGGAGCCGAGCAGGTACGGGGTGTGCGGCACGGCCGCGGTGGTGAAGTCCCCGGCGTACGCGACGAGTCCGACGGCGAGCAGCACGGTCATGCCGATCGCGAGGGCCTGGCTGAGCCGGAGCAGCAGCCGGTAGCCGTAGACGGCGCCGACGACGGTGAGGCCGGCGAGCAGCGCGTACACGAGGGCGTGCGCGGCGCCGCCGGTCGGCAGGCCGACCAGGCGTTCCAGGGTGCCGACCATCACGTCGCCGCCGATCCACAGGGTCAGCGCGGTGTAGCCGAGCGAGAGCAGCAGGCCGACCACCGAGCCGACGAGCCGGCCGCGGACGCCGAAGAAGGCACCGGAGGAGGTGGAGAGGTTGGTGGCGGTGCGCAGCGAGACCAGCGCGAGCGGGGCGGTGACGGCCACGCCGACGAGGGTGCCGGTGACGACCGAGGTGACCGAGGCCCACCAGCCGAGTCCGAAGGAGACCGGCAGCCAGCCGAACACGATCACGCCGAGGCAGAGGTTGGAGCCGAGCAGGATCGAGACGAGGTCACGGGGTCCGCTGGTGCGTTCCGCCTCGGGGATGGTGTCGACTCCGCGCTGTTCTATCGCCATGGGGGGCTCCCTGGGGGCCGGGGGTGGGGGCGGGCGGGGGCGTGGGGGGTTTAGAGCGACGCTCAATGTCAGCCAATGTGACTCATCGCGGACGGTCACGTCAATGCTTGGAAGATGGCTCGCGAACATTTAGAGTGTCACTCAAACAGGAGGTGTACGGACGTGCGACTGACCCCCACGGAACGCGACCGGCTGCTGCTCTTCGGCGCCGCCGAGCTCGCCCGCGCCCGCCGGGCCCGCGGTCTCCGGCTCAATGTGCCCGAGGCCACGGCGCTCATCGCGGACACCGTCTGCGAGGCCGCCCGCGACGGCAGGCGGCTCGCCGAGGCCATCGAGGCGGCCCGCTCCGTCCTCGGCCCCGAGGACGTGCTGCCCGGCGTCGCCGACGTGGTCACCGAGGTCCACGTCGAGGCCGTCTTCGACGACGGCTCCCGGCTCGCCGTGGTCTCCGACCCCATCGGCTGGGGATCGGCCCGCGAGACGGCGGGGGGCTCGCCCGGCGCCGCCGCGCCCGGCGCACTGCTCCCGGGACCCGGGTACGAGGAGGCCGGGCCGGCCCTCCGGCTCACCGTGCGCAACACGGCCGCGGTGCCGGTCAGCGTCACCTCGCACTTCCACTTCTTCGAGGCCAACCCGCGCCTCGACTTCGACCGCGCCGCCGCCTACGGGATGCGGCTCGCCGTCCCGGCCGGCGCCTCCTTCCGCTTCGACCCGGGCGGCGAGGCCGAGGTCGGCCTCCTGCCGATCGGCGGCGCCCGCGTCGCCATCGGCTTCGCCGGCCTCGTCGACGGCCCGCTGGACGCCCCCGGGGCGAAGGAGGAGGCCCTGCGCAGGGCCGCCGCCTGCGGATACCTCGGCGCCGACGCCCCGAAGGAGGGTGAGTGATGGACCCCTACGAGTACGCCTCCGTGCACGGCCCGCGCGCCGGTGACCGCGTCGTCCTCGGCGACTCCGGCCTCGTCGTACGCGTCGAGTCCGACTCCCAGAAGCCCGGCGACGAGTTCCTCGCCGGCTTCGGCAAGACCGCCCGGGACGGCCTGCACCTGAAGGCCGCGGCCGTCCGCGAGACCTGCGACGTCGTGATCAGCAACGTGCTGCTCATCGACGCCGTGCAGGGCATCCGCAAGGTGTCCATCGGCATCCGCGAGGGCCGCATCCACGCCATCGGGCGGGCCGGCAACCCCGACACCCTCGACGGCGTCGACGTCGTCGTCGGCACCGGCACCTCGATCGTCTCCGGCGAGGGCCTGATCGCCACCGCCGGCGCCGTCGACACCCACGTCCACCTGCTCTCGCCGCGGATCATGGAGGCGTCGCTCGCGAGTGGCGTCACCACGATCATCGGCCAGGAGTTCGGCCCCGTCTGGGGCGTCGGCGTCAATTCGCCGTGGGCCCTGCGCCACGCCTTCAGCGCCTTCGACGCCTGGCCGGTCAACATCGGCTTCCTGGGCCGCGGCTCCTCCTCGGACCCGGCGCCGCTGGTCGAGGCGCTCGCGGAGGGCGGCGCGTCCGGCTTCAAGGTGCACGAGGACATGGGCGCCCACACCCGGGCGCTGGACACCGCGCTGCGCGTCGCCGAGGAGCACGACGTCCAGGTCGCCCTGCACAGCGACGGCCTCAACGAGTGCCTGTCCGTGGAGGACACTCTGGCGGTCCTGGAGGGCCGGACGATCCATGCCTTCCACATCGAGGGCTGCGGCGGCGGACACGTGCCGAACGTGCTGAAGATGGCGGGCGTGCCGAACGTCATCGGCTCCTCCACCAACCCCACCCTGCCCTTCGGCCGCGACGCGGTCGCCGAGCACTACGGCATGATCGTCTCCGTCCACGACCTGAAGACGGACCTGCCCGGTGACGCGGCCATGGCGCGCGACCGGATCCGGGCCGGGACGATGGGCGCGGAGGACGTCCTGCACGACCTCGGCGCGATCGGCATCACCTCCTCCGACGCCCAGGGCATGGGCCGGGCCGGCGAGACCGTGCGCCGGACCTTCGCGATGGCCGGGAAGATGAAGGCCGAGCTCGGGCCCCTCGAAGGCGACGGCCCGCACGACGACAACGCGCGCGTGCTGCGCTACATCGCCAAGCTCACCATCAACCCGGCGATCGCCCACGGCCTCGCCCACGAGATCGGCTCCGTCGAGGTCGGCAAGATGGCCGACATCGTGCTGTGGCGGCCGGAGTTCTTCGGCGCCAAGCCCCAGATGGTCATCAAGAACGGCTTCCCCGCGTGGGGGGTCACCGGCGATCCGAACGCCGCCACCGACACCTGCCAACCCCTCGTCCTCGGCCCGCTGTTCGGCGCCCACGGCGCCGCGCCCGCCGAGCTCTCCGTCGCGTTCGTCGCCCAGGCCGCCGTCGACCTCGGCGCCGACAAGCTGCCCACCCGCCGGCGCCGCGTCGCCGTGCGCGGCACCCGCGGCATCGGCCCCGCCGACCTGCGGCTCAACTCGCGCACCGGCGACGTCCAGGTCGACGGCCGCACCGGCCTCGTCTCCCTGGACGGCGCGCCGATCCGCTCGGAGGCGGCCGAGTCCGTCTCGCTCAACCGCCTCTACTTCCTCTGAACCGCTTAGGACCCGCTCCCATGAACTACCGCATGCCCGCCGAGTGGACGCCGCACGAGCGCACCTGGATGGCCTGGCCCAGCCCCAACCCGACCTTCACCAACGACCAGGAGCTGGCCGAGGCCCGCGCCGCCTGGGCGACCGTGGCCCGAGCCGTGCGCCGCTTCGAGCCGGTGACCGTGGTCGTCGCGCCCGGCGACGGCGACTGTGCCCGCGCGCTGCTCGGCGACGACGCCGAGCTCCTTGAGCGCGATCTCGACGACGCCTGGATGCGGGACATCGGCCCCACCTTCGTCAAGGACGAGCAGGGCCGGCTGGCCGCCGTGGACTGGGTGTTCAACGGCTGGGGCGCGCAGGACTGGGCCCGCTGGGAGCACGACTCCAAGATCGCCCGCCATGTCGCGGACGCGGCGGGCGTGCCGGTCCTGAGCAGCCCCCTCGTCAACGAGGGCGGCGCCATCCACGTCGACGGCGAGGGCACCGTACTGCTCACCGACACCGTCCAGCTGGGCGCGGGCCGCAACCCCGAGTGGAACCGCCAGGAGGTCGAGGCCGAGATCCACGCGAAGCTCGGCACCACCAAGGCGATCTGGCTCCCGCACGGACTGGCCGGCGACTACGGCCTCTACGGCACCCAGGGCCACGTCGACATCGTCGCCGCCTTCGCCCGCCCCGGCACCGTCCTGGTCCACAGCCAGCAGAACCCCCAGCACCCCGACTACGAGCGCTCCCGCCTCTACGTCAGCCTGCTGCGCGGCCAGACCGACGCCCAGGGCCGCCCCCTGGAGGTCATCGAGGTCCCGGCCCCCACCGTCCTCAAGGACGAGGAGGGCGACTGGGTCGACTACTCCTACATCAACCACTACCTGTGCAACGGCGGCGTGGTCCTGTGCGCCTTCGACGACCCGCACGACGAGCTGGCCGCCGAGATCTTCCGCCGCCTCTTCCCCGAGCGCGAGGTCGTGCTCGTCGACGCGCGCCCGATCTTCGCGGGCGGCGGCGGCATCCACTGCATCACCCAGCAGCAGCCCGCGGTCTGAGCGCGGCGGCGAAACGGCGGCGGCGGAACGCGGGCAGAGGGGTGAGGTAGAACATACGGGTGAGTCAGAGCAGCGATCCGCACCACCCCGAGCCCGCGCCCCGGCCCGATCCCGCCCCGCATCCGCGCCGGCGCAACCAGGCCGCGCCGCCGCGGGAGGACGTGCTGGCCGCGGCCATGGACACGATCGCCGAGCGCGGGCTCGACGGGCTGACCATGGCCGGGCTCGGCCGGCAGGTGGGGATGAGCAGCGGGCACCTGCTCTACTACTTCCGCACCAAGGACGAGCTGCTGCTGCAGACGCTGGAGTGGAGCGAGGGGCGGCTCGGCGCCGAGCGCGGCGCGCTGCTCGCCAGGCCCGGCACGGCGCGGGAGCGGCTCGACGGGTACGTCGACGTGTACGTGCCGGACGGGCCGCGCGATCCGCACTGGACGCTGTGGCTGGAGGTGTGGAACCGCTCGCAGAACGCCGACGCGGACGCCCGCGCCCGGCAGGCCGCCATCGAGGGGGCCTGGCACCGGGACCTGGTCGCGATCCTCGCCGAGGGCGTCTCGCGCGGCGAGTTCCGGCCCGTCGACCCGGACCGCTTCGCGCACCGGATGCGGGCGCTGCTCGACGGTTTCAGCGTGCACGTCGCCGTCGGCATCCCCGGCACCGGCCGTGAGCAAGTCCTCGCCCACGTAAGGGAGTTCGTCGCCGAAACACTGCTTCCGTGACCGTTAGGCACGCAAGTACTCCCGATCGTTGCCCCGTGCGCCCTTGTTGACCGCGGGCCGCCTCCGGCACGGTTCTGGCCCATGGGACGAGAGCACTGGAAGAAGATCTGGGTCGGGTCGGCCGGCAACATGGTCGAGTGGTTCGACTGGTTCGTCTACGCGAGCTTCGCGACCTACTTCGCCGCGGCGTTCTTCCCCGAGGGCGACGACACCGCCAAGCTCATGAACACCGCCGGCATCTTCGCCGTCGGCTTCTTCATGCGCCCGGTCGGCGGCTGGCTGCTCGGCCGGGTCGGTGACCGCAGGGGCCGCAAGGCCGCCCTCACCCTGACCGTCAGCCTGATGTCCGCCTCGGCGGTGCTCATCGCCGTCGCGCCCACGTACGCCGTCGCCGGCTACGGCGGCGCCGCGGTGCTGCTGGTCGCCCGCCTGCTCCAGGGCCTGTCCGTCGGCGGCGAGTACGCGGCCAGCGCCACGTACCTCACCGAGGCGTCCGCCCCCGAACACCGCGGCTTCGCCTCCAGCTTCCAGTACGTGTCGATGACCGCCGGTCAGATCGTCGGCCTCGGCCTGCAGATCGTCCTCCAGCGGACCATGTCCGCGGACGCCCTGCACAGCTGGGGCTGGCGCATCCCCTTCGTCGTCGGCGCGCTCGGCGCGGCCGTCGTCTTCTACCTGCGGCGCAGCATGCTGGAGACCGAGGTCTACGCGCAGGACGCGGCCGGCTCCGGTCTCGCGCCCCGCGACAAGGGCACCCTCAGGGCGCTGTGGGCGCACAAGCGCGAGGCCCTGCTCGTCATGGCGCTCACCATGGGCGGCACGGTGGCCTACTACACGTACACCACCTACCTCACCAAGTACCTCTCCAACTCCGCCGGACTGCCCAAGCAGACCGCGACCCTGGTCTCCTTCTGCGCGCTCATCGTCTTCGCCTGCCTCCAGCCGCTCGCCGGCCGCCTCTCCGACCGCGTCGGCCGCCGCCCGCTGCTCATCACCTTCGCCGTCGGCTCCACCCTCCTGACCGTGCCGATCATGACGATGCTGCGGCACGCGGGCTCCTTCTGGCCGGCCCTCGGCCTCTCCCTGCTCGCGCTGCTCGTCGTCACCGGCTACACCTCCATCAACGCCTGCGTGAAGGCCGAGCTGTTCCCGACCGGCGTCCGCGCCCTCGGCGTCGCCCTGCCGTACGCCCTCGCCAACGCGCTCTTCGGCGGCACCGCCGAGTACGTGGCGCTGTGGTTCAAGGACGCCGGGCACGAGTCCGGCTACTACTGGTACGTCGCCGGCTGCGCGGCCGTCTCCCTGATCGTCTACGTGACGATGCGCGAGACCCGCGACATCGACCTCGGCCGGGTGGGCGCCGCCGGGCCCGGCTCCGTACCGCCGTCGTCCCGGGAGCGCAGCACGGTGGCCGATTCCGCATCGTGAGATCCCCGTCCGCCGCCGCGCGCGGGTGTGGCAGACTGCCGACGTGCCTGCTACCACGATGATTATCGGCAGCAGCGCGCCGGTCCGCAGTGACCGCTGAACCGTGGGACGTCAACCCCCACGGCAGCGGACACCGTGCCCCAGACCCGCGCGCAGACCTCTCGCACCCGCGAGGGGTTTTTTCGTTTTCCGGCCCCACCACCGCCGGAAACGGACCGCGCGTGAGAATGGGGGCAAGTGGATCCAGACCTTCCGGAGCCACATCCGACAGGAGCCATCAACGTCATGACCACGGAGAACGGCGAGAGCCCGCGCCCCGACGACAGCTTCCACGTCTTCGACACCACGCTGCGCGACGGCGCCCAGCGTGAAGGCATCAACCTCACCGTCGCCGACAAGCTGACCATCGCGCGGCACCTCGACGACTTCGGTGTCGGCTTCATCGAGGGCGGCTGGCCCGGCGCCAACCCGCGCGACACCGAGTTCTTCGCCCGCGCCAAGGAGGAGATCAGCTTCCGCAGCGCGCAGCTCGTCGCCTTCGGCGCGACCCGCCGGCCCGGCGCGAAGGCCGCCGACGACCCGCAGGTCAAGGCGCTCCTCGACTCCGGCGCCCCGGTCATCACCCTCGTCGCCAAGTCGCACGACCGGCACGTCGAACTGGCCCTGCGCACCACCCTCGACGAGAACCTGGAGATGGTCCGCGACACCGTCTCCCACCTGTGCGCCCAGGGCCGCCGCGTCTTCGTCGACTGCGAGCACTTCTTCGACGGCTACAAGGCCAACCCGGACTACGCCAAGGCCGTCGTCCGCGCCGCGCACGAGTCCGGCGCCGACGTCGTCGTCCTGTGCGACACCAACGGCGGCATGCTGCCCGCCCAGATCCAGGCCGTCGTCGCCACCGTCCTCGCCGACACCGGCGCCCGCCTCGGCATCCACGCCCAGGACGACACCGGCTGCGCCGTCGCCAACACCCTCGCCGCCGTCGACGCCGGCGCCACCCACGTCCAGTGCACCGCCAACGGCTACGGCGAGCGGGTCGGCAACGCCAACCTCTTCCCCGTGGTCGCGGCCCTGGAGCTCAAGTACGGCAAGACGGTGCTGCCCGCGGGCGCGCTCGCCGAGACGACCCGCATCTCGCACGCCATCGCCGAGGTCGTCAACCTCACCCCGTCCACCCACCAGCCGTACGTGGGCGTCTCCGCGTTCGCGCACAAGGCGGGCCTGCACGCCTCCGCGATCAAGGTGGACCCGGACCTCTACCAGCACATCGACCCCGAGCTGGTCGGCAACACCATGCGGATGCTCGTCTCCGACATGGCCGGCCGCGCCTCCATCGAGCTCAAGGGCAAGGAACTCGGCGTCGACCTCGGCGGCGACCGCGCGCTGGTCGCCCGGGTCGTCGAGCGGGTCAAGGAGCGCGAACTCAAGGGCTACACGTACGAGGCCGCCGACGCCTCCTTCGAACTGCTGCTGCGCGAGGAGGCCGAGGGCCGGCCGCGCCGCTACTTCCGCACCGAGTCCTGGCGCGCGATCGTCGAGGACCGCCCCGACGGCACGCACGCCAACGAGGCCACCGTGAAGCTGTGGGCCAAGGGCGAGCGGATCGTCGCCACCGCCGAGGGCAACGGCCCCGTCAACGCCCTCGACCGGGCCATGCGGGTCGCCCTGGAGCGGATCTACCCGCAGCTCGCCAAGTTCGAGCTGACCGACTACAAGGTCCGCATCCTCGAAGGCCGGCACGGCACCGAGTCCACCACCCGGGTCCTCGTCACCACGAGCGACGGCAACGCCGAGTGGTCCACGGTCGGCGTCGGCACCAACGTCATCGCCGCCTCCTGGCAGGCCCTGGAGGACGCCTACACCTACGGGATGCTGCGCGCGGGCATCGACCCGGCGGAGTGACCGCGCGTCGTACCGGAGTTCCGGGCGGCTCACGCCCAACCATGTCCGGTATGACTCGTCGTACATTCCGTGGTCGTACCCTCCGCGCGGTGCGGCCGGGTGCGATGGCGGCGGCCGTCACCGCGGCCGCCCTGCTCGCCACAGAACTCACCGCGGCGGCGGCCGCGCCCCGGGCCGGGCGCGGCCCCGATCCGGTGCGGCTCGTCGCCCCACCGGTCACGACGGTGGCCGAGGGCGGCACGGCCCGGATCCGGCTCGGCCTCGACGCCACCCGCCCGCTGCTGCGCCCCGTGACCGTCCGCTGGGCCACGGCCGCCGGACGGGCGGGTCTGCCGCCGGCGCCCGCGGCCCGGCCCGCCGAACCCGCCCGCGACTACCGGGCCTCCTCCGGCACCGTCACCTTCCCGGCCGGCACCCTGCCCGGCGCCGCCCGCACCGTCGAGGTGCCCACGCTGCGCGACGCGACGCCCGAGACCGCCGAGGCCGTGCCCGTCACCCTCGACGTCACCGGCGCCGCCGCGCCCGAACAGGCCCCGCTGGTCGTGGTCGACGCCAACGGCCTGCCGTACCTGGACGCCACCCGGCCCGTACGAGACCGGGTCGCCGACCTGCTCGGGCGGATGACCCTCGCGGAGAAGGCCGGCCAGATGACCCAGGCCGGACGCGACGACCTCGCCGCCGAGAAGGACATCACCACCTACGCCCTCGGCTCGGTCGTCCACGACGCCGCGCCCGACTCCGCGCCCGCCCGCACCGCCGAACAGTGGCGGCAGACCCTCGACACCTACCAGGGGCGCGCCCGGGCCACCCGCCTCCAGATCCCGCTGCTGCTCGCCGCCGACGCCGTGCACGGCCACGCCCTGGTGCCGGGCGCCACGGTCATGCCGCACAACATCGGACTCGGCGCCACCCGCGACCCCGCGCTCGTCGAGCGGCTCGCCGCGATCACCGCCGAGGAGACGCGGGCGACCGGGATCGCCTGGGACTTCTCGCCCTGCGTCTGCGTCGTGCGCGACGTGCGCTGGGGGCGGACCTACGAGTCCTTCGGCGAGGACCCGGACCTCGTCTCCTCGATGGCGGTCGCCGTCCGGGGCCTCCAGGGCGCCGCCGACGGGAGCGACCTCGCCCGCAACGACAAGGTGCTGGCCACCGCCAAGCACTTCGTCGGCGACGGCGGCACCGCCTACGGCTCCGGCCGGGCGCCCTACGTCATCGACCAGGGCGTCACCCGGATCGACCGGAGCGGCCTCGACACGGTGCACCTCGCCCCGTTCCGGCGGGCGATCGCCCTCGGGGCGGGCTCGGTGATGGCGTCGTTCTCCTCGCTCGAGATCACCGGCGAGCCGGGCGGACCGGTGAAGATGCACGCCCACCGGAAGATGATCACCGGTGTCCTGAAGGGCGAGCTCGGCTTCAAGGGCATCGTCGGCAGCGACTGGGAGGCCGTCGACCAGATGCCGGGCGGGGCGGTCGAGAACGTGCGCGACGCGGTCAACGCCGGGATCGACATCACCAATGCCCCGCTGACCTACAAGGACTTCGGCCGGATCGTCGCCGGCGAGGTCGCGGCGGGTCGGATCCCGCTCGCCCGGATCGACGACGCCGTCAGCCGCGTCCTGGAGAAGAAGTTCCTCCTCGGCCTCTTCGAGAGGCCGTACGCCGACACCGCCCACCTCGCCGGGATCGGCTCCGCCCCGCACCGGGCGGCGGCCCGCGAGGCCGTGGCGAAGTCGCAGGTGCTGCTGAAGAACGCCGCGAAGGTGCTGCCGCTGCGCAAGGGCGGGCGGCTGTACGTCGCCGGCTCGAACGCCGACGACCTGAGCGCGCAGTCGGGCGGCTGGACCATCGGCTGGCAGGGCGCCGCCGGCCGAGCGACCGGCGGCCGCACGATCCTGCAGGCGCTGCGCGCCGCGGATCCGAAGGCCCGCGTCACCTACTCCGAGGACGCCTCGGCGCCCACGGCCGGGCACGACGTGGGCGTGGTCGTCGTCGGCGAGGACCCGTACGCGGAAGGCGTGGGCGACGTCGGCGTCGGCGGCCACGACCTGGAGCTGTCCGCGGCGGACAAGAAGGCCGTCGACCGGGTCTGCACCCGGATGCGGTGCGTGGTCCTCGTCGTCTCCGGGCGCCCGCAGCTCCTCGGCGACCGGCTCGGCGAGATCGACGCGCTGGTCGCCTCCTGGCTGCCCGGCAGCGAGGGCGACGGGGTCGCCGACGTGCTCTACGGGCGCCGGGGCTTCACCGGCCGGCTGCCGCTGACCTGGCCGAAGTCGGCCGCGCAGCTGCCGGTGAAGGCGGCCGGCGGCGCGGGGAGCCCGCAGTTTCCGTTCGGCTGGGGCCTGACGACCCGGGCCGGCGCACCGGCCGCCCGGCGCTGATCGCACGACTGTGCGAGGCGAGGTCTGAATGCTCCCCTTTGGGGGTAATCACGGTGGTATGAGGACGAGGATCCCGCTCCTTTCGGCCATCGCCGGACTGCTGCTGCTCGCGCTCCTGGCCCTGGCACCCCTCGCGGGCGCCAGGGCCACGGGGATCTCCGACGCGGCCGCCGCCCTGAAGCAGGGCCCGGTGTACGTGGACCCCGGGGCCGCCGGGCAGCTGTCGAAGGGCGACGCCGACGCCCTGGCGAAGAAGATCAAGGACGCGGACAAGCCGCTGTTCGTGGCGGTGCTGCCGGCCAACGCCCAGTTCCCGCCCCAGAACCTGCTGCGCAACCTGCGCACCCAGACCGGGATCACCGGCCTCTACGCCGTGCGCCTCGGCAACGGCTTCAACGCCGCCGCCGACCGCTCGGTGATCTCACGGGACGCCGTGAGCAACCTCGTCACCTCCGTACGGCAGCCCGGCGTCGACGCGAAGACCGAGCTGAACAACTTCGTCGACCAGGCCCTGCCGAGCATGCGCGGCTCCGCGCCCGCCTCCTGGGGCGCCGGCGGCAAGAGCTCCGGCGTACCGGTGGCCGGCCTGGTGACCGTGGGCGCGATCGTGGTCGCCGGCGGCGCCGGCCTGTACGCGGTGTCGCGGCGCAAGCGGCTCCGCAGGGAGGCCGAGGAGCGCGCGGCCCTGGACCGGCTGCGGGTCGTCGTCGACGAGGACATCACCGCCTTCGGCGAGGAGCTGGAGCGGCTCGACTTCCACCCGGCCGAGGCGGGCGCCACGGACGCCATGCGCGGCGACTACGAGCGCGCCCTCGACTCCTACGACCAGGCGAAGTCCCGGATGGGCGCCGTGAGCCGGCCGCACGAGGTGCGCGGGGTCACCCAGTCCCTGGAGGACGGCCGCTTCTCGCTCGCCGTGCTCGCCGCCCGCCGGGAGGGCCGGCCGCTGCCCGAGCGGCGCCCGCCCTGCTTCTTCGACCCGCGCCACGGCCCGTCCGTCGCCGACCGCGAGTGGACCCCGGCGGCCGGCACGGCCCGCGAGGTCCCGGTGTGCGCCGCCGACGCCGCCCGCCTCGACGACGGGCTCGACCCGCGGGCCCGCACGGTCGAGACCGACGGCGGCCGCCGCCCCTACTGGGAGGCGGGACCGGCGTACGGCCCCTGGGCGGGCGGCTACTTCGGCGGCGGCATGCTGCCCGGCCTCCTGGTCGGCACCGCGCTCGGCTCGATGCTCGCCACCCCGGCCTACGCCGCCGAGTACGGCGGCGGGGACTTCCAGCACTTCCAGGGCGGCGACTTCTCCGGCGCCGACTTCAACCCCGACGACTTCGGGTCGAACGACTTCGGCGGCGGTGACTTCGGCGGTGGCGGCGGCTTCGACGGCGGGGGCGGTGGCTTCGACGGCGGAGGCGGCGGCTTCTAGGGCCGCTCCGGGAACCGGCTACACCAGGGGCTTCACCGACATCAGCAGATGGCGGTGGGTGCCGGTCCCGCCCTCTCCGCCCGCGGTGATCAGCGCGCGCTGCCCCGGGCCGAGCAGGTGCAGGCCGAGTTCGGGCGCGTCGAAGGAGCCGAGCGCGTCGAGGAGATAGCCCGGGTTGAAGGCGACCGTCACCGCCTCCGCGCCGGTGAGCGCGGCCGGCAGCCGCTGCGAGGCCACGTCGTCCTCGTACCCGGCCTGGAGATGGACCGTCGTGCCGTCGAACGAGAGCTGTACGGGGCTGTCGCCCTCCGCCACGACCGCCACCCGCTTCACGGCCTCGACCAGCGGGGCCCGCTCGGTGACCGCCACGGCGTGCTCGCCGAGCGCGAAGAGCTTGTCGTGGCGGGGGAGACGGCCGTCGATGAGCCGGGTGGTGGTGCGCATGCCGCCGCTCTCGAAGCCGGCGGTGCCGCCGTCCAGGAACAGTGAGACCGGTCCCGTGCCGGCGAGCGAACGGGCGGTCTCGGCCAGGCGCCGGGCGGGCAGCACGACGTCGACCGGGGCGCCGGCCGGGGCCTGCGGCCGCCACTCCAGGGTGCGCACCGCATAGCGGTAGCGGTCGGTCGCGGCCAGCGTCATCGTCGGGCCGTCCAGGCCGAGCCGTATGCCCGTGAGCACCGGCAGCGAGTCGTCCCGCCCGGCCGCCACCGCCACGTGCCCCACGGCCGCCGCGAACGCGTCCGCGTCCACCGTGCCGCAGCGGGCGGGCAGTCCCGGCTGGGCCGGATAGTCCTCCAGCGGCAGCAGCGAGAGTCCGAAGCGGGCGTCGCCGCCGGTGACGGCGAGCCGGGCGCCGTCGGCCGCGCAGTCGACCGGGCCGTGCGGCAGCACCTTGCAGATGTCGAGCAGCCGCCGCCCGAGCACCAGTGCCCGGCCCTCGCCCAGGACGTCAGCGGCGACCTCGATCCGGGCGGACGCCTCGTAGTCCAGACCACAGACGCGCAGCCGGCCGTCCGCCGCCTCAAGGAGCAGACCGCCGAGCACGGGCACGGGGGAGCGGGCGGGCAGCACCCGGGCGGCCCAGGCCACGGCCTCGGTCAACACGGCGCTGTCGATACGGATTTCCATGCCGCCGACGCTAGCGGCCGCCACTGACAACGGGCCGTCCCGCGCCTCCTGACCGGGAATCAGCGCGGACCCTTGATCGTTCGCCAGTCCGAGGGGCATCCGCAGCGGAGCATCCGCAGACGAAGGGGGAGGGCGGACGTGACTGACGTCCACGGCACCGTGGCGCCCGGATTCGAGTCCGTGCGCGAGGAGTTCGCCACCGTGGCCGCCGCCGAGGCGCGCGACGGCGGCGCCCAGCTCGCGGTCTACCACCGCGGCCGGCAGGTGGTCGACCTGTGGGGCGGCGACGGGGTCGACGGGGACTCGCTGCTCGCCCTGTACTCCTCGGCCAAGGGCGCCACCGCGCTGGTCGTCGCCCTCCTCGTGCAGGACGGCACGCTCGACCCGGACCGCGAAGTGGCCTCCTGGTGGCCCGAGTTCGCCGCCGAGGGCAAGGGCCGCCTCACCCTGCGCGGGCTGCTCGCGCACCGGTCGGGGGCCATCGGCGTCGACGGCGGCTTCACCCTCGACGAGCTCGTCGACGACCGGCTGGTCGCCGCCCGGCTCGCCGCCCACCGCCCGTACTGGGAGCCGGACACCGGCCACGGCTACCACGCCCTCGCCTTCGGCGCCCTGGTCGGCGAGGTCGTCGTGCGCGCCACCGGCCGCACCGTCCACGAGCTCTACGAGGAGCGGATCCGCGCCCCCTACGGCATCGACTACCACCTCGGCCTCCCCGAGGAGCTCGAAGCCCGCTTCCGCCCGGCCCTGCCGGAGCTGCCCACCCCGCTCCAGCGGGCCTTCCTGGCGGCGAACCCGGTCGACCCGGCCGGCCTCCTCGCCGTCTCCTTCGGGCTGCACGGCGAGCAGCCGGCCGATCTGGTCGCCTTCGGCAACTCCCGCGCCGTCCACGCCGCCGCCCCGCTCTCCGGCGGCGGCGTCGGCAGCGCCCGCGGCCTGGCCCGGATGTACGCGGCGGTCGCGGACGAGCTGGACGGCCGGCCGCCGCTGCTGAAGGCCGACGTGCTGGCCGAGGTGTCCCGGATCCACTCCTCGGGCCGGGACCTGGTCACCGGCGAGTTCAACGCCTTCGGCCTCGGCTTCGTGCCGCTCGCCACCCGTCACCCCGAGCTCGGCCCGACCGCGATCGGCCACAGCGGCGCCCCCGGCTCCCAGTCCTTCGCCGACCCCTCGCGCGCTCTCTCCTACAGCTACGCCCGCCGCCGCTTCGCCTTCCTCGGCGGCCCCGGCGCGTCCGAGAACGCCCGGCTGGTCCGCGCGGTGACGGCCGCCGCCGACGCCGCCGATCGCACCGGGTCCTGAGACGCCGAGCGCCCGCCTTCCGCGGAAGCGGAGAGGCGGGCGCGCTCGTGTTCTCGACGGGCCCCTCGGGGCCCTCGGTCAGGCGGCGTTCTTGATGGCGGAGATGTCGAAGTTCAGCTTGACCTTGTCGCTGACCATGACGCCGCCGGTCTCCAGGGCCGCGTTCCAGGTCAGGCCCCAGTCGGAGCGCAGGATCTCGGCCGAGCCCTCGAAGCCGACGCGCTCGTTGCCGTAGACGTCCGTGGCGGTGCCGTTGAACTCCAGGTCGATGGCGAGCGGCTTGGTGACGTCCTTGATGGTCAGGTCGCCCTTGACCCGGTACTTGTCGCCGCCCAGGTGCGCCGCCTCGGTGGAGCGGAAGCTCATCAGCGGGAAGGTGTCGGCGTCGAAGAAGTCGCCGCTGCGCAGGTGGCCGTCACGGTCGGCGATGCCGGTGTCGATCGAGGCGATCTTCACGTCGATGGTGGCGCTGGAGGCGGCCGGCTCGGCGCCGTTCAGCTTCAGCGAGCCCTCGTGCTCGGCGAAGGTGCCGCGGACGTTGGTGACCATCGCGTGCCGGACGGTGAAGCCGATGCTGCTGTGGGCCGGGTCGATCGTGTAGTCGCCGGTCAGGGCGGCAAGGGCCGGGTCCACGGGGAGGGTGGCGACGGCGGTGGTGGACTCGGTGTTGTTCTTGCGGCTGAACAGACCCATGACGTGCTCCTTGGGGACGGTGCGCAGGGGGGAGAGTGCGCTTTGTTGAACCTTCAACGAGAACGACTGTAGACCTATTCCGTTCAACTTTCAACATCTTGGGAGGATGTTTCACCCGGACGG
This sequence comes from Streptomyces sp. NPDC004327, assembly GCF_042873935.1. NCBI lineage: Bacteria > Bacillati > Actinomycetota > Actinomycetes > Kitasatosporales > Streptomycetaceae > Streptomyces > Streptomyces sp. NPDC004327. The sequence continues at coordinate 202,849 of NZ_JBIAME010000011.1, read as the reverse complement.
CCCAGCGGCGTCACCGAGCCGACCCCCGACGCCCTCTGGCGAACGCGCGTAGAACTGCGGCACCATGCCCGACGAGCACCACCTGCACAGCCGTCCCCAACCGTCACGGTCATCCGCAGGAGGCATCCGTGAAGCTCCGCTCCGTCCTCACCGCCGTCGCCCTGGTCCTGGGCGCCCTCTTCGCCCCCGGATTCGGCGTCCTCGCCGGCGCCGGCGAGGCCCACGCCGCCGTCACCAAGATCAGTCACGCCACCGCGACCTCGATGTTCCGCGAGGTCGGGATCACCTGGTCCTCGTCCGGCAACTGCTCGGACCGCAACAACCCCACCTGCACGTCCTTCGACCAGCTCAACCTGGCCACCGCCCAGGGCGCCCAGACCCTCAAGCGCGCCACCGGCTGCGCCCTCAACATCACGGGCGGCACCGAGACCGGCCACGCGAGCGGCACGTACTCGCACTGGAACGGCTACAAGCTCGACTACGGCAAGAACACCTGCGTCACGAACTACATCAAGAACACCTTCGCCTACATCGGTCTGCGCGGCGACGGCGCTCCACAGTGGCAGTCCGGGTCCGGCAACGTCTACGCCGACGAGGGCAGCCACTGGGACGTGACCTACTACAACTGCGGCGGCTGCTGAGCCTTCGCACCACGGCCTCACCCCGGGTGGAGCGGGCGCTACCCACCGTCGCGCGCCGCTTATGTAGAAAACCTACAATCACCTGGGGTGTCTGGCTGTTGACTCGCTCTGGTGGGGCGAACGTTCTGTCAGGCCCCACCAGGATTCGACACGCGAGACTGTACGGAGTGGACGGCGGGGTTTTCAGGGCCGACTTCGTAGGGTCGGTACATGACCGTTGTGGACCAGATCCCGAGCGAGCCCGCTGACGCCCGTGGCCGTGTGGCCGAGCTGCACGAGCTGCGCGAGCAGGCTCGGCGTGGCCCGAGTGACCGAGCGACCGAGGCCCAGCACGCCAAGGGCAAGCTGACCGCTCGCGAGCGCATCGAGCTGCTGCTCGACCCTGGTTCCTTCAACGAGGTCGAGCAGCTGCGCCGGCACCGCGCGCAGGGCTTCGGCCTGGAGGCCAAGAAGCCGTACACCGACGGTGTCGTCACCGGCTGGGGCACGGTCGAGGGCCGCACGGTCTTCGTCTACGCGCACGACTTCCGGATCTTCGGCGGCGCGCTGGGCGAGGCCCACGCCACCAAGATCCACAAGATCATGGACATGGCCATCGCGGCCGGTGCCCCGCTGGTCTCCCTGAACGACGGCGCCGGCGCCCGCATCCAGGAGGGCGTCTCCGCCCTCGCCGGCTACGGCGGCATCTTCCAGCGCAACACCAAGGCGTCCGGCGTCATCCCGCAGATCAGCGTGATGCTCGGCCCGTGCGCCGGCGGCGCCGCCTACAGCCCCGCGCTGACCGACTTCGTCTTCATGGTCCGCGAGACCTCGCAGATGTTCATCACCGGCCCGGACGTCGTCAAGGCGGTCACCGGCGAGGAGATCACCCAGAACGGCCTCGGCGGCGCCGACGTGCACGCCGAGACGAGCGGCGTCGCGCACTTCGCGTACGACGACGAGGAGACCTGCATCGCCGAGGTGCGCTACCTCCTGTCGATGCTCCCGCAGAACAACCGCGAGAACCCGCCGGTCGTCGCCTCCGAGGACCCGGCCGACCGCCGCTCCGACGTGCTGCTCGACCTCGTGCCCGCCGACGGCAACCGCCCGTACGACATGCACAAGGTCATCGAGGAGCTCGTCGACGACGGCGACTACCTGGAGATCCACGAGCGCTGGGCCCGCAACATCATCTGCGCCCTGGCCCGGCTCGACGGCCAGGTCGTCGGCATCGTCGCCAACCAGCCGCAGACGCTGGCCGGCGTGCTCGACATCGAGGCGTCCGAGAAGGCCGCCCGCTTCGTGCAGATGTGCGACGCCTTCAACATCCCGATCATCACTCTTCTGGACGTACCCGGCTTCCTGCCCGGCGTCGACCAGGAGCACGGTGGAATCATCCGGCACGGCGCGAAGCTGCTGTACGCGTACTGCAACGCGACCGTGCCCCGGATCTCGCTGATCCTGCGCAAGGCGTACGGCGGCGCGTACATCGTCATGGACTCCCAGTCCATCGGCGCCGACCTGACCTACGCCTGGCCCACCAACGAAATCGCGGTGATGGGTGCCGAAGGCGCCGCCAACGTCATCTTCCGCAAGCAGATCGCGGAGGCCGAGGACCCCGAGGCGATGCGCGCGCGCATGGTCAAGGAGTACAAGGCCGAGCTCATGCACCCGTACTACGCCGCGGAGCGCGGCCTGGTCGACGACGTCATCGACCCGGCCGAGACCCGCGAGGTGCTCGTGAAGTCCCTCGCCATGCTCCGCACCAAGCACGCCGACCTGCCGTCCCGCAAGCACGGCAACCCGCCGCAGTAGGCCTCAGCAAGAGGAGCTCACCGAAGTGACCACGCCTGCCACAGACACCAACCTGCTCCGGGTCGAGAAGGGCCACGCCGAGCCCGAGGAGCTCGCCGCCATCACCGCGGTGCTCCTCGCCCGCGCCGCCTCCCGCCCGGCCGAGCCCGCCCACCCCCGCCACACCACGGCGGGCTGGCGCCGCCTGGAGCGCCAGTCGGGCTTCCGCCCGTCGCACTCCTGGCAGGGCTGAGCCCCGCGCGGGACACGCCCGCGAAGCCCCCGGTTCCTCAGCGAGCCGGGGGCTTCGGCGTGCCGGCGGTCGTAGCGGCCACCGGCCGCGCCCTGGTCAGCAGCGGCGTCAGCAGCACCGCCGTCAGGGTGCCCGCGACCACCCCGCTGCCCAGGACCGTGCGGACCGTCGCAGGGAAGCCGTCGTACAGGCCCGGGACCAGCAGCGGCAGCAGCCCGGCCGTGAGCGCGAGGGCCGCCGCCATCGCACCGCCGCCGGTGCCGGACAGCTCGGCCCGGCGCAGCATCTCCACGCCCATCACGGCGATCACCGCGTACACGACGAGCGAGGAGCCGCCGACCACGGCCGGCGGCAGGCCCGCCACGGCCCGGGAGACCGGGGTGGCCAGGCCCAGCGCCACGAGGAGCACCCCCGCGCCCGCGGTGACCCAGCGGCTGCGGACGCCGGTGAGCCGGACGATGCCGATGTTCTCCGCGCTGGTCACCATCAGCGACGTACCGAACAGGCCGCCGGCCAGCGACACCAGCGCGTCGGCACGGGCCACCCGGGGCACGTCCCGGCCCGGGTCGGGGGTGCGGCCGACGGTCTCGCTGTTCAGCACGGTCTGACCGGTGATCTCGGCCAGCGTGGTGAGCGCGAAGACGAGCAGCGGGAGTGCGGCGAGCGGATCGAACCGGGGCACGCCGTAGGGGAGCGGGGCCGGCAGCGAGAAGCCACTGCCCGCGGCGGGCGTGAACGCGCCGAGGCCGGTGACGACGGCCAGCAGCGTGCCCACCGCCATGCCGATGAGGACCGCCGTCTGCCGCCACACCCCGCGCAGCAGCACGGCGGCGGCGACCGTCGCGGCGACGGTCAGGCCGGCGAGCAGCACCGCGCCCGGTTCGCCGCTGCCGTCGGGGCCGGTGACGAGCCGGGCGGCGACCCGGATCATCGCGATGCCGATGAGCAGCACGGTGACGCCCATGACCAGCGGCGGGAAGAGCCGGACGATCCGCGCGTACAGCGGCAGCACGGCGAGCAGCAGCGCCGCCGCGAGCAGCACGGACCCGGTGGCGGTCGCCGCGCCGTGCTCCTGGGCGATCTGCAGGAACAGCGCCGTCGCCGCCCCGCCGGGGAGCATCACGAACGGCAGCCGGGCGCCGATCCGCCACCGGCCGAGCGACTGGAGCAGCGAGCCCGCCCCGCACAGCACGAGCACGGCACTGAGCAGTGACGCGGTGGCGCCGGGCGACAGGCGCAGGGTGCCGGCGGTCAGGAAGACGGTGGAGACCGGGGCGGCGAGCACCGCCAGGACGTGCTGGGCGGCGAGCGGGGCGAGGCGGGTCAGGGGGAGGCGCCCGGCCGCCGGGGACGAGGCGGGTGGGGACGTCGGCCGCGGGGCCGGAACCGGCGGGGTCATGAGCCGTCCCCCAGCCACGGGAGGTCGGCGGCCTGGTAGCGGTAGGCGCGGAAGACCGCGTTGGGCTCGGCGGGGAACAGGCCGCGCACCTCCCGCTCGCGGTACGGGGCGAAGTGCGGGACGACGTACTCCCAGCACAGGTAGCCCTCCCGGGTCACCTCGAAGAGCCGGCCGGAAGGGGAGTCGGTGACCAGGGTGTTGCCGTTCGGCAGCCGCTGCGCGGAGCCCATGAACGGGGCGAAGAAGAACTCGCGGGCCGGGTCGTGGTACTCCCACACCACCGCGCCGCTGTCCCGGTCGATCTCGACGACCCGGGAGTAGGGGACGTCGCAGTGCGGCCGGAAGACGCCGTTGTCGAAGACGAGGATCCGGCCGTCGTCGAGTTCGCTCGGCGCGTGCTGCTGGGAGACGGTGCCGGGCTCGGTGCGCCACAGGACCTCTCCGGTGGCCCGGCTGATCACGACGACCGCGGAGACGCTGCGCAGGCTGGCCAGGATGTTGCCGTCGGCGAGCGGGGTCACGCTGTTGATCAGCGGCCAGTGCTCCCGGGCGTACGCGGGGTGCAGCGGGAATCCGTCGCGGTCGAGGTGGTCGGCGGCCCGCCAGGACCACAGCAGGGTGCCGTCGGGGGCGACTTCGCGGATGGTGTCGGCCCATACGGTGCCGCCCCGCGCCTCGGAGCCGGGCACCCCGCCGCGTACGGAGGCGGCCTCGGCGCCGCGCAGGGGTTCGAGCGCGGTGTAGAGGATGCGGCCGTCGTCGAGGTGGTGGGCGTCGTGGTGCTGGAGCGGGTCGCGGTGCTCGCCGAGCACGGTGCCGTCGGGCGCGGCCCGCAGCATCACGCCGCCGCGGTACTTGTGCCACATGGGGAACAGCGCCGGTTCGCCGGGCAGTACGCCGTTGTAGGCGAGGGTGCCGCCGGGCAGCAGCCGGGCGTGCCGGCCGGGCCGGTAGGGCAGCGTCCACTGGTGGACGGGCCGGCCGCGCAGGTCGACGAGGTGGACCTCGCCGGAGCCGGTGAGCGGGGCGAAGAGCGTGTAGCCGGGGGAGGCGGCCTCCTCGTCGAGGGCGAGGAGGCCGATGGGACGGCGGCGGCGTGAGTTCTGGTCGACGACGGGCATGACGGAACTCCCTTCCTGTCAAAGTTTCTTTGATGAGAGCAACTGACTTTGACGGTAGGGGCGTCGTGTGACGGGCGTGTGTCAGCCGTACGAAACCGTGGCCGGGGCCACCGGCCGGGCCGCGTAGGGTTCGGGAACAGGCGCCGACGGGAGGGGACGGAACAGATGGAGGCGACGAACACGCCCCGCGTGGGGGCCGCCGTGCGCCGCCGGCGCCGGGCCCTGGAGCTCACCCTGGCCGAGGTGGCCACCCGCAGCGGGCTCTCCTCGCCCTTCCTGAGCCAGATCGAGAACGACCGGGCCCGGCCCAGCATGCGCTCGCTCCAGCGGATCGCCGACGCCCTCGACACCACGGCCGTGCAGCTGCTCGCCGCCTCGGACGAGACGCGCACCGTCGACGTCGTGCGCGCCGCCGCCGACAGCGCCCTGAGCCCGGACTCCCCGGACGCCCGGGTACGGCCCGTGGTGCGCGGCCGGCACCAGCTGCACGCCCTGGAGTTCACCGGCGGGCACGAGGCCGACCGCGAGTTCCGGCACCGCAACGACGAGCTGCTGTACGTCGCGGACGGTGCCGTGGAGGTCGAGGCCGACGGCCGCCTCCACCGGCTCGGGCGCGGCGACACGATCCTGCTCTCCGGCGGGGTCCGGCACCGCTGGCGCACCACCGGCCCCGGCGCGCGGGTCCTCGTCGTGGCCGTCGGCGACCACGTCGAGGTCCTGGGCTCCTGACGGCGGCCGGACACGCCAGAGGCCCCGCACACCGGACCGGATCCGGTGTACGGGGCCTCTCGCGTCGACTCGTGTCGTCCTCGGCCCGCCGGGACTTACCGCAGGCGCGCCATGAGCGCGTGCTCCACCAGGGTGATGAGCGCGCTCTTGGCGTCCGCGCGGTGGCGGGCGTCGGTCGTGATGATCGGGGTGTCGGGGCCGATCTGGAGGGCCTCGCGGACCTCCTCCGGGTTGTACGGCTGGTGGCCGTCGAACCCGTTCAGGGCGATGACGAAGGGGAGACCCGAGTTCTCGAAGTAGTCGACCGCCGGGAAGCAGTCGGCGAGACGCCGGGTGTCGACCAGGACGACGGCACCGATGGCACCGCGGACCAGGTCGTCCCACATGAACCAGAAGCGGTCCTGACCCGGCGTACCGAACAGGTACAGGATCAGGTCCTGGTCCAGGGTGATGCGGCCGAAGTCCATGGCGACGGTCGTCGTCGTCTTGTCGCCGGTGTGGGTGAGGTCGTCGATGCCCGCGGACGCGGAGGTCATCACGGCCTCGGTTCGCAGCGGGTTGATCTCGGAGACGGCGCCGACGAATGTGGTCTTGCCCACGCCGAAGCCGCCCGCCACCACGATCTTCGCGCTGGTGGTAGAACGAGCCGCACCGCCGCTAGAGCTTGCGAAGTCCACTGAGCACCCTTTCGAGCAGTGTCACGTCTGGCTGACCGCCGGCGGCTTCGTCGCCGCCGGGCTGGTGGATGGCGACAAGTCCGGCCTCGGCCAGGTCGGCGACGAGAATCCGGGCAACGCCGAGGGGGATGGAGAGAAGTGCCGAGATCTCGGCGACCGACTTGATCTCGAAGCACAGCCGGCAGATCCGCTGGTGCTCGGGCAACTGCCCCTGCAGCCGGGACGGATCGGCCGTCGTACTGACCAGCGCCTCGATGGCGAGCTGGTAACGGGGCCGGGTCCGGCCACCGGTCATCGCGTACGGACGCACGAGCGGGTTGTGCCCGCCCGAACCGCCCTGCGCACCGGGCCGCCGGCCGTGCGCGGCGGGCGCGCTCGGGGAACCGGCGGGACCGGGCTGGACGTGCTGCGGGGCCTGGGGCTGCTGGTAGGGCTGCGACATGCCCTGTCTGCTCGGCGTGGAAGGGAAGTTGTAGCGGTTCTGCGCGGTGTCGCCCAGCGGCGCCTGATGCGCGTCGTAACCGTTGTAAGGGCTCGCGCCCGGGGGTGTGCCCACGTCTCCTCCTCCGACTGCCTCGCGGCCCCATGTCCCTTGGAACCGCGCCACCGCACCCTACGGTGCGGTGGCGAGATATGCACTGTCCGTCTGTTAGTTGAGAAGACTTCCCTGAAGTTCCGCGCGCAGGTCGGGCGTGAGCACGCTGCCCGCGCGGTCGACGAGCAGTGCCATCTCGTAGCCCACCAGACCGATGTCGGACTCGGGGTGGGAGAGCACCGCCAGCGAGGAGCCGTCGGAGATGGACATGATGAAGAGGAAGCCGCGCTCCATCTCCACCACGGTCTGGTTGACCGCGCCGCCCTCGAAGATCCGGGACGCGCCCGCGGTCAGCGAGGTCAGACCGGACGCGACCGCCGCAAGCTGGTCGGCACGGTCGCGGGGGAACCCGTCGGACATCGCCAGCAGGAGGCCGTCGGCGGAGACCACCACGGTGTGGGACACCCCGGGGGTGTTGTCCACGAAGTTGGTGATCAACCAGTTCAGATTCTGCGCTGCCTGGCTCATCGCGCTCACACTAACGCTCCTGGTGGTAGGTGTTGCCCGGGCCGAGGCCCGATCCGTTCGTGTCCGTACCCGCACTGCGACCCTGCTGGATGCCGCGGCGCAGGTTGCTCAACCTGCCCCGGACGTCCTCAGGCGCGCGGGAGACCTGGGGGCCGCCCTGCGGGGTGTGCTCCGCCTGACCCTCGACCAGATTGGCCTTGGGGACCCGTCGCGGAAGTCCGGACGAGGTGACCCCGCCCGCCTTCGGGTCGCGGAGCTTCTCGGCCCGCTTCCAGCGCTCGTCGTTGGCCGAGCGCCAGTCGTCGGGGCCGCCGGCCGCGGTGTCGTCGCCGACCCCGCCGCCGTTGCCGTCATTGCCGGCGTTGCCGCCGTGGTGGACGTCGCCGGCCGGTCGCACGGGCTGGGCCGGCGGCGCGGGCTGCGCGGCCCGCGGGGTCAGCGGCGCCTGGGGGGCGACGCTGCCGCGGCGCGGCAGACCGGCGTCGGTCATCGCGTGGCCGGCGTCCGGGGTGGGGTTCGGCGTGGCACCCGGACGGTCGAAGCCTACGCGGTCACGGTCCGGTTCGGGAGCGACCCGGACAGATTCCGATTCCGTCCCGAACTGCTGCGCGTAGCCGTCGGCGTAGCCGTTCTGGCGCGGCCAGTCGTCCTGGTGGGCCTGGGGTTCGTAGCCTCCGGCGTAACCCTGCCCGCCGTCCGCCGGGGCCTCGTACGCGGCTTCCGCATACGCCTGCTCCGGGTAGCCGTCGACCTGCTGCTCGTACCCCTCGTAACCCTGCTGCGCCGGGTACGCCTGAGAGGCGTCGTAGCCCTGCTGCGGGAAGCCGTACGCGTCCTGCGGCTGGGCGTAGGCGTCCTGGGCCTGCGCGTAGTCGCCGGGGTACTCCGCGGCGTACTCCTGCTCACGCTCCTGCGGTACGTAACCCTGCTGCGCGGCGCCGGGGGCGACCTCGTCCCGGAACAGCGGGGCGTCGTCGTGCTGGACCTGGGCCTCCAGGGCCGCCCGGCGCTCCTCGCGCATCAGCGAGCGGTTGACCGGGTCGAGCTGGCGCTCGTCGGACGGCTCCTCGTAACGCGAGTCGTCGAAGCCGAGCTCGGCCGCGGTGCGCATCGGCTGCACCTGCGGGTCGAAGGCCGGCTGCTCCTGCTGCGGCATCATCTGCGAGACGGTGAAGCCGTCCTGCAGCGGCTGGTCGCCACCGCCACCGTGGGTGATCGCGTCCGGCAGCATGACCAGCGACGTCGTGCCGGCCTGCTCGCCCGAGGGGCGCAGCTGGACGCGGACGTTGTGCCGGTCGGCGAGCCGGCCGACCACGAACAGACCCATGCGCTGCGAGATCGCGGCGTCCACGGTCGGCGGGTTGGCCAGCTTGTGGTTGATGTCCGCGAAGTCCTCGGCGGTGAGGCCGATGCCCTTGTCGTGGATCTCGACCATGACGCGGCCGTCGGGCAGCCGGGTCGCGGTGACCCGGACCTTGGTCTGCGGGGAGGAGAACGTGGTGGCGTTCTCCAGGAGCTCGGCGAGCAGGTGCACGAGGTCGGTCACGGCCTGGCCGTGGATGTCGGCCTCCGGCACGCCCTCGATGTCGATGCGCTCGTACTGCTCCACCTCGGAGGCGGCGGCGCGCATGACGTCGACCAGCGGGACCGGCTGGTCCCAGCGGCGGCCCGGCTCCTGGCCGGCGAGGACCAGGAGGTTCTCGCCGTTGCGGCGCATACGGGTGGCCAGGTGGTCCAGGCGGAAGAGGTTCTCCAGCTGGTCCGGGTCGGCCTCGTTGTTCTCCAGGTCGGTGATGAGGGTCAGCTGGCCCTCGATCAGCGACTGGTTGCGCTGCGAGAGGTTGGTGAAGATCGCGTTGATGTTGCCGCGGAGCAGGGCCTGCTCGGCGGCGAGCCGGACGGCCTCGCGGTGCACCTGGTCGAAGGCGCGGGCGACCTCGCCGATCTCGTCGGTGGTGTCGATCGGGATGGGCTGGACGCGGGTGTCGACCCGGCCCGGCTCGGTGCGCGAGAGCTGGTCGACGAGCATCGGCAGGCGCTGCTCGGCGATGCCGAAGGCGGCGGAGCGCAGCTCGCGCATCGAGCGGCCCATCTGGCGGGCCATGAGACCGGCGATGACGAAGGCGGCCAGCAGGGCGACGACGACGATGCCACCGTTGACCCAGGCGTCGGTCTGGGCGCTGTCGGAGATGTCGGCGGCCTCGTTCACGGCCTTGTCGACGAGCTCCTTCTCGACCTCGGTGTAGCCGTCGAACTTGGCCGTGGAGACGGCCATCCAGGTGTCGGCGGTGATGCCGTCCTGCTTCAGCGAGGCGATGGCGTCGGCGTCCTTGGAACGGCCGATCGCCTGCGCCACGCCGGCGTAGACGGACGGGTCCTGGCCGCCGCCCTTGGGCAGCTCGATGCCGAGCGCGGCCATCTTCTTGGAGCCCTCGGCGGCCTTGCCCGCCATGACCTCCTTGAGCCGGTCCACGTCCTCCTGCGTACCGCCGGAGTTGTACTCGCCGAGGGCGATCTGCTCCAGGTAGTTGTACGAGTTGAACGCAACCGTCTGCTGCGCGAACACGTCCTCCTTCTTGGAGGGACGGACGAGCAGCTGGGTGCCGATCGAGCGCTGGAGCGACTCGGCGGCCTTCGCGAGCTGGATCGCGTAGACCGTACGGCCGTAGCTGGTGATGTTTCCGGTGCCCAGACCGAGCTCGTTGGAGAACTCCATCAGGTAGTGCTGGACCTCGGTGTAGCCGAGCTGGGTGTTCACCGGGTCGAGCGCGCGCGTGTAGGCGACCTTGCGCAGCTCCTGCAGCTTGGGTTCGGCCTTGCGGAACAGGCCGAGCCGGCGCTCCAGGCCCTGACCGCCCGGCATGTTCTGCACGGCCTGGTCGAACTTGGCCTTGGCGGCGTCGGTGGCCTCGTACGCCTGGGCGACCTCGTCGGCCTGGCGGTCCTCGGCGCTCTTGGCCTTGAGCAGCGGAGCGGCGGTGAGGTCGCGCTCGTTGAGCAGCGCCTGGCCGTAGTCCGAGGCGGCGCGCACGATGAGGGCGGTCTTCTCGGCGTCCTGCGCCTCCTGCCAGGTGTCGATGGACGTCTTCACCTGGAAGCCGCCCATGACCAGGCCCACGAGCGCGGGTATGAGGAGGATCGCGTTCAGACGCGTGGGCACGCGCCAGTTGCGCGGGGCCAGCTTGCTGGAGCTGCCCTTGCGGCCGGTGGCCTGGGGTGGGGGCTCGTCCGCGGGCGCGAGCACCGCGTGGGACGGCGGCGTGAAATTGCCCCGCGCCTGCGGTTCCGCGGAGCTTTCCTTGCTTCGCCTCACTCGACCAACAACCTCTCGGCGTCGGCACCTACGTTGTGCCGGGTGTTTCGTTCAGGGCCGTACTACTCGGGAGTTCATGAATTGCAGCACGTGAGGGGGGCCGCCTCCAAACAGTGCGAAGCAGCCGGTTTTTGGCGCTCACACCACCGATAAAACGGGCATAAAGAACGAGCCCCGCCAAAAGGCGGGGCTCATGTGAGCGCAGCGGTACCGCTTGGATGCGTCGGGTGTCCGACCCGCCCCAATTCTCTGTCGGATTGTTATCAACGTGGGGGTGGTCGTGTCGAAGGACACAGACCACCCCCAAAACCTCTACGACAACTGCCGTATATCGACTTCTACTTGATGTGTACTACTTCAAGCGGGCCATGAGCGCGTGCTCGACGAGGGTGATGAGCGCGCTCTTGGCGTCCGCCCGGTGCCGGGCGTCGGTCGTGATGATCGGAGCGTCGGGCCCGATCTGCAGCGCCTCGCGGACCTCGTCCGGCGTGTACGGCTGCTGCCCGTCGAAACCGTTGAGGGCGATGACGAAGGGGAGGCCCGAGTTCTCGAAGTAGTCCACGGCCGGGAAGCAGTCGGCGAGACGCCGGGTGTCGACCAGGACGACGGCACCGATGGCACCGCGGACCAGGTCGTCCCACATGAACCAGAAGCGGTCCTGACCCGGCGTACCGAACAGGTACAGGATGAGGTCCTGGTCCAGGGTGATGCGGCCGAAGTCCATCGCCACCGTCGTGGTGGTCTTCCCGCCGGTGTGCGTCAGGTCGTCGATGCCCGCCGAGGCGGAGGTCATCACGGCCTCGGTCCGCAGCGGGTTGATCTCGGAGACGGCGCCGACGAACGTGGTCTTGCCCACGCCGAAGCCGCCGGCCACCACGATCTTCGCGCTGGTGGTCGACCGGCCCGCCGAGGCGGAACCGGCGTTAGAGCTTGCGAAGTCCACTGAGCACCCTTTCGAGCAGTGTCACGTCCGGCGTACCGCCGGCCTCTCCGTTGCCCGGCTGGTGGATGGCCACCATGCCGGCCTCGGCCAGGTCGGCCACGAGGATGCGGGCCACACCGAGCGGCATCGACAGCAGCGCCGAGACCTCGGCCACCGACTTCACCTCACGGCACAGGTGGCAGATCCGCTGGTGCTCGGGGAGCAGGGTGGCCAGGTGCGCCGGGTCGGCCGTGGTGCTGACCAGTGCCTCGATGGCGAGCTGGTAGCGCGGCCGGGTCCGGCCGCCGGTCATCGCGTACGGACGGACCAGCGGCTGGTCGCCTTCCGGTCCGTACGGATCGTCTATCGAGACGCCGTACGGATCGTGAGAGGCGGGGGGCGGGGTCATGAATCCTCCGGGCGTGACAGCAGAACCTTCTGCCGTCTGATGGGGCCGGTGGGGGGCCGGGTGGGGCGGCCGGACGGTGAACGGTCCGGGGCGGTACGGAGGGGCGCACCGCCCGGGCACGTCGGTTCGGGTTCGGGTTCGGATACGGGTACGGGGCGGGGCTAGCGGAGCAGGCTGCCCTGGAGCTCGGCCCGCAGGTCCGGGGTGAGCACGCTGCCCGCCCGGTCGACGAGCAGCGCCATCTCGTAGCCCACGAGGCCGATGTCGCACTCCGGGTGTGCGAGCACGGCCATCGAGGAGCCGTCGGAGACGGACATGATGAAGAGGAAGCCGCGCTCCATCTCCACCACGGTCTGGGCCACGGGACCGCCCTCGAAGATCCGGGACGCGCCCGCGGTCAGCGAGGTCAGTCCGGACGCGACCGCCGCCAGCTGGTCGGCACGGTCGCGGGGGAATCCTTCGGACATGGCAAGGAGCAGTCCGTCGGCGGAGACCACCACCGTGTGCGACACCCCTGGGGTGTTGTCCACGAAGTTGGTGATCAACCAGTTCAGATTCTGCGCCGCCTGGCTCATCGCGCTCAACTAACGCTCCTGCTGCTGGGTCGGACCGACATGGAAGGAACCCGTGGTGGAGTTGCCCGCCTGACGGCCCTGCTGGATACCGCGGCGCAGATTGGTGAGCCGGCCGCGGACGTCGTCGGGTGCGCGGGACACCTGGGGGCCGGCCGCGGTGGCCTGCTCCTGGGCGGTCCCGGGCACGAGGTTGGCCCGCGGCACGCGCCGCGGAAGCCCGGAGGTGGTGACGCCGCCGGCCGCGGGCTTGCGCGCCCGCTCCGCCTGGCGCACCAGCTCGTCGTTGGGCGAGGTCCGCCAGGCGGCCGCGCCGTTCTGCCGGCCGGCCTCCGGCTGCTGCGGGGCCGCCGGGGCGGGCCGCTGCGGGACGACCGGGGTCTGCATGGTCCGCTCGACGTCCGGCGTCCGCGGGGCCGGGGCGGCCTGGTGCGGCGCCGGGGCCTGCGGACGGCCGACCGGCGGCCGGTCCTGCGGAGCCTGACCCTGCGGGGCCTGACCCTGCGGAGCCTGACCCTGCTGGGCCGCCTGGTCCTGGTGGTACCAGTTGGTCTCCAGCGTGTCGAACAGCGGGGTGCGGCCGTCACCGGAGGGCGCCGCCGGCGGCAGCGCCTCGGGCTGACGCGGCTGCTGGAGCTGCGGCTGCCGGGGCTGCTGCGGCTGGCCCTGCGGGCCCTGCTGACCGTGGTGACCCGGCAGGTTCGCCGGACGCTGCTGCGGCGCGGGGGCCGGGGCGTGCTGCTGCGGGGCCTGGGCCTGCGGCACGTACGGCTGGTGGCCGAACGCCTGCTGCTGCGGGGCCTGCTGCGGCTGCTGGGCCTGCGGCATCCCGTAGTCCTGCCGCGCGAACTGGCCGGTGGACGACGGGTCCTGGTAGCCCTGCGGCTGCTGCTGGGCCTGCGGCATCCCGTAGTCCGGGCGGGCGAACTGGCCCGTGGAACCGGGGCCCTCGGGGTAGCCGGGGACCGGCTGCGGGTAGCCGCCGGTGGTCTCCGGGTCCTCGTGGCCGCGCGGCGCGTCCAGCGGGGTCATGTCCTGCTGCGGCCGGCGGACCGGCTGGGCCTGGTCGTTGCCCCAGCTGGTGGCCTGCGGACGCTGCTGCTGCGGGTTGCCGCCGGGCAGCTCGGCCCGCGGGAAGCCGTTCTGGCCCTGCGGATCCATCGGCTGCTGGGCCTGCTGGGCCTGCTGGCCCTGCGGCTGCTGGCCCTGGCCGCCCCAGATGTCCGTACGGGACGGGATCGCGCTCTGCGCGCCGCCGACGAAACCGCCCGGCGCGCCGGCGCCGGGACCCGGCTGCTGCGGGTCCGACGGAACGGGCGGCAGCTGCGCGGTCTCCGGACCCTGGGACAGGGACGGGGCCGGAGCCTGCGAGCGCTCCTGGAAGAGGTTCGGGCCCTGCGGCTGCTGCGGGGCCTGGCCGTTCGGCCGCTGGCCGCCCTGGCCGGGCAGCGCACCGCGGGCCGGGCCCGCGGCGAGCCGGCCGCCGGGCGCCGACGGGGCACCGCCCGGACGTCCGCCGCCGAGGCCGCCGGCCGCGCCGGGACCGCCGGTGAGCCGGCCGCCCGGGGCGCCCTGGCCCTGCGGGACGGCGCCCTGGCCGGCCTGACCGGCCTTCGGCGCGGGCTTCTTGCCGCCGTGGGCGACGTCGACCGGCAGCATGACGAGCGCGGTGGTGCCGCCCGAGTCGGACGGGCGCAGCTGGATGCGGATGCCGTGTCGCAGGGACAGGCGGCCGACCACGAACAGACCCATGCGGCGGGAGACCGAGACGTCCACGGTGGGCGGCGAGGCGAGCCGCTCGTTGATCGCGGCCAGGTCCTCGGGGGAGAGGCCGATGCCGGTGTCGTGGATCTCGACGAGCACCCGGCCGTCGGGCAGCGCGTGACCGGTGACCCGGACCTTGGTCTGCGGCGAGGAGAAGGAGGTGGCGTTCTCGAGCAGCTCGGCGAGGAGGTGCACGAGGTCGTTGACGACGCGGCCGGCGACCTCGGTCGCGGGGACCGAGGCCAGCTCGATGCGCTCGTACTGCTCCACCTCGGAGGCGGCGGCGCGCAGCACGTCGACCAGCGGGACCGGGCGGGTCCAGCGTCGGCCCGGCTCCTCACCGGCGAGGACGAGGAGGTTCTCACCGTTACGGCGCATGCGCGTCGCGAGGTGGTCGAGCTTGAACAGCGAGGACAGCTGGTCCGGGTCGGCCTCGCGGGACTCCAGCTCGGAGATGAGCGAGAGCTGACGCTGGATGAGGCCCTGCGAACGGCGCGAGAGGTTGGTGAACATCGCGTTGACGTTGCCCCGGAGGAGGGCCTGCTCGGCGGCGAGGCGGACCGCCTCGCGGTGCACGTCGTCGAAGGCCGCGGCCACCTGGCCGATCTCGTCGCGGGAGTGCACACCGACGGACTCGACGGAGGTGTCGACGTCCTGCGGGTCGGCCTCGGAGAGCTGCTTGACGAGCTCGGGCAGGCGTTCCTGGGCGACCTTGGTCGCGGTGTCCTGGAGCCGGCGCAGCGAGCGGATCATGGACCGGGCCACGACGAAGGCGCCGACGAGCGAGACGCCGAGGACGAGGAGGATCAGCGCACCGTTGATGATGGCGTCGCGCTGCGACTCCTGGCGCAGCTCGCGCGCCTTGGTCTCCATCTCGCCGAGCAGCGTCGCCTCGATGGTCTTCATGGCACGCATCTTGGTGCCGTACTCGTCGGTGAAGTTCAGGTGACCGCGCTTGACGTCCGGCAGGCCGCGGCTGGACTTGAGCAGCCGCTGGGCGTAGTTGTCGGCCGCCTCGATCGACGGGTTGCCGTTGGTCAGCGAGGCGGTCAGCTCCGTGGCGTCGCCGCCGGTCGACTCGTAGATCGACTGGAACGTCTTGAACTCGACGCCCTCACTGGTGAGCGCGGCCTCGCCGTAGAGGCGGTCACCGAGCTGGAGGTCGGCCGGCTTGCTGTCGTTCGGGGGCAGCGCCGAGGCGATGATCGCCTGCTGGATGGAGGCGTACTCCTTGGCGGACGAGAACGCGGCGAGCGCGCGGGTCCGCTTGATCATCTCCGGGTTGCTGGTCGCCTGCGCCATGTCCTGGGACAGGCTGAGCAGCGAGCGGATCAGCCGGCTGTACGCCTCGACCGTCACCGAGTGGGCGGTGCCGTTCTGCTTGTACGCGTCGAGGCGGATGTTCTGCAGCTGGCTGACCTGCGAGGCGATCTGGTTGACGTTCTGCCGGATGCTGCGCAGCGACTCGTCGTTCTCGGTGGCCGGGATGTCCTTGGTGGCCTGGAGGAACGCGTTGTAGGCGCGGTCGGTGTTCTTGCGCGGGTTGGCGACCTGGTAGTCGCTCGGGTCCTTGCCGTTGGCCAGCGGACCGGCCGAGAGGTCGCGCTCCTGCTGGAGCTGCTCGGCGAAGTTGGTGGCTTCCTTGGTCAGCTTGGTGAGCAGCTGCATCTGGTCCAGCTGGTCCATGTTGGACAGGGACTCGTTGATGCGGATGCCACCGAGGCTGGTCGCCGCGACCACGGGGAGGGTCAGCAGGGCGACCAGGCGGGTGGAGATGCGCCAGTTGCGCAGGGCTATTCGCGGCCCGACCTGGGCCTCGGAGTTGAGCTTGGGCAGCGGGGCGTGCTCGGCCGCGGCGTCCGCGGCCGTGTCGCCCGCGCCGCCGCCGCTCTTGCCGCTCTTGCCGGCCTTGCCCGTCTTGTTGCCCCGGTCGCCGCCGGAGTTACCGGTGCCGCCGGAGGCGTGCTGCGGCTGCGGGGCCGGGGAACCGTGCTGGGTCCCGGCACGCGGCTCCTGCTCCGCCGGAGCTTCCCCTCGGCCCTTGCGGGCCTGGGAAGAGCCCGTGCCATCCCTCTTGAAACGTCCCTGCACTAGCGTCGCAACCTCTGGACCAGGCGTCCCTCCGGGTGAGCGGAGAAGACGGTGTCGGCGTCGTGGGACGCAGGCGCGTCCCCGTGGTGGTCGTCGGTGACCGGCGCAGATCCCCCTAGTCCCGCCACTCGGCCGGCGCTGCGTTGCGCCCCCTGCGCGCCGGCACTCAAAGCCCGCGGCGGTGCGTGGAATTCCAGCACAGTGCCGGATCTCCAACAAGGGCCGTGGGGCGTGGCGCGAAGGGGATGACAACGAGTGAACGACGTGTCACCCCACGTAGAAGATGATCACGGAGGAAACGGGCGTATCCCCCCGAAGAGGCAAGGGGGGAGGGGTGTCCCAGTCGCCATGATCAGGAGCGGAATGGCGCATTCAGTGGAGGAATGTCCGTTTCGGTTACCTCGGATGGCGGAGCGTAATGCCCGCTTTGTGCCTCGATTGGTGAGCAAACTCACACGTAGTTCGTTGGGTCCGCCATGCAATCGCAGGGAATTGCATGTTTAGCCTGACGCTTTGCAGAATGGGAAACCCGTCCCCCGCGCCCGCGTGGGCGCGCCCCGCCGCAGACAAAAGGGTCCGACACCGCGATGAAGACGACGACGCCCGTACTCCGCACCACGGCCAACCCCCGCCGTTCGACCCTCGCCCACCTCGAGGACGCCGCCCAGCTGGGCCGCCCCCTCCAGCCCGAGTACGCCGCCGCCCTCCCCGGGACGACCGCCAACCCGCGCCGCACGGTCCTGATGGTCCCGCCCGCGCCGTACGTCCCGGCGTACCTCTCCGCGGAGTAATCACGCGGCTGCGGCTACCGGCCGAGATAGCCTGACGGGGTCAGACTCCCAGCCAGTAGCAAGTGAGGGGCGACAGCACTCGTGCGCATCGCCAGATTCTCCATCGACGGCAACGTCGCCTTCGGCGCGGTCGAGGGCGAGGGAACCGTCGAGTCCGGCGGCCTGGTCCTCGACATCATCAAGGGCATCCCGTACACCGACTTCGAGCTCAGCGGCACCAAGGTCCCGCTGAGCAAGGTCCGGCTCCTGCCGCCCGTGCTCCCCAACAAGGTGGTGGCCATCGGCCGCAACTACGCGGAGCACGCGAAGGAACTCGGCAACGAGGTCCCCGAGGTACCGGTGGCCTTCTTCAAGCCCACCACCTCCGTGATCGGCCCCGGCGACGCCATCGAGTACCCCTCCTTCTCCAGCCAGCTGCACCACGAGGCCGAACTGGCCGTGGTCATCGGCCGCATGTGCCGTGAGGTTCCGCGCGAGCGCGTCAAGGACGTCGTCTTCGGCTACACCTGTGCCAACGACGTCACCGCCCGCGACGTCCAGCAGCGCGAGTCCCAGTGGGCCCGCGCCAAGGGCTTCGACACCTCCTGCCCGCTGGGCCCCTGGGTCGAGACCGGCCTGAGCATCGCCGACGCGAGCGACCTGACCATCCAGGCGACGGTCAACGGCGAACAGCGACAGCTCGGCCGTACGAGCGACATGATCCGCTCCATCGAGGACCTGGTCGTCCACATCACCGAGGCCATGACGCTGCTCCCGGGCGACGTCATCCTCACCGGCACCCCCGCCGGGGTCGGCCCCCTCACCGTCGGCGACGAGGTCGCCGTCACCATCGAAGGCATCGGCACTCTCACCAACAGGGTGATCAAGCGTGGCTAACGCGAACATCCGCGTCCGTTTCTGTCCGTCCCCGACCGGCAACCCCCATGTGGGCCTGGTCCGCACCGCCCTCTTCAACTGGGCCTTCGCGCGGCACAACCAGGGCACCATGGTCTTCCGCATCGAGGACACCGACGCGGCCCGCGACTCCGAGGAGTCGTACAACCAGCTGCTCGACTCGCTGAAGTGGCTCGGGCTCGACTGGGACGAGGGCCCCGAGGTCGGCGGCCCGCACGAGCCGTACCGCCAGTCGCAGCGGATGGACATCTACAAGGACGTCGCCGGGAAGCTCCTCGCCGGCGGCTACGCGTACCACTGCTACTGCACCCAGACCGAGCTGGACGAGCGCCGCGAGGCCGCCCGCGCCGCCGGCCGGCCGTCCGGCTACGACGGCCACTGCCGCGAGCTGAGCGCCGAGCAGGTCGAGGTCTACAAGGCCGAGGGCCGCGAGGCCATCGTCCGCTTCCGGATGCCGGACGAGACGATCACCTTCACCGACCTGGTCCGCGGCGAGCTCACCTTCACCCCGGAGAACGTCCCGGACTACGGCATCGTGCGCGCCAACGGCGCCCCGCTGTACACCCTGGTCAACCCGGTCGACGACGCCCTGATGGAGATCACCCACGTCCTGCGCGGCGAGGACCTGCTCTCCTCCACCCCGCGGCAGATCGCGCTCTACAAGGCGCTGATCGAGCTGGGCGTCGCCAAGGAGATCCCCGCCTTCGGCCACCTGCCGTACGTCATGGGCGAGGGCAACAAGAAGCTCTCCAAGCGCGACCCGCAGGCGTCCCTCAACCTCTACCGGGAGCGCGGCTTCCTCCCCGAGGGCCTGCTCAACTACCTGTCGCTCCTCGGCTGGTCCTTCTCCGCCGACCAGGACCTCTTCACCATCCCCGAGATGGTCGAGAAGTTCGACATCGCGGACGTCAACGCCAACCCGGCCCGCTTCGACCTCAAGAAGGCCGAGTCCATCAACGCGGACCACATCCGCATGCTGGACGTGAAGGACTTCACCGCGGCCTGCGAGCCCTGGCTGAACGCCCCGCACGCGAACTGGGCCCCCGAGGACTTCGACCGGACCGCCTGGGAGGCCATCGCGCCCTACGCCCAGACCCGGCTGACCGTCCTGTCGGAGATCACGGCCAACGTCGACTTCCTGTTCCTGCCCGAGCCGGTCCTCGACCAGCCGTCCTGGGACAAGGCGATGAAGGGCGAGCCCGCCGCCCTGCTCACCACCGCCCGCGAGAAGCTCGTGGACGCCGACTGGAGCGACCCGGAGTCGCTGAAGAACGCCGTCCTGGCCGCCGGCGAGGCCCACGGCCTCAAGCTCGGCAAGGCCCAGGCCCCGGTCCGCGTCGCCGTCACCGGCCGCACGGTCGGCCTGCCGCTCTTCGAGTCCCTCCAGATCCTGGGCAAGGACAAGACCCTGGCCCGCGTCGACGCGGCCCTGGCGAAGCTCGCCGGCTGAGCCCCGGCCCGGCCCCGGGCACATGCCCGAAGTACCCCCGTCCCGTCCCGGGACGGGGGTACGGTCGTTTTCATGACCATCCGCGCGGTCCTCTGGGACGTGGACGACACGATCTTCGACTACGCGGGCGCCGACCGCGCCGGCATGCGGGCCCACCTGGCCGCCGAGGGGCTCGCCGGCGGGTTCGGCTCCGTCGACCTGGCCCTCGGGCGCTGGAAGGAGCTCACGGAGCTCCACTGGCGGCGCTACCAGGCCGGGCTCGGCGACTGGCAGGAACAGCGGCGGTGGCGGGTGCGGGACTTCCTGGAGCGGCCGGGGATGACCGAGGACGAGGCCGACGGCTGGTTCGACCGCTACGCGGCCCACTACGAGGCCGCCTGGGAGCTCTTTCCCGACGCCGTGCCGGTGCTCGACCTGCTGGCCCGTGACTACCGCCACGGCGTGCTCTCGAACTCCAGCATCCACGCCCAGGACCCCAAGCTCCGCGCGCTGGGCGTACGGGAGCGCTTCGAGGCCGTCCTGTGCGCCGCCGAGCTCGGGGTGTCCAAGCCGGCCCCGGAGGCGTTCCACGCGGCCTGCACGGCCCTCGGGTTGCCACCGGAGCAGGTGGCGTACGTCGGGGACCAGCCGGACACGGACGCGCGCGGCGCCGTGGAGGCGGGCCTGCTCGGGGTCTGGCTGGACCGCGCGGACACCGGCGGGAGGCCCGAGCTGACCCGCATCACGGACCTCCACCAGCTGCCCGGGGTGCTGCTCGGGGATACGCGTTTTGGAGCACCGTCCACCTTCGGGTAATGTTCTTCCTGCGCCGAGGGGAACGGGCCGAAAGGCCGGAAAGCCCCGAAAGCGCAAGCCGAGCAGGATCCCTTCTCGAAGAGATCAAGTTCCGGTGGCCTATGGTGTAATTGGCAGCACGACTGATTCTGGTTCAGTTAGTCTTGGTTCGAGTCCAGGTAGGCCAGCTCGCAGAGCTCATCTGCAAACCGTGGATGGCATCCACAAGCCCCCGTTGTGTAGCGGCCTAGCACGCCGCCCTCTCAAGGCGGTAGCGCCGGTTCGAATCCGGTCGGGGGTACAGATCCTTCCCGCAGGATCACCTGGGTAGCTCCCGGTGACTCTGATGCAGGATCGCTAGGGCCCCCGTTGTGTAGCGGCCTAGCACGCCGCCCTCTCAAGGCGGTAGCGCCGGTTCGAATCCGGTCGGGGGTACGAGTTGGTCTAAACCACTTTGGTCTATGGTGTAATTGGCAGCACGACTGATTCTGGTTCAGTTAGTCTTGGTTCGAGTCCAGGTAGACCAGCTAGGATCTGCGGCGGTGTTCATTCAACGCTCGCAGGATCCGAGCCCCCGTTGTGTAGCGGCCTAGCACGCCGCCCTCTCAAGGCGGTAGCGCCGGTTCGAATCCGGTCGGGGGTACGCACGGATGAAGCCCTTCCCTTCGGGGGAGGGCTTCTTCGTCATGTGTCGCGGCGGTTGTGTCATGAGACACAACTCCGGCCCACCGCTGCGGCGTTGGAGCGGTGGGCCGGACACGAACAGATGAAGAGAGGAAGCGGCGGCAGGGTCAGCCGTTGCGGCGCAGGGCCTCGGTCAGACGGGCGGCGGCGTCGATGACCGCCTGGGCGTGCATACGGCCCGGGTGGCGGGTCAGGCGCTCGATCGGGCCCGAGACCGACACGGCGGCCACCACCCGGTTCGACGGCCCGCGCACGGGCGCCGAGACGGATGCCACGCCCGGCTCGCGCTCGCCGATCGACTGGGCCCAGCCGCGGCGCCGTACGCCCGACAGGGCCGTCGCCGTGAAGCGGGCGCCCTGGAGGCCGCGGTGCAGCCGCTCGGGCTCCTCCCAGGCCATCAGGATCTGCGCCGACGAGCCGGCCTTCATGGTCAGCGTCGAGCCGACCGGCACGGTGTCCCGCAGACCCGAGAGCCGCTCCGCCGCCGCCACGCAGATGCGCATGTCGCCCTGGCGCCGGTAGAGCTGGGCGCTCTCGCCCGTCACGTCGCGCAGGTGCGTCAGCACCGGTCCGGCCGTCGCGAGCAGCCGGTCCTCGCCGGCCGCGGCGGCGAGCTCCGCCAGCCGCGGTCCGAGGATGAACCGGCCCTGCATGTCCCGGGCCACCATCCGGTGGTGTTCCAGTGCCACGGCCAGTCGGTGTGCCGTGGGTCGTGCGAGTCCCGTCGCCGCGACCAGACCTGCGAGGGTGGCCGGACCGGACTCCAGGGCGCTCAGGACAAGGGCTGCCTTGTCGAGAACGCCTACGCCGCTAGAGTTGTCCATGCAACGATATTCGCGTCTCACTCTGTGAAACGCAAGTTCAATTTTCCGAGGAACCCGTCACTCTGGTGATGCGGCCGCACGACGGCCGCGAAACGATCTCTAGTGGTGCCGGCGCACGCCGCCGGCCGGAGGGAAAGCGATGGGTAGGACACTCGCGGAGAAGGTCTGGGACGACCATGTCGTCCGGCGCGCCGAGGGCGAGCCCGACCTCCTCTTCATCGATCTGCACCTGCTGCACGAGGTGACCAGCCCGCAGGCGTTCGACGGGCTGCGTCAGAACGGCCGGCAGGTGCGGCGCCTCGACCTCACCATCGCCACCGAGGACCACAACACCCCCACCCTGGACATCGACAAGCCGATCGCCGACCCGGTCTCCCGCGCCCAGTTGGAGACCCTGCGCAAGAACTGCGCCGAGTTCGGCGTCCGGCTGCACCCGCTGGGCGACGTCGAGCAGGGCGTCGTCCACGTGGTGGGACCGCAGCTGGGACTGACCCAGCCGGGCACCACGGTGGTCTGCGGTGACTCCCACACCTCCACGCACGGCGCCTTCGGCGCGCTGGCGTTCGGCATCGGCACCAGCCAGGTCGAGCACGTGCTCGCCACCCAGACGCTGCCGATGGCCCGCCCGAAGACCATGGCGATCACCGTCGACGGCGAGCTGCCCGAGGACGTCACCGCCAAGGACCTGATCCTGGCGATCATCGCGCGGATCGGCACCGGCGGCGGCCAGGGCTACGTCCTGGAGTACCGCGGCTCCGCCATCGAGAAGCTCTCGATGGAGGCCCGGATGACCATCTGCAACATGTCCATCGAGGCCGGCGCCCGCGCGGGCATGATCGCCCCCGACGAGACCACCTTCGCCTATCTGAAGGGCCGCGCCCACGCCCCCGAGGGCGAGGACTGGGACGCCGCCGTCGCGTACTGGAAGACCCTGAGGACCGACGAGGACGCCGTCTTCGACGCCGAGGTCGTCATCGACGCCACCGCGCTCGCGCCGTTCGTCACCTGGGGCACCAACCCGGGCCAGGGCGCCCCGCTTTCGGCGAACGTCCCCGACCCGGCTTCGTACGAAGACGCTTCGGAGCGCCTCGCCGCCGAAAAGGCCCTGGAGTACATGGGGTTGACCGCCGGCCAGCCGCTGCGCGACATCAAGGTCGACACCGTCTTCGTAGGCTCCTGCACCAACGGCCGCATCGAGGACCTGCGGGGCGTCGCCTCCCTGCTGGACGGCCGCAAGGTCGCCGACGGTGTCCGCATGCTGGTCGTCCCCGGCTCCGTCCGGGTCGCCCTGCAGGCCGTCGAGGAGGGCCTGGACAAGGTCTTCAAGGAGGCCGGCGCCGAGTGGCGGCACGCGGGCTGCTCCATGTGCCTGGGGATGAACCCCGACCAACTGGCCCCCGGCGAGCGTTCCGCGTCCACCTCCAACCGCAACTTCGAGGGCCGGCAGGGCAAGGGCGGCCGCACCCACCTGGTCTCCCCCCAGGTCGCCGCCGCCACCGCCGTCCTCGGCCACCTGGCCTCCCCGGCCGATCTGTCCGACGTCGCCACCACCGCGGGGGTCTGAGAATCATGGAAGCCTTCACCACGCACACCGGCCGCGCCGTTCCGCTGCGCCGCAGCAACGTCGACACCGACCAGATCATCCCGGCGCACTGGCTGAAGAAGGTCACCCGCGACGGCTTCGAGGACGGCCTCTTCGAGGCCTGGCGCAAGGACGAGGAGTTCGTCCTCAACCGCCCCGAGCGCCAGGGCGCCTCGGTCCTGGTCGCCGGCCCCGACTTCGGCACCGGCTCCTCCCGCGAGCACGCCGTCTGGGCGCTGCAGAACTACGGCTTCAAGACCGTGATCTCCAGCCGCTTCGCCGACATCTTCCGCGGCAACTCGCTGAAGAACGGCCTGCTCACCGTCGTCCTGCCGCAGGCCACCGTGGACGCCCTCTGGGAGCTCACCGAGGCCGACCCGACCGCCGAGGTCACCGTCGACCTGCAGGCCCGCAAGGTCCTCGCGGCCGGGATCGACGCCGACTTCGAGCTCGACGAGAACGCCCGCTGGCGACTGCTGAACGGTCTGGACGACATCAGCCTCACCCTTCAGAACGAAGCGGACATCGCCGCCTACGAGGCCGCTCGGCCGTCCTTCAAGCCCCGTACAATTACGGTCTGAGCAGCGCGTTTCCAGTACTGCGCCCCCCACCGCCCGGTGGGGGGCGCAGTCGCTTGTTGAGGCCCGGTCGGGCGACAACTCGCCCTAGATGGCACAATCGGTGCATGGAACGCGACAGCCAACTCGAGCTCTACGAGGCCGTCGCCGCCCGATTGAAGGAAGCGCACAGAAGGGTGCGCGAACTGCAAGTCCCGGAGGGCGTAAGGATGGCGCTGTCCCGGAAGCTGCTGGTCCTCACGGCCGCGGCGAAGCACGACATCACGGACGTGGCAACGCGTCTGGACCGGTTGATGAAGGACCTGAAGGACCTCGACGAGGGTCGATTCCCTGAAGACGACTGACACCTGGAACTCCGTAACGGCTCTTTCGCGTTGCGGCACTAGGGTGATTAGCCCGTTTCGTGTTTGATTTGCGGTATATACATGCCTAACGTGCGAAAAAGCTTGAACACTTTCGTTCTGGCAAAGTCTCCGAAGGGGAAGACGTGAACAAGGCGCAGCTCGTAGAAGCGATTGCCGACAAGTTGGGCGGCCGCCAGCAGGCCGCCGAAGCCGTCGACCACGTGCTCGACGCCATCGTGCGCGCCGTGGTCTCCGGCGACCGGGTCTCGGTCACCGGCTTCGGGTCGTTCGAGAAGGTCGACCGCCCCGCTCGCTACGCCCGTAACCCGCAGACGGGCGAGCGCGTGCGGGTCAAGAAGACCTCCGTTCCGCGCTTCCGTGCGGGTCAGGGCTTCAAGGACCTGGTCAGCGGCTCGAAGAAGCTCCCCAAGGGCGGCGAGGTCTCCGTCAAGAAGGCGCCGAAGGGCAGCCTCATGGGTGGAGCCGCCTCCGCCACCGTGAAGAAGGCCGCGGCCAAGAAGGCCACCACCGCCAAGAAGGCCGCCGCGAAGAAGGCGACTCCGGCGAAGAAGACCACGGCCGCCGCCAAGAAGACCACCGCCGCCGCGGCGAAGAAGGCCACGACGGCGACGAAGAAGACCACGGCCGCCGCCAAGAAGACCACCACCGCCGCGGCGAAGAAGACCACGGCGGCCGCCAAGAAGACCACGGCCGCCGCGAAGAAGACCGTCGCCAAGAAGACCGCGCCGGCGAAGAAGGCCACCGCGAAGAAGGCGCCCGCCAAGAAGACGACGGCGCGCAAGACCACCGCGAAGAAGACCACCGCCGCGAAGAAGTAAGGCGGCGCGTGCTCATACGCCGGGCCGGGCTCCCTGTCGGGGAGCCCGGCCCGCGGCGCGCACAAGGGGATTTCCGGCCGAATGAGAGGCCGTGCGAAACGCTGTACGAGCGGCCGTGCACCCGGCCGTACGCGCGGTTCTGGAACGTCTGCGGCGTCAGCAGCTCTAGAACGTCTGCAGCGTCACCAGCGTGATCCGGCGGGCCGCGCCCTCGCCCTCCGTCTCGATCCGCACCCGCTGCCCCGGCCGCAGCAGCAGCAGCCCGCCCGCGGTGAAGGCCTCGGCCCCGAACTCCACCGGGGTGCCGTCGTCGAGCAGCACACTGCCGCTGTGGGTCTCGGGGTCGTACGTGTACGCGGTCGCCTGCATGGACCGCAGCCTATCCGGCCCGCACCCAGCGGGCCGCCGTCCGCGGCCCCACGCCGAGCGCCAGGGCGGCCGCCAGGTCCTCCCCGGTGTCCACGTCCCGGCGTACGGAATCCACCCCGGCCAGCCGGATTTCCACCGCGCCCGACGACAAATGCCGGCGTCGCGAAGCCCCTCCGAATGCCGGTTCCAATTCCGCGCCCGGACCGGCCGAGAGGAATGTCGTACCTATTTCGGCGGCATCCGCGAGAAATGCCCGCGGGAATTGCCCGGCCACCGACAGCACCCGGGCCAGCTCGGCCGGACGCAGCGCCGGAAGGTCCGCGTTCAGGGCCGCCACCCGCGCCCTGGGCCGCCCCGCCCGCACCGCGCGGGCCCCGTGCGCCAGCGCCCCGTTGAGTCCCGCGGCCGGCGCGTCCGGCACGATCCGCGCCCCGAGCGCCGCCAGCGCCCCCGCCGCGGCCGGATCGTCCGTGACGACCGCCACATCCCGGACCGCGGGGCAGGCGAGGACCGCCGCCACCGTGTCCTCGGCGAACGCGAGCGCCAGCAGACGCCGCAGCGAACCGCCCACCGCCGGGGCGAGGCGGCTCTTGGCCCGCGCCAGCGGCTTCAGGGGCACGACCAGCGACCAGTCGTCGTACGCGGTCTCGTCGGCGTAGCTCTTCATCGGACGCCATTCTTCCCGCCCGCCCCGGCCTTCTTCCCCCCGCCCGCGCCCCCGGAGTTCCCTCCCGTCCGCGCGAACCGGCCGGGCCCCGGGGCGTACGGTGTCCTCGACAGCCCAGGAGCAGGGGGGGACCATTGACCCCTTGCGCACCCGTCCGGAGAAAGGTGTCCGAGTGTCCCGCCGCAGAATCGGCTTCTGGTACCGCCTGGCGGCGGTCATCGCCAAACCCCCGCTGGTGGTGCTGTTCAAGCGGGACTGGCGCGGAACGGAGCACATCCCGGCCGACGGCGGCTTCATCACCGCGGTGAACCACAACTCGTACCTGGACCCGCTGTCCTACGCGCACTACCAGTACAACACCGGCCGCGTGCCCCGCTTCCTGGCGAAGGCCGGCCTCTTCAAGAGCTCGTTCGTCGGCATGATGCTGCGCAACACCGGCCAGATCCCGGTCTACCGCGAGACCACCAACGCCCTGGACGCCTTCCGGGCCGCCGTCGACGCCATCGAGCACGGCGAGTGCGTCGCCTTCTATCCCGAGGGCACCCTCACCCGCGACCCCGAGATGTGGCCCATGGCCGGCAAGACCGGCGCCGCCCGGGTCGCGCTGCTCACCAAGGTGCCCGTGATCCCGGTCGCCCAGTGGGGCGCCAACCTCGCGATGCCGCCGTACGCCAAGGAGAACAAGCTGCGGCTGTGGCCGCGCAAGACCCTGATCGTGCAGGCCGGTCCGCCCGTCGACCTCTCCCGCTTCTACGACCTCGAGCCCACGCCCGAGGTGCTGCGCGAGGCCACCGAGGAGATCATGGCGGCCATCACGCGGATCCTCGAGGAGGTCCGCGGAGAGCGGGCCCCGGCCGAGCCGTACGACCACAGGAAGGCGCGCCTGGAGCAGCGCCGCAAGGCCGCGGGGGAAGGCAAGAAGTGACCAAGGCAGCCGTCTTCGGCAACGGATCCTGGGGCACCGCCTTCGCCATGGTGCTCGCCGACGCGGGCTGCGAGGTCAGCCTCTGGGGCCGGCGCGCCGCCCTCGCGGAGACGATCAACACCACCGGGACCAACCCCGACTACCTGCCCGGGGTCGAACTCCCCAAGGGCATCACGGCCACCGCCGACGCCGCCGAGGCCGCCCGCGACGCCGACTTCACCGTCCTCGTCGTGCCCTCCCAGACGCTGCGCGAGAACCTCGCCGCCTGGAAGCCGCTGCTCGCCCCGGACACCGTCCTCGTCTCCCTGATGAAGGGCGTCGAACTCGGCACCGCCGAGCGGATGAGCGAGGTCGTCATGGAGGTCGCGGAGGTGCCCGCCGAGCGCGTGGCCGTCCTCACCGGCCCCAACCTGGCCCTGGAGATCGCGGCCCGGCAGCCCGCCGCCGCCGTCGTCGCCTGCGTCGACGAGACCGTCGCCCAGCGGTTCCAGGCCGCCTGCATGACCCCGTACTTCCGCCCGTACACCAACACCGACGTCGTCGGCTGCGAGCTCGGCGGAGCCGTCAAGAACGTCATCGGCCTCGCCGTCGGCATCGCGAACGGCATGGGCCTCGGCGACAACTCCAAGGCCACGCTCATCACCCGCGGCCTGGCCGAGACCACCCGGCTCGGCCTCGCCATGGGCGCCGACCCGCTCACCTTCTCCGGCCTCGCGGGCCTCGGCGACCTCGTCGCCACCTGCTCCTCGCCGCTCTCCCGGAACAACACCTTCGGCACCAACCTGGGCCGCGGGATGACCCTCCAGGAGACCATCGCGGCCACCAAGCAGACCGCCGAGGGCGTCAAGTCCTGCGAGTCCGTGCTCGATCTGGCCCGCCGGCACGGCGTCGACATGCCCATCACCGAGACGGTCGTGTCGATCGTCCACGAGGGCAAGCCGCCGGTCGTCGCGCTCAAGGAGCTGATGTCGCGCAGCGCCAAGGCGGAGCGCCGCTGAGCCGGACGCGCCAAGCGGAAGCGGGGCGCTCAGGAGTTCGGACGCCGCAAGGTACGCTCATCGCGATATGAGCGAGAACACCCAGAGCCCCCGCAAGCCGCGCGTGGCCGTCGTCTTCGGCGGACGCAGCTCCGAGCACGCCATCTCCGTCGTCACCGCCGGCGCCGTCCTCAGCGCCATCGACCGGGACAAGTACGACGTGCTGCCCATCGGCATCACCCGGGAGGGGCGCTGGGCGCTGACCGCCGACGCCCCCGAGCGGATGGCGATCGCCGACCGTGCCCTGCCGGACGTCGCCCAGCTCGCCGAGTCCGAGACCGGCGGCGTGGTCCTGCCCGTCGACCCGGCCAGCCGCGAGGTCGTCCTGAGCGAGCCCGGCGCGCTGCCGCAGGCCCTCGGCGAGGTCGACGTGGTCTTCCCGATGCTGCACGGCCCGTACGGCGAGGACGGCACCCTCCAGGGCCTCCTGGAGCTCTCCGGCATCCCGTACGTCGGCGCGGGCGTCCTCGCCTCCGCCGTCGGCCAGGACAAGGAGTACATGAAGCGCGTCTTCGTCTCCTTCGGTCTGCCCGTCGGCCCGTACGAGGTCATCCGGCCGCGCGAGTGGGAGCAGAACCCGGCCGCCGCCCGCAAGAAGATCGTGGAGTTCGCCGCCGACCACGGCTGGCCGCTCTTCGTGAAGCCGGCCCGTGGCGGCTCCTCCGTCGGCATCACCAAGGTCGACGACCTCTCCGGCCTGGACGAGGCCGTCGAGGAGGCCCGCCGCTTCGACCCGAAGATCATCGTCGAGGCGCTGGTCCGCGGCCGTGAGATCGAGTGCGGCGTCCTGGAGTTCGAGGACGGCCCGCGCGCCAGCGTGCCGGCCGAGATCCCGCCGGTCACCGACCACGACTTCTACGACTTCGAGGCCAAGTACATCGACTCGGCCTCCGGCCTGGTGCCCGCGCCGATCGGCGACGAGGCCACCGCCGAGGTCCAGCGCCTCGCCGTGCTCGCCTACGAGTCGGTGTCCTGCGAGGGCCTGGTGCGCGCCGACTTCTTCCTCACCGAGGACGGCGGGTTCGTCATCAACGAGATCAACACCATGCCCGGCTTCACGCCCATCTCCATGTACCCGCGCATGTGGCAGGAGAGCGGCGTCGGCTACCCGGAGCTGGTCGACCGGCTCATCCAGGCCGCGCTCAACCGTTCCACCGGCCTGCGCTAGGGCCTGATCCGCCGGACAGGCCCTGGGCGACACCGTCCCGCTCAGAGACTGGGCGGGACGGCCTTCTTCACCGGGCCGGCGAGATCCACGAGCGGGCCGACGTCGTGCGCGTACCGCTTGTCCAGCGTCACCTCGACGTAGGTCTTGCGGTACGTCGTGGTGAAGCGGGGTCCGTCGCCCTCGCGCGGCTCGAACAGCCAGTTGACGCCGTTCGCGTCGATCCCCTGTGCCTGCGGATCGTTCATCTTTTCGGGCCGGGGGACCCCGCAGCGCAGTACGATCGCCGCATCCCCCCACGCGGCGGTCAGCTCGGACTCCGGCTCGGTGCCGGTCCGCTCCAGACCGGCCACGGTGTCGGGCAACTCCTTCGCGAGCGCACGGCAGAAGGCGGCCTCGGCCGCCGGAGGACCGGGAACGGCCACCGACGGCTTCGCGTCCGCGGAGGAACAGCCCGCGACGGCGAGCAGCAGGACGCCGACCGCGGCGGCGGAGGCGGACAGGCCGAAGGGCCGGTGGGAAGACATCACCGGCCAAGGGTAGACGGGGGCTAGATATGCACGACCGGGCAGGTGAGGGTGCGGGTGATGCCTTCCACTTGCTGGACCTTGGCGACCACCATGCGGCCGAGCGCGTCCACGGTGTCGGCCTCGGCGCGCACGATCACGTCATAGGGACCCGTCACGTCCTCGGCCTGGATGACTCCAGTGATCTTGGCGATGGTCTCGGCGACGGTCGACGCCTTGCCCACCTCGGTCTGAATAAGGATGTACGCCTGTACCACGGAACCTCCAGGGCGGCCACGAGGATCTTGTGGGAGAAAGAGACGCCACGGTACCGCGTCGCCGCGGGCCGCGGGGAGACCTCCGCGCCCGGAGGCGCCCGTGGTGTGGCGCAGGCAGATGAGAAGTTGACGGTCAGATGAGAAGTCGACCGTCCGCTCGGACGGTTAACTTGACGGTATCCGGCACGGTGACGGCCCGCGACCCGCACGGCGAGGAGCGGCGGAGCGGCGCGGCGGCCGGCACGACGACACGAGGTGACACGCGGTGAAGGGCACAGTCGGAGAGCTGGGCGAGTTCGGGCTCATCAGGGAGCTCACCTCCCGGCTCACCTCCACCCCCGCGGTGCGGATCGGGCCCGGCGACGACGCCGCCGTGGTCTCCGCCCCCGACCGGCGGGTGGTGGCCAGCACGGACATCCTGCTCGAAGGACGCCACTTCCGCCGCGACTGGTCGACGGCGTACGACGTCGGCCGCAAGGCCGCGGCGCAGAACCTCGCCGACATCGCCGCCATGGGCGCCGTCCCCACCGCGCTGCTGCTCGGGCTCGTCGTCCCCGCCGAACTCCCGGTCACCTGGCCCACGGAACTCATGGACGGACTGCGCGACGAATGTCAGGTCGCGGGCGCCGCGGTGGTCGGCGGCGACGTCGTCCGCGGCGACACGATCATGGTCTCCATCACCGCGCTCGGCGATCTGCGCAACCACGACCCGGTCACCCGCGGCGGCGCGCAGCCCGGTGACGTCGTCGCCTACACCGGCTGGCTCGGCTGGTCCGCCGCCGGCTACGCGGTGCTCTCCCGCGGCTTCCGCTCCCCGCGCGCCTTCGTCGAGGCCCACCGCCGCCCCGAGCCGCCGTACCACGCGGGCCCGGCCGCCGCCGGACTCGGCGCCACCGCCATGTGCGACGTCAGCGACGGCCTGATCGCCGACCTCGGGCACATCGCCGAGGCCAGCAAGGTCCGCATCGACCTGCGCTCCGGCCTCATCGACATCCCCACCCAGATGCACGACATCGGCCAGGCCGTCGGCGTCGACCCGCTCCAGTGGGTGCTCACCGGGGGAGAGGACCACGCGATCGTCGCCACCTTCCCGCCGGACGTGAAGCTGCCGGCCCGCTGGAAGGTCATCGGCGAGGTCCTCAACCCGTCCGCGCTGCCGCAGGTGACGGTGGACGGGGCGCCCTGGCACAGCAAGGGCGGCTGGGACCACTTCGGCGGCACGGAGTGACCTCCCGGCCCCCGCTGGTCCTCACCGTCGCCGGATCCGACTCCGGCGGCGGCGCCGGCATCCAGGCCGACCTCAAGACGATGCTGGCGCTCGGCGTCCACGGCATGAGCGTGATCACCGCCGTGACCGCGCAGAACTCGCGGGGCGTCCAGGGCGCCTGGGAGCTGCCCGAGGAGGCCGTACGGGCCCAGTTCCGGGCCGTCGCCGACGACATCGGCGTCCAGGCGGTCAAGACCGGCATGCTGGCGTCCGCCGCCCTGGTCGAGACGGTGGCCGGACTGCTCGCCTCCGTGGCGGCCCCGGTGGTCGTCGACCCGGTCGGCGTCTCCAAGCACGGCGACCCGCTGCTGGCCGCCTCCGCGCTCGGCTCCGTCCGTACCGCGCTGCTGCCGGCCGCCACCGTGGCCACGCCCAACCTGGACGAGGTGACACAGCTCACCGGCGTCGTGGTCGAGGACGAGGACGGGATGCGGCGGGCGGCCGACGCGGTCCTCGCGTACGGGCCGCGCTGGGCGCTGATCAAGGGCGGGCACCTCGACACCCGCGGAGCCCCGGGCGGGGAGGCCGTCGACTTCCTGACGGACGGCACCGAGGAGCACTGGTTCCGGGCCCCGCGCCACGACAACCGGCACACCCACGGCACGGGCTGCACGCTCGCCTCGGCGGTGGCATCGGGCCTCGCGAAGGGCCTCGCCGTGCCGGCGGCGGTGGCCGAGGCGAAGGCCTATGTGACGGGCGCGATCGCGCGCGGCTTCGCGCTGGGCGGGGGCATCGGCCCGGTCGACCACGCGTGGCGCTGGCGCTGACCGTTTCCGGGCATGGCAAAAGGCCGGTTCACCGAGGTGAACCGGCCTTTCAAG
This sequence comes from Streptomyces sp. NPDC004327, assembly GCF_042873935.1. Taxonomy (NCBI): domain Bacteria; kingdom Bacillati; phylum Actinomycetota; class Actinomycetes; order Kitasatosporales; family Streptomycetaceae; genus Streptomyces; species Streptomyces sp. NPDC004327. The sequence goes on along the minus strand of NZ_JBIAME010000011.1, from coordinate 170,327 downwards.
GCAACCGCAGGGGCTGCGCTACGACGTGACGTCGGCGGGGCTTTCCCCGCTTGACGCGGGGGAGCACCAATTAGCGCGAGACCTTGCCGGCCTTGATGCACGAGGTGCAGACGTTGAGCCGCTTCGGCGTCCGACCGACCACGGCACGCACACGCTGGATGTTCGGGTTCCAGCGACGAGACGTACGGCGGTGCGAGTGCGAAATGTTGTTGCCGAAGCCCGGCCCCTTGCCGCAGACGTCGCAGTTGGCAGCCACGGGTCACTCCAAAGACTTCAGATTTACGGTGAATCCGGCGCACCGGAATCGGATCTAGGATCTGAAGTGGCTTGCCGGAGGAATGGCCCGACAGTGCCGGGCAACCGAAGCAGCATACAACGACCGCTTCGGTGGAACGAAACTACCATGTTCCGCCCGGCCCCCGCCCCGGAGCCCTGGTGGGACCGGGTCTACGCTGCGGTGAACCCAGCGCAGAGCTCAGGAGGACCACGCGTTGCCCCACCCGTCGCCGCGAGCCCCGCACCCGCAGAACCTCGACGCCGAAGCCGTCCGATCCTGGTGCGCGGGGGCGCTGGCGGCCCTCGGCAGAGAGCGCGAGGAGATCGACGCCATCAACGTCTACCCCGTCGCGGACGGGGACACCGGTACGAACCTGTACCTGACGGTGGAGTCGGCGGCCCGGGCGGTGGACGAGGTCCCCGGCGGCGCGGGAGTGGCCGAGGTCATACGGGCCATGGCCCACGGCGCCCTGCTCGGCGCCCGCGGGAACTCCGGCACGATCCTCTCCCAGCTGCTGCGCGGGATGGCCGCCGAACTCGCCGCCGGAGGTGACGGGGATCACCTCGCCCGCGCCCTCGCCGGCGCCGCCGGCGCGGCCCGCGCGGCCGTCGCCCACCCCGTCGAGGGCACCGTCCTCACCGTCGCCCGCGCCGCCGCCGAAGCCTGCGCGCCGGGCGGAGAACTCGTGACGGTGGCCACACGGGCCTACGAGGGGGCCCGGACGGCCCTGGACGCGACCCCCGGGCAGTTGGCCGCACTCGAACGCGCCGGCGTCGTGGACGCCGGAGGACGCGGTCTGGTGGCGGTGCTCGGCGCGCTCGTCGAGACCCTGACGGGCCGGCCCCCCGAGCACCCCCTCGGGCCCGTGCACCACCCCGTCCTCGCCGACGCCGCCTGCGAGGGCTCCGAGGGACCCGCGTACGAGGTGATCTACCTCCTGGAGGCCGGCGACGCCGCCGTGGACCGCCTGAAGGCCCGCCTCGACGCGCTGGGCGAGTCCCTCGTCGTCGTCGGCGGCGACGGGCTGTGGAACGTCCACGTCCACACCGACGACGCCGGCGCCGCCGTCGAGGCCGGCGTCGAGGCGGGACGCCCGTACCGCATCCGCATCACCCACTTCGACGCGCACACCGAGCCCGCCGGCCGCGCGATCGTCGCCGTCGTCCCCGGCGAGGGCCTCGCCGGCCTGTGCGCCGGGGCCGGCGCCACCACCCTGCTCGCCCGCCCCGGCGAGCCGCCCACCGGCGCGGAACTCGCCGAAGCCATCCGCCGCACCCACGCCCACGAGGTCGTCCTCCTCCCCAACGACACCGAGCTGCGCACCGTCGCCGCCGCGGCCGCCGAACAGGCCCGCGCCGAGGGCGTCCGCGTCGCCCTCATCCCCACCCGCGCCGCCGTCCAGGGCATCGCCGCCCTCGCCGTCCACGAACCGGACCGCCGCTTCGACGAGGACGTCGTCGCCATGACCGCGGCCGCCGGCGCCACCCGCTACGCCGAACTCGCCGTCGCCGAACACCAGTCCTTCACCTCCGCCGGCGTCTGCCAGGCCGGCGACGTCCTCGGCCTCATCGAGGGCGACGTCGCCGTCATCGGCCAGGACCTCACCGCCACCGCCCGCATCGTCCTCGACCGCATGCTCTCGGCCGGCGGCGAACTCGTCACCCTCATCACCGCCGCCGACACCCCCGCCGCCCTCGCCGACACCCTCGAACGCCACGTCCGCGCCACGTACTTGGCCGTCGACACCACCACCTACCAGGCGGGCGAGGGCGCGCCGCCGCTCCTCATCGGCGTCGAGTAGCGGGCCCGGGGGCGCCCGGGACGGGTCCGGGGCAGGGGGACTTCCCGCCGCCCGGTGCGCGACGGGTGTCAGTGGTGTGGTGTGCAATGGGTCTCGTGCCCGCGCTCGACGAACCCCTCAAGAAGCTGCTCGGCGCCGCCACCGCCAAGGTGATGGCCGAGCACATGGACCTGCACACGGTCGGTGACCTGCTGCACCACTACCCGCGCCGGTACGCCGAGCGCGGCGAGCTCACCGCGCTCGCGGACCTGCCCCTGGACGAGCACGTGACGGTCGTCGCCCAGGTCGCCGACGCGCGCCTGCACACGTTCAACAAGGGCGGGCGCGGCAAGGGACAGCGCCTGGAGGTGACGATCACCGACGGCAGCGGCCGGATGCAGCTCGTGTTCTTCGGCCGCACCGTGCACTTCCACCAGAAGGAGCTGCTGCCGGGCCGCCGCGCGATGTTCGCCGGCAAGGTCGGCCTCTTCAACCGCCGTCTCCAGCTCGCGCACCCCGAGTACAAGCTGCTCGACGCCGAGAGCAGCACCGAGACCGTCCGGGCTTTTGCCAACGAGCTGCTGCCGATCTACCCGGCCTGCAAGCAGCTGGAGTCCTGGACCATCGAGCAGTCCGTCTCCATCGCCCTCGACTCCATGGCCGCCACCGCCTGGCAGGGCCTCGTCGACCCGCTGCCGCCCGCCCTGCGCGAGGGCCGTGGTCTCACCGGCCTGCCCGACGCGCTCATGAAGATCCACCGGCCGCGCACCAAGGCCGACATCGCGGACGCCCGCGACCGCCTCAAGTGGGACGAGGCGTTCGTCCTCCAGGTCGCCCTCGCCCGCCGCCGCCACGCCGACACCCAGCTCCACGCCGTCGCCCGCCGCCCCGCCGCCGACGGCCTGCTCACCGCCTTCGACGCCAAGCTCCCGTTCACCCTCACCGACGGCCAGCGGAAGGTGTCGAAGGAGATCTTCGACGACCTCGCCACCGAACACCCGATGCACCGCCTCCTCCAGGGCGAGGTCGGCTCGGGCAAGACCATGGTGGCGCTGCGCGCCATGCTCGCCGTCGTCGACGCCGGGGGACAGGCCGCGATGCTCGCGCCCACCGAGGTCCTCGCCCAGCAGCACCACCGGTCCGTCACCGAGATGATGGGCGAGCTCGCCGAGGGCGGCATGCTCGGCGGCGCCGACAACGCCACCAAGGTGGTGCTGCTCACCGGGTCCATGGGGACGGCCGCGCGGCGTCAGGCGCTCCTGGACCTGGTCACCGGCGAGGCCGGCCTCGTCATCGGCACCCACGCGCTGATCGAGGACAAGGTGCAGTTCCACGACCTCGGCCTGGTCGTCGTCGACGAGCAGCACCGCTTCGGCGTGGAGCAGCGTGACGCCCTGCGCGGCAAGGGGAAGCAGCCGCCGCACCTGCTCGTCATGACCGCGACCCCGATCCCGCGCACGGTCGCCATGACCGTCTTCGGCGACCTGGAGACCTCCGTCCTCGACCAGCTGCCCGCCGGCCGCTCCCGGATCGTCAGCCACGTCGTGCCGGCCGCCGACAAGCCGCACTTCCTCGCCCGCGCCTGGGAGCGGGTCCGCGAGGAGGTCGAGTCCGGGCACCAGGCGTACGTGGTGTGCCCGCGCATCGGCGACGAGGAGGACCGGAAGCAGACCGCCAAGCGCAAGGCCGGCCCGGAGGACGAGGCCGAGAAGCGGCCGCCGCTCGCCGTCCTCGACGTCGCCGAGCAGCTGCGCAGCGGCCCGCTCGCCGGACTGCGCGTCGAGGTGCTGCACGGCCGGATGCACCCGGACGACAAGGACGACGTCATGCGCCGCTTCGCCGCCGGCGAGGTGGACGTCCTGGTCGCCACGACCGTCATCGAGGTCGGCGTCAACGTGCCCAACGCCACCGCCATGGTGATCATGGACGCCGACCGCTTCGGCGTCTCCCAGCTGCACCAGCTCCGCGGCCGCGTCGGCCGCGGCTCCGCCGCCGGACTCTGCCTGCTCGTCTCCGAGATGCCCGAGGCCAGCCCGGCCCGCCAGCGCCTGAACGCCGTCGCCGCCACCCTCGACGGCTTCGAGCTCTCCCGCATCGACCTCGAACAGCGCCGCGAGGGCGACGTCCTCGGCCAGGCCCAGTCCGGCGTGCGCTCCTCGCTGCGGATGCTCGCCGTCATCGACGACGAGGAGGTCATCGCCGCCGCGCGCGAGGAGGCCACCGCACTCGTCCTCGCCGACCCCGGCCTCACCGCCCACCCCGAGCTGCGCACCGCGCTCGACGCGCTGCTCGACAAGGACCGGGAGGAGTACCTGGACAAGGGCTGACCCGGCCGCCCGGTCCCGCACCGGAGCTTTCCCGTTCCGGCCGCCATAAGCTATTGCGAGCGCAATCGTTTATGGATGACGAGGAACCCACATGACCCGCGTGATCGCCGGCACCGCCGGCGGACGCCGACTCGCCGTGCCGCCCGGCACCGGCACCCGGCCCACCTCCGACCGCGCGCGGGAGGGCCTCTTCTCCACCTGGGAGTCCTTCCACGGAGTCGAAGGGGCCCGGGTCGCCGACCTGTACGCGGGCTCCGGCGCCGTCGGCCTGGAGGCGCTGTCCCGCGGCGCCTCGCACGCCCTGCTCGTCGAGGCCGACCCGCGCGCCGCGAAGACCGTCCGGGACAACATCCGCAGCCTCGGCCTGCCCGGCGCCGAACTGCGCACCGGCAAGGCCGAGCAGATCGCGGCCGGACCGGCCCCGGCCGAGCCGTACGACCTGGTCTTCCTCGACCCCCCGTACGCCGTCTCGGACGACGATCTTCGCGAGATCCTCCTCACACTGCGCTCCGGGGGCTGGATCGGCGAGGATGCCCTCGTCACCGTGGAGCGCAGCACCCGAGGCGGGGAATTCGGCTGGCCCGAGGGCTTCGACCCCCTGCGGTCCCGTCGCTACGGCGAGGGAACGTTTTGGTACGGTCGCGCCGCCTCTACGTGCGAAGACGCACGATGACCGGACCGGAGAGCGAGGGACCCAAGTTGCGCCGCGCCGTCTGTCCGGGGTCATTCGACCCCATCACCAACGGACACCTGGACATCATCGCCCGTGCCTCCAAGCTGTACGACGTGGTGCACGTCGCGGTGATGATCAACCAGTCGAAGAAGGGCCTGTTCACGGTCGACGAGCGGATCGAGCTCATCCGTGAGGTCACCGCCGACTTCGGCAACGTCGAGGTCGAGTCCTTCCACGGACTGCTCGTCGACTTCTGCAAGCAGCGCGACATCCCCGCCATCGTCAAGGGACTCCGCGCCGTCAGCGACTTCGACTACGAGCTCCAGATGGCCCAGATGAACAACGGGCTCTCGGGCGTCGAGACGCTCTTCGTGCCCACCAACCCGACGTACAGCTTCCTGTCGTCCTCGCTGGTCAAGGAGGTCGCGGCCTGGGGCGGGGACGTCTCCCACCTGGTGCCGCCGCAGGTCCTCGGCCGACTCACCGAACGCCTGCGCGAGAAGTGACCCGGTCGTGACCCCCGGCCACCTCCGCTGACGCTCCGTCACCAGGTCACGGAACGGGCCCGACTGGCCTTACAGTCGTGCCGTCCGTCTCCATCCAGCTGAGAAGAGTGGCGAGCCCCGGTGGACGTGCAGAAGAAGCTCGACGAGATCGTCACGACGGTCCGCAGCGCCCGCTCCATGCCGATGTCGGCGTCCTGCGTGCTCAACCGGGCCGAGCTGCTCGCCCTGCTCGACGAGCTCCGCGCGGCCCTGCCGGACTCCCTCGCCCAGGCGCGGGAGCTGATCGGCGGGCGCGAGCAGATGGTCGAGCAGGCCCGCCAGGAGGCCGAGCGGATCATCGAGGCCGCGCACGCCGAGCGCGGCTCGATCGTCTCCGACTCCCAGGTCGCCCGCCAGTCCCAGGGCGAGGCCGACCGGATCCTCACCGAGGCCCGCCGGGAGGCCGAGGAGATCCGCGCCGAGGCCGACGACTACGTCGACTCCAAGCTGGCCAACTTCGAGGTGGTCCTCAACAAGACCATCGCCTCCGTCGACCGCGGCCGCGAGAAGCTGCTCGGCCGCGGCCCCGGCCTCGACGCCGAGGGGTACGCGGACGAGGACGCCCCCGAGTACAGCGCGGACCCGCAGACCCTGATCCAGCGCGCCGACGGCTACGTGGACGCCAAGCTCGGCGCCTTCGAGGCCGTCCTCAGCACGACCCTGGAGGCCGTCGGCCGGGGCCGCCAGAAGCTCCAGGGCCGGGTCGCCACCGACGCGCTCGGCGAGCACATGGCCGCCCAGGACGCGGCCGGCACCCCGCTGCACACCAGCGACGCCGACTACCTGGCCGGCCTCGCGGAGCTGGCCGACCCCGAGCCCGTACCGGCGGCGCGGCCCGCGCAGATCCCGGCGCAGCCGGCCCAGGACCCGTACGGCTACGAGCAGCAGCCGGTCCAGGTCCCGGCCCAGGACCCGTACGGATACCCGCAGCAGGACCCCTACGCGTACCAGCAGCAGCAGGGCGACCCGTACGCCTACCAGGGCCAGTACGGCTACGAGCAGCCGCAGCAGCCCGCCCAGCCGCCGCACCAGCCCCAGCAGGCGGCCGCCTCGCTCGACGAGACCAGCTTCTTCGACACGAGCATGATCGACCTGGAGCAGTTGCGCCGTTACGAGCAGGGCCACTGACCAGGGCGTCGACCCGGATTGGGCCCTGAGCGAAGCGTCCAGTATTCTGGCTGTTCGGTCGCGCGTATTTCCGCGGTCCGTGCTGCCCGTATCCGGCAGCCCCCTCACGTATGTGAACGATTCGAAAGCAGGAAGAGCCCTGAGCACGCGCCTCGACCACCGCAATCCCCTCGTGTTCGACACACACGAGCTGGGGCGGCGTCCTGGTGCCATGCAGCGGATCTCCCGCACGGTCGATGCCCCCAGGGATCTGGGGATCGCCGGGGTCGTCGCGGTGCCCGAGGGCGCGCCGGTGGAAATCGATCTCCGTCTCGAGTCGGTCATGGAAGGGGTGCTTGTCACAGGCACCGCCCGTGCATCGGCCGAGGGGGAGTGCGTAAGGTGTCTGGAGTCCGTCGAGCTCGATCTCGACGCTGACTTCCAGGAGATGTTCTCGTACCCCGACTCCGACGACCGGGGCCGCTCCAAGGCGGCCGCGGACGACGAAGCCGAGGACGACGAGGACATGATCCCCCTCGAGGACGGCATGTTCGACCTCGAGCCCGTGCTGCGCGATGCGGTGGTGCTCGCACTGCCCATGCAGCCGGTGTGCCGGGAGGACTGTGAGGGCCTGTGCTCCGAGTGCGGAGCCAACCTGAACGACAACCCGGACCACCACCATGACGCCGTCGACATCCGTTGGGCGGCATTGCAGGGACTCGCCGGTTCGCTGGGAACCGATGAGAAGGACAACATGAGCGGCGCCGCTACCGGTGTCGACGAAGAGCAGGAGAAGTAGCCGTGGCTGTTCCGAAGCGGAAGATGTCGCGCAGCAACACGCGCCACCGCCGGTCGCAGTGGAAGGCTGCGGTCACCCCCCTGGTTTCGTGCGAGCGTTGCCAGGAGCCGAAGCAGCAGCACATCGCGTGCCCGAGCTGCGGCACCTACAACAAGCGCCAGGTCCTCTCGGTCTGAGAGGCTGGTGAGAGGCACGATGTCTGACCACGTCAACTCAGCCTCGTCTCACACGCTTCTGGAAGGGCGGCTCGGGTATCAGCTCGAGTCCGCCCTTCTGGTGCGTGCGCTCACCCACCGTTCGTACGCGTACGAGAACGGCGGTCTGCCCACCAACGAGCGGCTGGAGTTCCTCGGGGACTCGGTGCTCGGCCTGGTGGTCACGGACACGCTCTACCGAACCCACCCCGACCTGCCCGAAGGCCAGCTGGCCAAGCTGCGGGCCGCGGTGGTCAACTCTCGGGCGCTGGCGGAGGTGGGCCGCGGCCTCGACCTCGGCTCCTTCATCCGGCTCGGCCGGGGCGAGGAAGGCACGGGCGGGCGGGACAAGGCGTCCATCCTCGCCGACACGCTTGAAGCGGTGATCGGCGCGGTGTACCTCGACCAGGGTCTCGATGCGGCGTCCGAGCTGGTGCACCGGCTCTTCGACCCGCTGATCGAGAAGTCCTCCAACCTCGGCGCCGGCCTGGACTGGAAGACCAGTCTCCAGGAGCTGACCGCGGCCGAGGGGCTCGGTGTTCCGGAGTACCTCGTCAGCGAGGAGGGTCCGGACCACGAGAAGGTCTTCACTGCTGCCGCCCGCGTCGGTGGTGTCTCGTACGGCACCGGCACCGGCCGCAGCAAGAAGGAAGCGGAACAGCAGGCGGCCGAGTCCGCGTGGCGCGCGATTCACGCGGCCGCGGCCGAGCGCGCGGCGGCGGCCGAGGCCGCGACCGCGGGAGAGGCCGCCGACGCCTCTTCCGTGAAGGACCAGGCCTCGGCCTGACCTTCGTCTTCCTTCGCGTTTCCTCACGCGCTGCCCCCGTCCCTCCTCGTGAGGGGCGGGGGCAGCGTGCTGTCCGGGGTGCCGGCGGGCGGTTGTAGGCTGCCTGCAGAAGTCGTCCCGAGCCCGTCCGGAGGAGTCCCGTGCCCGAGTTGCCCGAGGTCGAGGTCGTCCGACGCGGTCTTGAGCGCTGGGTCGCCGGGCGGACCGTCGCCGGGGTGGACGTCCTGCACCCGCGGGCCGTTCGGCGCCACGTCGAGGGCGGCACGGACTTCGCGGCCCGGCTGACGGGCCAGACCTTCGGGGTGGCGCGGCGCCGCGGCAAGTACCTGTGGCTGCCGCTCGACGGCGGCGAGGCGTCCGTGCTCGGCCACCTCGGGATGAGCGGGCAGCTGCTCGTCCAGCCGGCGGACGCCGAGGACGAGAAGCACCTGCGCATCCGGATCCGCTTCGACGACGCGGCCGGCACCGAGCTGCGCTTCGTCGACCAGCGCACCTTCGGCGGGCTCTCGCTGCACGACACCGCCCCGGACAGCGCGGACGGCCTCCCGGACGTCATCGCGCACATCGCCCGCGACCCGATCGACCCGGCCTTCGACGACGCCGCCTTCCAGCGGGCGCTGCGGCTGCGGCGGACGACGATCAAGCGCGCGCTGCTCGACCAGTCGCTGATCAGCGGCGTCGGCAACATCTACGCGGACGAGGCGCTGTGGCGGGCGAAGCTGCACTACGAGCGGCCGACCGCGAGCCTGACCCGGCCGCGTGTCGCGGAGCTGCTCGGGCACGTCCGCGACGTGATGAACGCGGCCCTGGCGGCCGGCGGCACCAGCTTCGACGCGCTGTACGTCAACGTGAACGGCGAGTCGGGCTACTTCGACCGCTCGCTGGACGCCTACGGGCGGGAGGGCGAGCCCTGCCACCGCTGCGGTACGCCGATGCGCCGGCGCGCGTGGATGAACCGGTCCAGTTACTTCTGCCCGCGCTGCCAGCGCGAGCCCCGCGTCACGGTGTGAGAGCGGTGCTCTCGGCGCGCTCCGCGTCGTAACTCTCGCGCGCGGCCAGCACCTGGTCCATCCGGCCCTCGACGAGGTGGATGAGGCCGAGGAGCCGTTCGGCGACCTCGCGGCCGAGCGGGGTGAGCCGGTAGTCGACCCGCGGCGGGTTGGTGGGCCGGGCCTCGCGGTGCACGAGCCCGTCGCGCTCCAGCGCGTGCAGGGTCTGCGACAGCATCTTCTCGCTCACGCCGTCCACCCGGCGGCGCAGCTCGTTGAATCGGAACGTGCCGTCGTGCAGCGCGCCCAGGGTGAGGCTGCCCCAGCGGCCCGTCACGTGCTCCAGCGTGCCGCGCGAGGGGCAGGCGCGCGCGAACACGTCATAGGCGAGGGCGTCGGCGTCGGTCATGCGCTCCACCGTACTCCCGCACAGCGCTTACGGCCACGGATGCGCTCTCCAGAGGTTTGCGCTTTCGAAAAGTTAGTGCTCTACTTCTGGTGTTCCCGCTTCCGATGTCCCCGGGGCGGTGTTCCCCGCACCCCCCGTCCGAGCTGTTCGAGGAGTCCTCTGTGACCACGCCCGTCGTCTCCATCGCCTACCACTCCGGCTACGGCCACACCGCCGTGCTCGCCGAGGCCGTCCGGGCCGGTGCCGCGGACGCCGGTGCCACCGTCCACGTGATCAACGTCGGTGAGATCACCGACGCCGAGTGGGAGCTCCTGGACTCCTCCGACGCGATCGTCTTCGGCTCGCCGACCTACATGGGCACCGCGTCCGGCGCCTTCCACCAGTTCGCCGAGGCCACCTCGAAGCGCTGGTTCACCGACGCCTGGCTGGACAAGCTCGCGGCCGGCTTCACCAACTCCGGCTCCAAGAGCGGCGACAAGCTGCACACCCTGCAGTTCTTCCAGACGCTGGCCGGCCAGCACGGCATGACCTGGATCAACCTCGGCCTGAAGCCCGGCTGGAACACCAGCGAGGCCTCCGAGAACGACCTCAACCGCCTCGGCATCTTCGCCGGCGCCGGCGCCCAGACCCACAACGACCTGGGCCCGGACGGCGTCCACAAGGCCGACATCGCCACCGCCGAGCACCTCGGCCGGCGCGTCGCCGAGACCGCCCGCACCTTCGCGCTCGGCAAGGCCGCGGCCTGACGCCCGGACTTCCCCCGCGCGACGCGGAGGGCCCCGTCACCGGTGACCGGTGACGGGGCCCTCTCGCGTACGGCTTCCTCGGCGGCTCAGGTGCCGAAGTCCTGCGTCCACCACGGGCCGCCGGCGCCGAAGTGCACACCCACGCCGATCACCGTGTAGTCGCAGTTCAGGATGTTCGCGCGGTGACCGTCGCTGGCCATCCACGAGCGCATCACGGCGGCGGCGTCGACCTGGCCGCGGGCTATGTTCTCGGCGCCGAGGCCGGTGATGCCGGCCTTGGTGGCGCGGGCCCACGGGGTGGCGCCGTCCGGGTCGGTGTGGTCGAAGAAGCCGCGGGCGGCCATGTCGGCGCTGAAGGCGCCGGCCAGGGAGGCGAGATCGGCGTCCGAGCGGACGACGGGGCAGCCGACCTTGGCGCGCTCGGCGTTCACCAGCCGGACGACCTCCGCCTCGGCGGAGCTCTCGCGCGCGGTCAGCGAACGGACGGTGGCGGTCGGCGCGGGGGCGGCCGGGACGGTGACGGTCCGGGTCGGGCGGACCGTCCGCACCGGCTTCGCCGCCGGGGACGTGGACGCCTTGGGAGCCTCGTGCGTCTTCGGCGCCGTCGGCTGGGGGCTCGGGGTCACCGTGCTCTTCGGGGTGGAGGGCTTCGGCGCCGGGGCCTTGGAAGAAGCGGCGGGTGCGGAGGGCGCGGCGGCCTTGCCGCTGCCGGCCGGTCCGCCGGCGCGCGCGGCCGTGGTCTCGGGGGTCGCCGAGGCGCCGCCCTGGGTGTTCAGGCTCGGCGCCTGCTGGGCCTCGATCTTCTGCTCGTTCGCACTCGTACCGCCGAGCGTGAAGGTCTCGCCGCCGGGCAGCAGGCCCGCCGCGACGGCGATCGCGCCGGCCGCGACCGCCGTGGAGACACCGAGCAGCCCGGTGCGTACGGGTGCGCTGCGCCGTGCGCCGCGATGCCGTCCCATCTGCTCCGCCTCCCTGACTGGAATGTTCCGCTTCGACCGGACCCGGATCTTTGCTGATCTTTGCTTCTGTGGATCCGGTCGCCGGGGGCTCGGCCAACCGGGTGAGCCCCGTTCCGTCGGGACTGTACGCCATGACACGAGGGGCTGACGTGCTCCTTCCGTGATCCGACCGCTAGCGTGCAGCCATGGATGAGGACGTACGGATGACCGCCTGGGTGCGCGGCCGGGTACAGGGAGTGGGCTTCCGCTGGTTCACCAGGGCAAACGCGCTGGAGATCGGCGGGCTCACCGGCTTCGCGCTGAACCTCGACGACGGGCGGGTCCAGGTCGTGGCCGAGGGGCCGCGTGAGAATTGCCACCGTCTGCTCGACTGGCTGCGCGAGGGCGACACGCCCGGGCGCGTCGACGGCGTGACGGAGATCTGGGCCACTCCGCGCGGCATCTACGACGGCTTCGAGGTCCGCTGAGCACGGCTTGACGATCTTGTTCCGAGGGCTCCGGCCGAGGGTTCGCGCGGCCCTCGGGCGGACGTTCGGGGAGCGCTCCCGGGAGTGCGAATTGCCTGGTGGTCGCGGCGAAGCACTTGCCTTGTCAGCCCGCGCGCGCAAGGATGATCCCCACGCCCCCCAGGCACCGAGTCGCGAGGCGCCGCCGTGTTCCGTACGGCCGCGAGCCCCCCGGTGGACCCTTGATGCAGGGCGTGATCGTGTTGACCGTCAAACTTTTTGGTGAGACTCTGGAAGCCCCCGCGCACCTCAGCTGTCCGACCGTGGAAACCGGCACGACAAAGAGCACGATCGGGCACCGCGGGTGCGAATCCCTCACGACCCACACCGCTTCGGTCGGTCACTCAGTGTGGAGGACCATCCATCATGGCAAAGGCGCTTCTCGGTTACGTCGGCGGCTCCGACCCGCGACTCCTCGCCGAGATGCGACGGCTTCAGCAGCGCGTCCAGGACCTCGAGTCCGAGCTGGTTCGGATCCAGTCCGAGAACGACGCGCTGACCGCTGCCGCCGCACAGCATGGCGAGTCGCTGCTCGACAGCATCGACCTCGACGTTCCCAAGGCGGAGCCTGCGCTCACCTGACGCCCCGTGCCGGGGCCAGGGTGAGAAACACTCTCGCTGGCACAGCCAGACAGCAGCTGGACACCACAGCTGGATATGCAAGGGACGCCCAGGCGTCCCTTCTTTCTTGAGTCGTCACGACCCCCGTGTGCCACTGACGTGGATTCCTTGGGGGAGGGTGTGCCCACCGTGCTCACGGGTGAAACCCGGGACCGCGGGTAGAGTCAGCCGCCGTGCACCTCAAGGCCCTGACGCTCCGCGGTTTCAAGTCGTTCGCCTCCGCCACCACGCTGCGGTTCGAACCGGGAATCACCTGCGTCGTCGGGCCCAACGGCTCGGGCAAGTCCAACGTCGTGGACGCCCTGTCCTGGGTCATGGGCGAGCAGGGCGCCAAGTCGCTGCGCGGCGGCAAGATGGAGGACGTCATCTTCGCCGGCACGACCGGGCGCCCCCCGCTCGGCCGCGCCGAGGTCTCGCTGACCATCGACAACTCCGACGGCGCGCTGCCCATCGACTACGCCGAGGTCACGATCACCCGGATCATGTTCCGCGGTGGCAGCAGCGAGTACCAGATCAACGGCGACACCTGCCGGCTGCTCGACATCCAGGACCTGCTCTCCGACTCCGGCATCGGCCGCGAGATGCACGTCATCGTCGGCCAGGGCCGGCTCGACTCCGTGCTGCACGCCGACCCGATGGGCCGCCGCGCCTTCATCGAGGAGGCCGCCGGCGTCCTCAAGCACCGCAAGCGCAAGGAGAAGGCGCTGCGGAAGCTCGACGCGATGCAGGCCAACCTCGCCCGTGTGCAGGACCTCGCCGACGAACTGCGCCGCCAGCTCAAGCCGCTCGGCCGGCAGGCCGCCGTCGCCCGCCGCGCCGCCGTCATCCAGGCCGACCTGCGCGACGCCCGCCTGCGGCTGCTCGCCGACGACCTCGTACGGCTCAGGAAGGCGCTCGACGAGGAGATCGCCGACGAGGCCGCGCTGCTCGCCCGCAAGGCGGCCACCGAGGCCGAACTGAAGGCGGCGCTCGCCCGGGAGGCCGGCCTGGAGGAGGAGGTGCGGCGCCTCGTGCCGCGGCTCCAGCGGGCCCAGCAGACCTGGTACGAGCTGTCGCAGCTCGCCGAGCGGGTGCGCGGCACGGTCTCGCTCGCCGACGCCCGCGTCACGAGCGCGACCGCCGAGCCCGCGGAGGAGCGGCGCGGCCGCGACCCCGAGGACCTGGAGCGCGAGGCGGCCCGGGTCCGCGAGCAGGAGGCCGAGCTGGCCGCCGCCCTGGAGGCCGCCGAGCGCGCCCTCGACGACACCGTCGCCCACCGCGCCGAACTGGAGCGCGCCCTCGCCGTGGAGGAGCGCCGCCTCAAGGACGCCGCCCGCGCCCTCGCCGACCGCCGCGAGGGCCTGGCCCGCCTGCACGGGCAGGTCAACGCCGCCCGCTCGCGCGCCGCGTCCGCCCAGGCCGAGATCGACCGGCTCGCCGCCGCCCGCGACGAGGCCCGGGAGCGGGCGGCCGCCGCGCAGGAGGAGTACGAGCAGCTGCGGGCCGAGGTCGACGGCCTGGACGCGGGCGACACCGAACTGGGGGAGCGGTACGAGACCGCCCGCCGCGCCCTCGCCGACGCGGAGGCCGCCCTCGGCGCCGCCCGCGAGTCCGCCGCCGACGCCGACCGGGCCCGCGCCGCCACCCGCGCCCGCCACGACGCCCTCGCCCTGGGACTGCGCCGCAAGGACGGCACCGGCACGCTCCTCGCCGCCGGCCTCACCGGCCTCCTCGGCCCCGCCGCCGAACTCCTCCACGTCACCCCGGGCCACGAGATCGCGCTGGCCGCCGCGCTCGGCGCCGCCGCCGACGCGCTCGCCATGACGGACCCGGCCGCCGCGGCCGAGGCCCTGCGCCTGCTGCGCAAGCAGGACGCGGGCCGGGCGTCGCTGCTCCTCGCCGGCCCCGAGGAGGAAGCGGAGGAGCCTCCCGCCGTCGACGGCGCCACGCCCGCCGCCCGCCTCCTCACCGGCCCCGCCGAACTCATGGGATCCGTACGGCGTCTGCTGCGCGACACCGTCGTCGTCGACTCGCTCGACCGTGCCGTCGAAGTCGTCCGCGCGAGGCCCGGGTTGACCGCGGTCACCGCCGAAGGCGACCTGCTCGGGGCGCACTTCGCACAGGGCGGGTCCGCCGGGGCGCCCAGCCTCCTGGAGGTGCAGGCGTCCGTGGACGAGGCGGCGGCGGAGCTGGCCGAACTCGACGTGCGGTGCGCGGAGCTGACGCGGGAGAAGGAGGCGGCGCAGGAGCGGCGGCGGGAAGCCTCGCTGCTCGTCGAGGAGTTGGGCGAGCGGCGCCGGACCGCCGACCGGGAGAAGTCGCGGGTGGCGCAGCAGCTCGGCCGGCTCGCCGGGCAGGCCAGGGCCGCGGCGGGCGAGGCCGAGCGGGCGGCCGCCGCGGCCGCCCGCGCCGAAGAGGCGCTGGCGCGGGCGCTCGTGGAGGCCGAGGAGCTGACCGAGCGGCTGCTCGTCGCCGAGGGGGGCCCCGCGGAGGAGGAGCCCGACACCTCGGTGCGCGACCGGCTCGCGATCGACGGCTCCAACGCGCGCCAGACCGAGATGGAGGCCCGCCTCCAGGTCCGCACCCACGAGGAACGCGTCAAGGGCCTGGCCGGCCGCGCCGACTCCCTCGACCGCGCCGCCCGCGCCGAGCGCGAGGCCCGCGCCCGGGCCGAGCAGCGCCGCGCCCGGCTGCGCCACGAGGCCGAGGTCGCCGCCGCCGTCGCGTCCGGCGCCCGCCAGCTGCTCGCGCACGCCGAGGTGTCCCTGGTCCGCGCCGAGCGGGAGCGCGCCCTCGCCGAGGCCGCGAAGAGCGCCCGCGAGCAGGGCCTGACCGCGGCCCGCGGCCACGGCCGGGACCTCAAGGCGGCGCTGGACAAGCTCACCGACTCGGTGCACCGCGGCGAGGTCCTCGGCGCCGAGAAGCGGCTGCGGATCGAGCAGCTGGAGGGCCGCGCCCTGGAGGAGCTGGGCGTGGAGCCCGCCGTCCTGGTCGACGAGTACGGCCCGCACCAGCCCGTACCGCCGTCGCTGCCCGCCGAGGGCGGACAACTCCCCGGCGACGCCGACGACGCCGACGACCCGGACGATCCGCGCGACCGGCCGCGGCCCTTCGTCCGTTCGGAGCAGGAGAAGCGGCTGAAGGCCGCCGAACGTGCGTACCAGCAGCTCGGCAAGGTCAATCCGCTCGCCCTGGAGGAGTTCGCGGCCCTGGAGGAGCGCCACAAGTTCCTCTCCGAGCAGCTCGACGACCTGAAGAAGACCCGCGCCGACCTCCTTCAGGTCGTGAAGGAGGTCGACCTGCGGGTCGAGCAGGTCTTCACCGAGGCGTACCGGGACACCGCCCGCGAGTTCGAGGGCGTGTTCTCGCGGCTCTTCCCGGGCGGCGAGGGCCGGCTCGTGCTCACCGACCCGGACGACATGCTCGCCACCGGCGTCGACGTCGAGGCCCGCCCGCCGGGCAAGAAGGTCAAGCGGCTCTCGCTGCTCTCCGGCGGCGAGCGCTCGCTGACGGCCGTGGCGCTGCTGGTCTCCATCTTCAAGGCCCGGCCCAGTCCGTTCTACGTGATGGACGAGGTCGAGGCGGCGCTCGACGACACCAACCTGCAGCGGCTCATCCGGATCATGCAGGAGCTCCAGGAGTCCTCGCAGCTGATCGTGATCACGCACCAGAAGCGGACGATGGAGGTCGCCGACGCGCTGTACGGCGTGTCCATGCAGGGCGACGGCGTCTCGAAGGTGATCAGTCAGCGTCTGCGCTGAGGCCATTCCTTCAACATGTGAAGACAAGACACCTTCACATGAGTTTCAAGTCATACGACATCGACTATTGACTTCGAAACCTGAAGGCATAGTCTCTGCAACGTTGCTTTTACCTTCACGTGGTGGGCGGCGTGAAGTTGTGCGCCACTGGAAGGGCTCGCCCCCCACCGCCCGGCGACGCTGCCGGAGCCCCGAGGAGTCCTTGTGACCAGCACCGCGCAGGCGCCCACACCGCCTTCGTCCGAAGGCCGATCGGCCCATCCGGACCACATCGGACACGTCATCTTCATCACGGCCTCCGCCGCGATGGGCGGCTTCCTCTTCGGCTACGACAGCTCGGTCATCAACGGCGCCGTCGAAGCCATCCGCGACCGCTACAGCATCGGCTCCGCCGGCCTCGCCCAGGTCATCGCCATCGCCCTGATCGGCTGCGCCATCGGCGCCGCCACCGCCGGCCGGATCGCCGACCGCATCGGCCGCATCCGCTGCATGCGGATCTCCGCCGGCCTCTTCGCCGTCAGCGCCGTCGGCTCCGCGCTGCCCTTCGCCCTCTGGGACCTGGCCTTCTGGCGGATCGTCGGCGGCTTCGCCATCGGCATGGCGTCCGTGATCGGCCCCGCCTACATCGCCGAGGTGGCCCCCGCCGCCTACCGCGGCCGGCTCGGCTCCTTCCAGCAGGCCGCCATCGTCATCGGCATCGCCATCTCCCAGCTGGTCAACTACGGCATCCTCCAGCTCGCCGACGGCGATCAGCGCGGCCAGATCGGCGGCCTGGAGGCCTGGCAGTGGATGCTCGGCGTGATGGTCGTGCCCGCCCTGCTCTACGGCCTGCTGTCCTTCGCGATCCCCGAGTCCCCGCGCTTCCTCATCTCCGTCGGCCGCACCGAGAAGGCCAAGGAGGTGCTCGCCGAGGTCGAGGGCCACGGCGTCGACCTGGACCGCCGGGTCGCCGAGATCGACCAGGCCATGCGCAGCGAGCACAAGTCCACCTTCAAGGACCTGCTCGCCGCCGGCAGCAAGTTCCGGCTGCTGCCCATCGTCTGGGTCGGCATCGGACTCTCCGTCTTCCAGCAGCTCGTCGGCATCAACGTCGCCTTCTACTACTCCGCGACGCTCTGGCAGTCCGTCGGCATCGACCCGTCGAGCTCGTTCCTCTACTCCTTCACCACGTCGATCATCAACATCATCGGCACGGTGATCGCGATGGTCCTGGTCGACCGCGTCGGCCGCAAGCCGCTCGCCCTCGTCGGCTCCGTCGGCATGGCGATCGCCCTCGCCGTCGAGGCCTGGGCCTTCTCCGCCGACCTCGTCGACGGCAAGCTGCCCACCACCCAGGGCGTCGTGGCGCTCGTCGCCGCCCATGTCTTCGTGCTCTTCTTCGCCCTCTCGTGGGGCGTGGTGGTCTGGGTCTTCCTCGGCGAGATGTTCCCCAACCGGATCCGCGCCGCGGCCCTCGGCGTCGCCGCCTCCGCCCAGTGGATCGCCAACTGGGCCATCACCGCCAGCTTCCCGTCGCTCGCCGACTGGAACCTCTCCGGCACCTACCTGATCTACACGTTCTTCGCCGTGCTCTCGATCCCCTTCGTGCTCCGGTACGTCAAGGAGACCAAGGGCAAGGCGTTGGAGGAGATGGGCTAAACCCCGCTGCCCCTCTCCTCACGCACGGAACTGCCCCGGTCCAAGGCCCTACGCCTCGAACCGGGGCAGTACGTTTTCAGCGGTGCGGAGCGTGGAGTGCGGGCCGTGCGGCCGGGTCACCGCCCCGGCAGCACGGCGTCGCAGAACAGCCGCACGCTCCGCCACCCCTCCTCGACCGGCATCCCGCCGCACAGCGGATGCAGCACCAGACTCTCCAGCTCACGCCCCAGCGCGGCGCACTCGTCCGGCGTCACCACCCGGTACACGCCCTCCGCCCGCAGCTCCGCCACCGACGCCGCCGCCGAGCGGACCGCCGAGCGGATGTCCTTCGACTGCCAGGAGGCATAGGTCCGCGCCTCGTGCAGGAAGTGCTCCCCGTACTGCGCCCAGGTCCGGTCCGGGTCCTCCGACACGTGCAGCAGCGGCGTCTCGCGGGCCGGCATCATCGTCCAGCCCTCCGTCCCGTAGGCGGCGCACTGCTCCCGGTAGTACGTCTCCAGCTCCGGCAGGTGCGCGCTCGGGAAGAGCGGCAGCCCGAGCCGGGCCGCCCGCCGGGCCGCCGCCTTCGACGAGCCGCCGACCAGGAGCAGCGGGTGCGGCTGGGTGAAGGGCCGCGGGGTGATCCGCACCGTACGACCCTGGTACGTGAACGGCTCGCCGGACCAGGCCGCAAGCAGAGTCTCCAGGAGCAGGTCCTGCAGCCTGCCGCGCCGGCCCCAGTCGACGCCGCGCTCCTCGTACTCCTCCGGCCGGTAGCCGATCCCGGCGACCGTCACCAGCCGGCCCCCGCTCAGCAGGTCCAGGACCGCGATCTCCTCGGCGAGCCGCAGCGGATCGTGCAGCGGCCCGATGATCGCCGACACGGTGACGGCCAGGCGCTTCGTCGCGCCGAACACCGCGCCCGCGAAGGCGAAGGGGGAGGGCAGCCAGTTGTTGACGGCGCCGTGGTGCTCCTCGGTCTGCACGGTGTCGACGCCGTGGGTGTCCGCGTACGCGGCCATCTCGACGGCGGCGCGGTAGCGGGCCGAGAGGGAGACCGGATCGGCGTGCGGATCGACGAGGTTGAACCGGACGACGGTGAACGGCATGGGAAAGTCCCCCTCCACGGGTGCGTCGTGGAGGGGGACGTTAGCTGACGAGGCGTCAGATGTGAACGCTCAGACGGACGCCGGCTCGCGCGCTCCGACGGGCTCCGGGGCATCGGCCACGGGCTCGCGGTCCCGCGGCAGCACCGCGTACAGCACGCCCGCTACCACGATCGTCGCCGCCCAGCCGAGCCCGTTCCGCCCGATCCAGGACGAGGCCAGCGGCCCCGCGAACCAGTCCACCTTCGTGAACAGCAGGCCCGCCACCAGGGCCGTGCCCCACGCCGTCATCGCCTGCCAGGCGAAACCGCCCCGGTACCAGTACGCGCTGGTCCGCGTGGTGTCCATCAGCGCCGCCGCGTCGTACGACCTCCGCCGCAGCATGTCCACGCCGAAGACGCCGATCCACGCGGAGAACGCCACCGCGAGCAGCGTCAGGAAGGAGATGAACGAGCCGGTGAAGCTCTTCGCCACCACCATCAGCAGGAAGCCGAAGACCAGGCTGATCACCGCGTTCACGCTCACCGCCGCCGCCCGCGGCACCCGGATGCCCAGTGTCTGCGCCGTGAAGCCGGCCGAGTACATCGACATCGAGTTGATCAGCAGCATGCCGATCAGCGCGATCAGCAGATACGGCACCGAGATCCACATCGGCAGCAGCTCGCCGATGAACGACACCGGGTCCTGCGCCGAGGCCAGGCTCGGCGTGGCCACCGCCATCACCGCGCCCATCAGCACCATCGGCAGCACCACGATCCCGGCGCCGCCGACCGTCGAGCCCACCACGGCCTTCGAGGACGCGGTGCGCGGCAGATAGCGGGTGAAGTCCGGGCCCGACGGCACCCAGCTGATGCCGCCCGCCGCGATCGTCCCGATGCCCGCGACGAGCATCGCCGTCGAACCGGCCGGCTTGGCGAAGACCGCAGACCAGTCGGTGTCCGCCACCAGATAGCCGAGGACGAGCACCGAGAAGGCGCCGAAGAGGTACGTGGACCACTTGCTGCACACCCGCAGCGCGTTGATCCCGAGCCCCGACACCAGGAACGTGCAGGCGACGAAGACCAACAGCGTCACCACGATCAGGAAGGTGTTCGACTTCACGCCGAAGACCAGGTCGAGCACCGTGAGCACGGCATAGGCGCCGGCCACCGCGTTGATGGTCTCCCAGCCCCACCGGGCCACCCAGATCAGCGCCCCGGGAAAAAGGTTTCCGCGCTGTCCGAACACGGCCCGCGACAGCGCCATGCCCGGCGCCCCGCCGCGCTTGCCCGCGATCGAGATCACACCGACGATCCCGTACGACAGGACCGGTGCGACCAGCGCCACCACCAGCACCTGCCACAGGTTCAGGCCGTTGAACACGACCAGGCCGGCGCCCATCGTGAGCAGCAGCACACTGATGTTGGCCGCCACCCAGGTCGGGAACAGCTCACGGACCCGGCCGGTCCGCTCGTTGTCGGGGACGGGTTCGAGCCCGCGGCTCTCCAGGGCGCCGCCGCTCGGCGCCGCTTCGGACTCGGACACGTGGGGCATAGGAGTACTCCGTCGTACAGATGTGGGGGAACCACCCACTTTACGTGCTCCGCGTTCTGCCTCCGCGTGGCCGATACTGGACCGGTTATGGAACTCATCCTTGCTGTAGTCATCGCTCTGGTCGTCGCGGTCGCCGTGACCGGCGGGCTCGTGGTCAGCGGCCGCAAGAAGAAGCGGCTGCCGCCCGCCGAGCCGCCGTCCACCGCCCCGACCATCACCGCTCCGCCCGCCGAACCGCATGTCGGCGACGAGGCGGAGACGCTGCGGGAAGAACCACGCCGCACCGTCGAGGAGGTCGAACTCCCGGCCCCCGCCGAAGCCGCCGAGGCCCCGGTCGCCGAGGAGCCGGCCGCTCCCGAGGCGCCCGCCGCCCCCGAGATCGAGGTCCCGGAGCCCACCGCCGGCCGTCTCGTACGGCTCCGGGCCCGGCTCGCCCGCTCCCAGAACTCGCTCGGCAAGGGGCTGCTCTCGCTGCTGTCCCGCGAGCACCTCGACGAGGACACCTGGGAGGAGATCGAGGAGACCCTCCTCACCGCCGACGTCGGCGTCGCCCCCACCCAGGAACTCGTCGAGCGGCTGCGCGAGCGCGTCAAGGTGCTCGGCACCCGCACCCCCGAGGAGCTCCGCGGGCTGCTGCGCGAGGAGCTGATCGCCCTCCTCGGCCCCGACCTCGACCGCGCGGTGAAGACCGAGAGCCCCGAGGACGTCCCCGGCGTCGTGATGGTCGTCGGTGTCAACGGCACCGGCAAGACCACCACCACCGGCAAGCTGGCCCGGGTCCTGGTCGCCGACGGCAAGTCCGTCGTCCTCGGCGCCGCCGACACCTTCCGCGCCGCCGCCGCCGACCAGCTGCAGACCTGGGGCGAGCGCGTCGGCGCCCGCACCGTCCGCGGCCCGGAGGGCGGCGACCCGGCGTCGATCGCCTTCGACGCCGTCAAGGAGGGCATCGCCGAGAAGGCCGACGTCGTCCTCATCGACACCGCCGGCCGGCTGCACACCAAGACCGGCCTCATGGACGAGCTCGGCAAGGTCAAGCGCGTCGTCGAGAAGCACGGCCCGCTCGACGAGGTGCTGCTCGTCCTCGACGCCACCACCGGCCAGAACGGCCTCATCCAGGCCCGCGTCTTCGCCGAGGTCGTCGACATCACCGGCATCGTCCTGACCAAGCTCGACGGCACCGCCAAGGGCGGCATCGTCGTCGCCGTCCAGCGCGAGCTGGGCGTCCCGGTCAAGCTGATCGGTCTGGGCGAGGGCCCGGACGACCTGGCCCCGTTCGAGCCGGGCGCGTTCGTCGACGCCCTGATCGGCGACTGACACCACCGCGCACACGCGCGTACGAGAAGGGCCCCTGCCGCAGCTCAACGGCAGGGGCCCTTCTCGTGTGACCGGGATCGCCCGGTGGCCGGTCCGGTCAGTAATGGGTGCGGTGACAGATGTACGCCAGCGTCCCGAGCAGCAGCCGGGCCTGCGGCGGCGCGCCCGCGGTGTCGAGCGTCGGGGGCCGCAGCCAGCGCACCGGCCCGTGCCCGCCGAGGTCGGAGGGCGGGGCCGTGATGTGGGTGCCCGGCCCGAGACCGTGCAGGTCCAGGCCGGCGTCGTCCCAGCCCATCCGGTAGAGCAGCCGCGGCAGCTCGGCCGCCGCGCCCGGCGCCACGAAGAACCGCGCCCGGCCGGTCGGCGTCGCGCACACCGGCCCCAGCGGCAGCCCCATGCGTTCGAGCCGGACCAGCGCCCGGCGGCCCGCCGCCTCGGCGACCTCGATCACGTCGAAGGCCCGGCCGACCGGCAGCATGACCGCCGCGCCCGGGTACTCCGACCACGCCTTGGTCGCGACGTCGAGCCCCGCGCCCGCCGGGACCGGCTCGGCGAAGGACAGCGGGTGCGCCCCCGGAGCCGTGCAGCCGGGATCGCCGCAGGAGCACCGGCCGGCCACCGCGCGCGCCCCCGGGACCACGTCCCAGCCCCACAGTCCGGTGTACTCCGCCACCGCGGTGCACTCACTGGTGCGTACGCGGCGACGCGAGCCGGACCGCATCTCGCGCATGCCGCCGATCGTGAAGCCCATGCCCCCTCCAACGGGTCGAACGCGCCGGTGGTTACGGACCGGAGGAGCGCCGCTACCGTCCGCCACGCTTCGTCGCCGGTCGTCCCCGGTCGTTCCCGGGCGGCGGCGCGCGGTGGTGCGGCGGGTGGTGCGGACCGTCGCGCGCGCCTCCTCGCGCTCCGGTTCACCGACCCCGTTCCGTCGCATGTCAAGTGAATCGCGTTCTCCGCGCGGCGAGTTCATTCGAAGGGGTGGCGAATGGTGGCGTTTCTTGAAACGCCATGCACGGACGGGTGATCGTAGGATTACCTTCGGTACACGAACCCGAGGTGTATTGCACGCATGGGTATGCCGGAGGCAACCCGGTCTTCTGTTCGGAGGAGTACAAACGCCGGACGGACACGGCGAAACACGGCATCCTGTCAGGGGTTCGCAAGGCATCAGGTGGATGGGGGCGTTCCAGTGGGCGGCAACGGCGCAGACGGTACGACAGCCGGCAAGCGCCCCAACGAGCAGCTGGGCTCGTGGTTCGTGCGCAGCGGCTGGTCGAAGGGCGAGCTGGCGCGCCAGGTGAACCGCAGGGCGCGCCAGATGGGCGCGCACCACATCTCCACCGACACCTCCCGGGTGCGCCGCTGGCTCGACGGCGAACAGCCCCGCGAGCCCATCCCGCGGATCCTCTCCGAGCTGTTCTCCGAGCGCTTCGGCTCGGTCGTCGCCGTCGAGGACCTCGGCCTGCGCACCGCCCACCAGTCGCCGTCCGTGTCCGGCGTCGACCTGCCCTGGGCCGGCCCGCAGACCGTCTCCCTGCTCAGTGAGTTCTCCCGCAGCGACCTGATGCTCGCCCGCCGCGGCTTCCTCGGCTCCTCGCTCCAGCTCGCCGCCGGGCCCGCCCTCATCGAGCCCATGCAGCGCTGGCTGGTGCCCGCCCCGCCCGGCGAGCCGCAGCACGCGCCCGCCGAGGACCGGCGCACCCACCGGCTCTCCCCGGTCGAGCTCGACCTGCTCGAGTCGACCACCGCCATGTTCCGCCAGTGGGACGCCCAGTGCGGCGGCGGACTGCGCCGCAAGGCCGTCGTCGGCCAGCTCCACGAGGTCACCGACCTGCTCCAGGAACCGCAGCCGTCCGCCGTCGCGCAGCGCCTCTTCAAGTGCGCCGCCGAACTCGCCGAGCTCGCCGGCTGGATGAGCTACGACGTGGGCCTCCAGCCCACGGCCCAGAAGTACTTCGTGCTCGCCCTGCACGCCGCCAAGGAAGCCGGCGACAAGCCCCTCGGCTCGTACATCCTCTCCAGCATGAGCCGTCAGATGATCCACCTCGGCCGGCCCGACGACGCCCTCGAACTCATCCACCTCGCCCAGTACGGCAGTCGGGACTGCGCCACCCCGCGCACCCAGGCCATGCTGTATGCGATGGAGGCCCGCGCCTACGCCAACATGGGCCAGCCCTCCAAGTGCAAGCGGGCCGTGCGGATGGCCGAGGACACCTTCTCCGACGTCGGCCTCGACGGCGAGCCCGAGCCCGACTGGATCCGCTTCTTCTCCGAGGCCGAGCTCAACGGCGAGAACTCGCACTCCTACCGCGACCTCGCCTACGTCGCCGGACGCTCCCCGACCTACGCCTCGCTCGCCGAGCCCGTCATGGAGCGCGCCGTCGAGCTTTTCGAGAAGGACCCCGAGCACCAGCGCAGCTACGCCCTCAACCTCATCGGCATGGCCACCGTCCACCTGCTCAAGCGCGAGCCGGAACAGTCCGTGGTGCTCGCCGAGAAGGCCCTCGGCATCGCCCGCAAGGTCCGCTCCGAACGGGTCAACACCCGGCTGCGCAAGACCGTCGACACCGCCGCCCGCGACTTCGGCGACGTCGCCGAAGTCGTCCACCTCACCGACCGGCTCACCGCGCTGCTCCCCGAGACCGCGGAGGCCGTCTGAGCCCGCAGGACCGCTGAGCGACCCGCTCGGCACCACCCAAGACCCCGGCCGCGCCGGACGTCCCGTAACCCCGACTCGGCTCCCCCGCCGCACGGAACCACGGACGACCGGCGCGGCCGGTCCGCGTCCGCGCCCGGGTGGCCCGGCGGCGCCCCGGCCGTTCACGGCCGCGTAACACGCCCGGCGCCTTCGTCACTGCGGCGAAACATCGAGCGGCATCGGCGGAAACCGGCCTGCGCGAATCTCTGGCGCATAACCGGCCCCCGGCCGCGGCGCCCCTCACGGCCCGGCCCGGCCCCGCCCCCTCGGCCCCGCCCCGCACAGGCCGCAACGACGACGAGGAGACGCCGATGGCATCAGCCATCACGACCCTGGCAGCGGACGCGCCCCCGCTGTCCGCCGCCAACACCGGGTTCATGCTCATCTGCTCCGCCCTGGTCATGCTGATGACCCCGGGCCTCGCCTTCTTCTACGGCGGCATGGTCCGTGTGAAGTCCACCCTCAACATGCTGATGATGAGCTTCATCAGCCTCGGGATCGTCACGATCCTGTGGGTGCTCTACGGCTTCAGCATCGCCTTCGGCACCGACATCGGCTCCGTCGTCGCCTGGTCCTCCGACTACGTCGGCCTCAGCGGCATCGGCCTCACCGAACTCTGGGACGGCTACACCATCCCGGTCTACGTCTTCGCCGTCTTCCAGCTGATGTTCGCCGTCATCACCCCGGCCCTCATCAGCGGCGCCCTCGCCGACCGCGTCAAGTTCACCGCCTGGGCCCTCTACATCACCCTGTGGGTCTCGATCGTCTACTTCCCCGTCGCCCACTGGGTGTGGGGCACCGGCGGCTGGCTCTTCGACATGGGCGTCATCGACTTCGCCGGCGGCACCGCCGTCCACATCAACGCCGGCGCCGCCGCCCTCGGTGTCATCCTCGTCATCGGCAAGCGCGTCGGCTTCAAGAAGGACCCGATGCGCCCGCACAGCCTGCCGCTCGTCATGCTCGGCGCCGGACTGCTCTGGTTCGGCTGGTTCGGCTTCAACGCCGGCTCCTGGCTCGGCAACGACGACGGCGTCGGCGCCGTCATGTTCGTCAACACCCAGGTCGCCACCGCCGCCGCCATGCTCGCCTGGCTCGCCTACGAGAAGCTCCGCCACGGCTCCTTCACCACCCTCGGCGCCGCCTCCGGAGCCGTCGCCGGCCTCGTCGCCATCACCCCGTCCGGCGGCTCCTGCTCCCCGCTCGGCGCCATCGCCATCGGCGCCATCGCCGGCCTGCTGTGCGCCATGGCCGTCGGCCTCAAGTACAAGTTCGGCTACGACGACTCCCTCGACGTCGTCGGCGTCCACCTCGTCGGCGGTGTCGTCGGCTCCCTCCTCGTCGGCCTCTTCGCCACCGGCGGCGTCCAGTCCAAGGCCAAGGGCCTCCTCTACGGCGGCGGCCTCGACCAGCTCGGCAAGCAGGCCGTCGGCGTCTTCTCCGTCCTCGCCTACTCGCTGATCGTCTCCGCCATCCTGGCCTTCGTCATCGACAGGACGATGGGCATGCGGGTCAGCGAGGACGACGAGATCTCCGGCATCGACCAGGTCGAGCACGCCGAGACCGCGTACGACTTCAGCGGGGCCGGCGGCGGCATCACCGGACGCACCACCGCCACCGCACCCGCACCGACGGAGAACAAGAAGAAGGTCGACGCATGAAGCTGATCACCGCGGTCGTGAAGCCGCACCGGCTCGACGAGATCAAGGAGGCCCTGCAGGCCTTCGGCGTCCACGGGCTCACCGTCACCGAGGCCAGCGGATACGGCCGCCAGCGCGGCCACACCGAGGTCTACCGCGGCGCCGAGTACACCGTCGACCTCGTCCCCAAGATCCGCATCGAGGTCCTCGTCGAGGACGACGACGCCGAACAGCTCATCGACGTCGTCGTCAAGGCCGCCCGCACCGGCAAGATCGGCGACGGGAAGGTGTGGAGCGTGCCGGTCGAGACCGCCGTACGCGTCCGCACCGGCGAACGCGGACCCGACGCCCTCTAGGACCTGTCCGGCCTGATCCGCCGGACAGCCTCCGGCGGGGGTGCCTTGCCGATCATGCCGGGCTCGCGATCGGTCCGGTCCGATCGACAAGACACCCCCCTAGGGCCTGTCCGACCCTGATCCGCCGGACACCCCCTAGCCCTTCAGCAGTGAGGAGCCGCTGGTGACGAGCATCGACGTGACGACGGAAACGGACGATCCCGGACCCGGCGGCTACGCGGCGGCCCGGCTGCGCCTCCTCGACCGGGAGGCGCCGGCCGGGCCGCCGCGCCGCGCCGCCCTCGCCCGGCTCACCGACCACTGGCTCGCCGGCCTGTACGAGGCCGCCGCGCCCCCGCCCGGCACCGCCCTCGTCGCCGTCGGCGGCTACGGCCGCGCCGAGCTCTCCCCGCGCAGCGACCTCGACCTGCTGCTCCTGCACGACGGCGGCGCCGACGCCCGCGCCGTCGCCGCCCTCGCCGACCGGATCTGGTACCCGGTCTGGGACCTCGGCATCGCCCTCGACCACTCCGTCCGCACCACCACCGAGGCCCGCGGGACCGCCGCCGACGACCTCAAGGCCCAGCTCGGCCTCCTCGACGCCCGCACCGTCGCCGGCGACCCCGCCCTCGCCACCGCCCTGCGCAGCACCGTCCTCGCCGACTGGCGCAACCAGGCCACCCGCCGCCTCCCCGAACTCGCCGCCCTCTGCCAGGAGCGCGCCGAACGCTCCGGCGAACTCCAGTACCTCCTCGAACCCGACCTCAAGGAAGCCCGCGGCGGCCTCCGCGACGCCCAGGCCCTGCGCGCCGTCGCCGCCTCCTGGCTCGCCGACGCGCCCCGCGCGGGACTCGACGACGCCCGCCGCCGCCTCCTCGACGCCCGCGACGCCCTCCACCTCGCCACCGGCCGCGCCACCGACCGGCTCGCCCTGCAGGACCAGGACGCCGTCGCCGCCGGACTCGGCCTCCTCGACGCCGACACCCTGCTGCGCGAGGTGTACGAGGCCGCGCGCACCATCGCGTACGCCTCCGACGTCACCTGGCGCGAGGTCGGCCGCGTCCTCAAGGCCCGCGCCGCCCGGCCGCCCCGGCTGCGCTCCCTGCTCGCCGGCCGGTCCGGCGGACGCGGCGGGACACCGCCGGCCGAACGCACCCCGCTCGCCGAAGGCGTCGTCGAGATGGACGGCGAGGCCGTCCTCGCGCTCGCCGCCAGGCCCGAACGCGACCCCGTCCTGCCGCTGCGCGCCGCCGCGGCCGCCGCCCAGGCCGGACTGCCGCTCTCCCCGCACGCCGTCCGCCGCCTCGCCGCCACCGCGCCGCCCCTGCCCGTGCCCTGGCCCGCCGAGGCCCGCGAGGCGCTCGTCACCCTCCTCGGCGCCGGCGACAGCACCGTCCCCGTCTGGGAGGCCCTGGAGGCCGAAGGCGTCATCAGCCGCCTCCTGCCCGACTGGGAACGCGTCCGCTGCCGCCCCCAGCGCAACCCCGTCCACACCTTCACCGTCGACCGCCACCTCGTCGAGACCGCCGTCCGCGCCGCCGCCCTCACCCGCCGCGTCCACCGCCCCGACCTCCTCCTCGTCGCCGCGCTCCTCCACGACATCGGCAAGGGCTGGCCCGGCGACCACTCCGTCGCCGGCGAGACCATCACCCGCGACGTCGCCGCCCGCATCGGCTTCGACCGCGCCGACACCGCCGTCCTCGCCACCGTCGTCCGCCATCACCTGCTCCTCGTCGAGACCGCCACCCGCCGCGACCTCGACGACCCCGCCACCGTCCGCGCCGTCGCCGCCGCCGTCGGCGGTCAGAGCGCCCTGGAACTCCTGCACGCCCTCACCGAGGCCGACGCCCTCGCCACCGGACCCGCCGCCTGGTCCACCTGGCGCGCCTCCCTCGTCGCCGACCTCGTCAAACGCGTCGCCGGCGTCCTCGCAGGCGAGGAGCCGCCCGACCCGGAGGCCGCCGCGCCCAGCGCCGAACAGGAGCGCCTCGCCGTCGAGGCGCTGCGCACCGGCGAACCCGTCCTCGCCCTGCACACCGCCCACGAACCGGCCCCGGACCCCGGCGAACCCGAACCCGTCGGCGTCGAGCTCCTCGTCGCCGTCCCCGAACGCCCCGGCGTGCTGCCCGCCGTCGCCGGCGTCCTCGCCCTGCACCGCCTCACCGTCCGCGCCGCCGACCTGCGCGCCGTCACCCTGCCCCGCGCCCTGGGCGACGGGCCCGTCCTCGTCCTGGACTGGCGGGTCGCCGCCGAGTACGGCTCGCTGCCCGAGGCCCACCGGCTGCGCGCCGACCTCGTCCGCGCCCTCGACGGCTCCCTCGACGTCCCCGCCCGCCTCGCGGAGCGCGACGCCGCCTACCCGCGCCGCCGCGGCGCCGCCGCCCCGCCGCCCCGCGTCACCGTCGCCGCCGCCGGCTCCCGCCTCGCCACCGTCCTGGAGGTCCGCGCCCAGGACGCCCCCGGCCTCCTCCACCGCATCGGCCGCGCCCTGGAGGGCGCCGAGGTCCGGGTGCGCAGCGCCCATGTCTCGACGCTCGGCGCCAACGCGGTCGACACGCTGTACGTGACGCGGCCGGACGGCTCGCTGCTCGGCTCGGAGGAGGCGGCGGGGCTGGCGAAGACGCTGGAGGAGGCGTTGCGGTGAGGGCGAGATCCTCGAAGCGGCCGGTCGTCCCCGCCACCGCGGGGCACGCCCGCGCCACCGCGGGGGATACGTCCGCGCCACCGCGGGGGATACGTCCGCGCCACCGCGGGGACAGGTCCGCGTCACCGCGGGGATACGTCCGCGGCCACCCGATCCGGTGGGCGGGGACGATTCCTTTGCCGGGCCGGATACCCTGGAGGGCGATTCCCTACTCCCGACCCCAAGGACCGACGAGCGCCGTGTTCGATACTCTCTCCGACCGCTTGGCGAATACCTTCAAGGCCCTCAGGGGCAAGGGCCGCCTCTCTGAGCAGGACATCGACACCGCGGCTCGGGAAATCCGTATCGCCCTCCTCGAGGCCGACGTCGCGCTGCCCGTGGTCCGCGCGTTCATCGCCCGCGTCAAGGAGCGCGCCCTCGGGGCCGAGGTCTCCCGGGCCCTGAACCCGTCGCAGCAGGTCATCAAGATCGTCAACGAAGAGCTGATCTCGATCCTGGGCGGCGAGACCCGCCGTCTGCGGTTCGCCAAGACCGCTCCGACCGTGATCATGCTCGCCGGTCTCCAGGGTGCCGGTAAGACCACCCTGGCCGGAAAGCTCGGTGTCTGGCTCAAGGCCCAGGGTCACACCCCGCTGCTCGTCGCCTGTGACCTCCAGCGCCCCAACGCCGTCACCCAGCTCGGCGTCGTCGCCGAGCGCGCGGGCGTCGGCTTCTACGGCCCGCAGCCGGGCAACGGCGTCGGCGACCCGGTCCAGGTCGCGAAGGACTCGATCGACTACGCGCGCACCAAGCTCTTCGACGTCGTCATCGTCGACACCGCCGGCCGCCTCGGCATCGACCAGGAGCTGATGCAGCAGGCCGCGGACATCCGCGACGCGGTCTCGCCCGACGAGGTCCTCTTCGTCGTCGACGCCATGATCGGTCAGGACGCCGTCAACACCGCCGAGGCGTTCCGCGACGGCGTCGGCTTCGACGGCGTCGTCCTGTCCAAGCTCGACGGCGACGCCCGCGGTGGCGCCGCGCTCTCCATCGCGCACGTCACCGGCAAGCAGATCATGTTCGCCTCCAACGGCGAGAAGCTGGACGACTTCGACGCGTTCCACCCGGACCGCATGGCGTCCCGCATCCTCGGCATGGGCGACATCATGTCGCTCATCGAGAAGGCGGAGCAGACCTTCAGCCAGGAGGAGGCCGCCAAGGTCGCCGAGAAGCTGGCCTCCAAGAAGGGCCAGGACTTCACCCTCGACGACTTCCTCGCCCAGATGGAGCAGGTCCGCCGGATGGGCTCCATCTCCAAGCTCCTCGGCATGCTGCCCGGCATGGCGCAGATGAAGGAGCAGATCAACAACATCGACGAGCGCGAGGTCGACCGCGTCGGCGCCATCATCAAGTCGATGACCCCGGCCGAGCGCCAGGACCCGACGATCATCAACGGCTCCCGCCGCGCCCGTATCGCCAAGGGTTCCGGCGTCGAGGTCAGCGCCGTCAAGGGCCTGGTGGAGCGGTTCTTCGACGCCCGCAAGATGATGTCGCGCATGGCGCAGGGCGGCGGCATGCCGGGCATGCCGGGGATCCCGGGCATGGGCGGCGGCGCCGGCCGGCAGAAGAAGCAGGTCAAGCAGGCCAAGGGCAAGCGCAAGAGCGGCAACCCGATGAAGCGGAAGGCCGACGAGCAGGCCGCCGCCGCCAAGCGCGAGCAGGCCCAGGCCGGCGGCGCCTTCGGGCTGCCGGAGGCGGGGCAGGGCCCGGGCGAGTTCGAGCTCCCGGACGAGTTCAAGAAGTTCATGGGCTGACACCCATGGCCGGCACCCGGGGGTGCCGGGCGAAGGGGCCCGCGGCGGTTTCGTACCGCCGCGGGCCCCTGTGCGTGCGGGGGGTCTCGGCGGGCGGCCTCGCTGGGTGTCCATCGGCGGGCGGCCTCGCCGGAGGGGCCCCGGGGGAGGGGCCTCGGGGGAGGCCTCGCCGGGTGGTGCTCGCGGCGGGTTCGCCCGGTCGGCTCCGTCCCCGGGGCTTCGTCCGGTCAGCCCGCCCGTAATGCCGGACATGTTCGGTTCTTCGATACTGGGGCCACTGCCACCCCGAGGAGATCCCGTGGCCAACCCCGTACCCCCGCGCGACCGGACCGACCAGCCCTGGCGCTCGGAAGGGGCCCCGCCGCCCGCGCCGCCCAGGAAGAAGATGCCCGGCGGCTGGGGCGGGCTGATCCTCACGGCACTCGTGGTCTACCTCATCGCCAACCTGTTCCTGTCGATCTTCAACCAGGGCGACGAGGCGACGATCTCGTACACCGAGTTCGACAAGCAGGTCGCCGCCGGCAACGTCACCAAGATCTACTCCAAGGGCGACGCCATCCAGGGCCAGCTGAAGAACAAGCAGCCGGTCCCCGACGGCGAGGGCGACTACACCAAGTTCAAGACCCAGCGGCCCGCCTTCGCCGACGACAAGCTGTGGGACTCCCTCACCAAGCAGAACGTCACCGTCACCGCCAAACCGGTCGTCGAGGAGCGCAGCTTCCTCAGCAACCTGCTGATCTCGCTCGCCCCGATGCTGATCCTCATCCTGCTGTGGGTGTTCATCGCCCGCCGGATGAGCGCGGGCCTCGGCGGCGCGGGCGGCATGCTCGGCCGCAAGGCCCCGCCCAAGCCGGTCGAGCTGGAGGGCGGCAGGCGCACCACCTTCGAGGACGTCGCCGGCATCGACGAGGTCGCCGGCGAACTCAACGACGTCGTCGACTTCCTGAAGAACCCCGCCGCCTACCGCGCGATGGGCGCCAAGATGCCCCGCGGCGTGCTCCTCGCCGGCCCGCCCGGCACCGGAAAGACGCTCCTCGCCCGCGCGGTGGCGGGAGAGGCCGGCGTGCCCTTCTTCTCCGCCTCCGCCTCCGAGTTCATCGAGATGATCGTCGGCGTGGGCGCCTCCCGCGTCCGCGAACTGTTCAACGAGGCCCGCAAGGTCGCCCCCGCGATCATCTTCATCGACGAGATCGACACCATCGGCCGGGCCCGCGGCGGCGGCGCCGGCATGGGCGGCCACGACGAACGCGAACAGACCCTCAACCAGATCCTCACCGAGATGGACGGCTTCACCGGCTCCGAGGGCGTCATCGTGCTCGCCGCCACCAACCGCGCCGACGTCCTCGACCCCGCCCTCACCCGGCCCGGCCGCTTCGACCGCATCGTCCA
Organism: Streptomyces sp. NPDC004327; assembly: GCF_042873935.1. NCBI lineage: Bacteria > Bacillati > Actinomycetota > Actinomycetes > Kitasatosporales > Streptomycetaceae > Streptomyces > Streptomyces sp. NPDC004327. Next base: position 137,799 of record NZ_JBIAME010000011.1, on the reverse strand, counting down.
CGTCAACCCGCCCGACCGCGGCGGCCGCGAGGCCATCCTCCGCATCCACACCCGGGAGATCCCGCTCGCCCGCGACGTCGACCTCCAGCACGTCGCCAAGACCACCCCCGGCATGACCGGCGCCGAACTCGCCAACCTCGCCAACGAGGCCGCCCTCCTCGCCGTCAAACGCCAGCAGCAGTCCGTCACCCAGTCCGACCTCTCCGACGCCCTGGAGAAGGTCCAGCTCGGCGCCGAACGCCCCCTCGTCATGCCCGCCGAGGAACGCCGCCGCACCGCCTACCACGAGAGCGGCCACGCCCTGCTCGGCATGCTCCAGCCCGGCGCCGACCCCGTCCGCAAGATCACCATCGTGCCGCGCGGCCGCGCCCTCGGCGTCACGTTGTCCACACCCGAATCAGATAAATACGCCTATACGGAGGAGTATCTGCGCGGCCGCATCATCGGCGCCCTCGGCGGCATGGCCGCCGAGCAGGTCGTCTTCGGCGTCATCACCACCGGCGCCGAGAACGACCTGGAACAGGTCACCAACATCGCCCGCGGCATGACCGGCCGCTGGGGCATGAGCGAACGCGTCGGCCGTCTCACCGCCATCCCCGGCGACGCCCAGCAGGCGTACGGACTCTCCGCCGCACCCGCCACCCTCGACCGCGTCGACGAGGAGATGCGCCGGATCGTCGACGAGTGCTACGAGAGCGCGCTGCGTCAACTGCGCGAGCACCGCGACAAACTCGACGCGCTCGCCGAGGCCCTCCTGGAGAACGAGACCCTGGAGGAGGCGGAGGCGTACCGGGTGGCGGGCATCCCGCGCCTCGCCAAGGAGAGCTGAAGCCGGGCCGACGCGAGCCGCCGGACTCCCGTCGGCCTCGCGCCCGGTTCCCCGTCCCCGGGACGCGGTTCCACGCCCCGGGCCTCGGCCCCGCCTACGGCACCCGCGCCACCACGTACCGGAACACGTTCGGCATCCACACCGTGCCGTCCCGGCGCGCGTACGGCTCCAGCGCCTCCAGGAGCTCCTTCTCCACCTGGTCCGGCTCCGTCGCCCGCAGCGCCGCGTCGAACTCGCCCGTCGACAGCAGCCCCCGCACCGCGCTGTCCCGGTCCGCGTAGCCGAACGGGCACGCCACCCCGCCCGAGCCGGACGGCCGCAGCCCCGCCGCGGCGACGGCCTCCGCCAGGCAGTCCCGCGGCCCGTCGTGCTCCGTCGCGGTCCAGCCCGCCAGCCGGGCCGCGACCCGCCGCACCGACGCCGTAGCGCACCGCTCCGGCGGCCCCCAGCCCGCCACCACGACCGCCGCGCCCCGTTCGGCCGGAAGAGTGACGCCGGCCAGCGCCGCCGGCCCGTGGAACGCGGTGATCACGTCGTACGGACCGCCCTCGCGTACCGCCTCCGGGACCGCCGTGCCGTCCGCCGCGCCCAGCGGCGCCCGCGGCAGCCGCTCCCTGGCCAGCGCCACGCGCGCGTGGTCCCGGTCGACGCCGGCCACCCGCGCCCCCCGCGCCGCCGCCATCAGGAGCGCGAGGCCGGAGCCGCAGCCCAGGCCGAGCACCCGCGACCCGGCGACCACGCCGAGCCGGTCGTACACCGCCTCGTACAGCGGGACGAGCATGCGTTCCTGGATCTCGGCCCAATCGCGCGCGGGGTGGTGCGGGACGAGCGTAGGTGTCATGGAAAGCGCCCCAATCCGTGCCTGGACGACAACCCCCTCGGACAACCCCCCGTAGCCAGGGAACTGCGCATCGCCGCCCCCGTCCAGTGCTCGCGGCCGACGGACCCCGGCCAACCTTCGTACGGCCCCCGGCCAACCTCCGCCAGGAGTCCGTACGGGGGAGGGGGTACCGGCCCGGAGCGGCTCCGCGAACCGGTACTGTCCCTCCCACACCGCCACCCGCGTGCGTGACCAGCCCGCGCGCCGGGGCGTTTGCGCCGTACGCACCGGTCGTACCGGCTCCCCACACCTCCGTACCGACTGACGGGTACGTGCAAAATATTTGAGTTGCCCCGGAATGGAACCCGGAGGGGATCCGCGTCGTTGTACCCGACGTGAGCACGACACCACCTGTCCTCGCCGCAGAGCTGGCGCAGGCGTGGGCCGACATTCAGCGGCACCACCCCGAGCTGCCGGATCTTGCCGCGCCCGAGTCCCTGATCGGAGAGTCCTCGTCCGCCTGCGGCGCCGAGCTCTCCTTCGAGCGACTGCTCCACGAGGCAGTCCACGGCATCGCCGCCGCCCGAGGCGTCCGCGACACCTCCCGCGCCGGCCGCTACCACAACCGCAGATTCCTCGCGATCGCCGAGGAGCTGGGCCTCGACCATCCCGAGGAACCGCACGCCAGCAGCGGCTTCTCCCTGGTCACGCTGAACGCGGAGGCCAGGCGGCGCTACCGGCCCACCATCGAGCGGCTGCAGCGCGCCCTCAAGGCCCACACGGTCGCGACCGCCGCCGACACCAAGCGCTCCTTCCGCGGACCGGCCGCCCGGCACGGCTCCTCCGGCGGCGGCGTGCGGGTCAAGGCCGTCTGCGACTGCGGGCGCAACGTGCGCGTGGTCCCGTCCGTGCTCGCCCAGGCGCCGATCGTCTGCGGCGGCTGCGGCAAGCCCTTCCGCATCCCGGAGACGGTGGGCGCCGCAAGCTGACCCCGCGGCGTGTGGCACAATGGCTAGCTGTACTCGACAGTCGCATAGGACCCCTCTCTCCTCCGGCTGACGCGTCCATCGGGCACCCGAGTACCGCAACCCCACGTGGCATCTCAAGTGCCCAACCACGTCAAGTTCAGGAGACACCACTCCAGTGGCAGTCAAGATCAAGCTCAAGCGCCTCGGCAAGATCCGCCAGCCGCACTACCGCATCGTCGTCGCCGACGCCCGCACCCGTCGTGACGGTCGCGCGATCGAAGAGATCGGCATCTACCACCCGACGTACAACCCGTCGCGTATCGAGGTCGACTCCGAGCGTGCGCAGTACTGGCTGTCCGTCGGCGCCCAGCCGACCGAGCCGGTTCTCGCCATCCTGAAGCTCACCGGTGACTGGCAGAAGCACAAGGGCCTCCCGGCCCCGGAGAAGCCGCTGCTCGCCCCGGCGACCAAGGAAGCCAAGCGCGCCACCTTCGACGAGTTCGCCAAGGCTCTCGAGGGCGACGACGCCAAGGGTGAGGCCATCACCCCGAAGGCCAAGAAGGCCAAGGCGGACGAGGCTGAGGCTTCCTCGGCCGAGGCCGCTGAGTCTTCCGAGGCCTGATCATGCTCGAGGAGGCTCTCGAGCACCTCGTGAAGGGCATCGTCGAAAACCCCGACGACGTGCAGGTCGCCTCGCGCAACCTGCGTCGCGGCCGCGTACTCGAGGTCCGGGTCCACCCCGACGACCTCGGCAAGGTGATCGGCCGCAACGGCCGCACCGCGCGTGCGCTGCGCACCGTCGTGGGTGCCATCGGCGGCCGCGGCATCCGCGTCGACCTCGTCGACGTGGACCAGGTCCGCTGAAAGTTTGACACCGGCACGGGCCGGGGAGGGCCAAGCGCCCACCCCGGCCTGAGTCGTTTTGCCCGCCGGCAAGAGCAAAATTGATTGAGCAACCACGACGGAGAGGTACCACCTCCGCGAGAGCGGCGGCGGTTTAGCCGCAAAAAGGGGAGAGTTCACCAGTGCAGTTGGTAGTCGCGCGGATCGGCCGTGCCCACGGGATCAAGGGCGAGGTCACCGTCGAGGTGCGGACCGACGAGCCCGAGCTGCGGCTCGGACCCGGCGCCGTCCTGCACACGGACCCCGCCTCCGCCGGGCCCCTCACCGTCGCGTCCGGCAAGGTGCACAGCGGCCGGCTGCTGCTGCGCTTCGAGGGCGTCAACGACCGCAACGGCGCCGAGGCCCTGCGCAACACCCTCCTCATCGCCGACGTCGACCCCGACGAGCTGCCCGAGGAGGAGGACGAGTACTACGACCACCAGCTGGTCGACCTCGACGTCGTCCTCGCCGACGGCACCGAGATCGGCGTGATCTCCGAGATCTCCCACCTGCCGTCCCAGGACCTCTTCATCGTCGAGCGGCCCGACGGCACCGAGGTCATGATCCCCTTCGTCTCGGAGATCGTCACCGAGATCGACCTGGAGAACCAGCGCGCCGTCATCACCCCGCCGCCGGGCCTGATCGACGACAGCCAGGCCGTCGTCGTCTCCACGCGCGACGCCGACGCCGAGGGGGAGGCGGAGGCCGCCGGGGCCGATTCCGGGGCCGAGGGCGCGGACTTCGACAAGGACGCCTCCTGATGCGCCTCGACGTCGTCACGATCTTCCCCGAGTACCTCGAACCGCTGAACGTCTCGCTCGTCGGCAAGGCCCGCGCGCGCGGACAGCTCGACGTCCACGTCCACCACCTGCGCGACTGGACCCACGACCGGCACAACACGGTCGACGACACCCCGTACGGCGGCGGTCCCGGCATGGTCATGAAGACCGGGCCCTGGGGCGACTGCCTCGACCAGACCCTCGCCGACGGCTTCGAGGCCGGCGCCCACGGCCCGGTCCTCGTCGTGCCCACGCCCAGCGGCCGTCCCTTCACCCAGGAACTCGCCGTCGAACTCTCCGAGCGGCCCTGGCTGATCTTCACGCCCGCCCGCTACGAGGGCATCGACCGGCGCGTGATGGACGAGTACGCCACCCGGATGCCGGTCTACGAGGTGTCCATCGGCGACTACGTGCTCGCCGGCGGCGAGGCCGCCGTCCTCGTCATCACCGAGGCCGTCGCCCGGCTGCTGCCCGGCGTCCTCGGCAACGCCGAGTCGCACCAGGACGACTCCTTCGCGCCCGGCGCGATGGCCAACCTCCTGGAGGGCCCCGTCTACACCAAGCCCCCGGTGTGGCGCGGCCGTGAGATCCCGGACGTGCTGCTCAGCGGGCACCACGGCAAGATCGCGCGCTGGCGCCGGGACGAGGCCCTGCGGCGTACGGCCGCCAACCGCCCCGACCTCGTCGAGCGAACCGACCCCGCCGCCTTCGACAAGAAGGACCGGGAAGTCCTCTCCATGCTCGGCTGGGCCCCCGAGCCCGGCGGCCGATTTTGGCGCGGGCCCGAGCCCGTGGAAGAATAGGCCGCTGTCGTACGTCCGGCGCGCGCCCCTGCCACAGGGGGAACGACGCCCGCCAGAGACGCGCGACGCTCTCCAACCATTCGTACGTACCGCTGATGACCTGTGGCATCAGCGAGGAAAGAGACCTCCATGGCCTCCCTGCTCGACCAGGTCAACGCCGGTTCGCTGCGCTCCGACGTCCCGGCCTTCCGCCCCGGCGACACCGTGAACGTCCACGTTCGCGTCATCGAGGGCAACCGCTCCCGTATCCAGCAGTTCAAGGGTGTCGTCATCCGCCGTCAGGGCTCGGGCATCTCCGAGACCTTCACGGTCCGCAAGGTCTCGTTCTCCGTCGGCGTCGAGCGCACCTTCCCGGTGCACAGCCCGATCTTCGAGAAGATCGAGCTCGTCTCCCGCGGTGACGTCCGTCGCGCCAAGCTCTACTACCTCCGTGAGCTGCGCGGCAAGGCTGCCAAGATCAAGGAGAAGCGCGACAACTGAGCTAGGTCCCACAGGGTGGCGGGATAAGCTCTGCCCCCGATGGACACCGAAGCACAGCACACGGAGCGCGATCGCTCCTCCGGCGAGGAGGAGCGGTCGCGCTCCGCGCGCGTTTCCGGGCGGAACGCGGAAACCCCGCGCGCGAAGCCCGAGACCGGAGCCGCGTCCGGAGCAGGATCCGAGGCCGGACCCGGATCCGGACAGGGATCCGGACAGGGATCCGGACCGGGATCCGGACCCGGATCCGGAGCCGGGTCCGAAGCAGCGCCCGAGCCCGAAGCCGTGCCCGGTGAGGAGAAGTCCGCGCCCGAGCGCGCGCTGACCTGGCGGCGTACGGGCCTGATCGGCGTCGCCTGCATGACCTTCCTGCTGCTGTTCAGCCACTTCGTGCTGCAGCCCTTCCTGGTGCCGAGCAGCTCGATGGAGCCCACGCTCCAGGTCGGCGACCGGATCCTCGTCAACAAGCTGGCGTACCGTTTCGGCAGCGAGCCGCGGCGCGGCGACGTGATCGTCTTCGACGGCACCGGCTCCTTCGTCGAGGAACAGCCGGCGGGCAACCCCGTCACCGGAGCCCTGCACGCCGCCGCCGCGGCCCTCGGCCTCGCCGAACCCGACGAGACGGACTTCGTGAAGCGGGTCGTCGGCACCGGCGGCGACCGTGTCGTCTGCTGCGACAAGGACGGCCGGATCAGCGTCAACGGCGTGCCGGTCAAGGAGACGTACGTGATGCTGGGCGACCAGCCGTCCCGCGTGCCCTTCGACATCGTGGTCCCCGACGGCACCCTGTGGGTGATGGGCGACCACCGCAGCCAGTCCTCCGACTCCCGCGACCACCTCGGCCAGCCCGGCGGCGGCATGGTCCCGGTCGACAAGGTCATCGGCCGCGCCGACTGGATCGGCTGGCCCTTCGGCCGCTGGTCCACCGTGGCCGGCACGAACGCCTTCGCCGCCGTACCGCAGTGGACGGCGAGCGGCCACGGGACCGGTGCCGGGGCTTCGGGTAACGGCGGGCAGGGGACAGGGACCGGTGCCGGGGGCTCGGGTACCGGCGGGCACGGGGCCGGGCACCCGGGCACGGACGGACAGGGACATGGGTAGGCGCGGCAAGGCGCCGGCCGGCCGGGGCGGTGCGGGCGCGGGCGGTACGGGCACGGGCCCGGACGACGAGTCCCGTACGCCGCCGGGGCGGGCCGAGCGGCGCAGGCTCGCCCGCAAGGTCAAGCGGCGCCGGCAGCGCTCCGCCGTCCGCGAGATCCCGGTCCTCGTCGGCGTCGCCGTCCTCATCGCGCTCGTCCTGAAGACCTTCCTGGTCCAGGCGTTCGTGATCCCGTCCGGCTCCATGGAGCAGACGATCCGGATCAGCGACCGGGTCCTGGTCGACAAGCTGACGCCGTGGTTCGGCTCGAAGCCGCAGCGCGGCGACGTCGTCGTGTTCCAGGACCCCGGCAACTGGCTCCAGCAGGAGAGCGCGCCGCCCGCCGACGACCCGGTGGGCGTCAAGCAGCTCAAGCAGGCGCTGACCTTCATCGGCCTGATGCCCTCGGCCGACGAACGCGACCTCATCAAGCGGGTCATCGCGGTCGGCGGCGACACCGTCAAGTGCTGCGGTGACGACGGGCGGATCACCGTCAACGGCGTACCGCTGGACGAACCGTATCTGCACCCCGGCAACCCGCCCTCGAAGATCCCCTTCGAGGTGAAGGTCCCCGAGGGCCGCATCTTCGTCATGGGCGACCACCGGTCGAACTCCGCCGACTCCCGCTACCACCTCGACGAGCCGGACCACGGCACCGTCTCCGAGGAGCAGATCGTCGGCCGGGCCGTCGTCATCGCCTGGCCGTTCGGCCACTGGCGCGGCCTGGAGGAACGCGCCACGTTCGCGTCCGTGCCCGACACCGGGCACGAGGCCGTGGCGCAGTCCTCGGCGCAAGCTCCGTCGCATAGTGTGTCCCAGCGGAATCTGAACGGATTGCCCCCGCTCCCGACCCCGGCGGAACTTCTGCTCGTTATGGGAGTGATGGGCCTGTCCCTGTTCCGGGACGGGCGAGCGCACGGACTGAGGAGTGGATGTGGGGGATGTGGCCGTCGGCGCACGTTCCGGACACGGCGAGCCCGAGGAGAGGCCCCAGCGGCCCCACCCCCCGGCGGCGGCCATGACCGATGACTCCACGGACCGGCCGGACCCCGCAGCGGACTCCGCAGGCGCCGACGGCGCGGGCGAGGGGACCGGAGCGGGCGAGGGGACCGGAGCCGGCGAGGACACCGGCCAGGACGGGCACGGCCCGAAGAAGCCCCGCTCCTTCTGGAAGGAGCTGCCGCTCCTCATCGGCATCGCGCTCGTCCTCGCGCTGCTCATCAAGACCTTCCTGGTGCAGGCGTTCTCGATTCCCTCGGACTCGATGATGAACACCCTGCAGCGCGGTGACCGGGTCCTCGTCGACAAGCTCACCCCATGGTTCGGCTCCGAGCCCGAGCGCGGCGAGGTCGTCGTCTTCCACGACCCGGGCGGCTGGCTGGAGGGCGAGCCGACCCCGCAGCCGAACATCCTGCAGAAGGCCCTCAGCTTCATCGGCCTCATGCCGTCCGCCGAGGAGAAGGACCTCATCAAGCGGGTCATCGCGGTCGGCGGCGACACCGTCTCCTGCAAGGAGGGCGGCAAGGTCGTCGTCAACGGCAAGGAACTCGACGAGACCTACCTCTATCCCGGCTCGGTCCCCTGCGACCCGGCCTTCGGCCCGGTCAAGGTCCCCAAGGGCCGCATCTGGGTCATGGGCGACAACCGGCAGAACTCGCTCGACTCCCGCTTCCACATGGAACTCGCGGGCGGCGGCACCGTCTCCAACGACGAGGTCGTCGGCCGCGCCGTCGTCATCGCCTGGCCGGTGACCCGCTGGTCCACCCTGCCCGTGCCCGCCACCTTCGACCAGCCCGGCCTCAACCAGGCGCTGGCCGCCGCCCCCGGCGCCATGGGCGTCGCCGGAGGGCTCCCGCTCGTGCTGTGGCGGCGCAAGAAGCGCGCCGCACGCCATACCGCCGAGTAGCGACCCGCGGGTAGGGTGCCGTCCCGGACCGTCGCACGGACGGCCAGGCGGACCATCCGAGGTGCCAAGCCCATGAGCGTCACATCGAGCACGACACGTGCACCGGGCACGTCCCGCACCGCGCGTACGAAGGACGGCCGCGGCCGCCTCGGCAGTGTCCTGTCGGGGCTGGCCGTGGCCGTCGGCTGTGTGCTCTTCCTCGGCGGCTTCGTCGTCGGAGCGGTGCTCTACCAGCCGTTCTCCGTCCCCACCGACTCGATGACCCCGACGCTCGACGTCGGCTCCAAGGTCCTCGCCCAGCGCGTCGACGGCTCCGACGTCCGGCGCGGCGACGTCGTCGTCTTCCAGGACCCGGCCTGGGGCAACGTCACCATGGTCAAGCGGGTCGTCGCCGTCGGCGGGGACACCGTCGCGTGCTGCGGCAGCGACGGCCGCCTCACCGTCAACGGCACACCGGTCGACGAACCGTATCTGCCGGCCGGAACGACCGCCTCCGGACAGCGGTTCTCGGCCACCGTGCCCGCCGGGAACCTTTTCCTCCTCGGCGACGACCGCCACACCTCCATGGACTCCCGCGCCCACCTCCAGGAAGCGGCCCACGGTTCCGTACCCCGCTCCTCCGTCGTCGCCCGCGTCGACGCCGTCGCCTGGCCCGCCAAGGGTCTCCTCGCCCGGCCCACCGGCTTCGCCGCCCTCCCCGGCGGCATCTCCCGGCCGGGCCCCGTCATGGCCCTCTTCTACGCGGTCGCCGCAGGGTGTGTACTGATCCTGGCCGGCGCCGCGTACGGGCCGCTGGCCCGGCTGCGGCGCCCGGAGCCCGCGGCGGAACCGGCGGAGAAGAAGCGGGTGAGCGCGTGACGCAGGACGCGGAAGCCGGCACGGAGACGGGGAACGGGGCGGGGGCGGGAGTTCCGGGTGGTGCGGGAGCTCCCGGTGGTGCGGGAGCTCCGGGTGGTGCGGGAGTCCCGGCCGCGCAGGCCCGGAGAGTCGCGCGGGTGATCCTGCTCGACCCCGACGACCGCATCCTGCTCATCCACGGCTACGAACCCGACGACCCGGCCCAGACCTGGTGGTTCACACCCGGCGGCGGACTGGAGGGCGACGAGACCCGCGAGCAGGCCGCCCTGCGCGAACTCGTCGAGGAGACCGGCATCACCGACGTCCGCCTCGGGCCCGTCGTCTGGCAGCGCTACTGCTCCTTCCCCTTCGACGGCCGCCGCTGGGACCAGGACGAGTGGTACTACCTGGCCCGCACCACCCAGACCGCCACCGCCCCCGCGGCCCTCACCGAACTGGAGACCCGCAGCGTCGCGGGCCTCAGGTGGTGGACCTCCGCCGAACTGTCGGCGGCCCGTGAGACGGTGTACCCCAACAGACTCGCCGAGCTGCTGCACCGGCTGCTCGACGAAGGACCCCCGAGCCAGCCGCTCGTTCTCGCCCCGGAAATCGTTTAGGGGCCCGGGCGACTGGCGCACAATAGGGGGACGCACGGCTGATAGGGGAACATGCCATGAGCGCCGAGGACCTCGAGAAGTACGAGACCGAGATGGAGCTGAAGCTCTACCGGGAGTACCGCGACGTCGTCGGGCTGTTCAAATACGTCATCGAGACCGAGCGGCGCTTCTATCTCACCAACGACTACGAGATGCAGGTGCACTCGGTCCAGGGCGAGGTGTTCTTCGAGGTCTCCATGGCCGACGCCTGGGTCTGGGACATGTACCGGCCCGCCCGCTTCGTCAAGCAGGTCCGCGTCCTCACCTTCAAGGACGTGAACATCGAGGAGCTCAACAAGAGCGACCTGGAGCTGCCCGGCAGCTGAGGCGGGGGACGCCGGACCACCCGGGGGAGTGAGCGGGTTTTCCACAATCGCCCGCTCGTCCACAGCGCCGCACACGCGGCGTCACGGTGCGTCACAGTCGGTGCCGGAGGTGGTACCGATGAACGCCACACAAGCACTCGGGCGGTACGGGGAAGAGCTCGCCGTCCGCACCCTCACCGCGACCGGCCTGCACGTCCTCGCCAGGAACTGGCGCTGCGGCCGCACCGGAGAGATCGACATCGTCGCCCGCGACGGCGACACCCTCGTCATCTGCGAGGTCAAGACCCGCCGCGAGGGCGCCTTCGAGCACCCCATGGCCGCGGTCACCCCCCGCAAGGCCGAGCGGCTCCGCCGCCTCGCCGCCTGCTGGCTCGACCGCCACGGCGGACCGTCCGCCGGACCGCCGGGCGGACCACCAGTCGGGACGTGTGACGGCGGAGGCGTCCGCATCGACCTCGTCGGCGTCGTCCTGCCCCGCCGCGGCGCACCCGTCGTCACCCACGCCCAGGGGGTGGCGTGATGGGATTCGCCCGCACCTGCTCCGTCGCCCTCGTCGGCGTCGAAGGCGTCGTCGTCGAAGTCCAGGCCGACCTCGAAGCCGGCGTCGCCGCCTTCACCCTCGTCGGCCTCCCCGACAAGAGCCTCGTCGAAAGCCGCGACCGGGTCCGCGCCGCCATCGTCAACTCCGGTGCCGAATGGCCCCAGAAGAAACTCACCGTCGGCCTCAGCCCCGCCTCCGTCCCCAAGGGCGGTTCCGGTTTCGACCTCGCCGTCGCCGCGGCCGTCCTCGGCGCCGCCGAACGCATCGACCCCCGCACCATCGCCGACCTCGTCCTCATCGGCGAACTCGGCCTCGACGGCCGCGTCCGGCCCGTCCGCGGCGTCCTGCCCGCCGTCCTCGCCGCCGCCGAAGCCGGATACAAGCAGGTCGTCGTCCCCGAACAGACCGCCGGCGAAGCCGCCCTCGTCCCCGGCGTCTCCGTCCTCGGCGTCCGCACCCTGCGCCAGCTCATCGCCGTCCTCGCCGACGAACCCGTCCCCGAGGAAGCACCCCACGAAGACGGCCGCCCCGACCCCATGCTCGCCGGACTCCTCGTCCCCGGCGCCGGAGTCGGCACCGGCCTCGCCGCCGCACCCGCCGACGATCCCCTCGACGGCCGCCCCGACCTCGCCGACGTCGCCGGCCAGCACACCGCCCGCCGCGCCCTCGAAATCGCCGCCGCGGGCAGCCACCACCTCCTGCTCACCGGTCCACCCGGCGCCGGCAAGACCATGCTCGCCGAACGGCTCCCCGGCATCCTCCCGCCCCTCACCCGCCAGGAGTCCCTCGAAGTCACCGCCGTCCACTCGGTCGCCGGCATCCTCCCGCCGGGCGAACCCCTCGTCCACCGCCCGCCCTACTGCGCCCCCCACCACTCCGCCACCATGCAGTCCCTCGTCGGCGGCGGCAACGGACTGCCCCGCCCCGGCGCCGTCTCCCTCGCCCACCGCGGCGTGCTCTTCCTCGACGAAGCACCCGAGTTCTCCACCAAATCCCTCGACGCACTGCGCCAGCCCCTCGAATCCGGCCACGTCGTCATCGCCCGTGCCGCCGGCGTCGTCCGGCTCCCCGCCCGCTTCCTCCTCACCCTCGCCGCCAACCCCTGCCCCTGCGGCCGCCACACCCTCCTCGGTTCCGGCTGCGAATGCCCCGCCGCCGTCATCCGCCGCTACCAGGCCCGCCTCTCCGGACCCCTCCTCGACCGCGTCGACCTCCGCGTCGCCGTCGAACCCGTCACCCGCTCCGACCTCCTCGGCCAGGGCAGCCGCGGCGAAGCCAGCACCACCGTCGCCGACCGCGTCCACGAAGCCAGAGCCCGCGCCGCCACCCGCCTCGCCGACACCCCCTGGTCCGTCAACAGCGAGATCCCCGGACACGAACTGCGCACCCGCTTCCACGCCGCACCCGGCGCCCTCGCCGCCGCCGAACGCGACATCGAACGCGGCCTGCTGACCGCCCGAGGCCTCGACCGCGTCCTGCGCGTCGGCTGGACCATCGCCGACCTCGCCGGACACGACCGCCCCCAGGCCGACGACCTCGCCCTCGCCCTCGAACTGCGCACCGGCATCGCCCGGGGCGTCCCCGTCGCCGCCGGAGAGTGGACATGACCCCGCACGACGACGAACGCCTCGCCCGCGCCGCCCTCAGCCACATCGTCGAACCCGGCGACGAACACGCCGGCCGCGCCATCCGTCGCCACGGCGCCGTCGCGTTCCTCCGCCTCCTCGACGAAGACGGCGGCGCGAAACAACCCGGCCTCTGGGAACCCGACACCCCAGGCCCCGACCCCGACTCAGGCCACGCCCCCGACCCCGACCCTGGCTCAGGCCACGCTCCCCACCCCGTCTCGGGCAACGACCCCGACTCAGGCCACGCCCCCGACCGCCACCCCGGCTCCCGGCCCCGTGGCGCCGCCACATTCCCCCGCATCGGCGAGCAGCGCCTCGCGAGCTGGCGGCGGCGCGCCCGGACCGCCACACCACAACGCGACCTCGACCATCTCGCCCGGCTCGGCGGCCGCTTCGTCATCCCCGGCGACGCCGAATGGCCCCGGCAGCTCGACGACCTCGGCGACGCCCGGCCCCTCGGCCTCTGGGCCCGCGGCCCCGCCGACCTCCGCGCCTGGGCCCTGCGCTCCGTCGCCGTCGTCGGCGCCCGCGCCTGCACTCCGTACGGCGCCCACACCGCGGCCACCCTCGCCGCCGGACTCGCCGAACAGGGCTGGGTCGTCGTCTCAGGAGCCGCCTACGGCATCGACGGCGCCGCCCACCGCGGCGCCCTCGGCAACGGCGGCGCCACCGTCGCCGTCCTCGCCTGCGGCGTCGACACCCCCTACCCCCGCGGCCACGCCCGCCTCCTCGCCCGCATCGCCGAGCAGGGCCTCGTCCTCGGCGAACTCCCACCCGGCGGCCATCCCACCCGCAGCCGCTTCGTCCTGCGCAACCGCGTCATCGCCGCCCTCACCCGCGGCACCGTCGTCGTCGAAGCCGAACTCCGCAGCGGCTCCCTCGTCACCGCCCGCGCCGCCACCCGCCTCGGCCGCCACACCATGGGCGTCCCCGGCCCCGTCACCAGCGGACTCTCCGCCGGAGTCCATGAACTCCTGCGCGGCGAGGCGACCCTCGTCACCGACGCCGCCGAGATCATCGAACTCGTCGGCGACATCGGCCAGCTCGCCCCACCGCGCCGCGGCCCCGTACTGCCGCGCGACCTCCTCGCCCCCGACGCCGCCCGTGTCCTCGAAGCCCTCCCCGGCCACGGCCCGGCAGCCCTCGCCGACATCGCCGCCCACGCCGGCACCCACCCCGACCAGACCCTCGCCAAGCTGTACGAACTCCACTCCCTCGGCTTCGTCGAACGCCGGCAGGACGACTGGCGATTGGCGAACAGGCGACCCGAACCCCCGAACGCCCGGCATGGCGGTACTTGACCCGGAGCATTCGGGTGAAAAGGTGAACCAGATGAGCAACCGAGTTCTCTCGGCCGCATCCGAAGGGCCGATCCGCGCCACGGCCCCCGTTCGAAGATGTGGGCGAGGGCAGCCACCCGGACCGGCGCGATCCACAGGCGTTCGCGCACCGCGACGGCCCACTCACGCTACGCTCACGAGGTTCCACCGCCCGACAACCGGACCGACCCCTCCGCACCCGACGGCAGAACGGCTCAAGGCGACGCATGCCCCAGCACACCTCCGGGTCTGACCGCGCTGTGGTGCCCCCAGCAGCCCGGGGCACCGTGCGACCACCCGCACCGACCACGCTCGACGAGCTGTGGCGCTCGTACAAGGACACCGGCGACGAGCGGCTGCGGGAACAGCTGATCCTGCACTACTCACCCCTGGTGAAATACGTCGCCGGACGCGTCAGCGTCGGCCTGCCCTCCAACGTCGAGCAGGCCGACTTCGTCTCCTCGGGGGTCTTCGGACTCATCGACGCCATCGAGAAGTTCGACGTCGAGCGGTCCATCAAGTTCGAGACCTACGCGATCACGCGCATCCGCGGCGCGATGATCGACGAACTCCGCGCCCTCGACTGGATCCCCCGCTCCGTCCGCCAGAAGGCCCGCAACGTCGAGCGCGCCTACGCCACCCTCGAAGCGCAGCTGCGCCGCACGCCCACCGAGCCCGAGGTTGCCGCGGAGATGGGCGTCACCCTCGAGGAACTCCACGCCGTCTTCAGTCAGTTGTCCCTCGCCAACGTCGTCGCCCTCGAAGAGCTGCTGCACGTCGGCGGCGAGAGCGGTGACCGGCTCTCGCTCATGGACACGCTGGAGGACACCGCCGCCGACAACCCCGTCGAGGTCGCCGAGGACCGTGAACTGCGCCGGCTCCTCGCCCGGGCCATCAACACCCTTCCCGAACGCGAGAAGACCGTCGTCACGCTCTACTACTACGAGGGCCTCACCCTCGCCGAGATCGGCCACGTCCTCGGCGTGACCGAGAGCCGCGTCAGCCAGATCCACACCAAATCCGTCCTCCAGCTGCGCGCCAAGCTCGCCGACGTGGGCCGCTGACCCACTGACCGGGCGGCCCGCCGTCGCCGTACAGTGGAGCCGTGCCAAGGATTCGAGCGGCCTCGGTGGCCGAGCACCGGACCATGCAACGCGGCGCCCTGCTGGACGCCGCGCGTTCCCTGCTGTCCGAAGGCGGTACGGAGGCGCTGACCTTCCCCGCCCTCGCCGAGCGCACGGGCCTCGCCCGCTCCTCGGTCTACGAGTACTTCCGCTCCCGCGCCGCCGTCGTCGAGGAGCTCTGCGCCGTCGACTTCCCCCTCTGGGCCGCCGAGGTCGAAGCCGCCATGGCCGCCGCCGACACCGCCGAGGGCAAGGTCGAGGCCTACGTCCGCACCCAGCTGGAACTCGTCGGCGACCGCCGCCACCGCGCCGTCGTCGCCATCTCCGCCAGCGAACTCGACGACGGCGCCCGCGAGAAGATCCGCGCCGCCCACGGCACCCTCGTCACCATGATCGTCGACGCCCTCACCGCCCTCGCCCGCCCCCAGCCCCGTCTGGAGGCCATGCTCCTCCAGGGCGTCGTCGACGCCGCCGTCCGCCGCCTCGAACTGGGCGCCGCCGAAGACCCCGCCACGATCACGGAGGCGGCGGTCTCGATGGCCCTGGGCGGCATCCGCGGAACCTGAACCGCTCCGGCGCCTGACCGGCTTCCGGGGCCCTCCCTCCCCCCGCCCCCCGCCCCCACCCCTCCCCCCGCAGTGCACGCAGTCGACCAAGGTCACTCAGGCGCGCGCCCCCACACCGGCAGCAGTCTCGACGGCCCTCCGCCCAGCAGTCCCAGCGGGTTCAGATACGTCTCGCCCCGCAGCAGGCCCCAGTGGAGGCAGCTCACCGGGCAGTGATCGCCGTCGGGCGCGACGCGCGCCACGACGTCGCCCGCCCGCACCACCGTGCCCGCCCGGGCCACCGGTTCCACCGGGCCGTACGTCGTGCGCAGGGGCGGCAGGCCCGTGCCCGTCAGGGTCAGGGTGACGACGCCGTGGCCGCCGACGGGACCGGCGAAGGTGACGGTGGCGGCGGCCGGGGCGCGGACCGGGGTGCCCGGCGGGGCGGCGAGGTCGAGGCCGCGGTGGCCGGCGGCATAGGGGCCAGGAGGGGGCTCCCAGCCGCGCAGGACGGCGGGCCGGGGCGGGCCCACGGGCCAGGCCGCGGAGGCCACGGCGAGGAGGAGCCCGGTCACGTAGAGGTTCATGGCGGCAGCCTGCCCGGGCCGAAACCGCCATGACCGGCATCAGCGGAATCTGTGGACAAGGCGCCGGTTGTGGACAACGCCGTCACCCGGCGCTCCCGGGGTCCCGTACACTTTCCATGGCGACCCGGGTCACCGGGTCGACTTCGCACGCCCCGCCATCGGTCCTCGTGACGGGTGGCAGCGCCTTTCGGTCCCTTGTGGCACGGCGCGCCGGGGCGTCAGGAAAACAACCGAGAAACCAAGGAGATGGCCATGGCCGTCGTCACGATGCGGGAGCTGCTGGAGAGCGGCGTCCACTTCGGTCACCAGACCCGTCGTTGGAACCCGAAGATGAAGCGCTTCATCTTCACGGAGCGCAACGGCATCTACATCATCGACCTGCTCCAGTCGCTGTCGTACATCGACCGCGCCTTCGAGTTCGTCAAGGAGACCGTCGCGCACGGTGGCTCCATCATGTTCGTCGGTACGAAGAAGCAGGCGCAGGAGGCCATCGCCGAGCAGGCGACCCGCGTCGGCATGCCGTACGTCAACCAGCGCTGGCTGGGCGGCATGCTCACCAACTTCTCCACCGTCTACAAGCGTCTGCAGCGCCTCAAGGAGCTCGAGCAGATCGACTTCGAGGACGTGGCCGCGTCGGGCCTCACCAAGAAGGAGCTCCTGGTCCTCTCCCGCGAGAAGGCCAAGCTGGAGAAGACCCTTGGTGGTATCCGCGAGATGCAGAAGGTGCCGAGCGCCGTCTGGATCGTCGACACCAAGAAGGAGCACATCGCCGTCGGCGAGGCTCGCAAGCTCAACATCCCGGTCGTCGCGATCCTCGACACCAACTGTGACCCCGACGAGGTCGACTACAAGATCCCGGGCAACGACGACGCGATCCGCTCCGTCACCCTGCTCACCCGCGTGATCGCCGACGCCGTCGCCGAGGGCCTCATCGCCCGTTCCGGTGCCGCGACCGGCGACTCGAAGCCGGGCGAGAAGGCCGCCGGCGAGCCGCTCGCCGAGTGGGAGCGCGACCTGCTCGAGGGCGAGAAGAAGGCTGACGAGGCTCCGGCCGCCGCCGAGGCCGTCGAGGCTCCGGCCGCCGAGGCCACCGAGGCTCCGGCCGCCGAGGCGCCGGCCGCCGACGCCGAGCAGGCCTGACCCTTCCGGTCCCTGAGGACCTTCGGGTAGTGACGGCGGGGGCCCACGAAGCCCCCGCCGTCCACCCGTGGACCCGCCCGATCTTTCAGACTTCGAGAGAGAAACAGACTCATGGCGAACTACACCGCCGCTGACGTCAAGAAGCTCCGCGAGCTCACCGGCGCCGGCATGATGGACTGCAAGAAGGCCCTGGACGAGGCCGAAGGCGACGTCGACAAGGCCGTCGAGGCCCTGCGCATCAAGGGCCAGAAGGGCGTCGCCAAGCGCGAGGGCCGCTCCGCCGAGAACGGCGCCGTGGTCTCCATCATCGCCGAGGACAACACCTCCGGTGTCCTGGTCGAGCTGAAGTGCGAGACGGACTTCGTCGCCAAGGGTGACAAGTTCCTCGCCGTCGCCAACGCGCTGGCCGCGCACGTCGCCGCCACCTCGCCGGCCGACATCGACGCCCTGCTCGCCTCCGAGATCGAGCCCGGCAAGACCGTCCAGGCGTACGTCGACGAGGCCAACGCCAACCTCGGCGAGAAGATCGTCCTCGACCGCTTCGCGCAGTACGCCGACGGCTACGTCGCCGCGTACATGCACAAGACGATGCCCGACCTGCCGCCGCAGATCGGTGTCCTGGTCGAGCTCGACAAGGAGAACGCCGAGGTCGCCAAGGGCATCGCGCAGCACATCGCCGCGTTCGCCCCGAAGTACCTCACCCGCGAGGACATCCCGGCCGAGGTCGTCGAGACCGAGCGTCGCATCGCCGAGGAGACCACCCGCGCCGAGGGCAAGCCCGAGGCCGCGATCGCCAAGATCGTCGAGGGTCGCGTCAACGGCTTCTTCAAGGACGCCACGCTGCTCGGCCAGCCGTACGCCCTTGACAACAAGAAGTCCGTCCAGAAGGTCCTGGACGAGGCCGGTGT
The DNA here is from genome assembly GCF_042873935.1 of Streptomyces sp. NPDC004327. Taxonomy (NCBI): domain Bacteria; kingdom Bacillati; phylum Actinomycetota; class Actinomycetes; order Kitasatosporales; family Streptomycetaceae; genus Streptomyces; species Streptomyces sp. NPDC004327. Next base: position 119,586 of record NZ_JBIAME010000011.1, on the reverse strand, counting down.
CACCCTGAAGCGCTTCGCCCGCATCAAGGTCGGCATCTGAGTCCGTACGCAACGGACACCGGACCCCGGTAGGGTCTGAGGCAGCTGCCCGCGTTCGCGCCGGACGGCCGCGGATCTGACGAGGAGGCCATTGCCACAGGGGAAACCGTAAGGACCCAGGGCAATGGCCTTCTTGGTATGTGCACGAGGAGATCTCCATGAATCAGCGCGCCGAACAGGGCGACGACAACAACGGCAAAAAGGTCGGCCGCTTCATGCTGAAGCTGTCCGGCGAGGCTTTCTCGGGGGGCCACGGCCTCGGGGTCGACCCGGATGTCGTGCACGCCATCGCGCGTGAGATCGCCGCGGTCGTCCGCGACGGCGCGGAGATCGCGGTCGTCATCGGCGGCGGCAACTTCTTCCGCGGCGCCGAGCTCCAGCAGCGCGGCATGGACCGGGCGCGCTCCGACTACATGGGCATGCTCGGCACGGTGATGAACTGCCTCGCCCTCCAGGACTTCCTGGAGAAGGAGGGCATCGTCTCCCGGGTCCAGACCGCCATCACGATGGGCCAGGTCGCCGAGCCGTACATCCCGCTGCGCGCGGTGCGTCACCTGGAGAAGGGCCGCGTCGTGATCTTCGGCGCCGGCATGGGCATGCCCTACTTCTCCACCGACACGACCGCCGCCCAGCGTGCTCTGGAGATCGACGCCGAGGCCCTGCTGATGGGCAAGAACGGTGTCGACGGGGTCTACGACTCGGACCCGAAGACCAACCCGGACGCGGTGAAGTTCGACGCGCTGGAGTACGGCGAGGTGCTCTCCCGCGACCTCAAGGTCGCCGACGCCACCGCCATCACCCTGTGCCGTGACAACAAGCTGCCGATCCTCGTCTTCGAACTGCTCGCCGAGGGCAATATCGCGCGCGCGGTGAAGGGTGAGAAGATCGGCACGCTCGTGAGCGACGAGGGCACCCGGGCCTGACCAGGTCCGGGAACCGACCCACGCGGGTGAGGGACCCCGCGAGGGGGATGGACAGAGCCCTGCCGGTCGTACACCGTGCAGGACACAACGCGACGACACGCAGGAGCAAGTGGTGATCGAAGAGACCCTCCTCGAGGCCGAGGAGAAGATGGAGAAGGCCGTCGTGGTCGCCAAGGAGGACTTCGCGGCGATCCGCACCGGCCGTGCGCACCCGGCGATGTTCAACAAGATCGTGGCCGACTACTACGGCGCTCTCACCCCCATCAACCAGCTGGCGTCGTTCTCGGTGCCGGAGCCGCGCATGGCCGTGGTGACCCCGTTCGACAAGAGCGCGCTGCGCAACATCGAGCAGGCCATCCGCGACTCGGACCTGGGCGTCAACCCCAGCAACGACGGCAGCATCATCCGGGTGAACTTCCCGGAGCTGACCGAGGAGCGCCGCCGCGACTACATCAAGGTCGCCAAGACCAAGGCCGAGGACTCCAAGATCTCGATCCGCTCCGTGCGCCGCAAGGCCAAGGAGAGCATCGACAAGGCCGTCAAGGACGGCGAGGTCGGCGAGGACGAGGGCCGTCGCGCGGAGAAGGAGCTCGACGACCTCACCGCGAAGTTCGTCGCGCAGGTCGACGAGCTGCTGAAGCACAAGGAAGCCGAGCTCCTCGAGGTCTGATGAACGACTCATCCTGGAGGGCCCCGGCCACAGCCGGATTCGGCGGGCCCGACCAGGGGCCCGCCCCGGCGGGTCCCGCCGACGAATGGCACCCGGCGCCGCAGACTCGGCCCATGCCCATCGTGTCCGACGGTCCCGCCGACGACAACCAGGACGATCACGGCCGGGGGGCCGCTCAGCCGAGCGGTCCCCCGTTCCACGACCACGGCTACGGGGACCCCGTTCCCCCCGGACCAGAGTTCCACGACCAGACGCCGCACGAGCACCCGCAGGAGCCCATGTCCAGCCCCTCCCAGCCCGCGCCCTCGCCCCGGCAGCAGCCGCGGCAGAAGAAGAGCGCCGGCCGTGACCTGGGCGCGGCCATAGGGGTCGGCCTGGGCCTCGGCGCGGTGATCATCGCGTCGCTGTTCATCTGGAAGCCGGCGTTCGTCGGCGTCATCGCGGTGGCCGTCGTGGTCGGCCTGTGGGAGCTGACGTCCCGCCTCCAGGAGCGCAAGGCCATCAAGGCGCCGCTGGTGCCGCTCGCGGTCGGCGGCGCGGCGATGGTCGTGGCCGGCTACGTGCGGGGCGCGGAGGGCGCGTGGGTGGCGATGGCGCTCACGGCGCTCGCCGTTCTCGTGTGGCGGATGACGGAGCCGCCCGAGGGCTATCTGAAGGACGTCACGGCGGGCGTGTTCGCCGCGTTCTACGTGCCGTTCCTGGCGACGTTCGTGGCGATGCTGCTGACCGCCGACGACGGGCCGCAGCGGGTGCTGACCTTCCTGCTCCTGACGGTGGTCAGCGACACCGGCGCGTACGCGGTCGGCTGGCGCTTCGGCAAGCACAAGCTGGCGCCGCGCATCAGCCCCGGCAAGACCCGTGAGGGGCTGGTCGGCGCGGTGACGTTCGCGATGGCGGCGGGTGCGCTGTGCATGGAGTTCCTGATTGACGACGGCGCCTGGTGGCAGGGCCTGATCCTGGGCCTCGCGGTGGCGGCCAGCGCGACCCTGGGCGACCTGGGCGAGTCGATGATCAAGCGTGATCTCGGCATCAAGGACATGGGCACGCTGCTGCCCGGTCACGGCGGCATCATGGACCGGCTGGACTCGCTGCTGCCGACGGCGCCGGTGGTCTGGCTGCTGCTGGTGCTGTTCGTGGGCAGCGGCTGACCGGCGCGTCCACCGGGTTCGCGCAAGGGCCCCCGGCCCGCACCTTCGAGTGCGGGCCGGGGGCCCTTCCGCATAGTCCGCGCCCGGGGGCCCTTGCGCGTCGCCTCCGGCCCGGACGGCCCGCCGGTCAGCCGCGGTCCGGGTTGATCCCCGCCGCGACCGCCTGTACGCGGGCGATCTGGAGCTTCGCCGCGTACTTCACGTTCTCGGGCGAGGTGTCGCTCGCCATGACGTAGGCCACGACGGAGCCGACGCGCATGACGACGTCGATGCTGTTGTCGTGCTGGAACGCCTGGGTCTCCTCGGCGCCGGTGTCCATCGTCAGCGGCTTCACCGGGTGCTCGTCCGCGTCGCCGGGCTTCCGCTTCTGCTCCGCGAGGGCCTTCGTCTCCGCGGTGGCGCCGGCCTCGTCCGCGAAGGAGAGGAGGCTGAACTCGATCCGCGCCCCGTCCGGGTTGCGCGACTCCATGTCCTTGTGCCCGGCCACCTGGATCCCGGGGGCGCACGGCGCCTTCGTCAGCTCGGGGCAGCCCTTGAGGGCGTCGGCGCCCTGGATCACGACGCTTTCGCCGCTGGACATGGACTGCAGGCTGCCGTCGGCCGGGAGCGCGGCGTACATGCCCGTCGCGTCCACCGACGCCGGCGGGAAGTTCGGCGTGATGCTCTGGTGGTCGGTGGGAGCCGCAGACCCGCCGCCCTGCTGGGCGGGCGCGCCCGAGGCCGCGCTCTTGGCGCTCGGGCTTCCCGTGCCCGGGCCGCCCGCCGGCGGGTTCGCCGCCGTGCTCCCGTCCTTGCACGCCGTCAGCGCGAGCGCCAGTACCGCCGCGACGGCGGCCCCCCGTACAACAGCCTTCACCTGGGACTCCTCAGCGGTGCCGGTCCGGCCGCCCCGGCCGGACCAAGATCAGTTCATTGGCATGAACACCCAACCCCATGAGGCGGTGATCGGCCAATTCGCGGGGTGCGCCGGTCCCGGAATCCGTCTGCGACACTGGTAGGACCATGCCGAAGCCCGGAGAACTCACTTTCGTCGCCCCGCGCGGAGCCAAGCAGCCCCCGCGGCACCTCGCCGACCTCTCGCCCGCCGAGCGCAAGGAGGCGGTCGCCGCGATCGGCGAGAAGCCGTTCCGCGCCAAGCAGCTGTCCACGCACTACTTCGCGCGGTACGCGCACGACCCGGCCGAGTGGACCGACATCCCGGCCGCCTCGCGCGAGAAGCTCGCGGGCGAGCTGCTGCCCGATCTGATGTCGGTGGTGCGGCACGTGTCGTGCGACGACGACACGACCCGCAAGACGCTGTGGAAGCTGCACGACGGCACGCTCGTGGAGTCGGTGCTCATGCGCTACCCGGACCGGGTGACCATGTGCATCTCCTCGCAGGCCGGCTGCGGCATGAACTGCCCGTTCTGTGCCACCGGCCAGGCGGGTCTCGACCGCAACCTGTCCACGGCGGAGATCGTCCACCAGATCGTCGACGGCATGCGCGCGCTGCGCGACGGCGAGGTCCCCGGCGGCCCCGCCCGGCTGTCGAACATCGTGTTCATGGGCATGGGCGAGCCGCTCGCCAACTACAAGCGGGTCGTCGGCGCCATCCGCCGGCTCACCGACCCGGAGCCGGACGGCCTCGGCCTGTCGCAGCGCGGCATCACCGTCTCCACGGTCGGTCTGGTCCCGGCGATGCTGCGGTTCGCCGACGAGGGCTTCAAGTGCCGGCTCGCGGTGTCGCTGCACGCCCCGGACGACGAGCTGCGCGACACCCTCGTGCCGGTGAACACCCGCTGGAAGGTCCGTGAGGTCCTCGACGCGGCGTGGGAGTACGCGGAGAAGTCCGGCCGCCGGATCTCCATCGAGTACGCCCTGATCCGGGACATCAACGACCAGGCGTGGCGCGGTGACCTGCTGGGCCGGCTGCTCAAGGGCAAGCGGGTGCACGTCAACCTGATCCCGCTGAACCCGACCCCGGGCTCCAAGTGGACCGCGTCCCGGCCGGAGGACGAGAAGGCGTTCGTCGAGGCGATCGCCGCCCACGGCGTGCCGGTCACCGTCCGCGACACCCGCGGTCAGGAGATCGACGGCGCCTGTGGACAGCTCGCCGCCGCCGAACGCTGACCTTGTAGTCTGAGCTCGAACACATCTTCACATTCCGACAGGGGAGCGCCACAGCGCTGAGAGTGCGGTCACCGTAGGACCGCAGACCCTCTGAACCTCGCCCGGGTCATTCCGGGTAGGAAGTTCGGTCGTAACTCGAGCTGTTGCGCCCTGCCCGCGCCCGGTGTCCCGGGAGCGGGCAGGGCCGCGTCTCCTTCTGGTCACACCCAGGAGGACATTCACGTGAACATCAGGAAGGCGGCCGCCGCCGCGCTCGTCGGCGCGCTCGGCGTCACCACCCTCGCCGCCTGCGGCACCAGCGACGGCCGTGGGGCGGCCGGCAAGACCGGCGAGCCCGCCCCGAAGACCGTGACGCTCGTCAGCCACGACTCCTTCGCCGCCTCCAAGGAGGTGCTCGCGGCCTTCACCAAGGAGACCGGTTTCACGGTCAAGGTGCTCAAGAGCGGCGACGCGGGCGAGGCCGTCAACAAGGAGATCCTGACCAAGGGCGCCCCGCAGGGCGACGTCTTCTTCGGCGTCGACAACACGCTGCTGTCCCGCGCCCTCGACAACGGCATCTTCGTGCCGTACGAGGCCAAGGGCCTGGGCCGGATCCCCGACGCCTTCCAGCTGGACAAGGCGCGGCACCGGGTCACCCCGGTCGACTCCGGCGACATCTGCGTCAACTACGACAAGGCGTACTTCGCGCAGAAGAAGCTCGCGCCGCCGCAGACCTTCGACGACCTGGCCAAGCCGGCGTACAAGGACCTGCTCGTCGTGGAGAACCCCGAGCGGTCCTCCCCGGGGCTCGGCTTCCTCCTCGGCACGGCCGCGAAGTACGGCGACGCCGGGTGGCCGGACTACTGGAAGAAGCTCAAGGCCAACGGCGTGAAGACCGTCGACAGCTGGGAGCTCGCCTACAACCAGGAGTTCTCCGGCTCCTCCGGCGGCAAGAAGGCCAAGGGCGACCGGCCGCTGGTGGTGTCGTACGCCTCCTCCCCGCCGGCCGAGGTGCTGTACTCCGAGCCGCAGCCGAAGGTCGCGCCGACCGGCGTGTCCACCGGCACCTGCTTCCGGCAGACCGAGTTCGCGGGCCTGCTCGACGGGGCGAGGAACCCCGAGGGCGGCAAGGCGCTCATCGACTTCCTGATCTCGAAGAAGTTCCAGGAGGACATGCCGCTGCAGATGTTCGTCAACCCCGTCGCGAACGACGCGTCGCTGCCGGAGCTGTTCACCAAGCACGGCGTGGTGATCGACAAGCCGGAGACGCTGGCGCCGAAGAAGATCGCCGACAACCGTGACCAGTGGATCCAGCAGTGGACCTCGCTCGTCCTGAAGTAGCCGCCCGCGGCAGGGGTACGGCCCGCAGCCGCGTCGCGGGGAACGCGACGCGGCTCGGGCTGATGGTCCTGCCCGTCGTCTTCTTCGCGGTGTTCTTCGCCTGGCCCGTCGTCTCGATCGTCGAGCGCGGGCTGCGGCCCGACGGGCACTGGGCGCTGGGCCGGTTCACGGAGACGCTGAGCCGGCCCGACATCCTCGACGTGCTGTGGTTCACGCTGTGGCAGGCGCTGGCCTCCACCGCGCTCACCCTGCTCGTCGCGCTGCCCGGCGCCTATGTCTTCGCCCGGCTCGACTTCCCCGGCAAGAAGCTGCTCCGCGCGGTCGTCACCGTGCCGTTCGTGCTGCCGACCGTCATGGTCGGCACCGCGTTCCTCGCCCTGGTGGGCCGCCGCGGGCTGCTCGACGACTGGTGGGGCGTCCGGCTCGACACCAGCGTGTGGGCGATCCTGCTCGCCCACGTCTTCTTCAACTACGCGGTCGTCGTCCGCACCGTCGGCGGCCTGTGGGCCCAGCTCGACCCGCGCCAGGAGGAGGCCGCCCGGGTGCTCGGCGCCTCCCGGCTGCGGGCCTGGCGGACGGTGACGCTGCCCGCGCTCGCCCCGTCGGTGGCCGCCGCCGCGCTCATGGTGTTCCTGTTCACCGCGAGCTCCTTCGGCATCGTGCAGATCCTCGGCGGCCCCACGTACTCCACGCTGGAGACCGAGATCTACCGGCAGACCGCCGACCGGCTCCAGCTGTCCACGGCCGCCGTGCTCACCCTGGTGCAGTTCGTCATGGTCGGCGCGATCCTCGCCGTGCACGCCCGCGCGGTACGGCGCCGGGAGACCGCGCTGAGACTGGTGCCGGCCGAGCGGACCGCGCGCCGGCCGCGCGGCGCCGGCCAGTGGGCGCTGCTCGGCGGGGTACTGCTGTTGATCGCGCTGCTGATCCTCGCGCCGCTCGGCGTCCTCGTCGAACGCTCCTTCGCCACGCCCGGCGGCTACGGCCTCGACTACTACCGGGCACTGCAGTCCGTCGACGAGAACGGCACCTTCCTCGTGCCGATGACCGACACCATCGTCAACTCGCTCCAGTACGCGCTCGCCGCCACCGCCATCGCCGTCGTCATCGGCGGTCTCGCCGCCGCCGCGCTCACCCGGCGTGCCGGACGGCTGGTGCGCGGCTTCGACGCGCTGCTCATGCTGCCGCTCGGGGTGTCCGCCGTCACCGTCGGCTTCGGCTTCCTCATCACCCTCGACGAGCCGCCGCTCGACCTGCGGGCCAGCTGGATCCTCGTACCGCTCGCGCAGGCCCTGGTCGGCGTGCCCTTCGTCGTACGGATCATGCTGCCCGTGCTGCGGGCCGTGGACGAACGGCTGCGGGAGGCGGCGGCCGTGCTCGGGGCCTCGCCGTGGCGGGCGTGGCGGGAGGTCGACCTGCCGCTCGTGCGGCGGGCGCTGCTCATCGCCGCAGGCTTCGCCTTCGCGGTGTCGCTCGGCGAGTTCGGCGCGACCGTGTTCATCGCCCGTCCCGACAACCCGACGCTGCCGGTCGCCGTCGCCCGGCTGCTGAGCCGGCCCGGTGAGCTCAACTACGGCCAGGCCATGGCCCTTTCGACGATTCTCATGGTGGTGTGCGCGGTGTCCCTGCTGCTCCTCGAACGGCTCCGCTCCGACCGGACCTCGGGGGAGTTCTGATGCTGACGCTGACCGGCGCGACCGTACGCTTCGGGGACCGTGCCGTCCTGGACGCGGTGGACCTGGAGGTCGCCGAGCACGAGATCGTGTGCGTGCTGGGGCCGAGCGGCAGCGGCAAGTCGACACTGCTGCGCGCCGTCGCCGGACTCCAGCCGCTGGACGGCGGGCGGGTGCTGCTCGGCGGCGCCGACCAGGCCGGGGTGCCGGTGCACCGGCGCGGTGTCGGCCTCATGTTCCAGGACCACCAGCTCTTCCCGCAGCGCGACGTCGCCGGCAACGTCGCCTTCGGGCTGCGCATGCGCGGCGCGTCCAGGGCCGAACAGGCCACCCGTGTCGACGAGTTGCTGGACCTGGTCGGTCTGCCCGGTGCCGGGCGCCGGGCCGTCTCCGCGCTCTCCGGCGGCGAGCAGCAGCGCGTCGCCCTCGCCCGCGCCCTCGCCCCGCGGCCCCGGCTCCTCATGCTCGACGAGCCGCTCGGCCAGCTCGACCGGGGCCTGCGCGAACGTCTCGTCGTCGAACTGCGCGGCCTCTTCGGCGCGTTGGGCACCACCGTGCTCGCCGTCACCCACGACCAGGGCGAGGCGTTCGCCCTCGCCGACCGGGTCGTCGTCATGCGCGACGGCCGCATCGCCCAGTCCGGTACGCCCCTTGAGGTGTGGCGGCGCCCCGCCTCCGAGTTCGTCGCCCGCTTCCTCGGCTTCGACAACGTCGTCCCGGCCACCGTCACCGGCGCCGCCGCCACCACCGTCTGGGGCAAGATCCCGGTCCCCGACGGCTCCCCCCAGGGCGACCGCCCCCTCCTCGTCCGCCCGGCGGGCGTCCGCCTCGCCACCCCGGGCGAGGGCCTCGCCTGCCGTGTCGAGACCCGCACCTTCCGCGGCCACCACGTCGCCGTCACCCTCCGCCCGGCCGAAGGCCCGCTCCTGGAGGCGGAGTTCGCCCTTCGGGACGCGCCGGAGGCGGGCGCCGAGGTGGACGTGGTGTTCGACGCGGACGAGGTGGTCGTGCTCGACGCGGGCTAGGGCCTGTCCGGCGGATCAGGGCAGGGCAGGCCTAGAACACCGAGCCGTACGGCGAGGTCCACACCCGGTCGTACAGTGTGCGCAGCCACGGCGACCGGACCTCGGGCAGCCGGGCCAGCGTGTACAGGAACGCGTCGCGGTCGGGCCGCAGGAGCGACCACGGGTGGTCCGGCAGCGGATAGTCGTCGCGCAGCACGCCGGCCGGCAGTGTGCCGGACGCCGGTATCGGCCGGGTCTCCCCGGGCAGCGCCAGATAAGACCAGACGCCGTCGGGCAGCGGCACGGCGGCCGCGCCGACGGGCGGCGGTGCGCCGTACGGGACGAGCACGATGTCGAGGTCGTCGCCCGGCAGTCCCGGACCGGCGAGGCCGACCTGCTTCGCCGGGCCCTCGGCCGGCAGCAGCGCCCTCACAGCCGGGCCGAGCAGCTCGGTGACGAGCCCGGCGGGCAGGACCACCGGCCCGCCGTCGGAGGCCGCGAGCAGATGGGCCAGGGCCGCACCGGTGGCCGCCGCCCAGCGTGGGCTCCAGCGGCCGGGGGGTTCCACGGGAGGCAGCGGCGTCAGCTCCCCTACGGGAGCGGGCACACCGGTGGACACGCGGCGCACCGCGTCCGGCTCGAACCACACCGCCGACCAGATCCCGCAGTCGTCCTCGCGGCACGCCACCGGCAACCCGCATGCCTCGCACACCAGGTTGGGCCCTTCACCGGCCACGACGCCCAGGCAGGAGTCGCCACAGCGCTCGGGGACGAGTACGGTGCCGCGGACGTCGCCCGGTGCGACGACGGCCCGGTCCCGAGGCCCGAAGGACACCCCGTAGACCGGCGCGTACACCCCCTGGGCGGCCGCCTCCGACTCCGCGAGGTCCTCCCACATGCGGGAGGGACGGCCCGAGGGCAGCGGCTCGACCGCGTAGGTCCCCGGTGCCATCAGCGGAGGCAGGAACTCGTGTCCGCAGGAGACATGGGCTTCCGGAGGAAGCGGGACCCGCACCACCGGTGCCGTCAGCACCGCCTCGCACCCCGCGCACACGAACACGTCCATCAGGTCCGTCACTCTCGTCATCGCCCCGGATTCTCACCCGGACGGGCTCAGCAGCGCGCGCAGTTTTTCCGCGTCGCCCGCTGGTAGAGCCTCGTCGACTGCCCGAGGGCCAGGCCGAAGAGGCAGAAGCCGCCGTAGGCCACCGCGACGATCCAGGGGGCGTGGTCGGGGATGGAGCCGGTGGTGAGGGCGCCGGTCCAGGTCAGCAGGCCGATGACGGCCAGGAAGAGGCCGAACGGGGCGAGGGCGCCGGCGCCCGTCCAGCCGAGGGCGAGGAGGAGGGGGCGGGGCAGACGGCGGCCCCAGGGGCGGGTGAGGGCGAGGGCCAGGGCCATGCCGACGAGGGCGAGGACCGCGGTGACGTCGACGCCGTGGTCGTAGAGCCACAGGCCCAGGTCGCTGGTGTACCGGGGGTCGGCGCCCGGCCGGCCGGTGCCGGTGTAGCCCGGGGTGAGGCCCAGGGCCCACATCGTCTTCAGGGCCGTGTACGGGACGAGCGCGGCGACCGCGACGAGGCCGGCGCGGCGGGCGTCCGCCGGGACGGCCGGGGCGCGGCCGCCGCAGTACGGGCAGGTGCCGAGGCGGTGGCGGCGGTGGGCGAGGGCCGCGCCGGCCCACAGCACGGCGCCGAGGACGGCGACGGCCTGGTTGGCCAGGGCGGCCAGGTCCAGGGGCGGCTGGTTGCGCGACAGGAAGAACAGCAGGTGGGCCGGGGCGAGCAGGAAGCCGAAGCCCGACGACAGACACAGGCCGACGACACCCCACGCGGCGACCGGGAGCCACCGGCCGGCCGGGCGCCCGAGCATGACGGACGCGAGGACGGCGGCCGCGGCGTACAGCGCGGCCGTCGCCGTCTCGGCGGCCGTGCCGGTGCCCTTGCCGAGCAGCGCGTAGCCGAACGCGGGACCGGTGGCGGCGGCGAGGGCGGCGCCCGCCGCGTACAGCAGGGACCAGACGAGAGCGGCGCGGCCCGCCCAGGCGGGCCAGTTCTTGGTAGGCATGCCGTGAGCCTCGCGCGCCCCGGCGTACACGGCGTCAGTCCGCGGTCGACACCCGTTCCACCGCGCGGGGGAGGGCCCCTACGCGCCGGGTCGGGCAGCCGTCAGCTCCGCGAGCGCCGCCGGGGCCTCGTCGACCGAGTCGACCAGCGCGATCCGCGCCGCCATCGGGCGGCCCGCCGCCAGCGTGCGCAGCAGCGGCCAGGCCGGCAGTTCGTCCGTCCAGTGCGCGCGGTTCACCAGGACCATCGGGGTCGGTCCGCCGCGTGAGCCGTAGAAGTTCGGCGTCGCGTTGTCGAAGATCTCCTGGACCGTGCCGGCCGCGCCGGGCAGGAACACCACGCCCGCGTTCGACCGGGCGAGCAGCCCGTCCTCGCGGGTGGCGTTCGCGAAGTACTTGCCGACGCGGGCCGCGAACGCGTTGGTCGGCTCGTGCCCGTAGAACCAGGTCGGGATGCCGACCGAGTCGCCGCCGCGCGGCCACCGGGCCCGCACCTCGAACGCGGCCCGCGCCCAGTCGGTGACGGACGGTGTGAACGACGGCGCCTTCGCGAGCAGCTCCAGCGCCTCGTCCAGGGCCTCGTCCGCGAGCGGCGCCGTGTACGCGCCCAGGTTCGCCGCCTCCATCGCGCCCGGCCCGCCGCCCGTCGCCACCGTCAGCCCCGCGCGGGCCAGCGACCGGCCGAGCCGCGCGGCCCCCGCGTACGCCGCCCCGCCCCGGCCCATCGCGTGCCCGCCCATCACGCCCACGACGCGGGCGCCCGCCAGGTGCTCGTCCAGGGCGTCCGAGATCGCGTCGTCGTGCAGGGAGCGGAGCATCGAGGAGAAGATGTCGCCGTCCGACCGGGTACGCCGGAACCAGGCGTACGTGCGGGCGTCCGGGGTCCGCTCGTACGCCTCCGCGGTGATCCCCTCGTACAGCTCGCCGGGGGAGTAGAGCCGCGCCCGGTACGGGTCGAAGGGCAGGTCGGGCACCGGCGGGAAGACGAGCGCGCCGTCCGCGCGGACCTTGGCCGCCGCCTCCGGCTGCATCGCGCACCCGAGGAACACCGCGCCGGCCGTGGACGCCGACAGCAGCGCGAAGGTGCGGTCGGTCAGGTCCAGGGACTGCACCCGGCACCCGGAGAGCGATCCGGGCGCGCCGAGCGCCGCGTCGAAGTCGGCGAGGGAACGGATCTCGCGTTCGTGGCCGCTCGGGTGCGTCATGGGGCCACGATAGGCCGCCGGTCTCAGCCCTGGAGCGGGATCGCCGCCAGGACACCCACCGCACAGGTCAGCGGGACGAACACGGCGAGCAGCGCCCCCGCCCGCAACAGCGCCGTCGTGCGCAGCACCGTCGGCGGGGCGCCCATGCGCAGCAGCGCCTCGGTGGTGTGCGTGCGGGACTGCTTCGACTCCAGGGCGGCCGTCAGGAGGGTCGCCGTCGTGCAGCCGACGACGACCGCCGCGCCCAGCCAGGTCAGCGGTCCGAGCGCCGCGCCGCCGTAGCGCGCCACCGCCGCGATCGCCGCCGAGCCGACCGCCGCGGCCACGCCGAGCGGGCGGCCGAGCCGCCGGGACTCGTCCATGAGGACGCGGCCGGCGAGGAGGCGGACGGCGCCCGGGCGGAGCGTCTGGAGCAGACGCCCGCAGCCGTGGGTGAGGCCGGGGCCCATCAGCGCGAGGCCCACCGCGGAGACGAACCAGCCGGTGAGCACCCCGCTGCCGCTGCCGCGGGCCGCGTACGTCTCCACGGCCAGGCCCACCGCGAGGAGCGACACGCCCCAGGGCAGGGCGGCGGTGGGGGACGGCCGCGCCGCCGGTGCCGTCCGGGGCCGCAGGGACAGGCCGGCCGCGGTCGCCGCCGCGACGGGCGGGACCGCGAGGAGGGTGAGCGCGGCCGCCAGCGGGACCGGCTGGTCGGCGGCGAGCAGGCCCGCGGCCGCGCCGTCGAAGGGCAGGCCGGTGATGTCGCCGCGCAGGTGCAGGTAGAAGAGCAGCGCGAGGGCCGAGCCGAGGGTGCAGGCGACGGCCGTGGAGGTGGCGGCGATCGCGGTGAGGCGGGCCGGGCCGAGACCGATCGCGGAGAGCCCGGGGCGCGGCCGGGTGCTCGGGTCGGTGCGGGCCACGGCCACCGCGAACTGCACGGTCGCGGCGAGCGGCGCCACGCACCACAGCAGGCGGAGCACGGAGTCGCCGGACCTGGCGGGGTGGCCGACGGCGTAGCCGAGGGCGCACAGCAGCAGGAAGCCCACTCCGGCGGCGGCCGCGGCGACGAGGAGGCGGCGGAGCTGGACGGCGGGGTGGGTCCCGCGGACTAGACGGAGAGCGAGCACGCGGAGACGCCCTCCGCCCCGGTGGCCGGCGGTACGGGGCCGGCGTGGCGTCCGTCGATCAGCGCGAGGGCGCGGTCGGCGAGGGCGGCGACGTCGGGGTCGTGGGTCGCGAGCAGCACGGTGATGCCGTGCGAGCGGGCGGCCGCGGTCAGGGTGCGCAGCACCTGCGCGCCGTCGGCGCGGTGCAGGGTGGCGGTCGGCTCGTCGGCGAAGAGCACGGACGGGGTGGTGACGAGGGCGCGGGCGATGGCGACGCGCTGGCGCTGGGCGTGCGGGAGGGCGGCGGGCCGTTTGCGGGCGGCGGCGCCGACGTCGAGGCGCTCCAGCCATTCGGTGGCCGTGGCCCTGGCCGCCCGGTGGGAGATCCCGCGCAGCAGCAGCGGCAGGGCGGCGTTCTCCCAGGCGGTGAGTTCGGGGACGAGCCCGGGCTCGGGGTCGATCCAGCCGAAGCGGTCGCGGCGGAGCCGTTCGCGCCGGGCGCGGGGGAGGGTGTGCACCGGGACGCCGTCGAACCAGACCTCGCCCTCCTGGGCGACGAGCTGGCCGGACAGACAGCGCAGCAGGGTGGTCTTGCCGCTGCCGCGGGGGCCGGTGACGGCGAGCAGCTCGCCCTCGCGCACGCCGACGGAGATGCCGGTGAGGACGTCGGTGGCGCCCTCGTGGCCGCCGAGCGAGCAGCGCAGGGAAAGCGCCCGGAGCACGTCGTTGTCCGGTGGGGCCATGGCGTACACCTCGATGTCGAAGCCAGTCCGTGTTCGTTCCCCTGGATGGGGGAACGACGGGGCGGGCCGGTCGGTCACTGGGGTCTTCCCGGCACCGTAAGGATTCGCGTCGGTTCGTACGGACAGCACGCGGCCCGGGTACCCCGTCATCCACTCGGATGGCGGCATACCCGGGCCGGGGTCACGCCGTGAGGGCGGCGTGAGGTCCTGCGGGACCGGTCAGAGCTTCGTCCACGCCTCGGTGAGGGTGGCGCGGAGGATCTGCTCGATCTCGTCGAACGTGGTCTGGTCCGCGATCAGCGGCGGAGCCAGCTGGATGACCGGGTCGCCACGGTCGTCGGCGCGGCAGTACAGGCCGTTCTCGTACAGCGCCTTGGAGAGGTAGCCGTAGAGGACGCGCTCCACCTCTTCGTCGTTGAAGGACTCCTTGGTGACCTTGTCCTTGACGAGCTCGATGCCGTAGAAGAAGCCGTTGCCGCGGACGTCGCCGACGATCGGCAGGTCGTGCAGCTTCTGCAGCGTCGAGAAGAAGTTGCCCTCCTGGTCCAGCACGTGCTGGTTCAGGCCCTCCTTGTCGAAGATGTCGAGGTTGGCCAGGGCCACGGCGGAGGACACGGGGTGGCCGCCGAAGGTGTAGCCGTGCAGGAAGGTGTTGTCGCCCTTGTAGAACGGCTCGGCGATGCGGTCCGAGACGATGCAGGCGCCGATCGGGGAGTAGCCCGAGGTCATGCCCTTGGCACAGGTGATCATGTCCGGCACGTAGCCGAACTTGTCACAGGCGAACATCGTGCCGAGGCGGCCGAAGGCGCAGATCGTCTCGTCGGAGACGAGCAGCACGTCGTACTGGTCGCAGATCTCGCGGACGCGCTGGAAGTACCCGGGCGGCGGCGGGAAGCAGCCGCCGGCGTTCTGGACCGGCTCCAGGAAGACGGCCGCGACGGTGTCGGGGCCCTCGAAGAGGATCTGCTGCTCGATCTGGTCGGCGGCCCAGCGGCCGAAGGCCTCGGGGTCGTCGCCGTGGATCGGGGCGCGGTAGATGTTGGTGTTCGGCACCTTGTGCGCGCCGGGGACCAGCGGCTCGAAGGGGGCCTTCAGGGCCGGCAGACCGGTGATCGACAGGGCGCCCTGCGGGGTGCCGTGGTAGGCGACCGCACGCGAGATGACCTTGTACTTGGTGTGCTTGCCCTGGAGCTTGAAGTACTGCTTCGCCAGCTTCCAGGCGGTCTCGACGGCCTCGCCGCCACCGGTGGTGAAGAACACCTTGTTGAGGTCGCCCGGGGCGTAGCCGGCCAGCCGCTCGGCCAGCTCGACGGCCTTGGGGTGCGCGTACGACCACACGGGGAAGAACGCGAGCTCCTGGGCCTGCTTGTACGCGACCTCGGCCAGCTCCTTGCGGCCGTGGCCGGCGTTCACCACGAACAGGCCGGCGAGGCCGTCGAGGTAGCGCTTGCCCTTGTCGTCGAAGATGTAGGTGCCCTCACCGCGGACGATGGTGGGGACGGGGTTGTTCTCGTACGACGACATGCGGGTGAAGTGCATCCACAGGTGGTCGTAGGCGGTCTTGGAGAGGTCCTGGCTCACGGCTATCGGGTTCCCCACATATAGGTCTGCTTCTTGAGCTTCAGGTAGACGAAGCTCTCGGTGGAGCGCACCCCGGGGAGGGTGCGGATGCGCTTGTTGATCACATCCAGGAGGTGGTCGTCGTCCTCGCAGACGACCTCCACCATGAGGTCGAACGAGCCCGCGGTCATCACCACGTACTCGCACTCGGCCATGGCGGTCAGAGCCTCGGCGACCGGATCCAGGTCACCCTCGACGTTGATGCCGACCATCGCCTGCCGCCGGAAGCCCACGGTGAGCGGGTCGGTGACGGCGACGATCTGCATGACGCCCTGGTCGAGCAGCTTCTGGACGCGCTGCCTCACCGCCGCCTCGGAGAGGCCGACGGCCTTGCCGATGGCGGCGTAGGGGCGGCGGCCGTCCTCCTGGAGCTGTTCGATGATCGCCAGGGAGACGGCATCGATCGTCGGGGACGAACCGGTTCCGGTTCTGGAGTGGGTGCTTTGACTGGCCACGACCTCACTGTGCACCGAACCTCGTCAGTCTGGCAACCCCAAAGCGATGAAATTCGTTGTCCAGGGCTCTGGATCATGCTGAATCCGAAGTTGCCGGGGGTCGGGGCTATGGAAAGCGTCTGTGGACCGATTAGGCTGAGGTGTCTCGCCCACCGGGACGCCGCACGACGGAGTGCGGAGACAGAACGTGACAGGAGGGGTGGCAAGTGACCACCGAGCTGCGCCGGCTGCGCAACTACATCAACGGGGAGTTCCGGGACGCGGCCGACGGCCGCACGATCGACGTGATCAACCCGGCCACCGGCGAGGTGTACGCCACCTCCCCGCTGTCCGGCCAGGCCGACGTCGATGCCGCGATGGAGGCCGCCGCGGCCGCCTTCCCCGCCTGGCGTGACAGCACGCCGTCCGAGCGCCAGAAGGTGCTCCTGAAGATCGCCGACGCCTTCGAGGAGCGCGCCGAGGAGCTCATCGCCGCCGAGGTCGAGAACACCGGCAAGCCGGTCGCTCTCACCGCGAGCGAGGAGATCCCGCCGATGGTGGACCAGATCCGCTTCTTCGCGGGTGCCGCCCGGCTGCTCGAAGGCCGCTCGGCCGGCGAGTACATGGAGGGCATGACCTCGATCATCCGCCGTGAGCCGGTGGGCGTGTGTGCCCAGGTCGCGCCGTGGAACTACCCGATGATGATGGCCGTGTGGAAGTTCGCCCCGGCCCTCGCCGCGGGCAACACGGTCGTCCTCAAGCCGTCCGACACCACCCCGGCGTCGACCGTGCTGATGGCCGAGATCATCGGTTCGATCGTCCCCAAGGGCGTCTTCAACGTCGTCTGCGGCGACCGCGAGACCGGCAAGGCCATGGTCGAGCACCCGACCCCGGCGATGGCCTCCATCACCGGCTCGGTCCGCGCCGGCATGCAGGTCGCCGAGTCGGCGGCCAAGGACGTCAAGCGCGTCCACCTGGAGCTGGGCGGCAAGGCCCCGGTCGTGGTCTTCGAGGACGCGGACATCGCCGCGGCCGTCGAGGGCGTCGCGGGTGCCGGCTACTTCAACGCCGGCCAGGACTGCACCGCCGCCACCCGCGTGCTCGTCCACGAGTCCGTCCACGACGAGTTCGTCGCCGCGCTGGCGAAGGCCGCGTCCGAGACCAAGACCGGTCAGCCGGACGACGAGGACGTGGCGTTCGGCCCGCTGAACAACGCCAACCAGCTGAAGCAGGTCACCGGCTTCATCGACCGCCTCCCGGCGCACGCCAAGGTCGAGGCGGGCGGTCAGCGCGTCGGCGACAAGGGCTACTTCTACGCGGCGACCGTCGTCTCCGGCCTCAAGCAGGACGACGAGATCATCCAGAACGAGGTCTTCGGCCCGGTCATCACGGTCCAGTCCTTCACCGACGAGGCCCAGGCCCTCGACTACGCCAACGGCGTCGAGTACGCCCTGGCCTCCTCGGTCTGGACGAAGGACCACGCCCGCGCCATGCGCATGTCCAAGGCGCTCGACTTCGGCTGCGTGTGGATCAACACCCACATCCCGCTGGTCGCCGAGATGCCGCACGGCGGTTTCAAGAAGTCCGGCTACGGCAAGGACCTGTCGGCGTACGGCTTCGAGGACTACACGCGCATCAAGCACGTGATGACGTCCCTCGGCTGACAGCCCCCGCTGCTCGCCCCGGCCGGTCCGATCGGCCACCTCGCGGCCCCGGCACCCTTGATCGACAGGGTGTCGGGGCCGCGCCCTTCGAGTCGACGGACCGTCCATTGCCCCTGGTCGGCGCCCACCGGGAAGCTGTACGGGTGAACAGGACGACCAGGAAGACCATGTCCCGCCGCGCGCTGCTGCGCGGACTCGGCGGCACCGGCGCCGCGGCGCTCCTCGCCGGATGCGGGGTCCCGCCCGCGTACGTCGAGCCGGGCGACCGGGCCGGGCGCGACCTGTCCGCCCGCGACCGGACGCTGACCTTCGCCAACTGGCCGCTCTACATCGACACCGACGACAAGGACAAGTCGAAGCGGCCCACGCTGGACGGCTTCACCAAGCGGACCGGGATCTCCGTGCGCTACACGGAGGAGATCAACGACAACGACGAGTTCTTCGGCAAGATCAGCCCGTCCCTGATGAACCACCAGGAGACCGGCCGCGACCTCGTCGTCATCAGCGACTGGATGGCCGCCCGCTTCGTCCGCCTCGGCTGGGTCCAGGAGATGGACCGCGCCAAGCAGCCCAACGTCGCCAGGAACCTCGACCCGCTGCTGCGCAAGCCCGCCTTCGACCCCGGCCGGCTGCACTCGGTGCCCTGGCAGTCCGGGATCACCGGCATCGCGTACAACCGCAAGAAGCTCGGCCGCGAGATCCGCTCCACCAAGGAGCTGTGGGCCGACGACCTGCGCGGCCGGGTCACCCTGCTGTCCGGGCTCGACGAGTCCTTCTCGCTGCTCATGCAGGGCAACGGCGTCGACGTCACCCGCTGGACCCCCGACGACTTCCACCGGCTCTGCGACCAGATCGACGGTCTCGTCCGCAAGAAGCACATCCGCCGCTTCACCGGCAACGACTACATCAAGGACCTCTCCACCGGAGACGTGCTCGCCTGCCAGGCCTACTCCGGCGACGTCATCCAGCTCCAGGCCGACAACCCG
This sequence comes from Streptomyces sp. NPDC004327, assembly GCF_042873935.1. Lineage (NCBI taxonomy): Bacteria > Bacillati > Actinomycetota > Actinomycetes > Kitasatosporales > Streptomycetaceae > Streptomyces > Streptomyces sp. NPDC004327. Next base: position 100,895 of record NZ_JBIAME010000011.1, on the reverse strand, counting down.
GACATCGCGTTCGTCGTGCCCGAGGAGGGCGCCGAGCTGTGGGCCGAGTCCCTGATGATCCCCAACCTGGCCGGGCACAAGACCAGCGCCGAGCAGCTCATCGACTACTACTACGAGCCCGAGGTCGCGGCCGAGCTCGCCGCCTGGGTCAACTACGTCTGCCCGGTCCCCGCCGCCCGTGACGTGCTCGCCGACTCCGGCGACGAGGAGCTCGCCGCGCTCGCCGAGGACCCGCTGATCTTCCCCGACGGAGCGATGCGCAAGCGGCTCGCGATCGCCCGGGACATCCGGCCGGAGGAGCGCGCCGAGTTCGCCAAGCGCTGGAACTCGATCGTCGGCCTGTGAGTTGCCGGGGTATGCGGAAGAATCTGACCGACCCCCTCGACCCCCTTGTCACCTACGGGCTGTTCGCCGCCTGGGCGCTGCACGACGCCGAGGAGGTCGCCTTCGGGCCGCGCTGGATGCGGGAGAACCTGCCGCGGCTGCGCGAGCGGTTCCCGGCCGTGCCCGAGCGGGTGTGGCAGGCCCTCGGCTCCGTCGACGACCGCGAGTTCCGGGCCGCCGTCGCGGTGATGGCCGTGATCGTCGGCTCGGCCGCCGTCGCCGGAGGCCGCTCCGGCGGGCGGTCCGCCTTCTACCAGGCCGCGCTGAACGGCTTCGGGCTGCACGGCCTGGTGCACCTCGCGCAGGCCGCCGCCGTGCGCGGGGTCACCCCCGGATCCGTCACCTCGCCCCTGCTCGTCATCCCCTTCACCCTCTGGGCGCGCGGCCGGCTGCGGAAGGCCGGGGTGCTGCGGACCGTGCGCGCCCGGGACGCGGTGGCCGGGCTCGCGGTCGCGGCCGGGGCGACGGCCCTCTCGCACGCGGTGGCGCAGCGGGTCACGCGGCCGCGGACCGGACGCCGTAGCGGGGGTACCGCTTTTTGAACGTGTTCATGAGGGGCGTACGCTGCCCTCATGAGCGACACGAACGGGCCCGGAGCCCTTCTCAAGCGCATCCGCGTCTGGCTGGTCGTCTTCATCGTCTGTCTGGTGCTCAGCGGGGCCACCGCCTTCCCGCTGGTCACCGAACTCCGCCTGGCCGACGAGGCGTTGTCCTCCTGGGCGGCGCCCGTCGGCGACGCCTTCCCGGTGCTCGCCGAGTGGCTCGCGCGGGTGCGCGGCGGCGTCGAAGGAGCCGACGCCCACGCCCCGTACCTCCTCTACGGCACCGACTGGCTGGCCTTCGCCCACCTCGTCATCGCCGTCGCCTTCTACGGGCCCTACCGCGACCCGGTCCGCAACATCTGGGTGATCGAGTTCGGCATGATCGCCTGCGCCGGCATCGTCCCGCTCGCCCTGATCTGCGGGCCGATCCGCGACATCCCCTTCTGGTGGTCGGTCATCGACATGTCCTTCGGGGTCTTCGGCATCCTGCCGCTGCTCGTGGTGCGCCGGCTGGTCAAGCGCCTCGAAGCGGCGCAGGCCGGGCCGGAGCTCACTTCGACGGCATTCCGAACGTCGTCACCATGAGCCCGAGCGCCACCCGGTTCATGTCCTTGCCCTTGGCGTCGGTGGAGTTGACGCTGTAGACGAGGGTCCGCTCGCCGTGCCGGGTCGAGGCGATGGCCGCGTTGTAGCCCCAGCGGCCGCCCGTCTTGCCCCACACCTCGCGCCCGCCCAGCTTCTTCATCGACAGGCCCACCGAGTACGCGGCCGGGTCACCGGTCGTGAGGTCCTCGACCTTCGGCAGCGTGAACATCTCCTCCAGGAGCGGTCCGCGCACCACCCGGCCCGCGAACAGGGCCCGCGTGAACCGCTCCAGATCGGCGGTCGTGGAGATCAGGTCACCGGCCGCCCAGCCGTCCGTGGCGCCCCAGACGCTGACATCGCGCAGCCCGGTCGTCCCGTCGTCCAGCGTCATCACCTGGTAGCCGTGGTTGTGCGGGCCGTCGATCCGCGGGCTGGCGCCGGGGAAGGAGGTGTCGCGCAGCCCGAGCGGGCGCAGCACCCGCACGGCCACCTGGTGCTCGTACGAGTCGCCCGTCACGCGCTCCACGATCAGCCCGGCGATCGTGTAGCCGATGTTCAGGTAGTGCTGCTTCGTGCCGGGGGCGAACTCGCGCGGCTGCGAGGTCGCCATGCGGACCAGCTCGCGCGGGTCGTACTGGACGAAGCGGCGCGCGTACCACTCCTCGACCGTGTCGCCGGGCAGGTCCGCCGCCGGGATGCCGTGGGTGTGGTTGAGCAGCTGGCGCACCGTCACCTCGCCGTACGCCGCCGGGATCAGCTCCGGGAGGTACGCGCGGGCCGGGCGGTCCAGGTCGATCCTGCCCTCGGCCGCGAGCTGGAGGACGACCGCGGCCGTGAACACCTTGGTCACCGAGCCGGCCCGGAAGCGGGCGCCCGGATCCGCCGGGCGGTTCGTCCGCAGGTCGTGCACGCCGGCGCTGCCCTGCCAGGCGCCCTCGGTTCCGCCGACCCGGACCAGGGCCGCCGTCGCGTCCTTGGACGGCAGACCGGCGATCACCTGCTCCAGGGCCTCGGGCGAGAGGGGCGCCTGGGCGGTGGCGGTGGCCGTGGCGGCGGTGGCCGGGGCGCCGGGGGAGGAGGCGGCGGCCGGGAGGGCCAGCGGGCCCGCCGCGACGCCCAGGACCAGGGCGGCGGCGAGCAGCGTGCGGGTGGTGTGCTTCATGGTCAACTCCGTGGTGGGGAGGGGCCGTTCTCGATGGCTCCATCCTGCTGACCGGCGGCGATCCGCGGATCGCCCGCACCGGCGGTCTTCGCCGCCCTAGTTCCTCGCCCACGCGGGGGAGCCGGCCGTGCCCCCGGCTCCCCCGGCCGGGGGAGCGCCCGCCGTGATCAGGCCCGTCTCGTACGCGCAGATCACCGCCTGGATGCGGTCGCGCAGCCCCAGCTTCGCCAGCACGTTCCCCACGTGCGTCTTCACCGTGTGGTCGCTGACCACCAGCTCCGCCGCGATCTCCGCGTTCGACAGGCCGCGCGCGAGCAGCAGCAGCGTCTCGCGCTCCCGCCCGGTCAGCACCTCCAGACGCGGATCGGCCCGCCGCGCGCCGGCCGCGGCCGGCGCCGAGGTGTACTGCTCCACCAGGCGCCGCGCCACCGTCGGCGCGAGCAGCGCCTCGCCCGCGGCGACCACCCGCACCGCGTGCACCAGGTCGTCCCGGCGCACGTCCTTCAGGAGGAAGCCGCTGGCGCCCGCGTGCAGCGCCTCGTACACGTACTCGTCGGTGTCGAACGTCGTCAGGATCACCGTCCGGCAGGCCGACTCGGCGGAGATCGTCCGGCACGCCTCGATGCCGTCCATCACCGGCATCCGGATGTCCATCAGCACCACGTCGGGGGAGTGCCGGCGCACCGCCGCCACCGCCGCCGCACCGTCGCCGGCCTCCGCGACCACCTCGATGTCCTCCTGGACGTCCAGGATCAGCGCGAAACCGCTGCGCACCAGCTCCTGGTCGTCCGCCACGACCACCCGGATCGTCATCCCGCCTCCAAGGGAAGTACCGCCCGCACCTCGAAACCCCGCCCGTCCGGGCCCGGCCCGGCCGACGCCGTGCCGCCGTGCGCCGCCGCCCGCTCGCGCACCCCGAGCAGACCGTGGCCGCCGGAGCCCGGCCCCGCCTCGCCGCGCGGCCCGCGCCCGTCGTCCGTCACCCGGACCTCCAGCCCGCCGGGCCCGTACCCGAGCCGCACCGACACCGAGCGCGCCTCCGCGTGCTTGACCACGTTGGTCAGCGCCTCCTGCACGATCCGGAAGACGGTCGCCCCGGTCGCCTCCGGCAGCGGCCGCTCGGCGCCCTCGGTCGCGTACCGCACGTCCAGGCCGCCGCCCCGCACCCGCGCGAGCAGCTCCGGCAGTTCGCCGAGACCGGGCTGCGGCGCGCGCGGCGACCGTCCGGCGGAGTCCTGCTCGTCGCGCAGCACGCCCAGCATCCGTCGCAGTTGGACCATGGCGTCGCGGCCCGTCGCCGAGATCGCCTCGAAGGCCGCCTCCGCCCGCTCGGGCGCGGCCCGCACCGCGAGCGGCCCGGCCTCCGCCTGCACGATCATCAGGCTCACCGCGTGCGACAGGATGTCGTGCATCTCCCGGGCGATCCTGGCCCGTTCGCGGGCCGCGGCCTGCTCCGCCTCGACCCGGTGTGCCCGCTGCCGGGCGTCCGCGAGCCGCCCGAAGGCGTACGCGGCCCCGAACACGAAGAGCGAGAAGGTCAGTTCGCGCACCGACTGGGTGTTGAGCCACACCGACACCGGCACCGCGACGAGGACGAGCAGCCCCGACACGAGCCGCTTCCACGCCGGGCAGAGCACGGCGATCGTGTAGAGGCTGAGCAGCCCCGTGTACGGCAGCGGCTGGCCCGGCCCCTCAAGGGCGAGCTTGTACAGGGCGCTCGTCGCCATGACGCCGAGCAGCACCGCGAGCGGCGCCCGGCGCCGCCACACCAGCGGGACGACGGTGAGCGTCGTCAGGCCGTACGCCTGCCAGGTCGCCGGCTCCAGCTCGGGCGCGCGCGGCACCACGAACGGCATGGTCACCGCCGCCTGAACGAGCAGCGCGATGCCGATGTCCACGGCCCACGGATGGGCCTCCCACCAGGACCGCAGCCCCCGGAGCCGCCATGTCCCCGGTATCCCCGCTCTTCCCGGTGTCCCGCGTGTTCCCGCTGTCCCCGTCAATCCCCGTGTCCCCGTCGCAGTACGGCGGACAGCGTCTCGACCCGGTTGGTCGTGATCGAGTCGACGCCGTCGCGGATCAGCTTACGCATGGAGCGGCGGGTGTCCGGCGTCCACACCGACACCAGCAGGCCGTCCCGGTGCACCCGCTCCACCAGCTCCCGACTCGCGAGCCCGAACCGGTAGTTGAGCCACCGCGGGCGCACGACGTCGAGCAGCATCCGGCGCGGCGGCGCCAGCGAGTTCCAGGTCAGCGCGATCTCCGCGCCCGGGTCCGCCGCCCGTACGTCCAGCATGGCCGCGCCGCCCGCGCAGTAGTAGACGCGCTCGGCCGCGCCGCACTCGCGGACCGTGCCGACGATTCGGCGGACCGACGCCGCGTCGGCTCCCGGCAGGTCCAGCATCAGCCGGTGCGTGCCGGCCGCGATCAGCGCCTCGCGCAGCGTCGGCACCGCGCCGTGGGTGCCGCCCGCGGTCAGCCCGGTCAGCTCCGTGTGGGTCAGCGAGGCCAGCGTCCGGTCGTGGCCCCAGAGCCGCTTCAGGGTGTCGTCGTGCAGCAGCACCGGCACCCGGTCCTTGGTGAGCCGGACGTCGACCTCCACCGCGTCCGCGCCCCGCCGGATCGCCGACAGGATCGACGGGACGGTGTTCTCGCGGACGCGGTAGGGGTCGCCGCGGTGGCCTACGACAGTGACGGGGTCCATGGCCCCATTCTGCTGGCGTCCGGCCGCCGCCGGGGGCTCAGCGCGCCAGCCACTGCTCGGTGTACGTGTCGATCTCCTCGACGAGGAGCGCCTTGCCGGCCTCGTCGAGGAACGACGCCTCCACCGCGTTCTTCGCGAGCGCGGCCAGACCGCGCTCGTCCAGGCCGAGGAGGCGGGCGGCGACCGCGTACTCGTTGTTCAGGTCCGTGCCGAACATCGGCGGGTCGTCGCTGTTGATCGTCACGAGCACGCCCGCGTCCACCATCTGCCGGATCGGGTGGTCCTCCAGGCGCTCCACCGCGCGCGTGGCGATGTTCGACGTCGGGCACACCTCCAGGGCGATCCGGTGCTCGGCGAGGTGGGCGAGCAGCTCCGGGTCCTGCACGGAGCTGGTGCCGTGGCCGATGCGCTCCGCGCCCAGCTCGTTGATGGCGTCCCAGACGGTCTGCGGGCCCGTCGTCTCGCCCGCGTGCGGGACCGAGCGCAGGCCGGCCGCGCGGGCGCGGTCGAAGTACGGCTTGAACTGCGGGCGCGGCACGCCGATCTCCGGGCCGCCGAGGCCGAACGACACCAGGCCCTCCGGGCGCAGCTCCACCGCCAGGCGCGCGGTCTCCTCCGCCGCCTCGAGGCCCGCCTCGCCGGGGATGTCGAAGCACCAGCGCAGGATCACGCCGAGCTCGGCCTCGGCGGCCTTGCGGGCGTCCTCGATCGCGGCCATGAAGGCGTGCTCGTCGATGCCGCGGCGGGTGGAGCTGTACGGGGTGATGGTCAGCTCGGCGTAGCGGATGTTCTGCCGGGCCATGTCCCGGGCCACCTCGAAGGTGAGCAGCCGGACGTCCTCCGGCGTGCGGACCAGGTCCACGACGGACAGGTAGACCTCGATGAAGTGGGCGAAGTCCGTGAACGTGAAGTAGTCGGCGAGGGCGTCCGGGTCCGTCGGAACCTTGGAGTCCGGGTGACGGGCGGCCAGCTCGGAGACGATCCGGGGGGAGGCGGAGCCCACGTGGTGCACGTGCAGCTCGGCCTTGGGCAGTCCGGCGATGAAGGAATGCAGGTCGGTCATCGGGTCATGGTAGGCCGGGCCGCCCCGGCAGGGTCCGCTGTCAGGGCGAGGTCGTAGCATGGCGTGACCACGATGGGGGAGGCCCATGTCCGAGAACCATGACCAGCCGGTGGACCCGTGGGCTCCGCCCAACCAGGACGGCGTCGAACTGAGCAAGCCCGCACCCGCGACGCCTCCGACGCCCGCGCCCGGTGATCCGTCGGTGCACAACCAGCAGACCGTCGTCTCGATGCCCGGCGCCGAGCTCCCGCCGCCGCCCGTCGCGCCCGGCGGCGCCTTCGGCTACCCGGCCCCGGCGACCCCGCCGGCCGGCGCGCAGCAGCCCGGATACGGCTACCCGGCGCCGACGTCCGCGTACCCCGCCTACGGCGCGAGCGGCTACGGGCAGCCGGGCTGGGGCCCGCCCACCCCGTCCAACGGCATGGGCACCGCCTCGATGGTGCTCGGCATCATCGCCGTGGCCGGCTTCTGCCTGTGGGGCTTCGGCGCGATCCTCGGCATCCTGGCGCTGATCTTCGGCATCATCGGCCTGAAGAAGGCCGGACGCGGCGAGGCGACGAACCGAGGCATGGCGATCGCGGGCGTCGTCCTGGGCTCGATAGGCATCCTGGTCAGCGCCGCGTTCCTGACGCTGATGATCGTGGCCATCAACAACGCCCCGGAGACCTCGCACTCCTCGTACGACAGCGATCCGTTCGACACCAGCCTGGTGGTCGGCGGACAGCGCTAGGGCCTGCCCGGCGGATCAGGGCCGGGGCCGCGACGCCTGGCACGGCGCCTGGCGCCCAGGGCCCGTCCGGCGGAGCGCGGCCGGGGCCGCACCCGATCCGCCGCCCTCGCCCCGGCGCGCCGCGCGAGGGCGAGGGCGGGGCCGTGGGCTCACCGCAGCCGCTCCCGCGCCTCCATCAGCGCGAAGCCCAGCAGGTTCTCACCCCGCCAGCGCTCCGGGTCCGCGGCGCGCGGGTCGTCCGCCGCCAGGCCGATGCCCCAGACGCGGTCCAGCGGGCTGGCCTCGACCAGGACACGGGAACCCGTACCGACGAGAAAGGCGCGCAGCGCCGCGTCGGACGCGAACTTGTGCACGCTGCCCGCCACGACGAGATCGAAGCGCTCGCGCCGCCAGACCTCCTCGTCGAAGGCGCGGACCAGACGGCCCTCCTTCTTCGCCTGTGCCGGGGACGGCGCCGCGAGGGCCGCCCGCTCCGCCTCCTCGTCGCCGAAGAGCCGCGCCTTTCCCGCCATCATCCAGTGCTCCGCGGTCGCGTACCGCACGCCGTCCACCACGAACGGTGACGGCCACCACTGGCTCAGACAGCTCGCCGAAAGCTGCCCGTCAGGGCGCGGACGGTGGCCCCAGAAGTGCAGCCACTTCAGCTTCTCCCCGCGTTTGACCTGCTCCTTCAGTTCCCCGAGATCTCTCATGCACGCCACCTTTTCACCCGCCACGGACACTCCGTACGGCAATTTCCCGCCGCTCTCGACACTTGGTCGACCGATTCCGTCGCGTAACCAAAAGGCAACAACGGAATCCCTTGTTGAGCCTCTAGTGCTCTGTCAGGATCGGCACTCAACTCGAGCTGGAACAACGGAGAGCGTCATGGGCAACCGCTTCCAGGTGTCGGATCGCTTCGCGGACGGCGCGCAGTACATCGGGGGGCGGCTCCGCCCCGGAAACTCGGAGCAGGACCACACCGTCATCGACCCGGCGACCGGGGACGGAGTCCTCACCTACCGGCTCGCGTCCACCGCCGACGTGGACGCGGCCGTCGGGGCCGCCACGGCCGCCTTCCCCCAGTGGGCGGGCGCGACACCAGGCGAGCGGTCGGAGGCGCTGCACCGCTTCGCCGGGGTGCTCGCCGAGCGGGCGGAGGACTTCGCCCGGGTCGAGTCGCTGCAGTGCGGCAAGCCCATCAGGCTGACGACCGAGTTCGACGTGCCCGGCACCGTCGACAACACCGCGTTCTTCGCGGGCGCCGCCCGGCACCTCCAGGGCCAGTCGGCGGGCGAGTACTCCGGCGACCACACCTCGTACGTGCGCCGCGAGGCCATCGGCGTGATCGGCTCGATCGCGCCGTGGAACTACCCGCTGCAGATGGCGGCCTGGAAGATCCTCCCGGCGATCGCCGCCGGCAACACGATCGTCCTGAAGCCGGCCGAGCTGACCCCGCTCACCTCGCTGATGTTCGCCCAGGCCGCGAGCGACGCCGGCATCCCGGACGGTGTCGTCAACATCGTCAACGGCGCCGGCCGGACCGCCGGCGAGCACCTGGTCGGACACCCGGACGTCGCCATGACCTCGTTCACCGGCTCCACGGGCGTCGGCAAGCGGGTCGCGGAGATCGCGACCTCCACAGTCAAGCGGCTGCACCTGGAGCTGGGCGGCAAGGCCCCGTTCGTCGTCTTCGACGACGCCGACCTGGAGGCCGCCGCGCACGGCGCCGTCGCCGCCTCCCTCATCAACAGCGGGCAGGACTGCACCGCCGCCACCCGCGCGTACGTCCAGCGGCCGCTGTTCGACGCCTTCGTGGCCCGGGTCGCGGAGCTCATGGAGACCGTGCGGCTCGGCGACCCCTTCGACCCGTCGACCGACCTCGGGCCGCTCGTCAGCCACGCCCAGCGCGACCGGGTGGCCGGCTTCGTGGAGCGGGCCCGCGGCTACGCGACCGTCGTCACCGGCGGCGAAGCCCCTGGTGGCGAGCTGAAGAACGGCGCATACTACCGTCCCACCCTGATCACCGGAGCCGCGCAGGACAGCGAGGTCGTGCAGTCGGAGATCTTCGGACCGGTCCTGGTGGCCCTGCCCTTCGACGGCGACGAGGAGGGCATCCGGCTCGCCAACGACACCCCGTACGGGCTCGCCGCCTCCGCCTGGAGCCGCGACGTGTACCGGGCGAACAGGGCCACCCGGGAGATCAAGGCCGGCTGCGTCTGGGTCAACGACCACATCCCGATCATCAGCGAGATGCCCCACGGCGGCTACAAGGCCTCCGGCTTCGGAAAGGACATGTCGGCGTATTCCTTCGAGGAGTACACGCAGGTCAAGCACGTGATGTACGACAACACCGCGGTGGCGGCCAAGGACTGGCACCGCACGATCTTCGGGGACCGATAGCAGCCGCCCGACCAGCGGCACCGAACCCATCCCGAAAGGGCCCATCCCGAAAGGGCACAGCGCATGGAGCAGTACGAGTCCGACAGCCTGTCGGCCGCCCAGCTGGCGGCGATACGGCGCAGCCTCACCAGCGGCAGGGGCGCCCTCAGCCGCCGTTCGGTGCTGCGTGCCGGCGGCGTCGGAGCGCTCACCGCAGGCGGCCTCGCCGGCCTGAGCGCCTGCGGCATCCCGCCCGCCAAGCGGGAGGGCCAGGGACCGGCGTCGACGGACTTCTCGGCCAAGGAGAGGACGGTGAACTTCTCCAACTGGACCGAGTACATGGACGTCAGCGACGACGAGAAGCACCGCCCGACCCTCGAGGCGTTCGCGAAACGGACCGGCATACAGGTCAAGTACACCGAGGACATCAACGACAACGTCGAGTTCTTCGGCAAGATCAAGCCGCAGCTCGCGGCCGGCCAGGACACCGGCCGCGACCTGATCGTCCTCACCGACTGGCTGGCCGCCCGCGTCATCCGCCTCGGCTGGGCCCAGAAGCTCGACGCGGCGAACCTCCCCAACGCCTACGCCAACCTGTCGCCGCAGTTCCGCCGCCCCGACTGGGACCCGGGCCGCTCCTACTCGTACCCCTGGACCGGCATCTCCACCGTCATCGCCTACAACCAGAAGGCGACCGGCGGCAGGAAGGTCGACTCCGTCACCCAGCTGCTCGACGACCCCACGCTCAAGGGCCGGGTCGGCTTCCTCACCGAGATGCGCGACTCGATCGGCATGACCCTGCTCGACCTCGGCAAGGATCCCGCCACGTTCACCGACGCCGACTACGACGCCGCCATCGGCCGGCTCCAGAAGGGCGTCGACACCAAGCAGATCCGCCGCTTCACCGGCAACGACTACACCGCCGACCTCGACAAGGGCGACATCGCCGCCTGCCTCGCCTGGGCCGGTGACATCATCCAGCTCCAGGCTGACAACCCGGACATCAAGTTCGCGATCCCGGCGGCCGGCTACATCACCTCCAGCGACAACCTGCTGATCCCGGCCCAGGCCCGGCACAAGACCAACGCCGAGAAGCTCATCGACTACTACTACGAGCTCCCGGTGGCCGCGCAGCTCGCCGCGTACATCAACTACGTGTGCCCGGCCGACGGCGTGAAGGACGAACTCGCCAAGATCGACCCGGCCCTGGCGAACAACACGCTGATCGTCCCCGACAAGGCGATGACCAGGAAGTCGCACGCCTTCCGCTCGCTCAGCAGCGCGGAGGAGACGGCGTACGAGGAGAAGTTCGCCAAGCTCATCGGCGCCTGACGGCCCGGCCCCGCACGCCCTCCCCTCTCATCGAAACCTCCGGGACCTCACCCCATGACTGACAAGACTGCTCACACTGAGAAGAACTCTGGCGGCGGCGACGTCCGTCTCACCGGCATCAGCAAGTCCTACGGCGCCTTCACCGCGGTCCACCCGCTGGACCTGACCGTGCCGCAGGGCTCCTTCTTCGCCCTCCTCGGCGCCTCCGGCTGCGGCAAGACGACGACGCTGCGCATGATCGCCGGCCTGGAGGAGCCGAGCACCGGCACGGTCTTCCTCGGCGACCGCGACGTCACCGACCTCCCGCCGTACAAGCGGCCGGTGAACACGGTCTTCCAGTCCTACGCGCTCTTCCCGCACATGGACATCTACGAGAACATCGCCTTCGGTCTGCGCCGGCGCGGCATCAAGTCGGTGAAGAAGCAGGTCGACGAGATGATCGACCTCGTCCAGCTCGGCGAGCACGCCCGCAAGAAGCCGCACCAGCTCTCCGGCGGCCAGCAGCAGCGCGTCGCCGTCGCCCGCGCGCTCATCAACCACCCGCAGGTGCTGCTCCTCGACGAGCCGCTCGGCGCCCTCGACCTCAAGCTGCGCCGCCAGATGCAGCTGGAGCTCAAGCGCATCCAGACCGACGTCGGCATCACCTTCGTGCACGTCACCCACGACCAGGAGGAGGCCATGACCATGGCCGACCAGGTCGCGGTCATGAACGGCGGCCGGGTCGAGCAGCTGGGCGCGCCCGCCGACCTCTACGAGAACCCGCAGTCCACCTTCGTCGCCAACTTCCTCGGCACCTCCAACCTCATCGAGGCCGACGTCGTCGAGACCGGCGGCGACGTGCTGGCCACGGCCGGCGGCGGCAAGCTCCGGGTGCCCGGCGACCGCTGTACGGACGCCGTCCGCACGGGCGGCAAGGTGCTCGTGGGCGTGCGCCCCGAGAAGATCTCGCTCACGCACGCGGACGACGCCGGCGAGATCGCCGACGGCCGCAACAAGGTCACCGGCCGGATCGTCGAGTCGTCCTTCATCGGCGTCTCCACGCTCTACGTGGTGAACTCCCCGGCCGGCGCCGAGCTCCAGGTCTACGAGCAGAACATCGAGCGCGACTCCCGCCTCGTCCCCGGCGCCGAGGTCGTCCTGCACTGGAACCCGGCCCACACCTTCGGCCTCGACGCCGCCCAGGACATCGACGCCGGCGTGGAGACGGTGGAGGACGCCGCATGAGCGCCACCCTCGTGAAGGAGGAGGCGGCGGCGCCGGCCGGCGAACCGGTCCTCCGCAAGCCCTCCACCCGCAAGCGGCTCGTCCCGTACTGGCTGCTGCTGCCCGGCATCGTCTGGCTGCTCGTCTTCTTCGCGCTGCCGATGGTCTACCAGGCGTCGACGTCCGTGCAGACCGGCTCCCTGGAGCAGGGCTTCCAGGTCACCTGGCACTTCCAGACCTACTGGGACGCCTTCCAGGAGTACTGGCCGCAGTTCGTCCGCTCGCTGCTCTACGCCGGCACCGCCACGCTGCTGTGCCTGCTGCTCGGCTACCCGCTCGCGTACCTCATCGCCTTCAAGGCCGGCCGCTGGCGCAACCTCGTCCTGGTCCTCGTCATCGCGCCGTTCTTCACCAGCTTCCTCATCCGCACGCTGGCCTGGAAGACGATCCTCGCCGACGGCGGCGCGGTCGTCGGCGCCCTCGACGCGCTGCACGTCCTCGACGTCACCGACTGGCTCGGCTGGACCGAGGGCAGCCGGGTGCTCGCCACGCCGATGGCGGTGGTCTGCGGCCTCACGTACAACTTCCTGCCGTTCATGATCCTGCCGCTCTACACCTCCCTGGAGCGGATCGACGGCCGGCTGCACGAGGCCGCGCGGGACCTCTACGCATCCCCGGCGACCACCTTCCGCAAGGTGACCTTCCCGCTGTCCATGCCGGGCGTCGTCTCCGGCACGCTCCTCACCTTCATCCCGGCGAGCGGCGACTACGTCAACGCCGAACTGCTCGGCTCCACCGACACCAAGATGGTCGGCAACGTCATCCAGTCGCAGTTCCTGCGGGTCCTGGACTACCCGACGGCCGCCGCCCTCTCGTTCATCCTCATGGCGATCGTGCTGCTCATGGTCACCGTCTACATCCGCCGTGCGGGAACGGAGGACCTGGTCTGATGCGCTGGATCCGTCGGAACCTCGTCGTCATCGCGGGCCTGCTGACGCTCGCGTACATGATCCTGCCGAACGTCGTCGTGATGGTGTTCTCGTTCAACAAGCCGAACGGGCGCTTCAACTACGCGTGGCAGCAGTTCTCCCTCGACGCCTGGAAGGACCCCTGCGGCGTCGCCGACATGTGCGGCTCGCTGTCGCTGTCGCTGCAGATCGCCGCCTGGGCCACGCTCGGCGCCACGATCCTCGGCACGATGATCTCGTTCGCGCTGGTCCGCTACCGCTTCCGGGCGCGCGGCGCGATCAACTCGCTGATCTTCCTGCCGATGGCGATGCCCGAGGTCGTCATGGCCGCCTCGCTGCTCACCCTGTTCCTCAACATGGGCGCGGAGCTCGGCTTCTGGACGATCCTCATCGCCCACATCATGTTCTGTCTGTCGTTCGTCGTGACCGCGGTCAAGGCGCGCGTGATGTCCATGGACCCGCGCCTGGAGGAGGCCGCCGGCGACCTCTACGCGGGCCCGGTGCAGACCTTCCTGCGGGTCACGCTGCCGATCGCGGCGCCCGGCATCGCGGCCGGCGCGCTGCTCGCCTTCGCGCTCTCGTTCGACGACTTCATCATCACCAACTTCAACGCGGGCTCCACCGTGACCTTCCCCATGTTCGTCTGGGGCTCGGCGCAGCGCGGAACCCCCGTTCAGATCAACGTCATCGGCACGGCGATGTTCGTCATCGCGGTACTGGTGGTCGTGGCCGGGCAGATCATCACGAACCGGCGCAGGAAAACAGCAACAGCCTGAAACAGCGCCCGGCCGGCGGACGCCGCCGGCCGGGCACCGAAGGAGTTGGAAACCATGGCCCCAGTCGCCATGCGTCTCGCTGCACAATCTCTCTCCGACGCCCAGCCCGTCCCCTTCTGGCTGGAAGACCCCGGCAAGCCCGGAGCCCTGCCCGCCCTCACCGGCACCGAGCGGTGCGACCTGCTCGTCATCGGCGGCGGCTACAGCGGCCTCTGGACCGCCCTCCTCGCCAAGGAGCGCGACCCCTCCCGGGACGTGATGCTGATCGAAGGCCGCGAGGTGGGCTGGGCCGCCTCGGGCCGCAACGGCGGCTTCTGCGCCGCCTCCCTCACCCACGGCTTCGGCAACGGCCTGGCCCGCTGGCCCGGGGAACTGCCCAAGCTGGAGCGCATGGGCAGCGAGAACCTCGACGCCATCGAGGCCGCCGTCGCCCGCTACGGGATGGACTGCGACTTCGAGCGCACCGGCGAGATCGACGTGGCCACCGAGCCCTACCAGGTCGACGAGCTGCACGAGGTGTACGAGGAGGCCGGCCGGCTCGGTCTCGCCGACGGCCTCACCTTCCTGGACCGCGACGCGCTGCGCGCCGAGGTCGACTCGCCGACCTTCCAGGGCGGCCTGTGGGACCGGCGCGGCGTCGCCATGCTGCACCCGGCGAAGCTGGCCTGGGGCCTCAAGCGGGCCTGCCAGGACCTCGGCGTGCGGATCTTCGAGAACACCCCGGCGCTCGACCTGGTGTCGGCGGGCGGCTCCGGCGGCGGCATGGCGGTGCGCACCCCGTACGGCCGGGTCGCGGCCCGTCAGGTCGCCCTCGGCACCAACGTGTTCCCGTCGCTGGTCAAGCGGCTGCGGCACTACACCGTCCCGGTCTACGACTACGCGCTGATGACCGAGCCGCTCAGCCCCGAGCAGCTGGCCTCGATCGGCTGGCACAACCGGCAGGGCCTCGGCGACAGCGCCAACCAGTTCCACTACTTCCGGATCACCGCCGACCACCGCATCCTGTGGGGCGGCTACGACGCGGTCTACCGCTTCGGCGGCAAGGTGCAGGCCGAGATGGACCACCGCCCCGAGACGTACCTGAAGCTCGCCCAGCACTTCTTCACCTGCTTCCCGCAGCTGGAGGGGCTCCGCTTCAGCCACGCCTGGGGCGGCGCGATCGACACCTGCTCGCGCTTCTCCGCCTTCTTCGGCACCACCCACCAGGGCAAGGTGGCGTACGCGGCGGGCTACACGGGCCTCGGCGTGGGCGCGACCCGCTTCGGCGCGGACGTGATGCTCGACCTGCTCGCGGGGGAGCGGACCGAGCGCACCGAGCTCGACATGGTCCGCTCCAAGCCGCTGCCGTTCCCGCCGGAGCCGATCGCGTGGGCGGGCATCGGGCTGACCAAGTGGTCGCTCGCGCGGGCCGACGAGAACGGCGGCCGGCGCAACCTGTGGCTGAAGACCATGGACAAGCTGGGCCTCGGCTTCGACAGCTGACGCCAGCCGATTCCATCGAATGTGACTCACATCACATCCAATGGAGGGTGAACCCGCGTCATAGCCGCGAGCTCGCCTCCTCTCTCCGTGTGGACACCGCGCCGGGCGGGTCCGCACGGAGAGGGGATTGTGACGATGAACGCCTCGGGGAGCTCGGGCACTTCGGACGCCACCAGGGCCGCGGTGGAATGGCTGGCGTCGGCCGCGCCGGATCCCGACGCCTGCCGCTTCGAGTGGGAGCGCAATCCGCACGGGATCGCGCTGCTGCCCGCCGGGCGCCGCTGGGACGTGCTGATCCTGCCGGCCGGGCTCGGCCACCCCGCGCTCGACGTGCTCACCCGGCTGGTCGACCGGCCCGGCCCGGTCCTGGCCGACTTCGGCGATGCCCGGCTGGGCTTCTTCGTGCCGCCGGGCACCGCCGCCCGCTGGCTCGGCACCGGGGTGCGCGGCGCCGGCGCCGGCACCTGGATCGTCGTCCCGTACCCGGGCCGTGCGGCCGGCGGGGTGCGCTGGCTGGTGCCGCCGGACGCGGCGGGCACGCTCACGGACGCCGCGCTGCTCGAACTGGCGATGCACGAGGCCGCGGGCCGACTGGCGCGCCGGGAAGGGGCGCGGGGCGGATCACGAGAGGGGACGCGGGAGGGGTGACGCGTCGGCGGTCAGAGGTCTTGACCACTTGATTGGTCTGGACCATGCTGTGGCGCGCTCCACTCGATTCCCCCACCCCCGGAGGCAGTTGTGGACCGCTCCCTTCCCCGCGCCCTTCCCCGCTCCAGACCCCTCACCTATGTCCTGGCCGGCGTGCTCGCCGCCGGCGGCCTCGCGGCGCTGACCCCCCTCGCCCGCGCCGCCGACACCGAACTCGCCCGCAACGGCGGCTTCGAGTCCGGCCTGGACGGCTGGAGCTGTACGGCGAACAGCGGGGCCGTCGTCACCTCCCCCGTGCACGGCGGGACGAAGGCCCTGCAGGCGACCCCGGCCGGCAGTGACAACGCCCGGTGCGCCCAGACCGTCACCGTGAAGCCGAACTCCACGTACACGCTGAGCGGCTGGGCCCGCGGGAGCTACGTCTACCTCGGCGCCTCCGGCACCGGCACCACCGACGTCTCCACCTGGACGCAGTCCGCCCCCGACTGGCAGCGGCTCGCCACCACCTTCACCACCGGCGCCTCGACCACCTCGGTGACGATCTACACCCACGGCTGGTACGGCACCGGCGCCTACCAGGCCGACGACCTGTCCCTGCTCGGCCCCGGCGGCGACCCCGTGCGGATACCCGCGACCCCCACCGGCCTCACCGCCGGCACCGCGACCGCCACCACCGTGCCCCTCGCCTGGCCGGCGGTCACCGGCGCCGACGCGTACCGCGTCTACCAGGGCGGCACCCTCGTCGCGACCGTCACCGGCACCTCGTACACCGCGACCGGACTCACGCCGAGCACCGCGTACAGCTTCCAGGTCTCGGCCGCCAACAGCGCCGGCGAGTCCGCGAAGTCCACCGCCGTCACCGCCACCACGACCTCCGGGGGCGGCGGTGGCGGAGGCGGTCAGCTGCCCGCGCACGCCCTCGTCGGCTACCTCCACGCGAGCTTCGCCAACGGCTCCGGCTACACCCGGATGGCCGACGTGCCCGACTCCTGGGACGTCATCGACCTGGCCTTCGGCGAGCCGACCTCCGTGACCTCCGGCGACATCCGCTTCACGCTGTGCCCCGTGACGCAGTGCCCGAACGCCGAGTCCGAGGCCGACTTCAAGGCCGCCATCAAGGCCAAGCAGGCCGCCGGCAAGAAGGTCCTCATCTCCATCGGCGGCCAGAACGGCCAGGTCCAGCTCGCCACCACCGCCGCCCGCGACACCTTCGTCTCCTCCGTCTCGAAGATCATCGACGACTACGGCCTCGACGGCCTCGACATCGACTTCGAGGGCCACTCGCTGTCCCTGCAGACCGGCGACACCGACTTCCGCAACCCCACCAGCCCGGTCGTCGTCAACCTGATCGCGGCGGTGAAGACCCTCAAGGCCAGGTACGGCGCGAAGTTCGTGCTGACGATGGCCCCGGAGACCTTCTTCGTCCAGCTCGGCCACCAGTACTACGGCTCCGGCCCCTGGGGCGGCCAGGACCCGCGCGCCGGCGCCTACCTCCCGGTCATCCACGCCCTGCGCGACGACCTCACCCTGCTGCACGTCCAGGACTACAACTCGGGCTCGATCATGGGCCTCGACAACCAGTACCACTCCATGGGCGGCGCCGACTTCCACATCGCCATGACCGACATGCTCCTCACCGGCTTCCCGGTCGCCGGCAACCCCGACCGCGTCTTCCCGCCGCTCCGCCCCGACCAGGTCGCCATCGGCCTCCCCGCCTCCACCCAGGCCGGCAACGGATACACCACCCCGGCCGAGGTCACCAAGGCCCTCGACTGCCTGACGAAGAAGACCGGCTGCGGCTCCTACCAGACCCACGGCAGCTGGCCGGCCCTGCGCGGCCTGATGACCTGGTCGATCAACTGGGACCGCTACGACAACGGGGAGTTCAGCCGGAACTTCGACGCGTACAGCTGGAGCTGACGAAAAGGATCAGCACGCCGAGGCAGAGACTGGCGAGCACGTCGAGCGGCCAGTGATAGCCCCGCAGGATCAGCCCGGTGCCCGTCACCGCCGTCAGCACGGCGGCGACGGGCACCAGCCGCGTCGACACCAGGAAGGCCGCGCCGAAGTACGCCACCATCGCCGTCGCCGTGTGGCCGGACGGGAAGTAGCCGTGCGCCCAGGGCTCCAGCGGGCCCGGGCGGGCCGTCCACGTCTTCAGCGGGACGATCAGGAGGGGGACGGCGGCCATCGCCAGGCCCGCGTACAGGGCGGCGAGCCGGCGGCCGCGCCACACGGCGTACGCCATGGCGCAGCCGAGGACGGGCAGGGCGACCGTCATGTTGCCGAGGTCGGAGGCGGCCTCGCTCAGGCCGCGCGGAACGGTGTCCACCAGGGCGCGGGAGACGCGCTCGTCGAGGCGGGCGAGAGGGCCGTGGACCAGGACCTGCCAGGTGGTGACGGCGAGGACGACCAGCGCCCAGAAGACAGCCGACCGCCCCGGAACAGGGGGGGTGGTTCCGGGGCGGTCGCCTTGACCGGGCTGCCGCGCGCCCCGGGGGGTGTGGGGCGGGCGGCCATCCGATCGGTGAGGAGTTCCGGAGCCCAGGGCTCCAGTGGTGTGCGCTGCGGCACGGTTCGGGCGGGGCTGGGGAGGCTCCGCCCGGGGTGTTTCTCTCATCTGAAGGAACCGTACGGTACGGAACAGGGGACCGACAGCGGGAACCCCATCCCGCCATCGGCCCCCCACAGCTTCTTCACACACGGTGACAGAAGGTGCGCTTCAGCCCTCGGATCCGGTCGGCTCGGATCGTCAGATCTGCGCGAGCGCGGCCTCGATGACGTCCAGGCCCTCGTTCAGCAGGTCCTCGCCGATGACCAGCGGCGGCAGGAAGCGCAGCACGTTGCCGTAGGTGCCACAGGTCAGGACGAGCACGCCCTCGTTGTGGCAGTACTTGGCGAGCGCGGCGGCGGCCTCGGCGAACGGCTCCTTGGTCGCCGGGTCCTTCACCAGCTCGATGGCGATCATGGCGCCACGGCCACGGATGTCACCGATGACCGGGAACTTCTCCTGCATCGCGGTGAGGCGGCCCTTCATGACCTCCTCGATGCGCTTGGCCTTGCCGTTGAGGTCGAGCTCCTTCATGGTCTCGATGGCGCCCAGCGCACCGGCGCACGCGACCGGGTTGCCGCCGTAGGTGCCACCCAGGCCGCCACCGTGCACGGAGTCCATGATCTCGGCGCGGCCGGTCACGGCGGCGAGCGGCAGACCGCCCGCGATGCCCTTGGCGGTGGTGATGAGGTCCGGGACGATGCCCTCGTCCTCGCAGGCGAACCACTGGCCGGTGCGGCAGAAGCCGGCCTGGATCTCGTCCGCGACGAAGACGATGCCGTTGTCGTTGGCGAACTTCACGATCGCCGGCAGGAAGCCCTTGGCCGGCTCGATGAAGCCGCCCTCGCCGAGCACCGGCTCGATGACGATCGCGGCGACGTTCTCGGCGCCGATCTGCTTGGTGATGTTGTCGATCGCCTGCGCGGCGGCCTCGGGGCCGCAGTTCTCGGCACCGGTGGGCCAGCGGTAGCCGTAGGCGACCGGCACGCGGTAGACCTCGGGCGCGAACGGACCGAAGCCCTGCTTGTACGGCATGTTCTTCGCCGTCATGCCCATGGTGAGGTTGGTGCGGCCGTGGTAGCCGTGGTCGAAGACGACGACGGCCTGGCGCTTGGTGTACGAACGGGCGATCTTGACCGCGTTCTCGACGGCCTCGGCGCCCGAGTTGAAGAGCGCGGACTTCTTGGCGTGGTCGCCCGGGGTCAGCTCGGCCAGCGCCTCGCAGACCTCCACGTAACCCTCGTACGGCGTCACCATGAAACAGGTGTGGGTGAAGTCCTGCAGCTGCGCGGAGGCGCGGCGCACGACGGCCTCGGCGGAGGCGCCGACCGAGGTCACGGCGATGCCGGAGCCGAAGTCGATCAGCAGGTTGCCGTCGACGTCCTCGATGATGCCGCCGCCGGCCCGCTTGGTGAACACCGGAAGCGTGGAGCCCACGCCACCGGCGACCGTGTCGAGGCGGCGCGCCTGAAGCTCCTGCGACTTCGGGCCGGGGATGGCGGTGACGACGCGCCGCTCCTGCGGGACAGCGTTCATGCGGGGCTCCTGGGGTGTTCTGGACGCTCTTGCGGGTTTCCTCCGCAGGCTAGGCGCGGGGGAGGGGGTCGGGCATGCGCCGATCGGGAGTGGTGGCGGGTGGCCCGTTGTCCGAGATGGACATGGTGAGCCCTTCCG
This sequence comes from Streptomyces sp. NPDC004327, assembly GCF_042873935.1. Classification (NCBI taxonomy): domain Bacteria; kingdom Bacillati; phylum Actinomycetota; class Actinomycetes; order Kitasatosporales; family Streptomycetaceae; genus Streptomyces; species Streptomyces sp. NPDC004327. The sequence goes on along the minus strand of NZ_JBIAME010000011.1, from coordinate 80,730 downwards.
TGGCCCCCGGCGGCACGGCGCACCAATGTCCATTACGGGGCGACACGGCGCCCGGCGATCGGCCGAACGGGTGGGCGAAACCGCTCCGGGACGGCCCGCGCCCACTAGATTGACGGTGGCACAGTTGTGGCGACCTGGCTGGTCAGGGGGCGGGGGTTTCATGGAGACCGACGGCACGTACGAGTCGAGCGACACGCGGGGGGCGGGGGCCGGGGCCGGGGTACCGCGCCCGGCGACGCCGCCGTCCGGTGAGGTGTCGCCGTCCGGTGAGGTGTCGCCGTCCGGCGAGGTGCCGCGGGGCTCGTCGGCGGCGGCCGGCTCGTCTGCGTCGGCCGGCCCGTCGGCGTCGGCGGTCCCGTCCGTCCCGCCGGCCCCGGCGCGCCCGCCGGCGCAGCCGGTCGTACCGCCGCCGCCCGCGCACGCGCCTGGCGCGTATCCCTCGGCAGAGCCCTCCGTGCCGCCCCGTGCCCCCGTCGCCGAGTGGCTGGATGCGCCGCGGCCTGCTGCCGCGCTCGGGGTATGGCGGTTCCGCCATGTGCCTGCGGAGCAGCCGGCCGAGCGGCTGGCGCCCGTCACGATCCTCGGAATGCTCCTTCCCGTGGCCCTCGGTCTGGTCATCTGGTCCACCTGGCGCACGGGCTTCTTCCCGTACAAGACCGAAATCCTGTGGAGCGTGACGCCCCAGGGTTGGTTCTGGCCGGGCAGCACCGTCGCAGTCGACTGGCACGGCGATGCGGCGCGTGTGGTCCTGGACGGCGTATTCCTCGCGGTGCTGGTGACCGTTCTGGGCTTCCTCGGCTCCTGGCGCAAGATCACCAGGCATTACATGAGTCAGCTCCATCCAGCTCGCCGAGCCGTGCTCGCCGCCGTAATGGCACTCGGCACCATGCTCCTTGTGTGGCCGGAAGCGTTCGGCCTCGACTGGGTGCCGCTGCCCGTCGCGAGCACCGTCCTCACGCTCCTCGCCCTGATCACCGGCGGCTTCGAGATCTTCACGTCGCCCTTCGTCGTCTACACCGTCTACACGCTGATCACGCTCCTCGTCCTGTGGCCGTTCGCCCGGCTCGGCAATTGGCGGGGCCTCTTCCTCGCTTGGCGCGCCCGCAAGGCCCCCCAGCCCCAGGCCGCCCCCACCGGACCCGCCGTCCCGCCCTCCCAGTGGCCCGAGCTCCGCGCCGCCGGTGAGCAGCGCGCCGCCGACGTGCTCGCCGCCGAGGTGGCGGGCGGGCGGATGAACGACGTCGACGTCGCGCGCGTGCGGCGCGCCTGGGCGGAGTCGGCGCGGGACGGCATGCGCCGGGCCGCCCTCGTCGAGGCGGTCGTCGCGCGGGGCGCCGCCGCGGCCGGCCATCCGTCCGGCGAGCGGGACCTGCCCGGCCGCCGCACCGCCACCCACGACCTGCTCCTCGGCCAGGTCCGGGTCGGCCGCTACGCGCCCGCCGAGCGCACCCCCGCCGCCTACCACGGCGCCGGACTCGCCCTCGACCCCGCGCTGCTCGGCACCTCGCTGCTCGCCGTCGGCCCGTCCGGTGCCGGCAAGACCCGCGCCCTCGTCGCACCCGTCGTCGAGTCGCTCGGCCTCCAGGCCCTCACCGGCGGCTGCGCCGTCGTCGCCGTCGGCGCGGCCGGCGCGCCGCTCGGCCCGGACGAGGCGTACGACGTCGTGATCCGCCTCGGCGACCCGGCTTCCCGGCACGACCTCGACCTGTACGCGGGGGCCACCGACCCGGACGAGGCCGCCGCGCTGCTCGCGGAGGGGCTCGTCGGCGACATGCCGGGCGTCGAGACCCGGCGGGCCGCCACCGTGCTCGCGCAGCTCATCGGCCCGTACCGCGCCGCGCACGGCCGCTTCCCCGCCGTCCCCGTCCTGCGCGAACTCCTCGAAGCCGGCCCCGAGACCCTGCGGGCCCTGCTCGGCCTGCTGCCCGAGGACGGCGCCGCCACGGCCATGCGCCGCGAGCTCGAGTCCCGGATCCGGCAGGTCGGCACCGCGACCGACCTCGGCCCCGTCCTCGCCGACCGGCTCGCCGCCCTCGACCGCCCCGTCTTCGCCGACTTCTTCGGTGGCGCGAGCGGCAGCGAAGGCGACGACCGCGCGTTCGCCCTTCGGGCCGTCGTCCGGCACCCGATGCGGGTCCGGATCAGCCTCCCGGAAGGCGCCCACGAGGAGGCCGCCCGGCTGCTGAACCGGCTGCTCCTCGCCCAGTTCCAGACCGTCGTACGGGACCGGGCCGGCGCCCCCGGCTCCCACTTCGCCTGCCTCGTCCTCGACGACGCGGCCGGCGCGCTCACCCCCGGGACCGTGCGCGGCCTCCAGCGGCTGCGCCCGCAGAACGCCGGCGTCGTGCTCGCCCTGCGTACCTTCGCCGAGGTTCCCGAGCAGCTCCACGGACCGCTGCTCGCGGTCGTCGGCTGCCGGATGGCGTTCGCCGGCATCCCCACCTGGGACGGCAGGGCGTTCGCCGAGGCGTGGGGCACCGAACGGGTGGAGACCACCGAGGTGGCCCACCACACCGTCTTCGCCGACCAGCCGATGACCCGCGCCTTCCACGCCCTGCGCAAGCTGGTGACGGGCAAGGCCGTGACGACGGAGGCGGTGACGGTACGAGAGGTCGAGCGCGAACGCTGGTCGGCGTCCGACCTCGCACACGCGGTGCCGCCGGGCCACGCGGTCCTCTCGCTCACGGACGTACGCGGGGAGCAGACCCCGCCGCTGCTCGTGGACCTGCGCGGCTGAGCCACGCGGGTTCTCCCGCGGGAGGGGCCGGGGCGCGGGGCAGGGGATCGGCTCGCGTGGCCGGGACCGGGGCGCTGCGGCAGGGGCCGGGGCGTGCGGCGGCAGGGATTTGTTCACGCGGGCGGCTGGGTTCGCGTGCGGCGGGGGCCGGTTCACGCGGCCGGGGGCTTGTTCACGCGGTTCACGCGGTCGGCTGGGCTTGCGTGCGGCCATGGTCGGTTCACGCGGCAGGGATCTGTTCACGCGGGCGGCTGGGTTCGCATGCGGCGGGGGCCGGTTCACGCGGCCGGGGGCGGAAGCGTGCTGCGGCACCGACCCTCGCCGACAAGGCCGGCCCCGCGGCCACACCCGACCCACCCCGTCGCAGCCGGCTCGCGCGGCTGGGCGCGGGCCACGGCCCGGGCTGGCAGAATCGGGGGCGCGCCGCTCTGACGGGCGGCGCGACGCCTCCCCGCTCCCCGGTCCGAAGGTCCCCCGGTCCCCCCTGATGCCGCCCACCCTCGCCTCGCTCGTCCAGCACTCGGCGCTCAAACTCATCGTCCGCGCCGGTGAGGACCGCCTCGGCACACCCGTGCGCTGGGCCCACGTCAGCGAACTCGCCGACCCCGTCCCGTACATGGAGGGCGGCGAGCTGCTGCTCACCACCGCGCTCACGCTCGACGCCGAGGACCCCGAGGCGATGCGGCGCTATGTGCGGCGGCTGCTGGGCGCGGGGGTGGTCGGGCTCGGCTTCGCGGTCGGCGTCAACTACGACGAGATCCCGGGAGCACTGCTCGCGGCGGCCCGCGAGGAACACCTGCCGCTGCTCGAAGTGCCGCGGCGGACGCCGTTCCTCGCCATCAGCAAGGCGGTGTCGGCGGCCATTGCCGCCGACCAGTACCGCGCCGTCACGGCCGGTTTCGAGGCGCAGCGCGAACTGACGCGGGCCGCGCTCGCCGAGGGACCGGACGCCGTCGTCGCCCGGCTGGCCGCGCACGTGGACGGGTGGGCCGCGCTGTACGACACGTCCGGCGCCGTCCTCGCGGTCTCGCCCGAATGGGCGGCGCGCCGGGCCGCCCGGCTCACCCCGGACGTCGAGCGCCTCCGGGACCGGCCCGCGCCCGCCAGCGCCGTCGTCGGCGGCACCGACGACCGGGTCGAGCTCCAGTCCCTCGGCACGGGGCGGCGGGTGCGCGGGGCGCTCGCGGTCGGCACGGGCGCGCCGCTCGGCACCGCCGAGCGCTACGCCGTGCACTCGGCGATCGCGCTGCTCACCCTGACGACGGAACGTTCGCGCTCGCTGCAGGCCGCCGAGCAGCGGCTCGGCGCGGCCGTGCTGCGGATGCTGCTCGCCGGGCAGCCCGACCACGCGCGCGGGGTCGCCGGGGACCTGTACGGCGGGCTGCTCGACGCGCCGTTCCGGCTGCTCATCGCCGAGCCCGCGAGCTCCGAACCGCGCGAGGGCGAGACGCCGCTCGCGGTGTTCGCGGAGTCACTGGAGGCGGCGGCCGCGCGGGCGGGCGAGTCCGTTCTCACCGTGCCGGAGGGCCCCGAGGGCGGGGAACGGCTCGTGGTCCTGGCGGGCGACGGGGGAGCGGTGGTCGCCGCGTGCGAGGCGTACGCGAACCGCGACGCCGAGGAGACCGAACTGGTCGTCGGCCTCTCCGCCCCGACCGGCCCCATCGCCGCCTCCGCCGCCTACAAACAGGCCGAGCAGGCCCTGTCGGTGGCCCGGCGGCGCGGCCGCTCGCTCGTCGAGCACGAGGAACTCGCCGCCGGCTCCGTCCTCCCGCTCCTCGCCGACGACGCCGTCCGCGCCTTCGCCGACGGCCTGCTCCGCGCCCTCTACGAACACGACGCCACCGGCCGAGGCGACCTCGTCGCCTCCCTGCGCGCCTGGCTCTCCCGCCACGGCCAATGGGACGCGGCCGCCGCCGACCTGGGCGTCCACCGCCACACGCTGCGCTACCGCATGCGGCGCGTCGAGGAGATCCTGGGCCGCTCGCTGGACGACCCGGACGTCCGCATGGAGCTGTGGCTGGCGCTGAAGACGACGGGGACGGGCGCGGAGTAGGAGTAGGAGGACGGGGCCGGCCGCGCCCGCGGGCGCGGCGTCTGACCGGCCGGGCCATTCCGCAGCGCCGACCGACCGGGCCGCTCTGCAGCGGCGGTCGGCCCGACCTGGGGCTGGTCTGGACTCCGGGCCGGGCCTGGCCCCCGGCCTCGCCCGGCCTCGCCCGGCCTCGCCCGGCGTGGGCCCGGCCTGGACCTCGGGCTGGCCCGGCCCCGCCTGGCCCGGCGTGGACCTCGGGCTCGGCTCGGGCCTCGGGTCCGGTCACTCCGGAACCGATCGGGACCTCGGCCCCGGCCCAGCGCGCCACTCGCTCGCGCCCCCGCTCGCCCGAATTCCCCTCCCCCTGCCCGATCGCGGGCAGATTTCTGGCCCGGCGGCCACTGATCCGCCTAATCTCCTGGGCATGACAAACCCTGCCGCCGATGCCGCGGCCTCCGGAACCCAGTCCCCCGGAAGATCGTCCTCCGCCACCCTCCCCGGCGCTGCCGGAGCTTCCGGCGCCCCCGCCCCCCGCCGCATCCCCGGCGCCGTCTGGGCCGCGCTCGCGATCGTGTACGTCGTGTGGGGGTCGACGTACCTCGGGATCCGGGTCGTGGTCGAGACGCTGCCGCCGTTCCTGTCGGCCGGGGCGCGGTTCGTGGCTGCCGGAACGATCCTGGCCGGGATCGTGGCGTGGCGGCAGGGCGTCGGCGCGCTCAAGGTGACGGCCCGGGAGCTGGCCTCCGCGGCGGCCGTAGGTCTGCTGCTGCTCCTCGGCGGCAACGGGCTCGTCGTGCTCGGCGAGACCTCCGTGCCGTCCGGGCTGACCGCGCTGCTCATCGCCGTCGTGCCCGCGTTCGTGGTCGTGCTCAAGGCGATGGCCGGGGAGCGGCCGAGCGCCGGCGGGATCGTGGGCGTGCTCGTCGGGCTCGGGGGCCTCGCGGTGCTCACCCTGCCCGGGCTGAGCGGCGAGGTGAAGGTCGGCGGCGTGGTCCTGGTCGTCGTCGCGGCGCTCAGCTGGTCCGTCGGGTCCTTCTCCTCGTCCCGGCTGCCGATGCCCGCGAACCCGCTCACCGCGAGCGTGTACGAGATGCTGGCCGGCGGCCTCGCGGGCCTCGGCGTCGGTCTGGTGCGGGGCGAGCAGCACGGCCTCGACCTGGCGGCCGTGTCCGCCCGGTCCTGGGCGGGCCTCGCGTACCTGATCGTCTTCGGCTCGCTCATCGCCTTCACCGCCTACGCCTGGCTCCTCCACACCGCGCCGCTCTCCCTCGTCGCCACCTACGCCTACGTCAACCCGGTCGTCGCCGTAGCCCTCGGCGCGCTCGTCCTCAACGAGGCGCTGAGCTGGCCGATCGTCCTCGGTGGCGCGATCGTCGTGGTCGGCGTGGGACTGATCGTGTCGACAGAGCGGCGCGGATGAGCACCAGTCCTCTGCCCTGAGGGCCGTCTCGAACGGCCGGCCCTCCTCGACGTACGGCGACGACCTGTATCTCCTGGGCGCCGCCACGGGCGACGAGGAGGAGGGCCGCGCCTTCCGCGACCGCATCGGCGGCATACGGGAGCTGCTCCCGTACAAGGGCGGCCTGGTCATCGGGGTGCGCACGGGCGGGAGCGCGCCGCCCTTCTCCGCGTACGAGCGCCGGTGAAACGGCTGCCTGCCTGTCCGCCGGGCGCGGGCCGGAGCGCCCAGTGCTGCGCCCAGGAACCGCGCACCCGCGACCCGGGCGCATCGGCCACGTCGCGCCGGAGCGCCCCGTGCGGCGCCAGGGAACGCCCACCGGTCACCCACACCGCCCCGGAACGCCCACCCGCGACCCGGGCGCCTCGGCCAAACCGGACAGGAGTGTCCCGTGCACCACTCCACACCGGACAAGCCACCGGCGGCCCGACCGGCCCTACCGTGTCACCAGAGCAACCGCTCGCACCCCGATACGGAAAGGGCCGGGACGCAATGACGACCACCCACGCCTTCTGGCTCGCCGGCCGTGAGGCCACCGGCGAGGCCACCTTCGACGTCACGAACTCGTACGACGGACGTCTGGTCGGCAAGGTCAGCGTGCCCACCGAGGCCCAGGTCGAGGAGGCCGTCGCCGCCGCGCACGCCGTCGTCGACGAGTTCGCCGCGACCCCGGCGCACGTCCGCGCCGCCGCCCTCGACCACGTGTCGAAGCGGCTCGCCGAGCGCACCGAGGAGATCGCCCAGCTGATCTCCGCCGAGAACGGCAAGCCGATCAAGTGGGCCCGCGGCGAGGTCGGCCGTGCCGTGTCCGTGTTCCGCTTCGCCGCCGAGGAGACGCGCCGCTGGAACGCCGGCGAGGCCCAGCGCCTCGACACCGAGGCCGGCGGCGTGGGCCGGCTCGCGCTGACCCGCCGTATCCCCAAGGGTGTCGTCCTCGGCATCGCGCCGTTCAACTTCCCGCTGAACCTCGCCGCCCACAAGGTCGCCCCGGCCATCGCCGTCGGCGCCCCGATCATCCTCAAGCCGGCCCCGGCCACCCCGATCTCCTCGCTGATCCTGGGCGAGATCCTGGCCGAGACCGACCTGCCGGCCGGCTCCTGGTCGGTCCTGACGGTCCCGAACGACCGCATGCCCGCCCTGGTCCAGGACGAGCGCCTGCCGGTCATCTCCTTCACCGGCTCGGACACCGTCGGCTACGCCATCCAGCAGTCCGTGCCGCACAAGCACTGCACCCTGGAGCTCGGCGGCAACGCCGCCGCCGTCGTCCTGTCGGACTGGTCCTCCGAGGCCGACCTGGACTGGGCCGCGACCCGCATCGCGACCTTCTCCAACTACCAGGGCGGCCAGTCCTGCATCTCCGTGCAGCGCGTGATCGTGGACGCCTCCGTCCACGACCGTCTGCTGCCGAAGATCGTCGCGGCCGTCGAGGCCCAGGTCAGCGGCGACCCGGCGGACGACGCCACCGACGTCGGCCCGCTCGTCGACGAGAACGCCGCCAAGCGCGTCGAGTCCTGGGTGGACGAGGCCGTCGCGGCCGGCGCCAAGCTGCTCGCCGGCGGCAAGCGCGAGGGCGCCACCTACGCCCCGACCGTCCTCACCGAGCTCCCGGCCGGCGTCACCCTGGCCCGCGCCGAGGTCTTCGGCCCGGTCCTCACGGTCACCAAGGTCGACGGCGAGGCCGAGGCGTTCGCCGCGGTCAACGACTCCGACTTCGGCCTCCAGGCGGGTGTCTTCACCCACGACCTGCAGACCGCCTTCCGCGCCCACCGCACCCTCGAGGTCGGCGGCGTGATCGTCGGTGACGTCCCGTCCTACCGCGCCGACCAGATGCCGTACGGCGGCGCCAAGCGCTCCGGCGTCGGCCGCGAGGGCGTCAAGTTCGCCATGGACGACTACACCTACGAGCGGGTCCTGGTCCTCACGGGCCTGGCGCTGTAAGCGCGACCCCTCATCCGTACGGAGCAACGCCTCCGTACGCGCAGGCCGACGGCCCGAGCCCACTGTGCGGGGGCTCGGGCCGTCTCCATTGCCCAGGGCTTCCCAGCCCCTCCCGGGCCCCCCAAGACTTCCCAGGGCTTCCCAGCCTTCCCGCGACTTCCCCAGGCCTACGCGACCGGCGCGTCGTCGAGCCGCGACACCTCCGCCGGGCCCGCCCGGAACGCCCTGTTCGTCACGCCCGCCGCCGTCATGTGCGGGGCCGCGTCATGCGCCGCGAGCGCCTCGGCGGAGGCCCAGCGTTCGATCAGCACGAAGCGGTCCGGGTCGTCGGCGACCCGGTGCAGGTCGTACTGGAGACAGCCGTCCTCGGCCCGTACGACCGGGGCGAGTTCCGCGAAGGCGGCGACCTGCTCCGCGCCCCGGCCGGGCAGGGTCGTGATGTGGATGATGAGCTTGATCGTCTGCGACATGGCGCGGACCCTACGTCCCCGCGCCCCCGCGCCGCTCGTCTTTCCCAACCCGTGGATATCGGGTACGACGGACAGTAGCCACAGAGCAGGCCCACGTGGCCCCAAGCCCCGACGAGCGGCGAGGTGAGCTCCGCATGTCCGCACCCACCCAGCGGCCGCCCAAGGTCAGCGAGCGCGAGGCCCGGCAGGTCGCCGAGGCAGCCCGCGAGCAGGACTGGCGCAAACCCAGCTTCGCCAAGGAACTCTTCCTCGGCCGGTTCCGCCTCGACCTGATCCATCCGCACCCGCTGCCCGCCGACGAGGACGTCCGGCGCGGCGAGGCGTTCCTCGCCAAGCTGCGCGCCTTCTGCGTGAGCGGCGTCGACGGCGCCCGCATCGAGCGCGAGGCCCGCATCCCCGACGAGACCATCGCCGGCCTGCGCGAACTCGGCGCCTTCGGCATGAAGATCGACCCGAAGTACGGCGGCCTCGGCCTCACCCAGCTGTACTACAACCGGGCCCTCGCCCTGGTCGGCTCGGTCAGCCCCGCGCTCGGCGCGCTGCTCTCCGCGCACCAGTCGATCGGCGTACCGCAGCCGCTGAAGATCTTCGGCACCCAGGAGCAGAAGGACGCCTTCCTGCCCCGGCTCGCCCGCGGCGCCATCTCCGCCTTCCTGCTCACCGAGCCCGACGTCGGCTCCGACCCGGCCCGGCTCGCCACCACCGCCGTGCCCGACGGCGACGACGGCTACGTCCTCGACGGCGTGAAGCTGTGGACCACCAACGGCGTCATCGCCGACCTGCTCGTCGTCATGGCCCGCGTGCCCGCCTCCGAGGGTCACCGGGGCGGCATCACCGCCTTCGTCGTCGAGGCCGGCTCGCCCGGCATCACCGTCGAGCACCGCAACGCCTTCATGGGCCTGCGCGGCCTGGAGAACGGCGTCACCCGCTTCCACCGGGTCCGGGTCCCGGCCGCGCAGCGCATCGGGCCCGAGGGCGCCGGCCTCAAGATCGCCCTCACCACCCTCAACACCGGCCGGCTCTCGCTGCCCGCGGCCTGTGCCGGCGCCGGCAAGTGGTGCCTGAAGATCGCCCGCGAATGGGCCGCCGAGCGCGAGCAGTGGGGCAAGCCGGTCGCCCGGCACGAGGCCGTCGGCACCAAGATCTCCTTCATCGCCGCCACCGCCTTCGCCCTGGAGGCCGTCGTCGACCTCGCCTCCCAGATGGCCGACGAGGACCGCAACGACATCCGCATCGAGGCCGCGCTCGCCAAGCTGTACGGCTCCGAGATGGCCTGGCGGATCGCCGACGAACTGGTCCAGATCCGCGGCGGCCGCGGCTACGAGACCGCCGACTCGCTCGCCGCCCGCGGCGAACGCGCGGTCCCCGCCGAACAGCTCCTGCGCGACCTGCGCATCAACCGGATCTTCGAGGGCTCGACGGAGATCATGCACCTGCTGATCGCCCGCGAGGCCGTCGACGCCCACCTCGCCGTCGCCGGCGACATCATCGACCCCGACAAGGCGCTCGCCGACAAGGCCAAGGCGGGCGCCAAGGCCGGCGGCTTCTACGCCCGCTGGCTGCCGCAGCTCGTCGCCGGACAAGGGCAACTCCCGGGCGCGTACGGAGAGTTCGGAGACCTCGCCGGGCATCTGCGCTATGTCGAACGGACCTCCCGCAAGCTCGCCCGCTCCACCTTCTACGCGATGTCCCGCTGGCAGGGGAAGATGGAGCTCAAGCAGGCGTTCCTCGGCCGGATCGTCGACATCGGCGCCGAGCTCTTCGCGATGAGCGCCGCCTGCGTCCGCGCCGAACTGCTGCGCACCACCGGCGACCACGGCCGCGAGGCCCACCAGCTCGCCGACGTCTTCTGCCGCCAGGCCCGGCTGCGGATCGCCGAGCTGTTCGGCCGGCTCTGGGCCAACACCGACGACGTGGACCGCAAGGTCGTCGACGGCGTGCTGGCCGGCGCGTACACCTGGCTGGAGGAGGGCATCCTCGACCCGAGCGGCGACGGCCCGTGGATCGCCGACACCACACCGGGCCCGTCGGCGAAGGAGAACCAGCACCGCCCGATCGAATGACCGGCACGGCCACCACCTATTCGGACAAATAAACGTCAGGGTCCCGTCCAGTTCGCGGACGGGACCCCCGCCGTTCCGCCCGCCACGGCAGGATGACCGGCGTGACCGTCATCGACATCCCCGGTTCCAAGTCCGTCACCGCCCGCGCCCTCTTCCTCGCCGCCGCGGCCGAGGGCACCACCACCCTGCTGCGGCCGCTGCGCTCCGACGACAGCGAGGGCTTCGCCGAGGGTCTGAAGGCCCTCGGCTATGCCGTACGACAGGAGCCAGGCGCCTGGCACATCGAGGGCCGGCCCGCCGGGCCCGGGGTCGCCGAGGCCGACGTCTACTGCCGCGACGGCGCCACCACCGCCCGCTTCCTGCCCGCCCTCGCCGCCGCCGGGCACGGCACCTTCCGCTTCGACGCCTCCGCCCAGATGCGCCGCCGCCCGCTCGGCCCGCTCAGCACCGCGCTGCGCGAGCTCGGCGTCGACCTCACGCACGGCGAGCGCGAGGGCCACCACCCGCTCACCGTCACCGGCCGCGGCATCAAGGGCGGCGCGATCCGCCTCGACGCCGGCCAGTCCTCGCAGTACCTGACCGCGCTGCTGATGCTCGGCCCGCTCACCACCGAGGGCCTCGCGATCACCGTCACGGACCTGGTCTCGGAGCCGTACGTCGAGATCACGCTGGCGATGATGCGGAGCTTCGGCGCCGAGATCGACCGCGCGGACGGCCCCGAGGGCCGTACCTACACCGTCCTGCCCACCGGCTACCGGGCCACCACCTACGCCATCGAGCCGGACGCCTCCACCTCCTCGTACTTCTTCGCCGCGGCCGCCCTCGTGCCCGGCGCCGAGGTCACCGTCCCGGGCCTGGGCGCCGGCGCGCTCCAGGGCGACCTCGGCTTCGTCGACGTGCTGCGCCGCATGGGCGCCGAGGTGACCGTCGCCGACGACCGGACCACCGTCCGCTCCACCGGAACCCTGCGCGGCCTGACCGTCAACATGCGGGACATCTCCGACACCATGCCGACCCTCGCCGCCCTCGCGCCCTTCGCCGACGGGCCGGTGCGCATCGAGGACGTCGCCAACACCCGGGTCAAGGAGTGCGACCGCCTCGACGCCTGCGCCGAGAACCTGCGCCGGCTCGGCATCACGGTCGAAACCGGCCCCGACTGGATCGAGATCCGGCCAGGTGTGCCGAGCGGCCCCGCCGAGATCGCCACCCACGGCGACCACCGCATCGTGATGTCCTTCGCCGTCACCGCGCTGCGCACGCCCGGCGTGACCTTCGACGACCCCGGCTGCGTACGGAAGACGTTCCCGGACTTCCACACCGTTTTCGGCTCCTTCGCCCAGGGGCTCGGGGAAGGAGTCTGACGGGGTCCGTGCGGGGCGCACAGTCTTTGCGGCAAGAATGGGGGGCATGAGCGACCGCCCCTCTCCTCTCGCCGACCCGCACAGCGTCTTCTCCCCTGTGGACACAGGTGCCGGCCGCCGGGACATCGTCGTCCTCGGCTCCACCGGGTCCGTCGGCACCCAGGCCATCGACCTGGTCCTGCGCAACCCCGGCCGGTTCCGGGTCACCGCCCTCGCCGCCTCCGGCAGCCGGATCGGGCTGCTCGCCGAGCAGGCGCACCGGCTGAAGGCCGAGACGGTCGCCGTCGCCCGCGAGGACGCGGTGCCGGAGCTGCGCGACGCCCTGAAGGCGCTGTACGGCTCCGAGCCGCTGCCCGAGATCCTGGCCGGCCCGGACGCGGCCACCCAGGCGGCCGCGTCCCCGTGCCACACCGTCCTCAACGGCATCACCGGCTCCATCGGCCTCGCGCCCACCCTCGCCGCCCTGGAGGCCGGCCGGACGCTCGCGCTCGCCAACAAGGAGTCGCTGATCGTCGGCGGCCCGCTGGTGAAGGCGCTCGCCAAGCCAGGCCAGATCATCCCGGTCGACTCCGAGCACGCCGCCCTCTTCCAGGCGCTCGCCGCCGGCACCCGCGCCGACGTCCGCAAGCTGGTCGTCACCGCCTCCGGCGGCCCCTTCCGCGGCCGCACCCGCGAGGAGCTGGCGAACGTGTCCCGCGAGGACGCGCTCGCGCACCCGACCTGGGCGATGGGCCCGGTCATCACGATCAACAGCGCGACCCTGGTCAACAAGGGCCTGGAGGTCATCGAGGCCCATCTGCTCTACGACATCCCGTTCGAGCGGATCGAGGTCGTCGTCCACCCGCAGTCCTACGTGCACTCGATGGTCGAGTTCACGGACGGCTCGACGCTCGCCCAGGCCACCCCGCCGGACATGCGCGGCCCCATCGCCATCGGCATCGGCTGGCCCGAGCGGGTCCCCGACGCGGCCCCCGCCTTCGACTGGTCCACGGCGTCCACCTGGGAGTTCTTCCCGCTGGACGACGAGGCCTTCCCGTCGGTGAACCTCGCCCGGCACGTCGGCACCCTCGGCGGCACCGCGCCCGCCGTCTTCAACGCCGCCAACGAGGAGTGCGTGGACGCCTTCCTCGCCGGCCGGCTGCCCTTCAACGGGATCATGGACACGGTCACCGCGGTCGTCGCCGAGCACGGCACGCCCGCCACGGGAACCCCGCTCACGGTCCCGGACGTCCTGGAAGCGGAGACCTGGGCACGGGCCCGGGCCCGGGAACTCGCGGCGAAGGCAATCGCGGAGGCGCGCGCATGACGGTTTTCCTGTACGTACTCGGCCTCGTGCTGTTCGCACTGGGCCTGCTCGTCTCCATCGCCTGGCACGAACTGGGCCACCTCTCCACGGCCAAGCTCTTCGGGATCCGGGTGCCGCAGTACATGGTCGGCTTCGGCCCGACCATCTGGTCGCGGAAGAAGGGCGAGACGGAGTACGGCTTCAAGGCCATCCCGGCCGGCGGCTACATCCGCATGATCGGCATGTTCCCGCCCGGCAAGGACGGCCGCATCGAGGCCCGCTCCACCTCGCCCTGGCGCTCCATGATCGAGGACGCCCGCGAGGCGTCCTTCGAGGAGCTGCAGCCCGGCGACGAGGACCGGCTCTTCTACACGCGCAAGCCGTGGAAGCGCGTCACCGTCATGTTCGCCGGGCCCTTCATGAACCTGGTGCTCGCCGTCGTGCTGTTCTTCGGCAGCGCCATGGCCATCGGCTTCGAGGCCCAGACCACCAAGGTCGCCGGCGTCCAGAAGTGCGTCATCGCCGCCGACAGCAAGCGCGAGAAGTGCCAGGCCGGCGACCCGGTGTCGCCTGCGTACGCCGCGGGCCTGAAGGACGGCGACCGGATCGTCGCCTTCAACGGCACCCCGGTCTCCGACTGGAACACCCTCTCCGACCACATCCGCGCCACCATCGGCCCCGCCACGGTGACCGTCGAGCGCGCCGGACAGCGGATCGACCTCCACCCCACGCTCATCAAGAACGAGGTCTACAAGAAGGACGCCGACGGCCGGGTGGTCCAGCCGCTGCAGACCGTCCCCGCCGGCTACCTCGGCTTCGCCTCCAAGACCGAGGTCCTGCCGCTCACCTTCGGCCAGTCGGTCGACCGGATGTCCGAGCAGCTCCAGGCCGGCGTCAAGTCCGTCATCGCCCTGCCCGGCAAGATCCCCGGCCTGTGGGACGCCGCCTTCGGCGACGGCAAGCGCGCCGCGGACTCGCCCGTCGGCGTCGTCGGCGCCGCCCGCATCACCGGCGAGCTGATGACCATCGACGCGCCGAAGAAGACCATCCTGGTCATGTTCATGAACCTGCTGGTCATGTTCAACGTGTCGCTGTTCCTGTTCAACATGCTCCCGCTGCTCCCGCTCGACGGCGGCCACATCGCCGGCGCCCTGTGGGAGTCGCTGCGCCGGACCGTCGCCCGCGTCTTCAAGCGGCCCGACCCGGGCCCGTTCGACGTCGCCAAGCTGATGCCGGCCGCCTATGTCGTCGCAGGCGTCTTCGTCTGCTTCACCCTGCTCGTCCTCGTCGCCGACATCGTCAACCCGGTCAAGATCACCTGACCGGCCACGCCGCGTCCCGGGCGACTCCGGGTGGCCGGAACCCGTGCGGTGTCCGGCCACCCGCCGCCGGGACGGTAATCTCGGAGACCTGAGCCCGATGAACCACACCTTGGGGTTGTACAGCTGATGACCGCGATCTCTCTCGGTATCCCGACCGTTCCGACCCGGCTCGCCGAACGGCGCAAGAGCCGCCAGATCCAGGTCGGATCGGTGGCCGTCGGAGGCGACGCCCCCGTGTCGGTGCAGTCGATGACCACCACCCGCACGTCCGACATCGGCGCCACGCTCCAGCAGATCGCCGAGCTGACCGCCTCCGGCTGCCAGATCGTGCGCGTGGCCTGCCCCACCCAGGACGACGCCGACGCCCTCGCCACCATCGCGAGGAAGTCGCAGATCCCGGTGATCGCCGACATCCACTTCCAGCCGAAGTACGTCTTCGCCGCCATCGACGCCGGCTGCGCCGCGGTCCGCGTCAACCCGGGCAACATCAAGCAGTTCGACGACAAGGTCAAGGAGATCGCCAAGGCGGCCTCCGCCGCCGGCACCCCGATCCGCATCGGCGTCAACGCCGGCTCGCTCGACGCGCGGCTCCTCGCCAAGTACGGCAAGGCCACCCCCGAGGCGCTCGTCGAGTCCGCGCTCTGGGAGGCGTCCCTCTTCGAGGAGCACGGCTTCCAGGACATCAAGATCTCGGTCAAGCACAACGACCCGGTCGTGATGGTCAACGCCTACCGCCAGCTCGCCGCCCAGTGCGACTACCCGCTGCACCTCGGCGTCACCGAGGCCGGCCCCGCCTTCCAGGGCACCATCAAGTCGGCCGTCGCCTTCGGCGCCCTGCTCTCCGAGGGCATCGGCGACACCATCCGCGTCTCCCTCTCCGCCCCGCCGGTCGAGGAGATCAAGGTCGGCAACCAGATCCTGGAGTCGCTCGGCCTGCGCCCGCGCCGCCTGGAGATCGTCTCCTGCCCGTCCTGCGGCCGCGCCCAGGTCGACGTCTACAAGCTCGCCGAGGAGGTCACCGCCGGCCTCGAGGGCATGGAGGTGCCGCTCCGCGTCGCCGTCATGGGCTGCGTCGTCAACGGCCCCGGCGAGGCCCGCGAGGCCGACCTCGGCGTCGCCTCCGGCAACGGCAAGGGCCAGATCTTCGTCAAGGGCGAGGTCATCAAGACCGTCCCCGAGTCGAAGATCGTCGAGACGCTCATCGACGAGGCCATGAAGATCGCCGAGCAGATGGAGAAGGACGGCGTCGCCAGCGGCGAGCCCACCGTCTCCGTCGCCGGCTGACCGGCCCGCCCGCGCAAGAAGCCCCTCCGCCAAGGAGGGGCTTTTTTCGTACCCCCGCGGCGGCGGGGACGAGGGGTAGAGTGCCAGGACCAGCAGAAACCGTACGGTGAGGCCCCACGTGTTGACGCAATCATCGACGCGGGTCCTCGAACCCGCCGACCTCGGCGCCGCGCTCGCCGTGCTCGACAGCGCGCCCGTCGAGAACGCCTTCGTCACCGCCCGCGTCCAGATGGCCGGGCTCGACCCCTGGCGGCTCGGCGGCGAGATGTGGGGCTGGTACAGCGACGGGATGCTGACCTCGCTCTGCTACTCCGGCGCCAACCTCGTCCCCATCTGCGCCACTCCCGAGGCCGTCCGCGCCTTCGCCGACCGGGCCCGCCGGATCGGCCGCCGCTGCTCCTCCATCGTCGGCCCCGCCGAGGCCACCGCCCGGCTCTGGCAGCTCCTCGAACCGAGCTGGGGCCCGGCCCGCGACGTCCGCGCCCACCAGCCGCTCATGACCGCCGAGGCGCCCTCCGCCACCGTCCGGCCCGACCCGCTGGTCCGCCGGGTCCGCAAGGACGAGATGGAGGTGATCATGCCCGCCTGTGTGGCCATGTTCACCGAGGAGGTCGGCATCTCCCCGATGTCCGGCGACGGCGGACTGCTCTACCAGGCCCGGGTCGCCGAGCTCGTCGGCTCCGGCCGCTCCTTCGCCCGCATCGAGGACGGCAAGGTCGTCTTCAAGGCCGAGATCGGCGCCGCCACCCGCCAGGCGTGCCAGATCCAGGGCGTCTGGGTCGCCCCCGAACACCGCGGCAAGGGCCTCTCCGAGACCGGCATGGCCGCCGTCCTGCGCTACGCCCTCGCCGACGTCGCGCCCGTCGTCAGCCTCTACGTGAACGACTACAACGCCCCGGCCCGGGCCGCGTACCAGCGCGTCGGCTTCCAGGAGGTCGGCGCCTTCATGAGCGTGCTGTTCTGAGGCGGAGGCCCGGATCCGCAGGCCGGACCGGAGAGGGTGCTTGTAGGGTGCGGCGCATGGAAGAGCGCATGGATGACGCGAAGGTCGTGATCGCTCCGGTCGACCTCGCCGCCAGGGTCGACGAAGCCCTCGCCGTACAGGCCCTCGCCTTCGGCCTCGACGAGGCCGAGGTCGCCGTACGCCGCCACATCGTCGTGCGCCACCTGCAGAACCCCGGCGCCCGCGCCTACGGGGCCACCACTCCCGACGGCCGGCTGGTCGGCTTCGTCTACGGGATGCCCAACAGCCGCACCCACTGGTGGTCCACCGTCGTCGAACCGTATCTGCGCGCCGGCGGGCACGAGGGCTGGCTCGACGACTCCTTCGTCATCACCGAGCTCCACGTCCACCCCGGCTACCAGGGCCGGGGCCTGGGCCGCGGACTGATCACCACCATCACCGACCGGTCCGAGCTGCCGCGCTCGATCCTCTCCGCCATCGACACCGAGAGCCCGGCCCGCGGCCTCTACCGCTCCCTCGGCTACACCGACCTCGCCCGCCGCGTGCTGTTCCCCAGCGCCCCGCGCCCGTACGCGGTGATGGGCGCCCCGCTGCCGCTCCGGCGCAGGTAGCCGCGGTGCGGGCGGGAACTGATTTCTCTGAGGAGTGATGGCCCCGCTAACCTCGGGGCCATCACCCTTACCCGGCAGGAGTACGAGAACCATGGCCAACGCACCGGTCCAGCGCATGTCCCAGTTGATGGCGAAGACGCTGCGCGACGACCCGGCGGACGCCGAGGTCCTCAGCCACAAGCTCCTCGTCCGCGCCGGCTACGTCCGCCGCACCGCCGCCGGCATCTGGAGCTGGCTGCCGCTGGGCAAGAAGGTGCTCTCCAACGTCGAGCGCATCGTCCGCGAGGAGATGGACGCCATCGGCGCCCAGGAGGTCTCCCTGCCGGCCCTGCTGCCCCGTGAGCCCTACGAGGCCACCGGCCGCTGGGACGAGTACGGCGCCGAGCTGTTCCGCCTCCAGGACCGCAAGGGCGGCGACTACCTCCTCGGCCCCACCCACGAGGAGATCTTCACCCTCCTCGTGAAGGACCAGGCGTCCTCCTACAAGGACCTGCCCGTCACGCTCTACCAGATCCAGACGAAGTTCCGCGACGAGGCCCGTCCCCGCGCCGGCATCCTGCGCGGCCGCGAGTTCCTCATGAAGGACTCCTACTCCTTCGACCTCGACGACGAGGGCCTGGCCACCTCCTACGGCCTGCACCGCCAGGCGTACCAGCGGATCTTCGAGCGCCTCGGCCTCGACTACCGCATCTGCGCCGCCACCGCCGGCGCCATGGGCGGCTCCAAGTCCGAGGAGTTCCTGGCCCCCGCCGAGGCCGGCGAGGACACCTTCGCCGACTGCCCGAACTGCGACTTCGCCGCCAACACCGAGGCGGTGAACTACGAGCTGAAGCCGGTCGACGGCTCCGCCGTCCCGGCCGCCGAGGAGATCCCCACCCCCGACACGCCGACCATCGAGACGCTCGCCGCCTCGCTCGGCGTCCCGGCCTCCGCCACCCTGAAGAACCTCCTGGTGAAGGTCGACGGCGAGATCGTCGCCGTCGGCGTCCCCGGCGACCGCGAGGTCGACATGGGCAAGGTCGAGGCGCACTTCGCCCCGGCCACCGTCGAGATGGTCACCGAGACCGACTTCGCCGAGCGCGCCGACCTCGTCCGCGGCTACGTCGGCCCCCAGGGCCTCGACAAGGTCACGTACATCGCCGACCCGCGCGTCGCCCCCGGCACCGCCTGGATCACCGGCGCCAACAAGGACGGCACGCACGCCAAGAACGTCGTGGCGGGCCGCGACTTCGAGGTCTCCGAGTACGTCGACGTCGTCGTCGTCCAGGACGGCGACCCGTGCCCCAAGTGCGGCACCGGCCTGAAGCTGGACCGCGCGATCGAGATCGGCCACATCTTCCAGCTCGGCCGCAAGTACGCCGACGCGCTCAAGCTCGACGTCCTCGGCCAGAACGGCAAGCCCGTCCGCGTCACCATGGGCTCGTACGGCGTCGGCGTCTCCCGCGCCGTCGCCGCGCTCGCCGAGCAGACCGCCGACGACAAGGGCCTGTGCTGGCCCGCCGAGGTCGCCCCGGCCGACGTCCACGTCGTCGCCGCCGGCAAGGCCCTGCAGACCGAGCTCGCCCTGGAGGTCTCCGACAAGCTCGCCGCCGCGGGCCTGCGCGTCCTCGTCGACGACCGCGCCGGCGTCTCCCCGGGCGTCAAGTTCACCGACTCCGAGCTCATGGGCGTCCCCAAGATCCTCGTCGCCGGCCGCCGCGCGGCCGAGGGCGTCCTGGAGCTGAAGGACCGCCGCACCGGCGAGCGCGAGGAGCTGACGGTCGACGAGGCCATCGCCCGCCTGTCCGCCTGACAGCGGTAGGACGTCACCGAGGGGGCGCGGGTCCGGCGGACCCGCGCCCCCTCGGTCGTGTCAGCCCCACCCCTGGGGCCCGTCCGCTCAGGAATCGGCCTCCGGCACCGGCGACGGCTCCACCGACGCCCCCGTCAGGTCCTCGACCGCCTCCACCGCGCTCTCGGCGTCCGCCCGGCCCGCCAGATACGCGGGGGAGGAGAGGCCGGGGAGGGGCTCCTGGGACTCCTGGGACTCCTGCGGCGGGGGAGCGGGGGCACGCGTGACCTCGGGCGCCGGCGGCGGGGTGCCGCCGCGTTCCAGGAAGCGGAGGAGTTCGACGGGGATCGGCAGCACCAGCGTCGAGTTCTTCTCGGCGGCGACGGCCATCACCGTCTGCAGCAGCCGCAGCTGCAGCGCCGACGGCGCGTCCTCCATCTGGTGCGCCGCCTCCCGCAGCTTCTTCGACGCCTGCAGCTCCGCGTCCGCGTTGATCAGCCGGGCCCGCCGCTCGCGGTCCGCCTCGGCCTGCCGGGCCATCGAGCGCTTCATGGTCTCGGGCAGCGAGACGTCCTTGATCTCGACCCGGTCGATCGCGACGCCCCAGCCCATCGCCGGGCTGTCCAGCATCAGTTCGAGGCCCTGGTTGAGCTTCTCCCGGTTGGACAGCAGGTCGTCCAGATCGCTCTTGCCGATGATCGACCGCAGCGAGGTCTGCGCCATCTGCGAGACGGCGAACTTGTAGTCCTCCACCCGCACCAGCGCGTCCGCCGGGTCGACCACCTTGAAGTAGACGACCGCGTCCACCCGCACCGTCACGTTGTCCCGGGTGATGCCCTCCTGGGCCGGCACGGGCATCGTGACGATCTGCATGTTCACCTTGTGCAGCCGGTCCACGAGCGGCACGATCATGGTGAAGCCCGGCGGGCGCACCTGGCCGGCGAGCTTGCCGAAGCGGAACACCACTCCGCGCTCGTACTGCTTCACCACCCGCGCCGCCGCGCCCGCGTACACCGCGACCACCGCGCCGCCCGCGAGGACGGCCGTCAACACTTCCTGGATCATCACGGGCCCCCTGCTGCCGAGGCTGTCGAGCCGATCCGAGGGCTATGGCACCCAAAGGTTACAAAAAGGGTATTCCCTTACAGCCAGCTCGCGAACTCCCACAGCAGCTCCGCGTCCGTCCGCCGCCCCGCCGTCAGCGCGCGCGTCGCGGACTCGACGGCGCGGAACAGCGTCCAGCCGCGCAGCCGGTCCCGGTCCAGCTCCAGGGAGTCGGCGAGCTTGTTGACCCGGCGGCGGGCGGCCGACGCACCGGCCGAGGCGGCGACCAGGTCCTCGACCCGGTCGCGCACCAGCCGGGCGAGGTCGTAGGCACGCTCGCCGACCAGCGGCTCGGGGCCGACCGCGAGCCAGGGGGCCCGCTCGGCGGCGAGCACCTTGCCCTGGCGGAAGTTGCCGTGCAGAAGGAAGGTCTCACCGGGGCCGGACAGCAGCTCCGCGCGGGCGTGAAGGGCCGCGGTCACCAGCGCGCCGGTCCCGTCCCCGGCCTCGTGGCGCCGCATGCCCTCCGTCTGCCGCTCCGTGCGCTCCGCGACCGACTCGAAGCCGTGCCCGGCCGCCGGCTCCACCCACAGCTTCCGCACCGTCCCCGCGGCCTCCAGGAGCGCCTTCGCCTCCGGCAGGGAACGCAGCGACACCTCCGGCTGCAGCCGCTCCAGGAGCAGCCCGCCGTGCGCGGTCTCGCCGAGCAGCCTGGCCGCGCCCCAGCCGTTCCAGTGGGCGAGCGCGTCGCGCTCCAGGTCGGGGCGGGCGAAGGGCGGCGCGATCTTGACGACGGCGCCCTGGACGAGGACGACGAGGCTGCTGCGCCCGCCGGGGGCCACCACACGCTCCGCGACCAGACCGGCGTGCTCCAGCGTCTCCTGGGCGAGCTCCGGGAGCGTGGCGAGCCAGGCGGCCGCGGCGGTCTCCCCGTACGTCTCGCCGAGCACGCGCACCAGTCGCTGCGGCGGTTCGAAACCCATGCGTGCGTCGTTCCTTCGGTTCGGCTGGGGGCCGATCCGCCGGACAGGCCCTAGGCCCGTTCGGCGAGCCCAGGAAAGGTTACGTCGCTGCCGCGCCAGCGGACGGCGCGGACCGCCGCCTCGCGCAGCGCCGCCGCCGCGTCGCGGCGCAGCGGGCCCTCGGCGGAACGCACCAGGTCGGAGTAGACGCCGGCCACCCGGTCCTCCAGGACGGCGGCGAGCCGGCCGGCGGCGGCCGGGTCCGGCACCGCGAAGGGCAGCTCGTACGCGGCGGCCGCGGCGACCGGCTCGCCGCCCAGGTCGCGGACGGTGCGGCGCAGCGCGTCGCGGCGCGCGCGGTGGGCCTCGTAGGCGTCGGTGGCCTCGGCGCGCCGGTCCCCGCCGATCCGCGCGCCGACGACCCCGTACGCGTACACGGCGGCGTGCTCGGCGGCGAGCGCGGCCTGGGCGGCGTCGAGCGCGGTCATCCGCGGTCCCCTTCGGTGAGCAGGTAGGCGTGGGCGGCGCCCGCGGCGGCGACGGAGGCGAGCAGCCGGGCGTACTCGGGCGGGGCGGTGAGCAGTGCGGCCGTATGGGTGTCGGCGGTCGCCCGTTCGGCGGTGGCGAGGCTCCGCAGGGCGGCGGCGGGGGTGGCCGGGACGCGGATCGCCGCGAGCGACCGCGAGGGGGAGGGGGCGGGGGCGGCGGAGGCGCTGCCCGACGGGCCGGGCGCCGGGGGCGTGCCGCCCTCGCCGAGCGCCTTCACGTGCGCCGCCACCGCGGCCCGCAGCGGGGCGAGCCGGGCGGTGAGCGCCGGGTGGGTGCCGGTGACCGCGTCGTACCGCAGCATCAGGTCCCGGCTGGCGGTCGCCGAGCGCCGGCGCAGGGCCGCCTCGGCCGCCGCGGCCCGTTCGGCGGCGGTCGGCTTCCGCGGGCCGCCGTCGCCCGAGGACGTGCAGCCCGCGAGCGCGACGGCGGTTCCCGCCGCTCCGGCGGTGAGGAGCGTGCGCCTGTTCACCGTTGTCAACGCCCACTCCCTTGCGTTCACGTATTCGAAGATCACCGCAGGCGAGCGTACCCGCGGCCCCCGGCCCGGTGGACGGCAACACCCTCCGGGACCGGATACCCTTTGATCTGACACGCGACGAACCCACAACAGCACACGCGGCCGAGGAGTCACCCGGATGAGCACCACCCAGAGCGAACGGCTGCGCGGTCTTCTGGAGCCGCTCGTTCACGCGAAGGACCTCGACCTCGAGGAGATCGAGGTGTCCCGGGCCGGCCGCCGCGGACTGCTGAGGGTCATCGTCGACTCGGACGAGGGCGTCGAGCTGGACGCCTGTGCCGAGCTGAGCCGCGCCATCTCCGAGAAGCTCGACGAGACGGACGTGATGGGCGAGGGCGAGTACGTCCTCGAAGTCAGCTCGCCCGGCGCCGACCGTCCCCTCACGCAGGCCCGCCACTACGAGCGCGCCGTCGGCCGCCTGGTGAAGCTGCAGCTGAACGAGGGCGGCGAGCTGATCACCCGGATCATCGCCGTGGACGAGGACGGCCTCGACACCGAGGTGCCGGGCGTGAAGGGCCGCAAGGCCACCGCCCGCCGGATCGAGTTCGCGGACATCGCGAAGGCGCGTGTCGAGATCGAGTTCAACCGCAAGGACAAGAAGGAAGAGGAGGCGTAGCCGTGGACATCGACGTGAAGCTCCTGAAGGGCTTGGCACAGGAGAAGGAAATCTCCTTCGAAATGCTGGTCGAGGCGATCGAGTCGGCCCTCCTCATCGCCTACCACCGCGTCCCCGGCGCCCGCCGCCACGCGCGCGTGGAGCTGGACCGGCACACCGGTCACGTGACCGTGTGGGCGAAGGAAGACCCCGCCGACCTGGAGGAGGGGCAGCAGCCGAAGGAGTTCGACGACACCCCGTCGGACTTCGGCCGGATCGCCGCGAGCACCGCCCGCCAGGTCATCCAGCAGCGGCTGCGCGACGCCGAGAACGACGTCACCTTCGGCGAGTACGCGCGCCGCGAGGGCGACATCGTCGCCGGCCAGGTGCAGCAGGGCAAGGACCCGAAGAACGTCCTGGTCAAGCTGGACGACAAGCTCGAGGCCATCCTGCCGGTGCAGGAGCAGGTGCCGGGCGAGGACTACACGCACGGCCTCAGGCTGCGCACGTACGTCGTGCGGGTGGCCAAGGGTGTCCGCGGTCCGTCCGTCACCCTTTCGCGCACCCACCCCAATCTGGTGAAGAAGCTCTTCGCGCTCGAGGTTCCGGAGATCGCCGACGGTTCGGTCGAGATCTCCGCGATCGCCCGCGAGGCCGGCCACCGCACCAAGATCGCCGTCCGTTCCACCCGTTCGGGCCTGAACGCCAAGGGCGCCTGCATCGGCCCGATGGGCAGCCGGGTGCGCAACGTGATGGCGGAGCTGATGGGCGAGAAGATCGACATCGTCGACTGGTCGGACGACCCGGCCGAGATGGTGGCGAACGCGCTCTCCCCGGCGCGGGTGTCCAAGGTCGAGGTCGTGGACATGGCGGCCCGGTCCGCCCGGGTCACGGTGCCGGACTACCAGCTGTCGCTCGCGATCGGCAAGGAGGGCCAGAACGCCCGTCTCGCCGCGCGCCTGACCGGCTGGCGGATCGACATCCGACCCGACACCGAGCCCGCCGAGTCCTGACAGGACTCCCGGTCCCACCGCAAGGTGGAGATCGTTTTTGGCCAACAACTGTTCGACTTTTGCCTCAAACGGGTGAGGTCGGTACGGGGAGGTAGACTTAAGCGTGTCTGGCCGGACGCATGCCCGCGTGTGCCCTGAGCGAACCTGTGTGGGATGCCGGGAGCGAGCGGCCAAGAGCGACCTGCTGCGGGTCGTGGTGAATAAGGACGAGTGCGTTCCCGATCATCGCGGTACGCTGCCCGGCCGGGGTGCTTATCTGCACCCCGCCTTGCACTGTCTCGACCTGGCGGTCCGCCGCCGGGCGTTCCCGAGGGCCTTCCGGGTCCCGGGACCGCTCGACACGGCGGCGTTGCGCCGCCACGTCGAGGAAGCGACACCGCAGTGACAGAGAAGTACGGCACGGAACCCCGTGCGGTCAGGTACCTCGCGAGTTGGAAGTAGGTCGAGATTGCGATGAGCACTCGATGAGTACGCGATGAGTACGCCCATGAAGTAGCAACGGTCCGGCGGTAACCGGACCTAAAAGGAGCGAAGTGGCTAAGGTCCGGGTATACGAACTCGCCAAGGAGTTCGGTGTGGAGAGCAAGGTCGTCATGGCCAAGCTCCAGGAACTCGGTGAATTCGTCCGTTCGGCGTCCTCGACGATCGAGGCGCCGGTCGTGCGCAAGTTGACTGATGCTTTGCAGGGTCCCGGCGGTTCCGCCGGCAAGACCGCTGCCAAGCCCGGCGCGCCCCGCAAGGCGGCGCCCGCCCCCAAGCCCGCGGCACCGGCTCCGGCCGCCGCGGCACGTCCCGCTGCCCCCAAGCCCGGCGCCCCGGCCCCCAAGCCGGCCCCCGCCGCGCCCGCGGCGCCGGTCACCCCGGCCGCGCCCGCGAGCAGCACCCCCGCCCCGGCTCCGGCCGCGTCGGGTCCCCGTCCGGGTCCGAAGCCCGCGCCCAAGCCGGCGCCGGCCGCTCCGGCCCCGACCACCCCGGAGTTCACCGCGCCTCCGTCGGCCCCGGCCGCCGGTCAGCGTCCCTCCGGTGGTGCGACCCCCGGTCCGCGTCCGGCCTCGTCCCGTCCGGGCCAGCAGGCGCCGCGTCCGGGTCAGCAGGCCCCGCGCCCCGGCCAGCAGGCCCCGCGCCCGGGTGCCCGTCCGGCCGGTCCCCGTCCGGGCAACAACCCCTTCACGTCCGGTGGCTCCACCGGCATGGCGCGCCCGCAGTCGCCCCGCCCGCAGGGTGGCGCTCCGCGTCCCGGCGGCCCCGGTGCCCCCGGTGCCCCGCGTCCGCAGGGTCCGGGCAGCGTTCCCGGCGCCCCGCGTCCGCAGGGCGGCGCTCCGCGTCCGACCCCCGGTGGCATGCCCCGTCCGCAGGCTCCGCGTCCGGGTGGCCCCGGCGCGCCCGGCGGTAACCGTCCGAACCCGGGCATGATGCCGCAGCGTCCCGCTGCCGGCCCGCGTCCCGGCCCCGGCGGTCGTGGCCCCGGTGGCCCCGGCGGTCGTCCGGGCGGTCCCGGCGGCGGCGGCGGTCGTCCCGGCTTCGCCGGTCGTCCGGCCGGTCCCGGCGGTGGCGGCGGCGGCTTCGCCGGCCGTCCCGGTGGTCCCGGTGGTGGCGGCGGCGGTCGTCCGGGTGGTCCCGGCGGCGGTGGCGGCGGCTTCGGCGGTCGTCCCGGCGGCTTCGGTGGCCGTCCCGGCGGTCCGGGTGGCCGTGGTGGCACGCAGGGCGCCTTCGGTCGTCCCGGCGGTCCCGCGCGTCGCGGTCGCAAGTCGAAGCGTCAGAGGCGCCAGGAGTACGAGGCCATGCAGGCCCCGTCCGTGGGCGGCGTGATGCTGCCTCGCGGCAACGGCGACACCATTCGCCTGTCGCGCGGTGCGTCCCTCACCGACTTCGCGGAGAAGATCGGCGCCAACCCGGCGTCGCTCGTCGCGGTCATGATGAACCTCGGCGAGATGGTCACGGCCACGCAGTCCGTCTCCGACGAGACGCTGCAGCTCCTCGGCGACGAGATGAACTACCAGGTTCAGATCGTCTCCCCCGAGGAGGAGGACCGTGAGCTGCTCGAGTCCTTCGACCTGGAGTTCGGCGAGAACGAGGGCGGCGAAGAGGCCCTGGTCTCCCGTCCGCCGGTCGTGACCGTCATGGGTCACGTCGACCACGGTAAGACCCGGCTCCTCGACGCGATCCGCAAGACCAACGTGGTCGCGGGCGAGGCCGGTGGCATCACCCAGCACATCGGTGCCTACCAGGTCGCGACCCAGGTCAACGACGAAGAGCGTCGCATCACCTTCATCGACACCCCGGGTCACGAGGCGTTCACCGCCATGCGTGCCCGTGGTGCCAAGTCGACCGACATCGCGATCCTCGTGGTCGCGGCCAACGACGGCGTCATGCCGCAGACGATCGAGGCGCTCAACCACGCCAAGGCCGCCGGCGTCCCGATCGTCGTCGCGGTCAACAAGATCGACGTCGAGGGTGCCGACCCGGTCAAGGTCCGCGGTCAGCTGACCGAGTTCGGTCTGGTGGCCGAGGAGTACGGCGGCGACACGATGTTCGTCGACATCTCCGCCAAGCAGGGTCTGCACATCGACTCCCTGCTGGAGGCCGTCGTCCTCACCGCCGACGCCTCGCTCGACCTGCGGGCCAACCCGAACCAGGACGCGCAGGGCATCGCGATCGAGTCCCACCTCGACCGCGGCCGCGGTGCGGTCTCGACCGTCCTCGTCCAGCGAGGCACGCTGCGCATCGGCGACACGATGGTCGTCGGCGACGCCTACGGCCGTGTCCGCGCGATGCTCGACGACAAGGGCAACAACGTCGAGGAGGCGACTCCGTCGACTCCGGTCCTGGTCCTGGGTCTCACCAACGTCCCGGGTGCCGGCGACAACTTCCTGGTTGTCGACGAGGACCGCACCGCCCGCCAGATCGCCGAGAAGCGCGCCGCGCGTGAGCGCAACGCCGCCTTCGCCAAGCGCGTCCGCCGGGTGTCCCTCGAGGACCTCGACAAGGTGCTCAAGGCCGGTCAGGTGCAGGAACTCAACCTCATCATCAAGGGCGACGCGTCCGGTGCGGTCGAGGCTCTCGAGTCCTCGCTGCTCCAGCTCGACGTCGGCGAAGAGGTCGACATCCGCGTCCTGCACCGTGGTGTGGGTGCGGTCACCGAGTCCGACATCGACCTGGCCATGGGCTCCGACGCCATCGTCATCGGCTACAACGTCCGTGCGGCCGGCCGTGCCGCGCAGATGGCGGAGCGCGAGGGCGTCGACGTCCGGTACTACTCGGTCATCTACCAGGCGATCGAGGAGATCGAGGCGGCGCTCAAGGGCCTCCTCAAGCCGGAGTACGAAGAGGTCGAGCTCGGTACGGCGGAGATCCGCGAGGTCTTCCGCTCGTCCAAGCTGGGCAACATCGCCGGTGTCCTCATCCGCTCGGGCGAGGTCAAGCGCAACACCAAGGCGCGCCTCATCCGCGACGGCAAGGTCATCGCGGAGAACCTCAACATCGAGGGCCTGCGCCGCTTCAAGGACGACGTCACCGAGATCCGCGAGGGCTTCGAGGGTGGTATCAACCTCGGAAACTTCAACGACATCAAGATCGACGACGTCATCGCGACGTACGAGATGCGCGAGAAGCCGCGCGCGTAACACG
The DNA here is from genome assembly GCF_042873935.1 of Streptomyces sp. NPDC004327. NCBI lineage: Bacteria > Bacillati > Actinomycetota > Actinomycetes > Kitasatosporales > Streptomycetaceae > Streptomyces > Streptomyces sp. NPDC004327. The sequence goes on along the minus strand of NZ_JBIAME010000011.1, from coordinate 53,126 downwards.
CGAGGCTGAGTCGCGACACTCAGGTCGGGGCCGGTCGGCGGAAAGTATTCCGTCGATCGGCCCCGGCCGTTGCGTGTACGGTTTTGATGTTCCCCCGCCGGGCGTCGGTCCGGTGGGACGTCGAACCCGAACCGGCGGGACATCCGGCACCGCATGTACGTGGGGACTCTGTCCTTCGATCTGCTCCTCGGCGACGTTCATTCGTTGAAGGAGAAACGCTCCGTCGTCCGGCCCATCGTCGCCGAGCTCCAGCGCAAGTTCGCCGTGAGCGCGGCCGAGACGGGCGACCAGGACCTCCATCGCAGGGCCCAGGTCGGGGTCGCGCTGGTGTCCGGGGACGCGGGGTTCGTGTCGGACGTGCTGGACCGCTGTGAGCGGCTGGTCGCGGCCCGGCCCGAGGTGGAGCTGCTCTCGGTGCGACGCAGGCTCCACACTGATGAAGACTGAATGAGCAAGGCAAAGAAGGAGACGGACCAGTGGCCGACAACGCGCGGGCGAAGAAGCTGGCGGACCTCATCCGGGAGGTGGTCGCCGAGAAGCTGCAGCGCGGCATCAAGGACCCGCGCCTGGGTACGCACGTGACCATCACGGACACCCGCGTCACCGGTGACCTGCGGGAGGCCACGGTCTTCTACACGGTCTACGGCGACGAGGAGGAGCGCGCGAGCGCCGCCGCCGGCCTGGAGAGCGCCAAGGGCATCCTGCGCTCGGCCGTGGGCAGGGCCGCGGGCACCAAGTTCACCCCGACGCTGACCTTCGTGGCGGACGCACTCCCGGAGACCGCCAAGAACATCGAGGACCTCCTCGACCGGGCGCGCGCCTCGGACGCCGCGGTGCGCGAGGCGTCCTCGGGCGCCCGCTTCGCCGGCGAGGCCGACCCGTACAAGAAGCCGGGCGAGGACGAAGCCGCCGAATGAGCACCGTAGGAAAGACGCCCGACGGCCTTGTCATCGTCGACAAGCCGTCGGGCTTCACTTCGCACGACGTCGTGGCCAAGATGCGCGGGATCGCCAGGACCCGCCGCGTCGGCCACGCCGGCACGCTCGACCCCATGGCCACGGGCGTTCTCGTCCTCGGCGTGGAGCGGGCGACCAAGCTGCTCGGTCACCTCGCGCTGACCGAGAAGGAGTACCTGGGCACGATCCGCCTGGGCCAGACCACCATCACGGACGACGCCGAGGGCGAGATCACGGCGTCGGTCGACGCGTCGAAGGTCACCCGCGAGCAGATCGACGCGGGCGTGGCCGAGCTCACCGGCGAGATCATGCAGGTGCCGTCGAAGGTCTCCGCGATCAAGATCGACGGCAAGCGCTCGTACGCGCGCGTGCGCGGCGGCGAGGAGTTCGAGATCCCGGCCCGGCCGGTCACCGTCTCCTCCTTCCGCGTGTACGACGTGCGCGAGGCCACGGCCGAGGACGGCACGCCCGTCGTCGACCTCGTGGTCTCCGTCGTCTGCTCCTCCGGCACGTACATCCGGGCGCTCGCCCGTGACCTGGGCGCCGGGCTCGGCGTGGGCGGCCATCTGACCGCGCTGCGCCGCACCCGGGTCGGCCCGTACAAGCTGGACAGCGCCCGGACCCTGGACCAGCTCCAGGAGGACCTGACGGTCATGCCGGTCGCCGAGGCCGCCGAGGCGGCGTTCCCGCGCTGGGACGTCGACGCCAAGCGGGCCCGGCTGCTGCTCAACGGCGTCCGCCTGGAGATGCCGGAGTACCCGAAGGGGCCGGTGGCGGTCTTCGGGCCGGAAGGGACGCTGCTCGCGCTGGTCGAGGACCAGCGGGGGAAGGCGAAGAGCCTGGCCGTCTTCGGCTGAGTTCTTCCGTGTCGTCGAAGGGGCGGATGCGCGTGAGCGCGTCCGCCCCTTCGGGTTTTTTCACCCTCACGTGTAGGCGCTCGAAGCGAACGGGGGAGTGAGAGGGGGCGCGTTCGGCCGGCGCGCTTCACTGGACGATCACCGCCGACCTACCGTCGGATCATGGGGAGCGGGGATCGTGCGGCACTGGTACGGATCGAGGATCCGACCGGGCGGCCGGTCGGCACCGGATTCCCCGCCGACCTCCACGGCACCCTCCTCACCGGCCACGAGGTCGTCGAAGGACACGAGACGCTGCTCCTGCGCGCCCCCGACGGCCGCACCTGGCGGACCGGCCCCGGTGACATCACCCCGCTGCCCGGCACCGGCCTCGCCCTCGTCCGCAGCCAGGGCCTCGCCTGCCGCCCGCTGCCGCTCGCCCGGCGCACCCCGGCCCTGGAGCCCGGCGCGTACGTACGGATCTGCGCCCACGGCTGGCGCGAGGCCCGGGTGCTCGGCGCGACCGCCGGACCCGCGTTCGAACTCGCCATCGGCACCGAGGGCGCCGAAGCCCTCCGCGCCGGCGGCCCGGCCGCCGGCGGCCCCGTCCTCGACCCCGCCACCGGCGCCGTCCTCGCCGTCCTCGGCACCGCCCGCCACGGCGACCACCGCGCCGCCGGCCACGCCCTGCCGATCCCCCCGCACGGCCCCCTGGCCGCCCTGCTGCGGCGCAACGCGGCCGGCGTCCCCTGCCACGGCCGGGACCTGAACCTGGCGGCCGTCCTCGAACTGACCACGACGACGCTCGCGCCGGCGGAGGACCACCCGGACGGGCGGCTGGAAGAGCTGGAGCAGGCCCTGAACAAGGGCTGGACCACCACACCCACCCCGCCCGGCGCCCTCCCCGCCGCGGCCCTGCCCGTCGACCACCCCCGCGACCTGGCCGCGGCCCTGCCCGCCGACCACCCCCGCGACCCGGCCACGGCCCTCGTCACCGCCGTCGTCGGAGCCCCCGGCACCGGCCGCAGCACCGCCCTCGCGGGCCTCGCCGCCCGCCGCGCCCACGGTCCCGCGCCCGCGCCCACTCTCTGGCTGCGCGGGGCCGACCTGCGGGCCGAGGACCGTTCGGTGGCCGATGCAGCGGGTCGGGCGCTGCGGCGGGCGGGACGGATCGCCGCCGCGTCCGGGACGCGCGGGGACCCGGGCGGGGTCACGCCCGAGCAGGCCGCCGCGCTCGGGCCGCTGCTCGTGCTGCTCGACGCGCCCGAGGAGATGCCGCCGGTGCTCGCGCACCGCCTGGCGCCCTGGGCCGCGGCGACCGAGGAGTGGCTCGCCGGCCACGGCGCACGCATGGTCGTCGCCTGCAGGCCCGAGCACTGGGAGCAGGCGGGCGGGCTGTACGGGACCGGGCCCGCGACCGTCGTCCTCGGTGACCTGGGCGAGGCGGAGGCGGCCGCGGCGCGGCGGCGGCACGGCGTTCCCGACGACGGGATCGCCGAGGCGGACGCCCGGCACCCGCTCGCGCTGCGGCTGCTCGGCGAGCTGCGGGCGGCCGCGCTCGGCGACCTGCCCGGCCGGCCCGGCAGGGACGAGATCTTCGCCGCCCATCTCGACCTGATGTGCCTGCGCGTCGCCGTGCGGATCGCCGCGGCCCGCCGCCCGGTCCTGCGCGGCACCGCCGTCCGCCGGCTCGCCGCCCGCGTCTGCGGCCAGGTCCACGAGGCCGCCCGCCGCTCCCTCGGCCCCGGCCAGGGCGAACTCGACCGGGGGTCCTTCGAGGAGCTGTTCCCCTGGACCACCGGCTGGGCCCCGGCCGTCCTCACCGAGGCCCTGCTAGTACCGGCAGGCCCCGGATACCGCTTCGCCCACGAGGAGTTCGCCGACTGGCTCCAGGCCGCCCACCTCGACCTCGACCGCGCCCTCCCCACCCTCGTCCACCCCCCGGCCTCGCTCCCCGTCCCCCGTCACCGCATCGGCCCCGTCCTCCAGGCACTCGCCCAGCTGCACCGCGACCGGGGCCCGGAGGGCCTGGCGCCCCGCCTGGAGTGGCTGGCGGACGCGCTCGCGGCCTCCGCCGGCGGGGCAGGGGAGGCCGCCGGGCCGGCTGGCGGCCCCGCCGGTGGCCCGGCCGGTGGCCCACGGACGCCCGCCCGAGCCGCCGCGCACGGGCAGCCGCCCGGGGGCCGTGGCAGTGCGGTCGCTCACGGGCAGCCGCCTGGGGGCCGTGGCAGTGCGGTCGCTCACGGGCAGCCGCCCGCCGCCGCCGGCGGCGCCGCCGGTGAGGGTGCGTGGTGGGCCTCGCGGCTGCTCACCGGGTTCCTGGAGGGACGCGCGGACGTGCGCGCGTATCTGCCGGTGCTGCGGCGGCTCGCCGACCACATCGGGGCGGTCGGCGCGCTGCCCGGCCTCGGCGTCGGGTTCTGGCGGGGCCTTGGCGTCGCCGAGGACGAGCGGCTCGATCTCCTGCGGCGGCTCGTCGGGGCCGACCCCGTGCCCGAGGGCCGCTTCCTCGACCTGGTCGCGGAGCGCCTGGTGGCCGACCCGCGCGGGGTGCAGCCGCTGCTGTGCCGCTGGTTCGGCGACGAGCGGGCGCTGGCCGGGGCGCCCGGGGCCAGCGTCGGGGCGGCCGCGCAGGCGCTGCTGCACACCCACCGCGCGCAGGCCGTCGACGACCTGTGCGAGGCGCTCGTGGCGACCGCGCATCCGCTCGCCGAGGGGCTGCTCAGGGCGCTCGCCGAGGACGAACCGGCGGCGCTGTGCCGGGCCGTGGACCGCTGGGCGCACGACGACGGGCGGCCGGAGCGGCGGGCGGCGGCCGCGGCGTACGGCGAGCTGGTCGCCCCGTACGCCACCGCCGGCGCCGACCGGAGCACCCTGCGCTACGCGGCCCTCGCGCTGCTCGCCCGGCCCGGCGACCGCGAGCTGCACGGCGCCGCGCTCGGCCTGCTCGTCCGCGACCCGGAGTGCCGGGGGCGGTTCCTGCCGCGCGCGGCGCTCGACCCGGGCGTGCCCGTGGCCGCGCTCGCCGAGGCGCTGCCGACCCACCCCGATCCCGTCCTCGACGCGCTGCGCAGGCGCCTCCTCGGCGACGAACCCGCCGCCGTGCTGCGGCTCCTCGCCGCGGTCGACACCCCGCGTCTCGCCCGCCGCGCCGCCGCCCTGGTCGCCGAATACGCCGAGGCGCGCCCCGAAGGCGCCCCGCTCGTCGCCGCCTTCGTCGACCGGCGCCTGGAGGAGGGGCCCCAGGTGCGCTGCGTCCTGCACCCGCTCGTCGCCGGTCTGCTGCGCCTGCCCGCGCCCCGCGCCGCCCTCGCCCCCGTGCTCGCCGCCCCCGGAACCGGCGCCTCGCGCTTCCTGCGCGGGGAGCTGAGAGACATGGCCAACACCATGCCGATGCCGACGAAGCCGCATGCTCATGGCAGTCTTAGACCAGCGCCGAAAGGCGCGGGCGTACAGGTGGACACGGGTACAGGCGGACGAGGAGCGGTCACAGTGCAGCGCTGGCGTGGCTTGGAGGACATCCCCCAGGACTGGGGGCGCAGCGTCGTCACCATCGGCTCCTACGACGGGGTGCACCGCGGACACCAGCTGATCATCGGACGGGCCGTCGAGCGCGCCCGTGAGCTGGGCGTTCCCTCCGTCGTCGTCACCTTCGACCCGCACCCCTCCGAGGTCGTCCGCCCCGGCAGCCACCCGCCGCTGCTCGCCCCGCACCACCGGCGCGCCGAGCTGATGGCCGAGCTCGGCGTGGACGCGGTCCTGGTGCTGCCGTTCACGGCCGAGTTCTCCCAGCTGTCGCCGGCGGACTTCATCGTGAAGGTCCTCGTCGACAAGCTGCACGCCAAGCGCGTGATCGAGGGCCCCAACTTCCGCTTCGGCCACCGCGCGGCGGGCAACGTGGCGTACCTCGCCGAGCTCGGCGCCACCTACGACTACGACGTCGAGGTCATCGACCTGCGGGTGACCGGCGCCGCCGGCGGCGGCGAGCCGTTCTCCTCCACCCTCACCCGCCGGCTGGTCGCCGAGGGCGACATGGCGGGCGCGGCCGAGATCCTGGGCCGCCCGCACCGCGTCGAGGGCATCGTCGTGCGCGGCGCCCAGCGCGGCCGCGAGCTGGGCTTCCCGACGGCCAACGTCGAGACCCTGCCGCACACCGCGATCCCCGCCGACGGCGTCTACGCGGGCTGGCTGACCGCCGCCGGCGAGCGGATGCCCGCCGCGATCTCGGTGGGCACCAACCCGCAGTTCGACGGCACGGAGCGGACCGTGGAGGCGTACGCGATCGACCGCGAGGGCCTGGACCTGTACGGCCTCCACGTCACCGTCGACTTCCTCGCCTATGTGCGCGGCATGCTCAAGTTCGACACCCTCGACGACCTGCTCGTGGCGATGGCCGACGACGTCAAGAAGTGCCGGGAGCTGACCGCCGCGTACGACGAGGCGCCCCCCGCGTAACGCTCACCGGCCTCACGCTCACCAGGTCACGTACAGCTCGCGCGGTCCCCGGATCAGGCCCTTGGACTGGAACGGCACGTCCTCGGGCCGGCCGGCGAGCCGCAGCTCCGGATAGCGGGCGAGCAGCGTCGACAGCATCACCTCGGACTCCATCCGGGTCAGCATCGCGCCCATGCAGTGGTGCGGCCCGTGCCCGAAGGAGAGGTGGCCGACGCCCGTACGGTCGAAGTCGACGGCGTGCGGGTCGTCGAAGACCTCCGGGTCGCGGTTGGCGGCCAGGTACGACGCGTACACCGCCTCGCCGGCCCGGATCACCACGCCGCCGACCGCCACGTCCTCCAGGGCGATCCGCGGCAGCCCCACCCCGTTGCGGTGCGGGATCCAGCGCAGCAGCTCGTCCACGGCCTGCGGCAGCAGCTCCGGCTCGGCGCGCAGCCGGTCCGTCAGGTCCGGCCGGCCGAGCAGCAGGAACACCATGTTGGCGCTGTTGTTGCGGACCGCGTGCGCGCCGCTGATCAGGATCGCCATGGCCAGCGACACGGCCTCGTCGGCGTCGATGTGCCCCGCGGCGAGCGACTCGGCGAGCACCCCGCCCAGGTCGTCGGAGGGTTCCGCCCGGCGCTGTTCGAGCAGCCGGGTGATGTAGCCGTGGATCTGGGCCTTCGCGGCCCGGCTGCTCTCCGGGCCGGGGCCGGAGGAGAGGATGAAGTCCGGCCAGGAGGCCAGCTCCGCGCGGTCCTCCTCGGGGATGCCGAGCAGATCGCACACCACGGACAGCGGCAGCGGCCCGTGCAGGTGCCTCATCAGGTCGGCCGGGCGTCCGGCCGCCTCCATCGCGTCGAGGAGCCGGTCCGTGGTGGCCTGGGCCAGCGGGCGCAGCCGTTTGGTCGACTGCCCGGTGAAAGCTTTCGTCACCGCCTTGCGCAGCTGCGTGTGGTACGGCGGATCGGCGTAGTTCAGGGCCGCCTTGGAGGCCACCATGTGGCCGGTCATGCCGGTGACCGGATGGTCGAGCAGGGCCGTCCGGCTGAACCGGGGATCCGACGTCACCACCCGGACGTCCTCGTACCGGGTGACCAGCCAGGCCTCGTGGTCCGCGCCGAACGGCAGCCGGATCCGGGCGACGGGCTCGTCGTGGAGCAGTTCGGTCAGCAGCGGGTCGAAGTCGAGGGCCGGCAGATCCTCGACCGCCCAGGTGCGCACGGGCCGCGCGGCGGCCGTGGGTTCGGAGGTCATGGGGACGGTGTTCCCGGCCGCCCGGCCCCCCGACACGCCGAGCGGCGACAGCCCCCCGTACGGGCGAATCCCGACCCCGTGCCCTCGTGACGGTCCGCGGTCACCCGGTCGCGCCCGCCGGTTGCGGGCTCGCGACGGCGGGGTGAGTGTGGGGCCCAGTTCACGGCGAAACGAGACGAAGGAGCGCGTGTCGTGGTGACTCTGTGCAAGCCCGCGGTGTCCGTCCCCGAGCATGTGATCACGATGGAGGAGACCCTCGACCTCGCCCGCTCACGCCATGCCGACCACCCCCAACTGGCCCTCGCGCTGAGGCTGATCGGGAACACCGGGGTCACCCGTCGGCACATCGTGCAGCCCATCGAGGAGACCTTGAGGCACCCCGGATTCGAGGAGCGCAACGCGCTCTACGAGGCCGAGGCCAAGGCCCGGGTCCCCGCCGTGGTCAGTGAGGCCCTGGCCAACGCGGAGCTGCGCCCCGCCGACATCGACATGATCATCTACGTGTCCTGCACGGGCTTCATGATGCCCTCGCTCACCGCCTGGCTGATCAACTCCATGGGCTTCCCCAGCCACACCCGTCAGGTGCCCATCGCCCAGCTCGGCTGCGCGGCCGGCGGCGCGGCCGTCAACCGGGCCCACGACTTCTGCACGGCCTACCCGGACGCCAACGTCCTCATCGTCGCCTGCGAGTTCTGCTCGCTCTGCTACCAGCCCACCGACCTCGGCGTCGGCTCGCTGCTCTCCAACGGCCTGTTCGGCGACGCCGTCGCCTCCGCCGTCGTCCGCGGCCGCGGCGGCACCGGCATCGCGCTGGAGCGCAACAACTCCCATCTGGTGCCCGACACCGAGGACTGGATCGCCTACAGCGTGCGCGCCACCGGCTTCCACTTCCTGCTCGACAAGCGCGTGCCCGGCACCATGGAGCCGCTCGCGCCCGCGCTGCGCGAACTCGCCGGCGAGCACGGCTGGGACGCCGGCGACCTCGACTTCTACATCATCCACGCGGGCGGCCCGCGCATCCTCGACGACCTCAGCCACTTCCTCGAAGTCCCGCCCGAGTCCTTCCGGTTCAGCCGGGCGACCCTCACGGAGTACGGCAACATCGCCAGCGCCGTCGTCCTCGACGCCGTGCGCCGGCTCTTCGAGGAGGGCGGCCTGCCGGAGGGCGCCCGCGGCATGATCGCCGGCTTCGGTCCCGGCATCACCGCCGAGATGTGCCTGGGCCGCTGGACCAACGGCGACACGGAGCCCGCCGGCGAGCTGCGCGCCCGCCGGATCGTCGGCTACACGCCCCGGCACGCCGCCCCGGTCCGTACCGGCGCGGCCTGAGCCCCCGTCCCCGGCTCCGCCCCGGTTCCGCACTTCCCCCTACGCCCGTACGCGTACGTGCTCTCGCACCCGTACGCGTACGCGGACCCCCACGAGCCAACCCCCCACCAGGATCCAGCACTCCCTCGCAGAGGAGTTCCGCATGTCCGTCACGCCCCCCTCCCTCCGCCGCACCGCGCGCGGCCCGGCAGCGCTCGCCGTCCTGATCGCCGCGGCGTCGCTCGCGGGCACGCCCGCCCACGCGGCGGCACGGGTGCCGATGCACCAGTGCTGGGTCAACGGCGTCGCCGCGCCACCCGGAGACCAGGTCATGGGCACCTCGGGCGACGACAACATCCTCTGCGACAGCGACCTGGTGAACGTCACCGTCTCGGGCCTCGCGGGCAACGACTACATCGAGGTCAAGGGCCTGGTCATCGATTCCCTCGTGCAGGGCGGCGAGGGCGACGACGTCATCCGCACCAAGCACCTCGTGCCGCAGGACAGCTTCAGCATGGTCCGCGGCAACAAGGGCAACGACGTCATCAAGGTGGCCACCGTGCACGGCCGCGGCGCCGAGCACGGTGCGACCGTGCGCGGCGACGACGGCGACGACACGATCACCACGGGCTCGGTCGAGGGCGCGCCGGGCGAGTTCAGCCGCGGCGGCGGACTCGTCGACGGCAACGACGGCGTCGACCACATCATCACCGGCATCGTCGACTTCCAGGGCCGCGTCATCGGCGGCAGCGAGAACGACAAGATCGAGGTCGAGGCCCTCGGCCCGGAGTCCGGCGGACTCATCCAGGCCGGCCCCGGCGACGACACCATCAGCGGACACGACGGAGCGCTCCTGACCGTCGGCGAGCACTGGGGCACGGTGGACGCCGGCGTCGGCACCGACACCTGCGCGGTGCAGTCCGTCTCCACCCGTACGAACATCTCGTCGTGCGAGGTGCTGGCGAAGGGCTCCGTCGTCCAGAAGCCGGCCGGCAAGCCGCAGAGCCCCGGCACGGGCACGGCGACGCCCGCGAACCCGGCCAAGCCCGCCGACCCGGCGACGCCCGCCGAACCGGCCAAGCCCGCGAACCCGGCCGTGCCGGGAGTCGCCCCGGCCGCTCCGGAGCAGCCTGCCGCCCAGCCGGCGGGCAAGCCCGCCCAGCAGTCCGCGGGCAAGCCGGCCCACCAGCCCGCCCAGCAGCCCGCCCAGCAGTCCGCGGGCAAGCCGGCCCACCAGCCCGTCGTCAGGCCGTTCGTCGGCTGACCGGCCTCACCCACCCGGCGGCGGTACGGGGCTCAGCCCCGTGCCGCCGTTCGCCGCGCCCAGTGACAGGCCGCCGCCCGCTCGCCGCCACCGCCGAGCACCGGCGGGTCCTCCGTGCGGCAGCGGTCCGCGACCGCGGCCGCGGTGCCCGAGGCGAGGACCTGGCAGCGGGCGTGGAAGCGGCAGCCGGACGGGATCCGCGCCGGGTCCGGGGGCTCGCCGGTCAGCACCACCGGTTCGCCGCCGGACTCCGGAAGCACCGACAACAGCGCCTGGGTGTACGGATGCCGGGGTGCCGTCAGTACGGACTCCACCGGGCCGGTCTCCACGATCCGGCCCAGGTACATGACCGCCACCCGGTCCGCGATGTTCCACGCGAGCCCCAGGTCGTGCGTCACGACGAGCGCCGAGAGCCCGAGTTCGTCGCGCAGCCGCAGCAGCAGCGCCAGGATCTCGCCGCGCACCGAGGCGTCGAGCGAGGCCACCGGCTCGTCCGCGACGATCAGCTCGGGCTCCAGGACCAGCGCGCCCGCGATCACCACGCGCTGCCGCTGCCCGCCGGACAGCTCGTGCGGATAGCGCAGGAAGAACCGCTCCGGTGGCCGCAGCCCGGCCCGTGCGAGGGCCTGCGCGACCGCCGTCCGCTCGTCGCCCGCGTACCCGTGGATCCGCAGCCCCTCCGCCACCGCGTCGTACACCGTGTGGCGCGGGTTCAGCGAACCGCTCGGGTCCTGGAGCACCAGCTGGGCCCGCTTCCGGTACGCCCTGAGCGCCTTGCCCGTGTACGCCAGGGGCGCGCCCGCGAACCGCACGGTGCCCGTGCCGGGGCGCACCAGGCCGAGCAGCGAGCGGGCCAGCGTCGTCTTGCCGCAGCCGGACTCGCCGACGAGCGCCACGATCTCGCCCGCGCCGATGTCCAGGTCCACCCCGTCCACCGCCCGCGCGACCGGCGCGCCCCGCCGCCCGGGGAACTCCACCCGCAGCCCCTCGGCCGACAACAACCGCTCCCCGGCGCTCATGCCCTGCTCCCTCCGTGTCCCGCGTCTCGCGCGTCTCGCGCGTTTCCCGCGTCTCGTGCGTGTCCGACGTGCACGCAGGCCGCCCGGCGCCCCGCGCCCGCGTCCCGCAGCTCCTGGTCCTCCGTCGCGCACCGCGTCTCGGCCACCGGGCAGCGCGGATGGAAGGCGCAGCCGCCCGGCAGGTCCGCCGGGTCCGGCGGGTCGCCCGGCAGCCCGCGCGGGGCCCGCCGGGACGCCGGGTCGCCGATGCGCGGGAACGCCGCGGACAGCGCCCGCCCGTAGGGGTGCGCGGCCGACTCGTACACCGCCTTCGCCGGGCCCTCCTCGACGACCCGCCCCGCGTACATCACGGCGAGCCGGTCGCAGGTGTCGGCGAGCACCGCGAGATCGTGGCTGATCATCAGCAGGCCGATGCCCTGCCGGGCCACCAGCTGCTCGATGAGCCGCAGGATCTGCGCCTGGATCATCACGTCGAGCGCGGTCGTCGGCTCGTCCGCGACGATGAGCCGCGGATCGCAGGCGAGCGCCATCGCGATCATCACGCGCTGCCGCTGCCCGCCGGACAGCTCGTGCGGATGCGCCGCCGCCCGCGCGGCCGGCAGCCCCACCTGCTCCAGGAGTTCGCCGGCCCGCCGGCGGGCCGCCGCCGGGGTGGCCATCGAGTGCACGAGCAGCGGCTCGGCGATCTGGTCGCCGATCCGGCGCACGGCGTTGAGCGAGTGCATCGCGCCCTGGAAGACGATCGACGCCCCCGCCCAGCGCACCGCCCGCAGCCGGCCCCACTTCATGGCGAGGACGTCCTCGCCGTCCAGCAGGATCCGTCCGGTGAGCCGGGCCGAGGCGGGCAGCAGCCGGAGCAGCGCGAGCGCCGTCGTCGACTTGCCGCAGCCCGACTCGCCCGCCACGCCGAGCTTCTGCCCGGCGGGCAGGGTGAGGTCGACGCCCCGCACGGCCGGGACGGCGCCCGCCCCCGACCCGTACGTCACGCTCAGGTTCCGCACCTCCAGGAGGTTGTCCGCGCTCAACGTCCCACTCCCAGCTTCGGGTTGAGGACGGACTCGACGGCCCGCCCGCACAGGGTGAACGCCAGCGCCACGAGCGCGATGGCGATTCCGGGCGGGGCCAGGTACCACCAGTGCCCCGACGACACCGCGCCCGCCTCGCGCGCGTCCTGGAGCATCCCGCCCCAGGACACGACGGTCGGGTCGCCGAGCCCCAGGAAGGCGAGGGTCGCCTCGGTGAGGATGGCCGTCGAGATGCCGAGCGTGGTCTGCGCGAGCACCAGCGGCATCACGTTCGGCAGCACGTGCCGGGTCATGACGTGCCCGTGCCCGCCGCCCAGCGCCGTGGCCCGCTCGATGTACGGGCGGGACTCGACCGCGATCGTCTGCGCCCGCACCAGCCGGGCGGTCGTCGGCCAGCTGGTCACCCCGATCGCCAGGATCACCGTCCACATCGAGCGGGACATCACGGTCGCGAGCACGATCGCCAGGACCAGCGTCGGCATCACCAGGAACCAGTCGGTGATCCGCATGACGACGGTGGCGAACCAGCCGCCGTAGTGTCCGGCGAGGATCCCGACGAGCGTGCCGATGGCCACCGACAGCGTCGCGGCCAGCAGCCCGACGAGCAGCGAGATCCGCGCGCCCCAGACGAGCAGCCCGAGCAGCGAGCGCCCGAACTGGTCGGTGCCCAGCGGGAACTCGGCGCTCGGCGACTCGAGCGCGGTGCCGGGCGCGTGCGTCACCGACTGCACGTCGGCGCCGACGAGCAGCGGCGCCGCCAGCGCGATCAGACCGATGACGGCGAGCCCGGCCAGGCCCCAGAGCCCGGCCCGGTGGGCGCGGTAGCGCTTCCAGAAGCGGACGACGGAGCCGCGGCGGCGTTGCCAGGTCAGAGAGGTCATCGGCCCACCCGGGGGTCGAGCAGCGGATAGAGGAGGTCGGCGAGCAGGTTCATCACGATCATCGCGCCGGCGAAGACCACGAACAGGCCCTGCACGAGCGGCAGGTCGGGCACGCTCAGCGCCTGGTAGAACAGCCCGCCGAGGCCCGGCCAGGAGAACACCGTCTCCACCAGGATCGAACCGGCCACCACATGGCCGAGGTTGATGAAGACCATGGTGACGGTCGGCAGCAGCGCGTTCGGTACGGCGTGCCGGCGCCGCACCGCGTCGTCGCGCAGGCCCTTCGCCCGGGCCGTCGTCAGATAGTCGCCGCCCATCTCGTCGAGCAGCGAGGACCGCATGACGAGCAGCGTCTGCGCGTATCCGACCGCGACCAGCGTGAGCACCGGCAGCACCATGTGGTGGGCGACGTCCAGCACGTAGCCGAAACCGGTCTCGCCGGTGCCGGACTCCATGCCGCCGGTCGGGAAGAGTCCCGGGACCGGCCCCATGCCGACCGAGAACACGATGATCAGCAGCAGCCCGAGCCAGAACGACGGCACGGACCACAGCGTCAGGGCCACGCCCGTGCTCACCCGGTCGCCGAGGCTGCCGTGCCGCCACGCGGAGCGGGTGCCCAGCCACAGGCCGAGCGCCGAGTAGAGCACCACGGCCGTGCCGGTGAGCAGCAGCGTCGCCGGCAGCTTCAGCGCGATGAGGTCGCCGACCGGCGCGTGGAACTGGAAGGAGGTGCCGAGGTCGCCGCTCAGCGCCTTGCGGCAGTAGTCGGCGAACTGCTGCCGCAGTGGCAGGTCGAGCCCGAACTGGTGGCGCAGCGTGGCCAGTTGCTCGGCCGTGGTGGGCATGCCGTGGGTCATCGTCTTCACCGGGTCGCCCGGGATGATCCGGAACAGGAAGAAGCTGGTGACCAGGACGGCGAGCAGCGAGACGGCCGCGCCGGCGACCTTCGCCGCCGCGTGGCGGAGGTAGGGCAGGGCGGCGGCGGTACGGGTGCGGGGCGCGCCGCCCTCGGTGGCGCGGGCCGTGTCGGTCCGGGCCACCGAGGAGGCGGGGGTGCTGGGACTGGTCACGGCTACTCGCGGTCGTCGGCGGTGGAGCGGCGGCGCAGCATCCAGAAGAGCCCGGCGCCGGCGACGACCACGACGGCCGCGCCGATGCCGATCACCGCGCCGGTGGACGAGCCGCCGGACGCCGCGTCGGCCGACCGCGCGGCGGGCACGGCCGACCACCAGCTCCAGTAGCCGTCCTGGCCGTAGAGGTTGCCGCCGGCCTCGGGCATGGTGGTGATGGAGCGGATCTGGTCGGTGCGGTACGCCTCCAGGGCGTTCGGGTACGCCATGACGTTCATGTACCCGGTGTCGTAGAGCCGCGACTGCATCTGCTTGACCAGGTCGGTGCGCTTGGCGGCGTCGTACTCGACGGCCTGCCGGGCGTAGAGCGCGTCGAAGCGCGGGTCGCAGATGAAGTTGTCGGTGGCGCCGGTGTCCTTGGGCGTCGCGGGCAGCGTGCCGCAGGTGTGGATGGAGAGCACGTAGTCCGGGTCGGGGTTGACCGACCAGCCGTCGAAGGCGAGGTCGTAGTCGCCCTTCACCCACGGGTCGGAGACGCTGTCCAGGCACTCGACCTTCAGCCCGATGCCCAGCCGGCCCCACCACTCCTGGAGGTACTTGCCGACCGCCTTGTCGTTGGGGTCGGTGGCGTGGCACAGGATGCGGAACTCCAGCGGCCTGCCGTCCTTGCCGAGCCGCTTGCCGTCGCCGTTCTTCCGGTATCCGGCCGCGTCCAGGACCTGTTCGGCCCTGGCCGGGTCGTAGGTGCGCAGCTGCCCGCCCGCCGGCTTCCAGAAGTACGAGGCGAAGCGCGGCGGGATGTAGCCCTCGCCCTGCACGGCGTGCCCCTGGAACACCTTGTCGACCAGTGTCGCCCGGTCCACGGCGAGGAAGAGCGCCTTGCGCACCTCGGGGTCGAGCAGCGCCTTGTTGCCGTTGCCGAAGGTCCTGCCGTCCTTGGCGCGGGCGCCAGGGTTGGTGGCGAGCGCGTAGAAGCGGCGGCCCGGGGCGTCGTTGACCTTGATGTCGGGCTGTGTCTTCAGGGCGGCGGCCTGGGCGGGCGTCAGGTTCGGTACGAAGGACACCTCGCCCTTCTGCAGCGCGGCCACGGCCGCGTCCCCGTCCTTGTAGTACTTGAAGACCAGCTCGTCGAACTTGGGCGCGCCGCGCCAGAACCGCTTGTTCGGCTTCAGCTTGATGTACTGGTCGACCTTGAAGTCCGTGATGACGAACGGGCCGTTGCCCACGATCGGGAACTGCCGGTCGTTGTTGAACTTGGAGAAGTCCGAGACCTTCTCCCACACGTGCTTCGGCACGATCGGCACGTCGAGCGCCGTCATCGTCGCCTGCGGCCGCTTCAGCTCGATGACCAGGGTCTGCGGGTCGGGCGCGGTGACCTTCTTGAAGTTGGCCGTGAAGCTGCCGTTGGCGGTGGCCGCGTTCGGGTCGGTCATCATCTTGGTGAAGGTCCAGGCCGCGTCCTCGGCGGTGGCCTGCTGCCCGTCGGACCAGTACGAGTCCTTGCGGATCGTGTACGTCCAGGTCAGCTTGTCCGGCGAGGACGTCCAGGCCGTCGCGAGGCCCGGGACCGGGTGCGCGTCCTTCGCGTCGTAGTTGGTCAGGTACTCGTAGGCCAGCCGGTGGATGCTGGTGGAGACGAGCTTCTGGGCCAGGAACGGCGAGAGCGAGTCGACGCTCTGCGAGACGGCGACGGTGAGGGTGGTGCCGGAATCCGCCTTGTCGTCCGCCCGGGCCGCCTGGCGTGCCTGGGCCGCCTGGGGGACGGCCGCGAGCGAGGCGGCGGCGAGACCGGTGGCGACGAGGAGCCGGAGGGGGCGGACGGCTCTGTGACGGGCGCTCGGGCGGGGTGGAACCTTCGTGACCATGACCATGGGGCGTGACCTCGCGTCGGGGGATGCGTGTGTCGGGCTGTGCCGTGGATCTTGGGCTGACGATGGATGAAGCGAAGGTGTATCAGCGGTGGTCTGCCGTCGTCAACGATGTCTCAAACCCCTTGTGGGCTGCGCGAATGCCATGAGGCCCCGTACCGGAACACCGGTACGGGGCCTCATTGGTCTACTCCTGTGACGCCTTACTGCTGAGGGGCTGGCGGCGCCTGCGGCGGCTGTGCGCCCGGCGGCTGCTGCCACCCTTGCGGCACGGGCGGCTGGCCGGGCCGGCCCCCGTACATCTGACCGGGCACCTGTCCGGGTGCCGGCGGTGCTCCGTACGGCTGACCCGGGACCGGCTGACCCGGGATCGGCTGTCCGGGGACGGGCTGACCCGGGACGGGCTGGGCCTGGTACGGCTGTCCGGGCGCCGGCTGCGGCGGGTAGGGCTGCTGCTCGCCCGGGTACGGGTACGGCTGTCCCGGCTGCGGCGCGTACGGCTGGCCGGGCATGGGCGGGGCCATGTGCGGCGGCAGCGCGCCCTGCCCGTCCGCCGCGGTCCACAGGCCCTGCGCCTGCTGCGCCCGTACGAAGTCCTCGGCCACCATCGCCGACAGGTTGAAGTACGCCTCCCGGGTCTTCGGCCGCATCATGTCGAGGTCCACCTCGGCACCGGCCGCCAGGTGCTCGTCGAACGGCACCACGACGACCCCGCGGCAGCGCGTCTGGAAGTGCTGCACGATGTCGTCGACCTTGATCATCTTGCCGGTCTCGCGGACCCCGGAGATGACCGTGATCGACCGCTGCACCAGCTCCGCGTACCCGTGCGCCGACAGCCAGTCCAGCGTCGTCGACGCGCTCGACGCGCCGTCCACGGACGGCGTCGAGATGATGATCAGCTGATCGGCCAGGTCGAGCACCCCGCGCATCGCGCTGTAGAGCAGACCCGTGCCGGAGTCCGTCAGGATGATCGGGTACTGCTTGCCCAGGACGTCGATCGCCCGCCGGTAGTCCTCGTCGTTGAACGTCGTCGACACGGCCGGGTCCACGTCGTTGGCGATGATCTCCAGACCGGAGGGCGCCTGCGAGGTGAAGCGGCGGATGTCCATGTACGAGTTCAGGTACGGGATCGCCTGCACCAGGTCGCGGATCGTCGCCCCGGTCTCGCGCCGCACCCGGCGGCCCAGCGTGCCGGCGTCCGGGTTCGCGTCGATCGCCAGGATCTTGTCCTGCCGCTCGGTGGCCAGCGTCGCGCCGAGCGCGGTCGTGGTCGTCGTCTTGCCGACGCCGCCCTTGAGCGAGATCACCGCGATCCGGTAGCACGACAGCACCGGCGTCCGGATCAGATCCAGCTTCCGCTGCCGCTCCGCCTCCTCCCGCTTGCCGCCGAGCTTGAAGCGCGAGGCGGAACCGGGGTTGCGGGACGACTTCGGCTTCTGCTTCGTGTTGCGCAGCAGCCGGTCCGACGACAGCTCGACCGCCGCGTTGTACCCGAGCGGCGCCCCGGGCACCGACCGCTCCCGCTGATCGTGCGTCACGGCGGTGGGCCAGGCGGCACCGGTGCGGGGATCGACGGGCGGTGCGGGGCTGGGGACGGGGGACTGGGGCGGCTGGCCGTAGCCGGCATCGGGCGCCGGGGGCTGCCCGGGCTGCCCGTGACCGGCCTCGGGGGCCTGCGGCTGCTGGGCGGGCTGCGCGCCCGGGTGCGGGAAGCCGTATCCGCCCTGCGGGACGGGAGGCTGGGCCTGCTGCGGGAAGCCGTAGCCCTGCGGCTGGGGCTCCTGCGGCGGCTGCGGCTGGCCGGGGTGCGGGAAGCCGTAGCCGCCCTGGGGGGCGGGGGGCTGGCCGGGCTGGGCGCCGGGATGGGGGAAGCCGTAGCCGGCCTCGGGGGCGGGCGCCTGCGGCGGCTGACCGGGCTGGCCGGGCTGCTCCGGCTGGGGCAGCCCGAAGTCGCCCTGCGGGGCGGGGGGTTGGCCGGGCTGGGCGCCGGGGTGCGGGAAGCCGTAGCCGGGCTGCGGGGCCTGCGGCGGCTGCCCCGGCTGCGGGGGCCCGAAGCCGCCCTGGGGCGCGGGCATCTGCGGCGGCTGACCGGGCTGCCCCGGCTGCGGGAAGCCGTAGCCGGCCGGCGGAGCCTGCGGCGGTACGGGAGCCGGCGGGGCAGGCCACGACGCGGCGGCGGGCATCGGCCCGGCCTGCGGCGGTACCTGCTGCTCGCCCGGCGCGCCCTGCGCGGGCCACTGCGGCGCGCCCGCGGGAGTCGCCGGCTGGAACGACGGCGGCAGCGGCGGCAGCGCGCCACCCTGCCCCGGCGTCGGCCCGGGCACGGCGGGCGGCAGCCCGCCGGGGGCGACGTCCTGCGGGGCGGGGGCGCCCGCGGGCGCCGGGAAGCCGGGGGCGGGGTGCGCCGGAGCGTCCGTGGCCCCGGGAGCCGGGACGGGGGCGGCCGAGGTGTCGGCACCCTCCGTGGCGTCGGAGATGACGGCGGACGTGTCGTCGCCGCTCGTCTCGCGGTCCGCCGGGGCGGGCAGCGGAGCCGCGTCGCCGGAGGCGGCGGAGTCCGCACCGTCGGTGTCGAGCGGGGCCGGGGCGCTGTCCCCGGCGGTGTCGACCGCGGCTTCCGCGGCCGCGGGACCGGCGTCGGTGTCGGACACCTGCGCCGGGGCGGCCGAGTCGCCGGCCTCAGGCGTGTCATCGCCCGTGCCCGGGGCCTCGGCGACCGGCGCCTCCGGTGCCGGAGGCGCGTCGGCGCGCGAGGCGGAGTCGACGGAAGTCCCGGCGTCCTCGGGCGCGGTGGCGTCCGCCGCGGGCGACCCGGCCGGGCGCTCCGCGCCGACGGAACCGTCGTCCGCGGCCGCTGCCGCTGCCGCGTCGACGGGCGCCTCCGGCGTGGCCGACCACTCACCGGCCGCCGGCGAGGCGGCTTCCTCCTGCGCCGCACCGGCACCGTCGTTCACCGGCGGCGCGGCTGGGTTCGGCGCGCCGACGAAGCCCTCGGGAAGGGCGCCCGGCAGGGGGCCGGCCGGGCCGACGGGAGTCCCGGTGGTGGCGGACCACGCACCGGCCTCCGGCGCGGATCCGGATCCGGTCGCAGGGGTGCCGGCAGCCTGCGGCTCCGGCACGGCACCGGAGCCCGGCACCACGTCCGCGACGCCGGCCGGCGTCGGCGCCGCGGCCGGGCCACCGGTCTCGGGCGCCGCGTCCGTACCCGCGCCCGGCACCGGGCCCGCGGGCCCCGTCGCCGGAGCGCCGGCCGCCGCCGCGTCCCGTTCCGCCGTCTCCCGCTTCAGCGCCGCGGGCGAGAACCGCATCGTCGCGCCGCTCTCCACGTCCCCGCCGCCGAACGGCTCCGGCGCGGGCGGCACGGGCGCGGCGGGCGCGGCCGGCGGCGTCGCCGGCTGCGACGCCCAGGCGCCGGGTACGGCGAGGGGCGCGCCGGTGGGCGGGGGAGGGGTGGGCGCGGAGCCCGTACCGCCGCCGGCCGCGTTCTGCGTGTACCAGGCCGGAGGGGTGTAGTCGATGGTGAACTCACCCGTCAGCTCGGCGGGATCTGCGTCGGACTGATCGTCGACCGGAGGGTTCCAACCCCCCTGGACCTCGTCCCGATCGCGGTTCACTTTGCCTCCTGGTGTGGTCGCGCACCCGTGTGCAGTCGTGGGCGGGCACATCCCACCCTAAACGCCAACCGCGCCCCCCGGGCAGGGCCGACGGCCCGCCGCGGTGTCACATCCGGTCCCCAAGTGACCTGTGGGTACCAGACAGTGGAACACCCGGCGATCCAAACCTGCCCAACCTGCCCAAAAACGGACAGGTTTGACCAGTGGAACCGTGCTCAGTCCATCCGGCGGGCGCCGCCCAGCAGCCCCGCCTCGGCATCCGTGGCCTGCGTCATCACGAACTGCCGGTCGCCGGGCGTGCACCACAGCGTCACGCCGTCCGCCAGCGTGGACAGCGCCTCCCACTCCGCGCGCCGCAGGCCCATGATCCGGCCGATCTGGGCGGCCTCGTCGGGGGAGACCCGCTGGACGCCGACGAGCGAGGACTTCTCCAGGAGCCGAGGGGCCACCGGGCTCAGGTACGGGAGGAGCGTCACGACCGACTGCCACGGCCCGGACACCACACGGCCGCGCGGCGGGCGCATGCCGCAGTCGCGGATGACGACGACCGGGCTGCCCGCGGACGCGCCCTGCGGCGGCACCCGGCCCACGTCGTGCAGCGTGACGCAGGGCTGGCCGCCGCCCGCGGCCTGGGCGAGCGCCGTCCACACGGGCGCGCGGCCGGTCTCGACTGCGATGCGGGCGCCGGTGGCCGCCGCGCGCAGCGCGAGGACCTGCGCGGTCCACAGGCCGCCGATGAGCGTCACGTCGTAGGGGCTCGGCTGGTTGATGCCGAGCACGGCCGGCCGGTTCTCGGCGTCCACGCCGATGACCACGCCGTCGTCGCCCACCGGCAGCGCCAGCGCGTCGAGTTGGTCGACCGGGACGGAGTGGCGGTCCCGGCGCGGCCCGATGAGCCCGAAGCCGAACCGGGGCTTCGTGCCCCGCCCCGTACGCGCCGCCGCTCCCTGCCCGCCGGCCCGCCGCGCGCCGCCCCGGCGCGCGGGAGTGCCACCCGACAGCCCGTTTCCGGCCATGCCGCCGGGCGCCGCCACCGGCACCCCGTTCGCCACCGCACCCGGCACCCCGAAGGCCGCCCCGCCCGGCACCGCTCCCTGGGCGCCGCCCGGCACCGCGTTGCCCGTCACCGGTGTCGTCATCAGCGCGCACCCCCCAGCGGCAGCGTCGCCAGCATCCCCGGCACCTGTTCGCGGTCGAGCCGCACCAGACCCGTCTTCACGCCGCGCGCCACCCGCTCCAGTTCGTGCCGGGCGGTCACCAGCTCCTCGTCGCTGCGCCCGGTGATCCGTACGTGTCCGGTGACCGTCACCTCCTGACGGTCACCCCCGCTCAGCGTCAGACTGAACGTCGTCGCCAGCGCCGGCAGCGACGTCAGCAGCGCCACCAGCTGCGGCATCGACGCGCCAGCGCCGCCCGCGCCGCCCAACTGGGGCCAGCGGCCCACCCAGTACGTCGTGTGGCGCCGGTCGTCGACCCGCCAGGTGCGCGCGGTCTCCTGCGTGCGCCGGCCCGGCGCCTGGCCGCGGCCCGCCTGCGCTATCGCCATCGGGCTGGCGCAGGTGGAGGTGGCGAGCGCCGCGGTCAGCTCCTGCTCGCCGAGCACCGTGGCCCGGAAACCGGCCCCCGCGAGCCGGCTGGTCAGCTGGTCCGCCGCCCGCACGAGGCACTTCTGCGCGCCCTCCATGCCGCCCCCGCGCGCCTCGACCGCCTCCCGGCACAGCTCCGGGTCCAGCTTGAGCGCGACCCAGGTGACGCGGAGCGCGGGCGAGCCCGTCTGCGCCTGCAGCGGCCCGTAGTTGCGCGCGGCCATCGACTGCGCGGGCAGGTGCGGCGCGGGCGCCGGCTGCGTGTGCTGCACGACCTGCGCGGACTCCAGACGGATGCCGTCGACCTCGAGCACGTCCCGGACCAGCCCGACCGGCAGCGGCCGCGCCCCGCGCTCGGGACGCAGCGCCGAGCCCTCGGCCTCGACCCGTACGACCGCCGTCAGGAACGTGCCGTCGCCGATCATCCCGACCGGCCGCCGGTCACGGTCGCTGTACGTGTGCGTGCGCAGCGCCGGATCGCACTCCACGACCGGGGCGAGCCCCGGTTCCGTGCCCTCCGGCACGGTGAAGGACGCGGCCCGGCGGGTGCGGGCGCGCAGCGCGAGGAAGGTGGAGAGCCACTCGGGCAGTGAACGCCGGTGCCGGCGCACCACCGCGAGCAGCACGAGCACCGCCGCGACGACGCCGGCGGGCACCAGGAGCAGCTTGTCGACGACCGCGGCGACGACCAGCAGGGCCGCCGCCACCTCGATCAGTACGAGCTGTTGCAATCGGAACGCACCGAAGTGTCCGGGACGTGCCTGGAGTCGGGGCGAGACCGAGGACGGCGCTGCCGAACCGGGCCCCGGGGGCGCGGTCGTGGCGGGCGCGGAAGAGGGCGCGGCCGCTGCGGGCCGTGTCCGCGTCGCGGAAGGCATGATGGAGAATCCCCCTCAATTCGTCCCGATCACCGTGCCCCACCGGCCCTTTGGCAGGCCCCTGGCGGCCGGATCACCCTACCCGCCCCACGAGCGCGGGCGGACAGCAGGCATAGTAGGGGGCCGGTCCGACAGCCGGGGCCCGGGCGCCATGCTCCCCGGGCGCCCGTGGACTGCCGCGCGAGACCGCGCCTGACGAAAATGGGGACTCATGGCATCACGGCGGGACGAGCTCAACGCGTACACCTTTGCGAAGAAGCGCACGGTGGCGGCATTCCTCCAACCCTCTCCCACGGGTACGGAGGAGGGCGCGCCCAAGCCGCTGCGCGCGGTCGTGCCGGGTCTCGTCGTCGGCGCGCTGGTGATCGCGGGGTTCGGCGCCTGGGGCATGTTCCGGCCGACCGCCCCCAAGGGCTGGGACAAGCCCGGCACCAACGTGATCATCGGCAAGCAGTCCACCACCCGCTATGTCGTCCTCACCACCGGCAAGGGCAAGGACAGGAAGACCCTGCTCCACCCGGTGCTCAACCTGGCCTCCGCCCGGCTCCTGCTGAACCCCGACGACTTCCAGGTCGTCCAGGTCGACGACGCCGAACTCGACAAGGGCAAGCCGCCGCGCGGCCCCATCCTCGGCATCCCGTACGCCCCCGACCGCCTCCCCGGCGCCGACGACGCCGGCACCGCCAAGCGCTGGGCGGTCTGCGAACAGCCCGGCGGCGGCAACGGCGGCAGCGTGCAGAAGGCCACCTTCCTCTTCGCCCAGCGCGACACCGGCCGTGTCGAGAACAAGAACAAGCTGACCTCCGGTCAGATCCTGTACGTGCAGGGGCAGACGGGGAAGACGCAGTACCTGGTCGACGCCACCGGCACCAAGTACCGCGTCAACGCCGAGTCGAAGGTCCTCACCACGGCCCTCTTCGGCAGCAACCGCGAGCCGCAGCAGGTCACCGACGACTGGCTGGCCACCCTGAAGACCGGCGACCCGGTCGACTTCCCGAACATCCCCGGCACGGTCGGCGCCGACGCGGGCCTCAACGGCGGCCTGAAGCCCGAACAGGACCGGGTCGGCATGGTGCTGCGCGTCAAGACCGGCTCCGGGCCCCAGCAGTACGTGGTCCTCCAGGGCAAGGTGCAGCCGGTCTCCGACTTCACCGCCTGGCTGCTCATCAACTCCCCGCAGACCAACGGCCTCGACATGGCCGGCGAGGCCGCCGACGTCGACCTGCAGTCGCTCACCCCCGACCCGCAGGAGTTCGGCGGCGGCCTGAAGTGGCCCAAGGTGAAGTCCACCCAGGTCAACTCCGTCGGCGGCGCCGGCTCCCGCGACACCGTCTGCTCCGTCCTGGAGAGCGTCGACTCCAAGGGCCGCACGACGCTGTCCACCTGGGCCGGCCCCGCGTACCCGGCCGAGATCACCGCCGGCGGCACCAGCACCTACGTCACCCCCGGCACCGGCCTGCTCTACACCCAGTTCCAGGGCAGCCGGCAGGGCCGCCCCGACGGCTCGCTCTTCCTCGTCACCGACACCGGACTGCGCTACGCCGTCCAGGCCAACGGCGACAGCGACGCCGACCGCTCCGAGATCGGCGCCCCCGACCAGCAGCAGAACGACGGCCGCCCGGAACCGAGCGACGCCCAGAAGCGCCTCGGCTACGAGCGGGTCACGCCCGTGCTCGTCCCGCTGGAGTGGTCGGAGTTCCTGTCGAAGGGCCCGCGCCTGGACACCAACGGCGCGCGCCAGCCGCAGGGTTCGTAGGGGGAGTCGCTGATGAGGACGTACCGAGCCGCCTCCCTGCTGGCGGCGATGACCGTGACGGGCGTGCTGTCCGCGTCCCCGGCGGCGTACGCCGGCACGGACCCGGACCTGCCGGTGGACATCAACGGCAGCGGCGAGTGCACCTTCCCGATGAAGAAGCAGATCGAGGGCACGCCCTGGGCGCTCCAGCGCGTCCTCCTCGACGAGCTGTGGCAGGACACCAAGGGCAAGGGCGTCCGCGTCGCCGTCATCGACACCGGCGTCGACGACGTCAACCCGCAGCTCAAGCCCGCCGTCGACGCCAAGGCCGGCAAGGACTACCTCCAGCCCGACAAGAAGAACCCCGGCCCCGGCGACGACAAGCGCGGCAAGACCGACGGCACCGTCGACGAGGTCGGCCACGGCACCAAGGTCGCCGGCATCATCGCCGCCCGCCCCCGCAAGGGCACCGGATTCGTCGGCCTCGCGCCGGAGGCCACCGTCATCCCGATCCGGCAGAACGACGACAAGAACAGCGGCAAGTCGGATTCGATGGCGCAGGCCATCGACTACGCGGTGGCCCAGCACGCCCAGGTCATCAACATCTCCCAGGACACCACGCAGCCGCTGAGCCCCGACTCCAAACTGGGCCAGGCGGTCGCCCGCGCCATCGGCAACGACGTCGTCATCGTCGCCTCCGCGGGCAACGACGGCATGGACGGCAAACTCAAGAACACCTACCCCGCGGCCTTCCCGGGCGTCCTCGCCGTCGCCGCCTCCGACCGCAACAACGAACGCGCCGCCTTCTCCCAGTCGGGCACCTTCGTCGGCGTCGCCGCACCCGGCGTCGACATGGTCTCCACCGTGCCGGGCGGCGGCCAGTGCGTCGACAACGGCACGAGCTTCTCCGCGCCGTACGTGACCGGCGTGGCGGTCCTGCTGCGCGCCAAGTACCCGAAGTGGAAGCCCGCCCAGATCGTCACGCGGATCGAGCAGACCGCCATCCGTTCCATCAACGGCCGTGACAACCACGTGGGTTGGGGCGTCGTCGACCCCGTCCGCGCCCTCACGGACGGCCCCGAGCCCCCGCTCACCGGCCCCACCCCGGACCCGGGCCCGCCAAAGGCGGAGGCCCCCGAACCGGCCGTCATCTCCCTGGCGGAGACCCCACAGGAACGCACGGAGCGGCTGGCCACGTACGCCCTCGGCATCGGGGCGGTACTGGTGGCCGTGGTGGCCGGCACGGCCACGGTGATGCGCGACAGCAGGCGGCGGCGCGGGGCGGTCCGATGACGCGTCGGACGAGCCGTCGAATGAGTACGCGTACCTAGGTGACTTTGCAGTTGGAACTGTCGTACCGAGTGGTTAGAGTAAGCGAGTTCGTGCGTGTGACGAGGGGGAACTGAAGTGGCAGGGCCGAACGGGGACGGCGGAAAGCCGGGTGGTCTGGAAGTCGGGGACGTGACGCTCCTGACCTTCCAGTCGCGCATGCAGAAGCTCGTCGAGGAACTGAAGGGTTCGCCCGCCGAACACACCAAGATCGGCGAGCAGAAGGTCACGCCTGCCTCGTACGGCACGGGGTTCGGCGCGGCGACGGAGCTGCACGGGGCGTACGACAAGGTGCGCACGCGGCTCGAGGAGCTGACGAAGATCTTCGGCGAGACGATCGAGGCGATGGGGATCCGGGCGCAGATCGCCGACAAGGGTTACTCGGGCGTGGATCAGGAGCAGAAGGACCGCTTCGCACAGATCCAGAAGAGCACCGAGGACGACTACACGAAGCACAACGGCGGCGACACCGGTCAGGGTGCCACCAAGCCCGGTCAGCCGGCGCCCAAGCCGACGACCGACACCGGTGACTCCGGCGGATTCAGCTAAACGGGGGAGCACAACACGATGTCTGGAGAGTTCGAGGGCAAGTCCCTTGATGCCCTGTACGCGATGATCGCGTCCGCCAAGCCCGAGGACGTCTCGGGCGCCGGCGAGGCGCTCGCTGCGGCCGTGCCGAAGATCCTCGACATCGCCGCGGACCTGCGCCACTACATCTCCCGCGTGAAGTGGGAGGGCGAGGGCGCCGAGGCGTTCCGCACCTGGGGCGCCGGCATGGTGTCCGAGACGCTGGTCCTGGGCGACTTCACCAAGGTCGTCTCCGAGGAGATGAAGCGCGCGGCCGGCGCACTGACCGAGGCGAAGGCCGCCGTGCCGAAGCCGGCGGGCATGTGCTACGCGGACCCGGAGAAGGAGAAGGCCCGGATCGCTGCGGAGACGGGCCCGAAGCTCCAGGAAGCGGTCAGCGCGATGGAGCGGCTGTCGTCGTACTACGACGCGACGAGCACGAGGATCGCGGGGGAGCGGCAGCCGGAGTTCAAGCCGATGATCGGTGCCGGCATCAGTGAAGGGGAGCGCGAGTACGGCGCGGGAAGTGGCAGCAGCACTGGCTCGGGGACGTATGCGAGCACGGGCACAGGCACCACTGCGACGGGCCACACCTCTCTCCAGCGCGCTGACGTGACGACCCCGACCGGTACCGTGCGGCAGATTCAGGACCCGGTTTCCGTGCCGCCGACTGCGCCGTCGAGGCCGCCGCTGCCCGATGTCAACACGAACATCGACTCCACGACCCTTGTCCCGGACGCGCCGACGCGTCCTACGGTGCAGCCCCCCACCGTGCAGCCGCCGACGGCGCCGCCCGTCACGACGGTCGGCCCGCCGCCCATTCAGCTGCCGCCGCTGACGCCGCCGATCGGTCCCCAGGTCGACCGGGGCCTGCCCCGTACGGCCATGCCGGGCCTGCCGGGCCCGGCAGGACGCACCGGACTCCAGGTTCCCGGCCCGCTGGGCAGCGGCCCGCGGACCGCCGAAGGCATCGTCGGTGGCCGCCAGGTGCCGTCGACCCGACCGGGCCTCGGCGGCATGCGGCCGCCCCGGATGCCCATGGGCACCGTCATCGGCGAGGAACCGCGGTCCTCCACTCCGTTCGGCCGTGGCGCCGCCGGCATGCACGGTCCGGGCGGCGGTGTGCACGGCCCCTCCGGCATGCCCGGTGGATCCGCCGGCCGTCGTCTGGCGATGGAGCAGGGCGGAACTGTAGGCACTCCCTCCGCGTCTCGAGCAGTTGGACGCTCGGCGTTCACTCCGGGAGGCACGGGGCTCGTCCGTCCCGCCGCTTCGACCGGACAGGACCACGAGGACGAGCGCACGACCGGCCATCGTCCCGACTACCTGTCCGAGGACGAGGAGACGTGGACCTCGGGTCAGCGCCGGATCGTCCCGCCCGTCATCGACTAGGAGCCATCCCCTGATGTCCCCCCTCACCCGGGTCGTTCGCAGCCGAGCTGTGGGCCTGCTCGGCGCCATGACCGCCGTCGTCGCGACGTGGACCGTCGCGGCGCCGGCGGCGCAGGCGGACGACATGCGGTCGCGTCAGTGGTACCTGGACGCGATGAAGGCCGACCAGATGTGGAAGGTGGCCACGGGCAAGGGCATCACCGTTGCTGTGGTCGACTCCGGAGTCGACTCGACACTGCCGGAGCTTCACGGAAACGTGCTGCCCGGGCACGACTTCGACCTGGGTGGCTTGGGTCGGGTGGACGACAAGGACACCGACCGTCACGGCACGAACATGGCCCTTGCGATCGCCGGCAGCGGGGCTGATAGCGGGGTCAAGGGCATTGCCCCCGGCGCGACGATCCTTCCCGTAAGGACCGGCGCCTCCTTTGGCGTCGATTGGAAGACGACATACAAGGCCGTCCGCTACGCCGTGGACAACGGTGCTCGCGTCATCAACATCTCCCTGGCCGGTGCCGCAAGGGAGTCGGATTCGGCTGACTGGCGTGCGACGGTGGACTACGCCCGAAAGAAGGGTGCCTTGATCTTCGCGGGGTCCGGCAATGACGGGAGCGGGGCCCCGGTCTACCCGGCTGCCATCCCCGGAGTAGTCGCCGTCGGCGCC
The DNA here is from genome assembly GCF_042873935.1 of Streptomyces sp. NPDC004327. Lineage (NCBI taxonomy): Bacteria > Bacillati > Actinomycetota > Actinomycetes > Kitasatosporales > Streptomycetaceae > Streptomyces > Streptomyces sp. NPDC004327. The sequence goes on along the minus strand of NZ_JBIAME010000011.1, from coordinate 25,443 downwards.
CTCGACACCAAGGGCAAGGTCGCCAAGTTCTCCAACTACGGCTCCCACCTCGCCCTCGCCGCCCCCGGCGTCGAGATCCCCGGCCGCTGCACCAGCGACAAGAACAAGTTCTGCGCCGGCCGGGGCACCAGCCAGGCCACCGCCATCGCCTCCGGCACCGCCGCCCTCATCTGGTCCGCGCATCCCGACTGGACCGGCAACCAGGTCCTGCGCGTGATGCTGGAGACCGCCGGCCACAACGGGCCCGTGCCCAGCAAGTACATCGGCTACGGCTCGGTCCGCCCCGCGCAGGTCCTGCTCGAAGGCAAGGGCGACCCGGGCGACCCGAACGTCGACCCGCTGCTCGCCGCGCAGGGGGCGGGCCCGTCGTCCAAGCCGTCGTCGGGCCAGTCGCCGACGACATCCCAGACCTCCCCCTCTCCTGAGAACACGGGGGCAGCGGCCGAAGGGTCCGATGCGAGCGGCTTCCCGCTCTGGGCCATCGCCGCGAGTGCCATCGCCGTCGTTGCCGTCGTCGGCATCGTCGTCGCGGTGGGCGTACGCAGGAGAGCGTCGACAGACGCATGAGCAACGCCATCGACAACAAGAGGAGCATCACATGAGCACTCCCGCAGGTGGGTTCGGACTCGCAGACGATCCGATCGTCAAGGCGAAGAACACGATCACGCAGACCGGTGAAGCGGTCACCAAGCAGGCGCGTGAGCTCGCCAACATCCTGGAGACCTGCAGCGCCGGCTGGACCGGTGTCGGCGCGGCCGGCTTCAAGCAGGCCCAGACCCTCGTCAACGAGGACCACGACACCATCCGTCGCCTGCTGAACGTGCTGCTCCACGCCGTCGGCGAGACGAAGAACCTCAGCAACGCCAACGACGACGACGTGCGTGCCACGTTCGCCGCCGTCAACCACTCCGCGCTCAACAACATCTGACGAACAGGGGGAACAGCATGTCTGTCGACAGCGCCGGCACCAAGGTCAAGTACGAGAGCGTCCAGGAGATGGCGAACCGTATCCGTACGGTCTCGCAGCACATCATCAAGGACCTCCAGGACATGGACACCGCTCTGCGGGTCGTCACCGACACGTGGGACGGTGACGCGCACCGGGAGTACGAGATCCTCCAGGGCAAGTACAAGAAGCGTGCCGAGGACATGAAGGACCGCCTGGAGAAGGTGGCCCAGATCATCGAGCAGGGCAAGGACAACTACCGCGCCACGGACGTCAAGGCGTCGCGCCTGTTCACCGAGGCGTTCTGACCGGTCGCGTACGCACGAGCAGAGGGCCCGCTCCATCCCGGAGCGGGCCCTCTGCTCGTAGCCGCGCGGCGCCTCACATGAGGTCGAACTCGCCGTCCTTCGCGCCCAGTACGAACGCGTCCCACTCCGCCTTCGTGTAGCGCAGCACGGTGTCGTGGTCGAGCGACGAGCGCATCGCGATGCCTCCGCCCGGCAGGTGCGCGATCTCCACCCGCTCCTCGTCAGGGCTCGTGCCGGGGGCGCCCTGCCACTCGACACCGCTGATGTCGAGCGCGTACAGCTCGTCCTTCTCCTGCTGAGTGCCCATCTGGCTCTGCTCCTTCGTGCGTCGGCGCCGCAACATCGTTGCACGTCAATGATGGGTGGCCGGGCCCTCGCCTGTCAGCAGGATCCTCCGGAATCACCGCCGCCTACGCGCTCGGCGAACCGGCCTCCGGATCGCCTCACCCGTACGGCTTTCCGCGTTCCGGGGCGCCGGGGTGCTCCCGGGCGCGGGCGCGGGCGTCAGGAGGAAGTGGCCTCCCGCCGGCCCGAGTCCTGGCTCTTGCGCACCCGGTCCAGCAGGTCCTCCTGAACGGCCTGATCGGTCTTCCGTGTCCGGGTCCACGTCCGTGTCATGTCGACGGCCTGGGTACCGAGCCGCTCGGGACGCCTGTCCTCGGGAGTGGCCCGGAGGTCGCGCAGCCAGATCGAGACGAGGCCGGCGGCCTGGCCGTTCCGGGAACCGCCGGGCATGGTCGGTTCGTCGAGGAGCCCGTCGACGACCGCGGTCCGCCAGGTGCGGGACTCGTCGTCCTGCTGAGACCGCGTGACGAGATCGGCGACGCCGTCGAGTACGCCGAGCGCCCGCGCGCCCTCGGTCGCGGGCACGGTCAGGGCGTAGCCCGTGGCATCGGCGGGGACCGCGGCCAGCCGTCCGGCCGCGGACCGGGTCTCCGCCGACCGCAGCAACGCGTAGGCACGGGGGTCCTGCGCGATGGCGCGCAGTTCTCTTTCGAGCGTCCTGGTGAGGACGGCGAGGTGAGCGGTACCGTCCGATTCCCAGGGAGGGATGCCGGGGGCGGCATGGGTGATGTGGTCACCGCCGTGGCCACCGAGCATGGCGTGCAGGTCGGGCGCGTAGTCGACCAGGGCGGTGGCGAGCGGGCGGCGCAGGGCGGGATCGACGCGGAGCGTCCCGGTGCCTTCCGGGTCGAGGGCGACGAGGACGTCCTTGAGGGCCTGGGCCTGGGCCCTCGTGTGGATCCCGGGCTCGCGTCCCGCGGTCGCCTCCACGAGGACGTCCCCGAAGGCGGAGCAACTCATGCCGGGTCGCACGGCCGCGCCCAGGGACTTCCGTACGCGCTCGTCCCCGGCCAGTCCGTTGCACGGGCGGGTCGTGTCGCGGGCGGACAGCAGCCATGCGCCGACACCGCCCAGTACGGCCAGACACACTCCGAGCACGACGAGCGTCCTCGCCGCCGGTGTCCGCCCACGGGATTGCTGTCGCATGGCTCGCCGTCCGCCTCTCGACTCGCGTCAGTTGCTGGTGTCAGTGAGGTACTTCTGTGCCTGGTTGGCCCCCCGGTCGTGGCCGTCGAGGATCGCGTCCTTCAGGCCGGCGCGGGCGTCCGCGTTGACGTCGTTGCGGCCGTCCGCCCAGGAGTCGACCATGAGCTGCATCTGGTTGCTGGCGTTGAGGTAGTGGTCGGCGATGGCGGCGTTGGCCGTCGCGTCGGCCTGGGCCTTGAGCCCGTTGCCGAACTGCCAGGCCCAGGTGTCGACACCGCGCTGGAGGGAGTCGCCGAAGGCGATGGAGATCCCGCCCGCCGTGGTGAAGTACAGAGGGGTCACCGCGCCGCCGATGACGTGATAGGCGATCTTGGACTCCCAGTCGGCCTTCGCGTACTTGCTCATCCGGTCGTCGTTGAGCACGTCCTCCCGGATGGAGCTGAGCGCGCCGAGTGCCGCACCCGCGTTGTGCAGCGGGTTGCTCTGGGAGAAGCCGGTGGCTCCGTTCGGGATCTTCTCCATCTCCAGGCTGATGTAACGGGACTCCGCCTTGTGCAGGTTCGCGTACGCCTCGGGATCGTCGGACAGCCCGCGCATGAACTGGACCAGGTCCTTCTGCGTCACGGCCATGTGCGTGTTGCCGTCCTTCTGGAAGAAGCCGTCGCCCGTCGCCGAGGTCACGTACCTGCTGTCCGACATGCCGCCCAGGATCGCGTGCGTGTCCTCGGTGTACGAGGCCAGGGCGCGCGACAGCGGCTCGCGCAGGTTCTGGTGCATCTTCTGGTCGGGACCGAGCCCGCCGATGAGGTCGTGCATGACGCGGGCCTGGGCCTCGGTGTGCGGCACCACGGGCCACGGGTCCTGGTTGGGACCGAGCGGCGCGTGCCCCGTCGTGGCCGCTTCGAGCGCGGCGCCGAGGCCGATCCGGCTGCTCGGATCGTCCATGGTGGTGGGCTGTATGCCCAGGATCGTGTTGCGGGGCCAGTCGCGGGTGCCGTGTCCGCTGCCGGTCAGATAGTGGAGATGATCGTTGGTGACCGTGTCGCCGGGGGTGCCGTTGCCCTTGGCGTCGAAGAAGGCCGTCGCGGCATCCGGGTTCTTGCTCATGACGCCGAGCAGCCCGTCGATGGCATCGGTCTCGACGCCGCCGTGCCCGCGGCCCCACTTGGTGAAGATCAACGGGTGCTGCTTCTCCGCGTCGATCAGGTCGTCACCGAGGTCGTACAGGAACTGGTCGTCGTACGGGGTGTTCGCGTGGTCCATGAGGCTGACGAACGACTGGTAGCCGTAGAGCGGGTTGCCCGTCTCGCTGTCGTCGCTCTTCACTCCGGCCTTCTGCAGACCATCGGTGAAGTCGCGGTAGAACCTGCCGTCGGGGCTGTCCAGCCACTGCTTGAACGCCTTGGAACCGGGAGGCGCGTCGGTGACCTTGCCCGGTACCTGCGTGGCGGTCGCCAGCGTGTTGGCGAGGCCCGTCTCCAGCGTCGTGTAGCGGTCCTTGTTCTTCTTGTCGGAGTCCAGCGCACTGTGGTTGAGCCGCTGCGAGAACTTGATCACGCCGTCGGGGCCGAGGCCGCCGACGAAGGTCTGGCTGAACTCCTTGTTGCCGGAGTTGTCGCGGAAGGCCCGGTCGAGCTCGGCGTAGTCGGCGGCGGACACCTTCTCGCCGCTGTTGATGCGGGTGGCGATGTCCTTGGCGTGCTCGGCCTCGTACACCTCGATGTCGCCCTTGGCGTCGGCGTTGAAGCCGTTGAGGAAGGTGTCGTCGCCCTTTCCCGTCCTGAAGCCGTCGACGACGACGGCGTCGAGGGCGATCTTGACGCCCTCGTCGGCGTCCGAGACGGCCTTCACGCGGTCGTCGAGGTGCTTCTGCCACTTGCCGACGGCTTCGCTGACCGTCTTCTGACCGTCGGGGTCGTGCCGGTAGGCGCTGCGGTCGGCCTCCGAGAGCCTGGCCCAGTCGAAGGTGACGATTCCCTGGTCCGACACGGTCATCCCGGCCTGGACGGCGTCGGCCTTGGTGGAGTCGAGATTCTTCTTCAGGGCGACGAACTGCGTGTGGGCGTCGCGCAGGAGGGACGCGATGGCCTTGGCCTGGGTCTGGGCGGCGGCGTACTCGTAGCGGGTGCCGGCGAAGTTGGTCTGGGCGAAATCGGCGCTGACGCCGAGCCAGTCCTGGCCCATGGAGATCTTCTGGACGGTGTCCTTGTAGCGGTCCTCGACCTTCTTGATCTCGCCCGCCATCGACTCCCACTTGTCCGCGGCGGTCGTCAGCGCCCCTAAGTCCGTGGTCATGATCTCTGCGTACGTCAGCATCCACTGCCCCCGTTGGTGTGGTTCCCCGTCATCGCCGGGCCTATATGCCGTCGATCTTGGACGTCGACACCGGCGCGAACTGCCCGCGGATGCCGAGGTCGTTGTGCGCGAAGAGCCCCGACGCGCCGCGCAGCGCGCTCTTCTCCGAGGACAGCCGCCCCATCAGCGTCTTGACCTGCCGGTCCCAGGTGTCCTGGACCTTCTTCAGGCCCGCGGCCGTCTGCCAGCCGTCGAACGTCTTGACGGCGCTGTCGGAGCTCTCGTCGGCCCAGTCCGTGGCCTTCTTCGTGTTCGGCTCCAGCTCGGTCTCGATCGTGCCGGCCGCCGCCTTCTTCTGCTCGGGCGTCGAAGCGAGATCCGGCCCGCCGATCCCTCCCGGGCCGGCCGGCCCCGACGGGTCGTCGGGTACGTGGTCGAGCCGCATGCCCGATTCCTGCCGCTGCGCCGCCTGAGCGCGCAGCGCGTTCCAATCCTCGTCGAACCCCAAGACGATCTCCCCGTCCCCGGCCCGTTCAGGGCCGCGTCTGCGACAACCGCAGCGTCCGAGAGCTCACGCGAGGGGTCGGTCTCCCATGACCCCGGCACGGAACTTTGCCGGCGGCACGGTCCCCGCCGTCCGCCTCGGAGGTCATGGGTCCCACAGCCGGCCGGAACAGACGTCTGCGCTCTGCCTCTGCAGTCTCATACGCCGCACGCGCCACCGGGCTCCCTGTCAGAGAAATTGACGGGATCCTTACCGGGGGGAGGGGGAGGGGGAGGGGGAGGGCGAGGGGAAGGGGGAAGGCCTGCGTCAACGCGTGGGACGGGTCCGGGGGCGCAAACCCACCAGTCGTCAGAGCCTGACGAGCATGCCCCGCCAGGTCCAGCCCGCGCCGAGGACCGCCTTGCGCAGGGGATCCTTCAGCTGCTGCGTGTCGAAGGCGAAGTCCTCGACCAGGTGGCGGCGGCCGTCGGCGCCGCGCTCGATCGTCCACCGCTTGGACGTCGTGGTCACCTGGCCGCGGCTGTACTCGGCCGACGTGGCGATGCGGGGCGTGTCCCCGACCCAGCTGATCTCCAGCTGCTCGTCGAGTGCCCGCACCTCGTGCTTGCCGTCGACCAGACGCATCTTGATCTTGAGCGTGCGGTCCAGCTGGGACTTGAGAAAGAAGTTCCGCCAGGCAGGCTCCAGGATCCGCCATTCCGCCACGAGGTCGGCCTTCTCGGCGGGGCGGGCGTTGCGCACGACGTACGGCTTGTCCGCCCCGTTGATGGCGAGCAGTGCCTCGCGGACCTCCATGGCCGGCAGCGGTGCGACACCCCTGTCCGGGTGCTGGGTTCCGGTGAACCTGTCCAGCAGACCCATCGTCAGGCCTCCGTCCCTGTGTCCGGGCGCACGGTGCGCAGGAAGTCCTGGAAGTCTCCCAGGACGCTGTCGTGCTGGGCGGCGGTGGCGGTCAGGATCAGCCGGATCACCGCGCGCTTGTGCGGGTCGTTGACGTCCAGGAAGATCATGTAGACCTGGGACTGGACGAGGTCGCGGGGCACGCCGCCGACGACGGCCGACAGGGTCAGCCGCTGCGTCAGGCCCGGCGAGGACGCGGAGCCGATCGGGCGCCGGGCGACCAGGGCCGTGGACACCGCGGCGGCGCGCACGCGGTCCACCGACGCGTCGGCGAGGTCCTCGAGCGCCGTCCCGTCCGGCAGGAAGTCGCCGTCGATGGTGATGTTCGCGGTGAACCCGGCGTCCGGCCGCGGGTGCAGCGCGATGAAGGCCACGTCCGGGGCGCCGACCTCGTCCGGCGGGGCCGCCTGCCAGCCCTCCGGCAGGCTGAACTCGATCGGCAGGGGCAGTGTCGTCGGCATGTCGGGCCTTTCTTCCTCGGATACGTACATCAGTCGAACCAGCTGACGACTTCGTCCTTGACGGACCCGGCGGTGTCTCCGACCGCGTCGGCCGCGTCGCTGAACGCCTCGGTCACCTTGTGGGGGTCGACCGTGAACTCTCCGCCCACGGAGCCGCCGATCCCGAGGGCGACACCCACCTTGCCACCGACGTGCCACTTGCCGTCGTCGCCCTTGCCGAAGGTCACCTTGGCCTCGGCGCCCGCGCCGGTCCATCCCTCGGCGGTGCCGCCGGCGCCGATGCCGGCGAGCTCTCCGCCTCCGGCGACGCTCGCCTTCGCTCCGGCGAAGGCCTTCACGCCGGCGTTCAGGCCGTCCTTGCCCACTCCGGCGCTGGCCGAGGCCTCGCCGCCGGCAAAGGCCTCGCCGCGCCCGTAGGCGCCGACGTACCCGTACTCGGCCTTGCCTCCGATGAGTTCCCGGATGCCGGCGGATACTTCGGCCTTGCCGACGAGACCCTTGTCGGTGAAGCCGTAGTTCGCGGTGGCCCTGGCTCCTCCGTAGACGTCGTAGACGCCGGAGAGCTTGACCCCGCCCTTGGTCACCTCGCCGTCGGCGCTGAGGTGGAAGAGGTCGGCGTACGCCTTGACCGAGCCCTCCTTGCCGTTCTTGACGCCGCTGATGGTGAAGCCCGCGTCGGGGCCGGTCACCTTCAGGCCGTCGTCGGGCACCTTGGGATCGGACCCGTTGGCCTTCGCGTCCTGCGCGGCCTTCACGGCCTTCGTCAGGTCGGCCTCGGCGCCGGCGTTGAAGCCGTTGAACGTCTGGTCGGCGCCCTTGCCGAACGCGTCCTTGTTGCTGTCGACGACGGCGGCGTCGAGGGCGAGCTTGACGTTCTGGTCGAGCTCGGAGACGGCCTTCACCCGGTCGTCGATGTGCTGCTGCCACTTGGTCGTGGCCTCGCTGATCGACTTCTGGCCGTCGGGGTCGTGGTGGTAGGCGCTGCGCTCGGCGGGGGTGAGCTTCGACCAGTCGAAGGTGACGCGCCCCTGCTCGGAGACGGCCATGCCGGCGGCGATCGCGTCGTCGCGCGCGCTCTCCAGCTTCTTCTTGAGATCGGTGAACTTCTCGTGCGCGTCGCGCAGCAGGCCCGCGATCGCCTTGGCCTGGATCTGCGCGGCCGAGTACTCGTACCGGGTCGCGGCGAAGCCCGCGCTGGCGGACCCGGCGGCGACGCCGGACCAGTTGTCGCCCATGGTGATCTTCTGGACGGACTCGCCGTAACGGGTCTCGACCTTCTTCAGCTCACCCGCCATCGACTCCCACTTGGCGGCGGCCGTCGTCAGCAGGCCCAGGTCGGTGGTCATGATCTCGTGATAGTTCAGCACCGCAGCCCCTACAGACCGTTCAACTTCGACTGCGACAGGAACTGGTTGCCCGTCCCGGTGTCGTTGCGCACGAACAGGCCCGAGGCCCCGCGCAGCGCGCCCTTCTCGGCGTCCAGGCGGCCCATCAGGTTCTTTACCTGCTGGTCCCAGGTGTCCGCCACCTTCTTCAGGCCCGCGGCCGTGTCCCAGCCGTCGAAGCCCTTCTGGGCGCTGCTGGTGGCTTCGTCCGCGTGCTCCGCGGCCTTCTTCGTGTTCGGCTGCAGCTCGTTCTCGATCGTGTTCGCCGCGGCCTTCTTGTCGGCCGGCGTCGACGCGAAGTCGTTGGGCCCCTTGCCCGGGGCGAACGGCCCGTACACGGGCGGAGCCGGCGGCGTCGTACCCGACGGTTCCGGCGGCACGTGGTTCAACTGCATGCCGACCTGCCCGTCGGCACCGCCGCCCGAGCCTGATCGGGCCCACTCCTGACTGAAATCACCTGCCATGATCCGCCTCCCCGTTGGCAAGGACTCGATCATATGCACGGCTTCCACGGCCGGACCGACCAGCCCGGGCGCCTCCATAATTCCTGCACTTCACGCCCCGACAGGCCACGTCCCGCTCGTCTCGCAGCCGGCACGGGACGTGGAGATCCCCCGCCATGTCATCGGACGTTCCGGTGGCGCCGTTCAGCTCGTACGATCGCGAGCCCATCGCCATCGCGCCATTCTTCGCGCCCGCCGGCCGCGCCCAGCCGTACGCGACGGTCGCCCGGCCGTCACCGCGGAGCTGCCGTGCGCGCCGTCCGTGGAGCCGCCCGCGACGCCACGTCCGGCCCGGGCCACGACGTGCCGCTCCCGGCGAGCGGCTTCACCACACGTTCGCCCGGTCGCGGGGCGGGACGCCGCCGGCGCCGTTCCCCGGCGCCTCGCCCGCCCCGCCCCGCACCCCGCCTCACATCCGCGGCATCTGCCCCGTCTGCACCAGCGACGCCTGTCCCCGCCGTGACACGAACAGGCCGCGGCCCGCCGGCATCGGGCGCGGGCGGGCGTTGCCCAGCAGGTCGCCCTCCGACGGGTCGCCGGACAGGAGCACGCCCTGCGCGCCCAGTTCCTTGATGCGCTGCATGAACGCCTCGTACATCGAGCGCGAGGCGCCCGCGCTGTTGCGGGCGATGATGAAGCGGACGCCCGTGTCGCGCGCGAAGGGGAGGAACTCGGCGAGCGGGGCCAGCGGGTTGCCGGCGCTCGTCGCCACCAGGTCGTAGTCGTCGACGATGATGAAGACCTGCGGGCCCGACCACCAGCTGCGGTCGCGCAGCTGCTGCGGCGTCACGTCCTGCGGCGGCTGGCGCCGCGCGAAGACGCCCGACAGGGCCTCCATGTGCATCTGCATGGCGCTCGCCATCGGCGCGTACTCCAGGAGGTGCTCCTCCGGCAGACTGCCGAGCAGCGAACGCCGGTAGTCGCCGACGACGAGCTTGGCCTCGTCGGGGGAGTAGCGCTCGCCGATCTGCTTGGCGATGAGGCGCAGCAGGTTGGTCTTGCCGGACTCGCTCTCGCCGAAGATCAGGAAGAACGGGTCGGTGTCGAAGTTGACGAACACCGGTTCCAGGCGCGTCTCGTCGATGCCGATCGCGACGCCGTGCTGCGGGAACTCGAAGCCCTTCGGCAGCCGGTCGGCCGACAGCTTGTGCGGCAGGAGCCGTACGGGCGGGGTCGCCGGCCCGTGCCAGGCGGCGCGCACCGCCTCGACGAACGCCGCCGTGCCGTCCGCGAGGTCGCCCGCCGAGCTGGAGCCGTCGATGCGCGGCAGCGCGCCCATGAAGTGCAGCTTCTCCGGGACCTGGCCGCGCCCGGGCACGCCGGTCGGCACGTTCGCCGCGACCTTGCGGTCGAACTCGGAGTCCATGACGTCACCGAGCCGCAGCTCCAGGCGCCCGAGCATCTGGTCCTTGAGCGCGGCCCGCACCTCCATGTAGCGGGCGGCGGTGATGACGACGTGGATGCCGTAGCCGAGGCCGCGGGCGGCGATGTCCGCGACGGACGCCTCCAGGCCCTCGTACTCGGTCCTGAAGCCGCCCCAGCCGTCGATCACGAGGAAGACGTCGCCCCAGGCCTCGCCGGGCAGTTCGCCGGCGGCGCGCTTGCGCCGGTAGGTGGCGATGGAGTCGATGTTCTGCGAGCGGAAGAACTCCTCGCGCCGGTTGAGCACGCCGAGCACCTCGGCGACCGTGCGCCGCACCCGCTCCGGGTCGAGCCGGGACGCCACGCCGCCGACGTGCGGCAGACCCGCGATCGACGACAGGCCGCCGCCGCCGAAGTCCAGGCAGTAGAACTGCACCTCGGCCGGGGTGTGGGTGAGCGCGAACGACGAGACCAGCGCGCGCATCAGCGTCGACTTTCCGGACTGCGGACCGCCGACCACCATCATGTGGCCCGCCGCGCCGGAGAAGTCCCGGTACAGCACCTCGCGCCGCTGCTCGAACGGCTTGTCGATGAGGCCGAGCGGCACGGTGAGCCCGCCCGGCCGGGTGTACTCGGTGGCCGTGAGCCCGCGCTCCGCGGTCTGCGCGAGCCCCGGCAGCAGCTGGTCGAGCGACGGAGCCTGGTCGAGCGGCGGCAGCCACACCTGGTGGGCCGGCACGCCCTGCCCCTCCAGGCGGCGCACGATGACGTCGAGGACGGTGTCCGCGAGCGCCTCGTCCTCCTCGGACCGCTGCGCCGTCAGGTACGCCGGGTCCGGCGCCGCGTACACCACGGGCACCGGCGTCGCCGTGAACAGCGAGGGCCGCCGCTCGATCGCCATGCTCCCGGCCTCCAGGCGCGGCCCGCCGGTGCGGTACGTGCCGGAGACGTACGCCGCCTTGAAGCGCGTCATCTCGTCCGTACCGAACTTCAGATAGCCCGAACCCGGCACCGACGGCAGGTGGTACGCGTCCGGCACACCGATCGCCGTGCGCGACTCCGCCGCCGAGAAGGTCCGCAGACCGATCCGGTACGACAGGTACGTGTCGAGGCCGCGCAGCTTGCCCTCCTCCAGGCGCTGCGAGGCGAGCAGCAGGTGCACACCGAGCGAGCGGCCGATGCGGCCGATCTGGATGAACATGTCGATGAAGTCGGGCTTGGCCGTCAACAGCTCGCTGAACTCGTCGATGACCAGGACGAGTGAGGCCAGCGGCTCCAGCGGGGCGCCGGCCGCCCGCGCCTTCTCGTAGTCGTGGATGTTGGCGTAGTTGCCCGCCGAACGCAGCAGCTCCTGGCGCCGCTGCAGCTCGCCGCGGATCGCGTCGCCCATGCGGTCGACCAGCGTCAGGTCGTCGGCCAGGTTGGTGATGACGGCCGCCACGTGCGGCATCTGCGACATGCCCGCGAAGGTCGCGCCGCCCTTGAAGTCCGCGAGGACGAAGTTCAGCGTCTCCGAGGAGTGCGTCACCGCGAGGCCGAGCACCAGCGTGCGCAGCAGCTCCGACTTGCCGGAACCGGTCGCGCCCACGCACAGACCGTGCGGGCCCATGCCCTCCTGCGCGGCCTCCTTCAGGTCCAGCATGACCGGCCCGCCGTCCTCGCCGACACCGATCGGCACCCGAAGACGCTCCGCGACCGACCGCGGCCGCCAGGTGCGCGCCACGTCCACCGACGCCGCGTCGCCCAGGTTCAGCAGATCGGTGAAGTCCAGGTTGGCGAGCAGCGGTTCGTCGTCGTCGTCCCCGCCGCCCATCCGCAGCGGCGCGAGCTGCCGGGCCAGCGCCTCGGCGGCCTGCACCGACATGACGTCCGGCAGCCCCTCGTAGGCGAAGCCGCCGCCCGACTCCAGGCGCAGCCGCCCGGGCCGCACGATCACGGAGAGCCCGCCGCGCGGCTCGTCGAGCTCGCCGGACACCACCTCGACGATCGTCACGCCCTGCAGGCCCTCGGGCGCCGCGAACAGCGAGTCCGGCGGCACCATCCCGCCGTCGAGGACGACCACCACGTGCGGCTGGTCCAGGACCGGCTGGTTGTCCCGGCTGAACCGCGGCCGCCCGTCGAGCCGCGAGCGCAGCAGCTGCTCCAGCTCGCCCAGGTCGTCACCGAACAGCCGCTTCGTGCCGGCGCCGTCGACCGTGCCGGGCACCTGCGTGTGCGGCAGCCACTTCGTCCAGTCCCAGCGCTCCTGCGCGCCGCGCGCCGCCACCACGGCCACCATCAGGTCGTCGGGGGAGTGCAGCGTGACCAGTTGGGCCACCAGACCGCGCGCCGCGGACTGCGCCGCCTCCGGTTCGCCGGACACCGTCACGTGGTAGAAGGCCCGCAGCGACACCGCCATCGGCAGCCCGTCCAGCGTGCCGTGCACCGCCAGGAACTGCTGCATCGCGCCCGCGCACAGCGGCTCCAGCTCGTCCACCGGCGCCGTGTCCGGCGCCACCAGCGGCGTCGACAACTGCTGGGCGCCGAGCCCGATCCGGGCCTGCGCGAAGTCGTGGTCGCCGACCCGCCGCTCCCAGACCCGCGAGCCCTCCGCGACCACCGACCACAACTGCTCGGGCGCCGGGTGCAGATACAGCTGCGCGTCCCGCTGCTTGCGCGCCGTGCGCCGCACCGCGCGCCGCGTCTGGGCGAGGTATTTGAGGTAGTCCCGCCGCACATCGGCCATTTGCCCCTGCGCACCCCGGCGGAATCTGACGAACTGGGCGATCGCCATGCCGACCGTCGACGCCAGCATCAGCGTGCCCATGATCTTCATGATCGGGGACGGCGTCATGAAGAAGAACACCACCGACGAGCCCATGCCGAGCATCGGCAGCAGCTGCATCAGCGCGGACTCCTGCTGCCCCCGCGGCAGTTCCGGCGGGGACTCCAGGACCAGTTCCTCACTGGGGACTTCCGGAGGAAGGGACCTCGGCGGGCGTTTGACGACGATCTGGCTCACCGGCGCATCAATCCCTCGTTACGGGCGGGCTCGTGAGGGAGCTTCCGCGCCGGCGCCCCGTTCGCGACGGCCTCCCCCTGAGAGCAAAGGATCCTACTTGCAGCTGCTGACACAGGACCCCGGTAGGGTGACCCGCACCGTGCGCAACCGCGAATCAGGGGGTCCAGAAACGTGAGTACGACCGCAGCGACCGGCTTCTGCCGCGTCACCGTCGTGGCGCCGGACAGCCGCATCGACGTGGCACTCCCCGAGGACATCGCCGTCGCCGACGTCTACCCGGAGATCCTGCGGCTCACCGGACAGACCCAGCCGGCCGGCGCCCCCACCGGCTACCACCTGGTCCGCCGCGACGGCACCGTGCTCGACGGCGCCCGCACGCTCGCCGCCCAGCGGGTCCTCGACGGCGAGGTGCTCAGCCTGCGCCCGTTCGCCGAGTCGCTGCCGCCCGCCGTCTTCGACGACGTCTCCGACGCCGTCGCCTCCGCCGTCACCCGCGACCGCCACCTGTGGAGCGACGAGCTGCTGCGCGGCGCCGGACTCGTCGGCGGCGTGCTGCTGCTCGTCCTCATGGGCTTCGTGCTCTGGTTCGCCGACCCGGTCCGCCACGACATGCACAGCCTGCCCGGCGTCATCGCCGGCGCCGCCGGCGTGCTCCTCACCGCCTTCGCCGGCGTCCGCGCCCGGGTGTACGGCGACCGGGCCACCGCCGTAGCCCTCGGCCTCGGCGCGCTGCCGCTGCTGCTCATCGCCGGCTCCGGGATCATCGCCCCCGCCGCCGGCCAGGGCCCCGGCCGGCTCCAGTTCCTGCTCGGCTGCGTCACCGTCCTGGTCGCCGCCGTCACCCTCGTCGCGCTCACCCCGAGCGGCGACGCCCCCTTCGTCGCCGCGACCTTCCTGGCCACCGTCGGCACCCTCGCCACCTTCGCCGCGATCCTCACCGAGGCGTCGGCCACCGAGACCGCCGCCGTGTGCGTGCCCGCCGCCATCGGCCTGGTCGCCTTCCTGCCCGGCCTCTCGGCCCGCTTCGCCCGCCTCCCGATCGGCTACGCCTCCCCGCGCAGCGCCGCCGACGAGGACTTCGCGGCCGACCCGCACCAGCCGCTCCTCGGCGAGGCCCAGCCCGTCGACGCCGAGCGGATCGCGCTGCAGGCCCGCCGCGGCCACGAGATGCTCCTCGGCCTGGTCGGCGGCTGCGCGGCCGTCGTCGTCGGCTCCTGCGCGGTGCTCGGCTTCGCCGGGAACACGTGGGGCCAGCTGCTCGCCCTCGCCGCCGGCCTCGCGATGCTGCTGCGCGCCCGTCTCTTCCGCTACACCTCGCAGGTCGCCTGCGTCCTGGTGGCCGGCCTCGCCGCGATCGCCCTGCTGGTCCTCGGCCTCTCCCTGAACCCGCCGACCGACCTCGTCAAGGACCTCCTGATGTACGGGGACCGCGGCGGCCTCGACATCCGTACGATCTGGCTCACCGCGGCCGTCGCCGCCGGCGCCGCCCTGGTCACCGCGATCGGCCTGATCATCCCGAGGAAGGGCCTGTCCCCCTTCTGGGGGAGGCTGCTCGACCTCACCGAGGGCTTCGTCCTGCTCGCCCTGGTCCCGCTCTGCCTCGCCGTCCTCGACGTCTTCATGCGGGCCCGCTCCCTGACCGGCTGAGCCCCGCGCGGTCACCCCGGGTCGCCCCGGCCCGTCGCTCCGGGTCGCCTCAGCCGTCCTGAGGCGACCTGGTACGCTGTGTGACGGCCGTTTGTGTACGCGCTCCCGGAAACCGCCGGTCTTCCGACCGGCATCGGGGAGCAGCGCTCATCGGACCTTCGCTCGCGAGTCATGGAAGTTTCCCCTGAGACCAAGACCAGGGGCACTCGTGGGCGCACGAACCAAGAGGAGATCCGCGTGGCTCTCGACGCCGCCGTCAAGAAGCAGATCATGGCCGAGTTCGGCACCAAGGAGGGCGACACCGGCTCCCCCGAGGTCCAGGTCGCGATGCTGTCCCGCCGCATCTCGGACCTGACCGAGCACCTCAAGGCCCACAAGCACGACCACCACTCCCGTCGTGGTCTGCTCATCCTGGTCGGTCAGCGCCGCCGCCTGCTGCAGTACCTGGCCAAGAAGGACATCCAGCGCTTCCGTGCGCTGGTCGACCGCCTCGGCATCCGCCGCGGTGCGGCCGGCGGCGCCAAGTAAGACGCTGTGAAGGGAGCGGTTCCCACTTTCAGGGGGCCGCTCCCTTTGCTGTACGTGCGCGAAGGTGCCACCGGACCTTAGTCTGGTCGCACAACGCCACATCCACGCGCGAGAAGCAGCCGGCCCGCCGCCGGTCCTCGGTAGTGGCCCCCGGGCAGTGGTCCCGGAGGCTTCGATCGAAGACCGGCCCGCCATCAGAGCGCTTCTCCCGCACCGTTCCGGGCCACACGGGTCCGCGGACGCAAAGACGAAAACGTAGGAGAAACCGCTAGTGGAGAACGAGACCCACTACGCCGAGGCCGTCATCGACAACGGCGCCTTCGGCACCCGCACCATCCGCTTCGAGACGGGCCGCCTGGCCCGCCAGGCCGCCGGCTCCGCCGTCGCGTACCTGGACGACGACACGATGGTCCTCTCCGCGACCACCGCGTCGAAGAAGCCCAAGGACCAGCTCGACTTCTTCCCCCTGACGGTGGACGTCGAGGAGCGGATGTACGCAGCCGGCAAGATCCCCGGCTCCTTCTTCCGCCGTGAGGGCCGCCCCTCCGAGGACGCGATCCTCACCTGCCGTCTGATCGACCGCCCGCTGCGCCCGTCCTTCAAGAAGGGCCTGCGCAACGAGATCCAGGTCGTCGCCACGGTCATGGCGCTCAACCCCGACCACCTGTACGACGTCGTCGCGATCAACGCCGCGTCCGCGTCCACCCAGCTGGCCGGCCTGCCCTTCTCCGGCCCGATCGGCGGCGTCCGCGTCGCGCTGATCAAGGGCCAGTGGGTCGCCTTCCCGACGCACACCGAGCTCGAGGACGCCGTCTTCGACATGGTCGTCGCGGGTCGCACCCTCGAGGACGGCGACGTCGCGATCATGATGGTCGAGGCCGAGGCCACCGAGAAGACCATCGCCCTCGTCAAGGGCGGCGCCGAGGCGCCGACCGAGGAGATCGTCGCCGCGGGCCTCGAGGCCGCGAAGCCGTTCATCAAGGTCCTCTGCAAGGCCCAGGCCGACCTGGCCGCCAAGGCCGCCAAGCCCGAGGGCGAGTTCCCGGTCTTCCTGGACTACCAGGACGACGTGTACGAGGCCCTCGCGGCCGCCGTCAAGGGCGAGCTCTCCCAGGCGCTGACCATCGCGGGCAAGCAGGACCGCGAGGCCGAGCTGGACCGCGTCAAGGAGATCGCCGCCGAGAAGCTCCTCCCGGCCTTCGAAGGCCGCGAGAAGGAGATCTCCGCCGCGTACCGCAGCCTGACCAAGGCCCTGGTCCGCGAGCGCGTCATCAAGGACAAGGTCCGCATCGACGGCCGTGGCGTCACGGACATCCGTACGCTCGCCGCCGAGGTCGAGGCGATCCCGCGCGTGCACGGCTCCGCCCTGTTCGAGCGTGGCGAGACCCAGATCCTGGGCGTCACCACCCTCAACATGCTCCGCATGGAGCAGCAGCTGGACACCCTCTCCCCGGTGACCCGCAAGCGCTACATGCACAACTACAACTTCCCGCCGTACTCCGTCGGCGAGACCGGCCGCGTCGGCTCCCCGAAGCGCCGCGAGATCGGCCACGGCGCGCTCGCCGAGCGCGCGATCGTGCCGGTCCTGCCGACCCGCGAGGAGTTCCCCTACGCGATCCGTCAGGTGTCCGAGGCCCTCGGCTCCAACGGCTCGACGTCCATGGGCTCGGTCTGCGCCTCCACCATGTCGCTGCTGAACGCCGGTGTGCCGCTGAAGGCCCCCGTCGCCGGTATCGCCATGGGCCTGATCTCCCAGGAGATCGACGGCAAGACGCACTACGTCGCCCTCACCGACATCCTCGGTGCGGAGGACGCCTTCGGCGACATGGACTTCAAGGTCGCCGGTACGAAGGAGTTCGTCACCGCCCTCCAGCTCGACACCAAGCTGGACGGCATCCCGGCCTCCGTCCTGGCCGCGGCCCTCAAGCAGGCCCGCGACGCCCGCCTCCACATCCTCGACGTGATGATGGAAGCGATCGACACGCCGGACGAGATGTCCCCGAACGCCCCGCGGATCATCACCGTCAAGATCCCCGTGGACAAGATCGGTGAGGTCATCGGCCCCAAGGGCAAGATGATCAACCAGATCCAGGAGGACACCGGCGCCGAGATCACGATCGAGGACGACGGCACCATCTACATCGGTGCCGCCGACGGCCCGGCCGCCGAGGCCGCCCGCGCCACGATCAACGGCATCGCCAACCCGACCATGCCGGAGGTCGGCGAGCGCTACCTGGGTACGGTCGTCAAGACCACCACCTTCGGTGCCTTCGTCTCCCTCATGCCGGGCAAGGACGGCCTGCTGCACATCTCGCAGATCCGCAAGCTCGCCGGTGGCAAGCGCGTGGAGAACGTCGAGGACGTGCTCGCGGTCGGCGCCAAGGTCCAGGTCGAGATCGCCGAGATCGACCAGCGCGGCAAGCTCTCCCTCATCCCCGTGATCGAGGGCGAAGAGACCGAGAAGGACGCCTCGGACCAGTGACGTCCCGCAGTTCCGTGACGACGGCCCGCCCCTCCTCCGAGGGGCGGGCCGTCGCCCGTACCCAAACGCTTCTCCCGGGCAAGGACGGCATCGGCACGGTCCGGCGCACGACCCTCCCCGGCGGCCTCCGCATCGTCACCGAGACGCTGCCCTCGGTGCGCTCCGCCACCTTCGGCATCTGGGCGCACGTCGGCTCCCGCGACGAGACCCCGGCGCTCAACGGCGCCACCCACTACCTGGAGCACCTCCTCTTCAAGGGCACCCGCAAGCGGTCCGCCCTCGACATCTCCGCCGCGATCGACGCGGTCGGCGGCGAGATGAACGCCTTCACGGCGAAGGAGTACACCTGCTATTACGCGCGGGTCCTCGACACCGACCTGCCGCTGGCGATCGACGTCGTCTGCGACATGCTCACCGGCTCGCTCATCCTCGAAGAGGACGTGAACGTCGAGCGCGGCGCGATCCTCGAAGAGATCGCGATGACCGAGGACGACCCGGGCGACGTGGTCCACGACCTCTTCGCGCGGACGATGTTCGGCGACACCCCGCTGGGCCGCCCGGTCCTCGGCACCGTCGACACCGTCAGCGCCCTCGACCGGGGCCGGATCGCCCGCTTCTACAAGAAGCACTACGACCCGACCCACCTGGTCGTCGCCGCCGCGGGCAACGTCGACCACGCCACGGTGGTGCGCCAGGTCCGCCGCGCCTTCGAGAAGGCCGGCGCCCTCACCCGTACCGACGCCGTCCCCGTCGCCCCGCGCGACGGACACCGCACCATCAAGGCGGCCGGCCGGGTCGAGGTGCTCGGCCGCAAGACCGAGCAGGCCCACGTGGTCCTCGGCATGCCGGGCCTGGCCCGCAACGACGAGCGCCGCTGGGCGCTCGGCGTGCTGAACACCGCCCTCGGCGGCGGCATGTCCTCCCGCCTCTTCCAGGAGGTGCGGGAGAAGCGCGGCCTCGCCTACAGCGTGTACTCGTACACCTCCGGCTTCGCCGACTGCGGCCTGTTCGGCGTGTACGCCGGCTGCCGGCCCAGCCAGATCCACGACGTGCTGAAGATCTGCCGGGACGAGCTGGAGAAGGTCGCCGCCGACGGGCTCACCGACGAGGAGATCGCCCGCGCCGTCGGCCAGCTCTCCGGCTCCACCGTGCTGGGCCTGGAGGACACCGGCGCGCTGATGAACCGCATCGGCAAGAGCGAGCTGTGCTGGGGCACGCAGATGTCGGTCGACGACATGCTGTCCACCATCGCGGCCGTCACCCCCGACGAGGTGCGCGCGGTGGCCCGCGATGTACTGGACCAGCGGCCCTCGCTCTCGGTGATAGGTCCGCTGAAGGACAAGCAGGCGGACCGGCTCCACACCGTGGTCGCCTGAGCACCTCGTCAAGCACCCGTTCCCGCACCTAAGGAATCAGATGAGCAAGCTGCGCGTGGCGGTCCTCGGAGCCCAGGGCCGCATCGGCTCCGAGGCCGTCAGGGCCGTCGAGGCCGCCGAGGACATGGAACTGGTCGCGGCCCTCGGCCGCGGCGACAAGCTGGAGTCCCTCGTCGAGGCGGACGCCCAGGTCGCCGTCGAGCTGACCACTCCCGGCTCGGTCATGGGCAACCTCGACTTCTGCGTGCGCCACGGCATCCACGCGGTCGTCGGGACCACCGGCTGGACCGAGGAGCGCCTCGCGCAGCTGGGCGGCTGGCTCGACCAGTCGCCCCGGACGGGTGTGCTGATCGCCCCGAACTTCTCCATCGGCGCGGTCCTCACCATGAAGTTCGCGCAGATCGCGGCCCCGTACTTCGAGTCGGTCGAGGTCATCGAGCTGCACCACCCGAACAAGGTGGACGCCCCCTCCGGCACGGCCACCCGCACGGCCCAGCTGATCGGCGCCGCCCGCGCGGCGGCCGGCCTCGGCGACCAGCCGGACGCCACCGCTTCCGCCCTGGACGGCGCGCGCGGCGCGAACGTGGACGGCGTCCCGGTGCACTCCGTGCGCCTGCGGGGCCTGCTCGCCCACCAGGAGGTGCTGCTCGGCGGCGAGGGCGAGACCCTCACCGTGCGGCACGACTCGCTGCACCACTCCAGCTTCATGCCGGGCGTCCTCCTGGGCGCCCGCCGCGTCGTGACCACCCCGGGCCTCACCTTCGGCCTGGAAAACTTCCTGGACCTGGGCTGACGGTCATGGGTGGAAAGATCACGTACGTCTTCCTCGCCACCGTCCTCGTCCTCGTCTTCGGCGTGGTGGGGATGGAGGGCGTCCTCCTGCTGCTGACCGGCGAGCCGGCGGCCATGGGCATGGGCGCCATAGCGTTCGTCCTGCCGGTGGTCGGCGTCTGGTTCCTCTGGAAGAACACCAGCTTCGCGCGCCGGGCCAACCGGCTGGCCGAGGTCCTGGAGGCCGAGGGCGGCCTGCCCGTCGACGAGCTGAGGCGCACGGAGGGCGGCCGCATCGACCGCGACTCCGCCGACGAGGTCTTCGCCCGGCGCAAGGCCGAGACGGAGGACTCGCCGGACGACTGGCGCTGCTGGTTCCGCCTCGCGGTGGCCTACCGCGACGCCCGCGACACCCCGCGGGCCCGCCAGGCCATGCAGCGCGCGATCGCGCTGCACAAGGCCGGGTAAGCCGGTCGCACGGGCGTACGCCGGGGCACGCTGGGTCAGCGGGCTCCGGCGTACGCGGTGTTCTCCGGGGTCAGCGCGCTCCGGCGTACGCCGTGTTCTTCACCTGCTCGGTGTCCTCGCCGTACTCGGCGTTCCACGCCTCGACCGTGTCCGCCGCCCGGTCGAAGGCCTCGACGCGGGAGAGGAAGTCGGCGTTGTGGTCCGTGAGCAGCGGGGTCTGCTCGCCGCCGTGCCGGACGAGGACGAGGGCCTGACCCTGGACCGTGCGGGGGAGTCCCAGCCAGCGCACCGGCTGCTGGACGGTGCGCACGGCGGCGGTCTGCCGCCACGGCACGGTCCTCGTCCTCAGGAAGGAGACGTGCCGCAGGCCGGCCCGGCTCACCCAGACACCCATCCGGAGCAGTCGCAGCGCGCAGGCGATGATCAGCGCGGCGAACCCGAAGGTGAACAGGGCCCCGCCGACCGCGCCGGCGGCCGCGATGACGACGGCCGCGAGCAGGACGAACGAGGCCAGCAGCAGCGCGAGCGCCGCGATCCCCACCCGCCACGGCCCGGGCCGGTACGGCCGGCGCCACTGGTCGTGGTCGTCGAACGGCAGCGCGACGTCGTCGTCCGCGTCGAAACGGTCGGCCGTCAGAAAGGGCAGGGGCACGACGGGTCCTCACTCACAAGCACGTTCGGTGGGCTGTGCCCGGTGAGGCTACCTCAGCGGCCCTCGGATGCCTCGGAGTGCTGCCGCTGCCCGCCCGCGTCCGAGGAGTCCAGGGACGGCATGCCGAGGATCAGCGCACCCACCAGGCCGGCGACGACGGTCAGCCCCATCAGCGTACGGCCGAGGATCTGGCCCGGCCGGAGACGCTCCCGCGGCGGCGGAGTGACGTTACTGCGGAAGTGGTCGGACTCCGCGACGAACGCGAACGGAACGGCCTCTCGCCGGCGCAACATCAGGGCCACTCTCCTGGGATTCGGTGCTCGAAGGTGTCTGTCACCGGTACAGACGACCGAAACGGTGCCGAGGTGCCGTTTTTTCATCAAAGCGGCCGAATCTCATCCTCAGGGAGGACGTCGATAGAGTGGACGAGCCACACGCACTGACTGGAAGGACCGCCGGTGACCGACACCGCTGCAGAGAACGTCAAGATCGACCTACGGAGCGATGTCACCGTCGAGCTGGTCAAGAGCGCGGCGGCCGACTCCGACGTCCTCTGGGCGGCGCGGGTGTCCACGGCCGGCGAGCAGTCCCTGGACGAGCTCCAGAAGGACCCGGAGCGCTCCAAGGGCCTCATCAACTACCTGATGCGGGACCGCCACGGCAGCCCCTTCGAGCACAACTCGATGACCTTCTTCATCAGCGCCCCGATCTTCGTGTTCCGCGAGTTCATGCGGCACCGGGTGGGCTGGTCGTACAACGAGGAATCGGGCCGCTACAGGGAGCTGCAGCCGGTCTTCTACGTCCCCGACGCCTCCCGCAAGCTGGTCCAGGAGGGCCGCCCGGGCAAGTACGTCTTCGTCGAGGGCACCGAGGCGCAGCACGAGCTGACCGGCCGGGTCATGGAGGACTCGTACCGCCAGGCGTACGAGACGTACCAGGAGATGCTGGCCGCCGGCGTCGCCCGCGAGGTCGCCCGTTCGGTCCTCCCGGTGGGCCTGTACTCCTCGATGTACGCCACCTGCAACGCGCGCTCGCTGATGCACTTCCTCGGCCTGCGCACCCAGCACGAGCTCGCCGCCGTGCCGTCCTTCCCGCAGCGGGAGATCGAGATGGTCGGCGAGAAGATGGAGGAGCACTGGGCCCGGCTGATGCCGCTGACCCACGCCGCCTTCAACAAGAACGGCCGCGTGGCTCCGTAACACGTCCGCGGTAGGCACAAAAGTGCGAGCTTCCGGAGCGAAGTGTCCGTATTGCGGCGTTTCGTGAAGTTCATCTAGGCTGATCAAACGGACCCGGCACTGCTTGAACCCCCGAGCAGGCAGTGCCGGGCTCCCTTTATCGCGTCCCCCGAGGGGACACCCGGCGCTGAGCAGCGAGTAGCGTGTTACCCATGGCCCCGATCTCCACTCCGCAGACCCCCTTCGGGCGGGTCCTCACCGCCATGGTCACGCCCTTCACGGCGGACGGCGCACTCGACCTCGACGGCGCCCAGCGACTCGCCACCCACCTCGTGGACGCCGGCAACGACGGCCTGATCGTCAACGGCACCACCGGTGAGTCCCCGACCACCACCGACGCGGAGAAATCGCAGCTCGTACGGGCCGTACTGGAGGCGGTCGGCGACCGCGCCCACGTCGTCGCCGGCATCGGGACCAACGACACCCACCACACCCTCGAGCTCGCCCGCACCGCCGAACGCGACGGCGCGCACGGCCTGCTCGCCGTCACGCCGTACTACAACAAGCCCCCGCAGGAGGGCCTGTACCGGCACTTCTCGGCCATCGCCGACGCCACCGAGCTCCCGGTGATGCTCTACGACATCCCCGGCCGCAGCGGCGTCCCGATCGACACCGAGACCATCGTCCGGCTCGCCGAGCACCCCCGGATCGTCGCCAACAAGGACGCCAAGGGCGACCTCGGCCGCGCCAGCTGGGCCATCGCCCGGTCCGGCCTCGCCTGGTACTCCGGCGACGACATGCTCAACCTGCCGCTGCTCTCCGTGGGCGCCTGCGGCTTCGTCTCCGTCGTCGGCCACGTCGTCTCCCCCGAGCTGCGCGCCATGCTCGAGGCCTACCTGGCCGGCGACGTCCAGAAGGCCACCGAGATCCACCAGCGGCTGCTGCCGGTCTTCACCGGCATGTTCCGCACCCAGGGCGTCATGACCACCAAGGCCGCCCTCGCCCTCCAGGGGCTCCCGGCCGGCCCGCTGCGGCTGCCGCTCGTCGGGCTCTCCGAAGAGGAGACCGCCCAGCTCAAGGTCGACCTGGCCGCCGGCGGGGTACAGCTCTGACATCAGACTTCACAACTGAAGACCCGTAACTGAACACAACAGCAAGTGCACGAATGTCATGCGCGCCACGTGCCCGAGCGGTACGTGGCGCGCATGGTGAGGAGAGTCTTTTGAGCCATCCGCATCCCGAACTCGGCGCCCCGCCGAAGCTCCCCAAGGGCGGCCTTCGCGTCACCCCGCTCGGTGGGCTCGGTGAAATCGGCCGGAACATGACGGTCTTCGAGTACGACGGCCGCCTCCTGATCGTCGACTGCGGCGTCCTCTTCCCCGAGGAGGAGCAGCCGGGCGTCGACCTGATCCTGCCCGACTTCACCACCATCCAGGACCGCCTCGACGACGTCGTCGGCATCGTCCTGACCCACGGCCACGAGGACCACATCGGTGGTGTGCCGTACCTGCTCCGCATGAAGCAGGACATCCCGCTCATCGGCTCCAAGCTGACCCTCGCCCTCATCGAGGCCAAGCTCCAGGAGCACCGCATCCGCCCCTACACCCTTGAGGTGGCCGAGGGGCACCGCGAGCGGTTCGGCCCCTTCGACTGCGAGTTCATCGCCGTCAACCACTCCATCCCGGACGCCCTGGCCGTCGCCATCCGCACCCCCGCGGGCATGGCCGTCCACACCGGCGACTTCAAGATGGACCAGCTCCCGCTGGACAACCGCCTCACGGACCTGCACGCCTTCGCGCGGCTGAGTGAGGAGGGCATCGACCTCCTCCTCACCGACTCGACGAACGCCGAGGTCCCGGGCTTCACGGCACACGAGCGCGACATCTCCAACGTCCTGCGCAACGTGTTCGCGAACGCCCAGAAGCGCATCATCGTGGCCAGCTTCGCCAGCCACGTGCACCGCATCCAGCAGATCCTGGACGCCGCCCACGAGTACGGCCGCCGGGTCGCCTTCGTCGGCCGCTCCATGGTCCGCAACATGGGCATCGCGCGTGACCTGGGCTATCTGCGGGTCCCGGCCGGCCTCGTCGTCGACGTCAAGACGCTCGACGACCTGCCGGACGACGAGGTCGTGCTCGTCTGCACGGGCTCCCAGGGCGAGCCCATGGCCGCCCTGTCCCGGATGGCCAACCGCGACCACCAGATCCGGATCGTCCCCGGGGACACCGTGATCCTGGCGTCCTCGCTCATCCCCGGCAACGAGAACGCGGTCTACCGCGTGATCAACGGCCTGACCCGCTGGGGCGCCAACGTCGTCCACAAGGGCAACGCCAAGGTCCACGTCTCGGGCCACGCCTCGGCCGGCGAGCTGCTGTACTTCTACAACATCTGCAAGCCGAAGAACCTCATGCCGGTCCACGGCGAATGGCGCCACCTGCGCGCCAACGCCGAGCTCGGCGCGATGACGGGTATCCCCAAGGACCACATCGTCATCGCCGAGGACGGCGTCGTCGTCGACCTGGTCGACGGCCGCGCCCGCATCACCGGCAAGGTCCAGGCGGGTTACGTGTACGTGGACGGCCTCTCGGTCGGCGACGTCACCGAGGCCTCCCTGAAGGACCGCCGGATCCTCGGCGAGGAGGGCATCATCTCGGTCTACCTCGTCGTCGACTCGACGACCGGCAAGATCGTGGGCGGCCCGAACGTCCATGCCCGGGGCTCCGGCATCGAGGACTCCGCCTTCGACGCGGTGCTCCCGAAGATCGACCAGGCCCTGAACAAGTCCGCCCAGGACGGCGTGGTCGAGCCGCACCAGCTCCAGCAGCTGATCCGCCGCACGGTCGGCAAGTGGGTCTCCGACACCTACCGCCGCCGCCCGATGATCCTCCCGGTGGTCGTGGAGGTCTGACGGACCGTCGCCCGGCGACGGACGTACGGCGGGAGGGGGGCGCCTCGATTTGCATCGGGGCGCCCCCCTCCAGTACGTTTACGGCTCCGCCAGAGGGGAAGCCCCGGGCACCATCGAGTGCCTGGAGAGTGAAACCGAAGGGCGGGAAATCCGACTCAGAACTTCTGATAAAGTCGGAGAGCGCCGGAAGGCCCCGAAAGAAACGACGAAAGTCGAGAAAGCGGGACCGGAAAGCACCGAGGAAATCGGATCGGAAAGATCTGATAGAGTCGGAAA